>NZ_JBCHWD010000002.1:0-1005659 GCF_059801225.1 Serratia sp. Ae19-1 | reverse complement strand
TCCGAGTTTTTTGCACAACCCCTTTTTTGATCTTTTCTTTCTGTTTGCACACTTTTCAGCCCTTCCGAGTGGATCTTGTGCGATCAGGGCCATTTTCCGCAGGATCCGGCGCTGCCGTTGGTTGTAATTCCATCGCCAGAGTCTAGTATTGCCGGTAAATATGATCCCGACGTGAGGCAGCACTATGTCCGATGCAGTACGTTCTTATCTTCAATACACCCCCAAACTCGGTCAGCGCGTGCTGATCGATCCTTCCAGCGTCGTGATCGGCGACGTCGATCTGGCGGATGACGTCAGCATCTGGCCGCTGGTCGCTATCCGCGGCGACGTCAATGCGGTAAAGATCGGTGCACGCAGCAATATTCAGGATGGCAGCGTGCTGCATGTGACTCACCGCTCCGAACATAACCCCGATGGTTATCCCCTGTTAATTGGCGAAGACGTTACCGTGGGCCATAAAGCGATGCTGCACGGCTGCGCCATCGGCAACCGGGTGCTGGTCGGGATGGGATCGATCCTGTTGGACGGTGTAGTCGTAGAAGACGACGTAATGATTGGCGCCGGCAGTTTGGTGGCGCCGGGCAAGCGTCTGGCGAGCGGCTATCTTTATATGGGTAGCCCGGCACGCCAGGTTCGGCCGCTGACCGCCGCCGAGTTGGAGGGATTGCTTTATTCTTCTAACAACTATGTACGCTGGAAAGACGAATACCTGTCGGAAGATATCTGATGGGCGCCCCGTTCCCTATAAAGAGAACGGGGTAGGATTTATGCCGCCAGCTCGCTGCGCAGCTGGCGCAAGACCGGTTCTATCTCTGGCATCACGCCGTGCCACAGCAAGAAAGCATGCGCCGCCTGCCCCACCAGCATACCCAGCCCATCGGCGTATTCCGTTGCGCCCTGCAGCTGCGCCCAGGCCAGAAATGGCGTAATGCCTTGCTGATAGAACATGTCATAGCAACGGGTTTGCGCGTTCACCACGCCTGCAGGCAACGCCGGGATCTCCCCGCTGATGCCGGACGCCGTCGCATTGATCACCAGATCGAACGCTTGCTGATCCAGTTGATCCATCGGCGCCGCCGAGATCTCCCCCAGATGCCGGAAAGCGTCGGCCAATTCCTGGGCCCGGCTGAAGGTACGATTGGTGATGGTGAGCCGGCAGCCGAAAGACAGCAGCGGCAGGATCACGCCGCGTGCCGCACCGCCGGCGCCCACCAGCAGAATGCGATCCTGCGGCCGAATCAATTGCTGGCGCTGCAGATCGGTCAACAAACCGATGCCGTCGGTGTTGTCCCCCAGCAGTTCGCCATTCGGCAATACCTTCAGGGTGTTGACCGCTCCGGCCATCGCCGCGCGCTCACTCAGCTCGGAGGCGAGCTCATAAGCACGCTCCTTGAAGGGCACCGTGACGTTCGCCCCCAGCCCTCCGGCGCGGATAAACGCCTGCAAGCTGGTTTCAAAACCGTCCAGCGGCGCCAACACCGCGCCATAAGGATGCTCAATGCCGGTCTGAGCAGCAAACAGCGCATGAATTCGCGGCGACTTGCTGTGGCCAATAGGGTTGCCAAATACCGCAAACTTCTCCATGCCCATTACCTCTAGCCCTGACGGATCTGTTCGCCGGTCAGTGCATCTCTGATTTCGGAAGGATTAAGACGGCCGCCCACCTCACCGGCCAATACCGGGAAAGCGTCGCCGAATTGCCGCGTGACTTCATCCGCACTGCGGCACGGCTCCAGCCCGCTGAGATTGGCGCTGGTCGACACGAGCGGCTTGCCGTACTGCCGACACAGCTGCTGCACCAACGGATGATCGCTGACGCGCACCGCCAATGAGCTGAAACGCCCGGTCAGCAAACGTGGCGTCTCCGGCCGAGCGGGCAACACCCAGGTTACCGGCCCTGGCCAGCTGGCAAACATCGTCGCGCGCTGCTGTTCGCTGAGCGCACTGTCATCGATATATGGCTTAAGCTGTGCATAGTCGGCGGCGATCAGAATCAGCCCCTTTTCCCACGGCCGCTGTTTCAACGCCAGCAGCGCATTGACCGCCTGTTCACTGTCGGGATCGCAACCCAGGCCGAATACCGCTTCGGTGGGATAGGCAATAACCTGCTGTTGATGCAAAGCATCGATGATAGATAAAAGGTTCGGGCTTAATTCTGAGTTCATGATGTGATTATTCTGTAGTCGCGACGGGTTTGCCGCACAGCTTGCTGGCACAGCACAGGACGGGGCCCTTTGCCGTGCGCTTTTCCATCAGCAACGGGTAATGGCAGTAGGCGCATTCACCGGCGACGGGTTTAACATTGAGGGCGAACTGGCATTCCGGGTAACGATCGCAGGAATGAAAAACCTTGCCGTAGCGCGACTTACGCTGCAACAGCTTGCCTTGCCCGCACTGCGGACAGGTAATGGCGGTTTCGTCAGGCTTGTCGATCACTTCAGTGTGATCGCACTGCGGATAATCGCTGCAACCGATAAACATGCCGTAGCGCCCCTGGCGCAGCACCAACGTCGCCTGACACTTCGGGCACTGTTGCCCATCCAACACCTTAACGATATGCCCATCGGCCTGTGCTTTCAGCGGCCGAATATATTGGCATTCAGGGTACTGGGAACAACCGAGGAAGGGGCCGTGGCGACCGCTACGGATCACCAGCTCGGCCCCGCATTCCGGACAGGGTTCATTTTGCCTGGCGGCAAAAATCGCGTTTTTTGTCATAACGTCTTCTATGCGCGTTATCGGCTCAATGCAGATAACCTTCGTTCACTTCAAACAACAGTTCTTCCATTTGCTGATAGGCGCTTTCATATCCGGGGATATTAAACAGCACCATCAACACGACCCATTTCAGATCTTCGAGATCGAATTCCGCATTATCCAAAGCCATAACGCGGTCGATAACCATTTCACGGGTTTCGAGGTTCAATACCTGAATCTGTTCCAGGAACAGGAGAAAACCACGGCAGCCGGCGTCCAAACGCGCACCTTCCTCTTCGGTGTAAATCCGCATCGCCAGCGGATCGGCATCCATAAAGTAAGGGGCATTCTGACCTTCTTGCAGGTCAGCCAACTTCTCAAGCCAATTCAACGCGTTGTAGATATCATCCCGATGAAACCCCGCCTGAGCGAGATCATCAGTCAGTTGATCCTGATCGACGCGCATCTCTGGTTCATTGTGGATATAAGTTTCAAACAAGTACATGAGTACGTCGAACATGGCTTGCCCTCCTTATTCGGACATAGCCGCCGGGTACAGCTGCGATCCACCCTGCTAACTCCAGCTCGAGTAACTTGATTACCACCACTGGCACAGGTTGGCCGGCACGTTCAGCGACGACGTCAACAGGTGTCACCTCATCTCCTACGTTAGCCAACACATCGGCAAATGGCAATTCAACTTCAGCCTGTGACGCACAAATAGTTGTATTTTCGTTCAGCGGCAGCCATTGAAGACCGCTTTCCAGCAATTCGGCGATATCTTTCGGCCCGGTGACCAGATGCGCGCCCTGTTGGATGAGCCAATGCGTGCCCTCGCTCATCGGGTTCCCTAATGGCCCTGGCAGAGCGAACACCTCACGCCCCTGTTCCAACGCATAGCGAGCAGTCACCAGGGTACCGCTGCGCAGCGAGGCTTCTATAACCAGAACGCCCAGGCTCAGCCCGCTGATAATACGATTGCGGCGCGGAAAATGGTCGGCCAGAGGCAAGTCGGTGACTAAATGATCTGAAACCACGGCGCCGCCTTGTTCGACTATCTGTTCCGCAAGCCGACGGTGCCGGCGCGGATAGATATTGGCCAGCCCGCTACCCAACACCGCGACAGTACAGCCGCCGGCCGCCAACGCCGCGCGATGGCAAATCCCGTCGATGCCAATCGCCAGACCGCTGGTGATGGCGAAACCGCAGCGCGCCAACTCAGCGGCGAAATGGTTCGCCCATCGCTCGCCGTAATGGCTGAACTGCCGACTGCCGACCATGGCGAGCTGCGGTTGCAACAGCGCCTGCGGATCGCCCTCGATCAGCAAAAACAGCGGCGCATCGTCGATCTGGGCCAGGCGATCGGGATAACCGAGCGCCCCATAGTTCACTATGCGGTGCGCCGGCTTTTCCAACCAATGCAAGGTAGCCGTAAGATAGCCGGGATCCGCCCGGTTGAACTGTGCCCGCTGCCGTTCGTTCAATCCCAGTTCACGCAGCGCGCGATTGGGTTCGCCCCCCATTTGCGATAACTGCTGCACGATCCGACTGGCCGTCGGGGTCTGTAGCCCCGTAACCCCCCGCATCCGTAAAGCGATCTCTTCCAGCCGCATCGTCTGTTCCCTCAGCAAAAACGGTGGTATTACCAATCTGAGCAATTGGTGCGCAATGCTGTCAATCAGGTCGGGAAATGTCTAGAATAGAGGTTAAACCTCGTTCATTACTCGGATACAGATCTAAAGATATATGTCAGTCTTGCAGGTATTACATTTCCCAGACGAGCGTCTGCGCAAAGTCGCAGCGCCGGTAAAAGAAGTCAATGCAGATATCCAGCGCATCGTGGATGATATGTTTGAAACCATGTACGCAGAGGAAGGCATTGGCCTGGCTGCGACTCAGGTGGATATCCATCAGCGCATTATCGTGATCGACGTCTCCGAGAATCGCGATCAGCGCCTGGTGCTGATCAACCCGGAGCTGCTGGAAAAAAGCGGCGAAACCGGCATCGAGGAAGGCTGTCTTTCCATTCCAGAGCAGCGTGCGTTAGTGCCGCGCGCCGCGCAGGTGAAGATCCGCGCGCTAGATCGCGAAGGCAAACCTTTCGAGCTGGAAGCGGACGATCTGCTGGCGATCTGCATCCAGCACGAGATGGATCACCTGATGGGCAAGCTGTTCGTCGATTACCTGTCGCCGCTCAAGCGCCAGCGTATTCGTCAGAAACTGGAAAAAATGGCCAAGCTTCAAGCCCGCGCCTAACCGATCAGGAAATCAACGTGTCTGATTCTTTACGGATTATTTTCGCCGGAACACCAGACTTCGCAGCGCGTCATCTTGACGCGCTGTTGTCATCTGAGCACCAGATTGTCGGCGTATTTACCCAGCCCGACCGCCCGGCAGGCCGCGGCAACAAGCTGACGCCAAGCCCGGTCAAAGCGCTGGCCGAACAACACCAACTGCCGGTATTCCAGCCCAAGTCATTACGTCCCGAAGAGAACCAGCGCCTGGTGGCCGATCTCAACGCCGACGTGATGGTGGTGGTCGCTTACGGGCTGATCCTGCCACAAGCGGTGTTGGATATGCCGCGCCTGGGCTGCATCAACGTACACGGTTCGCTGCTGCCTCGCTGGCGCGGCGCGGCGCCGATCCAGCGTTCACTCTGGGCCGGCGACAGCGAAACCGGCGTGACCATCATGCAGATGGATGTCGGCCTCGATACCGGCGACATGATGCACAAGATCGCCTGCCCGATTGAGAGCAGCGACACCAGCGCCAGCCTCTACGACAAGCTGGCTCAGCTCGGCCCGCAGGGCATGTTGACGACGCTGCGCCAAATGGCCGACGGCAGCGCCACCCGCGAGGTACAGGACGAATCGCTGGTCACCTACGCCGAGAAGCTGAGCAAAGAAGAAGCTCGCCTGGACTGGACCCTGTCCGCCGCCCAGTTGGAGCGCTGCATCCGCGCCTTCAACCCTTGGCCCGTCAGCTACTTCATCATCGACGAGCAACCGGTGAAAGTGTGGCAGGCCAGCGTGCTGGCAGAAAGCGCCAACGCAGAACCGGGCACCGTTATCCATGCCGACAAGCACGGCATTCAGGTGGCGACCGTCGACGGCATCCTCAATCTGATCCAGCTGCAGCCCGCCGGTAAGAAACCGATGTCGGCGCAGGACCTGTTAAATTCACGTCGTGAATGGTTTACCCCGGGCAACCGGCTGTAAGCCACCCCACTGCCCGGCCGTTCATCGCCGGGCCGTTATTTTCTTAATGCCGATCGTTATCAGCTTTAGCCTATGAAAAATAATTACAATCTCCGCAGCATCGCTGCCAAAGCCATCGGCCAGGTGCTGGATCAAGGGCAGTCGCTCAGCACTGTCCTGCCAGCGCTGCAAACCTCCATCAGCGACAAAGATCGCGGGTTGCTGCAGGAACTGTGCTTCGGCACGTTACGAGTGCTACCGCAGCTCGAATGGTGCATTCAACAATTGATGGCCAAGCCACTGACCGGCAAGCAGCGCACGCTACACTATTTGTTGATGGTCGGCTTGTACCAGCTGCTGTATACCCGCATCCCGGCGCACGCCGTGCTGGCGGAAACCGTGGAAGGTGCGGTAGCGCTGAAACGCCCGCAGTTAAAAGGCCTGATTAATGGCGTTTTGCGCCAATTTCAACGCCAGCAGGAAGAGCTGCTGCAACGCGCCGCCAATAATGACAGCCGCTATCTGCATCCCAGCTGGTTACTGAAACGCATTCAACAGGCTTATCCCGCCAACTGGGAACAGATCGTCGACGCGAATAACCAGAAGCCGCCGATGTGGCTACGCGTCAACCGCCTGCACCACACCCGCGAAGCTTATCTGCAGTTGCTGACCGACGCCGGCATCGCCGCAGAGCCTCATGCAGACTATGCGGACGCGGTGCGTTTGCTGGCGCCTTGCGCCGTGACCGATCTGCCTGGGTTCACCGAAGGCTGGGTCACCGTACAAGATGCCTCGGCCCAGGGCTGTGTCGATCTGTTGGATCCGCAAGACGGCGAGCAGATCCTCGATTTGTGCGCCGCACCTGGCGGTAAAACCACGCATATCCTGGAAGCGGCGCCGAAAGCGCACGTGATGGCCGTCGATATCGACGAGCAACGTCTGGCGCGGGTGAAAGAAAACCTGCAACGCCTGCGTTTGCACGCGGAGGTTAAACTGGGTGATGGCCGCACTCCGCAACAATGGTGCGGTGACAAGCAGTTCGACCGTATCCTTCTGGACGCACCTTGCTCCGCCACCGGCGTGATCCGCCGTCACCCCGATATCAAATGGCTGCGCCGCGATCGCGACATCGCCGAGCTCGCCGCACTGCAGGCCGAAATCCTGGAAGCCGTCTGGCCGCATCTGAAATCAGGTGGCGTGATGGTTTACGCAACCTGCTCTATCCTGCCGGATGAAAACAGCAGCCAGATTGCCGCGTTCTTGCAGCGCCACGCCGATGCCAAGCTGGTTAAAACCGGCGATGCACAGCGGCCAGGGCGACAGAATATCCCGCATCCCGAGGATGGCGATGGCTTCTTTTACGCTAAGCTGATTAAAATGTAATTCTTCAGGGCGTGCGTGCGCGCCCTAAGTCTTTCAGTGTGAATCAGAGAACACGATGAAAATAATTATTCTTGGTGCCGGTCAGGTTGGCGGGACGCTGGCGGAAAACCTGGTGGGTGAAAACAACGATATCACCGTCGTCGATACCGATTCCGGCCGCTTGCGCCAACTACAGGATAAATTCGATTTGCGGGTGGTTCAGGGACATGGTTCCCACCCTCGGGTGCTGCGCGAAGCCGGCGCAGAAGACGCCGACATGCTGGTCGCGGTCACCAACTCCGACGAAACCAACATGATCGCCTGCCAGATCGCCTATTCTCTGTTTAATACCCCTAACCGCATCGCCCGCATCCGCGCGCCGGAATATATCCGCGAGTCGGAGAAACTGTTCCTGCCGGAAGCGGTGCCGATCGATCATCTGATTTCGCCGGAGCAGCTAGTCATCGACTATATCTACAAGCTGATCGAATACCCTGGCGCCCTGCAGGTGGTCAACTTCGCTGAAGGCAAGGTCAGCATCGCCGCGGTTAAAGCCTATTACGGCGGCCCGCTGGTCGGCAATGCGCTCTCTTCGATGCGCGAACACATGCCGCATATCGATACCCGCGTCGCCGCCATATTCCGCCAGGATCGTCCGATCCGACCGCAGGGCTCGACCATTATCGAAGCCGGCGATGAAGTGTTCTTCGTCGCCGCCTCACAGCACATCCGCGCGGTAATGAGCGAACTGCAACGGCTGGAAAAACCCTATAAGCGCATCATGATCGTCGGCGGCGGCAACGTCGGCGCCGGCCTGGCCGCCAAGCTGGAAAAAGACTACAACGTCAAACTGATCGAGCGCAATCAGCAACGCGCCGCCGAACTGGCCGAACAGCTGCACGATACCATCGTGTTCTACGGCGATGCTTCGGATCAGGAGCTGCTGGCCGAAGAGCACGTCGAGCAGGTGGACGTCTTCATCGCCATCACTAACGACGATGAGGCCAACATCATGTCGGCCATGCTGGCCAAGCGCATGGGCGCCAAGAAGGTGATGGTATTGATCCAGCGCCGTGCCTATGTCGATCTGGTGCAAGGCAGCGTGATCGATATCGCCATTTCTCCCCAGCAGGCAACCATCTCCGCCCTGCTGGGACACGTGCGCAAAGCGGATATCGTCAGCGTTTCGTCGCTGCGCCGCGGCGTAGCTGAAGCGATCGAAGCGATTGCTCACGGCGACGAAAGCACCTCCAAAGTGGTCGGCCGCATCGTCGAAGACATCAAGCTGCCGCCGGGTACCACCATCGGCGCTATCGTGCGAGGCGACGACGTGATCATCGCCAACGGCAACAGCAAAATCGAACAGGGCGATCACGTCATCATGTTTATTACCGACAAGAAATTCGTGCCGGACGTTGAACGCTTGTTCCAACCGAGTCCGTTCTTCTTGTAGAACGAATTTATTAGGCGATGGTCTATAATTGCGTAGTTGTTCTCTGCCTTGGGAGGAGATAAAACTTCTCGCCATTTGTGGCAAAGGGAAATTGCTTTGTTAAACTTGAGTTATTAATTCTGCAAGGGGTGCGTTCTATGAGTATGTTGAAAGAGTTTCGCGAATTTGCCATGCGCGGCAACGTGGTCGATCTGGCCGTCGGTGTGATTATCGGTGCTGCATTCGGCAAGATTGTTTCGTCCTTCGTGGCCGATATCATCATGCCACCGTTGGGCTTACTGATTGGCGGCGTCGATTTTAAACAGTTCCATCTGGTGTTACGTGAAGCTCAGGGCGCCGTACCGGCGGTGGTAATGAACTATGGTTCATTCATCCAGACCGTATTTGACTTTGTGATTGTCGCCTTTGCTATCTTCCTGGCGATTAAACTGATGAACAAGATGCGCCGCAAGCAGGAAGAAGCGCCGGCAGCGCCGCCAGAACCAACCGCAGAAGAGAAACTGCTGACGGAAATCCGTGATTTGCTGAGCCAGCAACAGCAGCCAAAGCTGTAAAACAGCATTAGGTTACGCCAATAAAAAGCCACCTTCATCGGTGGCTTTTTTAATGCCTTAAAACCAGAAGGCCAGTGGTAAATTATCGTTTGATAGTTTGCCACTGGCCTCCCAGTTACCGCCTTTGTTGTGTTTTTCTTTACGCCGATAGCTGCCTTTGCCTTTCACATTCTTTTCCACTCGTTGGCGGAATAACGGGTCATGCAGCAGCGCCTCAATGGCGTTATCTTGAATCTGGCCTTTAGTGTGACGATATTTCGTCATGGTAATGCTCCTGTAAAAGGTAGGGTAATAAAACGAGCCGATAATACTGCCGGCAATATAAAAATTAAAGTGCCGTCAGCAACCTTTTTTGCCTTTATCATCGCTGGCGCCCTGCTCCAGGGCTTCCAGAATAGAACAATAGTTGCTGGTATGGGCAGTGCCGCAGCAGGCGTCACTCAAGCGTTTCAACGATTCGCGCATGCGGGTCAGCTCCGCCAACTTGCTTTCCACTTCGCTCAGGCGAGCATCGACGATCGACTTCGATTCCTGGCAGGTATGGTGTTCAGGATCAACCCGGATCGACAGCAGTTCGGCGATCGTTTCCAGAGTAAAGCCCAACTGTTTGGCATAGCGAATAAAACGCAGCCGCTGCAGGTCCTGCTCCGTATACAGCCGATAACCGCCTTCGGTGCGGACATTGTGATCCATCATGCCCTGCTTTTCATAGTAACGCACGGTATCCGGCGTCACTTCGGCGAGCTTGGCCAACTGACCTATCTTGAACATGACTTCTCCTCTCGGGTGAATTTGCCGTCCAGTGCGTGCTGATATTCGCCATGCAAGAAATCCGTGCTCATCCCAGCCTGGCGCAATCGATGTTCCAGCAGTGCCATGCGCTTGCTGAGATCGACATAGTCCGGATGTTCGCTATTAATCTCTTGCAGTAAGCGAGCAACGGTTAATGCCTCCTTGCGATCTTCCAGCGCCGGCGGCAGGTAACCGGCATTTTTCAGCAAACGGTAACCGGCGCGTAGCTCGGGCGGCACCGCGCTGTCATCTTCCAGCGCCAGCGGCTGCCCCTGGCCGGGCAGGTTGTCGAACTCACCTTTATCCTGGGCATCAAGGATATGACGTTCCGCCCATTGATCGAGCAATCCCATGACAGACAGCCTCGGTTAGCCTAATGAATAAGCCTTAGCATAGCGGATAGGGGCGGGGATCTTAAGCACAGCAGGGGAAATTGCGCACATTTGTCTGGATTTGGACGTAAAAAAACCGGGCAAGCCCGGTTTTTTTACGCGTCTACAGATTACTCTGCAGTTGCCACTTCTGCTTGAGACTCAGCACGATCAACCAGCTCGATGTATGCCATCGGCGCGTTGTCGCCTGCGCGGAAGCCACACTTCAGAATGCGAGTGTAACCACCGGCACGGCTCGCGAAACGCGGGCCCAGCTCGTTAAACAGTTTTGCCACGATCTCGTTATCACGAGTACGGGCGAATGCCAGACGACGATTAGCTACGCTGTCGGTCTTGGCAAGAGTAATCAGCGGCTCAACAACGCGACGCAGCTCTTTTGCTTTTGGCAGGGTCGTCTTGATGATCTCATGACGAACCAAAGAGCCGGCCATGTTACGGAACATAGCCTGGCGATGGCTGCTGTTACGGTTCAGTTGACGACCACTCTTACGATGGCGCATGACCTTATCCTTCTCAGTAAAACCTTAACCTGTGATCCGGTTACTCGTCAGCAATGCTTGCCGGCGGCCAGTTTTCCAGGCGCATGCCCAGAGACAGACCACGTGAGGCCAGCACGTCTTTAATCTCGGTAAGAGATTTTTTACCCAGGTTTGGCGTTTTCAGCAACTCAACCTCGGTACGCTGTACCAGATCACCGATGTAGTGGATAGCTTCTGCCTTGAGGCAGTTAGCAGAGCGGACAGTCAATTCCAGATCGTCAACAGGGCGCAGCAAGATCGGATCGAACTCTGGTTTCTCTTCTTTAACTTCCGGCTGACGTACATCACGCAGGTCAACGAAAGCTTCAAGTTGTTCAGCCAGAATGGTGGCCGCACGGCGGATCGCCTCTTCAGGATCGATCGTGCCATTGGTCTCCATCTCGATGACCAGCTTATCCAAGTCAGTACGCTGTTCTACACGCGCAGCTTCAACATTGTAGGCGATACGCTCTACAGGGCTGTAGCAGGCGTCAACCAACAGACGACCGATTGGGCGCTCATCTTCTTCCGAATGAATTCGGGCAGAAGCCGGCACATAACCGCGACCGCGCTGAACTTTGATACGCATGCTGATAGCCGCGTTCTCATCAGTCAGGTGGCAAATCACGTGCTGAGGCTTGACGATTTCGACATCACCATCATGGGTGATGTCGGCAGCGGTCACAGGGCCAATGCCAGATTTATTCAGGGTAAGAATAACTTCGTCTTTGCCTTGAACTCTCACCGCCAGCCCTTTCAGGTTGAGCAGGATCTCCAGGATATCTTCCTGTACGCCTTCTTTGGTGCTGTACTCATGCAGTACACCATCAATCTCAACCTCGGTCACCGCGCAACCCGGCATAGATGAAAGCAGAATACGGCGCAGTGCGTTGCCAAGAGTATGGCCAAAGCCACGCTCTAAAGGCTCAAGGGTCACCTTGGCGTGCGTCGAACTGACTTGCTCGATATCTACCAGGCGCGGTTTTAGAAACTCTGTCACAGAACCCTGCATTGTGTCCTCTCTTTGGTACTAAGCTTTACTTGGAGTAAAGCTCGACGATCAGGTGTTCGTTAATGTCCGCAGACAGATCGGTACGTTCAGGCATACGCTTGAACACGCCTTCCATCTTAGCAGCATCAACTTCCAGCCAAGTCGGCTTTTCACGCTGCTCAGCCAGCTCCAGAGAAGCTTTAACACGAGACTGCTTTTTAGCTTTCTCGCGGATGCTGACTACGTCATTCGGAGATACCTGATAAGAAGCGATGTTAACAACGCGACCGTTTACCATAACTGCTTTGTGGCTAACCAGCTGACGTGACTCTGCACGAGTAGCGCCGAAGCCCATACGGTAAACAACGTTGTCCAGACGACCTTCCAGCAGCTGCAACAGGTTTTCACCGGTGTTGCCCTTCAGGCGGGTTGCTTCTTTGTAATAGTTGCGGAATTGACGCTCCAGAATGCCGTACATACGACGAACTTTCTGCTTCTCACGCAACTGAACACCGTAATCAGACAGACGCGGTTTACGCGCACCGTGCTGACCAGGTGCTTGTTCAATTTTACACTTGGAATCGATCGCGCGAACGCCAGACTTAAGGAACAGGTCTGTGCCCTCACGACGGCTCAGCTTGAGCTTAGGACCCAAATATCTTGCCATTTTCTTTCTCCAACAATCCTAAAAGCTGCGTTACACGCGGCGCTTTTTCGGCGGACGACAACCGTTATGAGGGATCGGAGTCACATCAGTAATGTTAGTGATGCGGAAACCAGCCGCGTTCAGAGCGCGGATAGTAGACTCACGACCAGGACCAGGTCCTTTAACCATAACTTCCAGGTTCTTGATACCGTATTCTTTCACTGCGTCAGCACAACGTTCTGCTGCAACCTGTGCTGCGAACGGAGTGGACTTACGAGAACCACGGAAACCGGAACCACCGGCTGTTGCCCAACCCAAAGCATTACCCTGACGATCAGTGATGGTAACGATGGTGTTGTTGAAAGAAGCATGGATATGAGCCACGCCGTCAGAGACTTGCTTTCTTACACGCTTACGTGTACGAACAGGTGCCTTTGCCATTATTCAATAACCCCGATTATTTCTTGATCGGCTTGCGCGGACCCTTACGGGTACGAGCGTTGGTCTTGGTGCGCTGACCGCGTACCGGCAGACCACGACGATGACGCAAACCACGATAGCAACCAAGGTCCATAAGACGCTTGATGCTCAGGGTAATTTCACGACGCAAATCACCCTCAACGGTGTATTTGGCAACTGCATCACGAAGCTTTTCGATTTGCTCTTCAGACAGCTCACTGATCTTAACATTTTCAGCAATACCCGTAGATGCACAGATAGCCTGTGAACGGGTTTTACCGATACCGAAGATCGACGTTAAGGCGATAACGGTATGTTTATGATCAGGAATGTTAATGCCTGCTATACGGGCCACTATGCACTCCTACTATTTTATACAGCAACACCATTCTGAAAAGCCCGTTTTCAGGATACTCAAATAATGTTGCAGTGCGACATACAAAAGATTGGCTGGCTAATCTAGCCAGCTCAACCCAACTTTGCAAGAAAAATATGCGAGATAATCAGCCTTGACGCTGTTTATGCTTCGGCTCGGCGCTGCAAATCACACGAACGACACCGTTACGCTTAACGATTTTGCAGTTACGACATAATTTCTTGACGGAAGCACGAACTTTCATTTTTACTCTCCGTAACTTCTCAAACGAATCTGACTAGCGGTTATAGCCTTTCAGATTTGCTTTCTTCAATGCAGACTCGTACTGACTTGACATCATCAGAGTTTGCACTTGAGCCATAAAGTCCATGATGACGACAACCACGATCAGTAGCGAGGTACCACCAAAGTAGAATGGTACTTTCATTGCATCACGCATGAACTCCGGGATCAGGCAGATGAAAGTAATGTACATCGCGCCCACCAGGGTTAAACGCGTCATTACTTTATCGATATACTTCGCCGTTTGCTCTCCCGGACGAATTCCTGGTACGAAGGCACCGGACTTCTTCAGGTTATCTGCTGTCTCACGCGGGTTGAAAACCAACGCCGTGTAGAAGAAACAGAAGAAGATGATTGCAGACGCATAGAGTAACACATAAAGCGGTTGCCCTGGCTGCAAATACAGCGAAATCGTAGTCAGCCAGTTCCAACCGGTACCGCCCCCAAACCATGATGCAATCGTGGCCGGGAACAGAATAATGCTGGAAGCGAAAATCGCCGGGATAACACCCGCCATGTTCACTTTCAACGGTAAGTGTGTACTCTGTGCTGCATAAACACGACGACCTTGTTGACGCTTCGCATAGTTAACGACGATACGACGTTGACCACGCTCGATGAAAACAACGAAGAAGGTTACTGCAAACACCAATACTGCAACCAACAGCAGCAGGAGGAAGTGCAGGTCGCCTTGCCGCGCTTGCTCAATAGTATGGGCCACTGCCGGCGGGAGCCCCGCTACAATACCCGCGAAGATAATGATCGAGATACCGTTGCCGATACCGCGCTCAGTAATCTGCTCACCCAGCCACATCAGGAACATTGTCCCGGTTACCAGGCTCACAACCGCAGTAAAGTAGAATGCAAAGCCTGGGTTTAACACCAGGCCCTGCATACCAGGCATATTCGGCAGACCGGTAGCAATACCGATCGACTGGAATATGGCCAATACCAGCGTACCGTAACGGGTGTACTGGCTAATCTTGCGACGGCCAGCCTCCCCTTCTTTCTTGATTTCCGCCAACGCTGGATGAACCACCGTCAGCAGCTGGATAATGATCGACGCCGAGATATACGGCATGATCCCCAGAGCAAAGATAGAAGCACGGCTGAGGGCACCACCAGAGAACATGTTAAACATTTCAATGATAGTGCCTCTCTGCTGCTCAAGCAATTTGGCAAGCACAGTGGCATCGATACCAGGAATCGGAATGAAAGAGCCGATGCGGAAGACAATCAGCGCGCCGATGACAAACAAAAGTCTGCGCTTCAGCTCGCCGAGCCCGCCTTTAGCACTTTGAAAATCTAATCCTGGTTGCTTAGCCATCTGCTACTTATTCCTCAATTTTACCGCCAGCAGCCTCGATAGCAGCACGAGCGCCTTTGGTGACACGCAGACCACGCAGGGTTACCGGACGAGCGACTTCGCCAGAAAGTACAACTTTCGCGAATTCGATCTGGACACCAACTACGTTAGCGGCTTTCAGCGCGTTCAGGTCGATAACATCGCCTTCAACCAGAGCCAGTTCAGACAGACGAACTTCTGCCGTGATCATCGCTTTGCGTGAAGTGAAGCCGAATTTCGGCAGACGACGGTACAGAGGCATCTGACCACCTTCGAAACCACGACGTACGCCACCGCCAGAACGAGACTTCTGACCTTTGTGACCACGGCCGCCGGTTTTACCCAGGCCAGAACCAATACCACGACCTACACGCTTAGGCGCATGCTTGGCACCTTCAGCCGGAGACAGAGTATTTAAACGCATCTGTTACTCCTCAACTTTAACCATGTAGGAAACCAGGTTGACCATACCGCGAACAGCAGGAGTATCCTCGCGCTCTACGGTGTGACCAATACGACGCAGACCCAGACCGAGCAGAGTAGCTTTATGCTTCGGCAGACGGCCAATTGAGCTGCGAGTTTGTGTAACTTTAATAGTCTTAGCCATGGTCAATTACCCCAGAATGTCGGCAACGGATTTACCACGCTTAGCAGCGACCATTTCAGGAGACTTCATATTCGCCAGAGCGTCGATAGTTGCACGAACCACGTTGATCGGGTTGGTGGAACCATAAGCTTTAGCCAATACGTTGTGCACCCCAGCAACTTCGAGAACGGCGCGCATTGCACCACCCGCGATGATACCGGTACCTTCATGAGCAGGCTGCATGAACACGCGAGAACCCGTGTGAGCGCCCTTAACAGGGTGCTGCAGGGTGCCGCTGTTCAGCGCGACGTTCATCATGTTGCGACGGGCTTTTTCCATCGCTTTCTGGATCGCTGCTGGAACTTCGCGTGCTTTGCCGTAGCCAAAACCAACGCGACCGTTACCATCACCAACTACAGTCAGTGCGGTAAAGCTGAAAATACGGCCACCTTTTACGGTTTTAGATACGCGGTTTACCGCGATCAGCTTTTCCTGCAGTTCGCCAGCTTGTTTTTCGATGTGAGCCATCTTAAACCTCTTCCTTAGAACTGAAGGCCAGCTTCACGGGCAGCATCTGCCAGTGCCTGGACTCGACCATGATATTGGAAACCGGAACGGTCAAAGGAAACTTTCGCAATCCCTTTTTCCAACGCGCGCTCAGCCAGAGCTTTACCTACGGCTGCTGCTGCGTCTTTGTTACCGGAATACTTCAGTTGCTCCGCGATAGCTTTTTCTAAAGTAGAAGCGGCTACCAGTACTTCAGAACCGTTTGGAGCAATCACCTGTGCGTAAATGTGACGCGGGGTACGATGTACCACCAGGCGGGTTGCACCCAGCTCTTGGAGCTTGCGGCGTGCGCGGGTCGCACGACGGATACGAGCAGATTTCTTATCCATAGTGTTACCTTACTTCTTCTTAGCCTCTTTGGTACGCACGACTTCGTCGGCGTAACGAACACCCTTGCCTTTGTAAGGCTCAGGACGACGGTAAGCGCGCAGATCTGCTGCTACCTGGCCAATTACCTGCTTATCAGCGCCTTTCAGCACGATTTCAGTTTGGCTTGGGCATTCAGCAGTGATACCTGCCGGCAGCTGGTGATCGATAGGGTGAGAGAAGCCCAGGGCCAAATTCACCACGTTGCCTTTAACGGCAGCACGATAACCAACACCTACCAGTTGAAGCTTTTTGGTGAAGCCTTCGGTAACACCAACAACCATTGCGTTCAGCAGAGCGCGCGTGGTACCCGCTTGAGCCCATGCGTTAGCAAAACCTTCGCGCGGAGCGAAAGTCAGTGCGTTAGCTTCTTGCTTCACTTCAACGGCGTCGTGGATAGTACGAGTCAACTCGCCGTTTTTACCCTTAATCGAAATAACCTGACCGTTGAGTTTTACCTCTACGCCGGCAGGAATGACGACGGGTGCTTTTGCAACACGAGACATTCTTTCCTCCCGAATTAAGCTACGTAGCAGATAATCTCGCCACCCAGACCAGCCTGGCGAGCTGCACGATCGGTCATAACACCTTTAGAGGTAGAAACAACAGCGATACCCAAACCGGCCATAACTTTTGGCAGCTCATCTTTTTTCTTGTAGATGCGCAGACCTGGACGGCTGATACGTTGAATGCTTTCTACCACAGCTTTGCCCTGGAAGTACTTCAGTACCAGTTCCAGAACAGGCTTGGCGTCGCCTTCGATTTTGAAATCTTCAATAAAACCTTCTTCCTTCAGCACGTTGGCAATTGCCACTTTCAGCTTGGAGGAAGGCATGGTGACCGCAACTTTGTTCGCGGCTTGACCGTTACGGATACGGGTCAGCATATCCGCGATCGGATCTTGCATGCTCATCTGTCTTTACTCCCGTGATTCAATTGGTAATTACCAGCTAGCCTTTTTCAAGCCTGGTACTTCACCGCGCATAGCGGCTTCACGAAGCTTAATACGGCTCAACCCGAATTTGCCCACATAACCATGTGGACGGCCAGTTTGGCGGCAGCGTTTACGCTGACGAGACGGGCTGGAATCACGCGGCAGAGTTTGCAGCTTGAGAACGGCATCCCAACGATCTTCATCGGACGCGTTCACATCAGAGATAATAGCTTTCAGTTCAACGCGTTTTGCAAAGAACTTGTCAGCTAATTTCACGCGCTTGACTTCGCGTGCTTTCATTGATTGCTTAGCCATCAGTAACCCTGCCTTACTTGCGGAACGGGAAGTTAAAAGCAGCCAGCAGCGCGCGGCCTTCATCATCAGATTTCGCAGTAGTGGTAATGGTAATATCCAAACCACGAACGCGATCGACTTTGTCGTAGTCGATTTCTGGGAAGATGATTTGCTCACGCACGCCCATGCTGTAGTTGCCACGGCCATCGAATGACTTGGCGGACAGGCCACGGAAGTCACGGATACGTGGAACAGCAATGGAGATCAGACGCTCAAAGAACTCCCACATGCGTTCGCCACGCAGAGTTACTTTACAGCCGATCGGATAGCCCTGACGGATTTTGAAGCCTGCAACAGATTTGCGGGCTTTGGTGATCAACGGTTTTTGACCGGAGATGGCTGCCAGGTCCGCTGCGGCGTTATCCAGCAGTTTCTTGTCAGCAATCGCTTCACCAACACCCATGTTCAGGGTGATCTTCTCGACCCGAGGGACTTGCATGACAGAGTTGTAATCAAACTGAGACATCAGTTGTTTGACTACCTCGTCTTTGTAGTAATCATGCAGTTTCGCCATCGTATTACTCCAAATTACTTGATAGTTTCGCTGTTAGATTTGAAGAAACGGACTTTTTTGCCCTCTTCGAATCTAAAGCCTACACGGTCAGCCTTGCCGGTAGCCGCGTTGAAGATAGCAATGTTAGAAACCTGAATTGCAGCTTCTTTTTCAACAATGCCGCCTGGTTGGTTCAGAGCCGGAACCGGCTTCTGGTGTTTCTTAACCAGGTTGATGCCTTCAACAATGACCTTGCCAGCAGACAGGACATTTTTTACTTTACCGCGCTTACCTTTGTCTTTCCCGGTAATCACGATAACTTCGTCATCACGACGGATCTTCGCTGCCATGTTCGCTCCTTAGAGTACTTCTGGTGCCAGAGAGATAATTTTCATGAACTTCTCATTACGCAGTTCACGAGTTACCGGCCCAAAAATACGCGTACCGATAGGCTGCTCGCTGTTATTGTTCAAAATAACGCATGCATTGCCATCGAAGCGAATGACAGAACCGTCCGGGCGACGTACACCCTTCTTGGTGCGCACCACTACCGCCTTCAGAACATCGCCTTTCTTCACCTTACCGCGAGGAATTGCTTCCTTGATGGTAATTTTGATGATGTCGCCGACGCCTGCGTAGCGACGGTGCGAGCCACCTAGAACCTTGATACACATTACGCGACGTGCACCGGAGTTGTCGGCGACGTTCAGCATAGTCTGTTCTTGGATCATTTTAGTGCTCCGCTAATGTCAACTACTACTTTAAAGACCCAAGTAAAAATTAGGCCGTTGAAAAGCCCCATAACCGAGGGCGCAGCATTATAACACCGCTTACTTGGTATGGGTAGAAAAAATAAACGGCTCATTTTCTGAGCCGTTTATTAAGTGAGAGCCAGCTACTCTATTACAGAATCGCTTTCTCTACAACGCGAACCAACGTCCAGGACTTAGTCTTGGACAGTGGGCGGCATTCGCGGATTTCCACCACGTCGCCGGTACCACATTCGTTGTTCTCGTCATGTACGTGCAGCTTGGTCGTACGTTTGATGAATTTCCCGTAGATCGGGTGCTTCACAGTACGCTCGATAGCAACAACGATGGATTTCTCCATTTTGTCGCTAACAACACGACCCTGCAGGGTACGGATAACTTCAGTCATTTACACACCCGCCTTTTGAGTCAGTAAAGTCTTAACGCGTGCGACGTCACGACGCACTTGTTTCAACAGGTGAGTTTGTTGCAGCTGGCCACTGGCCGCCTGCATGCGCAAGTTGAATTGCTCACGCAGCAGGTTGAGCAGCTCGGCATTCAGCTCTTCAACGCTTTTTTCACGCAGCTCTTGTGCTTTCATTACATCACCGTCTTAGTTACAAAGGTGGTTTTGATCGGCAGTTTCGCTGCTGCCAGTTTGAATGCCTCGCGGGCAACCTCTTCTGGCACGCCGTCCATTTCGTACAGGACCTTACCAGGCTGGATCAGGGCAACCCAATACTCCACGTTACCCTTACCTTTACCCATACGCACTTCCAGCGGCTTCTCGGTGATCGGTTTGTCCGGGAATACACGGATCCAGATCTTGCCTTGACGCTTAACTGCACGAGTCATTGCACGACGAGCTGCTTCGATTTGACGAGCAGTCAGACGGCCACGGCCAACAGCTTTCAGACCGAAAGTGCCGAAGCTAACATCCGTACCTTGCGCCAGACCACGGTTGCGGCCCTTGTGCACCTTACGGAATTTTGTACGCTTTGGTTGTAACATCAGCGACTCTCCTTACTTGCGGCCTTTACGCTGCTGCTTTTTAGGTTGAGCAGCCGGTTCCGGTTGTTCAACTGCAGCCATACCACCCAGGATCTCACCTTTGAAGATCCATACCTTAACGCCGATTACACCATAAGTGGTGTGCGCTTCAGATGTGTTGTAGTCGATGTCCGCACGCAGAGTGTGCAATGGAACACGACCTTCGCGGTACCATTCGGTACGTGCGATTTCAGCGCCGCCAAGACGGCCGCTTACTTCAACTTTGATACCTTTAGCGCCAAGACGCATTGCGTTCTGTACAGCACGCTTCATAGCACGACGGAACATAACGCGACGTTCCAGCTGAGAAGTGATGCTGTCAGCAACCAATTTAGCGTCGAGTTCCGGTTTACGGACTTCGGCGATGTTGATCTGTGCAGGAACGCCAGCGATGTCCGCTACGACCTTGCGCAGTTTTTCGACGTCTTCACCTTTCTTGCCGATAACGATGCCTGGGCGAGCAGTGTGAATGGTCACACGGATGCTCTTCGCAGGACGCTCGATAACGATGCGAGAAACGGAAGCTTTCGACAGTTCCTTAGTCAGGAATTGACGAACTTTAAAGTCGCTGTCCAGGTTGTCAGCGAATTCTTTGGTATTCGCATACCAAGTAGAGTTCCAAGGTTTGACAATACCCAGGCGAATACCATTAGGATGTACTTTCTGACCCATTGCTAGTCTCCAGAGTCTCAGCGATCGGACACAACCACAGTAATGTGGCTGGTGCGCTTCAGGATGCGATCTGCACGACCTTTTGCACGCGGCATAATGCGCTTCATGCTTGGGCCTTCGTCTACGAAGATTTTCGTAACTTTCAGATCATCGATGTCAGCGCCATCGTTGTGTTCTGCGTTAGCAATGGCAGACTCCAGCACTTTCTTAACCAGACCAGCAGCTTTCTTGTTGGTGTAGGTCAGAGTTTCCAGAGCTTGCGACACTTTCTTACCGCGAATCAGGTCAGCAACAAGGCGAACCTTCTGAGCAGAAGAACGAGCGTGGCGATGTTTAGCGATAGTTTCCATCTCTTCCTCCTACCTTAGCGCTTTTTAGCTTTTTTATCAGCCGCATGGCCGCGATAAGTACGAGTCGGCGCGAATTCACCCAGTTTGTGACCGACCATTTCATCGGAAACGAACACTGGTACGTGCTGACGACCATTATGGACAGCGATGGTCAAACCGATCATGTTAGGAAAGATCGTTGAACGACGGGACCAAGTGCGCAAAGGCTTCTTGTCACCGCTTTCCACCGCTTTCTCTACCTTCTTCAGCAAGTGCAGGTCAATAAAAGGACCTTTCTTGAGAGAACGTGGCATGGCTTATCCTCTAATTATTTTTTGCTACGGCGACGTACGATGAACTTATCAGTACGCTTGTTGCTACGGGTCTTCTTACCTTTGGTCTGAACGCCCCACGGAGTTACCGGGTGCTTACCAAAGTTACGACCTTCACCACCACCGTGCGGGTGATCTACCGGGTTCATCGCCGTACCGCGAACGGTAGGACGAACACCACGCCAACGTGCAGCACCTGCTTTACCCAGAACGCGAAGCATGTGTTCAGCGTTACCGACTTCACCCAGGGTGGCGCGGCAATCAGCTGGAACTTTACGCATTTCGCCGGAGCGCAGACGCAGAGTTACGTAGGAACCATCACGAGCAACGATCTGAACGTAGGCACCAGCGGAGCGAGCCATCTGGCCGCCTTTACCTGGTTTCATTTCTACGTTGTGAACCGTTGAACCAACTGGAATGTTGCGCATCGGCAGGGTGTTACCCGCTTTGATTGCAGCATCAACGCCAGATTGAATCTGGTCACCAGCTTTCAGGCCTTTCGGCGCCAGGATGTAACGGCGTTCGCCGTCTTTGTACAGAACCAGCGCGATGTTCGCGGAACGGTTCGGATCGTACTCCAGACGCTCAACCACAGCAGGGATACCGTCTTTGTTGCGCTTGAAGTCAACCAGACGATAGTGTTGCTTGTGGCCACCACCGATATGACGGGTGGTGATACGGCCATTGTTGTTACGACCACCGCTTTTGCTCAGTTTTTCCAGCAGCGGGGCATAAGGTTTACCCTTGTGCAGCTCAGGGTTAACCACTTTAACAACGTGGCGACGACCCGGAGATGTAGGTTTACATTTAACAATTGCCATTGTTCTTACTCCTCCGACTTACTCTGCGCCGCCGATGAAGTCCAGATTCTGGCCTTCTTTCAGGGTGACGTAAGCTTTTTTCCAGTCGCTACGACGACCAACACGCTGACCGTGACGTTTCACTTTCCCTTTAACTACCAGGGTGTTCACGTCTTCGACTTCGACTTCAAACAGTTTCTGCACTGCAGCTTTGATTTCTGCTTTGGTCGCGTCTTTGGCAACTTTGAGAACGATGGTGTTGCTTTTTTCCATCGCAGCGGATGCTTTTTCAGATACGTGCGGTGCACGCAGCACTTTCAGCAAACGTTCTTCACGGATCATGCCAGCATCTCCTCAACTTGCTTCACAGCATCAGCAGTCATAACCACTTTGTCGAAGGCGATCAGGCTAACCGGATCGATACCTGCTACATCGCGCACGTCAACCTTGTACAGGTTGCGAGCTGCCAGGAACAGATTCTCATCCAGTTCACCGGTCACGATCAGCACGTCTTCCAGAGCCATATCTTTCAGTTTCTGTGCCAGCAGCTTAGTTTTAGGCGCTTCTACAGAGAACTTCTCGACAACGATCAGACGATCTTGACGTACCAGCTCGGACAGGATGCTTTTCAGCGCGCCGCGGTACATCTTTTTGTTTACTTTCTGACTGTGGTCCTGTGGCTTAGCAGCAAAGGTCACGCCGCCTGAACGCCAGATCGGGCTCTTTACAGAACCTGAACGCGCACGGCCGGTGCCTTTCTGACGCCATGGCTTTTTGCCGGAACCAGTTACTTCAGCACGGGTCTTCTGAGCACGGGTACCTTGACGGGCACCTGCTGCATAAGCAACAACAACCTGGTGTACCAGCGCTTCGTTGAAATCACGACCGAAGGTAGTTTCGGAAACAGTCAGCGCGCTTTGCGCGTCTTTCAATACTAATTCCATTGCTATCCCCTTACGCCTTCACAGCTGGTTTAACGATCAGGTTGCCACCGGTTGCGCCCGGTACAGCACCCTTAACCAGCAGCAGGTTGCGCTCAGCGTCAACACGTACTACGTCCAGGCTCTGAACGGTTACGCGCTCATCACCCAGGTGGCCAGCCATTTTCTTGCCTTTGAACACTTTGCCCGGAGTCTGGTTCTGACCGATAGAACCCGGAACGCGGTGAGACAAGGAGTTACCGTGGGTAGCGTCTTGGGTACGGAAGTTCCAGCGCTTAACAGTGCCAGCAAAACCTTTACCTTTAGAAGTACCGGTAACATCGACTTTTTTAACGTCAGCGAAGATTTCTACGCTAATTTCCTGACCTGCAGCGAACTCTTGACCTTCTTCAAGGCGGAATTCCCACAGACCACGGCCAGCTTCAACGCCAGCTTTAGCGAAATGGCCCGCTTCCGGCTTGGTTACACGGTTAGCTTTTTTGCTACCAGTGGTAACCTGAACGGCACGGTAACCGTCGGTGTCCAGGCTTTTAACCTGAGTCACGCGGTTCGCTTCAATTTCAATTACGGTTACTGGGATAGAAACGCCATCTTCAGTGAAGATACGGGTCATACCCACTTTTTTACCGACTAAACCAATCATTGTTTCAACCTCTCAATCGCTCAATGACCTGATTAACCCAGGCTGATCTGCACGTCTACACCGGCAGCCAGATCCAGACGCATCAGAGCATCAACGGTTTTCTCGGTTGGCTCAACGATGTCAACCAGACGCTTGTGAGTGCGAATCTCGTACTGATCGCGCGCGTCTTTGTTGACGTGCGGAGAGATCAGAACGGTAAAGCGCTCTTTGCGAGTTGGCAGCGGGATCGGACCACGGACTTGCGCACCAGTGCGCTTTGCAGTCTCGACGATTTCCGCGGTTGATTGATCGATCAGACGATGATCAAACGCTTTCAGGCGGATACGGATTCTTTGGTTCTGCATGAGACCAGAGCTCCAATTATTTATAAACGTAAATAATTACTCCTCACACCCATTTCGATTGATGGGGGAGTGTAATCGTCAACATATAACCCCCATATCGGGAGTATTGTTCGAAAGGCAAAAAAGGCCTGCCAATCGACTGATTCGCTAAAATCAGGCTTACCAAGATTAGGTAAGCCCGCGCATTATACGCAAAATGGCCCAGGAAGCAAGCCGCAGTTGGAAATATGCTCAGGAAATCGTCATTTTTGCGCCTTCAGCGACGGTCGCGGGATGAAGGTGGCGATCAAGGTATGAATTATGCTTGGCGGGTAGCTCCCCTGCCCCACCGTAAAAACGGTTGCCGGCAGGAGAGGCGATGACGAACGGAAGGCAGGCTTACTCTTTGCGTTCTAAAATCTGGGCCTGGGCATAGTTTTGAATGCCGAGGCGAGCGATCAGATCCAGCTCGGTTTCCAGCCAGTCGATATGCTCTTCTTCATCGGCCAGAATGTCGATCATCAAATCGCGGCTGACATAATCGTGAATCGAGTCGGCGTAGGCGATACCTTCGCGCAGATTCTTGGCGCCCGCCAATTCCAGCGCCAGATCGGAACGCAGCATCTCTTCAATGTCTTCGCCGATGTTCAACTTACCGAGGTCTTGCAGGTTAGGGAGCCCTTCCAGGAACAGAATGCGCTCGATGTAGCGATCGGCATGTTTCATTTCGTCGATCGACTCGTGGTATTCCTTATCGTTGAGGCGCATTAAACCCCAATTCTTGAACATGCGGGCGTGCAGGAAATATTGATTGATGGCAACCAGCTCGTTGCCGAGCAGCTTGTTGAGGTGAGCAATGATCTTTTTATCGCCTTTCATAGGTAACTCCTCCTGGCCAGTTCTAAAAGTGTAGAACCTGTAAGCCAAGAGTCAAAAATAACCTTACCCTTTGTTAGGCAACTTCATGCATTGGGATGATAGCTCCGCGTTCCTCCACCATAATTTGTCTTGCCTGACGAATGCACTTTCCACAATCGGTACCAATCGGCACAAGTTCACGCAGCTGCTTCATGGTGTGGGGATTGTGCTGACGCACCGCATTACGGATCGCTTTGTCAGTCACCGCATTACACAGACATACATACATAGAGAGACTCACTTCTTAACCAATGCATTGAGTCTAAATAGGAATGGTTTTTATTTCAATTAAGATTTGTACAAATTGCATAAAAAAAGGGCACCGAAGTGCCCTTTTTTGTGTCGAAAAAATTATTCGCGATTAAGCGATAACTTTAGCAACAACACCAGCGCCTACATTTGACATCCTCCGCTTCCACTTATTGAAGCGTAGATGTCCAGGTGTAAGTCAAAAATGAGCGTGTTTTAAGCGATCTCTTTAAATTCCGGGATCTGCATCAGTTCGTCTTGCATGATTTCACGCGCCTGTCGAACGCACTTCCCACTGATTTCCACCGGGATAAACTTTCTAAGTTGCTGAAAAGACTGCGGGTGATGTTGTCGCACCGCCTGACGAATTGTCTTATCGCTTACACCGTTACACAAGCAAACGTACATGATCACTCCCGCTCAAAACTGCGCAAATTGTAAATGAGAATGATTGGCTTTACAAGGGTACGGCGGGAAGACAGAGAATGGTAATCAAATGCAAAACTGATGCCAACTGCAGTAAGCGATCGCTTTCACGGCAAACAGCAGTTCAAACATAAAAGGGCACCTAAGATGCCCTTTTCACTTTGCATTAAAGTATCAGAGGATTAGCTCAGAACTTTGCAACAACACCAGCGCCAACGGTACGGCCGCCTTCACGGATTGCGAAACGCAGACCGTCGTCCATCGCGATTGGGTGAATCAGGGTAACAACCATTTTGATGTTGTCGCATGGCATTACCATCTCTACGCCTTCTGGCAGTTCGATGGTACCGGTCACGTCAGTTGTACGGAAGTAGAACTGTGGACGGTAGCCTTTGAAGAACGGAGTATGACGGCCGCCTTCGTCTTTGGACAGGATGTACACTTCAGATTCGAACTTGGTGTGTGGCTTGATTGAGCCTGGCTTAGCCAGTACCTGACCACGTTCGATTTCTTCACGTTTGATACCACGCAGCAGAACACCTACGTTCTCACCAGCACGGCCTTCGTCCAGCAGTTTGCGGAACATTTCAACGCCGGTACAGGTAGATTTCGCAGTATCTTTGATACCAACGATTTCAACTTCTTCACCTACTTTAACGATACCGCGCTCTACACGACCGGTAACAACGGTACCACGACCGGAGATGGAGAATACGTCTTCGATTGGCAGCAGGAACGGCAGGTCGATTGCACGTACTGGTTCTGGGATGTAAGAATCCGGGAAGCCAGCCAGTTCAACGATTTTAGCTTCCCACTCAGCTTCGCCTTCCAGCGCTTTCAGAGCAGAACCACGGATGATTGGGGTGTCATCGCCCGGGAAGTCGTACTGAGACAGAAGTTCACGCACTTCCATTTCAACCAGCTCCAGCAGCTCTTCGTCATCAACCATGTCGCATTTGTTCAGGAACACGATGATGAAAGGAACGCCAACCTGACGACCCAGCAGGATGTGCTCACGGGTCTGAGGCATTGGGCCGTCAGTCGCAGCTACTACCAGGATCGCGCCGTCCATCTGAGCAGCACCGGTGATCATGTTTTTCACGTAGTCGGCGTGCCCTGGGCAGTCAACGTGCGCGTAGTGACGAGTCGGGGTGTCATACTCAACGTGAGAGGTGTTGATGGTGATACCACGAGCTTTTTCTTCTGGCGCGTTATCGATCTGGTCGAAAGCACGTGCAGAACCGCCGTAGGTTTTAGCCAGAACGGTGGTGATCGCTGCAGTCAGGGTAGTTTTACCGTGGTCAACGTGGCCGATAGTACCAACGTTAACGTGCGGTTTTGTACGTTCAAATTTTTCTTTAGACACGGCTATATTCCTTACTATAGCGCTCTCCCCTTCTGGAGAGAGCACGGGACTTTGGTTTTAACCCTGCGGCTTATTTGCCACGGGCTTCGATTACGGCCTGAGCGACGTTGTTCGGTGCATCATCATACTTCAGGAATTCCATGGTGTATGATGCGCGACCTTTAGTCAGAGAACGCAGCTGAGTTGCGTAGCCGAACATTTCGGACAACGGTACTTCAGCGTGGATCTTAACGCCAGTCACTTCAGATTCCTGACCGCGCAGCATGCCGCGACGACGGCTCAAGTCACCGATAACGTCACCGGTGTTCTCTTCTGGAGTCTCAACTTCAACCTTCATGATAGGCTCAAGCAGAACTGGTTTCGCTTTCTTAAAGCCTTCTTTAAAGGCGATAGACGCGGCCAGTTTAAACGCCAGTTCAGAGGAGTCAACGTCGTGGTAAGAACCGAAGTGCAGACGAATACCCATGTCTACTACCGGGTAACCAGCCAACGGACCAGACTTCAGCTGCTCCTGGATGCCTTTATCAACGGCAGGGATGTATTCGCCAGGAATTACACCACCTTTGATGTCGTTGATGAACTCGTAACCTTTCGGGTTAGAGCCCGGCTCCAGTGGGTACATGTCGATCACAACGTGACCGTACTGACCGCGACCACCAGACTGCTTGGCGTGCTTACCTTCAACATCGGTAATCTTCGCGCGAATCGCTTCGCGGTAAGCTACCTGAGGTTTGCCCACGTTAGCTTCAACGTTGAATTCACGCTTCATGCGGTCAACGATGATGTCGAGGTGCAGTTCACCCATACCGGCGATGATGGTCTGGTTAGACTCTTCGTCAGTCCATACGCGGAATGACGGGTCTTCTTTAGCCAGACGGCCCAGAGCCAGACCCATTTTTTCCTGGTCAGCTTTGGTTTTTGGTTCAACGGCGATAGAGATTACCGGCTCAGGGAATTCCATACGCTCCAGGATGATTGGAGAGTCTGGATCACACAGGGTGTCCCCGGTGGTCACGTCTTTCAGACCGATCGCAGCGGCGATGTCGCCTGCGCGAACTTCTTTGATCTCTTCACGCTTGTTGGCGTGCATCTGAACGATACGGCCGAAACGCTCGCGCGCAGCCTTAACGGAGTTCAGCACGGTGTCGCCGGAGTTAACAACGCCGGAGTACACGCGGAAGAAGGTCAGGTTACCCACGAACGGGTCGGTAGCGATTTTGAACGCCAGCGCAGAGAACGGCTCGTCATCACTTGCGTGACGCTCAGCCGGAGTGTCTTTGCCATCGTCCAGGATACCGTTGATCGCAGGAACGTCAGTTGGTGCCGGCAGGTATTCGATTACCGCATCCAGCATCGCCTGTACGCCTTTGTTCTTGAACGCAGAACCACAGGTAACCAGGATGATTTCGTTGTTCAGCACGCGCTGACGCAGAGCGGATTTGATTTCTTCCTCGGTCAGCTCTTCGCCGCCCAGGTATTTTTCCATCAGCTCTTCGGAAGCTTCCGCAGCGGACTCGATCAGGTTCTGGCGCCATTCTTCAGCCAGGTCCATCATGTCAGCCGGCACGTCTTCGTATTCGAAGGTTACGCCTGCGTCTTCTTCGTTCCAGTTGATCGCCTTCATTTTCACCAGGTCGATAACGCCGGTGAATTTGTCTTCTGCGCCGATAGCCAGCTGCAGAGGAACAGGGTTGGCGCCCAGACGAGATTTGATCTGGCCTACAACTTTCAGGAAGTTAGCACCCATACGGTCCATTTTGTTAACGAACGCGATACGTGGCACTTTGTATTTGTTAGCCTGACGCCATACGGTTTCAGACTGTGGCTGAACACCACCAACAGCACAGTAAACCATTACCGCGCCATCCAGCACACGCATGGAACGTTCTACTTCGATGGTGAAGTCAACGTGCCCTGGGGTGTCGATGATGTTTACGCGGTGCGGTTCGAACTGCTTGGCCATACCAGACCAGAAGGCAGTAGTCGCTGCAGAAGTGATGGTAATACCACGCTCCTGCTCCTGTTCCATCCAGTCCATGGTGGCAGCGCCGTCATGAACTTCACCGATTTTGTGGTTTACACCGGTGTAGAACAGAATACGTTCGGTAGTGGTGGTTTTACCGGCGTCGATGTGAGCACTGATACCGATGTTACGGTAGCGTGCAATGGGTGTTGTACGAGCCATTTGATTCCTCTATTCCTAGGGCGTTCAAGTTCAGTTAACCCAAGCGGGCCGATTTGACGCGCCCGCTTGGTTAGCATAACTATCGCGTGGTGATTACCAGCGGTAGTGGGCGAACGCCTTGTTGGCTTCGGCCATACGGTGAACGTCTTCACGCTTCTTAACAGCAGAACCTTTGTTCTCTGCTGCGTCAGACAGCTCGTTCGCCAGGCGCAGAGCCATGGATTTATCACCGCGTTTACGTGCAGCATCAACGATCCAACGCATTGCCAGAGCATTACGACGAACCGGGCGGACTTCAACTGGTACCTGATAAGTAGAACCGCCAACGCGACGCGACTTAACTTCTACAGTCGGGCGAACGTTGTCGAGAGCGACTTCGAAAGCTTCCAGGTGATCTTTACCAGAACGCTGAGCCAGGGTCTCCAGCGCGGTATAGACGATTGCTTCTGCAGTAGATTTTTTACCGTCTACCATCAGGATATTTACAAATTTGGCCAGCAGCTCAGATCCGAACTTAGGATCTGGCAGGATTTTACGTTGGCCGATTACGCGACGACGTGGCATGGAAATACTCCGTTGTTAATTCAGGATTGTCCAAAACTCTACGAGTTTATTTTGACATTAAAGTTAAAACGTTTGGCCTTACTTAACGGAGAACCATTAAGCCTTTGGCTTCTTCACGCCGTACTTGGAACGAGCTTGCTTACGGTCTTTAACACCGGAGCAGTCAAGTGCACCACGGACGGTGTGGTAACGCACACCTGGCAAGTCTTTTACACGACCGCCACGGATCAGGATTACGGAGTGTTCCTGCAGGTTGTGGCCTTCGCCACCGATGTAGGAAGTTACTTCGAAACCGTTGGTCAAACGCACACGGCAAACTTTACGCAGTGCGGAGTTTGGTTTTTTCGGGGTAGTGGTATATACGCGGGTGCATACGCCACGTTTCTGCGGGCAGGCTTCCAGCGCTGGAACGTTGCTTTTAGCAGCCTTCACAGAGCGTGGTTTGCGAACCAGCTGGTTAATTGTTGCCATTAAAAAAGCTCCTGGTTTTTGCTTCGTACTAGCTTCGTAAACATGTGATAAATCCCCTCGTATGCACTACTGGCAAAGTACGAGGACGCAGAATTTTATGGCTGACCAGTATGGGTGTCAAGAAATATACAACATCACTCTCATCACCAGGCCATTTGGCTGCGGTGTTGTTCGGTTAATTCAACGAAGTGATTATAGCCGACGACAGTGATTTTGTGCGAAAAATGACCAACTAATCCCCGAGCTTCCAGGTCGTCCTGCAGCGCATAAAGGGATATGGGGGCGGCGAGCAGCAATTCAAGATGAGCGCTGCTGGCAAGGCCTGCCAGCACGCCATCCTGCAGCAGCAACAGCGCGTCGCCCTCCGCCGTCAGGCGCAGCAGCGCAGGCAGATCACATTGGTTTGGCGAATGGCTCAGGGTATACAGCATCAGAGGATCCTAAAACGTCATCACGGCGTCGTAGCCGGCCAGTTCGCGGCGCAGTTCGTCCGGCGCCAGCACCTCGGCGTCCAGCACCCAATCGGTCACCTGGCCCAGCCCGCGCTCCTGCAGCGAAGCCTGGCACAGATAGCACCGTTCCACGTCATACAGCGGCAGCACGCCGAAGGTGACGATGTAATTGCGCGCCAAAATTTTTTCCGGCTGTTGGCCCGGCAACAGCTGCAGCACGCCGTCACCGACAAAAAACACCCCTAGATCTTCACTGAGCGCCGACGTGGCGAGCAGCGCATCCAGCCCTTCCCTGCCACCGGCGCCGCCGTGCGGCCCGTGGGTGAAAACAAAAGCGACTCGTTTCATCATATCCTCAGAACTGCACCAGACGGTCGCAACTCAGCGACGCTTCGGCCAGGGAACCCAGCCCGCTCAGGGTAAAACCGGGCTGCAGGTTGGCATTTGCCAGCCCCTGTTGCGCCGCCTCCTGCTCATCGGAGACGCCGCGGCGCAACGCGGCGGCCACGCAGACGTTGAGCGCCACGCCGTGTTGCTGCGCCAGCTGCGCCCAAGCGCGCACCAGATCGAACTCGTCGCTGGCGGGCGCGGTCAGTTGGTTGGCGTTCAGCACCCCTTCACGGTAGAAAAAGACGCTGGAAAGACGGTGCCCTTTCGCCAGCAAAGCCTGAGCGAACTGATAGGCGCTGCTGGCCTGCTGCGTGCCGTAAGCCGGGCCGGTGACCAACAGACAATAATCGAGCATCAACGGTCGCTTCCCGACAGATCGCCGCTCTTGAACTGGCGGATGTACAGATAGACGGTGTGTTTGGAGATATTCAGACGATCCGCCACCTGGTTGATTGCATCCTTGATGTCGAAGATGCCTTTCTCATAGAGGTTGAGCACCACCTGACGGTTCTTGGCGTTATTGGACACCGAGCGGTCGGCGTTCACCTCTTCGATGGTGAACTCCAGCGTCTGCGCCACCAGATCGTCGACAGAAGAGGCGAAATTCACCGACGACGGCACGTCTTGCGTGGCCGGCGGCATAAAGGTCTGCATGATCTGTGAGAACGGCACATCGAGGTTCATGTTGATGCACAGTAGGCCGATCACCCGTTGTTCGCGATTGCGAATGGCGATGGTCACCGACTTCATCAGCACGCCGCTCTTGGCGCGGGTGAAGTAGGCTTTCGACACGCTGCTGTCGTCGCCGGCCATATCGTGCAGCATGCGCAGCGCCAGGTCGGTGATCGGCGAGCCGATTTTGCGCCCGGTGTGTTCCCCATTGGCGATACGCACCGCCGAACTGTTCAGGTCTTCCAGCGCGTGCAATACGATCTCGCAATGGCCGCCGATCAGCATCGCCAGCCCGTCGACCACCGCTTCATAGGATTTCAGGATTTCATGATCCGTTTGAGTAAACGGACGTTCATTCAGCAAATCAAGTTCGCTGGCTTCGCTGGATAAAAGCGAATTCGACATCGAAGATACCACCCTCATAGATCGCCTGTGCCAGGGGGCGCAGCTAAAATCGCTCGGACCGGCTCGCGGCCGTCGTCAGACATGCACAGCGCGGTTGGCTGAGATCGACATGAAGCGGCCGGGAACAATTTTAGGTACACGCCCTAAGGGGCAGACGCATGACTGATAAGTCAGAATTATTAGTCTAGCAAAGCGGCCGGAGCAAAGTCCTTGCGTTTGCGCGTGGTATTGACGTTAAGCCCGATGCCCGGCAGGCGTCAAGCGTTCAATGGAGAGAGAGGCGGCGGCGGCCGAAATGAAAACCGCCGCGGAGGGTATCCGCGGCGGTGGCAAACAGAGCGACGAGATTATTTCGCTTTGGCGCCTGCTTTCGCGTCAGCCGGTTTCTCGGCTTTAGCGTCGGCTTTCGGCGCCGCTTTCACGTCCAGCAGCTCAACGTCGAACACCAGCGTGGAGTTAGCCGGGATGCCCGGAACGCCGGTTTTGCCGTAGGCCAGCGCCGGTGGGATCACCAGCTTGATTTTGCCGCCTTTCTTGATGTGCTTCAGACCTTCGGTCCAGCCTGGGATCACGCCGTCCAGACGGAACGACAGCGGCTCGCCGCGGGTGTAGGAGTTATCGAACTCGGTGCCGTCGGTCAGGGTGCCTTTGTAGTTCACCACTACGGTGTCGCTGTCTTTCGGCGCTTCACCTGCGCCCGGCTTCTCTACCTGGTACAGCAGACCGGATTCGGTTTTCTTCACGCCTTTTTCTTTGGCGAAGCTGTCACGGTACTTGGCGCCTTTGGTTTCGTTGTCCTTGGCGTCCTGTTCCATCTTCGCCTGAGCGGAAGCCTTCACTCGCGCTTCGAAGCCCTGCAGGGTCTTCTCGATATCGGCGTCGTTCAGCTTGCTCTTGTTGGCGAACGCGTCCTGGACGCCGGCGATCAGCTGATCTTTGTCCAGTTTGATGCCCAGCTTCTCTTGCTCTTTCAGAGAGTTGTCCATGTAACGGCCGAGAGAGGCGCCCAGTGCGTAAGCCGCTTGCTCGTCGTCGTTTTTGAACTTGCCGGTGCTTGGCGCTGCCGCCGCGTCCGCTGGTTTAGCGGCTTCTGCCGGTTTAGCGGCTTCTGCCGGTTTGGCGGCTTCTGCCGGTTTGGCGGCATCGGCTGCCATGACCTGGGTCGCATTCAGAGCAAAAGCCATGGTGGTTGCCAGAAGCGTGACTTTAAACAAAGATTTCATCCATTTCTCCAGTGTCTGAAGCAATGCCCCAAACAATCATTAGGTAAGATAACCGGGCTACTATAGCTGCCTGAAACAAAACAAAACAGTCGCACAGGTAACCAATCGAGTCAAAGTGTGACTCCCACTTTGCCAAGAAGTTTCCCATCCCGCGCTACTCACATGATAAATCAGATTTTTCTTGCAGAATATTCGGCGAGGTTAGCAAAAAACGGCATATCGAGCGCATAACTTTTCAGCACTTTACACTGCCGATCGCAACGTTGCGCGCCGACCAGAGAAATAGCGCGAGCAAACCCGGCGCCAGCTGTTACCATAGCGCCGAATCAGGATTTTATCGCGTCAGAGGTAGCCTCATGCACAATCACGACATTCAAGGTCTGCTACAGCGGCTTGAAGAACTGGAAAGCCGTCAGGCCTTTCAAGAGCTCACCATCGAAGAGCTCAACCAAACAGTCATTCAGCATCAAATGGAAATGCTGAAGATGCGCGAACACCTGCGCATGTTGACCGACAAGCTGCGTTCGACCCAAACCTCGATGATCGCCTCGCAATCGGAAGAAACGCCTCCGCCGCACTATTGATAGCCCGCCATGCGCTCATTTCAGGCGCGCCAGCCCGGCGACGGCGCGCTCGAGATACTGGCGCGGGCATCCCAAATTGATGCGAATGAAGCCGCTCCCCTGCGGGCCGAAACCGCAGCCCATCGACGGTGCCAGCTTCGCCTCCTCCACCAGCGCTCGCTGCAATTCCGCATCGCTCAAACCCAGAGCGCGGCAATCCAGCCAGGCGAGATAGGTTCCTTCGGCCCGGGTCAAGGTGCACCAGGGGGCGGCGGCCGCGAGCGCCTGCGCAAACCAGCGCCGATTTTCCGCCAGATAGCCGAGCAACTCGTCAAGCCAAACCGCGCCACGTTGATAAGCCGCAGTCGCCGCCACCATCGACAGCGCGTTGAACACATCCAGGCCGTGAGCGTTCAGTCGATCAACAAACGCCTGCCGCAGCCGGGCGTTGGGGATCAAGAAATTCGAAATGCGCAGCGAGGAGAGGCCGAAGGTTTTGCTGGCGGACGTCGCCACAATCACCCTTTCGCGATAGTCCTCGTTCAGATGCAATACCGAGGTAAACGTCTCGCCGGGCAGCAGCAGGTCGGCCCAGATTTCATCGGAGATCACCGTGACGTCGTGGGCGTGACAAAGCGCCATTAACCGCTCCAGCTCATCGCGGGTCCAGCAACGGCCGGTCGGATTGTGCGGATTACACAACAGCAGCAGCGGCGGCTTACGCTGCGCCAGGCAGGCGGCCAGCCGGTCAAAATCTATCCGGTATCCCTGCGGGGTTTCCTGCAGCGGATTTTCAAGCACTTCTCGGCCGTTCATGGTGATTATCTTGGCGAACGAGCCATAGTACGGCCCCTGCACCACCACGCCGTCCCCCGGCTGGCTGAGCAGTTGGATCAGCATCGCCAACCCGGGCACCACCCCTTCAACCGAGGTGAACCACTCGCGCCGCAGCGGTAAATCGTGCCGCCTGGCGAACCAGTCGATCGCCGCCTGATAGTAGGCGTCGTCGCGCTCGCTGTAGCCAAAGACACCGTGTTCCACCCGCTGATGCAGCGCCTGCTGCACCTCCGGCGGGCACGGAAAGTCGAAATCGGACACCCACATCGGCAGCAGCTCGCTGCCGTCCAGTTGCAAATAGCGGTCGATGAAGTCCCACTTCACAGAGCCGGTGTTGTGACGGTCGATAATGGCGCTGAAATTAGTCGTCATGTCAGGCTTCCTTACGCTGCAAATCGTTCTGAGGCTGGAGTTTGGCGATACCGAAGCCGGTGAAGCCATAAATCAGGGCGAACACCACCGCGGCATAACATTGAATCGCCCACGGCAACAGATCGAGCGTGCTCACTCCCAGCGTGGTCGCCATGTAGATGCCGGCGGCCGTCCACGGGATCAGCGGTTCGATGACGGTGCCCGCGTCCTCGACGGTACGCGACAGGTTTTTATTGTCCAACCCCATGCGACGATAGGCCCCTTTGAACAGCTCCGCCGGGATCAGCAGCGCCAGCTTGCCGTCGCTGGTCGCGCCGGTCACCAGGATGGTGGTGGCAACGGTAGCGGCGATCAGTTGACCGGTGGTGTGCACCACTTTCAGCAGTCGGCTGATGATCACCGTCAGCGCGCCGGTCAGCGTCAACGCGCCGGCGAAGGAGAAGGCGCAGAACACCAGCAGGATCGTGCTCATCATCGAGAACATGCCGCCGCGGTTAAGCAGGCGCGGCACGTCGGCGACGATCCCCTCGACGTTGTGGCCCTGGGCGGCGAACATCGACAGATTGAAACCGTCCATCAGCGCATTCAGCCCCTGCTGCAGGCTAAAGCCCTGCAGCGCGACGCCGATGGCGATCGCCAGCGCGCAGGCGGCCAGCATGACGGGGATCACCGGCCGTTTGGTCACCGCGCCCCACAGCACCAGCACCGGCGGCAGGATCAGCAGCAGATTGAAATGGTACAGCCCCTCGAGCGCGCTGACGATTTCGGTCACTTTTTCCGGCGTAGCCACGCTGGCCACCGCGCCGGTGTGCCCGGCGCTCAGGTACACCACGGCGGCCAGGATGAAGCTCGGCAACGTCGTGTACATCAGATGCTGGATATGGCTGTAGAGATCGGTATCCGCGACGATGGCCGCGAAGTTCGTCGAGTCGGACAGCGGCGAGATTTTGTCGCCGAAGTAAGCGCCGGACACCACCGCCCCGGCCGCGGCGGCCAGCGGCACGTCCAGACCTGCGGCCACGCCCATCAGCGCCACGCCCACGGTGCCGGCAGCTCCCCAGGAAGTGCCGGTGCATACCGAGATCACGCTGGTGATGAAGAACGCGGCGATCAGAATATATTGCGGACTGATCAGCTTCAGCCCCCAATACACCATGTAAGGGATAGTGCCGCTGATCATCCAGGTGCCGATCAGGCCGCCCACGCAGATCAGGATCATGATCACCGGCATGGCCTTCGCCAGTTTGGCCACGATGGCCTCGATGATGTCGTCCCAGCGGTAGCCTTGCCACCAGGCCAACGCGGCGGCGATAGTGGCGGACACCAGCAGCAGCGGTTCAATGCGCAGGCCAAACTGGCCATAGCCGATGATGAGCAGCAACAGCATGGCCACAATCGGCAGCGTCGCCAACCCAAGGTTGAGCGTTTTCTTATTATCCATATACGGCTCCTGTTGAAGATGGGGTACTGCAACAGCGTAATGGCTTCGATAACCGGAGGATGTGAGCGCAGACAACTGCCCATGTAATCGGTTTCATGCAATAAAATTGTGTGAGCCGCCTCTCATTCACCGCGCTTGCTTTGCTCATGCGGCTCGCCCGCGGCCACGGAGTCTCGCAGGATAAGTTCGGCCGAAAAGCGGTTGTTCTGCGGCGCAACGCCGCTGCCGCTGTGGATCTGTAGCGCCAGGCGCGCGGCACGGCGGGCCATTTTTTCGATGGGGTAATGCACGGTGGTCAACGAGGGGTGGAGATATTTCGCCAGGGCAATGTCGTCAAAGCCGACGATCGACAGCGCCTCAGGCAGCTGAATTTGCCGTTGGTGGCAGGTGCGCATCATGCCGGCGGCCATCACGTCGTTGAACGTCACCGCCGCGGTAAAGCGTTGATCGCTGGCCAAAACGCGCTCGGCCGCCAGTTCGCCCCCTCTTTCGTTGAAGGGCACGCTGATGATCCAGGCGCCCGGCACCTCAATGCCGGCGGCCGCCATGGCCTGGCGGTAACCCGTTAGTCGCTGTGCGCGATCGTCGATCGGCAGATCCGCCGTCACGCAGGCGATTCTTCGATGCCCCTGACGAATAAGCAATTCGGTCGCCGCCTGCGCCGCATTGGCGTTGTCGAGCCAGATGCAACGGTTGGCGATGGCGGGCAGGTAGCGGTTGATCAGCACCAGCGCGGGCGTGTGAGCAGCGTAACGCAGTAGTTCGTCCTCCCTCATGCGCGTGACGTGCGCCACGATGGCCTCACATCCCTGGTTGATGAGAAAGTCGAGGCCGCTTTTTTCCAGCTCCGCCTGATGTCCACCGCTGCACAGCATCAGACGCACACCGGCCTGCCGCGTGATGTCTTCCACGCCTCGCGCCAGGCGCGAGAAAAACGGATCGTCGAGGTTGCCGGTCAGCAGCCCCAGCATATTGCCGCTTCTTTTCGCCAACGCCAGCGCGGCGGCGTTACGGTGGTAGTTAAACTCGCGCATCGCCTTCTCGACACGCTCGCGGGTCACCGGCTCAACGTAGGCGGTATTATTGATCACCCGGCTGACGGTGGCCGTGGAAACGCCGGCGCGGCGCGCAACGTCTTTCATGGTGGCCATGACATGTCCTGTCGTACTGTTCGGCGCCCGGTGCGCCGCGCATAAAAAAGGGCAGCCGATGGCCGCCCTCTTGTCTCGTGATCGCGTTCTGCTTAGTGGCAGCCGCAACCGCCGTTACCGCAACCGCCTTTACCGTGGTCGTGACCATGGTCGTGATCGTGGCCGTGACCGCCGCAGCAGCCTTCACCGTGTTCGTGGTGATGGTCGTGCTCGCCGTGTACGTGACCGTGTGCCAGTTCTTCTGCAGTTGCTTCGCGGATCGCGACAACTTCCACGTTGAAGTTCAGGTTTTGGCCGGCCAGCATGTGGTTGCCGTCAACCACAACGTGGTCGCCGTCAACTTCGGTGATTTCAACCGGTACCGGACCCTGATCGGTGTCAGCCAGGAAACGCATGCCGACCTGCAGTTCGTCAACGCCCATGAAGACGTCTTTCGGTACGCGCTGCACCAGGTTTTCGTCGTAGTTGCCGTACGCGTCGTTCGCGCCGACGTGAACGTCAAAACGATCGCCAACGTCGTGGCCTTCGAGTGCTTTTTCCAGACCTGCGATCAGAGAACCATGCCCGTGCAGATAGTCCAGCGGTGCGCTCACCGGAGACTCATCAACCAAAACACCGTCTTCTGTACGTACTTGGTAAGCCAGGCTGACCACCAAGTCTTTTGCTACTTTCATGATATCTCCTACCGTTGGCTACTAGGACGCACACCGTTATCGGGATGCGCGCCTTTTCCGGACAGATTGTAACGGAAATCTGTCGCGCTGTACCCTCCGGGATAAAAAAACGCTACTTCGGCTGGAAAATGCCGATCACCTGCTCTTGCGGGCGAACGTGTTTTTCCACCTGTTGTTCGGTCTGGCGCTGATGATGGCCGCATTTGACGCACTCCACCACTTCCACCTGATCCTCCCGCCACACCGCCAGCGTATCCATGGCGCTACAGCTCGGGCACACCGCCCCGGCGATAAATCTCTTACGTGTTGCAGACATCGTTATGCTCCCGCTTATTCATATTCATCCCAGCCGTCGAACTGGCGACTTTCTTTTTGCATTTCGCGATGGAACAGCTCTTCCAACTCGCGCCGCGCCTCTTTCACGCGGGAAATTTGCGCCACGTCGCCCTGATGCGGCGGCATCAGTTCACGCAGCATGCGCATATCCAGGCGGCGGAAATGCTGCTGGGCGCGGAAGGCCTGATGCGGGTGCATGCCCAACTCCATCAGCGCCTTGCGCCCCAGTTCCAGCGCGCTGGAGAAGGTCTCGCGGCTGAACTGTTTCACCCCCGCCTGCAGCAACTCATGCGCCTCCACGCGGCCGCGCGCGCGCGCCAGAATGCTCAGGTTCGGGAAGTGCTGCTGGCACAGCCGCACGATCTCCATGGTGTCTTCCGGCTCATTGCAGGTGATCACGATCGACTTGGCCTTCTCGGCACCCGCCGCGCGCAACAGCTCCAGCTCGGTGGCGTCGCCGTAATAAACCTTGTAGCCGTAGCGCCGCAGTACGCCAACGGCGCTGACGTCGCGCTCCAGTACGGTAATGCGCATCTTGTTAGCCATCAGCAGGCGGCCGATCACCTGGCCGAAACGCCCGAAGCCGACGATGATCACCTGCGGATCGTCGTCTTCCACGTACGGCGTTTCCTCATCCTCGTCCTTGGCGTTATAGCGGCGCGCCAAAATGCGGTCGATGGCCTGCATCAGCAGCGGCGTAGTCATCATCGACAGCGTCACCACCACCAGAAGTAAAGAGAGTTGATCCGGCTGCAGCACCTTTTGGGCACCCGCCGCAGAAAACAACACGAAGGCGAACTCACCGCCCTGGCTGAGCACGCCGGCGAACTGCAGGCGCACCGAGCTGCGCAGGCCGAACAGGCGTGACACGCCGTAGAGCACGCCGGATTTGACCGCCACCAGCGCCAGCACGCCGATCAACACTTCGGCCAGGTGGGTGTAGAGCACGCCGATATTCAACACCATACCCACCGAGATAAAGAATAACCCCAGCAGCAGCCCTTTAAACGGCTCGATGGAAATTTCCAACTCGTGGCGGTATTCGCTCTCCGCCAGCAGCACGCCGGCAATGAAGGTGCCGAGCGCCATCGACAGGCCGAGCGTCTCCATAAACAGCGCCGAGCCGAGCACCAGCAACAGCGCCGCGGCGGTGAAGATTTCGCGCACGCCGGAAGCGGCGATATAGCGGAACAGCGGCCGCAGCAGGAAGCGGCCGCCGATCAGCATGCCGCCGAACGCCGCCACCTTGAGCGCGATTTTCGCCCAGTCGTCGCTGGTGCCGCCCGCGCCGGCCAGAATCGGGATCAACGCCAGCGCCGGGATCACCGCCATATCCTGGAACAGCAGCACCGAGAAGCCGAGCTGCCCCCCTTCGTTGCGGTTCATGCCCTTCTCGCGCATCAGCTGCAGCGCCATCGCGGTGGAAGACATCGCCAGACCGACGCCGCCGATCACCGCCGCCTGCCAGGCAAAGTGCGTCAGGTACAACAACGCGCCCAGCACCGCCGCGGTGATCAACACCTGGCCGGCGCCGGCGCCGAAGATCGAGCGCCGCAGTTCCCACAGCTTGCTGGGGTTCAGCTCCAGGCCGATGATGAACATCAGGAACACCACGCCCAGTTCGGAGAAGTGCAGGATCTCGTCAACGTCGCGAATGAAGCCCAATCCCCATGGGCCGATGGCGATGCCGGCGATCAGATAGCCCAGCACCGCGCCGATCCCCAGACGACGAGCGATCGGCACCGTCACCACCGCGGCGAACAGGAACAGTAAAATAGCGGTCAGTAAGGTTGATCCTTCCATGCTCACCGCCCTCCGTGCGGCAGCGGGTGGCTCAGCCACTCGCCGTAGGCGTCCGCATGGCTGCGCAGCACCTCCGGCTTCTGCCGCCGCGCCCAATACACCACGAACGGCGTCAACCAGTGCATATGGCACATTCCGGCGGTCAACTCGAACGGCCGCAGGATATCTTCCATCGGATAATGGTTATAACCGCCGGTGCGATAGGCGCCTTCCGGCTCGCCGGTGGTGATCACCGAGCGCCAGTATTTGCCCGCCAGAGCATTGCCGCCCACCCCGCTGGCGAAGCCGCGCGACAAGACTCGATCCAGCCACTCCTTCAGCAGCGCCGGGCAGCTGTAGGTATAGAGAGGATGCTGAAACACGATGACCTGATGCTCACGCAGCAGCTGTTGTTCGTGATGGATATCGATAAAAAAATCAGGATAGTGCGCGTAGAGATCGTGCACGGTGACATGTTCCAACTGCTGCGCCGGTCGAAGCAAAACCCGGTTCGCCACCGAGTCATGGGATTCCGGATGGGCATACAGCAGCAAGACCTTGGGCGGCTGCGACATCATTCCCCTCCAAAGCGTCGTCAGGGTAGCGGTTTTCCGTTACCATGCATCGCAAAGACAAAAACAGCGCGCGGTGCGCGTTCTGTTACCTTAATGATAATTTAACATACTCTGAACATACGGCGCTTTATGATTGTATTCTCCTCGCTACAAATCCGACGCGGCATTCGCGTCCTGCTGGACAACGCCACGGCGACGGTTAATCCCGGTCAGAAGGTCGGCCTGGTGGGCAAAAACGGCTGCGGCAAATCCACGCTGCTGTCGCTGCTGAAGGGCGAGATCGCGGCGGACGGCGGCAGTTTCACCTTCCCCGGCAACTGGGCGCTGGCTTGGGTCAACCAGGAGACGCCGGCGCTGGACGTGCCGGCGATCGAGTATGTTATCGACGGCGACCGCGAGTTTCGCCAGCTTGAAGCCGAACTGCAGGCGGCCAACGACCGCAACGACGGCCACGCCATCGCCACCCTGCACGGCAAGCTGGACGCCATCGACGCCTGGACCATCCGTTCCCGCGCCGCCAGTCTGCTGCACGGCCTCGGCTTCTCCAACGAACAGCTGCAAAGCCCGGTACGCGACTTCTCTGGCGGCTGGCGCATGCGCCTTAACCTGGCACAGGCGCTGGTGTGCCGTTCGGATCTGCTGCTGCTCGACGAACCGACCAACCACCTGGATCTCGACGCGGTGATCTGGCTGGAGCGCTGGCTGAAAAGCTATCCCGGCACGCTGGTGCTGATCTCGCACGACCGCGACTTCCTCGATCCGATCGTCGACAAGATCCTGCATATCGAACAGCAGACGATGAACGAGTACACCGGCAACTATTCTTCGTTCGAACGCCAGCGCGCCACCAAACTGGCGCAGCAGCAGTCGCTGTATCAGCACCAGCAAGAGAAAGTGGCGCACCTGCAAAGCTATATCGACCGTTTCCGCGCGCAGGCCACCAAGGCCAAGCAGGCGCAAAGCCGTATCAAGATGCTGGAGCGCATGGAGCTGATCGCCCCGGCGCACGTCGACAATCCGTTCACCTTCAGCTTCCGTCCGCCGGAAAGCCTGCCGAACCCGCTGCTGCGCATGGAAAAGGTCAGCGCCGGCTATGGCGAGAAAGTGATCCTGAAGTCAATCAAGCTGAACCTGGTACCCGGCTCGCGCATCGGCCTGCTCGGCCGCAACGGCGCCGGCAAATCGACGCTGATCAAACTGCTGGCCGGCACCCTGGAACCGCTGAGCGGCGAGATCGGCCTGGCGAAAGGCATCAAGCTGGGCTACTTCGCCCAGCACCAGCTGGAATTCCTGCGCGCCGACGAATCGCCGCTGCAACATCTGAGCCGCATCGCCCCAAGGGTGCTGGAGCAGCAGCTGCGCGACTATCTGGGCGGTTTCGGCTTCCAGGGCGACAAGGTCAGCGAAATGACCGAGCGGTTCTCTGGCGGCGAGAAGGCGCGGCTGGTGCTGGCGCTGATCGTCTGGCAGCGCCCGAACCTGCTGCTGCTCGATGAACCGACCAACCACCTGGATCTCGACATGCGCCAGGCGCTGACCGAGGCGCTGATCGATTTCGAAGGCGCGTTGGTGGTGGTATCGCACGACCGTCATCTACTGCGCTCCACCACCGACGATCTGTATCTGGTGCACGACGGCCAGGTCGAGCCTTTCGAGGGCGACCTCGACGACTACCAGCAGTGGCTGATCGATCTGCAGCGTCAGGAAAGCCAGCAGGACGCACCGGAAAAAGAGAGCGGCGGCAACAGCGCGCAGGCGCGCAAGGATCAAAAACGCCGCGAGGCGGAATTCCGCACCCAGACCCAACCGCTGCGCAAGCAGATCGCCAAACTGGAACAGCAGATGGAAAAACTGGGCGCCGAACTGGCGGAGGTGGAAGAGCAGTTGGCGGACTCCGCGCTGTACGACATCAGCCGCAAGGCCGAGCTGACCGACTGCCTGCAAAAGCAAAGCCAGGCCAAATCCGCGCTGGAAGAGACGGAAATGACCTGGCTGGATGCGCAGGAACAGCTGGAGCAGCTAACGCAGGCGTTCGACGCCTAAGCCTCAGGCCTTGTAAAAAGGTTTATCCCCCAGAATGGTCGCGCGGTGCATGATGCGCCGCTGCGGCAGATAATCCGCGTTGGCGTAGTGTTGCGTCACGCGGTTATCCCAGATCGCCACGTCATTCTCCTGCCAGCGCCAGCGCACCTGAAACTCCGGTTTGGTGATGTGAGCAAACAGGAAGTTCAGCAAAGCGTCGCTCTCCTTCGGCGCCAGATCGACGATCCGCGTAGTGAATCCTTCATTGACGAACAGCGCCTGCCGGCCGCTGACCGGGTGGGTGCGCACCACCGGATGCAGCAGCGGCGGGTTTTTCTGCACCGCCTGTTGCCAGCGCTGATGTTCCTCGTCACTGCCGCGATGCTTGTGCTCCGGGAACGACTTGGTGAAGTCATGCTCCGCGCGCAGCCCTGCCAACAGCGTTCTGAACGGCGCCGACAGCGCCTCGTAGGCGGCGATGCCGCTGGCCCACAGCGTATCGCCACCGGTGGAAGGCAAGGTCTTGGCCGCCAGGATCGCCCCCAGCGGCGGGTTCTCGATAAAGGTCACGTCGGTGTGCCAGTTATCGTTGTCCGGCGGGTTGTCGTCGTGGGTATCGAGCACGATGATCTCTTCCACGTCGGTAGCGTGCGGATAGACCGGATGGATATGCAGATCGCCGAAGCGGCCGGCCAGATCGCGCTGCTGCAGCGGCGTGATCGGCTGATTGCGGAAGAACAGCACCTGATGCTTCAGCAGCGCATGATAAAGCTGTTCAAACTGGCCGTCGCCCAGCGGCCGGGCTAATTCAACGTTTTCCACCAGCGCCCCGATGTAAGGCCCCAGCGGGGTGATATTCAGACGTTCGTTCATTGCTGTACTCCATGCCACGGGGTCAATCGACGCTGCAGGGCGCGCAGCCCCAGCTCCAGACCAAAAGCAATCACCGCAATCACGCCGATGCCGGCCAACACTACGTCGGTCGCCAGAAACTCACCGGCGGATTGCACCATAAATCCCAGGCCGCGCGTGGCGGCGATCAGTTCGGCGGCCACCAGCGTCGACCAGCCGACGCCCAGCCCGATGCGAATGCCGGTCAGGATCTCCGGCAGCGCGCTCGGCAACACCACGAAACGCAGCACCTGCCAGCGCGTAGCGCCCAACGCGCGGGCGGCGCGCACCCGCACCTGCGCCACGCTGCGTACGCCTGCCACGGCGGAGAGCGTCACCGGTGCGAAGATAGCCAGATAAATCAGCAAGATCTTCGAGGTTTCGCCGATGCCGAACCAAATCACCATCAGCGGCAGATAGGCCAGCGGCGGCACCGGACGATAGATCTCAATCAGCGGATCGAGGATGCCGCGCACCGTGTCGTTCAGCCCCATGGCGATGCCCACCGGAATGCCGACGATCACCGCCGCCAACAGCGCCACCAAAATGCGTCCCAGGCTGGCCGCCAGATGCTGCCACAGCGTGGCGTCCATAAAGCCCTGCGGGCTGGCGATGGTGATCAGCTGGTGCAGCACCTGCTGCGGCGCCGGCAAAAACAGCGGGCTGATCAGCTGCAGCGCCGTCACGCCCCACCAGACGATCAATACCGTCAACAGCGTGGCGCCGCTCAGCCAAACGTTGCGCGGTACGCTGAAACGGCGTACCGGCTTGTCCTGCGGCTGCGCCGCGGCCTTCAGAGTGGAATGCAGGCTCATAGCAAGGCCTCGCGCTGTTGGAAAACTTTGCCCAGCACGTATTCGCGCTGCGCGATAAATTCAGGATCGGACTTAATCGCGCGGCAGGCTTCGCCGTCGGCATAGCGTTGGCCGAAGTTCAGCGACAGCCGCTCCACCACCTGCCCCGGCCCCGGCGACAACAGCAGCAGCTCGCTGGCGAGGAACACCGCCTCTTCGATATCGTGGGTGATCAGCAGCACCTGCTTGCCGGTGTCGCGCCAGATGGTCAGCAACAGCTCCTGCATCTGCTCGCGGGTGAACGCGTCCAGCGCGCCGAACGGCTCGTCCAGCAACAGCAGGCGCGGATCGGCGGCCAAGGCGCGGGCGATGCCGACGCGTTGGCGCATGCCGCCGGAAAGCTGCCAGATAAAATGCCGTTCGTAACCGGCCAGCCCCACGCGCTGCAGCATCTGCTCTGCTACCTGGCGACGCTGCGCCTTGCCGACGCCGGCCAACTGCAGGCCAAATTCGACGTTGTCCACCACGTTGCGCCACGGCAGTAAGCCCTCATGCTGGAACACCACGCCCCGCTCGGCGCTCGGGCCGTGAACGGGCGTTCCATCCAGCGTGATGCTGCCAGCTGAAGGCTCGATAAACCCGGCGATCAAATTCAGCAGCGTGGTCTTGCCGCAGCCCGACGGGCCGAGCACCACCACCAGTTGCCCGGCGGCGATCTGGAACGACACGTCGCGCAGCGCCGGCCGCCCCTGATACTCTGCTGAAAGATGATTGACGTTTAGCATCCTGCTTCCTTACGACTGCGGCGCAGCCTGCACCTGTTTCACAAAACGGTCGGTCACATACGCGCTGTAGTCGCTGTCGACCTGCGGGATCTTGCCCTGCTGCTTGAGGAATTCGGCGGTATCGCGGATCGCCTTATCCACCGGCTGGCCGAGCTGGGCAACCTGATCCGCCACCGGCAGATAACGGTTCCCCTTCACCAACTCCGGCACCTGCGCTTGCGGCACGCCGCTCAGGCGCGCCAGCGTGCTGAGATGGTTCGGATCTTTCAGCCACTGTTCCGGCGCCGCCAGGTAGGCCTGTTGCGCCTGCAGCGCGCTGGCAGCAAAGGCGGTCACCACGTCGGGATGTTTCTCGGCGAAGTCCTTGCGCACCACCCACACGTCCAGCGTCGGCGAGCCCCATTCACCTACCTGCGCGGAGTCGGTCAGCACCTTGCCCTGCTTGGCCAGTTCATTGACCACCGGCGCCCAGACGTACGCGCCGTCGATGTCGCCGCGCTGCCAGGCGGCGGCGATGGCCGGCGGCTGCAGATTGAGGATCTTCACCTGCTCAGGCTTGATGCCCCAATGTTTGAGCGAAGCCAGCAGGCTGTAATGGGTGGTGGAGATAAACGGCACCGCGATGCGCTTGCCGATCAGATCCTGCGGGCTTTTGATGTCATTCTTCACCACCAGCGCTTCGGAGCTGCCGAGCTGCGAGGCGATGAGGAACACTTCGATGGGGAGTTTTTGGCTGGCGGCCACCGCCAGTGGGCTGGAGCCGATATTGCCGATCTGCACGTCGCCGGAGGCCAGCGCGCGCAGCACGCTGGAGCCGCTGTCGAACTTACGCCAGTCGACGGTCGCGCCGGATTGTTTGGCGAAGCTGTTTTCCGCCTGCGCCACCTTGGCCGGTTCCGCCGACGTCTGATACGCCACGGTCACGTCCACCGCGTAGGCGCTGGCCGCGCTGAGCGACAACGCCAACAGCGCCGCGTTGCGTAAGGAAAAGAGTTTGCCCGCCATGTTCCGCTCCGTTGATAAAAATCTGTTCAGTTGCTGACAGTTTTATCTGAGCGATGACGGGCGATAAAAGAATAAAAAAGTCTTCTTTATTACCTTAAGTAATATTAGGGTAAATTACAGCGCGATCGTCCCGCGCAAGAACACGTGAGCATAGCCCCCAAGCAGCGTGCGGTCCCCTTGCAGTTCACAGAACAGCTCACCGCCGCGCGCCGAGATCTGCCGGGCATGCAAGCGATGGCGGCCGAGACGCGCCGTCCAGTAAGGCATCAGCGTGCAGTGTGTGGAGCCGGTGACCGGATCCTCGCCGCCGTCGAGGGTGAAATAGCGCGACACAAAGTCCACCGCGTCACCCGGCGCGGTGACGATCACCGCCCGCCCGGCCAGTGCGATCAGCGCGGGAATGTCCGGCCGCAGCGCGCGCACCTGCGCCTCGTTTTCCACCACCACCAGCAGCGCTTTCGCCTGCCACACTTCTTGCGGCTGCACGCCCAACAGCGCCGAGAGGCCCGCCGGCTCGGCGACTTTCTGCGGCGGCCGGGCGGGGAAATCAAGCACCAGTCGCTCCCGGTCCTGCGCATCGCGCTTGACGAACAGCTCGCCGCTGGCCGAACGGAAGCGAATATCCTGCAGCGCCGGGTTAACCGCGCTGAACATCACATGCGCCGCCGCCAGCGTGCCGTGGCCGCAAAGATCGACCTCGCGTTCCGGGGTAAACCAGCGAATGGCGGTCATGTCGCCATCATCCCAGACAAAGCTGGTTTCCGGCAGACCGATCTCGTTGGCGATCGCCTGCAGCCGCTCCGTCGGCAGCGGCTGCGTCAGCAGACAGACCCCGGCCGGGTTGCCGCGCAGCCCTTCGCCGGTAAAGGCGACCACGTGATAATAGTTTTCCGCCATCGTTCGCTCCTTAATGCCAGATCAGTAACACACAGGCTGCAGTCAACAACCCCATGGAAACGTTGAAGATAACCCAGGCTTTTTTGCTGTGCAGCCGGCGGCCGATCACGGTGCCGAACGCCAGCCAGATAATGCCGGCGACGATGTTCACCGCCAAAATGCCCAGCGCAATCGCCGCAATGGAACCGTTATACCTGTCGCCCGCCAGGCTGAAACTCGCCACCGCGCCCAACGCCATCAGCCAGGCTTTCGGGTTGAGGAACTGCAGCAGCCAGCCCTGATAAAGCCGCACCGGCTGCGGCGGCGCCACCTCGGTTTCCAGCTTTTCATAGGCGGCGGTGGCCACTTTCCACGCCAGCCACAGCAGGTACAGGCTGCCGAGGATTTTCAGGATCAGGTGCAGCGACGGATAGACCAGGATCAGGCTGCCGACGCCGAAGGCCACCAACAGCAAAATGCTTTGCATGCCGAGCATGATGCCGATCATCAGCCCCAGCGATCGCATAAAGCCAAAGTTCGCGCCGGAGGTAGTCAGCAGCAGGTTATTGGGGCCAGGCGTGATGGCGGCCACCCACAGGAAGCCCAGCATCGACAGGAATAAACTCGGTTCCATGGCACGGGTGCTCCTCACCCAAGGCGCTTTTTTGCAGTATCATTGTTAGTTATTGGTATTGAAGCTAACAGTGCGTCTGGGATCTCACAATAGTCGCCAACAACATTTTTACTCAGCCTATGCATGACGTCTTTCGCCCCCTGACCGGGGCCAGTAATCCGCACCTGCAAACGCTGTTGCCGCGGCTGGTGCGCCGCCGCGTGTTATTGAAACCGCATTGGCAACGGCTGGAATTGCCCGACGGCGATTTCGTCGATCTCGCCTGGAGCGAGGATCCGGCGCAGGCGCGCGACAAACCGCGCGCAGTGCTGTTTCATGGCCTGGAAGGCAGCTTCTACAGCCCCTACGCGCACGGCCTGCTCAACGCCTGGCGCGAGCGCGGCTGGCTCGGCGTGGTGATGCACTTTCGCGGCTGCAGCGGCGTGCCCAACCGCAAGCAGCGCATCTACCACTCCGGTGAAACCGAAGACGCGCGCTTCTTCCTGCGCTGGCTGCGCGACAGCTACGGCGAGGTGCCGACCGCGGCGGTAGGCGTTTCGCTCGGCGGCAACATGCTGGCCTGCTATCTGGCGCAGCAAGGCGCCGACAGCCTGCTGCAGGCGGCGGTGGTGGTCTCGGCACCGCTGATGCTGGAGCCCTGCGCCTATCGCATGGAGCAAGGCTTCTCTCGCGTTTATCAGCGCTACCTGCTGGGGCAGTTGAAACAAAACGCCACCCGTAAGTTGTTGCACTACCCGGACACCCTGCCGCTCAAGCTGTCACAGCTTAACGGCCTGCGGCGCATCCGCGAATTCGACGACGCCATCACCTCGCGCATTCACGGCTTCAGCGACGCTATCGACTATTATCGCCGCTGCAGCGCCCTGCCGCTGTTGCCGGCTGTCCAGACGCCGCTGCTGATCATCCATGCGAAGGACGATCCCTTCATGACCCATGAGGTGATCCCCGACGTCGCCGGCCTGCCGCGCAATATCGAATACCAGTTGACCGAGTACGGCGGCCACGTCGGCTTCGTCGGCGGCACGCTGAAAAAACCGCACATGTGGCTGGAGCATCGCATTCCGGCCTGGCTTTCCCCTTATCTGGACATCCCGACGTGATCATTCCCTGGCAAGAGCTGACAACCGATACCCTGAATAGCCTGATCGAATCCTTTGTACTGCGCGAAGGCACCGATTATGGCGAGCACGAGCGCTCGCTGGAGCAGAAGGTGGAGGACGTGCGCCGCCAGCTGAAAAACGGCGACGTGGTGCTGGTGTGGTCGGAACTGCACGAGAGCGTCAACATCATGCCGCGCGGCCAGTTCCGCGCCGGGCAGGAAGAAATTTAGTGGCGCTCGGTTCTATGACTGACGGAAAAAATCAGGTAACAATGGGGCATTGCAAACCAGCGCGCACCATTTTTTCCTGACATAGAGAGCGTCAACAAGAGCCACAATAATCCCCTGACGCCGGCGCATTCAACACGGAGTGACAACCACCATGTCTGCCAAACATCCCGTTATCGCGGTGACCGGTTCCAGCGGCGCCGGCACCACCACCACCAGCGTGGCGTTCCGCAAAATCTTCCAGCAGCTCAACATTCGCGCCGCCGAGCTGGAGGGCGACAGTTTCCACCGCTATACCCGGCCGGAGATGGACGCGGCGATCCGCAAGGCGCGCGATCTGGGCAGACACATCAGCTATTTCGGCCCCGAGGCCAACGACTTCGGCCTGCTGCAGCAAAGCTTTATCGACTACGGCAAGAACGGCACCGGCCGTTCGCGCAAGTACCTGCACACCTACGACGAAGCGGTGCCATACAATCAGGTGCCGGGCACCTTCACCCCGTGGGAGCCGCTGCCGGCGCCGACCGACGTGCTGTTCTACGAGGGGCTGCACGGCGGCGTGGTCACCGAGCACCATGACGTGGCCAAACATGTCGATCTGCTGGTCGGCGTGGTGCCGATCGTCAACCTGGAATGGATCCAGAAGCTGATCCGCGATACCGGCGAGCGCGGCCACTCCCGCGAAGCGGTAATGGATTCGGTGGTGCGTTCGATGGAAGACTACATCAACTACATCACGCCGCAGTTCTCGCGCACCCACATCAACTTCCAGCGCGTGCCGACGGTGGACACCTCCAACCCGTTCGCCGCCAAGGCCATTCCGTCACTGGATGAAAGCTTCGTGGTGATCCACTTCCGCGGGCTGGATCAGATAGACTTCCCCTATTTGCTGGCGATGCTGCAAGGATCGTTTATTTCGCACATCAATACGCTGGTGGTGCCGGGCGGCAAGATGGGGTTGGCGATGGAGCTGATCATGGCGCCGCTGGTGCAGCGGCTGCTGGAAGGCAAGAAGATCGAATAAGCGCGTTGAGCGCGGCGGCTGGCCGCGCTCCGTCTCGATTACGCCGGCTGGCGGATCTCGAAGCTGTGGGTCACCGTAGCGGCTTTGTTGAGCATCAGCGCCACCGAGCAGTATTTCTCCGCCGACAGGTTCACCGCACGCTCTACGATCTTGTCGGTCAGATCCTGACCGGTGACGATGAAGTGCAGGTTGATATGGGTGAACAGCCGCGGGGCTTCTTCGCGGCGCTCGGAGGTCAGCTTCACCTCGCAATCGCGCACGTCATTGCGCCCTTTTTGCAGGATGGACACCACGTCGATCGCGCTGCAGCCGCCTACCGACATCAGCACCATCTCCATCGGGCTGGGCGCTTTATCGCCGGCGTTGCCGTCCATCAGTACCTGATGGCCGGAGGCCGATTCACCCAAAAACGTTAACCCTTCCACCCATTTAACTCTTGCCTGCATTCTGGTCACTCCGGTTGATTTCTTAAAATCAGAGTACGCTTTCGCATAGAAACAGGCAACGTAACCTGATGCTAATCATGCTGAAGCGAGACAACACGAGACACCCGCCTTACTCTGTGCTACAAACAGAGCCGCAATAAATCTTTCCGGGACACTGCATTTCAGGGAAACGCCCAGAGAAAGGCTCCTTTACCGGTATGTTAACAGAATGTAGCTTGCAGCGCTTACGGCAAGTTAATATGCTAGAGCGACAGCGTATTTTTATGACACGCCTCAAAACTTGCCGGTAGCCCTCGCTCATAACAGCGGCTACAGGCGGGTTTTACAGGGAACTCTGACCCCTGTGACACAAGGCAGCGATAACAACAGAGGATAACAGCGAATGGTTCTCGGCAAACCGCAAACAGACCCTACTCTCGAATGGTTCCTGTCTCATTGCCATATCCACAAATATCCATCGAAGAGTACGCTGATTCACCAAGGTGAAAAGGCCGAAACGCTTTACTACATCGTGAAAGGCTCCGTCGCGGTGCTGATCAAGGATGAAGAAGGTAAAGAGATGATCTTGTCCTACCTCAACCAGGGGGATTTCATCGGCGAGCTCGGATTGTTCGAAGAGGGCCAGGAGCGCAGCGCCTGGGTTCGCGCGAAAACCGCCTGTGAAGTGGCCGAAATTTCCTACAAGAAATTCCGCCAGCTGATCCAGGTGAACCCGGACATCCTGATGCGTCTGTCCGCCCAAATGGCGAGCCGCCTGCAGGTCACTTCCGAAAAAGTGGGCAACCTCGCCTTCCTGGACGTTACCGGCCGCATCGCGCAAACCTTGCTGAATCTGGCGAAGCAACCCGACGCCATGACTCACCCGGACGGCATGCAGATCAAAATCACCCGTCAGGAAATCGGCCAGATCGTCGGCTGCTCGCGCGAAACCGTTGGCCGTATTCTGAAAATGCTGGAAGACCAAAATCTGATTTCCGCCCACGGCAAAACCATTGTCGTCTACGGCACCCGTTAATCCCTGAAAAAACGGCGCAATCTGCGCCGTTTTTTATCTGCTCGCTGCCATGTGGCGTCGTCTGATCTACCACCCGGAAGTCAATTACGCACTGCGACAAACGCTGGTGTTGTGCTTGCCGGTGCTGTTCGGCCTGCTGATCGGCCAACTGCAGCTCGGCCTGATGTTCTCTCTGGTGCCCGCCTGCTGCAATATCGCCGGTCTCGACACGCCGCATAAGCGCTTCTTTAAACGGCTGATCGTCGGCGGTGCGCTGTTCGCCCTCAGCAGCCTGCTGCTGCAACAGGCCCTGCTGTGGCATCTGCCGCTGCCGGCACTGATGCTGGGTCTGGCGCTGTTGCTCGGCGTCACTGGCGAAATCAGCCCGCTGCACGCCCGGCTGTTGCCGGCGGCGCTGGTGGCCGCCATCTTCGCTCTCAGCATGGCCGGCACGGTACCAATCTGGCAGGCGCCGTTGTTGTACGTCATCGGCACCGCCTGGTACGGCTTATTCACCTGGTTCTGGTTCAAACTGTGGAAAGAGCAGCCAATGCGCGAGACGTTGAGCCAGCTTTATCTGGAACTGGCGGACTACTTCGAAGCCAAGTATTCGCTGCTGACCCAACACACCGACCCGCAAACCGCGCTGCCGCCGCTGCTGGTGCGCCAGCAAAAGGTGATGGATCTGATCAGCCTACTGTACCAACAGCTTAATTTCCTGCCGCACGCCAACAACCTCGATCAAAAGCGCCTGCAGCGCGCCTTTCAGGTGGCGATGGACCTGCAGGAGCACATCACCGTCAGCCTGCATCTGCCGGAAGAAGTGCAGAAGCTGATGGAGCAGAGCCAGGCCGAAGCAATCATTCGCCGCAACGCCCAGGTGATCGCCGGCCGGCTGCGCGTGGTGGCGCACGATATTCTCTACCATCAACATTCGAAGCGCTTTTCCATGACGCACGAGCTGGCAGCGCTGGAAAAAATGGCGGCGCAGCATCCCGACAACCCGGTCGGCCAGTTTTGCTACTACCATTTCAGCCGCATCGCCCGCCTGCTGCGCACCCAGCACCCGCTGTACCGCCGCGATTTGATGCCCAGCCAGCACCGCCTGCCGTTTTGGCCGGCGTTGGCCAGCTACCTGTCGTTCAAATCCACCGCCCTGCGCAATGCCGCGCGGCTGGGGGTAACGCTGGCGGTCGGCAGCAGCCTGGGGGCGGTATTCAACCTGCCGAAGCCTTACTGGATCCTGCTCACCATCATGCTGGTGAGTCAAAACGGCTATAACGCCACCCGGGTGCGCATTCAGCACCGTGCGCTGGGCACGATCGCCGGCCTGTTGCTGGCGGCGGGTCTGCTGCAGCTGCAGTTACCGGAAGGGGAAACGCTGAGCATCATGCTGGTGATCACCCTGCTGGCCTACCTGGTTTCGCGCAAGAACTACGGGCTGTCGGTGATCGGCTTTACGGTCACGGCGGTTTACACCCTGCAGCTGCTGGCGCTGAACGGCTCGCATTTTCTGGTGCCGCGCCTGATCGATACGCTGATCGGCTGCGTGCTGGCGTTCGGCGGCACCATTTGGCTGTGGCCGCAGTGGCAAAGCGGGCTGCTGCGCAAAAATGCCCATCAGGCGCTGGAGAACGATCAGGCCGCGCTGCGGCTGATGCTGAAGCAACCCGAGCCGGACGCCGCCTCGCTGGCCTACGCCCGCATGCAGGTCAACCAGGCGCACAATGCGCTGTTCACCGCGCTCAATCAGGCGATGCAGGAACCGGGATTCGCCTCGAACTATCTGGCTGACATGCGGCTGTGGGTCACTCACAGCCAGTTCATCGTCGAGCACCTGAACGCCATGACCATTCTGGCGCGCGAGCACTACATGCTGACGCCGAAGCTGGCGGAAGAGTATCTGCAAACCTGTGAAATCGCGCTGCAAAGCTGCCAGCAGCGGCTGGAATACGATGGCCCGAGCAGCGACAACAGCGGCATCATGCAGCCGCCGGACCTGCATCCGGACATGCCCGTCACCGAGATGGAGCGCCATCTGCGGCGCATCCTGTCGCACCTGAGCGTGATGCATACCATTTCGTCGCTGGCCTGGCGCCAGCGCCCGCACCACGGCATCTGGCTCAAACGCAAACTGCGCGATCAATAAGGGCGCGGCATGCCGCGCCCCGTTAATCGCCGCACGGGCTTCAGGCGTTGATCACGTCCTGCACCGCCAGCTCGAACAGCGCCATGCCGGCTTCGATATCCTGCAGCTCCACCACCAGCGACGGCGCAAAACGAATCACGTTCGGCCCGGCGTTGAGGATCATCAGCCCACGCGCAGCGGCGGCGGTGAGGAAGTCACGCGCTCTGCCGTGATAATGCGGCGTCAGCTCAGCGCCAATCAGCAACCCCATACCGCGAATGGCGGTGAAAATACCGTATTTATCGCCGATATTCTGCAAAGCCTGCACATACAGCGCATGGCGCTGCTCAATGCCGCTCAACACCTCCGGCGTATTGATCACATCCAGCGCCGCCTCCGCCACCGCGCAGGCCAGCGGGTTGCCGCCGTAGGTAGTGCCGTGAGTGCCCACCTGCATCACCGACGCGATCTCTTCGGTGGTCAGCATGGCGCTGACCGGGAAACCGCCGCCCAGCGCCTTGGCGGTGGTGAGAATGTCCGGCGTCACGCCATAATGCATATAGGCGAACAGCTTGCCGCTGCGCCCCATGCCGCTCTGCACTTCGTCGAACACCAGCAGCGCCTGATGTTGGTCGCACAGCTCGCGCACGCCTTTGAGGAAGCCGGCGTCGACCGGCGTAATGCCGCCCTCACCCTGAATCGGCTCCATCACCACCGCGCAGGTATGGTCGTCCATCACCGCTTTCACCGCCGCCAGATCGTTAAACGGCACGTGCACAATGTCGGCCGGCTTCGGCCCGAACCCGTCGGAGTATTTAGCCTGCCCGCCCACCGAAACGGTGAACAGCGTGCGGCCGTGAAACGCGTTATAGAAGGCGATGATTTTGGTTTTGTATGGGCTGTGGCGGGTGATGGCGTAATGGCGCGCCAGCTTGAACGCCGCCTCGTTGGCCTCCGCGCCGGAGTTGGCGAAGAACACCCGATCGGCGAAGGTGGCGTCGATCAGTTTACTCGCCAGACGCAGCGCCGGTTCATTGGTGAAGACGTTGCTGGTATGCCACAGGGTTTCCCCCTGACGTTTGAGCGCGTCGACCAGCGCCGGGTGACAATGTCCCAGCGCCGTTACCGCGATGCCGCCGGAAAAATCGATGTACTCTTTTCCCTGCTGATCCCAGACCCGGCTGCCTTTGCCGCGCACCGGCACGAACTGGGCAGGTGCATAAACAGGCAGGATAACCTGGTCAAAGGTGCTGCGGCTCACTGCGAATTTGTCAGTCATTTTCGGCTCCACCCCGAAGGTTTTTCAGCGCTATTTCGATGTCAGATTGAAAACATAATCACGAAATATGCATAAAAAACCAATCAAGCGCAAACGCAAAACGCCCGACGAGCGAAAAAAACGCATCGGGATTAACGGTTGAGGAAGTTATCCAGCAGCTGATGGCCCTGCTCGCTGAGCACGCTTTCCGGATGGAACTGCACGCCTTCCAACGCCAAAGCGCGGTGGCGGATGCCCATGATCTCGTCGCGCACGCCGTCGCGCTCGCTCCAGGCGGTCACTTCAAAACAGTCCGGCAGCGTCTCGGCTTTCAGCACCAGCGAGTGGTAACGGGTCACGGTCAATGGATCGCTCAGGCCGCGAAACACGCCGACGCCCAGGTGACGAATGGCCGAGGTTTTGCCGTGCATCACCGCACGGGCGCGCACCACCTCGGCGCCGAACGCCTGCCCCAGCGCCTGATGCCCCAGGCACACGCCGAGGATCGGCAGTTTGTCGGCGAAATGTCGAATGGCGGCCAGCGAGATACCCGCTTCGTTCGGGGTACAGGGGCCAGGGGAAATCACCAGATGCTGCGGCGCCAGCCGCTCGATATCGGCCAGCTGCAGCTCATCGTTGCGCTTCACCAGCACCTCGGCGCCCAATTCGCAGAAGTACTGGTAAAGGTTATAGGTAAAGGAGTCGTAGTTATCGATCAGCAGCAGCATGTTAGGTCCGGCAGAGAAAAATGCCGCCACAGTTTACTGATTTAACCCGCCGCTGCCGACGATAATTTCCGCTTACTTTTTACGGCCGCCGGTGATCGACCCCAGCACGCCGCGCAGGATCTGGCGGCCGAGATCGCGCGCCATGCTCTTGGCGGCGGTCTGGACGATGCCGTCGCGCTTGCCGCCGCGCGGGCCGGTGGAACCGAACAGCAGCTCGTTCAGGCCGTCCATCAGGCCGCCGCCCGCCTGCTGTTGTTGCTGTTGCGCCTGCGGTTGCTGCCCCTGCTGCGGGGTGCCGACGGTGGCAAATCCACCCGACGACAGCTTCTCGTAGGCGGACTCGCGATCGATCATATCCTCATAGCGGCCATACAGCGGCGACTTGTTGATTGCGCTGTTCAGCCCTTCCGCGCCAAGCATGCCCATCTTGGATTCCGGCGCGATCACCATCGCCCGCTCCACCACGTTCGGGCGGCCCTTCTCGTCGAGGAACGACACCAGCGCTTCCCCCACGCCCAGCTCGGTGATCGCCGTTTCGGCATCGAAGGCCGGGTTGGCGCGCAGGGTTTGCGCCGCCGTCTTCACCGCTTTCTGATCGCGCGGGGTAAAGGCGCGCAAAGCATGCTGTACGCGGTTGCCCAATTGGCCCAATACGCTGTCCGGAATGTCCAGCGGGTTCTGGGTGACGAAGTAAATGCCGACGCCTTTGGAGCGGATCAGGCGCACCACCTGTTCGATCTTGGTCAGCAGCGCCGCCGGCGCGTCGTTGAACAACAGGTGCGCTTCATCGAAGAAGAACACCAGCTTCGGCTGTTCGGGGTCGCCCACTTCCGGCAGGTGCTCAAACAGCTCGGCCAACAGCCATAGCAGGAACACCGAATACAGCTTCGGCTGATTGATCAGCTTGTCCGCCGCCAGCAGATTGATCACACCGTGACCGTTGGCGTCGGTTTTCATCAGATCGTTGATGTCCAGCATCGGCTCGCCGAAGAACTGGTTGGCGCCCTGTTCTTCCAGCGTCAGCAATCCACGCTGGATGGCGCCGATCGACGCGGTAGAGATATTGCCGTACTGGGTCTGGAATTGTTTGGCGTTATCGCCGACGAACTGCACCATGGCGCGCAGGTCTTTCATGTCCAGCAGCAGCAGCGCATTGTCATCGGCGATTTTGAACACCAGCTGCAGCACGCCGCTTTGCACCTCGTTCAGATCCAACAGGCGCCCCAGCAGCAACGGCCCGAGATCGGAAATCGTGGCGCGGATCGGGTGGCCTTTTTCACCGTAAATATCCCACGGGATAATGGTGCAGGCCTGCGGTTGCCAGTCGGTAACGCCGATCGCCGCCAGACGCGCCTGCAGTTTTTCGGAAGGCACGCCCTCGGCGCCGATGCCGGACAGATCGCCCTTCACATCCGAGAGGAACACCGGCACGCCGATGCGTGAGAACTGTTCGGCCATTTTCTGCAGCGTCACCGTCTTGCCGGTGCCGGTTGCCCCGGTGATCAAGCCGTGGCGGTTGGCCAACGCCGGCAAAATCACCAGATCCTGTTCCGGTTTTCCGTCTTTCATCGCTTTGGCGATAATCCGTGGTTCACTCATTTTCTGTTCCTTTGACGCTGACGCGGCGCGAAACGCGCCTGTGGATGCAATAAAGCTATAAGCGCCGCGTAACCCCGTCAAGGACAAACAAAATGGGCGCCGTCAGGGCCTGATGAATTCAGATTGCGCTTAACGTCAGAGCGTCTTTGCTTGAACAATAAAGCACCAGTGCTATAGTGAGCATTACGCTGTATATACGAGGTAAATACCATGTCTGAATCTACCGTGGTAATCCGCGTGGATGACGAGTTAAAAACCGCTTTCGCCAGCGCGGCAAAGGCCGCCGATCGCACGGCTTCGCAACTGTTGCGCGATTTCATGCGCGAGTTTGTCAGCCGCCAGGCGCAGCAGGAAGAGTACGACCAGTGGTTAAAGGAAAAGGTCGAGGTGAGCCGCAAGGCGTTGCGTGAAGGCAAGTTCGCCGACGATGAAGAGGTGGCCGCTTATTTCGCCGAACGCAGAGCTAAATCAACGCAATAAAACACAAAAGGACTTTTGTGAAACTGACATGGACGGTACCCGCCATCGCCGATCGTCTGGCGATTTATGAATGGTTGGAACTTAAAAATCCGGCCGCCGCCGCAGAAAATGATGCAAAAATCGCTGACGCGGCGGCACGCCTCGTGCATCATCCCACCAGCGGGAAAACGGGTCGGATAGCCGGCACGCGCGAGCTGGTCATCTCCCCGTCCTATCTGCTGGTCTATGAATTGGCGGCTCAACGCGTCATCATATTGGCCATCGTGCATACTCGCCGCCGGTGGCCGCCGGCATAGTCACCCCCGCAGCCCCAGTTGTTCCTTCAGCGCCTTCAAATAGCGCCGGCTGACCGGAACCGGATCGCCGGCCGACATGATCATCTCCGCCGCGCCGCCCTCTTCGAAGCGGATCTCGCGCACCTGCTCCAGATTGACCAGATACTGCCGATGGCAGCGCACCAGCGGGGTGCGGCTTTCCAGCGTGCGCAGCGTCAATTCGGTGAAACACTCCATGCCGTCGCTACGCACCACAAATACCCCGCTCAGTTTGGAACGGATCGCCAGCACCTCGTCGAACCGCAGCAGATAGATGCGGCTGTGGCCGGTACAGGGAATGTATTTCAGGTAACCGGCGCTCTCATCCAGCACCGCCACGTCCTGCGGCGCACTACGCTGCCGCAGGCGTTGCAGCGTTTTGCTCAACCGCTTCGGCTCCGCCGGCTTCAGCAGATAGTCGAAGGCATGCTCCTCGAACGCCTGCACCGCGTATTCGTCGTAGGCGGTCAGAAACACGATGTGTGGCATGCGATTGGGATCCAGCATGCCGACCATTTCCAGCCCGCTGATGCGCGGCATTTGGATATCGAGAAACACCACGTCCGGCTGTAGCCGGTGGATTTGGCTGATGGCTTCGATGGCGTTGGCGCATTCGCCGATAATCGCGATCTCCGCCTCGGCCTCCAGCAGATGGCGCAGGTTGTCGCGCGCGGAAGGTTCATCGTCAACAATCAGTGCGTTTAACATCAGGCGGCCCTCTCCATGGGGACATTGAGCGTAATGCGGGTGTAGGCGTCCGGCCGGCAATCCACCCGTACGCCATAGCCCTCGCCGTAGCGCACGCGAATGCGCTTATCCACCAGGTTCATCCCCAGCCCGCTGCAGTTCGGTTTCGGCTGGAACAGCCCGGCGTTGTCCGTCACCTGCAGCAGCAGATGCTCACCCTCACAGCAGGCACCGATTTCGATGCGTCCCACGCCCAACAGGTGCGAGGTGCCGTGCTTGATGGCGTTCTCGACGATCGGTTGCAGCGAGAACGCCGGCAGCCGCACCGCCAACAGCGCCTCCGGCAGCGATACCGCGATCTCCAGCCGATCGGCGAAGCGCGCTTTCTCGATCTGCAGATAGGCGTTCACATGTTCAATCTCGTCCGCCAGGCTGACTTCGTCATCCGAGCGTTTGAGGTTTTTGCGAAAGAACGTCGAGAGGGACTGCACCAGCTCGCAGGCGCGCTCGCCGTCGCGACGGATCACCGCCACCAGGGTATTCAGCGCATTAAACAGGAAATGCGGGTTGACCTGCGCATGCAGCAGCTTGATCTCCGACTGCGCCAGCAGCTGCTTGTGGCGCTCGTACTGTCCGGCCATGATCTGCGCCGACAGCAGGCTGGCGATGCCTTCGCCCAGCGTCCGGTTGATGGTGCTGAACAGCTGGCTTTTCGGTTCATACAGCTTGATGGTACCGATGACCCGCTGGTTTTCGCCGCGCAGCGGGATCACCAGCGTCGATCCCAGTTTGCAGGCCGGATTGATCGAGCAGCAGTAAGAGAGCTGATTGCCGTCGGCATAGACCACCTCGTTGTTGTCGATGGCGCGATGCGAATGCACCGAGGCGATCGGCGTGCCCGGCAGGTGGTGATCGTCGCCGATGCCGATGAACGCCAACAGCTTGTCGCGATCGGTGATCGCCACCGCGCCGATGCCCAGCTCCTGATAAATCACCCGGGCGACCTTCATGCTGTTTTCCTGATCGAACCCCTGCCGCAGAATGCCCTCGGTGCGCTCGGCGATCTTCAACGCCTTGGACGAAAAGGCGCTGGTGTACTTCTCGAACATGGCGCGCCTGTCCAGCAGGATTTGCATAAACATCGCCGCGCCGATGGTATTGGCGATCATCATCGGCAGCGCGATGTGTTCCACCAGCTGCAACGCCTCGTCGTAAGGGCGTACCACCGCCAGAATGATCGCCATCTGCAGCACCTCCGCCACCAGCGCCACGCCGCCGACGAACAGCGGGTTGAACAGCAGCTCGATGCGCCCGCGGCGCATGGCGATGCTGTGTACGATGCCGCCGACCAGACCTTCCGACACCGTGGAGATCGCACAAGCCACGTCGGTCATGCCGCCGAGCGTATAGCGATGCAGGCCGCCGGTCAGCCCGACCAGAAAGCCCACCGACGGCCCGCCCAGCAGCCCGCCCAGAACCGCGCCTATCGCACGGGTGTTGGCGATCGAATCCTGAATGTGCAGCCCGAAATAGGTGCCCATGATGCAGAACACCGAGAAGATCACATAGCACAGCAGCTTGTGCGGCAGGCGAATGGTCACCTGCATCAGTGGGATAAACAGCGGGGTTTTGCTCAGCAGATAGGCGATAACGAGATAGACGCACATCTGCTGCAACAGCAACAGCACCTGGTTAAATTCATACATGGCAGCAACTCATCCAGAGACAACAAAGGGCGAACGCCGGATTTCCGGTCTGGTTATTGTCTGCCGATTAGAGCATGAGGCGCGGGAGAAAACAGTGATGAAGGCAAGGCTTCACGAGGAAGGAGCGGCCGACCCCGGCGGGATCGGCCAAAAAATTTACGGCAGCACCTTGGCCGACAGAATCACCACCGGTTTGGTCGGCACATTCTGGTATGGGCCGACGTTGCCGGTTGGCACCTGAGCAATCTTGTCCACCACGTCCATGCCTTTCACCACTTTGCCGAACACCGCGTAACCGAAGTCGCGCTGGCCGTGATCCAGGAAGGCGTTATCCGCCACGTTGAGGAAGAACTGGCTGGTGGCGCTGTCCTTGTCGGCGGTGCGCGCCATCGAGATGGTGCCGCGCAGGTTGCGCAAGCCGTTGTCGGCTTCGTTCTTGATTGGCGCCTTGGTGGATTTCTGCTGCATGTCAGCGGTGAAACCGCCGCCCTGGATCATGAAGCCCGGGATCACGCGGTGGAAAATGGTGTTGTTGTAGTACCCGCTGTTCACGTAATCGACGAAGTTCTGGGTAGAAACCGGTGCCTTCTTGCTGTCGAGCGCCAATTCGATATTCCCCGCCGAGGTCGTCAGCATGACGTGGGTCTCACCGGCGGCGAGTGCGGCTGGCGCCACTGCGGTCAGGGAACACAGCGCGACGAAGGTCACTAAAGTACGTTTGAACATTAACGGGTCCTTTCTCTGAGAGACAAACAACGGAAAAGCGCTTTGATTCTAAAGAGCTGTATCGGCAAGTGCCAGCCATTTACCTATATTTACCCAATTACGGGACATATCCTAGGCGGCCCTGAATTTTGCTGCGGAAAGTATGGGCGCAGAAGACTTTTTTGCCAACCGCATCACGCATTTTTTGCCCAGCGCCGCCCTGGGGCGGTTTTTGCGATCCACCTCTCAGTTTGCACACGTATTGTCGTTACTCTATATAAATGAGAGCGCTCTCATTTTAAAAAGAACGGATACTGAGGCATTCCACGACGGCGTCGCCGCGCAACCCCTGGAGAAATGACGTGAGTGAATTGATGACTGAAATCAGCCCCGAGTTTGAAAGCACCATCATGGAACTGCTGGTGTTCTCCGGCAGCGCGCGCAGCAATGCGCTGACGGCGTTGCGACAAGCGCGCGCCGGCGACTTCGCCGCCGCAGCCAAACACATGGCCGAATCCAAAGAGTGGGTGAAGAAGGCGCACCTGATCCAGACTGAGCTGATCGGTCTGGACGAAGGCTGCGGCAAGTTGGCGATCAACCTGATCACCGTGCATGCGCAGGATCATCTGATGAACGCCATGGTGATCCAGGATCTGGCCGAGGACATGATCGAGCTCTATCGCCGCCAGTCGCAGATGGAGGGCCGCCCATGAACGCGCTCAAAATCGCCGTGATCGGCGGCGGCAGCAGCTATACCCCCGAGCTGGTCGATGGGCTGATCCAACGCATCGAGGAACTGCCGGTCACCGAACTGGCGTTGGTGGACGTCGAACCGGGCCGGCAAAAAGTGGAAATCATCGCCGCCCTGACCCGCCGCATGCTGGCGCGCCACGGGCTGGAGCAGGTGAAGGTCAGCGTGCACTTCGCGCTGGACGAGGCGATTCGCGGCGCCGCTTTCGTGCTGACCCAGTTCCGCGTCGGGCAACTACCGGCGCGCGCCGCCGACGAACGGCTGGGCCTGAAATACCAGCTGCTCGGTCAGGAGACCACCGGCGTCGGCGGCTTCGCCAAAGCGCTGCGCACCATCCCGGTGATGCTGGATATTGCCCGCCGGGTGGAAAAACTGGCGCCGGACGCCTGGATCATCAACTTCACCAACCCGGCCGGCATCGTCACCGAGGCGGTATCCCGCTTCACCAAGGCGAAGATCATCGGCCTGTGCAACGTACCGATCAGCATGCACCACATGATCGCCAACATGCTGCAGGCGCCCTACGCCGATGTGCAGCTGCGATTCGCCGGTCTGAACCACATGGTCTGGGTGCATCAGGTCACGCAGCAGGGACACGACGTCACCGCCAAGGTGATCGACATGCTGTGCGACGGCGCGGCGCTGACCATGAACAACATCAAGGAAGAGCCCTGGCAGCCGGACTTCCTGCGCGCGCTCGGCGCCATCCCCTGCCCGTATCATCGCTATTTTTACCAGACCCGCGAGATGCTGGCGGAAGAGATGGCCGCCGCCGGCGAGCGCGGCACCCGCGCGGAACAGGTGATGCAGGTGGAAAAAGAGCTGTTCGAGCTGTATGCCGATCCGCAGCTGAACACGAAACCGGAGCAGCTCAGCTTCCGCGGCGGTTCTTTCTATTCCGAAGTTGCGCTGGAGCTGATTCGTGCTATCCATAATAATCTCGGCACGCAATTAGTGGTCAACACCGCAAACCGCGGCGCAATCCATGGCCTGCCGGACGATGCTGTGATAGAAATCAACTGTATCGTCGATGCCCAGGGCGCGCATCCGCTGACTTTCGGCCCGCTGCCGGAACCGATGCAGGCGCTGACGCAGCAGGTAAAAGCCTACGAACGCCTGACCATCGAAGCTGCGGTGCACGGCGATCGCCGCAGCGGGTTGCTGGCGCTGATCGCTAATCCGCTGGTGGGCAACGCCAATCTGGCGCAGCCGCTGCTGGACGAAGTGTTGGCGATCAACGCGCCGTATTTGCCGCAGTTCAGGTAAGCGCTTAAGCGCAGCCAGACAAGGGTTCGGCGCGCCGAACCCCTTTTTTTAGCCGTAATCAGGAGTTGGACGATGGTGACACTGGAAGATGTCGCGGCGTTGGCGGGCGTATCGCGCGCCACCGTATCGCGCGTGGTGAACGGCGACAGCAACGTCAAGGCGCCGACCCGCGAGAAGGTTGAACGCGCCGTCGCCCAGCTCGGTTACACCCCCAATCCGGCGGCCCGCGCGCTCGCCTCCAGTCACAGCAATACCCTCGGGCTGGTCACCACCTCGTATCGCGGCGGTTTCTTCGGCGCGCTGATGGACTTCGTACAGACCGAGGCCGAATCCCACGGCAAGCAGTTGCTGGTGACCCAGGGCCGCAACAGCGCCGAAAACGAATGGCAGGCGGTGCAGCGGTTATTTAGCCTGCGCTGCGACGGCGTGATCCTGCACGTGCGCTTCCTCAGCGACGACAGGCTGCGTCAGCTGGCGGCGGAGCAACGTCATTTCGTGTTGCTCGATCGCCTGGTGCCTGGGCTGGAGGCCCGCTGCGTCACCTTCGATCACCCGCTCGCCAGCCGCATGGCGACGCAACAGCTGCTCGATGCCGGGCACCGGCGCATCGCCTGCATCAGCGGCCCGCGCGAGCGCCCGTCGAGCCGCCTGCGGCTGCAGGGGTTTGAGGAAGCCATGCAGGCGGCGAACATCGAACCGTTGGCCTGCCTGGAAGGTGTCTACGATCTGGAAAGCGGTTATCGCTGTGCCGATCGGCTGCTGCGGCAAGACGCGCGGCCCAGCGCCATCTACTGCTGCAACGAAGAGATGGCGATCGGCGCCCTGCTGGCGATCAACGAGCATCGTTTGCGGGTGCCGCAAGATATCTCGTTGATCTGCTACGACAGCGGCGAACGCGCGCCTTTCGTGCGCCCGGCGCTGAGCAGCGTACATTTTCCCATCAGCGAGATGGCGCAATACGCTGCGCGGCTGTTGATCGATCCCGCCACTCCGGCGCGCCGTTTTGAGCCGGCGATTATCAACCGCGATTCTATTGTGACTGCGCGCAAATAGATCACAACAACAGGCATCAGCCTTTCATAAATTGCATCAAAAAATCGACAGCCATCACAAAAAATCCCGTTGTCTGTGCTAGGATCCGCCCCCTGGCGGCCTGATCGGGACTTTTCTGCTTTGCCGGGAAAAGCCAGCGGCCTTATGCCAGCGTTAAAACCTCTAACAGACATATTCAGGCCTATACAATGAATGACAGTAACCGCATACGGCTTACCTGGATCAGCTTCTTTTCATACGCGCTGACCGGTGCTTTAGTGATCGTCACAGGGATGGTGATGGGAAACATTGCAGAGTACTTTAATCTGCCGGTTTCCAGCATGAGTAACACCTTTACTTTCCTCAACGCCGGCATTTTGATTTCGATCTTCCTCAATGCCTGGCTGATGGAAATCATCCCGCTGAAGCGTCAGCTGATCTTCGGCTTTGTCCTGATGGTGCTGGCGGTCGCAGGCCTGATGCTCGGCAAGAGCCTGACCATGTTCTCGCTGTGCATGTTTATCCTCGGCGTGGTTAGCGGTATCACCATGTCGATCGGCACCTTCCTGATCACCCACATGTATGCCGGCCGCCAGCGTGGCTCGCGCCTGCTGTTCACCGACTCCTTCTTCAGCATGGCCGGTATGATCTTCCCGATCGTCGCCGCGATGCTGCTGGCCCGCCATATCGGCTGGTACTGGGTTTATGCCTGCATCGGCCTGCTGTACGTGGCGATCTTCGTGCTGACCCTGTGCTCCGAATTCCCGGTGCTGGGCAAGAAAGGCGCCGATGCTGGTCAGCCGGTCGAGAAAGAAAAGTGGGGTATCGGCGTGCTGTTCCTGTCGATCGCCGCGCTGTGCTACATCCTCGGCCAGTTGGGCTTCATTCAGTGGGTGCCTGAGTACGCCACCAAGTCCTTCAACATGGACATCGGCCAGGCCGGTAAGCTGGTGAGCGACTTCTGGACCTCTTACATGGTCGGCATGTGGGTGTTCAGCTTCATCCTGCGCTTCTTCGATCTGCAGCGCATCGTCACCGTGTTGGCCGCACTGGCTACCGGCGCGATGTACCTGTTCGTCAGCACCGACAATCCGGAGCACCTGGGCTACTACATCATGGCTCTGGGCTTCGTTTCCAGCGCCATCTACACCACGCTGATCACCCTCGGCTCGCTGCAGACCAAGGTCTCCTCACCGAAGCTGGTCAACTTTATCCTGACCTGCGGCACCATCGGTACCATGCTGACCTTCGTGGTCACCGGCCCGATCGTCGCGAAAGGTGGCGCGCACGCGGCGCTGACCACCGCCAACGGCCTGTACCTGGCGGTGTTCGTGATGTGTCTGCTGCTGGGCTTCGTGACCAAGCACCGCAGCCACGGTCATGTGACGCACTAACGTCTTCGCATCAGATGCACCCAGGGCGCCCGCAAGGCGCCCTTTTTTATGTACATTTTTCACACTTGATTATACATTGTTTATACATGAACAATGGAGAGGGATTGCTCATGAAAGTCTCTATCAAAAAATGGGGCAACAGCGCGGGAATGCTGGTGCCCTCAGCGCTAATGAACGAGCTGGAACTACAGGTAGGTCAGGAAATGGACATGCAGGTTATCGATGGAGCGTTGGTCATTAAGCCGGTTAAGAAACGCTATTCACTGCAGCAATTGCTCGATGGCTGCGACGGTGAAGCGCCGGCCGCCGCAGATGACAGCTGGGAACACATGCCGTCGGCGGGGAAAGAAGTATGGTGAAGCGCCCCGTTTTTCAGCGCGGAGATCTTATCCGGGTCAGCCTGAATCCCGTGGTTGGCCGTGAGCAACAAGGCGACTTTCGTCCGGCACTGGTGCTGTCTCCCCGCGAATTCAATGCGCTGGGCATGGTATTGGTCGCCCCCATTTCCCAAGGGGCGAATTTTGCCCGTACAGCGGGTTTCACCGTCAGCCTGAGCGGGAGTGGCACCGCAACGCAGGGCGTCATCTTGATCAATCAGGTTCGCATGATGGATCTGGCCGGGCGCAGCGCGCAATTCGTCGAGCATGCCCCCGGCGAAGTCATCGCCGATGCACTGGCGCGGCTTCAGGCGATCATCGACTAACGCCGAAAATCCACCGTCTCATCCTGCTGCAGATGCAGCGTTGTTTCCGCTGGCCGCGTCTCGGCGATCACTGCCCCCTGGCGGATCGAATAACGCACCGGCGTCTGGCGGCGCACCGCATCGAAGCCGCTTTCCGCCGGCAGGATCACCAGGTTGGCGCTGTTGCCGGCCGCCAGACCGTAGTCGCTCAGGTTAAGGGTGCGCGCGCTGTGGCTGGTGATCAGCTTCAACCCGTCGTCGATCTGACCATAACCCATCAGCTGACACACGTGCAGCCCCATATGCAGCACCTGCAGCATGTTGGCAGTGCCGAGCGGGTACCAGGGATCGAACACGTCGTCGTGGCCAAAGCAAACGTTGATCTCAGCCTCCAGCATCTCCTTCACCCGCGTCACGCCGCGCCGTTTCGGGTAGCTGTCGAAACGCCCCTGCAGATGAATATTCACCAGCGGGTTGGCGACGAAGTTGATGCCGGACATTTTCAGCAGGCGGAATAGCCGCGAGGCGTAAGCGCCGTTGTAAGAGTGCATCGCCGTGGTGTGGCTGGCGGTGACTTTCGCCCCCATCTCCAGCTTCAGCGCCAGCGCCGCCACGGTCTCGACGAAGCGCGATTGCTCGTCGTCGATCTCATCGCAGTGCACGTCCACCAGCCGATCGTATTTTTGCGCCAGCGCGAAAGCCTTGTGCAGCGACTCCACGCCGTACTCGCGGGTGAATTCGAAATGCGGAATGGCGCCCACCACGTCGGCCCCCAACCGCAGCGCTTCTTCCAGCAGCGCTTCGCCGTTGGGATAAGAGAGGATCCCCTCCTGCGGGAAGGCGACGATCTGCAGCGTCACCCAGGGCGCCACCTCCTGTTTCACCTCCAGCATGGCGCGCAGCGCAGTCAGCGTGGGATCGGAGACGTCGACGTGGGTGCGCACATACTGCACGCCGTTGGCAATCTGCCACTTGAGGGTTTGCCAGGCGCGCTGCTTGACGTCTTCATGGGTCAACAGCGCTTTGCGTTCGGCCCAGCGCTCGATGCCTTCGAACAGCGTGCCGGACTGGTTCCATGCCGGCTGGCCGGCGGTTTGCGTGGTATCCAGGTGAATATGCGGTTCGACGAACGCCGGCAGCGCCAGCCCGCCCTGCGCATCCAGCACGTCGCTGCGCCACTCCTGCCCTTCCGGCTGCGGCACCAGATGCGCAATGCGCCCCTGCTCAATCGCCAATTGCCACAATCCTTCATGCCCGCTTAAACGCAGGTTGTCGATAAACTTCAATGGACGTTTCGCCACCCTTCACCTCTGCCGTTGCGCTGGTTTTCTTCATCATACTGGCAGCGGATCGCGCTGACAAAGTCGCCGTTTCGCTCCTACCTCCTGCGGCTACCCCCTGCGGGGTAATTGGCATGCTAACTGACTCGCTTCAGCTAAAGGTGAATAAAATCCGCAACTTATCAAAAATCGTGAAAAATCATCCATATACCACGTTAGAGGTATATAAGAGTGTGATTGATTTGCATCAATAAATTGCCCATCGGGAGAGATAAGGTAAGCCTAGGAAACCAGAATTTTGAGGCAATAATGAGCAGAGTCAAACTTGCCGTCGTCGGCAATGGCATGGTCGGCCACCGGTTCATCGAAGATCTGTTGGATAAAGCAGACAAAGACCAGTTCGAAATCACCGTATTTTGCGAAGAGCCGCGCATCGCTTACGATCGCGTGCATCTCTCTTCCTACTTCTCGCACCACACCGCCGAAGAGCTGTCGCTGGTGCGCGAAGGCTTTTACGAAAAACACGGCGTGAAGGTGCTGATCGGCGAGCGCGCCATCACCATCAATCGCGACGAGAAGGTCATCCACTCCAACACCGGCCGCACCGTCTATTACGACAAGCTGATCATGGCCACCGGCTCTTACCCGTGGATCCCGCCGATTAAAGGCTCGGATAGCCAGGACTGCTTCGTTTACCGCACCATCGAAGACCTGAATGCCATCGAAGCCTGCGCGCGCCGCAGCAAACGCGGCGCGGTGGTCGGCGGCGGGCTGCTGGGGCTGGAGGCCGCCGGCGCGCTGAAAAGCCTGGGGGTGGAAACGCACGTGATCGAGTTCGCTCCGGTGCTGATGGCCGAACAGCTCGACCCGATGGGCGGCGACCAGCTGCGCCGCAAGATCGAACGCATGGGCGTCAAGGTGCACACCGGCAAGAATACCCAGGAGATCGTCAACGGCGGCGGCACGGCGCGTAAAACCCTGCATTTCGCCGACGGCAGCCTGCTGGAAGTGGATTTCATCGTGTTCTCCACCGGCATCCGCGCCCAGGACAAGCTGGCGCGCCAGTGCGGGCTGGAGATCGGCCGCCGCGGCGGCATCGCCATCAACGACAGCTGCCAGACGTCGGATCCGAACGTCTACGCCATCGGTGAGTGCGCCGCCTGGCGCGATCGCACCTTCGGCCTGGTGGCGCCGGGTTACAAAATGGCGCAGGTGGCCGCCGATCACCTGCTGGGCCGCGAAAACGGCTTCCAGGGCGCCGACATGAGCGCCAAGCTGAAGCTGCTGGGCGTGGACGTCGGCGGCATCGGCGATGCCCATGGCCGCACCGAAGGCGCCCGCAGCTACGTCTATCTGGATGAAAACAAAGAAGTCTACAAACGCCTCATCGTCAGCGCCGACAGCAAAACCCTGCTCGGCGCGGTGCTGGTGGGCGACACCAGCGACTACGGCAACCTGCTGCAGCTGGCGCTGAACGGCATCGAACTGCCGGAGAACCCGGACGGCCTGATCCTGCCGGCCCATGCGGGCAGCAAACCGGCCATCGGCGTGGATTCGCTGCCGGAAAGCGCGCAGATCTGCTCCTGCTTCGACGTCAGCAAAGGCGACATCATTCAGGCGGTCAACAAAGGTTGCCACACCGTGGCGGCGCTGAAAGCCGAAACCAAGGCCGGCACCGGCTGCGGCGGCTGCATCCCGCTGCTCACCCAGGTGTTGAACGCCGAGCTGAGCAAGCAAGGCATCGAGGTCAACCACCACCTGTGCGAACACTTCGCCTATTCACGCCAGGAGCTGTTCCACCTGATCCGCGTCGAAGGCATCAAGTCGTTCGAGGCGTTGCTGGCCAAATACGGCAAAGGCTACGGCTGCGAAGTCTGTAAGCCGACCGTCGGCTCGCTGTTGGCCTCGTGCTGGAACGAATACGTTCTCAAGCCGCAGCATACGCCACTGCAGGATACCAACGACAACTTCCTCGGCAATATCCAGAAAGACGGCACCTATTCGGTGATCCCGCGCTCCGCCGGCGGCGAAATCACCCCGGACGGCCTGCTGGCCATCGGCCAAATCGCCAAGGAGTACAACCTCTACACCAAAATGACCGGCTCACAGCGCATCGGTATGTTTGGCGCGCAGAAAGACGACCTGCCTGCCATCTGGAGCAAGCTGCTCGCCGCCGGCTTTGAAACCGGCCACGCATACGCCAAGGCGCTGCGCATGGCGAAAACCTGCGTCGGCAGCACCTGGTGCCGCTACGGCGTCGGCGACAGCGTCGGCTTCGGCGTCACGCTGGAGCACCGTTACAAAGGCATCCGCACCCCGCACAAAATGAAGTTCGGCGTCTCGGGCTGCACCCGTGAATGCGCCGAAGCGCAGGGCAAGGACGTCGGCATCATCGCCACCGAGAACGGCTGGAACCTGTATGTCTGCGGCAACGGCGGCATGAAACCGCGCCACGCCGACCTGCTGGCTGCCGACCTCGATCGCGAGACCCTGGTGCGTTACCTCGACCGCTTCATGATGTTCTATATCCGCACCGCCGATAAGCTGCAGCGCACCTCGGTGTGGCTGGAAAGCCTGGAAGGCGGCATCGATTACCTGCGCAAGGTGATCGTCGACGACAAGCTCGGCATCAACGATCAATTGGAAGCGGAGATCGCCCGCCTGCGCGACGCAGTGATCTGCGAGTGGAGAGAGACCGTCGAGCATCCGGAAACGCAGCTGCGCTTCGCCCACTTCATCAACAGCCCGCTGCGCGATCCGAACGTGCAGGTGGTGGCCGAACGCGACCAGCACCGCCCGGCGCGCCCGGACGAGCGTATCCCCGTCACCCTGATCGATACCGAGGAGAGCCACGCATGAGCCAGTGGATTACCGTTTGTCCCGTCGCCGACATCCTGCCAGGCACCGGCGTGTGCGCCCTGATCGGCGATCGGCAGGTGGCGGTGTTCCGCCCCTATGCCGACGAACAGGTGTTCGCCATCAGCAATATCGACCCGTTCGCCCAGGCCAGCGTGCTGTCGCGCGGGCTGATCGCCGAACATCAAGGCGAGTTGTGGGTCGCCAGCCCGCTGAAGAAGCAGCATTTCCGCCTGTACGACGGCCACTGCCTGGAAGATGACAGCCGTTCCGTCGCCAGCTTCGCCAGCCGGGTGGTCGACGGCATCGTGCAAGTCGCGGCATAACCTTTCGGGAGGCCACATGTTTACCGACACCCTCAACAAATGTGCCGTCAACGCGGCGCGCATCGTCCGCCTGGCGAAGGAGAGCCCGCTCGGTTTCTGGATCAGCTCGGCGATGGCCGGCGCCTACGTCGGCCTCGGCATCATCCTGATCTTCACCCTCGGCAATCTGGTCGATCCAGGCGTGCGGCCGCTGGTGATGGGCGCCACCTTCGGCATCGCGCTGACGCTGGTGATCATCGCCGGTTCCGAGCTGTTCACCGGCCATACGATGTTCCTGACGCTCGGCGTCAAGGCCGGCACCATCCGCCAGAGCCAGATGTGGGCGGTGCTGCCGCAAACCTGGCTCGGCAACCTGCTCGGCTCGGTGCTGGTGGCGCTGATGTATTACTACGGCGGCGGCAGCCTGCTGCCGGTGGATACCAGCCTGGTGCACAGCGCCGCGCTGGCGAAAACCACCACGACGGCCGAAGTGCTGTTCTTCAAGGGCGTACTGTGCAACTGGCTGGTTTGCCTGGCGATTTGGATGGCGATCCGCGTTGAAGGCGCCGCCAGGTTCATCGCCATCTGGTGGTGCCTGCTGGCCTTCATCGCCTCGGGTTATGAGCACTCCGTCGCCAATATGACGCTGTTCGCCCTCTCTTGGTTCGGCAACCACAGCGAGGCCTATACCCTCGCCGGCATCGGCCACAACCTGCTGTGGGTGACGCTGGGCAATATCCTGTCCGGCTCGGTGCTGATGGGCCTGGGTTATTGGTACGCCACACCGCGCGCCGAACGCCCGCAGGTGGCGAAAGCCGCCGCACGTCAGACCGCCTGAGTTTTCGGGGGCGCCTTTCGCCCCCGCACTGATTATCCCGAGGAGTGCCGATGGACTACCTGCCGATTTTCTGCCAACTGCAACATAAAGCCTGCCTGCTGGTCGGCGGCGGCGAGATAGCCGAACGCAAAGCGCGCCTGCTGCTGGACGCCGGCGCGGCGCTGACCGTCAACGCCCTGGAGTTCACCCCGCAGTTCCGCCAATGGGCGGAAGAAGGCCTGGTGACGCTGACCGAAGGCGAATTCAACCCAAGCCTGTTGGCGGAAAAATGGCTGGTGATCGCCGCCACCGATCGGCTGGAAGTCAACGCGCTGGTGTACCAATGCGCCAACCAGCAGCGGGTATTCTGCAACGTGGTCGATGACCCGAAACGCGCCAGCTTTATCATGCCGTCGATCATCGATCGTTCGCCGATCATGGTGGCGGTATCCTCCGGTGGCAAAGCGCCGGTATTAGCACGGCTGCTGCGCGAGAAGCTGGAGGCGATGTTGCCGCAGCACCTCGGAAAACTGGCCCAGTTAGGCGGTTCGCTGCGGCAGCGGGTAAAACGACGCTTCAGCAGCCTCGGCGCGCGTCGTCGCTTTTGGGAACGGTTGTTCGCCCACGATCGGCTAGCGCAGTCGCTGGCCAACGACGACGCCGCGCTGGCTGAACGCCAGCTCGAGCAGCTGTTCAGCGAACAGCCGGAAGATCGCGGTGAAGTGGTACTGGTGGGCGCCGGGCCAGGCGATGCCGGCTTGCTGACGCTGAAAGGGCTGCAGCAGATCCAGCAGGCCGACGTGGTGGTTTATGACCGGCTGGTCTCTGAAGATATCATGACGCTGGTGCGCCGCGACGCCGAGCGCATCTTCGTCGGCAAACGCGCCGGCCACCACTGCGTGCCGCAGGAGCAGATCAACCAAATCCTGCTGCAGCAGGCGTTGCAAGGCAAACGCGTGGTGCGCCTGAAAGGGGGCGATCCCTTTATCTTCGGCCGCGGCGGCGAAGAGCTGGAGACGCTGGCAGACGCCAACGTGCCATTCTCGGTGGTGCCAGGCATTACCGCCGCCTCTGGCTGTTCTGCCTACAGCGGCATCCCGCTCACCCACCGCGACCACGCGCAGAGCGTGCGCCTGGTGACCGGCCACGCCAAAGCCGACGGTGGATTGGACTGGGCGACGCTGGCTGCCGGGCAACAGACGCTGGTGTTTTATATGGGGCTATCGCAAGCGGCGGAGATCCAACGCCAGCTGATCGCTAACGGCCTGCCGGCCGCCACGCCGGTGGCGCTGGTGGAAAACGGTACCTCCTGCCGTCAGCGAGTGATCGAAGGCGAGCTCGGCCAACTGGGCGCCTTGGCCCTGCAGGCCGCCAGTCCCAGCCTGATCATCGTCGGCAGCGTGGTCAGCCTGCGCGGCAAGCTCAATTGGTTCGCCAACGAGGCAGCGCCCGCCAGTCTGGCGCAAATGGCGTGATAGCGACGTAAAAAAAGCGGCCTAGGCCGCTTTTTCTATTTGTGCCGGCGTTACGCCTGCGGCGGTACGAAACCGACGGCCTGATAGACCTTCGCTAGGGTTTCCTGCGCCCGCGCACGCGCTTTGGCCGCGCCATCGCGCATCACCTGCTGCAGGTAGGCTTCATCGTTGCGGAAGCGATAGTAACGCTCCTGCAGCTCGCCCAACATGCCGGAGACGGCGTCCGCCACCGCGCCTTTCAGATGGCCGTACATTTGGCCCTCGAACTCGGCTTCCAGCTGTGCGATGCTCTTGCCGCTCACGCCGGCGAGGATATCCAGCAGGTTGGAGACACCCGCCTTGTTGGCCACGTCGTAACGCACGACAGGCGGCTCTTCCGAGTCGGTCATTGCGCGTTTGATCTTCTTGCTCACCGCTTTCGGATCTTCCAGCAGACCGATCACGTTGTTGCGGTTGTCGTCCGACTTGGACATCTTCTTGGTCGGTTCCTGCAGCGACATTACGCGCGCGCCGGATTTAGGGATAAACGGCTCCGGCACTTTGAACACGTCGCCGTACAGCGCGTTGAAACGCTGGCCCACGTCGCGGCTCAGCTCCAGGTGCTGTTTCTGGTCTTCGCCCACCGGCACCTGGTTGGTTTGATACAACAGGATGTCCGCCGCCATCAGCACCGGATAGCTGAACAACCCGGCGTTGATGTTCTCCGCATAGCGTGCGGATTTGTCCTTGAACTGTGTCATGCGGCTCAGCTCGCCGAAATAGGTGTAGCAGTTCAGCACCCAGCTCAGCTGCGTGTGCTCAGGCACGTGCGACTGCACGAAGATGGTGCTTTTTTCCGGATCGATGCCGCAGGCCAGGTACAGTGCCAGCGTATCCAGCGTGGCCTTGCGCAACTTCTCGGCGTCCTGGCGCACGGTGATGGCATGCAGATCGACGATGCAATAGATGCAGTCGTAGTCGTCCTGCATCTGAACCCACTGACGCAGCGCACCCATGTAGTTGCCGATGGTCAGTTCGCCGGACGGCTGCGCGCCGCTAAATACGATGGGCTTACTCATGTTTAAATTTCCTGATTCTCTAAAGATGACAGCCCAAGAGCGGGCAACAAATCGGCGAAGCGCTCCAACACCCGATCGGGGTGGCTCAGGGCGATCGATTCGCCGTAGTTATAACCGTAGGTGAAACCGACACTCGGGCAACCGGCGCCCTGTGCGGCTTGAATATCGTTGCGTGAGTCGCCGACGAACAGCAGTTCATGCGCGCGCAGGCCAAGCTTGCCGAGCACCAGGTACAACGGCGCAGGATGCGGTTTCTTTTCCGTCACGTCGTCGCCGCCGATCACCAGCGAGAAATAGTCGCCAATGCCCAACGACGCCAGCAGCGGCGCCACGAACGGCGTCGGCTTATTGGTCACCAACGCCATCGGGTAACCGTGCGCCGCCAGTCGGGCCAGCGTCTCTTGCACCTGCGGGAACAGGCGGCTGCCACTGTCGACGGTCTGCGCATAGAAATAGTCGAAGCGTTCACGCAGCCGGCCGCATTGCTCCGGCGTGCCTTCCGCTTCCGCCCAGCGCAGCGCGCGCTGCACCAGCACGTCGGCGCCGTTGCCGATCCAAGTGCCGACCCGCTCCTCACCCGCTTGCGGCAGGTTCATCTCTTCCAGCGCCATATCGATGGCGGCCGCCAGGCCCGGCGCGCTGTCGACCAGCGTGCCGTCCAGATCGAAGGCCAGTGCGCGGATCGCGCCGAAATCAGCCATGGGAAACCTTCGCCAGCTCGCTGCGCATCTCGTCGATCACCTTGCGGTAGTCCGGCTGGCCAAAGATGGCGGAACCGGCGACAAACATATCGGCGCCCGCGGCGGCGATTTCGGCGATGTTGTCCACTTTAACCCCGCCGTCGACTTCCAGACGGATATCGCGGCCGCTGTCGTCGATCAGCTTGCGCACCTGACGCAGCTTGTCGAGGGTACCGTGAATGAACGACTGGCCGCCGAAGCCCGGGTTGACCGACATCAGCAGGATCACGTCGATTTTATCCATCACGTAATCGAGATAGCTCAGCGGCGTGGCCGGATTGAACACCAGGCCGGCTTTGCAACCGTGTTCTTTGATCAGCTGGATGGTGCGATCGACATGTTCGGACGCTTCGGGGTGGAAAGAGATATAGGATGCGCCGGCCTTGGCGAAATCAGGCACGATGCGATCCACCGGCTTGACCATCAGGTGCACGTCAATCGGCGCGGTAATGCCGTAGTTACGCAGCGCTTCGCACACCATCGGACCGATGGTCAGATTGGGCACGTAGTGGTTGTCCATCACGTCGAAGTGCACCACGTCGCCGCCAGCGGCCAGCACGTTAGCGGTATCTTCACCTAACCGGGCAAAATCTGCCGACAGAATGGACGGGGCAATCAAAAACTTTTTCATCCGCTTCTCCAAACGTAGGGTCGAGTTGTTATGCGCCGGGGAGCCCCGGCTTAGCGATACAGCGCCAAAAGCTCGTTCACTTTGCTGCGGCCGAGAATATTGCGGCTGATCGTGCGGCGCGCTTTCACCACATACAGCGCAGCATGCTGATACCAGTCGCGCGTCAGCTCGGTATCGTGATTGGAGATCAATACCGGCACCTGGCTCTCTACCGAGAGCTGGTGCGCCAGATGCGCCAGGCTCTGCTGATCGGCGATGCTGAAGCTGTTGGTGTGGTAAGCGGTGAAATTCGCCGTCGCCGACAGCGGCGCGTAAGGCGGATCACAATACACCACGGCGCCGGCCACGGCCTTCGCCATGGTATCGCGGTAATGCTCGCAGACAAAAGTGGCATTGCGCGATTTTTCGGCAAACCAGTAGAGCTCTTCTTCCGGGAAGTACGGTTTCTTGTAGCGGCCAAACGGCACGTTGAACTCGCCGCGCAGGTTATAGCGGCACAGGCCGTTATAGCAGTGACGGTTCAGATACAGGAACAGCAGCGCCCGGCGGTAAGGCTCGGTGCTAGTATTGAACTCTTCTCGCAGCAGGTAAAACTGATCCGAGTTATTGAATTCATCGGCGAAAAGCGTGCGGGCATCGCGCACGAAGTCATCCGTGCGCAGCTTAACGATGTTATACAGGTTGATAAGATCGCTATTGATGTCGGCGAGAATGTAGGCGTCGTAATCCGTATTCAGAAAGACGGATCCCGCACCCACGAAGGGCTCGATTAAGCAGTCTCCCGCCGGCAGATGGCGACGAATCTCATCTACCAGCGGGTATTTTCCACCAGCCCATTTTAAAAAAGCGCGGTTTTTCTTCATGCCGTCAATTAGCTACTTATACAATTCAGAGCGGCGGATTGTACTCTGTTTCAGACAGCACATCAGCGCACAAATTTAAATGATTTATTTTTTAAGATCTTGCTGCACTTGGTGTACAGGTCGGACCCATGGTTTTTTCGCCTGCACATCCGCCGGCAACGAAGCGATGGCGCGCTTCGCTTCCGCAGAAGACGCGTAGTTGCCGCTCACCAGCACGTACCACGGCTTACCGTCGCGCTTGGTGGCGTACACCAGGTAATTCTGCAGCTTCTGTTGCTTGGCGTAGGCGTTCAGCGTATCGGAGCGCGAAGCGCTGCTCAGCTGCAAGGTATAATGGCTGCCCGGCGCAGACTGCAGAGAACTGCCGCTGCTGCTGACCGCCCCCGCTTTCGCGGTGGAAGACGGCTTGGCCGGCGGCGTATACACCGTAGTCGGTGATTTATGCTGCGTAGCGGTCGGTTTAGTCACGGCGGTTTTCGCCGGCGTTTTATGCTGCTGCGCGGTGCCCTGCACAGGACGTGTCGCTTCGCGCGCCGCGGCGCCGCTCATCACCGTCGCCGGTGCGGTCGGCAACGTCGACGCTGCGCCGGTCATGCCCTGGGTCGCGGCATCCACCTGCCCCTGCTGCTGCGACAGCGCATCCGCCATGTTGCCCGGCAAGTCGACGCGCTGCTGCGCACCGCCCTGCTGAGGCTGAGTTTGCGCTTCGGTCGGCGTGCCGGAGATCGGCGGAACGCTGACGTTCTGCGGTTGCTGCGGCTGAGTCGCGCTTACGCCGCTGTTGTCGTGGATATCTGTCGTGCCGCCCGGCACGCCGTTATTGGCGGTGGTCAGCGACGAAGAACCGGACAGGTTGATATCGCGGGCCGCGCCGTTTTGCGCGCCGCTCTCCTGAGCCGCCTCATGTTTGGTCGGCGCCTTCAGGGCGGAACCGATGCCGATAATCAGCAGCAGCAACACCAAAATGCCGATGCCAATCATCAAATGCTGGCGCGAAACGGCGAAGCGCGGCGCAGCGGCCGGCTTGCGCGAACGCGTAGGACGACGATCGCTGCTATCAGGTCTGAGATCGTCTTCCGGTTTAAACTCGTCCATCTGAAACCCTCCAACTAGAGGCAAAAGCCCACCACCGTAGACCTACCGTGGCACGGGCAGATTAACCCGATGATGGCAAAGCGACACCCGTCGTGCTCTGCTCACTGTATTAATATAGATGCAAATGGCGGCTAAGCCACTGTTACTTAGTCCGATTTAATTACGCTTCTGCTCAGGCAGGCAGGCGGCGATCGACGCCAACACCAGCTCATGCCCTATGCCGCCGCGCACTTCCGCCGCGCCGATCGCGGTCGGCAGCACCAGACGCAGTTCACCCGCCAGCACTTTCTTGTCGCGCAGCATGTGCGGCAGATAGGATGCCGGCGTCATTTCCTGCGGCCCGCAGACCGGCAAGCCGGCGCGCAACAGCAGCGCTTTGACGCGTTCGATGTCTTCAACGGAGAACTGGCCGAGACGATATGCGGTTTCCGCCGCCATCACCATGCCCGCAGCCACCGCTTCGCCGTGCAGCCATACGCCGTAGCCCATTTCGGCTTCGATGGCGTGGCCGTAAGTATGGCCCAAATTCAGCAAGGCGCGCAGACCGCTTTCGCGTTCATCGGCGGCCACGACCTCAGCCTTCAGTTCGCAGCAGCGGCGAATACAGTAGGCCAACGCCTGCATATCCAGCGCCATCAGCGCATCGATATTGTTTTCCAACCAGACGAAGAATTCGCGATCGAGGATGATCCCGTATTTGATGACTTCAGCCAGGCCGGAAGAGAGTTCACGCGCCGGCAATGTCTTCAGGCAATCCAGATCAACCACCACCGAAGCGGGTTGATAGAAAGCGCCGATCATGTTTTTGCCGAGCGGGTGGTTGACGGCGGTCTTGCCGCCCACGGAGGAGTCCACCTGCGACAGCAGCGTGGTGGGAACCTGAATAAAGCGCACGCCGCGTTGATAGCACGCGGCGGCAAAGCCGGTCAGATCGCCGACAACGCCGCCACCAAGCGCGATCAACGTGGTGTCGCGCCCGTGCGGTTTTTCGAGCAGCGCCGAAAACACCTGCTCCAACACCGCCAGAGATTTGTACTGTTCACCATCGGGAAGGATCACCTGATCCACCACGACGCCGCCCTGCTCCAGCACCTGCCGGACACGCTCCAGATAGAGCGGCGCCAGGGTCTGGTTGGTGACCAACATCGCTTGCTCACCCGCCTTTAACGGCATAAAAGAAGCCGGATCGTTAAACAATCCGGCGGCGATGGTAATCGGGTAGCTGCGCTCCCCAAGCGTTACAGTAATTCTCTCCATGTCGCGCTCAGTTCTCTGTATGGTGCGGCGGTGGTTGCTCCCCGCAGCGGCGGGGAACACAAATCAGTTTTCCGCATTAGCCGACGGCGAACGCGAAAATCGGCAATCAGTTGCTTTCCAGCATGTTGATGATCTGGTTGGCAACCACTTTAGCGCTCTGATCGTCGGTGCGGATGGTGACATCAGCAATCTCTTCATACAACGGATTGCGCTCTTTCGCCAACGCTTCCAACACCTCGCGCGGCGGAGAGTCGACCTGCAGCAGCGGGCGTTTTTTATCACGCTGGGTGCGAGCCAGCTGCTTCTCGATCGTGGTTTCCAAATAGACCACCACGCCGCGCGCAGACAGACGGTTGCGCGTTTCGCGCGACTTCACCGAACCGCCGCCGGTCGCCAACACAATCCCTTGTTTTTCCGTCAGTTCATTAATGACTTTTTCTTCACGATCGCGGAAACCTTCTTCCCCTTCCACGTCGAATACCCAGCCCACGTCAGCTCCGGTACGTCGCTCAATTTCTTGATCGGAGTCGAAGAACTCCATATTGAGTTGCTGAGCTAACTGACGGCCAATAGTGCTTTTGCCGGCACCCATAGGCCCAACCAGAAAGATATTGCGTTTCTCTGCCATGTTTTTCGGTATTACTAAGACAATTCGTTAATGTTAACCCGCCCCGCCAATCAAATCAGCGGCGGGACCTAAACTGAAACCTCATGAGCGATAGTGCGAGATCAGACGAAAAATTATCTCAACACTCTTGGTAGTTTGGCAACCGAATAAATCGCAATCCACGCCGCGGGAGGGAAACCATATGTTTTTAACGGCGTCTTGGCGCTAACAAAAAACCTCGGTGCTCAATTCGGTAACCCTTGTAAGCTAAATCGGCCGCAGCGTCAAACGCAGATCCCCCCAAGGGGATAAAAAAGTGTATCTGCTCATCAACTTTAGGAGATTTGCCGTCCGGCCGACAGGCAGCCGCTTATCCCTTAATCAACGTCGGCGTAATGAAGATCACCAGCTCGCGTTTTTTCTGCTGTGCGCCGCTCTGTCGGAACAAGCCCCCCAGCAGCGGCGCGTCTCCCAACCCCGGCACCTTGTCCGCCGTATTGCCTTGATGCCGTTGAAAAATGCCGCCGAGCACCAGGGTTTCGCCGTTTTTCACCGTGATCTGCGTCTTAATCTCCTGTTTATCGATGGTCAGCGCTTCGCCCGCCCCCCGGCTGATGGCGCGCCCCGGCATATTTTGGCTGATGTGCAGCGTCAGCGTGATGCGCCCGTCCGGCAACACCTTCGGCGTCACCTCCATGCCCAGCACCGCCTCTTTGAACTCGATCGCGGTCGCGCCGCTGGCGCCGCTTGAGACTTCGTAAGGGATCTCCGTGCCCTGCTTGATGCTGGCGGTTTGCAGGTGCGCCGTCAGCAGGCGCGGGCTGGCGATGATCTCCACCTGATTCTCCTGCTCCAGCGCCGTCAACTCGAGGCTCAGCAAGCGCCCGCTGATGCGCGCCAGGTGGAAACCGGCGTTCACCGCGCTGCGCTCCAGCGGCAGGTTGACGCCGAGATTGCCCGGCCGCAGCGGCTGTGCCGGCCTGTCGTCGGGCGCCAATCCCCAGCGCACGCCGAGTTCACGCAGGCTTTCGCTGTTGATGGTCACGATATGCGCCGCCAGCTGCACCTGCGCCAGCGGCGCGTCCATTTCCGTTACGCGCTTTTTCAACTGTGCCAACATCGGCGTGGTGTCACGCAACAGCAGCGTATTGGTGCGCTTATCCGCCAGCACGCTGCCACGCTCGCTAAGCAAGGCGCCGCGTTGGGCGTTGAGGCTTTCGGCAATCTCCGCCGCATCGCCGTTTTGCAACGTCAGCGTCAGGCTGTGCAGCGGTTGCCTTTGCGCCTGCGCCTCTCGCTGCTGTTTTTTTTGCTGCTCGTCCGGCTCCGGGGAGACAAGCATCACGTTGCCCTCACGCGTCATCGCCAGTTTGCCCATGCGCAAGGTCAGCGCCAGTGCCTGCGGCCAGGGCACATTCTCCAGCCGCAGCGTCAGGTTGCCGCTCACACCGGGCGCGGCGATCAGGTTCATCTGCCGATAATCCGCCAGCGCCTGCAGGATGACCGTGACCGGCGCGTCTTGAAACTCCAGCGAAATAACCTGTTTATCCTGCGCCTGCGCGGCGCCGAGCATCAGAGACCACAGCGCCATACCCAGTCCAGCGCGTCCTTTCATGATTTGCCATCCTTGTTATCCATCGTCAGCGATACGTCGCCGTGATCTGCCGGGCAATCCGGTTCGGCTGCCAGCGCCGTTAACGTCAGGCTGCGCGCCTGCACCTGCGTTACCTGCCAGCGTTCGGCGAGCACCCGCTGCTGCGGCCGCAGGCGCAGCCATTGACCCGCCGGCGTCACCACCCAGCCATAGCGCTGCGTTGGTTGCCCGATGACGCCCTTCAGCCGCCAACCTGCCGGCGATGCCGCCGCCTGGGCACAAGCAGGCTGCGAAGGTGGCGCAAACGGATCGCGCGATTCAGCGCATAAGGCCCACGGCCATAGCAACCACCACCCAAGGCCGAGTAGTCTTCTACTCATGCTCATCGGCTCGCTCCTCGGAGGCATCCTGCAGCACCAACCGCGCCGTCATGCCCTGCGGCGGGGTCTCCACGCGCAGTTGTACAAGGCGCAAATTGGCCGGTAGCGCCTCCAGCAACGTCAGTAAACCGGCGTAGTCAATGCGCAAGCTCAGCGTTTGCCGCAGCGGTTTTTCCTGCTGCTGCCAGCGCAGCAAGTCGCCCCCCGCCCGTTGCAGCGCGCTCGCCAGATCGCCGGTTGGGAATGGAGGAACTGGCGCTGCGGGGATAACGGCCTGCGGCGCCTCGTCCAGTTGGCTCCGCACCATGGCGATCTGTTGCAGCAAGCGTTGTTGCCTTTCCGTCGCGTTTTCCCGCTGGCGCCATTCGTCTTGCAGCATCCAGCCGCCGGCCAGTAGCGCCAACGTGCCGATGCCCAACCATTGCGCGGCCAGCAACTGCCAACCCGACAGGCCCAGCCAGAAGTGCAGCCCGGATGATAAACGGCTATCCATCACGCCCCCATGGCGCCGCCAGATGAAAGGAGAACAGGCCGTCTTCGCGCTGCACCACCTCCGCCAAACGCAGCCGCGGCAGCGCGGGCATCTTCGCCAATCGCCGTTCGAACTGCGAGATGGCCGCAGGAGAACCGCTCAGCCCATGCAGCCGCAGGCCGTTCGCCGCATCGCTGTCCAACGTCGTGAGCCACAGCGGAGGGGGAACGCAGGAGGACAAATGTTGCAGCAGCTGTAAATAACGCCGGTTATGTTGGGCATTGTTCGCCTGCCGTTCGGCGAGGGCGCGGTGCCGTGCCTGCTGAGCCCGCTCTTGTTGCTGTTGACGGGCGAGCAGCGTCAATGCCGCCAGCTCTTCATCCAACGTCGCCAATCGCTCTTGCCGCTGCGCCTGTTGATGGCGCTGCTGGCCGGTGACGAGGAATCCCGCCAACAGCAGCACCGTAACCTGCAACAGCAACACGCACAGCCAGAAATAGCCGCGCTGTCGGTCACGGCGTTGCCGCCAGGGCAGAAAGTTGACCTGATACATCAGCGGTCCTCCTCGCGCAGCGCCAGACCGCCGGCCAACGCGAACGCCGGGGGATGCGCAGGCAACGGCGGACGCAGCTGCGTGAAGGCGCTGAGCGGTGACCAGGAAAGACAACCGGCGGGCAGAGGGCCCGCCAGCACGCCGCCGGCATAGATCGGCCGATCGTCGCCTGGCGGCGACAGGGATTGCAGCGCCCGCAACGCCTGCGCGCCATCGTCGCCCGGCGCCAGGCCAAAGGCGAACGCGCCGTCGGCCGGCGCCACCCACAGCCATTCTCGTTCGAGACGGTGCATCAGCCCCGCAGCGATCGGCACGCCCGCCGCCGTCGCCATCATTCGCAGCGCGCAGGGCGTGATATCGACCGCTTGCGGATGCAGACCAGCCTGGCGCAGACAATGCAGCCACTGCTGCAGCTCCTGCCGCCGCGCGGCGGTCAACAACAACGCCGCCTCATCCGCCGGCGCGGCGCGATAATCGAGCGCCAGCGTCTGGCCATCGAGCGGAAACTGTTTTAAACCGTGGCCGCAGATATAGTCGCTGCGCTCCGGCTCGCGCAGTCGCGCGTCCGGCTGCGCCATGCGCTGCTGCAACACTCGTTGCGCCGGCAGGGCAATGCGTAAGGAAATATGTCGCGGCAGTTGAACGCGCCATTGCCGCAGCGCCCGGGTAAGGGATTCGGAAGGTGCCAGACAGCCGTCGCGTAAAACCGCCTGCGGCAGCGCCTGTTGCCACCAGTGACGCAACTGCCAGCCATTGCGGCGACGCTGAACCGCCATCGCCCGCACGCAGTCGATTTGTATATCCAGCCCCACCTGCCATGCTTGAGGGAACATGTTTCGCAAGCCTCCATAACATCAGATGATAAAAGAACATATCCATGTCGCAGGCTTGCCTTTATACTACCGCGCGGTTGTTTACAAACTGCCCAAATGACTAAGAAATGGGAAATCTCAGGTGAAGTTCGTAAAGTATTTACTAATCCTTGCAGTATGTTGCATCGTGCTGGGAGCAGCCTCGATTTTCGGCTTGTACAAATATGTCGAGCCGCAGCTGCCCGACGTTGCAACGCTGAAAGACGTGCGGCTGCAGATACCGATGCAGGTCTACAGCGCCGATGGCGAACTGATCGCCCAGTACGGCGAGAAGCGCCGCATTCCGCTGAAGCTGGATCAAATTCCACCGGTAATGGTGCACGCGTTTATCGCCACCGAAGACAGCCGCTTCTATGATCACCACGGCGTGGATCCGGTCGGTATCTTCCGTGCCGCCTCCATCGCGTTGGTCTCCGGCCACGCTTCACAGGGGGCCAGTACCATTACCCAACAGCTGGCGCGTAACTTCTTCTTAAGCCCGGAACGCACCCTGATGCGTAAAATCAAGGAAGCCTTCCTGGCGGTGCGCATCGAGCAGATGCTCACCAAGGATGAAATCCTTGAGCTGTATCTGAACAAGATCTATCTGGGTTACCGCGCCTACGGCGTGGGCGCCGCCGCGCAGGTCTATTTCGGCAAAGACGTCAGCCAGCTCACCCTGAGCGAAATGGCGACTATCGCCGGCCTGCCGAAAGCGCCGTCCACCTTTAACCCGCTCTATTCGCACGATCGCGCCGTTGCCCGTCGCAATGTGGTGCTGTCGCGCATGCTGGACGAGCATTACATCACGCAGGCGCAGTACGATCAGGCTCGTAGCGAAGATTTGGTCGCCAACTACCATGCGCCGGAAATCAGCTTCTCCGCACCTTATCTCTCCGAGATGGTGCGCCAGGAGATGATCAAGCGCTACGGTGAAAACGCCTATACCGACGGCTACAAGGTTTACACTACCGTCACCAAGCGGCTGCAGCTGGCGGCGCAGGAGTCGGTGCGCAACAACGTGCTGGCCTATGACATGCGCCACGGCTATCGCGGCCCGTCCAACGTACTGTGGAAAGTCGGCGAAGCGGCCTGGGATCGCAAACAGATTATCGATTCGCTGAAAAACCTGCCGAACTACGGCCCGCTGGCACCGGCGGTGATCACCGCCGCCAACCCGCAGGAAGCGACGGCGATGCTGGCCGACGGCAGCAGCATTGCCTTGCCGATGGCCACCATGCGCTGGGCGCGGCCATACCGTTCAGACACGCAGCAGGGCCCAACGCCGAAACGCGTCACCGACGTCGTGCAGGCCGGCCAGCAAGTGTGGGTGCGTAAAGTGAACGAAGCCTGGTGGCTGTCGCAGGTGCCGGACGTCAACTCGGCGCTGGTCTCCATCAACCCGAACGACGGCGCGGTAAAAGCGCTGGTCGGCGGCTTCGACTTCAACCAGAGCAAGTTCAACCGCGTCACGCAGGCCCTGCGTCAGGTCGGCTCGAACATCAAACCGTTCCTGTACACCGCCGCGATGGATAAAGGCCTGACGCTGGCCACCATCCTGAACGATTTGCCGATCACCCGTTGGGATGCCGGCGCCGGCACCGACTGGCGGCCGAAAAACTCGCCGCCAACCTACGACGGCCCGATCCGCCTGCGTCAGGGGCTGGGGCAATCGAAGAACGTGGTGATGGTGCGCGCGATGCGCGCGATGGGCGTCGACTACGCGGCGGAATATCTGCAGCGCTTCGGCTTCCCGGCGCAGAACATCGTGCATACCGAATCGCTGGCGCTGGGTTCCGCCTCCTTCACGCCGATGCAGTTGGTGCGCGGCTATGCGGTGCTGGCGAACGGCGGTTACCTGGTCGACCCGTACTTCATCACCAAGATCGAAGACGATAACGGCAATACGGTGTTCGAAGCCAAGCCGAAAGTGGTGTGCAGCAGCTGTAATCTGCCGGTTATCTACGGTGACACTCGCCGCTCGGCGGTACTGTCCGATGACAACATCGAAAACGTCGCCACTTCGCAGGAAGGCAACAACAGCACGGTGCCGATGCCGCAGCTGGAGCAGGTCACCCCGGCTCAGGTACAGCAGGACGGCGACCAACAGTATGCGCCGCACGTGATCAGCACACAGTTGGCGTTCCTGATCCACGATGCGCTGAACAGCAACATCTTCGGTGAACCGGGTTGGATGGGCACCGCCTGGCGCGCCGGGCGCGATCTGAAACGTCATGATATCGGCGGCAAAACCGGCACCACCAACAGCTCCAAAGACGCCTGGTTCTCCGGTTATGGTCCGGATACCGTGACGTCGGTGTGGATCGGCTTCGACGATCACCGCCGCGACCTGGGCCGTTCGACGGTGTCCGGCGCCATCCCGGATCAGATTTCCGGCGGTGAAGGCGGGGCCAAGAGCGCCCAACCGGCATGGGACGACTTCATGAAGACCGCGCTGGAAGGCATCCCGGAGCAGAAAGTCACGCCGCCGCCGGGCATCATCAGCGTCACCATCGACAAGAGCAGCGGCAAGCTCTCCGGCGGTGGCGGCGGCAGCCGTTCCGAGTACTTCATCGAAGGAACTCAACCGACGGACTACCCATCGCGCGATACCGGCACCACGTTGACCGATCCGGGCGGCGAAAGCCACGAGCTGTTCTGATCAAAAAGGGCCAGAGAAATCTGGCCCTTTTTTTATGCGGCGCGCAGCGTCTCAGCGCGAAGCGCGCAGAAATGCCTCGGAGAGGAACAGCGCGCTGACGTTGCGCGCCTCGCGGAAATCCGGTTCTGCCAGCAGCGCCATCATGTTGGCGATCGGCCAGCGCACCTGCGGCAGCGGCTCCGGCTCGTCCCCTTCCAGGCTCTGCGGATAGAGATCGTGCGCCAGCACGATATTCATTTTGCTGGAAAAGTAGGATGGCGCCATCGTCAGCTTGCTGAGGAAGTCAAAGCGCTTCGCCCCGTATCCCACCTCTTCCATCAGCTCGCGGTTGGCCGCCTCCAGCACCCCTTCACCGGGATCGATCAACCCTTTCGGGAAACCCAGCTCATAGGATTCAGTGCCCACCGCATACTCGCGGATCAGCAGCAGGTCATCGCCAATCACCGGCACGATCATTACCGCTTCGCGATCCGAAGGCCGCATACGCTCATACACCCGCCGAACACCGTTGCTGAATTCCAAATCGACCGACTCGACGTTAAACAAACGCGAACGCGCGACCGTTTCCACTTTCAGAATTTTAGGTTTTTGCAGGTGTTTATCCATGATTGCCTCAAAGAGGTTACCCAGGCGCAGACGGGGGCAACCGAAATAATGATTGGCGTAGCGCACGGCTCGTTGGCGCTCAAACGCTGACCAAATTCGATCTTGATCACATTGTGCGTTAAGGGCAAGCTTCGCCGCAACGAGCATGAACAGTAATTTACTTTCTTTTAACAAGCGTAGCCAGCGGCGGGCGATTTTCCGTACTGATTCAGCAAACAGCACGCATGAAAATAGGATAATACCGATATCGACGGCACAGGCCGGCTGCTAGTATCACGCAGGCAAGAATCAGTGATAAAATGGCCTTGCGTCATGAAGGAATGAGATCCAGAGCGAGAATCTGTTTGTTCCCTCATTAGTTCTGGGTGCCTCCTGGCGGTTTACTCCGTATAATATTCAGCTTTTCATCAGGTTGGCGAAATTCACGGGTGTGAGATGGGGATTGCATGAGCACAATAGTGTTGATATTGGCCTTAGTGCTTGTCTGCCTGATCGCCGCCGGCCTGTATCTGTGGTTCAAGGCCCGCCACCCGTCGGCGCTGACGCACACGTTGCCGTTTATCAAACCCGCCCATCGCAAGCTGACCGACGAAGAGCGTGCCGCAGTCGAGTTCTATCTCAATCAGCAAAACAAGCTGAGCAACAAACTGTTGCCCGGCGGCAGCGCGATGCAGCCCAACGCCAAACTGGCGCTCACGCCGCAAAGCGATAGCGTGTATCCCGTGACGCACGCCATCACCCGCTACGGCCTGGCCAGCGACGATCCCAATAAATGGCGCTACTATCTCGACGCCGAAGAGGTGCACCTGCCGCCGTTTTGGGAACCCTATATCACCGCAGACAACCATGTGGAAGTGATCAGGACCCAGACGTTGCCGCTGGTGATTTCGCTCAACGGACACTCGCTGAAAGATCATATCCACGATCGGCCGCAGCCGCCGGTAGTGACCGCCGCACCGACTAAAAACGCCTCTATCCGCAAGGAGGAGAGCGAACATGTCGAGCTGGTGAACATTCGCAAAGAAACGCCGGAAGAGCATGCGCTGAATCGGCCGAACGGCATTCGTGAAGCCGTCATCATCTCCGCCGCGCTGTTGTTGCTGTTCTTTAGCCTGATCAGCCCGGTGCTGGTGATCCCCTGGATGATCTTCGTGGCGGTGCTGATGATCGCCTGGGGCTGCTGGAACCTGTTCCGCCGCCCGGCGCCGCGCGAACTGAAAGAGATCCACTGCCTGCGCGGCACGCCAAAGCGCTGGGGCCTGTTCGGTGAATCCGGCCAAGGGCAGATCAGCAATATTTCGCTCGGCATTATCGATCTTATCTATCCGCCGCATTGGCAGCCTTACCTGACGCAGGACCTGGGCAAAACCACCGATGTGGATGTCTACCTCAATCGGCAGGTGGTGCGCCAGGGGCGCTTCCTCTCGCTGCATGACGAAGTGAAGAATTTCCCGCTTCAGCAGTGGGGGCGCAATGCGGTGCTGGTCGCCAGTTCGGCGCTGGTGCTGCTGCTGCTGCTGGTCTATATCCCGCTCAACCTGCCATTGACCCTCAGCATGGCCTGGCTGCAAGGCGCGCAAAAAGTGGAAGTGACCAGCGTGCAAGCGCTGGAAGCCACGCCGCTGCGCATCGGCGATACGCTGAAGGTGCGCGGCAGCGGCATGTGCTATGTGCCGCCGCCGGCCAACGGTGGCGGCGCCGTCAACTTTGCGCCGTTCGACTGCTCCGGCATCTACTGGAACAACGCCGCTCCACTGCCGCCGCCGGAATCGGAAGTCATCGACAAAGCGACGGCCCTGTTGGCCACGGTCAACAGCCAGCTGCATCCAAGCGGCGCCGATCAGAAGGTCAACCCGCAACTGGCCAGCGCCATCGAGAAATCCGGCATGATCCTGTTGGACGACTTCTCCGATATCGTGCTGAAAACGCAGGATCTGTGCCAGGCTGAAAGCGACTGCGTGCGGCTGAAAAACGCGCTGGTCAATCTGGGTAACGCCAAAAACTGGAACGGCCTGGTGAAACGCGCCAAGTCTGGTGCGCTGCAGGGCGTCAACGTCCTGCTGCGCCCGGTAAGCGCCGAATCGCTGGACAGTTTGACCAAGGTGGCCACGTCATCGTTCATCTTCAATGAAACGCGGCTGGCCGCCGCGGCGCTCAACAGCCCGCCGCCGGGCGGTTTCCTGATCAGCAGCGACGAAGGCCGTCAGTTGGTCAGTCACCCGCAGCCGCAGACGCCGCAGAGCGAATACAACGCCCTCGACCAGTGGAACGAGCTGCAACGCCTTTCCAATCTGCTGCTGCACACCCCGTTCCAGGCGCAGGGCGTTATCACCAGCCTCAGCGTTGATGCCAACGGCACTCGCCACGTGGCGCTGCACAGCGAACCGGATATGATCACCCTGTGGCGCTATCTCGGCACCAGCCTGCTGTTGCTGGCGGTGGTCGTCAGCCTGGGTTATAACGCCTGGCGGCTGGTGCAGCGCCGGCGCATCAACCAGCACCGCGTCGCCGATATTCAGCGCTACTACGACAGCTGCTTCAACCCGCAGCTCAATCCGATGTCGATGCGGCCGATGGCCTGAACCTGACGCCGGGGCCTCCGCCCTGTCATCTGCTTATGCTACGCTAACGCTATTATTCTCATCTGCGGACCGTCCGTCGGTCCGCCCGTGGAGTTTTTATGGTCCCTGAGTTTGACTGGCCGCAGATCGATACCGTGCTGCTGGATATGGACGGCACCTTGCTGGATCTGGAGTTCGACAGCCACTTTTGGCTCAGCCTGGTGCCGCAGGCACTGAGCGAGAGGCGCGCCATTCCGTTCGACGAAGCCCGTGATATCATTCAGCGGGAATATCAGGCGGTGCAGCACACCATGAACTGGTACTGCTTCGATTATTGGAGCGAGCGGTTGGATCTGGACATCTACCGCATGACCAGCGAAGTGGGCAGCCGCGCCCGGCTGCGCGAAGACACCGAGCCGTTTTTACGGGCGCTGCGCGACGCCGGCCTGCAAACCATTCTGTTGACCAACGCCCATCCGCACAGCCTGGCGGTCAAAATCGAGCATACCGGTCTCGATCGGCACCTTGATTTATTGTTTTCCACCCACACATTTGGTTATCCGAAAGAAGATCAGCGTCTGTGGCAGGCGGTGCAGCAGCACACCGGATTCAATCCGCAGCGCACGCTGTTTGTCGACGACGGCGAGCCGATCCTGGACGCGGCGCGCACTTTCGGCATTCGTTACTGCCTGGGCGTGCAAAACCCGGACTCCAGCACGGCGGAGAAAAGCTTCCAGCGCCATCCGTCGATGCGCGACTATCGCCTGCTGATACCGGCGCTGGCCAAGGGGGAAGCATGAAGGAAAAAGCGACGCGCGACGACGCGGTCCGACTGGATAAGTGGCTGTGGGCCGCACGCTTCTATAAGACCCGCGCACTGGCGCGCGAAATGATCGACGGCGGCAAGGTGCATTACAACGGCCAGCGCGGCAAGCCGAGCAAGATTGTCGAACTCAACGCCGAGCTCAAGCTGCGGCAGGGCAACGAAGAACGTACGGTGATCGTGCTGGCGCTGACCAGCCAACGCCGCGGCGCCAACGAGGCGCAGCAAATGTATCAGGAAACCGAAGCCAGCATCGCCAACCGCGAAAAAATGGCGCTGGCGCGCAAGATGAACGCGTTGACCATGCCGCATCCGGACCGCCGTCCGGACAAAAAGGAGCGGCGCGACCTGATGAAATTTAAATTTGGTGAGCCGGAATAACCCCTCACCGCAATGAGAGAAGATTATGTCCAACCATGACCAATTGCACCGTTACCTGTTTGAAAACTACGCGGTGCGCGGCGAGCTGGTTACCGTCAGCGAAACCTATCAGCAGATCCTGAATAACCACGACTACCCGGCGCCGGTACAAAAACTGCTGGGCGAGCTGCTGGTCGCCACCAGTCTGTTGACCGCCACCCTGAAGTTCGACGGCGACATTACCGTTCAGCTGCAAGGCGACGGCCCGCTGAAGCTGGCGGTGATCAACGGCAACAACCGTCAGGAGATGCGCGGCGTTGCGCGCACCCAGGCGCCTATCGCCGACGACAGCACCTTGCATCAGATGATCGGCAACGGCGTCATGGTCATCACCATTTCCCCGACGGAAGGCGAGCGCTATCAGGGCGTGGTCGGCCTGGAAGGCGAAACCCTGGCCGAATGCCTGGAAGCCTACTTCCGTCAGTCTGAGCAGCTGCCAACCCGCCTGTTCATCCGCACCGGCGAAGCGGAAGGCAACGCCGCGGCGGCCGGTATGCTACTGCAGGTGCTGCCGGCGCAGGACGGCAACCTCGATGATTTCGATCATCTGGTGCAACTGACCAACACGGTCAAAAGCGAAGAGCTGTTCGGCCTGCCGGCCAACGAGGTGCTGTACCGTCTGTACCACCAGGAAGAAGTCACCCTGTACGAACCGCAGGACGTGCAGTTCCGTTGCACCTGTTCACGCCAGCGTTGCGCCGACGCGCTGCTGACCCTGCCGACCGACGAAGTGGCGGACATGCTGGAGCAGGACGGCAATATCGACATGCACTGCGACTATTGCGGCAGCCACTATGTCTTTGACCCGGTTGATGTTGCCGCGTTGTATGCGGGTAACACCGGCGAAAGCGACCAGTTGCACTAAGTTATACCCTCCCGGCGGGCGCGCCCGGCGCCCGCCAACGCCCGCCGTTTGCACGTTTGCTTTTTTCCGTGTGCTATCTCTCAGATCGTAACGAAATACCGCCTAAAACGTTAAATATTTGATACCCATCGCTGTTACGCACCGTTAGATCCCTACAATTGCCGCCAGAAATTCTGTGACCAAGGAGTAGTAACATGCGCGTTAAAGGTATAACCCCTCAGGATCTGGCCGCTTACGGCATTCACGACGTTAGCGAAATCGTTCACAACCCGAGCTATGAACTGCTGTTTAAGGAAGAAACAGACCCATCTCTGGAAGGTTTTGAGCGTGGGGTAGTCACCAAGCTGGGTGCCGTCTCCGTCGATACCGGCATCTTCACCGGTCGTTCGCCGAAAGACAAATACATCGTCCGCGACGACATCACCCGCGATACCGTGTGGTGGGCCGATCAGGGCAAAGGCAAAAACGACAACAAACCCCTCAGCCCGGAAGTGTGGGCCGATCTGAAACACCTGGTCACTGAGCAACTGTCCGGCAAGCGCCTGTTCGTGGTGGATACCTTCTGCGGCGCCAACGCCGACTCGCGCCTGAAAGTGCGCTTCATCACCGAGGTGGCCTGGCAGGCGCACTTCGTGAAAAACATGTTCATCCGCCCAAGCGACGAAGAGCTGGCTGACTTCGAACCGGACTTCGTGGTGATGAACGGCGCCAAATGCACCAACCCGAACTGGCAGCAGCAAGGCCTGAACTCGGAGAACTTCGTCGCCTTCAACCTGACCGAGCGCATGCAGCTGATCGGCGGCACCTGGTACGGCGGCGAAATGAAGAAAGGCATGTTCTCGATGATGAACTACCTGCTGCCGCTGAAAGGCATCGCCTCGATGCACTGCTCGGCCAACGTGGGCGAGAAAGGCGACGTAGCGGTGTTCTTCGGCCTGTCCGGTACCGGCAAGACCACCCTCTCCACCGATCCTAAACGCCAGCTGATCGGCGATGACGAACACGGCTGGGACGACGATGGCGTGTTCAACTTCGAAGGCGGCTGCTACGCCAAGACCATCAAACTGTCTGAAGAAGCCGAGCCGGATATCTATCACGCCATCAAGCGCGACGCGCTGCTGGAAAACGTCACCGTGCTGGCCGATGGCACCATCGACTTCAACGATGGTTCGAAAACCGAGAACACCCGCGTTTCTTACCCGATCTACCATATCCAGAACATCGTCAAACCGGTGTCCAAGGCAGGTCACGCCACCAAGGTGATCTTCCTGACCGCCGACGCCTTCGGCGTGCTGCCGCCGGTATCGCGCCTGACCGCCAACCAGACGCAGTACCACTTCCTGTCCGGCTTCACCGCCAAGCTGGCCGGCACCGAGCGCGGCGTGACCGAGCCGACGCCAACCTTCTCCGCCTGCTTCGGCGCCGCGTTCCTGTCGCTGCACCCGACGCAGTACGCCGAAGTGCTGGTGAAACGCATGCAGGCCGCCGGCGCCCAGGCTTACCTGGTCAACACCGGCTGGAACGGCACCGGCAAGCGCATCTCAATCAAAGACACGCGTGGCATCATCGACGCCATCCTGAGCGGTGAGATCGACAAGGCGGAAACCGTAACCCTGCCGATCTTCGATCTGGCGATGCCGACCGCGCTGCCTGGCGTGAATCCGGAGATCCTCGATCCGCGCAATACCTACGCCAGCCTCGAGCAGTGGCAGGAAAAAGCGCAGGATCTGGCCGAGCGTTTCATCACCAACTTCGACAAATACACCGATACGCCTGCAGGCGCCGCGCTGGTCAGCGCCGGCCCGAAGCTGTAATTCGGTAGCATTACCTCTTCAGCTAAGGCGCGGATCCCGCGCCTTTTTTCATTTTTCGTGATTGCTTTTTAACCAGCGAGACGAGAAAATAAGTCAATGCAATCATTGATAGCAAAGGAGGTTTCAATGGCTACTATCACCGTCAGAAATCTGGACGACGAAATCAAAGAACTGCTGCGTATTTCAGCGGCGAAAAACGGCCATTCCATGGAAGAGGAAGCGCGCATGATCCTGAAGCAGGCGCTGGTGAAAAAGCCGCCACGCTATGGATTGGGTACCTGGATGCATCAGCACTTCGCAGAGTTCGGTGGCGTCGAGCTGGAGATCCCACCGCGTGACGCCGTGCCACCGCGCATCGTCACCTTTGACGATGAAGATGACAACGCATGATTATTCTCGACACCAACGTCATTTCAGAAACGCTGCGCCCCAGTCCGTACTACAACGTCATTAACTGGTTAAATGAAAAGGACAATGACAAGCTCTATCTGAGCGCCATTGTCCTGGCCGAACTGTTCAGCGGCGTCGCCTGCATGCCTGATGGCAAGCGCCAGCGGGATCTCAAGCTCAAATTGGCGGACGCGATTGAATTGAAGTTCGAGGGGCAGATATTGCCGTTTGATGGGCTGTGCGCGATGCAATACGCGGAATTGACGGCAAGGAATCGGCTTCTGGGTAAAGCGATGAGCATGCCGGATACCCAAATCGCCGCCACCTGCCTGCATTACGGTGCCGTCCTGGCCACCCGCAATACCAAAGCCTTCCTCCACTGCGGCATCGAGCTCATCGATCCGTGGCAGGCGCCGACCGGCCGTCGGTTGCATGAGGATGCGGCGGAATATTACGTGATGAGCAGGAAGTCCTGACGGGGCCGCAGCGAGGCAGCCCGCGCCAGGAGGGTCAGGCGTTTTCCCTGGCCGTTTGATGGCCGTTGGCCGACTCTTTTTTCTCCATCGGCAGCGGGATATACGCGCGGATCAACAACCCGCCGCGTTCGCTGGTGCCGATATCCAGCGCCCCGTCGTGCGCATCGATAATACGCTGCACGATCGCCAGCCCCAGACCGGTGCCGCTGGTACTGCGCGCGCTGTCGCCGCGTACGAACGGCTGCAACAGGTGCTTCAACTCTTCCGGCTTGATACCCGGGCCGTCATCCTCGACCTGGAACCAGCCGCGCTGCAGCTCGCGGCCGCTGCTGACTTTGATCCAGCCGTTGCCGTAACGCGCCGCATTCACCACCATATTCACCGCCGCCCGCTTAATCGACAGCGGGTGTACGTTCATCATCAGCTCGCCCGGCGACAGCGCGGTTTCAATCACCCGCTCATAACCGCTTTCCGCCGCGACCACCTCGCCCAAAATGGCGTTCAGATCGCTGCTTTCGGTCGGCATTTCCTGCCCGGTGCGCAGATAATCGATGAACTGTTCGATGATGGCGTTGCACTCTTCGATGTCTTTATTGATCGACTCGGCCAGATAGCCGTCTTCGGCGCTCATCATCTCCGTCGCCAGCCGGATGCGCGTCAACGGCGTGCGCAGGTCGTGGCTGACCCCGGCCATCAGCAAGGTGCGATCGTCCGCCAGCTGCTTGACGCCCGACGCCATCTGATTGAACGCACGAGTCACCGAGCGCACTTCGGAAGCGCCATACTCGCGCAGCGGCGGCGGAATAATGCCCTTGCCCACCTGCAGCGCCGCATGTTCCAGCTCCACCAGCGGGCGGTTTTGAATACGGATAAACAGCCAGGCGCCGCCGATCGCCAACAGCATGATCGCCAGCGTATAGCGGAACAGCGGAGAGAAATCGCCCTGATGGATTTCCGTCAGCGGCACGCGTACCCAGATATCGGGCTGCAACCAGGTTTTCAGCCACACCACCGGGGAGTTCTTGTTCACCTCCACTCGCACATCGGTCGGCCCGCCAAGCTGCTGCGCCATCTGCTGGCTGAGGAACTGGTAGTGCTGCGCCCAGCGCAGGCCGCTCTCTTCCGCCGCCGAATTGGTGTAGAGAGAGATGCCCAGCTCGCGGTAGATCTCACGACGGAACGCCGGCGGCACTTCCAGCAACGTGCCATCCTCCAGCTGCAGCCGATCGGTCATCAGCATACGCACTTCGTAAGCCAACACCTTGTTGAACTGCTGCAGGCTGGGCAGGATGGCGAAGTTCAGCACCACCAGATAGGTCGTCACCAGGCTGACGAACAGCAAGGTGACGATCAACAACAGGGTTCGGGCAAACGAGCTACGCGGTGAAAAGCGCAATCGCCTCATGCCTTGCTGCCGTCCGGAACGAACACGTAGCCGAGACCCCAAACGGTCTGGATATAACGCGGATGCGCCGGATCTTCTTCAACCATGCGGCGCAGACGAGAGATCTGCACGTCGATGGAACGTTCCATGGCGCTGTATTCACGGCCACGCGCCAGGTTCATCAGCTTATCGCGCGACAGCGGTTCACGCGGGTGGCTGACCAGCGCCTTCAGGACCGCGAACTCGCCGCTGGTCAACGGCATCGGCTCGTCTTCGCGGAACATCTCGCGGGTGCCGAGGTTCAGTTTGAATTTGCCGAACGCGATCACCGCCTCTTCCTGCGAAGGCGCGCCCGGCAGTTCGTTAGCCTGACGGCGCAGCACCGCGCGGATGCGAGCCAACAGCTCACGCGGGTTGAACGGTTTAGGAATGTAGTCGTCGGCGCCGATTTCCAGCCCCACGATGCGATCGACCTCTTCGCCTTTGGCGGTGACCATAATGATCGGCATCGGGTTGCTCTGGCTGCGCAGGCGGCGGCAAATGGACAGACCGTCTTCGCCCGGCAACATCAGATCGAGCACCATCAGATGGAAGGATTCACGGGTCAGCAAGCGATCCATTTGCTCAGCGTTGGCGACGCTGCGAACCTGGAAGCCCTGCTCGGTTAAATAACGTTCTAAAAGCGCGCGCAGGCGCATGTCATCATCGACAACCAGGATCTTATGATTCTCTTGCATGGTATTACTCCCAAAGGCTTTATTGCCTGACTCGAATATTGTTAGAAAACCTTGCCATTTGAGACAGCGTTTAATGGTATGTATTCTAGACGAAATTGTTACAAAGCTTATTCTTTTCCCCATTTATCAACAATTTTCATCGAATGTCGACGGGGGTTCGTCAAAATTTTGCCCTTTATCGGCGCAATGTGGGGCAGCGGCCCAATTTTACGCAATTTCGCCACCGGCGAACCGCACGGTGGCGTTTTGATATCGGGTCAGGAAGTCTGCAGGAAACGCGCCAGCTGCCTACGCAGCTGACGGTTTTCTTGCTGCAGCGCATCAACCCGGTCGAGCAGCGTCAGCGCCATGGCGATCCCCGGCCAGTCCAGATCCAGTTCGGCCCGCAGCCTGCGCGCACGCTGCAGATGGCTCAGCGCCGGATAATCGAACACCCAGCTCGGCTGCGCCGGCTCCAGCGGCACGATCACGCCCAGGCCGACGATCTCGACCAGCTCATCCTCTGAAATTTCCACCCGTTGGCACAATTCCACCACGGTGAAGGTGATCTCTTTCTTCATCATGTGCTTTACTCCCATTCCGCGCGTGGGTTGAACGGCGCCTGCTCGGCCAGTTCTCGCCACAGGGCGCTGGCTTTCTCGTTGGGTTTCGGCGGCATCACCACCTTGAGAATGACGTACAGATCGCCGGGCTCTTTCTTGCCCGCCAGCCCTTTGCCTTTGACCCGCAGCCGTTTGCCGCTCTGGCTGCCGGCCGGCACGGTCAGCGCGATCTTGCCGGTCAGCGTCGGCACCTCGATGCTGGCGCCGAGCGCCGCTTCCCACGGTGCGAGCGGCGCCACGATGCTCAGGTTGTGGCCGTCGATCTCAAACAGCGGATGCGGCGCGAGGCGGATGACCAGATACAGATCGCCGTTCTGGCCGCCGCCCACACCGGCGACACCCTGCCCCTTGAGGCGAATGCGTTCGCCGTCGCCGACGCCCGCCGGGATTTTCACGTTCAGCGTTTTGCTGGCTTCGCTCACCTGCCGCCCCAGCTCGTCGTACACCGGCAGCTTGTAGGAAATCTCGCGGCTTTGGCCATGCAGCGTTTCCTCGAGAAACAGCGGCACTTCCATCTCCAGATCCTGGCCGCGGAAGCCGTGCCCGCCGTGCGAATGCGCAGAGGAACGGTGGCTGCCCGCCGTCCGGCCGCCGAACATGCTCTCGAAGAAATCGGAGAAGTCTTGTGCGTCGCCGCCGCCGTGCCATGAAGCGCTCTGCTGATAGCCACCGTGGTCGCCGCGCGCCTGGCGGCCAAAGTTCGGATCGTTGCGGTGCAGCCGGATCTGATCGTACTCGGCGCGGCGCTCTTCGTCCTTCAGTACCTCATAGGCTTCGGCCAGCTCCTTGAACTTGCTCTCGGCGTCTTCTTCGGTGCTCACGTCAGGGTGATATTTACGCGCCAGCCGGCGGTAGGCCGTTTTGATGGTTTTCAGATCGGCGTTGGGCTCGACGCCCATCGTTGCGTAGTAATCTTTAAATTCCATGCGGTAATACCTTCAATGTGTTGGGTTGTGCGCCAAAATTCCTTGTCTCTCTCGCCAGATATCCTCCTTTCGTCACATTCCTTTTCCGCTATCGCTAAGCATACTCCCGATTGTTAAAAGCTGCGCAAACTGAATAAAAACCGTGCGACAAGGCGCAGGCCCGCGCGCCATTTTTAAAGCCTTCCGCATTCACGTACACTGTGGCGGTGGCCCCATAAAGATAAATCACGATGAGAACTCAACTGATAACCCGTGAAGGGTATGACAAGCTCAAACAAGAGCTGGATTACCTCTGGCGCGAAGAACGCCCCGAGGTGACCAAGAAAGTGACCTGGGCCGCCAGCCTGGGCGACAGAAGCGAAAACGCCGACTACCAATACAACAAGAAGCGGCTGCGCGAAATAGACCGCCGCGTCCGCTATCTGACCAAATGCCTGGAGCAGTTGAAGATCGTCGATTACTCCCCGCAGCAGGAAGGCAAGGTGTTCTTCGGCGCCTGGGTAGAGGTGGAGAACGACGACGGCGAGATCAAACGCTTTCGCATCGTCGGTTACGACGAGATTTTCGGCCGCAAGGATTACATCTCCATCGACGCGCCGATGGCGCGCGCCCTGCTGAAAAAAGAGGTCGGGGACATCGCCACCGTCAATACCCCGCTGGGCGAAGCGCAGTGGTACGTTAACGAGATAGACTACCCGAAGTAAGCTTTCAGCTTTTTCCGAACCGCCGCCAACGCCGCCGCCTGCGCAGTTCTCTACGCCGCGGCCGCGCGGCGGCGGCCCGCTCCGCTGGCATTTTCCCCGATCAATCCGTATAACTGTCCCCTGTTTATTCACCGTTCTCAATACAGATACCAGACCTATGAATGACCCACTGAGCCGCATTATTGCAACAGAACTGCAGGCCCGGCCGGAGCAAGTCGACTCCGCCATCCGTCTGCTGGATGAAGGTAATACCGTGCCCTTTATTGCACGCTATCGTAAGGAAGTCACCGGGGGCCTGGACGACACCCAACTGCGCCAGCTGGAGACCCGCCTGGGTTATCTGCGTGAACTGGAAGATCGTCGCCAGACTATCCTGAAGTCGATCGATGAACAGGGCAAACTGACCGAACAACTGGCGGGGGCGATCAACGCCACGCTGAGCAAGACCGAACTCGAAGACCTCTACCTGCCGTACAAACCGAAGCGCCGCACCCGCGGCCAGATCGCCATCGAAGCCGGTCTGGAACCGCTGGCGGACACGCTGTGGCAAGATCCCCAGCAGCAGCCGGAGCAGCTGGCCGAACGCTACGTCGACGCCGACAAGGGCGTAGCGGACGTCAAAGCCGCCCTCGACGGCGCGCGCTATATCCTGATGGAGCGCTTCGCCGAAGACGCCGCGCTGCTGGCCAAGGTGCGCGACTACCTGTGGAAAAACGCCCATCTGGTGTCCAAAGTGGTCGAAGGCAAGGAAGAAGAAGGCGCCAAGTTCCGCGACTACTTCGATCACCACGAACCGATTTCTCAGGTGCCTTCGCACCGCGCGCTGGCGATGTTCCGCGGCCGCAACGAAGGCGTGCTGCAGCTGGCGCTGAACGCCGATCCGCAGTTTGAGGAAGCGCCGCGCGAAAGCCAGGCGGAGCTGATCATCATCAACCACCTCAACCTGCGTCTGAACAACGCCCCGGCCGACGCCTGGCGCAAGGCGGTGGTCAACTGGACCTGGCGCATCAAGGTGCTGCTGCACCTGGAAACCGAGCTGATGGGCACGGTGCGCGAACGCGCGGAAGACGAAGCGATCAACGTTTTCGCCCGCAACATGCATGATCTGTTGATGGCCGCGCCGGCCGGCATGCGCGCCACCATGGGCCTCGATCCTGGCCTGCGCACCGGGGTGAAAGTTGCCGTGGTCGACGCGACCGGCAAGCTGGTGGCCACCGACACCGTCTACCCGCACACCGGGCAAGCGGCCAAAGCCGCCACCATCGTCGCGGCGCTGTGCATCAAACACCACGTGGAACTGGTGGCGATCGGCAACGGCACCGCTTCGCGTGAAACCGAGCGTTTCTATCTCGACCTGCAAAAGCAGTTCAGCGACGTCCGGGCGCAGAAAGTGATCGTCAGCGAAGCGGGTGCGTCGGTGTATTCCGCGTCCGAACTGGCGGCGCAGGAATTCCCGGATCTCGACGTGTCGCTGCGTGGCGCGGTGTCCATTGCCCGTCGCCTGCAGGATCCGCTGGCGGAGCTGGTGAAGATCGACCCGAAATCCATCGGCGTCGGCCAGTATCAGCATGACGTCAGCCAGAGCCAGCTGGCGAAGAAGCTGGACTCGGTGGTGGAAGACTGCGTGAACGCCGTCGGCGTCGACCTGAACACTGCGTCGGTGCCGTTGCTGACCCGCGTGGCCGGCCTGACGCGCATGATGGCGCAGAACATCGTCAACTGGCGCGACGAGAACGGCCGCTTCAGCAACCGTGAACAGCTGCTGAAGGTCAGCCGTCTGGGGCCGAAGGCCTTCGAACAGTGCGCCGGCTTCCTGCGCATCAACCACGGCGACAATCCGCTGGACGCTTCGACCGTTCACCCGGAAGCCTACCCGGTGGTGCAACGCATTCTGGCCGCTACCGAGCAGGCGCTGCAGGACCTGATGGGCAACGCTTCGGCGGTGCGCAGTCTCAAAGCGGTCGATTTCACCGACGACAAGTTCGGCGTGCCGACGGTTACCGACATCCTCAAAGAGCTGGAGAAACCGGGCCGCGATCCGCGTCCGGAGTTCAAAACCGCGACCTTTGCCGAAGGCGTGGAAACCCTCAACGATCTGCAGGTGGGCATGATCCTCGAAGGATCGGTCACCAACGTTACCAACTTCGGCGCCTTCGTGGATATCGGCGTGCATCAGGACGGCCTGGTGCACATCTCCTCGCTGGCGGACAAGTTCGTTGAAGATCCGCATACCGTGGTGAAGGCCGGCGACATCGTCAAAGTGAAGGTGATGGAAGTCGATCTGCAACGCAAACGCATCGCGCTGAGCATGCGGCTGGATGAGCAACCGGGCGAAGGTTCGCCGCGCCGCGGCGGCAATGCGCCGGCGCAAACGCGCGACAACGCCAATCGTTCGGCGGGCGGCAACAAGGCCAAACCGCGCAACGCGGCGCCGGCCGGCAACAGCGCCATGGGCGACGCGCTGGCCGCGGCGTTCGGTAAGAAACGCTAAGCCAGAACCGTCAGGGCGGAGCCTGCTCCGCCCTTGCCGAGAAAGAAAACTTGCGGCATTTTTTGACCCGACTCAATAAACCTTCATCTTTTTATTTCCCGTTGCTGCGTGACCGCCCTCCCATTGTTAAAGCGGCAAAAATCCCTTCTGTAGCCGTTTATTAACAACGTCGTTAACACGCATTTTTCATTTTGCGAATTGTGAGCGAAACACAAATGGTTACCGCTCGTATTACGGCGGAATAATGTTATTGAATTGCCTTTCATCAGAAATAAATAAGGGAAAAACGCCATCAATATTTGCAAACGAGAAAACTCGGCTACAAATACGCAACTGATTTAACTCACCATTCTCATTTGTCGCCGAGTAAAAGCAGTGGTAAAACGGGGCTTATCAAAGCGACACAACCAAAAACTGCCGCCGCCATAATAATTGGTTACAATACCCTTACTTTTTGTATTGAACGCGATAATGATAATTACTATTATTTGCGCTCAATTTATTGCATGACCTTATGGATGAATAGCGCCGACGGCGTGGCATTTTCGCCGGCAACGTCCAATTATTATCAGCCCGATGTTCATCGGCACCCGGAAGGTTAATCACATGCAGCTTCAACCTAAACACACGTATAAAATCGCCGGCTTTTCCAGTGAAATTGCGCCGGCCTATCGCCAGAAACTGTTATCGCTCGGCATGCTGCCCGGCTCTTCATTCGAAGTGGTGCGCGTCGCACCGCTGGGCGATCCGATAGAAATTAAAACTCGCCGCGTCAGCCTGGTGCTGCGCAGGAAGGATCTGGCGCTGCTGCAACTCGACGGTCAGTCCTGAGCCGGCGCGCCCTCCGTTTGCCGACGCGCCTTTGCGCCGGCGCTGTTCTCCTTGAAGACGACACGCTGAACTATGAAAAAACTCACCATCGGTTTAATCGGTAACCCGAACTCCGGCAAAACCACGCTGTTCAACCAGCTGACCGGCGCGCGCCAACGGGTCGGCAACTGGGCGGGCGTGACGGTCGAACGCAAAGAAGGCCATTTCACTACCCCGCAGTCCGACGTGCGGCTGGTCGATCTGCCCGGCACCTACTCCCTCACCACCATCTCGGAACAGACCTCGCTCGATGAGCAGATCGCCTGCCACTACATTTTGAGCGGCGACGCCGATCTGCTGATCAACGTGGTCGACGCCTCCAACCTGGAGCGCAATCTCTATCTGACGCTGCAGCTGCTGGAGCTGGGCATTCCCTGCATCGTGGCGCTGAACATGCTCGACATCGCCAAAAGCCAGCATATCGATATCGACGTCGCCGCGCTGTCGGCACGCCTCGGCTGCCCGGTGGTGCCGATGGTCTCCACCCGCGCCGACGGCATCGGCGTGCTGAAGCAGATGATCGACAATCATCACATCAACGAGCAGCAGGCGCTGGTGAACTACCCGCCGCTGTTGCTGAAAGAGGTCGCCACGCTGAGCGACGCCATGCCGCAAACGCTGCCGGCGGCGCAGCGCCGCTGGCTGGCGCTGCAGATGCTGGAAGGCGACATTTACAGCCACCGGCTGGCCGGCCCCGCCGTCGCGTTGCTGCCTGCGGCTACCCAGGCATTGCAACAGCAGCAGCAAGAAGACCCGGCACTGGTGATCGCCGACGCGCGCTACCAGTCTATCGCCACCCTGTGCGACGCGGTCAGCAACTCGCAGCAGGCGATGCCCAACCGCTTGACCGAGCTGCTGGATAAAGTGATCCTCAACCGCTGGCTGGGCGTGCCGATCTTCCTGCTGGTGATGTACCTGATGTTCCTGCTGGCGATCAACATCGGCGGCGCGCTGCAGCCGATCTTCGATATCGGCTCGGCGGCGATCTTCATCCAGGGCATTCAGTGGCTGGGTTATACCCTGCACTTCCCCGACTGGCTGACCGTCTTCCTGGCGCAGGGCGTCGGCGGCGGCATCAACACCGTGCTGCCGCTGGTGCCGCAGATCGGCATGATGTACCTGTTCCTGTCGTTCCTGGAGGATTCCGGCTATATGGCACGCGCGGCGTTCGTGATGGACCGCCTGATGCAGGCGCTCGGGCTGCCGGGCAAATCCTTCGTGCCGCTGATCGTCGGCTTCGGCTGCAACGTGCCGTCCATCATGGGCGCCCGCACGCTGGACGCCCAGCGAGAGCGGCTGATCACCATCATGATGGCGCCGTTCATGTCCTGTGGCGCGCGTCTGGCTATCTTCGCGGTCTTCGCCGCCGCCTTCTTCGGCCAGGACGGCGCCGGGGTAGTGTTCTCGCTGTACCTGCTCGGCATCGCGGTGGCGATTCTCACCGGCCTGGTGCTGAAATACACCATCATGCGCGGCGAAGCCTCGCCGTTCGTGATGGAGCTGCCGGTCTATCACGTGCCGCACCTGAAAAGCCTGCTGCTGCAAACCTGGCAGCGGTTGAAAGGTTTCGTGCTGCGCGCCGGTAAGGTGATCGTGGTGGCCAGCATATTTATCGGCGGCCTGAACAGCTTCTCGTTCAGCGGCAAGACGGTCGATAACATCAACGACTCCGCGCTGGCCTCGGTCTCCAAGGTGCTGACGCCGCTGCTGCAACCGATGGGCGTCCACAGCGACAACTGGCAGGCCACCGTCGGGCTGGTGACCGGCGCGATGGCAAAAGAAGTGGTGGTCGGCACGCTGAATACGCTGTATACCGCCGAGCATATCAACAAAGAAGCGTTCGACGCCGCCAACTTCAATCTGCTCGATGAGCTGGGCGGCGCGCTGCAGGAAACCTGGGACGGCCTGAAAAACACCTTCAGCCTGAGCGTGCTCTCCAACCCGATCGAAGCCAGCAAGGGCGACGGCGAGATGGGCGTCGGCTCGATGGGGGTGATGAGCAGCAAATTCGGCTCGGGCATCTCCGCCTACAGCTACCTGATCTTCGTGCTGCTATATGTGCCTTGCGTCTCGGTGATGGGCGCCATTGCCCGTGAATCGAGCCGCGGTTGGATGACATTCTCCATCCTGTGGGGGCTGAACGTCGCCTATTCGCTGGCAACGCTGTTCTATCAGGCGGCGACCTTCAACCAACACCCGCAGTACAGCCTGACGGCGATCCTGGCCGTGGTGGCGGTGAATCTGCTGGTGCTGTTCGGCCTGCGCCGGGCACGCAGTCGCGTCACGGTGCGCCTGGGCAACGCCACGCCGGCGGCCTGCTGCCAGGGTGCCAAAGGGAATTGCCACTGATGGCCGGGCTGCTGCAGGTGCGCGATGCGCTGGCGCTGCTCGGCAGCGCCCAGGCGCAGCAGCTCAGCCAATCGCTGGCGACGCCGCTGCCGCTGGTGCAGGCGATGCTGGACCGTTTGGCGGCGATGGGGAAAGTGGAGCGTATCGAACAGGATGAGGGCGCCTGTCTGAGCGGCAGCTGCAAAAGCTGCCCGCAGGGCCAGGGGTGCGGCACGGTTATCTACCGGCTGAAGGCCTGAAGATCGGGGGCGCCACGGCGGGCGCCCCTTTGCCGTTGAAGGCTTATTTCTTGTCTTTGTAAACTTCGGCGATGGCGCTGAATTTACCGTGTTCGCGACCCGCCAGGACCACGTAATATTGCCCGCCCTTTTCGTCCGCCAGTTTGGACAGCTCTTCCTTGGCATCCATCGGCGACGTGGTCTGCGCCGTGGTGGTCACGGTGCCGATCTTCTCGTATTTACCCGGGTTTTTATCCAGATCTTCCTTGGTCAGCAGGGTTGCCGCCATGGAGCCAAAAGACACCGAACCCAGCACTGCCGCTGCAATAATCATCTTCAATGATTTCATGACACTAACCTCTCAATGGATAATTTATCTGTTATGAAAGCCGTCAAGAATCCATGCGTAGTACATCAGGCTGCCGCGACATCCTCAGGCTCCGTTGCTTTCCCTGACGGTGCCTGTTTCCCAGAGACGAAACGCCAAAATGAAAAGCGCCACGTACGGTCTTTTCATTTTGCAGCCAACGCATTGACTCACTAAGTATCGAACAGCTTTGTCTTTTATCCACCCGGCGGTGTTTTTTTTCGCACCTTATTGTGCGTTTTGCCGCCGCATTCAATGTGCTGCAATAAACGCTTCGATCGTCGTCACAAATTCGTCGGGATGAGAGATAAACGGCGCATGAGCGGCCTTAGCCACCATCTGCGACGTGGAGTTCGGCCAGGCGGTATCGAGCAGCTCGGCGACCTTGCGTGGCACCAGCCCGTCCAGATAGCCATAGATCCGCAGCAGCGGCAGATCCAGCGCCGCCAGAGGCGCACGCAGATCGGCGGTGCGCAGGATCTCCAGCCCACCGTTCAGCACCTCGACGCTCGGCGTCGGCTGGTTGAGCACCACCGCTTTCAGCTGGCGCGCATCCTGACGCGCGCTTTCGGTGCCCAGCGTCTGCAGCGCCAGAAAACGCTCGACGGTGCGTTGAAAATCCAGGCTCAGCTGGTGCTGGAAACCGCTCAGCACGTCCGGGCGGATCCCCGGCCACTCATCGCGAGCGGCAAAGCATGGCGAGGAAGCCACGGTGATAAGCCCATTGACCCGCTGCGGCTGCATCAACGCCGCCTGGCTGGCCACCAGCCCACCGAGCGACCAGCCGAGCCACCAGGCCTGCGGCGGGGCGGCCGCCAGCACAATCTCCGTCATCTGCTCCAGCGACAGAGCGCCGAATCCTTGGCTGCGACCGTATCCCGGCAGGTCGACCAGATGCAGGCGAAAATGCGGCGTCAGTCGCGCCTGAATGCAACTCCACACTTCAGCGTTCAATCCCCAACCGTGCAGCAGCACAAGATCGCGTTCGCCTTCACCTATCGTTTGCCAGTACAGCGCTGTCATTGGTTATTGTCCTTTCATGCCTATTCGTCTCGGAGACGCTATGCTATCAACCCGCGGCCGCTGTTGGCTATGCCGGCAGCCATTAAGCCTGATGCGTCATGGCATCTGCAGCTGCTGTTTGCGCCATCTGCCGGCCAGGCCGCCGTGTTGCCCGTGCTGCGGGCTGCTCGCCGGTGATACGCAAACGCCCTGCGGCCGCTGCCTGCAACGGCCGCCGCCCTGGCAGCGGCTGGTGTTCGTCGGCGACTACGTGACGCCGCTCAGCCTGCTGGTAAAAAGGTTCAAATTTCACCGTGCGCCCGAATTGGCGCCGGCGTTGGCGCGCCTGATGCTGCTGCGGTGGCGGCAGGCGCGCGCAGAGCAGTATCTGAACAGACCCGACCTGATTTTAGCGGTACCTTTGCATGCAACGCGCTGCTGGCGCCGGGGTTATAACCAGAGCGATCTGTTGGCCCGGCGGCTGGCGCGCTGGCTGGGCTGTGCCTATCGGCCCACCGCCTTGCGCCGGGTACGCAAAACCGCCCTGCAACAGCGGCTGAGCGCCTCGGCCCGCAGGCGCAATCTGCAGCGCGCGTTCGCCTGTACCGTGCCGGTCGCCGGCCGGCATATCGCCCTGGTGGATGACGTGGTGACCACCGGCAGCACCGTCTCGGCGATCGCGGCGCTGCTGCGGCGGCAAGGCGCCGCCTCGGTGCAGATATGGTGCGTTTGCCGCACGTTGTAGTGCCACGGCAATGGGCGTATTATAACCGACTATAGAAGTCAACTATTGAGCTAATGCTATGATCCGTATAACAGATGCTGCACAGGAACACTTTGCCAAACTGCTGGCAAATCAAGAAGAAGGCACCCAAATCCGCGTATTCGTGATCAACCCGGGCACGCCGACGGCCGAATGCGGTGTCTCTTATTGCCCGCCGGACGCGGTAGAAGCGACGGATACCGAACTGAAGTTCGACAAGCTGTCCGCCTATGTCGATGAGCTGAGCGCGCCGTATCTGGAAGACGCCGAAATCGACTTCGTGACCGACCAGCTGGGTTCTCAGCTGACGCTGAAAGCGCCGAATGCCAAGATGCGCAAGGTCGATGACGACGCACCGCTGATGGAGCGCGTGGAATACGTGCTGCAATCGCAGATCAACCCGCAGCTGGCGGGCCACGGCGGCCGCGTAACGCTGATGGAGATCACCGACGACAACATGGCCATCCTGCAGTTCGGCGGCGGTTGCAACGGCTGTTCGATGGTGGACGTCACGTTGAAAGAAGGCATCGAGAAAGAGCTCCTGCAGAAGTTCCCGGAACTGAAAGGCGTGCGTGATCTCACCGAGCACCAGCGCGGTGAGCACTCTTACTACTGATACCCGGCGCTCGCGCCACGGTAGATAACACAATGCCGGAAGGGGGAACCCGTTCCGGCATTGTCGTTTTCAGCCCACCGACACCTTGCGGCGCCGTTTATCCAAATCCTTCAGCAGCCGGTTTATCCGCGGATCGGCGAACATCTCCTCCAGCGTCTGGGTCAACTTGCGCCGCCAGTTAGGGTATTGATCGCTGGTGCCGGGAATGTTGACCGGATCGGCCATGTCCAGCCAGTCTTCCGGCTGCAGGCCGAGCAAGGCGCTGGCGCTGTCGGCGACATAACGTTGCAGGCCGCGATTGAGCAGCGGGCTCATGCCGAGCAGCGCCGCCCTTTTGCCCACCTTCTGCGGCACGCAGCCGTAGTGATGCAACCCATCCAGCAACCCCTGCTTGGCGCGTTCCCGGTCGGCGAACAGCTCCCGCAGTATTGCCGCGTCCGGATAAAGCCCCAGCCGGTTGCCGAGCGTCAGATCGTCGCTTTGCCAATAGCCGCGCAGCGTCGGCAAATCGTGGGTGGTGATGGTCGCCATCGCCTGCACCGGATAGGCCTGCGGTGCGCGGAAATGGTGCTCGCCGTCGCTTTCGAAATAGAGCACTTTGTAAGAGTAGACGCCGCTGTCGCGCAGCTTGCCGACGATCTCCACCGGCACCGTGCCAAGATCCTCGCCGATCACCATGCAGCGATGACGCTGACTTTCCAGCGCCAGCACCGCCAGCAGATCGTCCACCGGGTATTTGACGTAGGCGCCGCGATCGGCAGTTTCGCCATAAGGGATCCACCACAACCGCAGCAGCGCCATCACGTGATCGATACGCAGCGCGCCGCAGCTGGTCATGTTGGCACGCAGCAGATCGATAAACGGCTGATAGCCGCGCGCCGCCATCACGTGCGGATCCATCGGCGGCAGGCCCCAATTTTGCCCCAGCGGCCCCAGAATATCCGGCGGCGCACCGACCGACGCTTTCAGGCAGTACAGCTCGCGGTCGCACCAGGTTTCCGCTCCGCCTTCCGCCACGCCGACCGCCAGATCGCGATACAGGCCGATCGGCATCTGCTGCTGCTGACTCTGCTCAAAACACTGCGCGAACTGCGTGGCCGCCAGCCACTGCAGCCACAGGTAAAAACGGACCACCTCCTGATGTTCGGCGCAGAACTGCCGCACCGCTTCGCCATCCCCCTGCCGATAACGCTCGGGCCAGGCCGGCCACCCCCACTGACTGACGTCCTCCGCCGCCAAATGGGCATGCAGCGCGTCGAACGCCGCCTGCTGATACAGGCTGTCGCCGCCGTCCGTCACGAACAGCTCGAACGCCTGACGCTGCGCGTCGTTCGGCTTGCGCGCCTGAAACAGCGGGAACGCCAGCTTCAACGCCGCCAGTTTCAGCTGCATCACGGCGGTATAATCCACCCACTCCGTGGCGCGCGCCTTGGCCAGCTGTTTCTGCGTCGCCGGCTTCTGCCACCAGCGCTGCGCCGCTTCGCTGCGTTGGAAATCCTCCACGGCATTGACATCGATGTACGCCAGATTCAGCCAGCGGCGCGACGAGGGGCTGTAGGGGCTGGCGCTCTCCGGGTTAGCCGGGTACAGCGCATGGATCGGATTGAGACCGACAAAAGCGCCGCCGCGCTCGCCCACCTCTTCTACCATCAGGCGCAGATCGCCGAAATCGCCGATGCCCCAGTTGCGATCGGAACGCAGCGTATACAGCTGAACGCAGGCGCCCCACAGTTTTTTGCCGGTCAGCAAGGCGTCCGGCTCAAAGCAGCGCCTCGGCGCGACGATCACCCGGCATGACCACTGCCGGGCGCCCTGGCTCAACGTCAACTGGTGGTAACCCGCCGGCAGATCGCCGGGCAGCGTCAGGGTCTTGCGCGCGCCGACGCGCCCTTGCAGGCATTCGCCGTCTTCACGCTGCAGCACCCACAGATATTCGCCTTCGCCCGCCGGCGTCAGCGCCAACGGCGCGCCCTGATAAAATACCTTGACCGCCGGTAACGGCGGCGGCGCGCTTTCCCGTTCGGCAGTGCCCCAGTTCATGGCCGCCAACAGCTTGCGCTTGGTCTCCGGTTCAATCGCCTGCCGCTTGCCGTGGGCATTGATGAAATCGGCAGCGATCCCCGCCTGCGCTGCCGCCTGATCGATACGCTTGCGATCCATTCGCTCTCCTTAACGTTTGGCTTGCCAGATGCGCTGCTGGTAATCGCGAATCGAGCGATCCGAGCTGAACATGCCGACGCGCGCGGTGTTAAGGATAGTCCGCCGCGTCCATTCATCCCGATCGCGGTACAGTTCATCGACCCGGCTCTGCGCCTGGCAGTACGAGGCGAAATCCGCCAGCACCAGATAGGGATCGCCGCCTTCCAGCAGACTGTGCAGCATCATGTCGAACGCGTGCTTGTCGCCGTGGCTGAACGCGCCGCTCGCCAGTTCGTCCAGAATCGCCTTCAGGTGCTTGTCTTTCTTGCGGTAGCTGAGCGGATCGTAGCCCTTCGCCAATATCGCCTTCACCTGCTCCACGGTATTGCCGAAGATGAAGATATTGTCTTCGCCCACCTGCTCGGCGATTTCGACGTTGGCGCCGTCCAGCGTCCCCACCGTCAGCGCGCCGTTCAGCGCCAGCTTCATGTTGCCGGTGCCGGAGGCCTCTTTACCGGCGGTGGAGATCTGCTCGGAGATATCCGCCGCCGGGATCATCAGTTCGGCTACCGACACGCGGTAGTCGGGAATAAACGCCACTTTCAGGCGATCTTTCACCAGCGGATCGTGATTGATCTTCTCGGCCGCCTGGTTAATGGCGTAGATAATGTTCTTCGCCAGGTAGTAGCCCGGCGCCGCCTTGGCGCCGAACAGGAAGACGCGCGGCACGATGTCCAGATTCGGGTTGTCGCGCAGCTGGCGATACAGCGACAGGATGTGCAGCAGGTTCAGGTGCTGGCGTTTGTACTCGTGCAAACGCTTAATCTGCACATCGAAGATCGCATCCGGGTCGAGCGTCAGCCCCATCACGTCGTGCACGTAATGGGCCAGCGCCACCTTGTTGTCGCGTTTGATCTGCTGATAACGCTGGCGGAACGCCGCGTCGTCGGCGAATTTCTCCAGCCCGCGCAGCGCGTCGAGATCGTTCGCCCACTCCACCTTCAACGTCTCGTCGATCAAGCCCGACAGCGCCGGGTTGCACTGTTTCAGCCAGCGGCGCGGCGTGATGCCGTTGGTGACGTTATGGAATTTATTCGGCCACAGCTGGTGGTATTCCGGGAACAGATCTTTCACCACCAGATCCGAATGCAGCTGCGCCACGCCGTTGACCGCAAAGCCGCTGACCACGCACAGGTTGGCCATGCGCACCTGCTTGTTATGGTGCACCGCCAGCTTGGCCCACACCGCCTCGTCGCCCGGCCAGTGCTTATCCACCCGCTTTTTGAACCTGACGTTGATCTGTTTGATGATGGAGAAATGGCGCGGCAGCAGGCTGCGCACCAATTTCTCATCCCAGCACTCCAACGCTTCCGGCATCAGGGTGTGGTTGGTATAGGCAAAGGTGTTGCTGGTGATTGCCCAGGCCGCCTCCCACTCCAGCTGGTGCTCGTCCAGCAGAATGCGCAGCATTTCCGGAATGGCGATAGTCGGGTGGGTGTCGTTCAGCTGGATCACTTCATACTTCGGCAGTTCTTCAATCTTGCGGCCGGCCTGATGGTGCTTGCGTAAAATATCCGCCACCGAGCAGGCGCACTGGAAATACTGCTGCATCAGGCGCAGGCGTTTGCCGGCCTGATGGTTGTCGTTCGGGTAGAGCACCTTGGTCAGCTTGTCGGCTTCTACGCCCTGCTTCTCAGCCTGCAGGAACTTGCCGTCGTTGAAATCGCTCAGGTTGAACGGATGCTGATGAGTCGCCTGCCACAGGCGCAGCGGCTGCGCCACGCCGTTGCGATACCCCAGAACCGGCAGATCCCAGGCTTCGCCGCGCAGGGTGAAGGCCGGACGCCACAGTTCGCGGCCGTCGGCCTGCTTTTCCAGCTTGCCGCCGATGCCCACGTCCACCGCCAGCGCGGCGTTGTGGCGGAACCACGGATAGCTCTCGCGCTGCCAGTTATCCGGCGCCTCTTGCTGCTGCCCATCGCGGAACGACTGGCGGAACAGCCCATACTGATAATTCAGCCCATAGCCGGTGGCCGGTTGTTCCACCGTCGCCATCGAATCGAGGAAACAGGCCGCCAAGCGCCCCAGCCCGCCGTTGCCCAGCGCCGGATCGGTTTCCTGTTCCAGCAGGTCCGCCAGCTTGATGTTCTGCTCCGCCAGCGCCTGCTCGACGGTGTCGTACCAGCCCAGGTTGATCAGGTTGTTCGCCGTCAATCGGCCGATCAGAAACTCCATCGAGATGTAGTTCACGTGGCGCAGCGGCTTGGCGCTTTTACGCGGCGCCGGCTGTGCGGCCAACTGCTCGGCCAGCGCCGCGCTGACGGCTTCCCACCATTGATGTTGCGTCATCTGTTGTGCGGAACTGAGGCCGAACCGTTGCCACTGGCGGGCAAGCGCCGCCAGAAAAGCATCCTTCTTGAGCGTAGGCTGTGACATAAGGAAAACTCTCTATCCAGTAAGTGGGTCAAATTGCCGCTATCGTGCCGGTGAGAAAGCCTGACGGCATCATCCCGCCTGGGGATTAGCTGGGGAGGAGGATTGGGGCGTAGCTGGAATTGTGATCTCAGGCACTTTTTGACTCCCTTGCAACGATGCAAAAAAGCCCGCCAACGCGTGCGGCGAGCACTGAGAACGTTAACCATGACGTTAGCACAAGTATTCGCGCTGCTGAAGTTTTGTCCATGGCCGGAAATGCGATCCGCCATCGCATCGCCGCGCGCCGGCGCCAAACGTAAAAAAGTGTGATCGGCAGCAACTTAACTCCAAGCCGATGCGGAAGCTTGTTGCAATACGTTTAGGGTTGGCAGAAGTTAGGGGGAGCTATTAATTACGAACCATAAAATAATTAGCGCCACTCCAATCCCGGCGGGAACCGCGATTTATACCCTGGAATACTATGCTGATCCCATCAAAACTGAGCCGCCCGGTACGGCTGCAAAATACCGTGATCCGCGATCGCCTGCTGGCCAAACTGGCCAGCGCGGGCAACTATCGCCTGACACTGGTCAATTGCCCGGCGGGATACGGGAAAACCACGCTGATCGCCCAATGGGCGGCCGGCAAAGCCGATCTGGGCTGGTATTCCCTGGATGAGAGCGACAACCAGCCGGAGCGCTTCGCCAGCTACCTGATCGCCGCGCTGCAGCAGGCCAGCGGCGGCCGCTGCGTCAAGAGCGAGGCGCTGAGCCAGAAACACCAGTACGCCAGCCTGTCGGCGCTGTTCGCCCAGCTGTTTATCGAACTGGCCGACTGGCACCAGCCGCTGTATCTGGTCATTGACGACTACCACCTGATCACCAACGACGCCATCCACGAAGCCATGCGCTTTTTCCTGCGCCATCAGCCGGAGAACCTGACGCTGATCCTGCTCTCGCGCACCCTGCCGCCGCTCGGTATCGCCAATCTGCGGGTGCGCGATCAACTGCTGGAAATGGGGACGCAACAGTTGGCGTTCACCCACCAGGAAGCCAAACAGTTCTTCGATTGCCGCCTGGCGGCGCCGATGGAACAGCGGGACAGCAGCCGTCTGTGCGATGAAGTCGAAGGCTGGGCCACCGCGCTGCAGCTGATCGCGCTGTCGGCCCGCCAATCCGCCTCGTCGGCCCAACTGTCGGCCAAGCGGCTGGCGGGGCTGAACGCCAGCCATCTGTCCGACTACCTGGTGGATGAAGTGCTGGACCACGTCGATGCCGATGCGCGCGCCTTCCTGCTGCGCTGTTCGGTGCTGCGCTCGATGAACGATGCGCTGATCGTGCGGCTGACCGGCGAAGACAACGGCCAGCAACGGTTGGAGGAGCTGGAGCGCCAGGGGCTGTTTATCCACCGCATGGACGACACCGGCGAGTGGTTCAACTTCCACCCGCTGTTCGCCTCTTTCCTGCGCCAGCGCTGCCAGTGGGAACTGGCGCTGGAGCTACCGGGCTTGCACCGCGCCGCCGCCGAAGGCTGGCTGGCGCTGGGGTATCCGGCGGAGGCCATTCACCACGCGCTGGCGGCCAGCGACGTCAGCATGCTGCGCGATATCCTGCTGCAACACGCCTGGTCGCTGTTCCACCACAGCGAACTGGCCTTGCTGGAGGAGTGCCTCAACGCGCTGCCTTATGAGCGCCTGATTCAAAACCCCAAGCTGGCGCTGCTGCAGGCCTGGCTGGCGCAGAGCCAGCACCGCTACAGCGAGGTCAACACCCTGCTGGAGCGCGCCGAGCGCACCATGCGCGAACAGAAAATCGAGATAGACCAAACGCTGCACGCCGAGTTCGACGCCTTGCGCGCCCAGGTGGCGATCAACGCCGGCAAACCGGAAGAAGCCGAACGGCTGGCGACCGAAGCGTTGAAATTCCTGCCGCTGTCGAGCTATTACAGCCGCATCGTCGCCACCTCGGTGACCGGCGAAGTGCACCACTGCAAGGGCGAACTGGCGCGCGCGCTGCCGATGATGCAGCAGACCGAGCAGATGGCGCGACGCCATCAGGCGAACCATTACGCGCTCTGGGCGCTGCTGCAGCAGAGCGAAATTCTTATCGCCCAAGGCTTTCTGCAGGCCGCTTACGAAACCCAGGACAAGGCGTTCGAACTGATCCGCGAGCAGCACCTGGAACAGCTGCCGATGCACGAGTTCCTGCTGCGCATCCGCGCGCAGATCCTGTGGTCGTGGTCGCGGTTGGACGAGGCGGAAGACGCGGCGCGCAGCGGGCTGAAAATCCTGGCGAACTACCAGCCGCAACAGCAGCTGCAGTGCATCGCCATGTTAGCCAAATGCTCGCTGGCGCGCGGCGATCTGGACAACGCCAACACCCACCTGCAGCGCTGCGAAACCTTGCTGCACGGCGCCCACTACCATCGCGACTGGCTGACCAATACCGACAAATCGCGGGTGATCCACTGGCAGATGACCGGCGACACCGCCGCCGCCGCCCAGTGGCTGCGCCACACCGAAAAACCCGGCATGGCGGACAACCACTTCACGCAGGGCCAATGGCGCAACATCGCGCGGGTGCAGATCCTGCTCGGCCAGTATGAAGAGGCAGGGGTGGTGCTGGATGAACTGAACGAAAACGCTCGCCGCTTGCGACTGGTGAGCGATCTCAACCGCAACCTGCTGCTCAGCAACCAGCTTTACTGGCTGCAAGAGCGCAAAGGCGAAGCGCAGCAGGCGTTGATCGAAGCGCTGTCGCTGGCCAACCGCACCGGCTTTATCAGCCACTTCGTCATCGAGGGCGAAGCGATGGCGCAGCAACTGCGTCAGCTGATCCAGCTCAACACGCTGCCGGAGCTGGAGCAGCATCGCGCCCAGCGCATCCTGCGCGACATCAACCAGCATCATCGGCACAAGTTCGCGCATTTTGACGAGAACTTCGTCGATAAACTGCTGACCCATCCGCAGGTGCCGGAACTTATCCGCACCAGCCCGCTGACCCAACGCGAATGGCAGGTGCTGGGGCTGATCTATTCCGGTTACAGCAACGATCAGATCGCCGGCGAGTTGGACGTGGCGGCCACCACCATCAAGACGCACATCCGCAATCTGTACCAGAAACTGGGCGTGGCCCATCGCCAGGAAGCGGTGCAGCAGGCGCGGCAGCTGTTGAAGATGATGGGGTACGGTGCTTAAAAACCCTGATATCCATCTGGTCTTAAACGCCGCAGAGTTGGTTACAATAGCGGCGTCCCCCAATAACGAGGCAGTCAGCAGTATGGAACAGTTCGAAGCGATCAACGTTGAGCAGGCCTACGCCCGCTGGAAAGAGGGCAGCGCCGCCCTAGTCGACATCCGCGATCCGCAAAGTTTTGAAGCCGGGCATACGCCGGGCGCCTTTCACCTCACCAACGCCACCCTGTCGGCTTTCATGCAGCAAAACGACTTCGAGCGGCCGGTGATGGTGATGTGCTACCACGGCAACAGCAGCCGCAGCGCGGCGCAATACCTGCTGCACCAGGGGTTCGACGCGGTCTACAGCATCGATGGCGGCTTCGAGGCCTGGGCCCGTCAGTATCCGCAAGACGTGGAAACCTCCGCCTGATTCCCTCCGCCCGCCGTGCATCGGCGGGCTTCCCCTGCGTTTTTGTGAGCGTTTTCGCGGGTTTTTCGCAGATCCGTTTGCCAGCGCTCAGGATTTCGACGTTATAATCGGCCGTCAGGGTCGCCGGCGCGCAAGCCGCGGCCAAAATCATTCACTTACGACGGAAGAGCAATGGTTAGAGTAATCGCCATATCCAACCCGCGCCTGGCGCTGGCCTTTGTCGACTATATGGCGACCCAGGGCATCCGGCTTGAGCTGCGCAACAGCGGCGAAGCGGCGGAAATCTGGTTGGCCGACGACGGCCACCTCGAGCAGGTGCAACACGAGCTGCAGCAGTTTCTGGCCGATCCGCTCAACCGCCGTTATCAGGCTGCCAGCTGGCAGACCGGCCATACCGACGCCGGCCTGCATTATCAGAGCGAATCCTACCTGCACACCCTGCGCAGCAAGGCCGGGCCGCTGACGCTCGGCGTGATGGTGCTGTGCATCGCGGTCTATATCCTGATGCAGGTGCTGGGCGACGACACCGTGATGTACTGGCTTTCCTGGCCGCAAGACAGCAGCCAGTATTTACAGCTGTGGCGCTGGATCAGCCATGCATTCCTGCATTTCTCCCTGCTGCATATTCTGTTTAACCTGATGTGGTGGTGGTATCTCGGCGGCCAGATGGAAAAACGCCTCGGCGCCGGCAAGCTGTTCGTGCTGGCGGTGGTGTCGGCCTTCTTCAGCGGCTGGGCGCAATCGCTGTTCAGCGGCGCGCTATTCGGCGGGCTGTCGGGCGTGGTCTATGCGCTGATGGGCTATGTCTGGCTCTCGGGCGAACGGGCGCCGGAGCGCGGCCTGATGCTGCCGCGCGGCCTGATGGCGTTCTCGGTGCTGTGGCTGGTGGCCGGATATTTCGATATGTTAGGAATGTCGATCGCCAACGCGGCACACGTAGCCGGTTTAGTGTTAGGGTTATTGATGGCATTTTGGGATACGCGTCATCGCGCACACAACGAACAATAACAGCCGGGAACTATGCCCCAGCGGGCATAGCGGGCGTTTTAGGGGATTATCGTGAAGCAAACACAGCGTCATGACGCAATTATCGAGCTGGTGCGCCTGCAGGGTTACGTCAGCACGGAAGAGCTGGTCGAACATTTTGACGTCAGCCCGCAAACGATTCGCCGCGATTTGAATGACCTGGCCGACCAGAACAAGATCCAGCGTCACCACGGCGGCGCGGCGCTGCCTTCCAGCTCGGTCAACGCTGCCTATAACGATCGCAAGGTGATGTGGTCGGAAGAGAAAGCCCGCATCGCGCAGCGCGTCGCCAGCCAAATCCCGGATGGCGCCACGCTGTTCATCGATATCGGCACCACGCCGGAGGCGGTGGCCCATGCGCTGATGAACCATAAGAACCTGCGCGTGGTCACCAACAACCTCAACGTCGCCACCCTGCTGACCGCCAAGGAAGACTTCCGCCTGATCCTGGCCGGCGGTGAAGTGCGCACCCGCGACGGCGGCATCATGGGCGAAGCCACCCTGGACTTCATCTCCCAATTCCGCCTCGATTACGGCATTCTCGGCATCAGCGGTATCGATATGGACGGCTCGCTGCTCGAATTCGACTATCACGAAGTGCGCACCAAACGCGCGATTATCGAAAATTCCCGCTGTGTGATGCTGGTGACCGACCACTCCAAATTCGGCCGCAACGCCATGGTCAACCTGGGCAACATGAACCTGATCGACTACCTGTTTACCGATCAGTTACCGCCGCCGAGCGTGATGAAAATCATCGAGCAATACGACGTGCAGCTGGAGCTGTGCTGATCCGGTCTTAACCTGCGGGGCGCACCGCCGCCCCGTTTCACGCCCCTCAACTCGCCTTGCCCAGCGCCGCCTGCGCGCCCGCGCCATATCCACATCAATTATGTGACTATCATCACCAAACTGTTACCTCTATCACGCCTAAATGTTTTTGTTTGGTTAACTCTTGGCTTGCTTGTTGGTTTTTGATTACAATCATGAGCGAAAACGAACATGAAAGAGCTATTTCGAACATCTGGAGGAAGATGACGTGGAAACCAAAGACTTGATCGTTATCGGTGGCGGCATCAACGGTGCCGGCATCGCGGCGGATGCTGCCGGGCGCGGGCTGTCGGTACTGCTACTGGAAGCGCAAGACTTGGCCTGTGCTACGTCTTCCGCCAGTTCCAAACTGATCCACGGTGGCCTGCGCTACCTGGAACACTACGAATTCCGTCTGGTGAGCGAAGCGCTGGCCGAGCGTGAAGTGCTGCTGAAGCTGGCGCCGCACATCGCGTTCCCGATGCGTTTCCGCCTGCCGCACCAGCCGCACCTGCGTCCGGCCTGGATGATCCGCATCGGCCTGTTCCTGTACGATCACCTGGGCAAACGCACCAGCCTGCCGGGCAGCAAGGGCTTGCGCTTTGGACCAGAGTCGGTACTGAAGCCTGAACTGAAGCGCGGTTTCGAATATTCCGACTGCTGGGTTGACGATGCTCGCCTGGTGGTGCTGAACGCGCAGGAAGTGGAAAAACGCGGCGGTGAAGTGCGCACCCGCACCAAAGTGACCCGCGCATGGCGTGAAAACGGCCTGTGGATGGTGGAAGCGGTCGATATCGACAGCGGCAAAACCTTCACCTGGCGCGCCAAAGGCCTGGTGAACGCCACCGGCCCGTGGGTGAAAAACTTCTTCGACGACGGCCTGAAGCTGAAATCGCCTTACGGCATCCGCCTGATCAAAGGCAGCCACATCGTGGTGCCGCGCGTGCACGATCAGCCGCAGTCTTACATTCTGCAGAACGAAGACCACCGCATCGTGTTCGTGATCCCGTGGAATGACGAGTTCTCCATCATCGGCACCACCGACGTGGAGTACAAAGGCGATCCGAAAGACGTGAAGATCGACGAGAACGAAATCGCTTATCTGCTGAAAGTGTACAACGACCACTTCAAGAAGCAGCTGAGCCGCGACGACATCGTCTGGACCTATTCCGGCGTGCGTCCGCTGTGCGATGACGAATCCGACTCACCGCAGGCGATCACCCGCGATTACACGCTGGACGTGCACGACGAACAAGGCAAGGCACCGCTGCTGTCGGTCTTCGGCGGCAAGCTGACCACCTACCGCAAGCTGGCCGAACATGCGATGGAAAAACTGGCGCATTACTACCCAGGCTGCGGCCCGGCGTGGACCAAAAACGCCACGCTGCCGGGCGGTGACATCGACGGCGACCGCGACAGCTACGCGGCCAAACTGCGCCGCGCGCACGGCTGGCTGCCGGAAGCCCTGGCGCGTCGCTATGCCCGCACCTACGGCAGCCAGAGCGAGCTGATCCTGGCCGGCGCTAATGGCCTCACCGATCTGGGCGAAGATTTCGGCCACGGTCTGTATGAAGCCGAGCTGCGTTACCTGACCGAGAAAGAGTGGGTCGTAGAACTGGACGACGCTATCTGGCGCCGCACCAAGCTGGGCATGTGGCTGGACGAGGCGCAGCAGGCGCGCGTGAAAGCCTGGCTGGCGGAACACGCGAAAACGAAAGCGCTGTCTCTGGCTTCCTGAGCCGCAGTGTCACAAAAAAGGGCCGGTTATCCGGCCCTTTTCTTTTGCTCTCACGCTTTACAGTTTCACCGGCTGAATGTGCCAGATTTCATCCGCATACTCCTGAATGGTGCGATCGGATGAGAAGTAGCCCATATTGGCGATATTCAGCACCGCACGCCGCGTCCACTCGTCCTGATTGAGATACACCTCGTCCACCTTGTCCTGCGTGTCCACATAGCTGCGGTAATCCGCCAACAGCTGATAGTGGTCGCCGAGGTTCACCAATGAGTCGAACAAATTGCCATAGCGTTTCGGCTCCTCCGGGCTGAACACGCCGGTGGCGATCTGTGTTAGCGCCTGATGCAGCTCTGGGTCTTGCTCATAGTACTGGCGCGGGTTGTAACCGTTGCGGCGCAGTTCCTCGACCTGCTCGGCGGTATTGCCGAAGATAAAGATGTTCTCCTCCCCCACGTGCTCGCGCATCTCGACGTTGGCGCCGTCCAGCGTACCGATGGTCAGCGCGCCGTTCAGCGCGAACTTCATGTTGCTGGTGCCCGAGGCTTCGGTGCCCGCCAGCGAGATCTGTTCCGACAGATCCGCCGCCGGAATGATGATCTGCGCCAGGCTGACGCCGTAGTTCGGAATGAACACCACCTTCAGCTGGGTATGCACGCGCGGATCGTTGTTGATCACTTTGGCCACGTCGTTGATCAAGCGGATAATTTGTTTGGCGGCATAGTAGGCCGAGGCAGCCTTACCGGCGAAGATCACCACCCGCGGCACGCGCTCGATTTCCGGATCGTCCAGCAAACGGTTATACAGCGTGATGACGTGCAGCACGTTGAGCAACTGGCGTTTGTACTCGTGGATACGCTTGATCTGCACGTCGAACAGCGCATCCGGATTGACCACCACGTTGAGCGTTTTGGCGATATGCAGCGCCAACCGCTCCTTGTTCTGCCGCTTGGCCCGCTGCACCGCCTGCAGGAAGCTCGGGTAATCGATGTTGGCTTTGATCTCGCTCAGTTGGCTGAGATCGGTGCGCCAATTATGGCCGATGCAGTCGTCCAGCACCGCCGCCAGCGGTGGGTTGGCCAGCGCCAGCCAACGGCGCGGCGTCACCCCGTTGGTTTTGTTGCAGAAACGATTGGGGAACAGCCGGGCGAAGTCGGCGAACAGCGACTGCACCATCAGTTCGGAATGCAGTGCGGAAACGCCGTTGACCTTATGGCTGGCCACTACCGCCAGCCACGCCATGCGCACCCGGCGGCCGTTGGTTTCGTCGATGATCGAGACGCGCGCCAGCAGATCGTTGTCGCCCGGCGCCACCTCCTGCACCATCTTGAGGAAGTGATCGTTGATTTCGAAAATCAGCTGCAGATGGCGCGGCAGGATGCGGCCCAGCATATCCACCGGCCAGGTCTCCAGCGCCTCGCTCATCAACGTGTGGTTGGTGTAAGAGAACACCTGCTCCACCACTTCCCAGGCGTCGAGCCACTGGAATTTGTGTTCGTCGATCAGCCGGTGCATCAGCTCGGGAATCGACAGCACCGGGTGGGTGTCGTTGAGGTGAATGGCGATCTTGTCCGCTAGGTTGTCGAAGGTTTTGTGCATCAGCCAATGGCGGTTGAGAATATCCTGCACCGTGGCCGACACCAGGAAATACTCCTGCCGCAGCCGCAGCTCTCGCCCGGAAGAGGTCGAGTCGTCCGGATACAACACGCGCGACACGTTTTCCGAGTGGTTTTTATCTTCCACCGCCGCGAAGTAGTCGCCCTGGTTGAATTTGCCGAGGTTGATCTCGTTACTGGCCTGCGCGCTCCACAGCCGCAGGGTGTTGGTGGCGTCGGTGTCGAAACCGGGGATTACCTGATCGTAGGCGATGGCCACGATCTCTTCGGTCTCCAACCAGCGCGCCTTGGCGCCCTCCTGCTGCACGCGGCCGCCGAAGCGCACCTTGTAGCGGGTGTTGTGGCGCGGAAACTCCCACGGATTGCCGTATTCCAGCCAGTAGTCGGGCGATTCCATCTGCTGGCCGTTGACGATGTTTTGCTTGAACATGCCGTACTCGTAGCGAATGCCATAGCCGCGCCCCGGCAGCGCCAGCGTCGCCAGCGAATCGAGGAAGCAGGCCGCCAGGCGCCCCAGACCGCCGTTGCCGAGGCCGGGGTCGTTCTCTTCTTCCAGCAGTTCCGCCAAACTCAGGCCCATTTCGTTCAGCGCGTTGTCGATGTCCTGATAGATGCCCATCGACAGCAGCGCGTTCGACAGGGTGCGGCCGATCAGGAACTCCATCGACAGGTAATACACCTGCCGCACGTCTTGCGACAGCTGGGCGCGGTTGGAGCGCAGCCAGCGCTCCACCATGCGATCGCGCACCGCGAACAGCACGGCGTTCAGCCAGTCGTGCCGGTTGGCGATGGCCGGATCCTTGCCGACGATAAACATCAGCTTATAGGCGATGGAGTGTTTCAGCGCTTCCACACTGACCGTAGGTGAGGTGTAACTAAACGGTGAAGTCATGGCTTTTTAATCCCTTGTAGGGAGCCCAGCCATCCGCCGCGGAATAGCTGGCCCCGCTGAACATGGACGCGGCACACCGCGCCCCGACAATCAACCCAAACGGCTGCCCGCCGCGCGTCAACCCGAGACGCGAAACGCGGGCTACAAGCGTTGATAAAGCGACAGATACTCTTTCGCCGCCACCGGCCAGCCGAAGTCCACGCTCATGGCGTGACGCTGAACGTGGCGCCAATGTTTCGGCCGGCTCCACAGCACCATGGCGCGGCGAATGGCATTGCCGAGCGCGACGGCGTCGCAATCGTCGAACACGAATCCGCTGGCGGTGCCGTCGGCCAGGTTTTCCAGCGCGCAGTCCACCACCGTGTCCGCCAGCCCGCCGGTGCGGCGCACCAGCGGCAGCGTGCCGTATTTCAGGCCGTAGAGCTGCGTCAGCCCACAGGGCTCGAAGCGGCTCGGCACCAGAATCACGTCGGCGCCGCCGATGATGCGGTGGGAGAAGGATTCGTGGTAACCAATCTGCACGCCAACCTGTTCAGGATAGTCGGCGGCGGCGGCCAGAAACGCCTGTTGCAGCACCGCGTCGCCGGCGCCAAGCAGCGCCAGCTGCCCGCCCTGCGCCAGCAGTTCGGGCAACGCCTGCAACACCAGGTCCAGGCCTTTCTGGCTGGTCAAACGGCTCACCACCGCGAATACCGGCAGCGATTCGTCCACCTTCAGCCCCATGGTCTTTTGCAGATGCAGCTTGTTTTTGACCTTGCTTTTCAGATCGTCGGCGTCATAGCGGGCGGTCAGCCGCGGATCGTGGGCCGGATGCCAAATCTTGTCGTCGACGCCATTGAGGATACCGCTCAACCTGCCCTGCCGCTGCCGCTCCTGCAGCAGCCCCTCCATGCCGTAGCCGAACTCCGGCCGGGTGATTTCGCGCGCATAGGTCGGGCTGACGGCGGTCACGTGGTCGGCATAAAACAGCCCGGCCTTGAGGAACGACATCTGGCCGTAGAACTCCAGGCCGTAGACGTCGTAAAACGACGCCGGCAGCCACAGTTCGGTCATGTGATGGGCGGAGAACAGGCCCTGATAGGCCAGGTTATGCACCGTGAACACCGAGCGTGCCGGATGGCCGTTGGCGGCCAGATAGGCGCAGCTCAGGCCGGCGTGCCAGTCATGGGCATGCACCAGCTGCGGGCGCCAGTAGCGGTCCAGCCCCTTGGCCAGCTCGCAGGCCATCCACCCCAGCAACGCAAAGCGGCGGTGGTTGTCGGGGTAGGCGTACATGGATTGATCGTGGTACGGGCTGCCCGGCCGGTCATACAGCCAGGGCGCGTCGATCAGATAAATGCCCACGCCATGGTAGGTGCCGTAGCGCAGGCCAACGCGGCCGGCGAACGAGTCGATTTCCGCCACCAGCACGGTGTCCGGAATGCCGTTGCGTACGTCAGGGAAAGCGGGCAATAGCACCCGAACATCGGCGCCTTCGGCGATTTGCGCCGCCGGCAGTGCGCCAACCACGTCTGCGAGCCCCCCTGTTTTCAGCAGGGGGAACATTTCAGAACATACGTGTAAGACCTGCATTATCACTCCTGAAAGTCGGCCGAAGGCCTCTGGATAAGAAATAAAGCAGGCTTGCCGCTGTTATGCGTGCCGCGTTGCGCAAGCCATCGAACCGTTCATCGGGTGGCAGGCTATCGTTCCGCCACCCACGTTAACTCACAATTTTGACAACATTTCGCGCGTCACCAGCACGATGCCGCCTTCCGAGCGATAAAAACGCTTGCTGTCCTCATCGGCGTTTTCCCCGATCACCATGCCTTCCGGAATATGGCAGGCGCGGTCGATGATGCAGCGCCGCAGGCGGCAGGAACGGCCGACGTTCACGTCCGGCAACAATACGGTAGAGTCGATGGTGCAGAACGAGTTCACTCGCACACGCGGGAACAGCACCGAATGCACCACCACCGATCCGGACACGATGCAGCCGCCGGACACCAGCGAGTTCATGGTCATGCCGTGGCTGCCGGAACGATCCTGCACGAACTTGGCCGGTGGCAGCGGCTCCATGTGGGTGCGGATCGGCCAGGCGCGGTCATACATGTCCAGCTCCGGCGTCACCGACGCCAGATCGAGGTTAGCGCGCCAGTAGGCGTCCAGCGTACCCACGTCGCGCCAGTAAGGCGGCAGGTCGGGGTTGGACGTCACGCAGGACAAGGTAAACGGATGCGCCCACGCCGCCTGCTGCGCGGTGATTTTCGGGATCAGATCCTTGCCGAAATCGTGGCTGGAACCGGGGGTCGACATATCCTCTTCCAGCAGTTGGAACAGATAGGCGGCATTAAAAATATAGATGCCCATGCTGGCCAGCGACATATCCGGGTTGCCCGGCATCGCCGGCGGATCGGCGGGCTTTTCCAGAAACTCGATGATGCGGTCGCTTTCATCCACCTTCATCACGCCGAATTCGCTGGCTTCGCTGCGCGGCACCGGCAGGCAGGCCACGGTGCACTGAGCGCCCTTCTCGACGTGATCGATCAGCATGCGCGAGTAATCCATCTTGTAGATGTGATCGCCCGCCAGGATCACCACGTATTCGGCTTCATAACGGCGAATGATGTCCAGGTTCTGGTACACCGCGTCGGCGGTGCCCTTGTACCAATGTTCGGTGCTGAGGCGCTGCTGAGCCGGCAGCAGATCGACGAACTCATTCATCTCCTCGTTAAGGAACGACCAGCCGCGCTGAATGTGCTGCACCAGCGTGTGCGACTGGTATTGCGTGATCACGCCGATGCGGCGAATGCCGGAGTTCAGGCAGTTCGACAAGGCGAAATCGATGATGCGGAACTTGCCGCCAAAGTGGACGGCGGGCTTGGCGCGGGTGGAGGTCAAATCTTTCAGACGTGAGCCGCGGCCGCCGGCCAGGATCAGCGCTACGGATTTAATCGGCAGCTGGCGCGCCAACATCAGGGGGTCTTTATTTTCAAACCTAACCATAGCGGACTCCTTTTATTATTTCTGTACCAGTACGCAAACCGAGCGCGCGGCCTGGTGCCAGGCGGGTAATACCGCCCGTGAGTCTTCCTGAGTGAACGGGGCGACAACCTGCCAATCGCCTTCCGGCAGCCTCATCTCCGTCGTTTGCGGCGTGGCGTTGACCAGCACCAACCAACGCTGCGACAGCAGGATCTGCATGAGCAGCTCGCCCTGCTCCCACTGCTGCGCGTCGAGCGGCTGGCCTTGCGCGTTCAGCCACTGCACGCAGCCGTCATCCTGCCGCCACCAGCAGTCCTGCTGCAGAGCGGGGATCTGGCGGCGCAGCGCGATCAGCGCCGCGACGTAATCGGTCAGCGCATCGTCCGCCGTGGCCCAATCGAGCCAGGTGGTGGCGTTGTCCTGACAATAGGCGTTGTTGTTCCCCTGCTGGCTGTGTCCCTGTTCATCGCCGGCCAGCAGCATCGGCGTGCCCTGGGACAACAACAGCGTGGCGAGCATCGCCCGCTGGCTGGCCCTGCGGCGTTGCACAATGGCGTCATCGGCGACCAGGCCTTCCACGCCGTGGTTGTTGCTGAAATTGCGATCGCTGCCGTCGCGGTTGCCTTCGCCGTTCAGCTGGTTGTGTTTCTCGTTGAAGCTGACCACGTCTTGCAGAGTAAAACCGTCATGGGCGGTCAGCATGTTGACGGTGGCGTAAGGCGCTCGCCCGCGCTGATCGTACAGATCGCTGGAAGCGGCAAAACGCCGGGCGAATTGGCCGAGCGATACGCCGTTCTGCAGCCAGAAGCGGCGCATGTCATCGCGGTAATGGTCGTTCCATTCGGCGAAACGCCCGGGAAACGCCCCCACCTGATAACCGCCGGGGCCAACATCCCAGGGTTCGGCGATCAGCTTGCAGCGCGACAGCAGGTCGTCCGCCAGCATCGCCTGAAACAGCGGCGCATCGCGATCGAACCCCGGGGTGCGGCCCAGCACGCTGCCCAGATCGAAGCGGAAGCCGTCAATGTGACACTCGCGCACCCAAAAATGCAGGCAATCCATCACCCAGGCCACGCCCTGCGGCTGATCCAACCGCAGGGTGTTGCCGCAGCCGGTGTCGTTGACGTAGTCCCCTTCGGGCGTCAGCCAGTAGTAGCCCTGATTATCGATGCCGCTCAGCGACAGCATCGGCCCATCCCTGTCCAGCTCGGCGCTGTGGTTGAACACCACGTCGAGGATCACCTCGATGCCGGCTTTGTGCAGCGCCTTGACCGCATCGCGCAATTCGTTCAGCGGCGTGCCGTCGGTGCTCAGGCTGGCGTAGCGGTTGTCCGGCGCATAGGGCGCCAGCACGTTATAGCCCCAGTAGTTGATCAGCCCCAGCCGCTGCAGACGCGGTTCGGAGGTATGCTGTTGCACCGGCAACAGTTCCAGCGCGGTGATGCCGAGGCGTTTGAAGTGGGCGATCATCACCGGATGCCCCAGCGCGGCAAAGCTGCCGCGCAGCGCCGGCGGGATTTTCGGGTGCAGCAGGGTCAGGCCGCGCACATGCGCCTCGTAAATCACCGTCTGACCCCAGGGCGTGGCGGGCGGGCGGTCGTCCTGCCAGTCATACTGTTCGTCCACCACCACGCATTTCGGCATCAGCTCGGCGCTGTCGTGCGGATCCGGCTGCTCGTAACCGCCGTGCAGGTGCGGGTGGTCCGCCACCGGCCCTTCCACCGCGCGTGCGGCCGGATCGAGCGCCAGCTTGTTGGGGTTGAAACGCTGCCCGTTCGCCGGGTCAAACGGGCCATAGACCCGGTAGCCATAACGCTGCCCCGGTTTGCCGCCCGGCAGATAGCCATGCCAGATGTCGCCGCTACGCGCCGGCAGCGGCAGGCGCACTTCGCGCTGCTGGCCGTCGAACAGGCACAGCTCCACCCGCTCGGCATGCGCCGAGTACAGGGTAAAATTGATGCCTTCGCCGTCGTAATGCGCGCCCAGCGGCGCGGCGAGGCCAGCCGTCAGCTCGGTCATGGCGCCTCCCGCAGCAGATATATGGTCGACAATGGCGGCAACGTCACGCTGATAGAGAAATCGCGCCCATGGCTGCCGACCGTTTCGGAAGAGACCCGCCCCTGATTGCCGGCGTTGCTGCCGTGATAGTGGTGCGAATCGGTATTGAGGATCTCGCGATAGTCACCGGCGCGGGAAATGCCGATGCGGTAGCGATAGCGCGGCACCGGGGTAAAGTTGCTGATGGCGATCAGCTCATTGCCCTGCGAGTCGTAGCGCGCAAAGGCGAACACCGAGTTGTCGTGATCGTCGACCACCAGCCACTCGAAGCCATCCGGGAAGTAGTCGCGCTCATACAGCGGCGCCTGCTGCCGGTAGCAGTGGTTCAGATCGCGCACCAGCCGCTGCACGCCGTTATGCCAGTTATCCAGCCCTTCCAATAAATGCCAGTCTAGGCTGGTATCGAAATTCCACTCGCGCCCCTGCGCGAATTCGCAGCCCATAAACAGCAGCTTTTTACCCGGATGCGCCCACATAAAACCGTAATAGGCGCGCAGGTTGGCGAACTTCTGCCAGGCATCGCCCGGCATACGGTCGAGGATCGATTTTTTACCGTGCACCACTTCATCGTGCGATATCGGCAGCACGAAGTTCTCGGTATAGGCGTACAGCATGCCGAAGGTCATCTGGTTGTGGTGATACTTGCGGTGTACCGGATCGCACTTCATGTAATTGAGCGTGTCGTGCATCCAGCCGAGGTTCCATTTGTAGTGGAACCCCAGGCCGTTGGCGTCCGGCGGCAAGGTGACGCCGGGATAGTCGGTGGATTCCTCTGCCAGGGTCACCGCCCCCGGCTGCGCCTTGCCGAGGGTCTGATTGGTGTAACGCAGGAAGGCAATCGCCTCCAGGTTCTCGTTGCCGCCGTAATAATTCGGCACCCACTCGCCGTCGGCGCGGCTGTAGTCGCGATAGATCATCGACGCCACCGCATCGACCCGCAGCGCGTCGATACCGAAGCGCTCCAGCCAATACAGCGCGTTGCCCGCCAGGTAGTTGCGCACCTCGTGGCGGCCGTAGTTGTAGATCAGCGTATTCCAGTCCTGATGGAAGCCTTCGCGCGGATCGGCGTATTCGTACAGCGCGGTGCCGTCGAAATTCGCCAGGCCGTAGGCGTCGCTGGGGAAGTGCCCAGGCACCCAGTCGAGGATCACGTTGATGCCCGCCTGGTGCGCCGCCGCCACAAACGCCCTGAAGTCGGCCGGCGTGCCGAAGCGCCGGGTCGGCGCATACAGCCCCAGCGGCTGATAGCCCCAGCTGCCGTCGAATGGATGCTCGTTGACCGGCAGCAGCTCGATATGGGTGAACCCCATGTCCTTCACGTAGTCGATAAGCTGCACCGCCAGCTCGCCGTAGCTGAGCCAGAAGTGGTTGTCGGTGTGACGGCGCCATGAGCCGAGATGTACCTCGTAGATGGCGATCGGCTGGTCAAAATCGTTGGCGCGGCGGCGCGCCTGCGTCGACGGCACCACCTCCGGCAGCGGCGCCACCAGCGACGCGGTGTCCGGGCGCATCTGCGCCTCGAAGGCGTAAGGATCGGCTTTCAGCTGGGTGTTGCCGTAGCAATCGACGATTTCATATTTGTACAGCTGGCCGGCCCGTACGCCGGGCAAGAACAGTTCCCAGATGCCGTTCTCGCGCCGCAGACGCATCGGATGGCGACGGCCGTCCCAGAAGTTGAATTCACCCACTACTGAGACGCGCTGGGCGTTGGGCGCCCAGACCGCAAAGCTGACGCCGTCGACGCCATCCAGAGTAACAAGATGGGCGCCCAAGCGTTCGTAAGGACGCAGGTGCGTGCCCTCGGCCAGCAGCCAGCTGTCGATGTCCTGCAGCAGCGGGCCGAACCGGTAAGGATCGTCGACGATCTGTTGATGATCGGGCCAGCTGACCTGCAGCTGATAGCGGAAAGGATTTTTGCGCCGCGGCACCACGGCGCTGAAGAAACCGCGCGGATCGTCGCAGTTCAGCTGCGCCAGCCGCCGGCCGGTTTGCTGCTCCACCAGCCAGACTTCGCTAGCGTCCGGCAGCAGCGCCCGCACCTGCAGACCGTTATCGGTCGCATGCATGCCAAGCAGAGCGAAGGGATCGGCGTAATGGCCGGCGATGATCTGATCAATCACGTCACGATCGGGAAGTACAGGCATAGTCTTCTTCCTTAGATTAACAGCATGATCTAAGCACGGCTTGTTGGTTAATCCTTGGCCGTTTTGGTCATCATGCAATGCATTCGGTATCTAAAGCGTGATTGCGGTCGGTTATTGACCAATCTTTACTCTGCCGACCTGAATTTCGCTCTTTATGCTTATTTTTTGAAATATTTCAGTCATGGTGAAAAATTGCTCGCCAATGCGTTAAGCATAGCCAATGTCTGTTAAAAACTGCTCAGCATTGCTCAGGAAAATTCTTCATTAAGAAAACTGCCAGCCCGATAGCACGTGCCTGCGGCGGCCGACGAGGAGAGATGCGGGGTGCAGCCCATGGAAGCAGGGCTTGCGATGACCTTGCCCGACGTGGGGCGTGGCGAACAAAAAAGCGGAAAATGAGGCTTTAGGGGGCCGAACGCGGTCAGCCCCCGGGAAGTGCAGGTTTACAGCAGGATGCGCAGCATGCGACGCAGCGGCTCAGCCGCGCCCCACAGCAGCTGGTCGCCCACGGTAAACGCCGACAGGTACTCCGGCCCCATATTCAGCTTGCGCAGACGACCGACCGGCGTATTCAACGTGCCGGTGACCGCCGCAGGCGTCAGTTCGCGCATGGTCAGCTCGCGATCGTTCGGGATCACGCGCACCCAGTCGTTGTGCGTCGCCAGCATCTGCTCGATTTCCGGCAGCGACACGTCCTTTTTCAACTTCAGGGTGAACGCCTGGCTGTGGCAGCGCAGCGCGCCGACGCGCACGCACAGGCCATCGACCGGGATCACGCTGCCGGTGTTCAGAATTTTGTTGGTTTCCGCCTGGCCTTTCCACTCTTCGCGGCTTTGGCCGTTGTCGAGCTGCTTGTCGATCCACGGGATCAGGCTGCCGGCCAACGGCACACCGAAATTATCGGTCGGCAGTTTGCCGCTGCGGGTGGCCTCGGTCACCTTGCGTTCGATATCCAGAATCGCGGAGGCCGGGTCCTGCAGCTCTTTCGCCACGTCGGCGTGCAGCATGCCCATTTGGGTCAGCAATTCGCGCATGTGGCGCGCGCCGCCGCCGGAGGCCGCCTGGTAGGTGGCGACCGACGCCCACTCCACCAGATCGTTGGCGAACAGGCCGCCGAGCGACATCAGCATCAGGCTGACGGTGCAGTTGCCGCCGACGAAGGTTTTGATGCCTTTGTCCAGGCCCTGCTGAATCACCGCGTGGTTGACCGGATCCAGGATAATGATGGCATCGTCCTGCATGCGCAGCGAAGAGGCCGCGTCGATCCAGTAACCCTGCCAACCGCTGGCGCGCAGCTTAGGATAAACTTCGTTGGTATAATCGCCGCCCTGACAGGTAATAATGATATCGAGCGCGCTCAGCGCGTCGACGTCATACGCATCCTGCAGCGTGCCCTGCTGGCCGCCGAAGGCCGGCGCGGCGGAACCGTGCTGCGAGGTGGAGAAAAAGACCGGGCGAATGGCGTCGAAATCGCGCTCTTCCGTCATGCGCTGCATGAGAACCGAGCCAACCATTCCGCGCCAACCGATGAAACCAACGTTTTTCATAATATCTGTGTCCCGCCCGGATAAGGGCTTATTAGGTGATAACGAGTTGTGTGCAATATCTCCTCACCTTACAAAATGTCGGCGCGGGCGCAAAGTGAATTTATTCGATGGCTGAGGATTTCTCAGCAATCCTTCTTATAGGCAAGGACGCGGCCGAAAAGGCCGAGGCGTTTTCCCGATCACGAGGTCACCATGACAGAGATGATTTCCGCTACGGTATTGCTGTTTTTAATTATGGATCCGCTGGGCAATCTGCCGATTTTCATGTCGGTGCTCAAGCACCTGGAGCCGCGCCGCCGCCGGGTGGTGCTGATCCGCGAGCTGCTGATCGCCCTGTTGCTGATGCTGATCTTCCTGTTCGCCGGCGAGAAAATTCTGGCGTTCCTCAACCTGCGTACTGAAACCGTCTCCATTTCCGGCGGCATCATCCTGTTTCTGATCGCCATCAAGATGATTTTCCCCTCGCAGGAGGGGAACAGCTCCGGGCTGTCCGCCGGCGAGGAGCCGTTCCTGGTGCCGCTGGCGATCCCACTGGTAGCCGGGCCATCGATTCTGGCGGCGCTGATGCTGCTGTCGCACCAGTATCCGCATCAGCTGCCGCATCTGGTGGCGGCGCTGTTGATCGCCTGGGGCCTCTCCGCGGCTATTTTGCTGATGTCGAACCTGTTCCTGCGCCTGCTGGGCAGCAAGGGCGTCAGCGCGCTGGAGCGGTTGATGGGGCTGATTCTGGTGATGCTGTCGACCCAGATGTTCCTGGATGGCGTGCGGGCTTACATGAAGCTGTAGGCGCCAGGCGGCGCCGACAACGGCCCGCGCTTAGCGGGCGGTAACGCGGCGAATATAGGCGAGCGTATCGGCGACCACGCCGTCCAGCGGCTGGTTGATGTCGATCGCTTGCACATCCGGCTCCTGCTCGCCCGGCTCTTCCAGCGTGGCGAACTGGGAAATCAACATCTGCGGCTTGAAGAAATGGCCCTTGCGTTGCTTCAGACGCTCCTCAATCACCGACTGATCGCCTTTCAGATACAGGAAATGCAGGTTGAGATTGCCGTCGCGCAGGCGATCGCGATAGCTTTTCTTCAGCGCCGAGCACACCAGCAGCGATACGTCGTTGGTGCGCTGCATGGCGAAGATGGCGTCGTTCAGGGCCGCCAGCCACGGTGCGCGATCGTTGTCGTCCAACGCATGCCCGGAGGACATTTTGATGATGTTGGCGCGCGGGTGCAGGTAGTCGCCATCCAGCATGGCGGCGTTGGCCTCGTGAGCGACGGCGCTGGCCACGGCGGACTTGCCGCTGCCGGAAACGCCCATCAAAACAAATACGTGATGCTGCGGATTACTCATAATCATGCCCTTATGGGAACTGGCGCGAGCGCGCCAAACGCGTCCCAACTGATAAACGCCGACGCCCCGCAGGGCGCCGGATAAAGATTATACAACCGTCGCCAGCAGCAGGCAGCCCACCAGGCCGCACACCGAGATGATGGTTTCCAGCACCGACCAGGATTTGATGGTTTCCATGATGCTCAGATTGAAATACTCCTTGAACAGCCAGAAGCCCGGATCGTTAACGTGCGAGAAGATGACGCTGCCGGAACCGACCGCAATCACCATCAGCTCAGGGCTGACGCCGGTAGTGGCGATAAGCGGCGCCACGATGCCACCGGCGGTGATCGCCGCCACGGTGGCGGAACCCAATGCCAGACGCAGCGCAGCGGCGATCGACCAGGCCATCAGAATCGGCGAAACGTTGCTGCCTTCCATCAGGCCGGCGATGTACTGTTCGACGCCGCTGTCCACCAGCACCTGTTTGAAGGCGCCGCCGCCGCCGATGATCAACAGCATCATGGCGATGATTTTAATCGAGTCGGTGATGGTGCCCATCACTTCATCCATGGTGCGACCACGGTTCAGGCCAAAGGTAAAGATGGCGATCAGTACGGCGATCAGGGTCGCCATCACCGGGTCGCCGAAGAACTCGGCGAAGCGCAGCAGGCTATGGCCCTTCGGCAGCACCATTTCAGCGACCGCGCGCAGCGCCATCAGGATCACCGGCACCAGCGACGTGGCGACGCTGACGCCAAAGCTCGGCATCTCCGCATCGGTAAAGGTTTTCGGGTTGTACAGGCCTTCCGGTACCGGTTTGTCGATGCCTTTCAGGAAGCGGGCATAGACCGGGCCGGCCAGAATAACCGTCGGGATCGCCAGCAGCGTGCCGTACAGCAGGGTTTTACCCATGTCGGCATGGAAGATGGTGGCGATGGCCGTCGGGCCCGGGTGCGGCGGCAGGAAACCGTGGGTCACCGACAGCGCGGCGGCCATCGGCACGCCGACGTACAGCAGCGGAATGCGTGCAGAGGCGGCGATGGTGAATACCAGCGGCAGCAACAGCACGAAGCCCACTTCGTAGAACAGCGCGAAGCCGACGGTGAAACCGGTCAGCACCACCGCCCATTGAATGTGTTTTCTGCCGAACTTGTCGATCAGCGTGGTGGCGATGCGCTGCGCGCCGCCGCAGTCCGCCAGCAGCTTGCCGAGCATGGCGCCGAAGCCCATGATCAGCGCCAGGCTGCCCAGCGTGCCGCCCACACCGGCCTTGATGGAACCGATGACCTTATCGACCGGCATACCCTGTGCAATCCCGACCGCCAGAGCAACCAGAACCAGAGAGATAAAGCCGTTCAGCTTGAAGCGGATCATCAGCAGCAGCAGCAGCGCTACGCCGCCTGCAACAATCACTAATGGCATAATTTTTCTCCAACCTTTTATCGCGACTCTCTTTACGATAGGCGTAAAGCGTGCGGTTGTTTTATTTTTAGGCTCTTTCCCGGTGTTTAAGAAGAGCTGTAGGTGTTGTTAAGTCAGAGGTTCAGTCTTGCAGCAAGGTGACCGCACGCTCATTGTTACCGGTATCATGATACCGGTAACAACATAATCCTCGGAACCGGGTAAACGGCTAAAATTCGCGTTCTGGGACAGAGATCAAACTTATGCCGGCAACGAGCAGCGGGCTTACAGGCGGGATAACCAGCGCGCCTCAGGGCGCGCTGCAAAAAGAAAGAGAGTTAAAACAGAGCGTTAAAATGGCTCAGATGCTGCCGCCGGGGATCACGGTGAAACCGACGTCCACCATGCGCGGGCACACCGTTTCGCCGCGCAGCCGGGCCAGCAGACGCTCGGCGCCGATCTGGCCCATGCGTTCGCGCGGCGTCAGCACGCTGGCCAGTTTCGGCACCATCACCTGGCCGATGTCATGGCCGTGGAAACCGGCGATCGCCATGTCCTGCGGGATCGACAGCCCTTGCCGCTGGCACTCGAAGGCCGCGCCGATCGCCAGGTCATCGTTGGTGCAGAAGATACTGTCGATCTGCGGGTGGTCGCGCTGCGCCTGGCGCAGCAGCTCGCCGCCGGCGGAATAGGAAGAAGAGCGGGCGGTCATGATGCTGTACGGCTCCAGGCCGGATTCACGCATCGCCTGCTCATACCCCTGCTGTTTGATGATCGTACGCTCATCCTGACGGGCGCCGAAATAGACCACGTGGCGGTGGCCGTGCGCGATGATCTGCTGGGTCATCTGGCGCGCCGCTTCGAAGTTGTTGAAGCCCACCGCCAGATCGATGCACGGCGAAACGCAGTCCATCAGCTCCACCACCGGAATGCCCGCCACCTCGATCATTTTCAGGGTGCGCGCCGTGTGATGGCGCTCGGACAGGATCAGGCCGTCGATATTGTAAGAAAGCAGCGAGGTCAGACGCTCTTCTTCGCGCTCAGGCAGATAGCCGTAGTGCGCCAGCATGGTCTGGTAGTTGTGCGCGTCGGTCACGCTTTCGATGCCGCGCAGCACTTCGGCGAACACCTGGTTGGTCAGCGACGGCAACAGCACGCCAATCGCCCGGCTGGTGGCGTTGGAGAGAATGTCCGGCGCGCGGTTGGGGATGTAACCCAGCTCATCCAGCGCGACGGCGATTTTTTGCTGCAGGGCAGCGGAAACCTGGTCGGGATTGCGCAGATAACGGCTCACCGTCATCTTGGTCACGCCCACCTTGTCCGCCACATCCTGGAGTACCGGCCGTTTTTTCTTCATTATCAATGAACTGACTAACCGTGAATGGGCAGCCATTTTAGCAAAAAAAACGGCGGGCCGATATTGTCGGTTATGCGACTGCCAACGCAAAAAGGGCTCACATCGTGAGCCCTTCATACGCTGACAAAGGGGGAAAAAGCGTGGTTTTTCCCCCTTTGTGATAATTAGCCGAAAATCAATAAATTGATTTTCCTTGTTTTTATATGCTGCCGGCGTCAAGTCAGGCAACATCGTCAGACGTGTCATTAACCTCAAGGGCTCACATCGTGAACCCTTGATATTTACCGCTAAATCACACCGGCGGCAGATCGAACAGCAGGATTTCGCTCTCTTCGTCGGCCTGAATCGACAGCGTTGATTCATCCCAAACCGCAAATGCATCGCTGATGCCGGCGGCCTGGCCGTTGACCGAGACCTTGCCGCGCACCACCTGGATCCAAATGCGGCGGCCGGCGTCGATCGCGTATTCCGCCTGTTCGCCTTTATTCAGCGCCCAACGCGACAGCGTCATATCCTGGAACACCTTCAGCGAACCGTCGCGCGCATCCGGCGACAGCACCAGCTGACGACCTTGCGGCGCGTCGAACATGCGCTGCTCGTAGCGCGGCTCCAGCCCGACCTGATCCGGAATGATCCAAATCTGGTACAGATGCAGCGGGCGATCCTGGTTGGCGTTGTACTCTGAGTGACGCACCCCGGTGCCCGCACTCATGATCTGGAATTCGCCGGCCTGGATCTGCTCCTTATTGCCCATGCTGTCCTGATGTTCCACCGTGCCGCTCAGCACGTAGGTCAGGATTTCCATGTCTTTATGCGGGTGAGTACCGAAACCCTGCCCTGCGTCGATCATGTCTTCGTTGATCACCCGCAGCGCCGAGAACCCCATAAAGTTCGGATCGTAGTAGTCGGCAAATGAGAAGGTGTGCCAGCTATCCAGCCAGCCATGATTGGCGTGGCCGCGGTCTTCCGCTTTACGTACATAAATCATATTCAACTCTCCTCAATGTTTTTTTACAGTCTAGTCCTGCCAGCAGAATAAGAAAGCGTAAAAAACTCATGCCCCTGTTCAAAAATTTCGATGGAATGAAACAGCGGAAGGGCAGCGGATTTGTTGAAGGCGGAAGCGGCTGAAAAAAGGGCAAAAAAAAAAGCCAGCACCCGAGCTGGCTAAGTAAACACTGGAAGCAATGTGAGCAATGTCGTGCCTTCGCAGTGAGAGTATCAAGGGTTGATGCCCTCCCCGGAACGCATCGCAATAATAATCATTATCATTCGCACCTGTAAAGCGTTTTTTTTGACCCATTGAAATAATATTGACTCAAGGCAGTAAACGGATAAATTCAGAGGTTATTCAACCGGTAAGCGACAGGAGCAGCGACATGAGCGAGATCGTGATACGCCACGTGGAAACAACCGATGCACAAGCCCTGCATCATCTTTATTCTCAGACGCCCGTCTATCGCGATACGCTGCAGCTCCCGCTACCGTCCGTCGAGTCTTGGCAGAAACGCCTCGCCAATCCCGAACCGGGCACGCATAACTTGGCGGCCATCATCGACGGGCAGCTTGCCGGCCAGTTGGTGGTGATGCTGAATCAGCGCGTGCGCCGCCGCCACGTGGCCACCTTCGGCATCGGCGTCGATCCGCGCTACCACGGCAAAGGCGTCGGCAGCCGTCTGATGCAGGCGATGATCGACCTGTGCGACAACTGGGCGGCCATCGAGCGCATCGAACTCACGGTGTTCACCGACAACCCGGCGGCCATCGGGCTGTACCGCAAATTCGGTTTCGAGATAGAGGGCACCAGCCGCGCCTTCGCCATGCGCGACGGCGTGCTGGTCGACGCCTACCATATGGCGCGTTTTCGCAGGGGCGCAGTTAGCGCAGCGCAGTCTTGACGCCGACGAGCGCCCGCACGAAAGATACGCTACGCCTCATCGCGTCGCCCGTAACGGGCGACATCTTCTTGTGAGAGTGTGCCGATAGTGCGCAATGCGGCGATTATGCTACCTTTTCATCCTGTTAGCCTTCCTTCCGGCAAACACGCACCGTATCGAGATGAGACAGCCCTGAGAATATGGAGCCCCCATGGCACCCCCCTCTTCTAAAACCAGAGATGACATCACGGTGCTCAGAGCATTCGCCGTTATTTCCGTTTTAGGCTTTCATTTTGGCATACCCGGTTTTTCCGCCGGATTTATCGGTGTCGATGTCTTCTTTATCATCAGCGGCTATCTGATCAGCGGCCTATTAATTCGCGATATTGAACAGGGCCGGATGAATTTCGCGCACTTTTTGCTCAAGCGGGGGTTCAGATTGCTCCCAGCGCTGATCGCGACAGTCGCCATAACCTTCATCGCCACCTGTTTTATTCTGCAGCCCATAGAATTTGCAAATAACGCTAAAGCATCCCTATCCGCACTGTTTTTTATCTCTAACTTTTATTTTTATGCGATAGGCGGATATTTCGACGCAGCTCCCATCACCAAGCCTTTACTGCACACGTGGTCGCTGTCGATAGAAAGCCAGTTTTATCTTCTGTGGCCCGTGATTCTGTGGGTGACAATGCGCAAACGCATTCCCGCCAGGCTGACGATTTCCGTCTTTACCGCTCTTCTCTTCTTTTCTTCTCTGTATGCCATGCACAGAAACAGCTCCGCCGCATATTTATTAACGCCGTTCCGGCTGTGGGAGCTAACACTCGGCGGAATGTTCTATACCTTTAACGTTCCCGCCATCGCGCGCAGTAAAACGATCGCCAACGCCGTTTACGCCGCCAGTCTGATCGGCATTGCCGCTTTTGTTTACTTCCTGGATGAAAACATTCCCTTCCCAGGAATCTATGCCTTAATACCGACGCTCTGCACCGGGCTTATGCTGGTTTTCGGCCAAGAAGCCCCCATCGCGCGCTGGTTCGAACGCAAACCCATGATTCACATCGGCGAGATAAGCTATTCGCTTTATCTTGTCCATTGGCCGACCATAGTCATGGTCACGTATATCCTCGGCGACAAAACCCTCGCCGGCGGCTTGCTATCGTTGCCCCTCAGCTTCTCCTTCGCCTGGTTGATTCACCGCTATGTAGAACAGCGCTATCGCGCCGCCTGGCTGCACCGGAATAAAAACGCGCTCATCATCGGCTACCTCGCCGTCTTCGCTGTGCTGTCCGCGCTGGCCGCCTCTGCGGCCCTCAACGGCTGGATCTGGCGGCTGCCCGCAGATTTACAAGCAACGAACTCGGCCTTCAACAAACAGGCGGAAGATCGTTATGTCTGGGTGAATAGCAATGCGTTTAAACAAAACGACATCGCGAAATCGGGGAAAGTAAAACTGGTCATCATCGGCGACTCCCAGGCTGCGGATTTAATCAACGCAATCATGGAGTCACGCTATCATGATAATTTCGACATCTTGTCCATACAAAGTGACGTTAGGTGCGGGACGCCTTACGTCAGCCCGCCCGACAGAGAGCGTTATCTTGCAGAGATCAACCTCAACACTGCTTCTTCCAGCGGATTGAGGGGATTCTGCGGGCGGAAATTCACCGGCCTCTTCAGCGAGTTTAATACGCGGGAGATGAAGAGCGCCGATTTCATCTTAATCGCCATGAATTGGAAACCCTACAGCGCCAAATATCTCGGACAAACGCTTGGTCGGATGGAGGCGAACGGCGTTCATGCGAAGATCATCGTGGTGGGTAAAAAAAGCCTCAAGGCGAACGGGATTTTCATACTCAATAAAAACCAGCCACTACAGCAGGCCAATTTCTTCGCTGCCAGGTACATCAGCCAGACCACAACGGAAATCAACCGCGGCATTGCATCATCATTGCCAGACGGCGTGTCATTCTTCCAACCATTGAGCATCGTCTGCCCTGGAAACCGGCAATGCCTCATCATAGATGAGCGCAATAACATCACCTACAGTGACGAAGCGCATTTCACGAGAAAAGGCGCCCAGTTGTTCTCGAACGAAATCGTGTCTCAACTCGGCTTGCTGGGCACCCTCCCATCCTCTGCGGGCAACAAGGGCAATTAATCTACAGGAACCCGCTCCTCATGCCCAATTTGCGCGTGGAAAAAAAACGCGTCATCAGCGCCGGCTCGCGTTAAATGCCGGCGGTTTCCCGAATATAGCGGCGTGCCTTCACCGCATACTCGAATGGGTTGGCCAGCGCCGGATCCTGCTCGGCCTCCACCACCATCCATCCCTTGTAACCGCGCTCGTCCAGCAGCTTGAACACCGGTCTGAAGTCGATCACGCCATCACCCGGCACGGTGAAGGTGCCCTTCTTCACGCCGTCGAGGAAGCTCAGCTTGTTGGCCTTCACTTCCGCTACCACCTCATCGCGCACGTCCTTCAGATGGACATGGTTGATGCGCGGCAGATACTTCTCCAGGATCGCCATCATCGCCTGCTGGCTGCCTTCCGAATAATAGGCATGGCCGGTATCGAACAGCAGGTAGACGTCGTCGTTGACCATGCTCATGTAACGGTCGATTTCGGCCGTGGTCTGAATGCCGGTGCCCATGTGGTGGTGCAGACAGACCTGCATGCCTTTGCCGGCGGCGATCTTCGCCAACTCGTTGTAACCGTCGGCCACGCGCTGCCACTCTTCATCGCTGAAGTAAGGCTTCTCTTCGAACACCCCTTTGGTGGTGCCCTGAATGCTCTTGCTCTGCTCGGAACAGCCGATCACCCTGGCGCCCATGGCATGCAGGAAATTCATATGGTTGATAAATTCATCGATGGTTTTGTCTTTCTGACCGTCGGCGAAAAAGGTGCTGAACCAGGCGTTGCAGATCTGGATGCCGCGAATATCCAGCATCGGTTTCAGCACCGCCGGATCGCGCGGGTATTTGCTGCCCACTTCGCTGCCGGTGAAACCGGCCAGCGCCATTTCGCTGACGCACTGCTGAAAGGTGTTTTCCTTGCCCAGATCGGGCATGTCGTCGTTGGTCCAGCCGATCGGCGCAATGGCCAATTTCACGTTGTCTTTATTCATGGTCTGCCTCGGTCCTTGGAGGGCCGCCGGTGCACACGCCGCCGGCGAGCCGAATAAGATTATTTGCCCAACAGCTCTCTCTCGATGCGTTCTCTGGTCGCCACCGCCTGGCTCGGCATCTTTTCCGGGTAGCCGAACAGCGAGGTGCAGATGATCGATTCGCCGCCGGCCTTGAAGCTGCGGTTGGCAAATTCCATCTCGCGCAGCGTCTGGAACAGGGCGTCGAAATTCACCTCGCCTTCGCCGATGCCGACGTGCTGGTGCACAGCGGCGTCAACGCCCGGCGGGTTGACGATATAACGGCAATGCTTGGTGTGGTTCATGGTGTCGGCGATCAGCACGTGGGAAAGATCGTCCCCGGCGTACTGCAGCATGCCGGCCACGTCACCCTGCCCTTTGTCGTAGTAGAAGGTGTGCGGCACGCTGTAGAGGTATTTGACGTGGTCGCTGCGCAGCGACTTCACCAGATCGGCGGTTTCGTTGCTCAGCTCGCAGAAATCCCAAGGGTGCGACTGGATCTCCATGCGGATACCCTCGCGCTCGACGATCGGCAATAGCTCCTCCATCGAGCGATACCACAGCTCCTCGCAGATCTCCGGCTCATTGGGGTTGCCCGCCAGTTCGGTGTTGATCACCTGCACGCCCATCTCCACCGCGATTTCGATCATCCGCCGCCAGTTTTTGACCGCCGCCTGGCGGCGATCTTCCCCCGGCCCGGACCAGCGATACACCACGATAAATGAGGAGATCTCCACGCCGGTCGCTTTCAAGGCGTTTTTATACTCCGCCATGATTTCGCGGCTGGCCTTCGGATGTTTGTAAAACGGGTTGATCTGCGGGTGCGGCGACTGCTCAATGTACTTATAGCCCCAGTCCGCCACCTGCTGAACCATTTTGGTCACGCCCAAATCCCGGATAACGTCGACATCAAAAGCGATCTTCATGGTCACTCCTCTGCAATCGTGGTTACGCGCTGCGAGCGGTTATTTACCGTAAAACGCCGGGCGCGCCGGCAGGGTCACCGGCACGATCTCGCCGCTGAGCTGGGCCGCCACGCAGGCGTCGGCGGTCACCGCGGCGGCGTAGCCGTCCCAGGCGGAAGGCCCGGTCAACTTGCCCGCGGCCACGTCGTTGATGAAACCCTGCAGTTCGACGTCATAGGCATCGATAAAGCGATCCTTCCAGTCGGTCAGAATTTCGGTCGACAGGCGGGCGCCGCTGCGCATCTGCACCGAGGACGGTTCCGGCAGCTTGGCGATGCCGGTTTCCCCCACCACTTCACACTGAATGTCGTAGCCGTACTGGCAGTTGACGAAGATTTCGACGTCGATGCGCGTACCCTTGGCGGTTTCAAACAGCACAATCTGCGGATCTTTCAGGTGCGGAAACGCCTTCGGGCTCTTGCGCGGGAACACCACCTGCACCGACACGTAGTCGTCGTCAAGCAGCCAGCGCAGCACGTCGATTTCGTGGATCAGGGTGTCGGTGATCGCCATATCGGTGGTGTAGGCCTCGCCGACCGTCGGGTTGCGGTGCGCGCAGTGCAGCATCAGCGGCTCGCCGATCTGGCCGCTGGTCAGCACCTGTTTCAGCGCGCGATAGCCCTGGTCATAGGGGCGCATGAAGCCGACCTGCACCAGCCGCTTGCCGTGCTTCGCTTCGGCGTCGACAATGTTTTTGCAGCCCTGCGCGGTCACCGCCAGCGGCTTCTCGCAGAACACCGGTTTGCCGGCGGCGATGGCCGCCAACACGAACTCTTCATGACTCGGCCCCCAGGAGGTGACCAGCACCGCCTGTACGTCGGCGGCCTTAATGAGATCGTGTCCGTTGTCATACACCCGCGCATCCAGCTGCAGATCGCTCACCACCTTGGCGGCGTTGTCGCGATTGATGTCGTTGACCGCCACCACGCGAGCGCCCTGCAACACTTTGCTGCAGCGACGGATATGATCGCGGCCGATGGCGCCGGTGCCGATAACCCCAATGTTCAATGTCATTTTCGCTACCCTCGAGATTTATGTATGAAAACGAATCAGTAATCGCGCGCCTTATCGATGTTTTCCTGCAGCTTGCGCGCCACTGCGACGATTTTCTCGCTGTCGGCCACCTGAGCGCCGCCCACGCGCCACCAGCTGAGATACTTGTGCACCATGGTCTTCGGCAGCACCTTGATATCCAGCAGCGTGGATACGGTTTGCCTGCGGGCGTCGGCCAGCGCGTCGAGCAGCTGCTGTTCGGTGGTGACGCGATAGGTTTTACAACCGTAAGCCGCCGCCAGCATGGCGAAATCGACCGGCACCAGTTTGCCGTCGAGCTTGCCGCCCTGTGGATTGCGGAAGCGGAACTCGGTGGTATAGCTGTCCATGCCGTGTTCCATCTGCAGATTGTTGATGCAACCGTTGGTCATGTTGTCGAACAGCACCACGTTGATCTTGCAGCCTTCCTGAATCGAAGTGACCAGTTCGGAATGCAGCATCATGAAGGCGCCATCGCCCACCATCGCGTACACCTCGCGCTGCGGCTCGGCCAGCTTGACCCCCAAAGCGGCGTTGACCTCGTACCCCATGCAGGAGTAGCCGTATTCCACGTGGTAACCATGCTCGCCGTGGTTGTGCCAGACCCGCTGCAGATCGCCCGGCAGGCTGCCGGCGGCGGCGACGATCACGCTGTCCGGCGGCAGTTCGCGGTTCAGCACTCCCAGCACTCGGCTCTGGGTCAGAGCCGAGTCGGTCTGGGCGATAAATTCGGCGAACACCCGCTCGCGGTCGAGGTGATCGTCTATCTCCGGCACAAAGCCTGCACCGCCGTATTCCACCGCGTAAACCCGCTCGGTCTCTTCACGCTGGGCAGCGCGCGCCGCGGCGATGGCGTCGCCCCAGCCGGCGCGGTAGTCAGCCTGCGCCAGCAGCGCGCCCAATGCGTTCAGGGCCTCGCGGGCGTCCGCCAGCACCTGCACGCCGTCGAGCTTGCCGGCGTCGAAGGCGCTGACGTTGATATTGAGGAAGCTGACGTCCGGGTGTTGGAACAGCCATTTGGACGAGGTGGTGAAATCGGTGTAACGGGTGCCGACGCCAATCACCAGATCGGCCTGCCGGGCCAGCGTGTTGGCCGCCAGGCAGCCGGTTTCGCCGATGCCGCCGAGGTTGAATTCATGGTCGCTCGGCACCGTGCCTTTGCCGGCCTGGGTCTCGGCGAACGGAATGCCGAAGCGCTCGGCGAATTCGCGCAGCGCCCGCCCGGCCTGCGAGTACTTCACGCCGCCGCCGCACACCAGCAAGGGTTTGCGTTTGGCCGTCAGCAGCGCCAGCGCGTCCGCCAACATGCCGTCGGTCGCCGGACGGCGATCGAGCCGGTGCACCCGCTTTTGAAAGAAATAGTCGGGATAGTCGTAGGCTTCCCCCTGCACGTCCTGCGGCAGACACAGCGTTACCGCGCCGGTTTCCGCCGGATCGGTCAGTACGCGCATCGCGTTGATGCAGGCGCTCATCAGCTGTTCCGGCCGCACGATGCGGTCCCAATACTTGCTCACCGCACGGAACGCGTCGTTGGTGCTGATGCTGAGATCGTAAGGCTGTTCGATTTGCTGCAACACCGGGTCCGGCTGGCGGGAAGCGTAAACGTCGCCCGGCAGCAGCAATAAAGGAATGCGGTTGGCGGTGGCAGTGGCCGCGGCGGTGATCATATTGGCGGCGCCGGGGCCGACCGATGAGGTGCAGGCGTAGATCTGCCGGCGCAGTTTCTGCTTGGCGAAGCCGATCGCCGCGTGGGTCATGCCCTGTTCGTTGCGGCCCTGATGCACCCGCAGTTCACCGCTATCCTGCTCCAGCGCTTGCCCCAGCCCCAGCACGTTGCCGTGGCCGAAAATCGCGAAAATGCCCGCGACGAATTTGGTTTCCACCCCGTCGGCCAGCAGATACTGGTTATCGAGAAATCTGACGAGCGCCTGCGCCATGGTTAGCCTGATCTTGCCCATTTACTCACCCTTTAGATTGAGGGCCGCCCCGGAAAGGGCTCGCGCCGAGCCGACAATCCCGTGTTTGTGTTACGCGGCGGCAGCTATTATCTTGAGCAGGCGATGCCCGCTGCTCACGAAGTCGACAACCTGAAACGTGAAGCGATTATAAACAAATATATTTTTCATAAAATCACATTACAGAAGAAACATTTCATTTTGCGATAAAGATCGCATATTGCATGAAAAGCCCGTTTCATCTCGTGGCTTTGCCTTCACCGGCTTCACGCCGCGTATCAGCCGGTAAAGCCATCGACGCGCGAGGCGACAGCCTTTTATCCTGCCGTCACGCCCCTTTTCCGCGCGCCCCTGGTCGCCGTTTCACAGCCGCTTCATCGGCTTTTTCCTCTCCTTTGTCGATGTTTTAAACGCATCACATTTTTGGGGTGTAAATTTCATTCTATATTGAAATTGAAATTTTCATTCCCCATACTGTCCACATGCTTCCAGCAGGGCGCCACGCTCGGGCCGCCGCCGGAGTTTTGCTTAAACAGAAGGAAACGGGTATGGCTACACAAGAAAAACAGCTTGATGTCATTTGTCTCGGGCGCATCGCCGTCGATTTCTATGCTCAGCAGATCGGCGCGCGTCTGGAAGACACCGGCACATTCGCCAAATACCTCGGCGGCTCTTCCGGCAACGTGGCCTACGGCACCGCCATTCAGGGGTTAAAATCCGGCATGCTGGCGCGTGTCGGCGACGAGCACATGGGCCGCTTTTTGCGCGAAGAGCTGCAGCGCGTCGGGGCCGATACCCGCTGCTTGATCACCGATAAACAGCGGTTAACCGGCCTGGTGATCCTCGGCATCAAGGATCAGGAAACCTTCCCGCTGATCTTCTATCGCGAAAACTGCGCGGACATGGCGCTGACGCCGAGCGACATCGACGAATCCTACATCGCCTCTTCGCGCGCGCTGGCCATCACCGGCACGCACCTGTCGCACCCGAACACCCGCGCCGCCGTGCTGAAGGCGCTGGAATACGCGCGCCGCCACGGCCTGCGCACCGCGCTGGACATCGATTATCGCCCGGTGCTGTGGGGGCTGACGTCGCTGGGCGACGGCGAAACCCGCTTTGTGGAATCAGACCAGGTAACCCGCGAGCTGCAGGAGGTGCTGCACCATTTCGATCTGATCGTCGGCACCGAAGAGGAGTTTCATATCGCCGGCGGCAGCACTGATACACTGACGGCATTGAAAAACGTGCGCCGCACCACGGCAGCCACGCTGGTGTGCAAGCGCGGCGCGCAGGGATGCTCCGTGTTCGAGGGCGAGATAGCCGACAGCTGGACGCAGGTGAAGCTGCACGCCGGCGTGCGGGTTGAGGTGCTGAACGTACTGGGGGCCGGCGACGCGTTTATGTCCGGCCTGCTGCGCGGCTACCTGAACGATGAGGGCTGGGATCAGGCCTGCCGTTACGCCAACGCCTGCGGCGCATTGGTGGTCTCGCGCCACGGCTGCGCGCCGGCCATGCCGACCAAACGGGAGCTGGACGACTATCTGCAGCGTGAACAGCAGGTCACGCGCCCAGACCGCGATGCGCGTCTGAACCACCTGCACCGGGTCACCACCCGCAAGCAACAGTGGCCGGAACTGTGCGTGTTCGCCTTCGATCACCGCAAGCAGTTGGCGGACATGGCGCGCGAGGCCGGCGTCGGCGAGGAACGCATTCCGCATCTGAAAACCCTGCTGCTCACCGCCGCGCAACAGGCTGCCACACAGGCCGGCCTCAACGGCAACAGCGGCATTCTGGCCGACACCACCTATGGGCAGGCGGCGCTGAACGAAATCACCGGCCAGGGATGGTGGATCGGCCGGCCGGTAGAGCTGCCCAGCTCGCGCCCGCTGCGTCTGGAGCACGGCAATATCGGCTCGCAGTTGATCGACTGGCCGCAGGAGCACGTGGTGAAGTGCCTGGTGTTTTATCACCCGCATGACGCTGCGGAACTGCGCCGCGAACAGGATGAGCTGATCGCCGACGTCTACCGCGGCTGCTGCAAATCCGGCCATGAGCTGCTGCTGGAGGTGATCCTGCCGGACAGCAACGCCGACAAGGACGAACGTTATTACCTGGAGATGATTGAGCATTTCTACCAGTTGGGCATTCAGCCGGACTGGTGGAAACTGCCGCCGCTGAGCGCGGAAAACTGGCGACGGGTCGGCGCGCTGATCGACAGCTACGATCCGTTCTGCCGCGGCGTGCTGATCCTGGGGCTCGACTCCCCTGAGGCGGTGCTGAAGGCAGGCTTTGCCGCCGCCGCAGATGCGCGTTGGGTGAAAGGTTTCGCCGTCGGTCGCACCATCTTCGGTCAACCTTCGCGCCGTTGGCTGCAGGGGGAACTCGACGATGCGGCGCTGATCGAGCAGGTGAAACAAAAATACCTGACGCTGATCGATTTCTGGCGCCAGTACCGGCCGCAGACGAGCGGCGCTCACTGACAGCGAGAAGCGAGTTCACGTCCCCTTAAGGCCATTTCGCCGCTTTAAGGGGATTTTTTTGCCCATTTTCTGTGAAGTCGCGCAACGTGCGATCGAATAAATCGCTTTTTGAGGAAATGAAATTTCCGCTCCGTCTGTTAAAATACCCTGTCAATATGTCAGGCGTCAGGCCAATGCGCCTTCACCCCACTGCGAGCCGAATGGATGAACAACCCAACTCAACTTTCGCTGTTACAGGACGAGATCCGCCACCGTTATGAAACGCTGAGCAAGCGTTTGAAGCAGGTGGCGCGCTATATTTTGGATAACAGTAACAGCATCGCTTTCGATACCGTTGCCTCCATCGCCGCACAGGCCAGCGTGCCGCCCTCCACCCTGATCCGTTTCGCCAACGCCTTTGGCTTCAGCGGCTTCAACGAAATGAAGCAGGTGTTCCGTCAGCATCTGATGGAAGAGACGGTGAACTATACCGAGCGCGCGCGCCTGTTCCGCCAGACCTCCACCGACGACAACGTCGCGCCGGAGAAACCGGCCGAAATCCTCAACGTATTCACCATGGTCAACGCGCAGGCGCTGCAGCAGCTGGCGATGCAAATCGCTCCCGAGCAGTTGGATCGCGCCGTGGATCTGCTCAACAACGCCGAAAACATCTACGTGATCGGCCTGCGCCGCTCGTTCAGCGTCGCCTCCTACCTCACCTATGCGCTGCGCCATCTGGAGCGTCGCGCGTTTCTGATCGACGGGCTGGGCGGGATGTTCACCGAACAGCTGAGCATGGTGAAACCGAAAGACGTGGTGATCGCCATCAGCTATTCACCGTACGCCCGCGAGGCGGTGGAACTGGTGGAGTTGGGCGCCAAGCGCGGCGCGCAGCAGATCGCCATCACCGACAGCCAGGTCAGCCCGCTGGCCGCCTTCAGCGACGTCTGTTTCGTGGTGCGCGAAGCGCAGGTGGACGGGTTCCGTTCGCAGGTGGCCTCGATGTGCCTGGCGCAGACGCTGGCGGTCTCGCTGGCGCTGAATAACGCCCGGGACGAGTAAGCGGCACGTCTGACGAAAGCGCCCGAGACAGGCTCGGGCGCGGCGGGATTATTGCAGCAATAAATAACGGTAGAGCACGCTTTCCAGATCCTGCTTCATGCTGATGAAAAGCAGAATCTCCACCGTCTGGCCGTCGTAGTCATAGATGACACGGTATTCGCTGTCGGGATCCAATCGTTCGTGCAACCGCACCCCCATGCCCGCCAGCACGGCGTTGAAGCGGTAGCGGGCGGGATCGTCAGCAATTGCCGCAAGGGACGATAACAGCAGGTTATCCACGAACACTCCGGCTGCGGCGGCCCCTATCGTTCCGCTCTTGTAAGACTCGATGTCTTTCAGGCTCCATTCCGCCGCCGGCGCGACGGTAAAACGTATTTCCTGGGGCATCCTGCACCTCGGGCCTATTTCCGCGCGTCACGCAGCCGCTGCAAGGTTTCTTCGGGCGACAGACCGCGCTGATTTTTAATCTCTTGCTTCGCCATCATAGTCAGTTTCAACAACGCATTGGACTGGCGCTCGAGATTGCGTTCCCGAATTTCGGCCTCTCTCTCAGCCGCCGTTTGCACAAATAGCTCAGCGACACCATTTTTTGTGACATAGACCCCGCCTTCAAACAGGTCGGGCGAACCTAATCCTTCGCGCGCCGCTTTTTGGGACATGGTGGTCGTCATGGTTGTTCCTCCTGCGCATAGGCAATCACGCTGTATCACAGCGGTTATTGGGATTCACTCAGTCAGAGAGCGAACGCGTGCCGACAGGTTATCATTTGAGCAAGATGGAGGGCAAATTTAGGGCAAATTTATACCCTGATAAAGAGAAGGCCCGGCAAGCCGGGCCTCAAGCGCTTATTGCGCGGCGGGGTAACCTTCGCCGTTAATCCAGGCTTGGTCTTTTTCCCAGGTGAACTTCCACTGCCGCACCGGCCCGGCCATCACGTTGAGATAATAGTTGTCGTAGCCCGCCAGGGTCGCCACCGGGTGATAACCGCGCGGTACTTTCACCACGTCGCGATTGTAGACCGGCATGCACTCGTCGAGCGTGCGATCGTCGGTATAGACGCGCTGCATGCAGAATCCCTGCTCCGGCTGAATGCGGTGATAGTAGGTCTCTTCCAGATAGGTTTCGTCCGGCGAGTCTTCCCGATCGTGCTTGTGGCTCGGGTAGGAGCTGGTGTTGCCCTCGTCGGTATACACTTCCACCACCAGCAGGCTATCGGCCGGCTCGCTGTCCGGCAGAATGTTGTGCACCAACCGCTGGTTACGCCCCTTGCCGCGCCGCTCCACGCCGATATCCGCCGGCGTAATCAGCCGTGAAGGCAGGTGGCCGCCGCCGGGGGCACTGCACACCGCCAGCTCCAGCTCGGTCTCCGCCCGCACCTCGATGCGATCGTGATGCGGCACATACACCGCGTAAGGCGGCGTGCGTTCGAACGGGCTCATGCGCTTGCCGATATGCGGGTATTCGGCGCGCAGCGTGGCCACGGAGGCAATACCGGCCACCAGCACCAGACACAGCTCGTTGTCGCCGCATTCCAACTGCAGCGACTGCCCGGCGGCCAGGCGGTAAACGTCAAAGCCGACATAGCGCCAACCGGCATTTTCCGGCGTCACGTGCTGGATACGCCCCTCGGCGTTCGGCGTCTGACATTTGGCAAGCAGTGAAGACATCTCGATTCTCCTGTTAACACCCCGTGCAAAGGCCGCTGCCCCAAAGGAACAACGGCCCGCTCATACTCTGCGATCGCTTAACCCAGCGTTGGCATGCTGAATTCGGACACCGTCTGTTGCCCGGCCGGCCAGCGCGCGGTGGCGGTCTTCATGCGCGTGTAGAAACGCACGCCATCGGTGCCGTGCACGTTCAGCGCACCAAACACCGAGCGCTTCCAGCCGCCGAAGCTGTGGAACGCCATCGGCACCGGCACCGGCACGTTGACGCCGACCATCCCGGCCTGCACTTCTTGCACGAACTGGCGCGCGTAGTGGCCGCTGCCGGTAAAGATGGCACTGCCGTTGCCAAACTCATGGCCGTTGACCGTATCGATGGCGGTGCGATAGTCCGGCACCCGCACGATGCCCAGCACCGGCCCGAAGATCTCTTCGCGGTAAATGCGCATGTTCGGCTTCACGTGATCGAACAGCGTGCCACCAACGTAATAGCCTTCAGGATAGCCCGGCACCTGATAATTGCGGCCGTCGGCCACCAGGGTCGCGCCTTCTTCCACCCCCAGATCGATGTAGCCCAGCACCTTCTTCTGGTGAGCGGACGACACCAGCGGCCCCATTTCATTCTCTTCGCCGCCCTGCTGCAAGCCAGGGCCGACGCGCAGCTGCGCGATCAGCGGCTTCAGTTTGGCGATCAGCTTGTCGGCGGTATCATCGCCGACCACGACGGCGATCGGCAACGCCATGCAGCGTTCTCCGGCGGAGCCGAACGCGCCGCCCATCAACGCGTTGACCGTGGCGTCCAGATCGGCGTCCGGCATGACGATCGCCTGGTTTTTCGCCGCGCCGAAGGCCTGTACTCGCTTGCCGTGCGCGCTGGCGGTGGTGTAGATATGTTCCGCCACGGTGGAAGAACCGACGAAGCTCACCGCCTGAATGCGCGGATCGGTGCACAGCTGCGCCGCGTCTTCATTGGCGCAGTGCACCACGTTGAACACGCCGTCCGGCAGGCCGGCTTCTTTCAGCAGCTCCGCCAGGCGCACCGAGGCCGAAGGCACCAGCGCCGGCGGTTTGAGGATAAAGGTATTGCCGCAGGCCAGCGCGATAGGGAACATCCACATCGGCACCATTGCCGGGAAGTTGAACGGGGTGATGCCCGCCACCACGCCCAGCGGCTGCATCAGCGAGAAGCTGTCGACGCCGCTGCCGACGTCCGCCGAATACTCGCCCTTGATCAGATGTGGGATGCCGCAGGCGAATTCGACCACTTCCATGCCGCGCGTCAGTTCGCCCAGCGCATCCGAATACACTTTGCCGTGCTCGCTGACGATAAGCTCGGCCAGCTCGTCGCGGTGCTGTTCCAGCAACGCCTTGAAATTGAACATGATGCGCGCGCGACGCAGCGGCGTGGTGCGCGACCAGTCGGCGAACGCCCGATGGGCCACGTCGATGGCCTGTTTGACTTCGGCGGCGGTGCTCTGCGTGGCGCGCCGCTCAACCTGCCCGCTGGCCGGGTTATGCACGTCGACGGTTTGATTGCTGCTGCTCAGGCACACCTGCCCGTCAATAAAGTTACCCACGGTTTTCATGTCACGCCCTCTTTTCAAGTCCGCTGCCGCCTGGCCACTCGCAGGCGGCAGCGGCGTTAATCGTCCCGCTCGTCGCACTCCGTCGGCAAGCCGGCTAAATCCTGACCGGATGCAGCAAACTCTATTTCATTGAAAAAAAAATTTCAAATAAATTGTTTTGGAAAATTTGTTTTTAGTGCGTGAGGTCGCAATTTTGCGGTGTCGATCGGCCGTCGCTTTCATTGTCGTGCCAGAGCAGATACCGCGACGAGAGAGAAACTGTGGGTGATGCACGCTGACTTTGCTACAGAAAATCCGCACTGCGCCTGCCCTGCCGCCGCTATCGCCCAGCGCCGAACGCTCAAAGCGTCCGGGCCACTCGCGACGGTTTTTTTTGAACTGGATCTAAAAATCAATATTCCATTATTCACTAATTATGAAATAAATGTTCTTGTTTGTTCCAGCATTTATCGACGACATCGCCTTGATGACAGGCACGGTTCACACCCTTCCGCTCGCCCTCTTTCCGATAACCCAACCGTGCGGACGGAAGCCAGGATAAAAATCGGAGCAACACATGTCATATCAGCGTAAGCACAATACCGGCTACATCTTGCGAATTTGCGGCATCGCCGCCCTGGGCGGCATTCTGTTCGGCTACGACACCGCCGTGATCTCCGGCGCCATCGAAGCGCTGAAAACCTACTTCAGCCTCAGCCCGGCCGAAACCGGCTGGGCGGTCTCCAACGTGGTGATCGGTTGCGTGGTCGGCGCCTTCGCCGCCGGGCCGCTGGCGGCGCGCTGGGGCCGTAAAAAGGCGCTGATGCTGGCGGCGCTGCTGTTCACCGTGTCCGCCGTCGGCGCGGCATTGGCACCGACCTTCACCTGGTTCGTCATCTACCGCATCATCGGCGGCCTGGCGGTCGGCATCGCCGCCACCGTGTCGCCAATGTACATGTCGGAAGTGTCGCCGAAAGACATGCGCGGGCGGGCGCTCAGCATGCAGCAGTTCGCCATCGTGTTCGGCCAGATCGTGATTTTCTACGTCAACTTCAAAATCGCCAGCCTCGCCAGCGAAGCCTGGCTGGTGGAAATGGGCTGGCGCTGGATGTTCGCCTCGGGCGTGATCCCCTGCATCCTGTTCTGCATCCTGGTGTTCGTTATCCCTGAATCGCCGCGCTGGAACGTGATGATGGGCCGCGACGATCAGGCGCTGGCGATGTTGACCAAGGTCTCCAACGCTGCCCACGCGCAGAATCTGCTGAAAGAAATCAAAGACTCGCTGCAGCAGGATCGGCAGCAACAACACCGGAAACTGAATTACGGCGACGTGCGGGTGCGGTTCATCCTGTTCGTCGGCTGCATGATCGCCATGCTGCAACAGGTGACCGGCGTCAACGTGATGATGTACTACGCGCCGGTGGTGTTGAAAACCGTCACCGAAAACGCGCAGGAAGCACTGTTCCAGACCATCTGGATCGGCGTGCTGCAGCTGGTCGGTTCGGTGATCGGCGCCATGCTGATGGATCGCATGGGCCGTATTCCGCTGATGCGTTACGGTACGCTGGGCGCCATCGCCGGCCTGCTGCTCACCTCGTACGCGCTCTACACCCAGGCCACCGGCTATTTCGCGCTGTTCGGCATGCTGTTCTTCATGGTGTTTTATGCGCTGTCCTGGGGCGTCGGCGCCTGGGTGCTGGTGTCGGAGATCTTCCCGAACCGCATGCGCGCGCAGGGGATGAGCATCGCCGTCGGCTGCATGTGGGTCGCCAACTTCGCGGTATCGCAGTCATTCCCGATGATCAACGATCATCCTTACCTGTTCTCGCATTTCCACGGTGCCTTCCCGATGTGGATCTTCGCCGCCTGCTGCCTGTTCAGCTACTGGTTTATCGGCCGTTATATCCCGGAAACCAAAGGCGTCTCACTGGAAAAAATGGAGCAGGTGGTGCTGGCCAAACGCCACCGCCATCCTCTGCCCGACGGCAAGCCGCTGCCGCTGGAAAACGGCAAATCCTGATCTCTCACCCTGACCGCTGGAGTAATGCCTCATGACCATTGCGCTGGACCGCTTCTGCATTAACCGCAAGATCGCGCCGAATCTCGATCTGGACAGTTTTTTCCGCCTGGTGAAACGTTGCGGGCTCAGCAAGGTTGAGCTGCGCAACGACATGCCCAGCGGCAAGGTGACCGACGATCTGAGCGACGCGCAGCTCAACGCGCTTGCCGCACAATACGGCATCGACATCGTCACGATCAACGCCCTTGGCATGTTCAACCGGGTAGACGACCCGGCGGCGCTTCTGCAACGCGCCGAAGCGCTGCTGGCGCAGGCCCAGGCCATCCACAGCCGGGCGCTGGTGCTGTGCCCGCACTGCAGCGCCGATGACCAGCGCAGCGAGCAGCAAAAACGGGATGACACCCTCGCCGCATTGCGGCTGCTGGCGCCGCTGTTTGCCCGCTATGGCGTACAGGGATACGTCGAACCGCTGGGTTTCGGCATCAGTTCGCTGCGATCGTCGCTGCTGACCCAGGCGATCATCCGCGATGCCGGCGCGCCGTACCGCATCGTGCTCGATACTTTCCACCACTATCTGAGCGGCGTGACGCAGGCCGATTTCGACGCCCAAATCCAGGTGGCGCAGATCGGCCTGGTGCATCTGTCCGGCGTGGAAGACGCGCGGGAGAAAGGCGCGTTGAGCGACGAAGAGCGCATCATGCTGAGCGAGGGGGATCGGCTGGAGAGCCGCCGTCAGGTGCAGAACCTGGAACGCCTGGGCTACGCCGGCATCTATGCCTTCGAGCCTTTCTCTTCCCAGCTGGACAGCTGGAGTGAGGCGGATATCGAACGGGAAATCCGCCAGAGCATCGCCCTGCTGCAAGGGTAAAAAAAACGGCCTCCACGGAGGCCGTTTTTCATGGCGTTACTTCAGGTTGCCGACCACCAGCTGGTGACGCTGGTTATAAAACTTACGGTAGGCCAGATAGCAGGCAATGATGGTCGACAGGCTGGCGGTGGAAAGCAGCATGAAGGTCACCATAATCTGGTATTTGATCGCTTTCACCGGATCGATGCCGGCGAAGATCAGCCCGGACATCATGCCCGGCAGGCTGACCAGCCCGACGGTTTTCGCCGAGTCCACGGTCGGGATCAGCGAAGCGCGGATGCTGTCGCGGATCAGCGCCGCCGAAGCGAACTTGGGTGTCGCCCCCAGGCTGAGCATCTCCTGAATCTTCTGCTGCTCGCTTTTGAAACGCTGGCCGAGGTTGGTGTAACACAGCCCCACCGCCACCATGGCGTTGCCGGCGATCATCCCGGAGATCGGGATCACCTGCATCGGCGTAAATTCGATAGACCCGGTCAACACCAGCACCGCCAGCGTCAGCACTGCACCGGTGGTGATGGCGATAAACGACGTCACGAAGGCGTGTTCGACGTACTTGCTGCGTTTCTTGGCGTTGTAGGCTGCGTTAAAGCAGATGAACAGCACCATCAGCACGGTGAGAACGGCGTTATCCAGGTCGAAAATATACTTCAGCACATAGCCGACGATGATCAGTTGCACCACCGCGCGGCAGATGCTCCAGATAATGTCCTTTTCCAACGCCAGCTTTTCCCGATGGCTGATCAGAATGGCGACCACCACCAGGATCATCGACAAGCCCAAGGATTCGTTGGTGATGTTATGCTGATTCATGCTGTTGCTCCTGTTGCTCGGCGCGGTGCGCGCGCAGGGTGATCACCTCGTCCGCATGCGCTATCTCTTCGGTATCGTGCGTTACCCACAGCACCGCCAGCCGCTGCTCCGCCACCAGCTGATGAACGATTTCGTTGACGTTGCGCTTGTTTTCCTCGTCCAGCGCGCTGGTGATCTCATCGAGTAACAGCACCCGCGGCATAAACTGCAGGTTGCGGATCAGGGACACGCGCTGTTTTTCCCCGCCGGAAAGCTCATTGATGCCTTTAGTCAGCATCGCCTCCGGCAACCCGAAACGCGCCAAATCGGCCTTCATTTTCGCCGTGTCCGGCGACTGTTGGCGGATTTGATAGGGCAGCGCCAGATTGTCGTAAACCGTATTGCCGAACAGCGCCGGCGTCTGGAAACAATAAGAGACCTGCTTGCGGTACGCCTCCGGCGACATCTCGGCGATCGCCCGGCCGTCGAAATAGATATTTCCGCGGGTCGGATCCATTAAGGAAGAGATGATTTTCAGCAGGGTGCTTTTCCCGCAGCCGGAAGGTCCGGTGATCAGCTTGAACTCGCCTTCACCCAGGGTGAAAGAGACCGAGTCCAGGATCACCTGGTTGTCTATTTGATAATGAATATCATCCAATCTCAGTATGTCTTTCTTTTCCTTCATTACGATGCCGGCTCCCTACACCTGTTTCCGTCTGAGCGATAAGTATATGGCCGCAAAAAACATCTTAGCAATGCCTGCGCGGCGGGCGGGGAACGCAAAGGAGGATTGGCGGAGCGGAAAGCCCCCGCCAAATGATAAGATTAATTAATGCTTAGCTGTAGGAATAGTCAAAAGCGACCGCCAGGGCCGAATCACTCTTTTTTCATCGCTGCCTGTTCTTCGCAGCTGTACCAGCGTAGAGAATTATTGATGCTGCGGTGGGTGCAGCGCACCTTGCCCTCCTTTTCCAACGCCAGCAGCAGGGTGCGGGTGGTATAGATGTTTTCACCGCATTTATCTGCCAGCTCGCGCGTCTTCGGCCACTGCTCCGGCGGGGGATGATGGCCCCCTGACCCTTCCACACGATCCCTGCACAATCCTTGCAACACATTCAGCATCAGCGATTTTCTGCTTTCAAACGTATTCGGCGCCTTGGCCATAGCATTCCTCCTGAGTGGTTACTGCTGAGCACCCCGCTCACGGTTGCACGTCCGCGATGCGCAGGGTGTAAATCATGGTGGCGTTCGGGGGGATCGCCGGCGGGCTGCCCTGCTTGCCGTATGCCAGCGCAGGTGGCACCACCAGGGTGATCGAGCCGTGGCGCTGCAGCTTCTCGATAGCGGCGCGAAACAGCGGCGGATAGCGCGTCAACGGCTGCGAGATCACCGTTCCCGCCAGCTCCATATCTTTGACCACCCGGCCGTCGGGCAAACTCTCGCGCACCACGATGTCCACCCGATCGTCGGTGCCAATCGCGCCGCTGCCGGCATAGTCGACCCGGTAGTAGAAACCGAGCGCATCCTGCTTCACCCCCTCCTGTCGGGCGAAATCGGCCAGGTAGGCCTTGCCGTCCGCAGGGGGAGTCTGCGCCTGCTGCAAACGCTGCTGCGCCGTGCGCAGCGCGCTGTCGATGGCGGCGTCATCCAACCGCAACCGGCCGGCCAGGGTATCGGCGATGCCCGCCAGCAAAAGCTGCCTGTCCGCCTCCAGCCCTGCCCGTTGGTTCTCCTGCTGCAGATGCAAAATGTCGCGCCCCAGCGATACGCCGGCGGCATAGGCCTGCTTGTCCGCATCGCTGGCCAGCGGTGGCGCTTGCACCGCCTGCCGCCGTTCTGTCAGCAAGGTTTCTATCCGCTGCCGTTGCTGCGCCAGCTGCGCGGTCAAACTTGCGCTGCGCTGTTCGGCTCGCGTCAGCGAGGCGACCAGCACGCCCACCTCAGGCACCGGCGCAATGGCCTGCTTCACCCCTTTCAACGCATCGATAAGCGGCCGAATATCGACGCCGACCGGCTCCCTTTTCGGCGCCGCAGCGGCCTGAGCCGCCGCCAACTGCAACTCCAACTGACGGATTTTCTCCGCCTGCTGTTGCAAAGAGTGCGTCAGTGCAGTTAAACGAGCGCCATCTGCGCCTGCGACGGCGGTCGGTTTAGCGGCCGGTACGGGCGCCGATTTGCGCTCGGCATCGTCCCTGGGCGCGGCCGGCGGCGCCTGCCGCTGTTCGGCAAACTTCAACAGGGCAGGAATGCCGTCGTCATCGGCGCAAACGGTCCCGCTCACCGCCAACAGCAGGATCCCTATCCCCCATCCTTGCGCACTGCGCTTCACGGCTACAGATTCTCGACCCGGTCAGACAGATCGGACATCAGCTCATGTTCGACGTCGGCGCAGAATTTCTCGGTTTTATATTGATAAAGCGCATCAATAGCTTTGCGGGTGCTTTCATCTACGTTGCCGCGCACCCCGGCATATCCGGAGGCGTTGGAAAGCAGGCCGTTAAAATAGGCGATGCGTTTTTGATAGCTTTGCGGATTAATATTCTTTAAGGAATTAACCCGTTGCTGACAAAGCGCGATGCGCTGTTCATCAGATTTATCATTAGGATTGTTCTGTGAAAGTTTTTTCACGGAATTCAGGTTTGTCTTGCTACCGCCTGCACAGCCAGAAAGCGCCATAACAGAAAACAAAAATATGGCCAAACCCACCGTGCGGCGTCCGCCGCAAGCATTAATCATCGTTATCATTCCGTTTATAATCCTTTAATTGTCACGCAAGTCATCATTATGTAGCGAACGGCAGCAACGCATGCCTTAATTTGATTAATCAAAATGGGTTAGGCAGTGAAAAATCCCTATCACGCAATGCGATAGAATAATTCACTACCGGTGAAATTGTTATTTAATTGTTAACCAATTAGGTCTAAACGCTGGCTAAACGCGAATAAGAAACCCCACTCCCTCATGCACAAACAACCATGAAATAACAATAAAAACAATAAATTATGTTTTATATTTTGTTTCAGTAAGAAAATTCAGCCTCTGCTGCCTAAGGGCGATATTAGCAAAACAATATTGTGAATTGTAGGTGCCACCCTATTTCCCCCGATCTAATATCTCGCATATCGTTATTTATATAGTGATTTATACTGGATAATATTTGTATACGATCTATTGATTTTAAAGCAAATATATTTCTTTTTCCTTTTGGTTTTATATTCTGAATTTGACTTAATTTAATAAAATCTATTTCCAAGCAATACTATTATTTGCAAGAATATTCCCAGCAACACGTCACACTTAAAACTCGTATTTTATTTACCAAGAAATCCATTGCTGATTTCCAAAATCTCGTTATTTCTCATAAATAACGGATGTTGGCGTATTGCCCAGAGCAAAAGGATCTGGCTCCAGCCGTACGGCCGGCGACATGGCGTTGCCGCCGCTGCGGGGGATTTAGATGTGCTGTTCTTTTTATTTAAAAACTCTCTACAGGAACTTGAGAAATGAAACTGAATAAATTAATGCTGGCAACCGTGATTGCTTTCGCTTCCGCATCTGTTGCTCATGCCGCATCTAATCAGGGCAGCGGTAAAGTCACCTTTACCGGCGAAATTATCGATGCGCCATGCAGCGTCGCACCGGAATCCGTTGACCAAACCGTGCCAATGGGCCAGATCAGCAGCCGTATCCTGGCCAACCAGGGTAAATCCAGCATGCAGCCTTTCAACATCGAACTGAAAGATTGCTCCATCTCCACCATGAAAAACGTCAAAGTGACCTTTACCGGTACGCCTGATCCGGTCAACAACAAATTGCTGGCTCTGAGCGGCACGGCAACCGGCGCCGGCATCGTGATCTACGACAACCTGCACTCCAAAGAAGTGGAACTGGGCACGGCGACCGACGGTCAGGGCCTGAACGACGGCGACAACTCGCTGAAATTCGCCGCTTACCTGCAGGGCAGCAGCGCCTCCACCGCCGTGGTGCCGGGCGACTTCACCAGCGTGGCGAACTTCACCCTGGCTTACCTGTAATACCCCACAGGGGATGCCGCAGGGCATCCCCCGCTTTATTGCATGCCGACGAGAGCGGCAAGGGAACAGGGAAAGACAGGGAGACGCCAGCATGACTATCCGCCTTTGCGGTCTGTTGCTCATCGCGCTCAGCGTAGGCAACGCGGCGGCAGCGAAAAATCAGGGCCACGGCAAAGTCAGCCTGGGCGGCACCATCGTCGAAACACCGTGCGGCATCGCCAGCGACAGCCTGGATCAAACCGTCGATTTCGGTCTGATTTCCATGACCGATGCCTCACAGGACGGGCAATCGGTGCTGATCGGCAGCCGTCGCCATTTCACGATCAAACTGGTGAATTGCGAACTGGCCAGCCAGGTGAAGCCCGACTTTATCTATCGCGCGGCCAACGTCACGTTCGACGGCACCGCCGACAGCCAAGATCCTTCCCTGTTGGGCGTGTATGGCGAGGCGCAAGGCGTGGCTATCGAGCTGTTGACCGATGCCGGCGCCCCGATCCCGCTCGGCAGCACGACGGCGGATTATCAGATCGTCGCCGGCGACAACACGCTGCGTTTCGGCGCGCAGCTGCGCATACATCCCGATAAGGCGCGGGCGGGCGGCTTCAGCTCTCTGGCCAAATTCACCCTGTCTTATCTCTAGCGCCGGCGGGCGCTGCACAGCATTACGTATTCAGGTCGTACGGATGACCTGCTATTGGGCGCGGACTTGCCATGAGTGATTATGTTATGACGTCATTACTGACACGGAAACACCTACCTCTCCTCGTCATTCTGTCTTTCCTCTGGGTGCGTCCGGCATTTTCCGCCACGGAATTCAATACCGACGTCCTGGATATCGGCGAGCGCAGCAAAGTGGATCTTTCGCGCTTCTCCGACGCCGACTACGTCATGCCCGGCGCTTATTTGCTGGATATCAAGATCAACCAGAAAACGCTGCCTCAGCGCAGCATTCAGTATTTACCGTCACCAGATAACAAGAGCGGCAGCCAGGTGTGCCTGCCGCCCGACCTGGTGGAAAAAATGGCGTTGAAGGAAGAGGCGGCCAAGAAAGTCACCCTGTGGCACGACAACCAGTGCGCCGACATTCGCGCGATCAAAGGTGCGACCGTCTCCGATCGCATCGGCGGCGGCGTGCTGGCGATCACCATCCCGCAGGCATGGATGAAATACTCCGATCCCGACTGGACGCCGCCCGAACAGTGGGATGACGGCATTCCCGGCCTGCTGCTGGATTACAACGTCAGCGGTCAGCTAGGCAAGCAGAGCCATAACAACAACACCGCCCAGAACCTGAGCAGCTACGGCACCTTAGGCGCCAACCTGGGCGCCTGGCGCCTGCGCGCGGACTTCCAGTCCAATTACAACCAGCAGGCCGGCGATCGCAGCACCGGTTTCGACTGGAACCAGATCTACACCTACCGCGCGCTGCCGATGCAGGCCGCCAAGCTGACGGTGGGCGAGATCTATCTCGACTCCGGGGTGTTCGACGCCTATCGCTTCACCGGCCTCAACCTGGCCAGCGACGAGCGCATGCTGCCGCCTAATCTGCAGGGCTATGCGCCGGAAGTGCGCGGCATCGCCAAGAGCAACGCCAAGATCACCGTCTCGCAGGAAGGCCGCACGCTGTACGAAACCACCGTGCCCGCCGGGCCGTTCGCCATTCAGGATCTCAACAGCTCGGTGCGCGGCAAGCTGGACGTCAAAGTGGAAGAGCAGGACGGCACCGTCTCGACCTTCCAGGTGGACACCGCCACCATTCCGTACCTGACCCGGCCGGGCTACGTGCGCTACAACGTGGCGCTGGGCAAGACCTCGGCCTACGACCACCGCACTCAGGGGCCGCTGTTTTCCGCCAGCGACTTCTCCTGGGGGTTAAGCAACGCCTGGTCGCTGTATGGCGGCGCGCTGCTCGGCGGCGACTATAACGCCTGGGCGCTCGGCCTCGGCCGCGATCTGAACGTGTTCGGCGCCATGTCGCTGGACGTCACCCAGTCGATCGCCCGTCTGCCCGGCGAGCCGACCGCCAGCGGCATGTCGTTCAAGCTCAACTACGCCAAACGCTTCGACGAGCTGAACAGCCAGATCACCTTCGCCGGCTACCGCTTCTCGCAGCGCAAGTTCATGAACATGTCGCAATATCTGCAGGAGCGTTACGGTGATTACGACAAGAATTACAACGGCCGGCAGAAAGAGCTGTACACCATCACCGCCAGCAAAACCTTTATGGCGGAAGACACCACCAAGGCGATCACCGCCTACCTGACCTACTCGCACCAGACCTATTGGGACGCGCGAACTCAGGATCGTTACGGCCTGTCGGCCAGCAAGCTGTTCAGCATCGGCGATATCAGCAACATCACCGCCTCGCTGTCGGCTTACCGCACCTATTACCAGGGCCGCACCGACGATAGCGTGATGCTCAACTTCACCGTGCCGATCGGCGATCGCCGCCGTGTCGGCTATGCGCTGCAAACCAACAATGGCGATGTTACGCAGACCGCGTCGTACAACGACTACAGCGATCCGGACAATACCTGGCAGGTCAGCGGCGGCTTTAATCAGTCCGGCAAATCGCTGGCGCGCGGGTACTACACCCACAACGCCTCGTTCGGCTCGCTGAACGCCAGCGCCTCTTATCAGCAGGACAGCTACTCGTCGATCGGCGGTTCGTTCCGCGGCGGCCTCACCGCTACCCGGTACGGCATCGCGGCGCACCAAAACTCGAGCAACGGCGGCAGCCGCATGATGCTCGACACCGACGGCATCGCCGGCGTGCCGATCAACAACGGCCGCGCCTACAGCAACCGTTTCGGGCTGGCGGTGATTTCCGACATCACCAGCTACTACAACACCGACACCCGCATCGACGTCAACAAGCTGGCGGACGACGTCGAGGCCACCCGCGCAGTGGTGCAAGGCACGCTGACCGAAGGCGCCATCGGCTACCGCCACTTCGAGGTGGTGAAAGGCAGCAAGCTGCTGGCCACCATTCGCCTTGCGGACGGCAGCGAACCGCCGTTCGGCGCCGCGGTGCTGAGCGAGAAAGGCCGCGAGGTCGCGGTGGTCAACGACGGCGGCTCGGTCTACCTGACCGGCGTGCAGCCGGAGGAAAAACTGGACGTCGCCTGGGAAGGTCAACGCCGCTGCCGCATCGTGATCCCGGGCGCCGCCAAGCCGCTGGACCAGCTGCTGCTGCCGTGCGCCACCCTGTAATCCGTAACGCTGAGAAATGATGACATGAACAAACACCCGATAACGCTACTGACCGCCGCCGGCCTGGCCTTGAGCGCCGTACTGCCCACCGCCGACGCGGCGATATCGCTGGATCGCACGCGCGCCGTCTATGTGAGCGACGCCAAATCGATCAGCCTGAATATCGTCAACGAAAACAAAGAGCTGCCCTTCCTGGCGCAGTCCTGGCTGGAGAACGAGCAGCACCAGAAAATCACCTCGCCGCTGGTGGTGCTGCCGCCGTTGCAGCGCGTGGAGCCGAGCGAGCGCAGCGTAGTGCGCATCACCAAAACGCCGGAGGCGGATCGTCTACCGCAGGATCGCGAGTCGGTGTTCTACTTCAACCTGCGCGAGATCCCGCCGAAAAGCACCAAAACCAACGTGATGCAGCTGGCGCTGCAAACGCAGATCAAGCTGTTCTACCGGCCGAAGGCGATTGTCGCGCCCAAGGGTGAAGTGTGGCAGGAAAAGCTGGTGTTCCGTAAAAGCGGCGGCGCCATCACCGTCGACAACCCGACGCCGTTTTACATCACCCTGACCGGCATGACGCGGCAAACGCAAAAACAGGGCGGCGGCGCGATCGGCGGTTTTCAACCTCTGATGGTGAAGCCGAAATCCAGCGAAAGCCTCAAGCTGCACGACACCGGCATGAACAGCTTCGTCATCACCTACATCAACGACTACGGCGGCCACCCCGAGCTGCGCTTCGCCTGCAACGGCAGCGTTTGCACCGCCGTGCCCGAGAAAAAATAAGGAGGTCCAGCATGGCTGAATTCACCGATCGACTGCGCCCGCTGCTGCTCGGCGCGCTGCTGTGCGGCGGCAGCGCGCTGGCGGCAACGCCGCTGGGCGTGATCGAAGGCACGACCGGCACCGTCAGCTTTCACGGCGGCCTGCTCAGCTCTCCCTGCAGCCTGACGCCGGATAGCCGGGATCAGGCCGTCGATCTGGGCGACGTCAGCGCACGCGACTTCCGAAACGCCGGCGATCGCAGTGCGCCGGTGCGTTTTCGCCTCTCGTTCCGCAACTGCCTGCTGGGCGCGCGAGCGCTGGCGGATAACCCGGCCGGCCCGCGCAACGGCGACGCCGGCCGCCTCTACCTGCAGGGTGAGCAGGCCGCCACGCTGGTGTTCCTCGGCGAAAGCGACGTCGACAATCCGTCGCTGCTGAAGCTGAACGGCGGCGTGCAAGGCATCGGCCTGCGGCTGCAAGATCAGCAGGGCCGCGCGCTGGAACTGAATCAGCGCAGCCGCCCCTACATTCTGCAGCCCGGCAGCAACACCCTGTGGTTCAGCGCCAGCGTGGAATCCACCCAGCGGGCGGTGATGGCGGCCGGGTTCGACGCCGTGGCGCATATTCAGGTGATTTACCTGTGAGGTTCGAGAACGCAATGAAAACTCAACTGACCAAACTCTGCCTGCCGCTGGCGATCGCGCTGGCGGCCCCCGCCGCCTGGGCCAACGGCTATGTCACGCCGGACGGCGGGCCGAAACAGTTCTATATCGATCTGAATGAAAGCAACATCACCAACCAGGTGGGGTTCACCAAACTGTTTCCCTATGATCTCGGTGGAACCTATACCGGCAAGGTGTATTGCGATACCCCTATCCCCACCAGCCCACACTTTTACAAGTCGGATTCAGCCTTGCCTCCTTCCGACTACGGCAACGGCTATTTAAAACTGAATGACTTTCTGGATTTGAAGGCCGAGGTGTGGATCGCCGGCAACAAGAACGCCTACGTCACCGTGCCTTTTTACAACGAATCGAATTTGCTGAGCCAACACAGCTGCCGCCCACCGTACCTGCAGGTCAACAACTACGGCAGCGGCTCCAAAGGCAAGATCACCTTCCGGGTGCGCAAAAAAATCATCAACGGCGTCGAGATTAACGATCGGCAGATCATCGAGATGTACGGCCGTCTCGGCTCGACCGACGGCGGCTTCGGCCCTAATCCGATGGCGCAGGTGTTTATCCAGTCCGCGATCCTTTATGTGCCAGATAAATGCGTGGTGAACGAAGGCCAGCTGATCAACGTGGAGTTCGGCGAGATCGGCGGCAGCGATCTCAACGGCTCGAACTACCCGCAAAGCATCCCGGTGCGTTTCCAGTGCGAGGGCGGCAGCTTCGAGGACGGCACGCTGAACATCAAGCTGGCGGTGTCGGGTACGGCGGCCTCCTTCAGCAACGAGGTGTTCAAAACCGACAAGAACGATCTCGGCATCCGGCTGACCCACAACGGCCAGCTGGTCATCCCGAATGAGTTTTATCCGGTGCCGAACATCGGCAACGGCGGCTCCTGGAACCTGGTGGCGGCGCCGTTCGCCAACGGCGGCACGGAGATCGGTGAAGGGGAATTCAACGCGTCGGCCACCATCGTGGCGGCATTCCAGTAACCGAGGGAGGAACGAAAAAATGCGTCTACGCGCTTTAACGCTGCTGGTCTGCGCGCCCTGGTGGGTTGCCGTCATGCCGGCAGCGGCGAACACCGAGCTTATCGGCGCGCCGGTGCAGTTCCACGGTACCGTGGTCAGCCGCCCGTGCAATATCGAACCGCAGTCCGCCGATCAACTGGTGGAGATGGGCACGGTGATCGTCAAAACCCTGTACCGCTACGGCCATACCACGCCGGTGCCGTTCAGCATCAAGCTGACCGACTGCAAGACCACGGTGTTCAAATCCGTCAGCGTGACCTTCAGCGGCACCGAAGACGGAGAACTGCCGGGCAAGCTGGCGATCAACAACGGCGCGAACGGCGCCGCCATCGCCCTGTTCGATCATCAGGGCGCGGACATCGATTTGAACAAGGCCACCAGCGCCGTCGCGCTGCAAAACGGCCCCAACAGCCTGAACTTCACCGCCTATGTGCAGGGGCGGCCCAGCGCGATTCAAAACCAAAGCATTACCGAAGGCGAATTCACGTCCGTCGCCAATTTTGTGCTGGCGTACCAATAAGCCCCGCACCTTCCCAGGGAAATCAGGAAAACGACCGGCGCGCAATCGCCGGCGATTGGCCGTCACCGTTCGCTCCGGCGCGGCCTTTTAAGGAGGTACCCATGCCAGATATTCGCTTCACGCTGTTCGACAGCGATAACTTCTACCAGCAGGGGCTGCGTCTGCTGCTGCAGGACTATCTGCACTCCCTGAACGAATGCCATCGCCTGTACCCGCAGTTCTCGCCGCTGGCGCTGCAGGCATTGGATAACATCGAAATCGTGCTTCGCACGCCGGAAGAGCGCTGGGGCTGCGCCAGCTGCTATCAAAGCCCCTACGGCACCCCGCGCCAACGGCAGCTGACCCTGCTGATCCTCGACGACGCGACCCAGCAACAGGTAAAAAACTCGCCGCCGCTGTTCAGCATTCATCGGCGCGATTCGGCCTACGCCATCCGCCTCAAGCTGCAGATGGCGTTGGAAAAGTTCATCCAGCACCCGTGGGTGGCGCTGCACGCCGCCGGCATGTGGAAATGCCAGGCTTGCCGCATCGCCGCGCTCAGCCACTGCGAGAAAAAGGTGCTGGGTTTGATGAGCAGCGGCATGTCCGCCTGCAGCATCGCCGGCCTGCTGCAACGCAGCCAGAAAACCATCAGCGCCCATAAACGCTCGGCGATGCGCAAGCTGAACGTGCGTAAAAACAGCGAGTTGAATAAGGTGCTGCTCAATCAGCGGGGGCTGAATTAACCGCCCCGCCGGTTCAATAGTAATTGATGTTGAAGGTGACGGTCGCGTCGGCGGCGCCCGGCGTGACCGTAGGCTCGGTTTGAATATAGCGGGCCTTCAACGGAATGCTGAAAGACGTGGGCGTTGCAGGGGAAAGCGGCACGTTGATCTCCCGCGAGAACTGCACCGGCCGCGGGGATGATGCACCATAAGCCAACTGAATGCCGACTCCGCCGGCGCTGCCGCTGCCGTCTTTAAGCCCCATGATGCCGTTAACGTCATCAATCACCGCCGTGTTGGGCGTCAGCGAAAGCGCCAAGCTGTTGGCGGTCGTGCTGGTCGTGCCGCTATCGCCATCGCGGGAATAATAGGTCTCCGCGCTGCCGTAAAACTTCGGGCAGTTCAGCAGGCGAATCGACGCATCCTGCCATTCAGTCACGCTCCCCTTGCCCCGGAAATACCGCCCCATGTCATATTTGCCCATGGCGACAAACACATCCGGCGTAGTGCAGCTCTGCGACACGACGTTAATCGCGCCGGTAAAACAGATCTTCATCGCCAGCATAGGTTCGGCCAGCGGGCCAATCTTGTTGACCCAACAGGGCAGATCGTCGCCGGTAATAATGCCAGGTTGCACGTCACCGATCTTAATCAACCGAATGCGATACTTGTAACCGTTCGCCGACCATCCATGGTAGCGCAACACCCCCGTACCGCCCGAAATCATCGGCAACGCGTAATCGAGATCGTAATTGTCAATAAACACGCCAACGCCGGGCAAACCGGTTTCATAAACCTTGCCGAAATTGCCGCTCCACGGCGACAGCGGATGCGGCAGCGTTTCATGATTGATGTAGGTGCCGACGAATCTCTGTTCTTCGGTACACTCGACCCAGACCGTCCTGAACGCCGGATTAAAATTTTGCGAGTACAATACCGTGCCGACAGGCACATCCGGCCCCACGGTAAGATGACTGGAAACAAAAGGCGCGTTCACATACAGCGTGCTTTTCAAGTCGGAGTTCGCCATATAATCACAGCCGGCCCGTGCCGATTTGACCAGCGTCAGCGTTAACATAACGCAAGCCAACCAGATAAAGTGGGTGTGTCGCAGCTTCACGCGGATACCTCTCATTCAGTGTCGGCGCCTGGTGCCGCCGGTTTGTTTTTAACTAAGATCGCTCGATTTTTCCGCCCCGGCATGCCGGCGGCAGAGCGTTTTAAAGCGTTGCAACGCCTGTGGCGTATTCTGCTGTTGCGGCATCAACATGTAGCTCAGGCGGCATTGTTTATCCCCGCCACTCCCCCAGCGGACACGCAGCGTCCCTTTATCCCGCCCGACCCGCGCATAGATGACGCCCCCTTGCCCCACCGCGCCGACCACCTCGCCGTCACTGTCGAGCACCTCGGCGCCGAACGGCGCTGGAGCCCCTGCAAATAGGGTTTCGATCAGGATTGGCGTTCCTTTTCGCGCGTTATATTTCACTTTGACCAACGCGCCGGAATAGGGCGCGACCTTGCGCGTTGTCGTTTCCAGTTCGACATCAAACGCGGCGCCTTTGGGATCCAGACTGATTTCATTGAGTTGATACGGGTTCAGGTAAGGCACCAACGCATAACCGCGCGCATCGACAGCAACTCCCGGATAGCTGGAGACACCGGCGCCTTCGGCGCCTTTCGCCTCCACCAGCGCAAAGGTTTCAGAACCGTAAGAGCTGAATGACACGCCGTCGGCATGCCCCACCAGGGTGCCGCTGAGGCCGGCGGAGGCGCTGCGATAACCTTCGCCTGCGCTGTAAGAACCGCTGAATAGCGCCGTTTGGCCACGATACTGGCCGTTCAACGAACCGCTGGCGCCATTGCGATTGGCGTTCATCGCGCTCAGACCGTAGCTGAACTGATTGGCGGCGCCTAAATTACCGGAAATCGCCGCCTGTTGACTCGTCGCCCCGTGGCTGTCGTGCGCCAGACCAAGACGCAGCTGCGGTGTGCCGGCGTTGTCGCGGCGCCCCAACGGCAGGCTGATATTCAGCAAAAAGCTGTTTTGCGCCAGGCCGTTGCTCGCCTGGCTGCGCGCCGCGCTCAGGCCATAAGTCATCGAACGATAGCTGTTGCTGTAACCCAACTGATACTGCTTATCGCGTCCTCGCCCGTTCCAATAATCCTGCAGCGAGCCGCTGACATAAAGCTGCCCCCACCCGGAGGCCAGCCCCTGAGCCACAGAGAAAGTCAGACGATGCTTGGTGCGCGATACGGCGTTTTCCCCCTCGCCCTGCGCCATGCGCTCACGCGTTTGCATGGCGGTCATCAAGTCCATGTAGCCCGAGGTCGAAAACCGATAGGCGGCCAGCGACAGGCTGCTGTTGGTTTCATTGACTACCTTGCTGTAGCTGAGCCGATAACTCTGCCCGCTCTGGCGCCGCTCGCGGTTCAGTCGGCTGGCGCTTTGAGTCACGTCAAACCCCACCGCGCCCAACGAGGTGCCGAACGCGGCGCCCAGCTGCACGGCCTGATACTCTTTGGCGGCCTGCAGACCGCCGTAACCGGTCAATCCATTGGTCAGCCCCCGCTGGTAAGTCGCCTGATACAGCCAGGGCTTTTCCCGCAGCGAGTCGCTGTCGACTTTGCCCAACACCGCTTCGTAACGATCGGCCCCCGGACGCAGCAGTTGGGTGACCGCCGCGTACGGCACGCTGAACACGCTCTGCGCGCCATCCGCTTCACGCACCGTAACCTCCAGATCGCCGCCATAGCCGGTGGGATACAGATCGTCGATCACAAACGCCCCGGGGGTCACCGTGGTCTGATAGATAATCTGTCCGCCTTGCCGCACGGTCACCTGTGCGTTGGTTCTGGCGATGCCGTGAATTTCCGGCGCATAGCCGCGCTGCGACTCCGGCAACATCCGTTCATCGCTGGCGAGCTGAACGCCGCTAAACGGCAACGTGTCAAACAGTTGGCCGGTCGTGTTCGATTGGCCGATAACGCCTCGGCCCTGCCACGCGGGAATATCGCGCTGCAGGTAAGTATTGATGCTGGCGTAGTCGGACGCGCCGTTCTGCGTCCAGTGATAAGCACCGTTATGCCGCAGATACCAGGCGCCCAGGTTGGCGCCGCCGGACAAGCCGCCATAGAAGGAGTTGTAGTCCGCTCCGCGCGACGAACTGGAATAACCGTTCAGGTTGTAATTCAGAAACAGGGCCGCGACGCCGCTGTCCCATTGCGCGGGATCAACGCTGCCACGCGCGGTTCTACGCATATAAATTTGCGGTATCACAATATCCAGCCGCTGCTCGCCGCTGTCGAAATTCATCTGCGCATCAGGTACTTGCTGCGGCAGATCAAAACACGCATCCTGCTGCGTCAGCGGAGCCTTCGGCAACGCAGCCTCGTTAAACGCTATCCCCTCGACGATATCCGCCGTCAGACAAGGATACAGGCTGCGATCGGCGCGGGTTTTGAACTCAATCTCTTTAGTGCCGATGCCTTCGCCGTTGATATAAACCGCCGCCCGATGCTTTCCGGACAGCCCTGAAGCCCCGCGGGCAAACCGCGTTAAATCGACTTCACTGCGTTCACCTACATAGAGAAATGACGAATCGAACTCGATGCTCTCGGCACCGGCAGGACCGCTTAATGCCCCAATCACGCACAGTGCCGCCGGCGTTAAGCGCCATGAGCTATTACGATTAACGCACGCGGCGCTGAATTCTCCGGTCATGTCACTCTCCCCGTCAGCCGCAAAGGCGCTCATGTTTCGCTACCCGCTTACTTGACCATGGCATCGAATTTATGGACGGCGCCGTAATCATTGACGAATTCAACACTCAGCGTTTTTCCCGCCGCGACGCTGATGCCTTTGAACGCCAACGAGGAGTGCGGTGCGACCATTTGCCCCTCAATCTCCTTACCATTGGCGGCAAGGCTGACCAGCGACACGAAATACGGCGTTGGGTTAGTCGCCGTGACGCCGCCCGGTGTCGCGGACCAGTTCAATGTTGTTGCCGCCTCATTGGCGTCGCCGTTCAGGCTCGCCGGCCTGAAGAACAGCTTGATGCGCGAGCGAAAGGCCATTTGCAGCAGATTTTCATCACCTTTAAGCTGCTTTTTAGCCGGGATCTCCAGCACGTTAAGCCAGTAAACACTCTCCTTATCCGTCGGCAACGGCGCCCCGGTGTAGCTCAGGCGCAATGTCTGCCCTTTACCGGCATCGATTCGATTAATCGGCGGCGTCAAAATAAAAGGCACATTGATATTTTCCGGCTTCGCCGTCGGATCGCCGGCATCAACCCAGCTTTGAATGAGTACCGGCGATTTGCCCACATTATTTAATTTCACCGTAACTTCTTTATCCGATGATAAATAAATTACCCGTGTCCCATGAATAACTACGCTGGCGGAAGCCATCATGGAAAAAGAGGCAATAATCGCCAGAAAAAATGCATGCGCAAAAATACGCGGCTTGATGCTCATCATCGCTCCAATCACTATTGGGAATACAGGGGGGAGAGCCCCCCTGATAAACGGTTATTTGTACTGCAGGGAATACACGACGCTGCCCACTACCGAGCCTGCGCTCGCCACGCCCATGGAGTAGTATTCAACGACATACGGCAGAGTGACGATGCCGGTGGAGGGAATGGCGTAGTAAGTGGCGTTCGCTATCTGGCTTGGGTTACCCGCGACGATCGGATTAAAAGAGCCGGAGCCCTCACGCAACTGCAATACAACATTGCTCGCCGAACCCGTATTACGCAAACGTCCGCTCGAATCGACCCCTGCACCGGCCTCAAAGTAAGCGGCTGCAGACTTCATCACCCCTTGGCAATTATTCAGTTTCAGCTCAAACGCCGTACGGCCGGCGGTCCAGCTCGCCGTTTTCAGCTGCTCCTGGCTGACAGGCGGCAGCAGAACGGCGCTTTCATTTTCCTGCCCATTCAGCCGCACGTCGCAGGTCATCGAGGTCACGGTACCGCTAAAGTTGATTGTCCCGTTATTGGCTGCCAGAGCCTGGCTTACCAGGCCGGGCAAGCCCAGCAAAGCGAACAATATCGCAGAGGACTTTTTCATATAGACTCCTGATTATTTTAAATATCACGCACTCTATTGCCTGCCATTTCCATATGTCACGCTCAACAAGAACGAGAATATCGACATGCGTATTTTTATTACGCCATTAGCTGTAGAATAAAGGCGTAACGACAGGGTTATTGAGAGCATAACCCGCCCCCTTCACATTAATAATGAAGTCATGCGGCAAACCTATCACATCAAGCCTTAGCCGGAGTTCTTTAATAGTTTGCCAAAGTTTTTGGCTGGATGAGGCATAACTGTTTTCATCCCAAACCCTTCTCAGTATTTCCGTTTTAGTGAGCTTCTGGCCGTTACCATGATGCTGCAACAAAAACACCAGCAGGCGCATCATGGCATCATTTAACGTCACCGCGCTAAAGTGCACCCATTTCTCCGGCGCCAGAGATTTTATTCTCACCAACCTTTTATTGGCGATATCCAGCTGAATATCGTTATCTATGATAAAACCGAACAGATGGCGTTCCATCATCAAGATTCCCTGGATAAAAAAGAAAATAAAGTCGCATCATTTAGATTCATAATGTCTATAGATCATTATAAATTCAGAAACCTCTTGGGCAATCCCCTTAAATTAATCAGTTTTCAGGACAATGGAGAGACATAATAAGAGATTACCGCCATGATAATGACAAGTAGCCAGCGTTTTATGCCATCATTCTCTCCACCCAAGAGAAAAATCTCAATTATCACCAACATCAAAACATGAGTTTTAAATCCTGCATTTTTAAAAAAAACAGGTGTAAACTTCAAAAACACGCAGAATAGATCTGATCAGCTGAGCTAAGCACCTCAAGCCCTTCTTCACCTCCTCTCTTATTATGTTGAAAACATGATTAATCATGATCATTTAAATTAATATTAATAATGAAACCTGCATTTCTATAGCACAGACATATAATACACAAAAACAATTCAAAATAGTTTTATATATTTAAAATTAATTTAAAGTTAAAATAAAATACTTATTAATTATCTATAAATAGGTTTTCATATCGCTAAGATAGGAAAAAAATATAATTTTAAGCATATCAGACTTAGGGATTAACTTAATTTTAAGAAAATATGTAGGCTTGTTAGGCCAATCGCTGCCGAAAGCCAAGGGGAATATCGCAACCAGCTGATACGGACGGCGCCGGACGCAACCCAAAGTGTTTCGCAGCGCGATATCTGATATTAACGTGCACCTCATCTTTGACGTTAGGCCTGCTCTGTCACCAGCCAATTCCAAACAGCCACGGCACCTCTGCGGTTAAAACACAAAAGCCGTCATCAGAACCTCTGCCTTGGGCCTTATTTCAAGTCCGCCGCCAGTCATCAATGCATGATGTCACCCCATTAGAAGCCTGGTGACATTATGTATGGTTGATCCGAAACATCGCCGCCAATATATCGACAAGCAGCGCCGCATAATGGCCGGCGGGGTCGAGATCGGGATCGAATACCGTCACCGTCATGCCGCAGCACAGCGGATTTTGCAGCAGACGCGCGCCGATATTCTCCAGCCATTGCCGATCGATGCCGGGTGACCCCGGCGAATCGACCGCCGGCATCACTGTTTGGTCGAGCACGTCCACGTCGAAATGCAGCCAGAAACGCCACTGCGGCTGCGCGGCCAATACCCGCTCGATACGCCGGACAATTTCCGCCTCGCCGATCTGATGGGCGGTAAAAACGTCGATGCGCTCGATCGCCGTCTGCGCAATATCCGGCCAGGCGAAGTCTGCATCCCGGTTTTCGCGCTCCCCCAACTGCACAATCTGCCGTTCCGGCACCAGCGGCGGCGCGATGCCGGGCCAGGTCGTCAGCAGGGGCTCGCCGCGGCCGCTCGCCAGCGCCAAATCCATCCCTGCCGCCGCCCCCAGCAGCTGTGCGGTATCGTAGTTGCCGGGGTGGCGAAAGTCGCTGTGACCATCGATATGCACCAGCGACAGTGGCCCCGCCCGGCGCGCCCCGGCCAGCGCCCCCAACAGGATCGAACAGTCGCCGCCGACAACCAACGGAAAGTCTCCTTGCCCCTGCACAGCAGCAACCGCCTCCGCCAACTGTAGATTGAAGGCGCGGATAGCATGCCCATTGCGGATGCGAGTGCCGGGCTGCGCCAGCGGCGAATAAGGCCGTTGCGGCAAGGTGCTGACCGCGCTCGCCGCCAGCCTTTCCACCAGCCGCTGCGCCATCAGCGCCTGCGGCGCCCGCCAGACGCCGGGCACATGGCCGGGCCGCAACGGCCGCAGGCCCAGATTGCTCGGTGCAAGAATGAGGTGCATACGCGCGATCTCCGTGCAAAAAACGTCGTCGTAGCCAAAAGCATAAGCGCCACAGCGCCGAGCGCGCGTTCTTTTTTCAATCTTGCATGGCGCATAGCGCACAGGGCAAAAGCGGTTTACTCTGAATGTCTATTTTCACACCGTAAAGCGAACCGGAACTCATGCCCAGAACAGCCAAAGTCGTTGACGTTCCCGCCCTCGGCGAGCTCGATCGCCAGGCGGGTCAGCTTAGCCACCAGCTGGCGCAGGCTCTGCGTCAGGCCATCCACCGCGGCGATCTGAAAGCGGGCGATCTGCTGCCCTCGACGCGCCGGCTGTCGGCGGCGCTGAATCTGGCGCGCGGCACGGTGTTGGAGGCGTTCGCCCAACTGACGGCGGAAGGCTTTCTCGAACCGCAGCCCGGCTCCGGCACCCGAGTTGCTCACTATCAGGCGCCGCGCCGCCTGCCACACGCCACCGTACAGGTCAGTCCGCCGGCGGCGGCGCCGCTTTCTTCACAGGCGCAGCATCTGGCGCGCTTTGCCGCTCAGGCGCGGGCGCTGCCGCCGGTGCCGTTCACCGTCTCGGTGCCGATCGGCGATACCGCGCCCGACGATGTCTGGCGGCGGCTCGGCAACCGCATCCGGGCACGCGGCCCCGGCGCGCCTTCGGGCTATGGCGATCCTCTGGGCGCATTGCCGCTGCGCGAAGCCATCTGCGACTATGTGCGGCGTTCCCGCTCCGTGAACTGCACGCCGCAGCAAATCCTCATTACCTCCGGCACCCAGCAGGGGTTGTATCTAGCCGCGCAGATCCTGCTGGACGCCGGCGACAGCGCCTGGGTGGAAGACCCCGCCTACGCCGGCATTACCGCCATTTTCGACAGCCTGTTTCGCGACCGCCGCATGGTCAGGGTGCCCGTCACCGACGACGGCATCGACGTCGCCGCGGGCATCCGTCTGGCCGCCGACGCCCGCGCCGCCTTTGTCACGCCGTCGCATCAATATCCGCTGGGCATGCCGATGAGCATGGCGAAAAGAAGCGCCCTGCTGGCCTGGGCCAGAGAGCGGCAGGCCTGGATCGTGGAGGATGATTACGACAGCGAGATGCGCTATGCCGGTCATCCGTTCCCCTCGCTGCAAGGGCTGGCACCCGAACGGACGCTCTATCTCGGCACCTTCAGCAAGGTGCTGTTCCCGTCATTGCGGCTGGGTTACGCCATCGTGCCGCCGCCGCTGGTCGACGCGTTTTGCGGCGCCAGGATCCTGATGGATCGCCATCCGCCCAGCGCGGATCAACACGTGCTGGCCGCCTTTATCGCCGAAGGGTATCTCGACCGGCATATCCGCAAAATGCGCGGCGTCTACGCCGAGAAACGCCGGGTGCTGATCGAGGCGATCAACGCACATATCCCGGCCGAGTTGGCGATGGTGCAGCCCTGCGATCAGGGCATGCACATGGTGCTGTGGCTGAGGAAAGATCTCGACGACGCACAGATCGCCCTGCGCGCCAACCAAGCCGGGCTGGCGCTGCGGGCGGTATCGCCGATGTATGCACCCGGCAACGGTGAACCGGGGCTGGTGCTGGGGTTGGGCGGTTATGCCGATCGCCAGGTACAACAGGCGGTGGAGCGGCTCGCAGAGGTGATCCAAACCTGCGCCCGCAACGGTGCCTAGCGGGAAAAACGTTTGGCACCGAACACGCAAACTACCACGCCGGCCATCACGGCGATCATCATCGGCTGAACGGTCTCATGCAGCAGCCAGCCCGCCAGCGCCAGGCCGAAAAACGGCTGCAGCAACTGCAGCTGGCCAACCGCGGCGATGCCGCCCTGCGCCAGGCCGCGATACCAGAAGATAAACCCGATCCACATGCTGAACACCGAGACATAAACCAGCGACAGCCACGCCTTGCCGCTGACCACGGGCCATCCGGCCGGCGCCGCCAGCCAGGCGGCCGCCAGCGTCAACGGCAACGCCACCACCAGCGCCCAGGAGATCACCTGCCAGCCGCCAAGCCGGCGCGACAGCACCGCACCCTCGGCATAACCCAGACCGCACAGCAACACCGCCCCGACCATCAACGCATCCCCCAGCCAGGAGCCGCCGCTCCCCTGACTCAGTGCGAAGGCCCCCACCAGCGCGGCGCCGACGCCCGAAAACGCCCAAAAAGCGGGCTTGGGCCGCTCTCCGCCGCGCAAAACGCCAAAACCGGCGGTCGCCAGCGGCAGCAGGCCGATATACACCAGCGAGTGCGCCGAGGTGGTGTGTTGCAGCGCCAGCGCCGTCAGCAGCGGAAAACCGATGACCACGCCGAGCGCCACAAACAGCAACGGCGCTAAATCGGCCCGCGTCGGCCGCGCCTGGCGGGTAAGCAGCAGTGCGCACAGGGCCAGCAAGGCGGCGATCGCCGCCCTGACCGCAGTCAAAAACAGCGGATCGAGCTCCAGCACCGCCACCCGGGTGGCGGGCAACGAGCCGCTGAAGATAATCATGCCGATGAAGCCGTTCATCCAGCCCTGAGCCGAATGCCCGGCGGCGGGATGAACGGTAGAGGTAACCACAAGAGTTTTTTCAGACTGGCTGTCCATGATGCGAACGCTCCGCACGCCTGAGGCATACCGAAATCGGCAACCCGCGAGGCGATGCCATAAGTGAAAGAGAACATCGTTCCCCAGCGCAGCTTGCCGGGGCTGCGTTCTATTTTTCAGATAAAGCGGTTCAGAGACAGGTCCAGATAGCGAGATTTTTGCTGTACCGGTTAGCAAAGCGCGGCGCTAACGCCAAAGAAGGGCGTTTTTCGGGCTGTCCTTGGCCGTTTGGCGGCGCAGTCGGCGCGGTATCATGGACTTTTATGCGTTTTTGTAGAACAGGACAAGGTGCGGCGCCGTGGTGAAACCCTTCTTACGCAGTGGCAGTTTGGATGATGTGCTGGCTTTAGGCGAGAACGGGCAACCGGTCTACGCCTGCGCGCAGCAGCTGCGGGAAACCCTGCGCCTTCGCCGGCAGCAGCAGGCCGCCGACTGCCTGGCGATCCCGCAGCCGAACGAAAGCGGCACCCGCATCGACTGGTATGCGCCCTTCCCCGGCAAGGTCACCTCCTGGCTGGCGGCGAGCGATGCCCAGCGAGCGCAGGCGGTGCGCCATCTGGAACACTGCCTGACGACCTTCCGCAGCCTGACGGAACAAACCCAGGCGACCGATCACCCCAGCCACCGCCTGTTCGGCGCGCTGCTGGCCAAAGCGATGCATATCCCCGATCCCAACCACGTCTATCTGTTGGACGACCGGCCGGTGCTGACCTTTTGGGGCTTTATCAAACCGCAGGCGCAGAGCCCGGACGATCCTTTGGCCTGCCTGCGGCCTGCCGAAACGGAAGTGGAAAAACCGGCGCCGATCGCCGCCGCCCCGCGCAAACCGGCCATGGCCGAGCCGGTAACACCGGCTCCGGCAGCAGAACCTGAACCGGTGCCCACCCCGGCCGAAACCGTCGCGCCCCCGGTAGCCGCACGCCCACGCCGGCACCGCGCTATCTGGATAGGATTGCCGCTCATGCTGCTACTGGGCGGCGCCTTGGCCGGCTGGCTGGGCCGTTCGCCGACCCCGCCTGCGCCAGAGCCGGCACCGCTGGCCGCAAAACCGCAGCCGGCGTCGCCGGTGAAGGCGGCCGCACCGTTGCCAAAACTGCACTTGCCGCTGGCGCACGCGACGCTGATGCCGCCGCCACCGGCGCCGGTCCTCCCGCAGCCGGTGGACAAAAACGCACTGGTGCTGCCACCCGAAGCGGTAAAGGCCGGTTCCACCCGTTTTCTTAACGGCAAATGGCGCGCCACGGTGGCGCTGAAAGATCCGATCACCGGCAAACGCCCCAGCCTGCAATACCGTCTGAACGCGGGCAAGGGCAACGCCATCATCGCCTACGGCGACGGCGTCAGTTGCCGGGTGGCGGTCGAGGCCGGGCTGATGCAGTCCGGCAATCTGGTGATCAACAGCCGAACCAAGGCGCGCTGCAGCGACGGCAGCCGCTACCAGATCCCGGAAATCGTCTGCCGCCAGGGCGAGACCGGGGCGGCGGAGTGCACCGGCCGCTACGATGCGGACACCACCTATCCCATGACGTTCAAGCGCGAGAGTAAATGATGCTGGCACCCCTTACGGACTACAAACACGGCATTACGCTGATTCAGGACAGCGGCATCCAGTTTCTGGACTTTGCCCTGACGCCGCTGCTGGACGCCGAGTTTCCCGGCAAATTCGTGCGCAAGACCGCCAGCGGCCCGTTGCTGCGCCTGCAATGGGAGGCCGAGAGCGGCAAATACCAGCTGCCGGCCGAAGGCGGACAGGCCGCCGAGGTGGTACGGCCGGAGTTCAGCTATCCGCTGCAGCAGTCGCTGCGCCTGCTGGATAAGCTCTGGCTGCCGTTGCCGTTCCTGCGCCACACCCCGGCGGGCGTGTTTTTATCAGGCCCGGATAACTGGGCGCGCCTGCAGGTGGTGCAGTTGGATGAGCCGGATCAGGACGGTCACCTGCTGCGCGTGGTGCTGGCCTTCGACACCCGCGCCGCCGTGCCCGGCCAGGAAGCGCTGGCGCCGGGCGAGAGCGATCTCGGCGCCGGCCTTAACTTCGCGCTGGCGCACCGCAATCACGAGCTGGGCGAGTTTCTCGATCTGACCTGGGTGGACGGCTGGCTGCGCGAGGCGTTCAGCCAGCGCGCAGCCGAGCTGGAACAGCGCGCCGAGGCGGAGATCAACGCCGGGCTGAAAACCTTCGAGTACCAGGCGCACTACCTCAACCTGCTGCACATGCTCGGCCATCAGCTGGCGGTGCCGCAGATAAAAATGGCGGCTGCGACGCTGCAACAGCCGGCGATCGACGTCGATCTGGTGCTGGACGTCGGCAACTCCCACACCTGCGGCGTATTGGTCGAAGACCATCCGGAAGAGAGCAACGGCCTGAAGCAAACCTATGAGCTGCAGCTGCGATCGCTGTCCGAACCGCATCGCGTCTATAACGAACTGTTCGAGAGTCGGGTGGAGTTTTCTCAGGCCGTCTTCGGCAAGCCGCATCTGTCTTTCCAAAGCGGGCGCGACGACGCCTTCCAATGGCCCTCCATCACCCGGGTCGGCCGCGAAGCCGCGCAGTTGGCGCAGCGACGCGAAGGGCATGAAGGCACCACCGGCATCTCCAGCCCGCGCCGCTATCTGTGGGATGAGGAGCGCTATGCGCCCGGCTGGCGCTTCAACGAACGGCACGAACCGATGGCCGCCGCCGCGCCGTTGACCACGCTGATCAACGATGAGGGCATACCGCTGTCCGCCCTGCCGACGGCGCAACGGCTGCCGGTATTCGCCGCCCATTACAGCCGCAGTGCGGTGATGAGCCTGATGTTGAGCGAGCTGTTGGCGCAGGCGCTGATGCAGATCAACAGCATCGCCCAGCGCAGCCGCATGCCGAACGCCGCCGCACCGCGCCGTCTGCGCGCCATCATTCTGACGCTGCCTTCGGCGATGCCGAAGCCGGAGCGCGAACTCTTCCGCCGCCGCATGCAGGAAGCGATCGGGCTGGTGTGGAAAGCCCTCGGCTGGCACCCGCAGGATGCGCCGTTCGACGGCGAACACACCCGCTTCCCGGCGCCGCAGGTGCAGATCGAGTGGGACGAAGCCACCTGCGGCCAGATGGTCTATCTGTACAACGAAACCCAGGTGAACTTCGCCGGCCGCACCGATGCCTTCTTCGCCGCCATGGCGCGGCCCGATCGGCCGCTGGCGCCGGGTGAACAGGCCGGCAAGACATTGCGCATCGCCTCTATCGACATTGGCGGCGGCACCACGGATCTGGCGATAACGCACTACTCACTCGACGACGGCGTGGGCAGCAACATCAAAATCAATCCGCGCCTGCTGTTCCGCGAGGGCTTTAAGGTCGCCGGCGACGACATCCTGCTGGACATCATTCAGCAGTTTGTCCTGCCCGCCGTACAACAGGCGGTCGAGGCCGCCGGCGTGAGCGCCGCAGCGGCGCTGATGGATAAGCTGTTCGGCAACGAAGGGCGCATGGACGGGCTATCCACCCTGCGCCAGCAGGCCGCGCTGCAGATTTTCATGCCCGCCGGGCGCGCACTGCTCGGTGCCTATGAAGAATACGATCCGCTGGACAGCCGCGCGGAAATCGCCGCCAGCCTCGGCGATCTGCTGCCGCAACGGCCGACGCCGCAGGTGCTGGCGTTTATCAACGGCGAAGTGCAACGCGAAGCCGACAGCGACGCCTTCGATATCCTGCACACGCCGCTGGTGATCCGTCTGGCCGACCTGCACGCCGCCTTCTTGTCCGATCGCATCGGCATCGGCCACTGTCTGCGCCTGCTGGCCGAAGTGGTGGCGCTGTATACCTGCGACGTACTGCTGCTGACCGGCCGCCCGGCGCGCTTCCCCGGCGTACAGGCACTGCTGCGCCACCTGCAGCCGCTGCCCGCCAGCCGCATTCTGCCGCTTGAGGGCTATCACACCCGCAGCTGGTATCCGTTTAACAAACGCGGCCGCATCGACAATCCCAAATCCACCGCCGCCGTGGGCGCCATGCTGTGCCTGCTGGCGATCGATCTACGGCTGGAAAGCTTTTACTTCAACGTCGGGGATTTCCAGCCCTATTCCACCATTCGCTATCTGGGCATGCTGGACGGCAACAACATGCTGGCGGACGATAACGTCTACTACCGCGACATCGATCTGGATCGCGCCGATTTCGCGCTCGATCCCGCCGGCAGCTTCCAGCTGCGCGGCCCGCTGCGTTTGGGCTTCCGCCAGCTGGACAACGAACGCTGGCCGGCCTCGCCGCTCTATACGCTGACCATCAATGACGCCCAGCTGGCGCGCAAGCTGGCCGGCGACGCGGTGATCAGTCTGCGGCTGGCCATCACCGCCAGCGCCGAACAGGGCGCTGAGAGCGTCAAGATCGCGCAGGCGCTGCTGGCCGACGGCAGCCCCGTCCCGGCGCACCACCTGCAACTGAAACTCAATACCCTGGCTGCCAGCGCCTCCGGTGCGACCCACTACTGGATAGACAGCGGGAGCATTTACCCACGATGAACACACAAACCTTCGCCCCAGCGGCCCCGAATAACGCGCTCAGCGCCGGCATATTGCAGGCGATCGACTGGGTAGACGCCGCACGCCGCCAATCCCCCCGCCTGGAGCGGGAGGCCGATCGCCTGATACAGCGTCTGCGCCGTTGCCATAACCGTGCCGCCCGGTTGGAAAACACCCGGCCTGCACAGCTCGCCATCGGTTTGTATGGCCACAACGCCGCCGCCAAAGCCCATTTGTTGGCGGCGCTGGCGCCGGGCGCAAAGCGCTTCAACGCGGACATTTCGCTCGCGGTGCGCTACTGCACGGCGGCCGAAGCGGGCCCCGCCGAGTATCCGATCGCCCTCGCCCTGCTCAATGAAGCGCAGTGGCTGGCCATCACGCTCGACGCCGCGGCGATGAGCGGCTTCCGCCCGGACTGGGACGCCCGCGCGATCGCCGACCATCTGCAGACGCTGGCGCGCCACCGCCAGACGATCGCCGTCGACGGCCTTGACGGCAACGATGTGCTGGCGCTGTGGGACAGCCTGCGCCGCCACGGCGGCAAAGCACAACACACGCTGGACAGGCACTTCTGGCCGCAGGCGGTGACGCTGGCGCCGCAGTTGAGCATCGACGATCGCGCGCGCCTGTTTGCGCCGCTGTGGGGGGAGGAGCCGACGCTGACGGCGCGTTATCGCCAGTTGGCGCACGCGCTGCAGGCCCTCGGCGGCAGCCGGCAGGTTCACGCTCCGCGCCGCGCGCTGGCGCTGCTGACGGCGAGCACCGCGCCGGAAAACGCCGCGTTCGCCGTGCTGACCGAACAAGGCGATGAGCGGGAGATTGGGCTAAGCGATCTGGCCTGGCTGACCGCTGAAGTGACCACCGCCCTGCCGCCAGCGTCGCAGGCAGGCCTGCCCGCCGACGTAGCCCTGATCGACCTGCCCGGCAGCCGCAGCTGCCCGCAGGCAGAGCCGACGCAGCGCCTGCAGCAGGCGAAGCGCGCCCATTTGCTGACCCGCTGTGCGGACGGCCTGCATGCCAGCCTGCTGCTGGTGACCGATGCCGCCGCAACACCGCAGGACGCCGCGCGCATCGGCCAGGCGCTCGCCGGCTGGGTCGACCACACCCAGGGGGAAACCCCGGCGCTGCGCCAGCGCCGCAAGCCCGGTTTAATCTGGGCTATCACGCCGTTCGACCAACGCCAGGAAGGCAAATCGCGCCCCGACGACGCCGTTCAGCGCCAGGTCGGCGAACCCGGTGACAGCTGGGCCACGCTGCTGGCGCTGGATGAGCAGGATTGCCGCCGCATGGTGAACTACCTGGCCGCACAGGCGCGCCCGGCCCACAAGCAAGCGCGCTTGCTCGAGCTGCGCGAAGAGTTGCAGCGCGAGCTGACGGAAAGCCTGCTCGGCAACTGGCTCACCGCCGCCGATCCGCACGCGACCCAACAACGCGCCCAACAGCTGCTGCGCGCGCTGCAGGCGCAGGCCGGCCGCCACGGCGAACTGCTGGAACGATTGTTGCCCCAGCGCGATACGCTGCGCCAGCTCTATCAGCAACAGCAGCACGCCGCGCCGACCCCGACGGCGACGCCTTCACCGTTCGGACTGGATATCGATCTGTTCGGCGCACAAGAACCCGCGGCGGCGGGCGGACAACCGGCATCGCCTTTTGCCGCGCGAATCTTCGCAGACTGGATCAATCATCTGCGCGCACTGCCGGACAACCGGCAGCTGTTGGACCTGCTCGGCGTCGACAAACCGCACCTCGAACTGTTGGTCGATGCGCTGATCGGCGCCGCCTGCCGCCTGCAGCTCGATGATGAGCTGCAGCGCGCACTGTGCGCCGGCGGCCTGCCGGAACAAGGGGAAGATCGGCAGATCAGCCAGGCGTTGGCGCTGCTGGGCGACTTCGTCGCCTGGCTCGGCTTCCAGCGGCGCGATGCGGCAACGCGCCCCGAGAGCCGCGTCAACCCCGGCCAGCCGATCTTTACCCCGCCGCCGCAGCCGGCAGTGGACTGGAGCGGCCAGCAGCGGCTCACCCGGCTGGCGCCGACGCCGACCAAAAATACCGCGTTTTATATCTATGACTGGCTGATCGGCCTGCAGACCTTGCTGGCGGAGAATGCGGCGCAGGCGCAGCCCGCTCTGGCAGACGAGCAGCGCGCCGAGCTGGCGGCGATCGTCGCCGCCCTGCGCGCTGTACCGTAGCGGACACAATCCGGGTCGGACACCACCGCGCAGTTAGTGGCAGGCCGGCCCGGCCGACATCACTTCGCGGAAATGGGTGACCAGCGGGCGCAGGTTGGCCTTGTGCCACACTGCCCACAGCTGCGTGGTGTATTGCATCCAGGGCAGTTCGCGCAGCACCACGCCCTGCGGCGCGTTATGCCGCAAGCTGTGCTGGATCAGCGTCATCCCCAACCCGGCGGCGACCAGCCCCAGCGCGGTCAGCGGCTCGCCCGCTTCCAGTCGAATATCCGGATCGAACCCGGCCTTCACGCAGGCCGCCACGAAGTCGTCGCGCGAATGGGCATCCTCTTTGTGGATCACCGAGATCCAGGCCTGATCGGTGAGATCCGCCGGCTGCAGCGTTTCCCTGTCCGCCAGCGGATGCGTCTGTGGCAGGGCCAGCAGCATGCGATCGTCCAACACCTGCGTATAGTCTAAATCCTGATCGTCGCGATCCGGCGCCGTATTGACCAGCGCTACGTCCAGGCTACGCTGCCGCAGCCCTTCCAGCTGCATGGAAGAAGGCTGGCTGTAAAGCACGATGTGCACATCCGGCCGGGACACCCGCAGCGACCGCAAGGCGTTCGACAAGACGCCGGAGTGCATCGCATTTTCGATATAGCCAATGCACAGCCCGCCGTCTTCCCCGCGCCCCAGACGGCGCCCAAGCGACTCGAGCCGGGTGGCGTGCGTCAACAGCGCGCGGGTTTCGGCCAGAAACGTCTGGCCGTCGGCGGTCAGGCGGATGCGCTGCTGATTGCGTTCGAACAGCATCAATCCGAGGCGCTCCTCAAGCTGGGAAATCTGCCGGCTCAGCGGTGACTGGGAAATGTGCAGCCGTTCGGCGGCGCGGCCGACGTGCTCTTCTTCCGCCACCGCCACAAAGTATTTCAACTGACGTAAATCGATCATGTGAGACCTCAAAGGACTTAACTTAGACAAATTATGTCCTATCAAGTCACAACTTGCCAAGTTATCTTTAGCCTCGTGACGGGGCAGACGCTGTATGAGCCCCACTAGTTTCCCTGAAAAGATAACGTATTGAGGATTCACCATGAGCATCAAAAATATTTTACCCGGCAAGATCGGTTTGGGCGGCGCGCCGCTCGGTAATATGTTCCGCGCCATTCCAGAAGAAGAAGCGCTGGCTACCGTAACCAGCGCCTGGGACTTGGGCATCCGCTACTTCGACACCGCACCGCTTTACGGTTCCGGCCTGTCGGAAATTCGCATGGGCGAAGCGCTCTCTCAGTATCCACGCGATGAGTTCGTGCTGAGCACCAAAGTGGGCCGCATCATGCTGGACGAAATGGAAGATCCCGCCGCCCGCGATCTGGGTGAGAAAGGCGGCCTGTTCGAACACGGTTTGAAAAACAAGATCCTGAACGACTACTCGGAAGACGGTACGCTTCGCTCCATTGAACACAGCCTGAAGCGTCTTAAAACCGACCGTCTGGATATCGTCTGGATCCACGACGTCGCTCAGGATTTCTACGGCGACAGCTGGCTGGAACAGTTCAATATCGCCCGTACCGGCGCCTTCCGCGCACTGTCCCGCCTGCGTGACGAAGGCGTGATCAAAGCCTGGGGCCTCGGGGTCAACCGCGTCGAGCCTTGCGAACTGACGCTGGCGCTTGATGAGCCGAAACCGGATGCCTTCCTGCTGGCCGGCCGCTACAGCCTGCTGGATCACGAACGCGCCCTGCAACGCCTGATGCCGGAAGCGCTGGAACAGAATGTCGATATCGTCGTCGGCGGCCCATACAGCTCCGGCGTGCTGGCTGGCGGCGAACATTTCGAATATCAGAAAGCGTCCCCGGCTATTCGCCAGCAAGTCGCGAAAATCAAAGAGATCGCCGCTCGCTTCCAGGTAGACGTCAAAGCCGCCGCGCTGCAGTTTGCGCTGGCTAACCCGGCCGTCGCCGCCGTGATCCCCGGTTCGAGCCGTCCTGGCCGCATGGCCGAAGATCTGGCTGCGCTGGATGCAGTGATCCCGGCTGAGTTCTGGGCGGAGATGCGCCGTCAGAAACTGGTGGCCGACAACGCGCCGCTGCCGATTCGTTAAGTTTTATGGGGCCGCATGGCCCCATTACATCGATTAACTCTATGAGGTACATGATGAAACTGGATCTTTCAGGCAAGGTCGCCGTCGTCAGCGGCTCCACCTCCGGTATCGGTCTCGGCATCGCGCGCGGGCTCGCCAAAACGGGTGCCATCGTGGTGATCGTCGGCCGTCAAAAAACCGGGGTCGATCACGCCATCGCCGACATCAGCGCCAACGTGCCTGGCGCGCAGGTACGCGGCGTGGTCGCCGATCTCGGCACGGAACAAGGGGCAGAGACCCTGTTCGCCGCGGAGCCTAAAGCCGACGTGCTGATCAACAACCTGGGCATTTTCAACGATAAAGACTTCTTTACCGTGCCCGACAGCGAGTGGATGCACTTCTATAACGTCAACGTTCTCTCGGGCGTGCGTCTGGCGCGCCACTACGCGCAGAGCATGACCGAACAGGGCTGGGGACGCATTATTTTCGTGTCGTCCGAATCCGGCGTCGCCATCCCGGCGGACATGATCAACTACGGCGTCACCAAAAGCGCCAACCTGGCGGTGTCTCACGGCCTGGCGAAACGCCTCGCCGGCACCGGCGTGACGGTCAACGCCATCCTGCCAGGGCCAACCTTTACCGAAGGCCTGCAAGAAATGCTGGCGGATGCGGCGGCCAAATCCGGGCGTAGCGCACGCGATCAGGCCGACGAGTTCGTCAAAACCGAACGCCCAAGCTCCATTATTCAGCGCGCGGCAGACGTCGATGAAGTGGCCAACCTTGCCGTTTATCTCGCGTCTCCGCTGTCTTCGGCCACCACCGGTGCGGCGCTGCGCGTTGACGGTGGCGTCGTCGACACCCTGGCAATGTAATTCCGTACCCTAAACCGATATTAAGAGAGAAAGAAAATGGCTAATACATCCGTCTCTATGGACATCCCGGCATCCGCCGACACCGTATGGCAACTGATCGGCGGCTTCGACGCCCTGCCTGACTGGCTGCCGTTCATTCCGAAAAGCGTCGTTTCTGAAGGCGGCCGCGTGCGTACCTTAACCACCGCCGACGGCGGCACCGTCATCGAGCGGCTGGAAGCGTTCGACAACCGTCAACGCAGCTACAGCTACTCCATCATGCAGGCGCCGTTCCCGGTGGTGAATTACCTGTCCACCCTGTCGGTACACGCCACCGACGACGCCAACGTGGCGCGCGTGGAATGGTCGGGCAGCTTCACGCCGGTCAATATCAGCGACGACGAAGCCGTCGCCCTGTTCCATGGCATCTACCAGGATGGCCTGGATGCGCTGAGCGGCAACTTCCCGCGCTAATGCGTGAACACTCCTCACGCTTACGGCCGATGGTTTTCACCATCGGCCGTTTTTTTGCTTTAGCTCTGGAGCAGGATAAATCCGCCAGCGCCGTTTATGCTGTAAAGGAGACTTCCGTTTGAGGAGATGGCCGTGCGCCCTTTCAGCCTGAAGACTATCGACCATGTGGTGCTGCGCGTGCGCGATATGCAGAAAAGCCTGCATTTTTATACCCGGATCGTCGGCTGTGATATCGCCAAACAGCGGCCGGATTTGGGGTTGATGCACCTGCGCGCCGGAGCGGCCATGATCGATCTGGTGGACATTAACGGCGTGTTGGGGAAAAAAGGCGGCACGGCGCCCGATCCTCACCGGCAAAATGTCGATCACATCTGCCTGCGCATCGATCCTTTCAACGAGGACGAGCTGTTGGCCTATCTGCGATCGCAGGGGATCGGCGTTGATCCCGCCGAATCGCGCTATGGCGCTGAAGGCGACGGCCCGTCCATTTATTTCAGCGATCCGGACGGCAATCGCGTGGAATTGAAGGGGCCGGCGATCGGTTAGGCCCTCTGATTGTCTTCCAGGCCGGATAGCCGCCGGCGATCCGTCACCCGCAGTGACTTGTTTTTAAACTGAATCATGCCGTCCGCCGCGAGCTGCGCCAGTGCGCGGCTCAGTTGCCTGACGGAGATGCCTAATCTGCCCGCCAACAACTCCCGATTTTCGAGCTGAATCTGCACGCCTTCGTCTTTTATTTTAAATAACAGAAACTTTCGCAACTTATATTCTGCCGTTAAGCCGCCGCTCGCATGCAGCAATGAGGCGTTAAGCAGCTTGTCGCTCAGCTGCCGGCACATAAAGGTGAGGAAGGCGGGATCGCGCATGGCTCGCTCTCTGATCACCTCAATGGGCAGCGTGAAGATCAGCGCGTCCGTCACCGCCTGAACGCTGCTGAACACCGACCGCTGCGCCTGGGAGAACAGCTCCAGATCGCCGATTACGGAAAAATCCGTTTCAAAGGAAAAGACGATGTGCATGCCGTTCGCGTCGTAATTCTCCACCTGCAATTTTCCCTGTACGAGCAAATATAGGTGGCTCAAACGATCGCTTTGCGTCACCAGGTGCTCGCCGGCCTCGACGCTGACCAGGCGCAAGGCGGCCAGCAACGGGGGCGAAAGCACCGTTCGCAGATCGTGAGCGTCGATAAACGCTTCTTTTAGCTTGCTGTCACCGACAGTTTTCACGGCGATTCACTCCCGGGGCTTATCCGTTAACGACTTGCATCCTATCTTTTCGGCTGCGCCCAGCATAGCCGGCGCGCTTCAGAACGAAAAAGGACATCTGGCCTTTTTTGCCTCGGGTCGTCTGGGTATGTTCTCCGCAGACCTCACCCAAGGAGAGTGCCATGCGACATATTCTGATAGACACCGATACCGCTTCCGACGATGCCGTCGCGCTGCTGATGGCGTTGCGCGAACCCGACGTGAAGGTGGAAGCGATCACCACCGTCGCAGGCAACTGCTCACTTGAACAATGCGTCAAAAATGCGCTCATTTGCGTGGAAAAAGCGGGAGCCTACGCCCCTCCGGTCTACGCCGGCATGGCGAAACCGCTCTTCCGCACGCGCTATCACTCGCACCATATTCACGGCGAAGACGGCATGGGCGACATGGCCTTACCGAACCCACGGCTGAGCGCAGAACCCGTTCATGCCGTAGACGCCATCATCGACTGTGCCGCACGGCTCAATGGCGAGCTGGAAATCGTCACCCTCGGGCCGCTGACCAATCTTGCGATGGCGGTGCTGAAGGCGCCCGCGCTGGCCGAACACGTGAAAAGGGTTTATGTCATGGGCGGTTCCGGGCTGACGCCCGGCAATATCACCCCGCTGGCCGAATTTAATTTTTACGCCGACGCCGAAGCCGCGCATCTGGTGCTCACTGCCGGGCTGCCGCTCACCCTTGTCGGCTGGGAGATCGGCATGGGGGAAGCGTTTATCGACCAACGCGATATAGCTCGATTGAATGATCTCAGCGAGCTGGGGCGCTTTGCCGTGCGCTGCAACCGCACGCTGATGGCGTTTAACGCCGGGCGCACCGAGCGTATAGGGTTTGATTTACCCGATCCGACCACCATGGCGGTGGCGCTCTACCCGGACATCGTCGAGACCAGTCTGGAAGCGTATTCCTGGGTAGAATATAAAAGTGAAGGGTCTTACGGCCATTACGTCATCGATTCCACCCACCTGACCGGCAAACCGGCCAATGCGCGCGTAATTACCCGCATTAAACCCGGCCTGTTTAAAGAAAAACTGTTCTCGCTGTTATCTCACCGCGAATGAAATAGGTGACCGCCATGACTTTCGATCCGAGCAAATTAAACAAGGTGGAATTACACGTCCATTTGGATACCTGTTTAAGCTATCACTATGTAAAGAAGGCCGACCCGCAAATAACCAGAGCGGCATTTAATCGGCAATTTATCGCGCCGAAGCGATGCGCCGATCTGGGGGACTTTTTAAGCAAGATCGCGCCGCAAATAGACCTCTTGCAGACACGCCAGGCGATAACGCTGGCCGTCGATGACTTGTTCGCGCAGCTGGCGGCGGATAACGTCATCTATGCGGAAGTGCGCTTTGCTCCGCTGCTGCATACCCGGATGGGATTAACCGGCGAATCGGTGGTCGAGACGGTGCTCGCCGCGATGCATGACGCCGCGCAAACTTACAGCATCACCGCCGGGCTGATCCTGTGCACGCTGCGGCATTTCGATGCGGCCGCCAGCCTGCAAACCGCCGGGCTCGTGGTTAACTTTCTGGGCCGTGGCGTGGTAGCGCTGGATTTGGCCGCCGACGAGGCGCGTTATCCGCTAACCCACCATGTGGCGGCCTTTCGCGCCGTGCGTGAGGCCGGTGGCAACGTCATCGCCCACGCCGGTGAGGCGAAAGGCGCAGACAGCGTGCGGGAGACGCTGGATCGGCTGCAGGTGTCGCGTATCGGCCACGGCGTCCGGAGCATCGAGGACCCCGCGCTCGTCGAGCGTCTGATAGCCACCGGCGTGCTGCTCGAGATCTGCCCCAGCTGTAACCTCACCTGCAATCTGTTCGACAGCATCGACGACCATCCGATAGACCGGCTGAAAAAGTGGGGGGTGCGGCTGAATGTGAATACCGATGCGCGCACCGTCGCCGATACCACGCTGAACAAGGAATATCAGCTGCTGCACGACGCCTTCGGCTGGCGCGATGAAGATTTTAACCGCAGTAACAGGCAGGCGCTGGAGGCGAGTTTTCTCGACGATGACACTAAAATAAAATTAATGAATCAGCTCAATGCCGGGCCAATGTGACCCGGCGCATTTCTAGGTTGAGCGGCGTTTTAACGTTCCTGCGCCGCCAGCGCCTGGGCGCAGGCCCAGGCCGAGCTCCAGGCCCATTGGAAGTTGTAACCGCCCAGCCACCCGGTCACGTCCACCACTTCGCCGATGAAGTAGAGCCCCGGCGCCTTGTGGGCTTCCATCGTCTTGGAGGAAAGTTCGTTGGTGTCGACGCCGCCGAGCGTCACTTCCGCCGTGCGGTAGCCTTCGGTGCCGTTCGGCTGCACGCGCCAGTTCTGCAACAGATCCACCAGCGCCGCCTGCTGCGGGGCATTCAGCTGCTTCAGCGTCGCCTCCGGCAGTTGTCCCAGCGTCTGCAAGCATTCCACCAGCCGCTTCGGCAATTGCAACGCCAGGGTATTTTTCAGGCTTTGGTTCGGGTGTTGCCGGCGTTGTTCATCGAGGAAAGCCGCCAGATCCAGCTCAGGAAGTAAGTTAACGCTCACATACTCACCAGGCTGCCAATAGCTCGACAGCTGCAGCACCGCCGGCCCGGAGAGGCCACGGTGGGTAAACAGGATGCTTTCGCGGAAACTGACGCCGTTCTCGGCGGTGATCACCGCCGGCACCGAGACGCCGGATAGCGTCTGCACATGCTCCAACAGCGGCTTATGCAGGGTAAAAGGCACCAGCCCGGCGCGCGTCGGCAGCACTTTGAGGCCAAATTGCTCCGCCAGCTTGTAACCGAACGGCGAGGCGCCCAGCCCCGGCATGGATAATCCGCCGCTGGCCACCACAAGTGAGCGAGCACTCACTTTTTCACCATTCAGCGCCAGCTCGTAACCCTGTGCGGTTTTCTCCACGCCCAGCACTTCGCTGCGCAGGCGCATCGTCACCTGGCCCAGCTCGCACTCCTTGACCAGCAGATCCACCACCTGCTGCGCCGAGTCGTCGCAGAACAGCTGCCCCAGCGTTTTTTCATGGTAGGCGATGCCGTAGCGGTTGATCAGATCGATGAAGTCCCACTGGGTATAACGCGCCAGCGCCGACTTGCAGAAATGCGGGTTGTTCGACAGGTAGGCCGCCGGTTCGGCATACATGTTGGTAAAGTTGCAGCGCCCGCCGCCGGACATCAGGATCTTGCGGCCCGGTTTTTTGCCGTTGTCGAGCAGCAACACGCGGCAACCGAGTTGCCCCGCCTGCGCGGCGCAAAACATGCCGGCAGCGCCCGCCCCAATCACTACGACATCAAACTGTTCCACCTGAGCCTCTCTTATCAAAACCACAATCGCGACAAAAGAGCGCCATATTACGCCGTTTCGCCGCCGGTCACCGCCAAATTCACGGCGGCAGATTGTAAAGCCCCGGCGCCGTCAACGCCATAGTAAGAAAATATTACAGAGGTCAGAGGAGAATAACGCGTTGATATTTCATATTTTTGTTATAGACACGCCATCGTTTCGTCATGTCCAAATCAAAAAAACGTCATATTTTCCTTTTCCCCGGCCCCGGTTGTCACTGATAATGCGCGGCGTTCATGTCCACAAACTGGCGTAACGCTTATGCTGCATTTGTTCGCTGGCCTGGATTTCCATACCGGCCTGATGTTAATTCTCGCATTGTTGTTCGTGTTGTTTTATGAAGCCATCAACGGTTTTCATGATACGGCCAATGCGGTCGCTACAGTTATTTATACCCGCGCCATGCGCTCGCAACTTGCGGTCGTGATGGCAGGTTTGTTCAACTTTCTTGGCGTAATGCTCGGCGGTTTGAGTGTTGCTTACGCCATCGTCCACTTGTTGCCTACCGATCTGTTGTTGAACGTCAGTTCAGCACACGGATTAGCCATGGTCTTCTCCATGCTGTTGGCGGCAATCATCTGGAACCTCGGCACCTGGTATTTCGGTCTGCCGGCCTCCAGTTCCCATACGCTGATAGGCGCAATCATCGGTGTCGGTTTAACCAACGCCCTGATGACCCACACTTCGGTGGTGGATGCGCTTAACGTCCCGAAAATGATTGGCATTTTCCTTTCTCTGCTGTTCTCGCCGCTGGTCGGCATGATGGTGGCGGGAGTGATGGTGTTCGCCTTGCGCCGCTATTGGAGTGGCACCAAGAAACGCCAGCGTATCCACATGACCCCTGCGGAACGTGAAAAGGTCGACGGCAAACGCAAGCCGCCGTTCTGGACCCGTATCGCACTGATCCTGTCGGCGATTGGCGTCAGCTTCTCGCACGGCGCCAACGATGGCCAGAAAGGCATCGGCCTAATCATGCTGGTGCTGATCGGCGTGGCGCCGGCCGGCTTCGTGGTCAATATGAATGCAACCGGTTATGACATCACCCGTACGCGTGATGCCGTGACCCACCTGCAGCAATATTACCAGCAGCACGGTGACGCGCTGTCGCATGCGGTGTCGTTGACGCCGCTGGTGCCAAGCCCGGATGACGAAGCCGAACCTAACAAGCCGGCCGAGTTCCACTGCGACAGTTCGCGCGCCATGCCGGCGATCGAACTGGCTCAGGGCATGCTGACCAACCTGCAAAGCTACGATCAGCTGACGGTTGAGCAGCGCAGCCACCTGCGCCGCCTGCTGATGTGCGTGACCGACACGGCGGATAAAGTCGCCAAGCTGCCGGAAACCTCATCTGCCGACCAGCGCTTCCTGAAGAACCTGCGTCAGGATTTGCTGCAGACCGTCGAGTATGCGCCGATGTGGATCATCGTCGCCGTCGCGCTGGCGCTGTCGCTCGGCACCATGGTGGGCTGGAAACGCGTGGCTACTACCATCGGCGAGAAGATCGGTAAGAAAGGCATGACCTACGCCCAGGGCGTGTCGGCCCAGATGACCGCGGCGCTGTCGATCGGCGTAGCGAGCTATACCGGCATGCCGGTCTCCACCACCCACGTGCTCTCTTCGGCGGTTGCCGGGACGATGATCGTGGACGGCGGCGGCGTGCAGAGCAAAACCGTGAAAAACATCCTGTTGGCCTGGGTACTGACCCTGCCAATCTCGATTCTGCTTTCCGGTGCGCTGTATTGGGTGGCGCTGAAGCTGATCTAACTGATAGCATCATGAGAAAGGCGGCCGAATGGCCGCATAATGCCGGCCCCTCACAAAGGGGCCGGCATTATTTTAGGGCCTGTCGCCGCTCGCAGGCACTAGAACAGACTTTTCAGAGAGAACAGGATAAGCAATATGCCGCCGACGACGTTAACCCATTTTTTCAGCGTCAGAGGATTGGCTTTTTGGGACGAGAAGATGAGCGTTTTGCTGACCATCATCAACCAAACGCTCATTACGATAACATGCACGGAGGCCAGCGCCAGATAGCCGCTCATCTTTCCATCCTGACCGACGAACTGCGACACGACCGTCAGATAAAAAATGATGGCTTTTGGATTGAGCACGTTGGCCAACCAGGCATCCTTTAGCGTGACGGCGCGGGCGCCTTCGCCGATCTCCCCGCCACGGGTGCGCATCCCACTGCGGATAAGCTGAACGCCCAGCCACAGGAGATACGCTATTCCAGCGCCTTTCAGGGCGCCAAACGCCGCTGGAGAGGCCATGAGCACCGCGGAGACTCCTAACGCGATGAGGCAGGCATGGGTGTATATCCCCAGCGCCGTTCCCGCCAGCGTGCGGAACAACCCGCTGCGCCCGCCGGCCAACGCGCTGTTCATCGCCAGAGTAAAACTCGCTCCGGGAGACAGCGCGACAGGCAACAGAACGGGCAGGAAGTCGATGACATTGATATTCATATGACGTGATAGTAAACGACCGTGCGGGGAACGCCAATGGCAGAAACGATCGCCGCACGGCGCAGAAAAATTCGGGATCCGTGACGTAGCGTGAACCCTGAACTCTCCTGCGTTAACCGCCAGACGAGGCGGGAATCAATGCCAGATCATCAGCCCTATCAGGCTGATGACCACCAGGCCGCACAGAGCCGAAGTCAGCATAAACTGCCCGCGCACCCGCTCGCAGCGGCGAATAAACTCCGGATCGTGGTGCTCGACATAGCGCTGCGCAAAGATATAGCGCACCAGCCTCAGCTGCTTGCTGGGTTGCCCGTGGGCGGTGAAGAAACCGCCGCCGTCGACGTATTGGTACAGCAACGGGTCACAGCCGCGCAATACCACCAGCAGCGCGCGCAGAGAAGAGTAATACCGCACCATGTTTACCACACACACCACACATAAGGCCCAAAACAGCGCGACGGTACTGATCATGATTACCCCCTCAAGGCGTTGTTATCCACGGCCATCCGCCGGGTCCAACCGCCCTACCTCATTACCCGATACTCTGCTGGAGCTTACCGCTCTCATCCCCTTTTTTGCCTGCACGGGCCACGCCCATAACCCACCGCCTCCGAAGACGTTGCCGCACTGCACAGAGAAACTTGCACAGCGTGGTTCTACTCAGAGGGGAAATGATGAGGCCCATATCCATCATTGTAGGTTAATGAAACGCAAACTGGCCTGATCAGTGGATAAAATTTACCGCCGTGCGCCGAAAGCCCCCCGCCGGGGCGAGATAGCGAGTCGTCGCCGGCCGATAATTAGTCGGTTTTTCTGGATAGTCTATCCCGCCGCACGCCGCTGATCTTTCCCCCGGCGCTGGCTAGACTCAGGTTTCCGTTACGTTCATCCAAGGAAACTGTTATGGCAAACCATTCAATCAAGGGAAAAACCGTTCTGATCGCCGGCGGCGCCAAAAATCTCGGCGGGCTGATCGCTCGCGATTTGGCTGAACAAGGCGCCAAAGCGGTGGTGATCCACTACAACAGCGCCGCTTCCAAAGCCGAGGCGGAGAAAACCGTCGCCGCCATTCAGGCCGCCGGGGCGCAAGGCGTCGCGCTGCAGGCCGATCTGACCCGCGCGGGCGCGGTCGAGAAGCTGTTCGCCGATGCGATCGCCGCCGTCGGCAAGCCGGATATCGCCATCAATACCGTCGGCAAAGTGCTGAAAAAACCGATGGTCGACATCAGCGAAGCCGAGTATGACGAGATGACGGCGGTCAACGCCAAAACTGCGTTCTTCTTCCTGAAAGAGGCGGGCAAGCACCTCAACGACAACGGTAAAATCTGCACGCTGGTCACCTCGCTGCTCGGCGCCTTCACGCCGTTCTACGCCGCTTACGCCGGCACCAAGGCGCCGGTGGAGCATTTCACCCGCGCCGCCGCCAAGGAGTTCGGCGAACGCGGCATCTCCGTGACCGCGGTCGGCCCCGGCCCGATGGATACGCCATTCTTCTACCCGGCGGAAGGCGCGGACGCCGTGGCCTACCACAAAACGGCGGCGGCGCTGTCGCCGTTCAGCAAAACCGGCCTGACCGATATCGAAGACGTGGTGCCGTTCATCCGCCATCTGGTCAGCGACGGCTGGTGGGTAACCGGCCAAACCATCCTGATCAACGGCGGCTACACCACCAAATAATCCCGGCGGGGGCAAATATCGCCCCCGCACCTGCTCGCGCGCAACCGCGCCATGCGGCTACACTTTCTGTCGGGAACGGCGCCAAGGAACAGCAGGTCAACGAGATGGACAGATTCAATCAATACCGCGTATTCGTGCAGGTGGCGGAAATGGGCAGCTTTATCCGGGCGGCCCATGCGCTGGAGGTGCCGCGCGCCTCGGTGTCCGCCGCCGTGCAACAACTGGAAACGCAGCTGGGCGTGCGCCTGCTGCACCGCACCACGCGGCAGGTGCGGCTGACCGCCGACGGCGAACAGCTGCTCGAACGGCTGCGCCCGCTGCTGGCCGAAGTGGAAGACATCGATCAGTCGTTTCAGGCCAGCCAGCGCCAGGCCTCCGGGCGGCTCAGCGTCGACGTGCCGAGCCGCATCGCCCGCCGGCTGATCGCCCCGGCGCTGCCCGGCCTGCTGCGGCGCCATCCTCACCTGCAGCTGATGCTCGGCTCCGCCGATCGCGCCATCGATCTGGTGCAGGAAGGGGTCGACTGCGCGGTGCGCGTCGGCGATCTGCACGACAGCAGCCTGGTGATGCGCCCGCTCGGCCGCATCGCGCAGATCAACTGCGCCAGCCCCGCCTACCTGAGCGAATTTGGTTACCCGCAGCAACCCGGCGATCTCGCGCCAGGACACTGGAGCATCGGTTACGCCTCCCCCAAAACCGGCCGCGAATCCCCCTGGGAATACCTGACCGACGACGGCCACACGCAGCGGCTCGAACTGCCCAGCCGGGTGGTAGTCAACAACGCCGAAAGCTATATCGCCTGCTGCCGTGCCGGGCTGGGGTTGATGCAAATCCCGCGTTACGACGTGCAGCATCTGCTCGACGCCGGCGAACTGGTGGAAGTGATGCTCGATTACCGCCCCGCTTCCATGCCGATCGCGCTGATCTATCCCCATCGCCGCCAGCGTTCGCGCCGCCTGGCGGTGTTTCACGAGTGGTTTGAAAGCCTGCTGCAGCCGCATCTGGAACGCTGATTGCACATTTAGCGCTATACTTTGTTTAATAACGCTTATAATTCAAGCGGTCAGACCGTCAGCATTCGCATAACCCATAGGCTTTTACGCCGCGCGGGTGTACAACGAAAGGTATCGGGCGGAGAGCGTTTCGATGCGGCGCAGTGTGATCGCCCCAACATATCATTGCGTTATCCGAATGATACTATGAAACCAAAAGCGCCAGGCGGGTACATGGAACGCCTGCTAACCCTTTTTAATCGGCATGTTTATGGAAGGAGTATTCTTATGGCTTACAAACACATATTGATCGCGGTAGACCTATCCCCGGAAAGCAAGATCCTGGTAGAGAAAGCCGTCTCTATGGCGCGGCCGTACAACGCTAAAGTTTCTCTGATCCACGTCGATGTCAACTATTCCGATCTCTATACCGGCCTGATCGACGTCAACCTCGGCGACATGCAAAAACGCATCTCCGAGGAAACCCATCAGGCGCTGACCGAGCTGTCGCAGAACGCCGGCTACCCGATCAGCGAGACCCTGAGCGGCAGCGGCGATCTGGCGCAGGTGCTGGTGGACGCCATCAAGAAATACGATATGGACCTGGTGCTGTGCGGCCACCACCAGGACTTCTGGAGCAAGCTGATGTCTTCCGCGCGCCAGCTGATCAATACCGTGCACATCGACATGCTGATCGTGCCGCTGCGCGATGAAGAAGACGAGTAAAAAGTAAGCGCCCGCTAACCAAGCTGCCCAACGCCCGCGCCATGCGGGCGTTTTTCATGCCGTCACACCGATTAATCGCTTGATAATCAACCGCCCTCCGATGATATAGTCGCTAAAGACACAACATCCTCCCCCCGAGCATCGCCTAAATCCATTTCTATAAAAAACAGCGGGGGAACATTTAATGCTAAAAGGAGTTATCCATGGAATATGCCGCATCGGTAGAGTCTTTCCTGTCCTCGTTACAGCGCCATAACCCCCACCAGCCGGAATATCTGCAGGCGGTGCGCGAAGTGTTCACTTCGCTGTGGCCGTTTATCGAACGCAACCCGCGCTATCGCGAACAGGCGCTGCTGGAGCGCCTGGTAGAGCCCGAGCGCGTCATTCAGTTCCGCGTCAGCTGGGTGGACGATCGCGGCCAGGTGCAGGTCAACCGCGCCTTCCGCGTCCAGTTCAACTCGGCCATCGGCCCCTACAAGGGCGGCATGCGCTTCCACCCGTCGGTAAACCTGTCGATCCTGAAGTTTCTCGGCTTTGAGCAGACCTTCAAGAATGCGCTGACCACCTTGCCGATGGGCGGCGGCAAAGGCGGCTCCGATTTCGATCCCAAGGGCAAAAGCCAGGGCGAGATCATGCGCTTCTGCCAGGCGCTGATGACCGAACTGTATCGCCATCTGGGGCCGGACACCGACGTGCCGGCCGGCGACATCGGCGTAGGCGGCCGTGAAGTCGGCTTTATGACCGGCATGATGAAGAAACTGTCCAACAATACCGCCTGCGTGTTTACCGGCAAGGGCCTCTCTTTCGGCGGCAGCCTGATCCGCCCCGAGGCGACCGGCTATGGCCTGGTGTACTTCACCGACGCCATGCTGCAACGCCACGGCCTGGGCTTTGAAGGCATGCGGGTGGCGGTATCCGGCTCCGGCAACGTGGCGCAGTACACCATCGAAAAAGCGCTGGAGCTGGACGCACGCGTGATCACCGTATCGGATTCCGGCGGCACCCTGGTGGACGAAGATGGTTTCACCACCGAGAAGCTGGCGCACCTGGCGGAGATCAAAAACCAGCGTTACGGCCGGGTGGCGGATTACGCTCGCGAGCGCGGCCTGACCTATCTGGCGGGCCAGCAGCCGTGGAACGTGCCGGTGGATATCGCCCTGCCGTGCGCCACTCAGAACGAGCTGGATCTCGACGCGGCGCAAACGCTGATCCGCAACGGGGTGAAAGCGGTGGCGGAAGGCGCCAACATGCCGACCACCATCCAGGCCACCGACGCCTTCCTCGACGCCGGGGTGCTGTTCGCGCCGGGCAAGGCGGCCAACGCCGGCGGCGTGGCCACCTCAGGGCTGGAGATGGCGCAAAACGCCGCGCGCATCGGCTGGCGGGCGGAGAAAGTGGATGTACGTTTACAACATATCATGGCGGATATTCACCACGCCTGCGTGGAATACGGCGGCGAAGGCAAGCAAACTCACTACGTACACGGCGCGAATATCGCCGGTTTCGTCAAGGTCGCCGACGCCATGCTGGCGCAGGGCGTGCTGTAATCGCCGCAAAGGTGATCTTGTTCACACATCGATTAAATGCTTCAATGCCGGCCTCTGCGCCGGCATTTTTTTCCGCCCTCACGCCGTCAAAATGATCTCAATTTGTTAATTTTAAGTTATCAAGTAGTTTCAAACTACCATTTAATCGGTAGTAAATTTACCACCGCCAAATAATTAAACATTTATTTAACAACAAACCTGTCAATATTTTACTTAAATGTGCGCAGATCACATTTTATTAACTTCAGCTACGCCCCCTCTTCCATTCCTTTGTAATCTGCAGCGGTGGAAAAACCGCCACCCCTACAGATAAAAAAAGGTACAGCTAATGAAATTTAACCTCGCATTATTAAATGCATGTGTGGTTTCTGCGTGCATGTTATCGACAACACCTGTGTTCGCCGCTGATAAATATGAGATCGCCGTGGTCGCCAAAGTGACCGGCATTCCGTGGTTCAACCGCATGGAAACGGGCGTTAACGAGGCGGCGAAAAAACTCGACGTCAACGCCTACCAGACCGGCCCTGCTACGCCGGATCCGGCCGCGCAGGTCAAGGTGATTGAGGATCTGATCGCCAAGAACGTCAACGCCATCATCGTGGTGCCGAACGACGCCAAGGTGCTGGAGCCGGTGCTGAAAAAGGCGCGCGACAAAGGCATCGTGGTGCTGACCCATGAATCCCCGGACCAGCAGATCGGCCAGTGGGACATCGAGACCATCGACAGCGAGAAATACGCGCAGGCCAACGTCGATGAGCTGGCGAAAGACATGGGCGGCAAAGGCGGTTACGCGATCTACGTCGGTTCGCTGACCGTACCGCTGCACAACGCCTGGGCCGATTCCGCCATCAAATACCAGAAAGAAAAATACCCGGACATGTTTGAAGTCACCTCGCGGTTGCCGGTGGCGGAAAGCATCGACAAATCCTACGCCACCACGCTGGATCTGATGAAAACCTATCCGCAGATGAAGGGCATCATCGGCTTCGGCTCGCTCGGCCCGATCGGTGCCGGCCAGGCGGTGGCCAAGAAGCGCGCCAAGGACAAAATCGCGGTGGTGGGCATCGCCATGCCGGCGCAGGCCGCCCCTTACCTGATGCGCGGCGACATCAAGAAAGCGCTGCTGTGGGATCCGAAAGATGCCGGTTATGCGCTGGTCACGGTGGCCGATCAGCTGCTGCAGGGCAAGGAAGTGAACAAAGATCTGTCGATCGAGGGGCTGGGCAAGGCCGACGTCGATATGGAGCACAAAGTGATTCGGTTTAATAAGATTCTGGAAGTCACCAAAGACAACGCCAAATCGCTCGGATTCTGATTTTTCGCGTAATTTCGCCACACCGGGAAAGTAGTTAAACCCTCGTAGGGGCGCAGCTTTGCTGCGCCCAGGGCTTCGGCCGCTACGCAAGCACAGGTTAACGTTATGACAACCTCCCCCGCATTTATCACCCTGGAGAATATCAGCAAGCGATTCCCAGGCGTGCTGGCATTAGACCAGATCAACCTGACGCTGAATAAAGGCGAAGTGCACTGCCTGGCCGGGCAAAACGGCTGCGGCAAAAGCACCATTATTAAAATCATCTCCGGCGTCTATCAGCCGGAAAAAGGCGCCAATATTTCGCTGGAAGGCAAACTTTTCCACGCCCTGACGCCGCAGCTGTCCGGTTATTACGGCATACAGGTGATCTATCAGGACCTGTCGCTGTTCCCTAACCTGACGGTGGCGGAAAACATCGCCATCCACAGCTACCTGCCCGGCGGCCGCTTCTGGGTACGCCAGCGATTGATGCGCCAGACGGCGCTGGACGCCATGGCGCGGGTCGGCGTGCGTATCGACCCCGATAAAAAAGTGGAAAAACTGTCGATCGCCGATCGGCAGCTGGTAGCGATTTGTCGCGCCATCGCCGCCGAGGCGCGGTTGGTGATCATGGATGAACCGACCGCCTCGCTGACCCGCCAGGAGGTCGACGGCCTGCTGCGGGTGGTCAACGAGCTGAAGGCCGCCGGCATCTGCGTGGTGTTCGTCAGCCACCGATTGGATGAAGTGATGGAAGTCGCCGACCGCATCAGCGTGATGCGCGACGGCAAGCTGGTGGGTACCTGGCCGGCCAGCGAACTGGACAGTCATGAACTGGCGTTCCTGATGACCGGCCAACGCTTCCACTACAGCCCGCTGCCGCCGCTGCCGTCGACCGAACAGGCGCCGCTGCTCGAAGTGCGCAACCTCAGCCGCGGCGAGAAATACCGCAACGTCAATCTGGCGCTGCGCGGCGGCGAGATCGTCTCGATCGTCGGCCTGCTCGGCGCCGGCCGCACCGAACTGTGCCTCAGCCTGTTCGGCATGACGCGGCCGGACAGCGGCGAGATCCGCATCGAGGGCCGAGCGGTACAGTTGCACAACAACCGCGAAGCGGTGCGCCACGGCATCGGTTATGTGTCGGAGGATCGTCTGACGCAGGGGCTGATCATGGATCAATCGATCTACGACAACACCATCGTCACCGTCTTCGATCGGCTGCATACCTCGTTTGGATTGCTGGATCACGCCAAAGCGACCGAGCTGGTCAACCGGCTGATCCGCGATTTGAACATCAAGGTGTCCGACAGCGCATTGCCGGTGAAGACCCTGTCCGGCGGCAACGCCCAGCGCATCGCCATCGCCAAATGGGTAGCGACTCAGCCGAAGATCCTGATCCTCGACTCGCCTACCGTCGGCGTAGACATCGCCAACAAAGAGGGGATCTACCAGATCGCCCGCGATCTGGCGCAGCTGGGTATGGCGGTGCTGATGATCTGCGACGAGATCCCGGAAGCCTATTACAACAGCCATCGGGTGATGGTGATGCGCAAGGGCGAGCTGATCGCCGAATTCGCGCCGCACCAGAGTACCGAACAACAGATCGCCGAGGTGGTGAATGGATAAGTCATTATTGGCCCGCCTGGCCGGGCGGCACGAGTTTTATCTCGGCCTGCTGGTGCTGCTGCTGGCGATCGGCCTGAGCGCCGGCACCGACGAGTTTCTGACGCTCGGCAACCTGACCGACGTCGCCACCAGCTACGCCATTCTCGGCATCCTGGCCTGCGGCCTGTTCGTGGTGCTGATCGCCGGCGGCATCGACATTTCGTTCCCGGCCATCACCGCCATCGCCCAATATGTGATGGCCAGCTGGGTGATCCAGCACGGCGGCAGCTTCCCGCTGGCGTTCGCCCTGGCTGCCGGCGTCGGCCTGCTGCTCGGGCTGGTGAACGGTTTTCTGGTGTACTGGCTGAAAGTGCCGGCGATCATCATCACCATCGCCACCCTCAACCTGTTCTACGGCCTGCTGGTGTACGCCACCAACGGCACCTGGCTGTACGGCTTCCCGGACTGGTTCATGAACGGCATCAACTGGTTCTCGTTCCAGGGCGCCGACGGCTACGACTACGGCCTGACCCTGCCGCTGCTGTGCCTACTGGCGACCATCGTCGTCACCGGCGTGCTGATGAACCGTACCCGGCTGGGGCGCCAGATCTACGCCATGGGCGGCAACCGCGACGCGGCGTCGCGCCTGGGGCTCAACCTGCTGCGGTTGCACTTCTGCGTCTACGGTTACATGGGCATCCTGGCCGGCGTCGCGGCGGTGGTGCAGGCGCAGATCACCCAATCGGTGGCGCCCAACTCGCTGCTCGGCTTCGAGCTGACGGTATTGGCGGCGGTGGTGCTGGGCGGCACCAGCATGAGCGGCGGCCGCGGGTCGTTGACCGGCACCCTGCTCGGCGTGGTACTGCTGGCCTTCCTGCAAAACGGGCTGACGCTGCTCAGCGTCTCGGCCTATTGGCACCAGGTATTCAGCGGCGCGATCATTTTGATCAGCATCAGCACCACCGCCTGGAACGAAAAACGCAAGCTGCTCAAGGAGATCTGACATGACGCAGTTAACTCGGTTGATCCCAAGCGATCGAATCATTCGCCTGCAGGGCGCGATCATCATCGCGGTGGCGCTGCTGTTCGCCGGGCTGCTCGGATCGCGCTTCTTCAGCCTCGGCAACTTTCAGTCGATCGCCTCGCAGCTGCCGATCCTCGGCCTGCTGGCGCTCGGCATGGGCATCACCATGCTGACCGGCGGCATCAACCTGTCGATCATCGCCGGCGCCAACGCCTGTTCGCTGGTGATGGCGGCGATCATCGTCAGCCATCCCGACCAGCCGCTGTTCCTGGTGCTGGCGCTGTTGGCCGGCCTGCTGGTGGCGGTGGCGATCGGCGCGCTCAACGGCGCACTGGTGGCCTGGATCGGCGTATCGCCGATCCTCGCCTCGCTCGGCACCATGACCCTGATCACCGGCCTGAATATCCTGCTGACCAACGGCGCCGTGATCTCCGGCTTCCCGGCGGCGATTCAATTTCTCGGCAACGGCGCCGTGCTCGGCGTGCCGGTGGCGCTGATCCTGTTCCTGCTGGTGGCGATCGGTCTGTGGCTGCTGCTGGAGCACACTACGCTGGGCCGCAGCCTGTACCTGCTCGGTTCCAACGAGCAGGCCACCCGTTTTAGCGGCGTGAACACCGCGCGGGTGCAGATCGCGGTGTATATCCTGTCGGCGCTGCTCGGCTGGGGCGCCGCGCTGCTGATGATGGCCAAGTTCAACTCGGCCAAGGCCGGCTACGGCGAATCTTATCTGCTGGTGACCATTCTGGCCTCGGTGCTAGGCGGCATTAACCCGGACGGCGGTTTCGGCCGCATTCTGGGTCTGGTGCTGGCGCTGATCGTGCTGCAAATGTTGGAAAGCGGCCTCAATTTGCTGGGGGTCAGCAGCTACCTGACCATGGCTCTGTGGGGCGGCGTGCTGATCCTGTTTATCGCGTTACAGAATCGAAAAGCTTAGGAGAAAACAGATAATGGCGAGCTATTTTATTGGCGTAGATGTGGGCACCGGAAGCGCGCGCGCAGGCGTATTCGATCTCAACGGCCGCATGGTCGGTCAGGCCAGCCGGGCCATCGACCTGTATCGGCCAAAGGCGGATTTCGTCGAGCAGTCGTCGGATAACATCTGGCAGGCGGTGTGCAATGCGGTGCGCGACGCAGTCAACCAGGCCGACATCAACCCGATCCAGGTTAAAGGGTTGGGCTTCGACGCCACTTGTTCGCTGGTGGTGCTGGATAAAGAAGGCAAACCGCTGACCATCAGCCCTTCAGGCCGCACCGAGCAGAACATTATCGTGTGGATGGATCACCGGGCGATCGCCCAGGCCGAGCGCATCAACGCCACCAAACACCGGGTGCTGGATTTCGTCGGCGGCATCATTTCGCCGGAGATGCAGACGCCGAAACTGCTGTGGCTGAAACAGCACATGCCCACCACCTGGGCCAACGCCGGCTACCTGTTCGATCTGCCGGACTTCCTCACCTGGCGCGCCACCCAGGACGCCACCCGTTCGCTGTGCTCGACGGTGTGTAAGTGGACCTATCTCGGCCACGAACAGCGTTGGGACAAGAGCTACTTCCAGCAGATCGGGCTCGAAGACCTGCTGGAACACGACGCGGCCAAGATCGGCAGCGACGTCAAAATGATGGGTGAACCGTTGGGCCACGGCCTGACCCAGCGCGCCGCCAGCGAAATGGGTCTGATCGCCGGCACGGCGGTGAGCGTATCTATCATCGACGCGCACGCCGGCACCCTCGGCACGCTGGGCGCTACCGGCGTCTCCGGTGAAGTGGCCGACTTCAACCGCCGCGTCGCGCTGATCGGCGGCACCTCCACCGGCCATATGGCGATGTCGCGCACCGCGCGCTTTATCGGTGGCGTCTGGGGGCCGTACTATTCGGCGATCCTGCCGGAATACTGGCTGAACGAAGGCGGCCAGTCCGCCACCGGCGCGCTGATCGATCACGTCATCCAGTCGCACCCGTGCTACCCGGAGCTGCTGGCGCAGGCAAAAACCCAGGGCCAGACCATTTATGAGGTGTTGAACGCCATTCTGCGCCGCATGGCCGGTGAGCCGGAGAACATCGCTTTCCTGACGCGAGACATTCATATGCTGCCGTACTTCCACGGCAACCGCTCGCCGCGCGCCAACCCGACGCTGACCGGCATCCTGACCGGGCTGAAGCTGTCGCGCACGCCGGAGGACATGGCGCTGCACTACCTGGCCACCATCCAGGCCATCGCGCTTGGCACCCGCCACATCATCGAAACCATGAACCACAGCGGCTACAGCATCGACACCATCATGGCCAGCGGCGGCGGCACCAAGAACCCGATCTTCGTGCAGGAGCACGCCAACGCCACCGGCTGCGCCATGCTGCTGCCGGAGGAGAGCGAAGCGATGCTGCTGGGCGGTGCCATGATGGGCACCGTGGCGGCGGGTGTGTTCGACACCTTGCCGGAGGCGATGAGCGCCATGAGCCGCATCGGCAAGACGGTCACGCCGCAGACCAACCAGATTAAAAGCTATTACGACCGCAAATACCGGGTGTTCCACGAGTTGTACAACGACCACATGAAATACCGCCGGTTGATGCAGGAGGAGGCGTGATGCAGCAGGAATGGCGGCAGGCTCTCCAGGGCTGGCAAACCTACAGCCAGGAGCTGGCCCAGCTGGGCGAACGCCTCGACGCGCACACCTGGCAGCGCCTGCTGGCGCTGCTGGCCGACTGCCGCGGTAAAATCGCCGTCACTGGCGTCGGTACGTCGGGGATTGCGGCGCGCAAGATAGCCCATATGCTGGCCTGCGTGGAGCGACCGGCGGTCTATCTCGACGCCACCGGCGCGGCGCATGGCGATCTGGGCTTTCTACGCGCCGACGATCTGCTGATCCTGATCTCGCGCGGCGGCAATTCCGACGAGCTGACCCGCCTGCTGCCGACGCTGCAGGCCAAAGGGGTGACGCTGATCGCGGTGACGGAAAATCCGCATTCCGCCATCGCGCAGGCGGCGCAGCTGACGATCGCTACCGGGGTGCAGAAGGAGATAGATCCGCTGAGCATGCTGGCCACCACCTCAATTGTGCTGGTGTTGGCGATCTTCGACGCCGCCTGCGCCTGCCTGATGGCGCGCAGCGGTTATGACAAGGACGCCTTGCTGGCGGTGCATCCGGGCGGCGGCGTAGGGAAAAGTTTGCGGGAACAGCGTTGAGGGCCCGACACGCGGGCCCGGCGGAGATTACAGCGGCATGTAGATATCGAAGCGGTGGCTCTTGGTCAGCGTGGCGGCGTGCGCTGGCACGTCGGCCAGCGGCGGCGCGTAGTCCGGGCGTTTCACCACCACGCGCTTGGTCGCCAAACGGCGCGCCGGTTCCAGCAGGCCGTCGGCGTCATCGTCGCTGCCTACCAGCGATTGAAACACCCGCATCTCTTTCTTCACCAGCGCGCTTTTCTGCTTGTGCGGGAACATCGGATCGAGATACACCACCTCGGGACGCGGGCTGAGATCCGCCAGCGCCGTCAGGCTGGAAGCGTGCAGCAGCGTCAGGCGCTCGCGTAGCCACGGGCCGATTTCCGCATCCTGATAACCGCGCTGCAGGCCGTCGTCCAGCAACGCCGCCACCACCGGATTGCGTTCCAGCATCCGTACCCGGCAGCCCAGCGCCGCCAGCACGAAGGCGTCGCGCCCCAGCCCGGCGGTGGCGTCCACCACGTCCGGCAGGTAGCTGCCCTTGATGCCGACCGCTTTGGCCACCGCCTCGCCGCGGCCGCCGCCGAAGCGGCGCCGGTGCGCCATGGCGCCGGAGACGAAATCGACGTAGATCCCGCCGAGCTTCGGCTCGTCGCGCTTGCGCAGCTCCAGCCGCTGCGGGGTCAATACCAGCGCCATCGGCGCGTCGTCATCAGACGCCAGCCGCCAGCGCTGCGCCAAAACAGACAAGGCGCCGGGATCGGCGCCTGCTTCACACAATAAACACACGCTCACGTGTCGAGTTATCCTTTAATGCCGTAATGGCGCAGCATAGCATCCAGCTGCGGCTCGCGGCCACGGAAGCGTTTGAACAGCGCCATCGGCTCTTCCGAACCGCCGCGCGACAGGATGTTGTCGAGGAAGGATTTGCCGGTTTCGGCGTTGAAGATCCCCTCTTCTTCGAAGCGCGAGTAGGCGTCGGCCGACAGCACTTCCGCCCACAGATAGCTGTAGTAACCCGCCGCGTAGCCGCCGGCGAAGATGTGGCTGAAGGCGTGCGGGAAGCGGCCCCAGCTCGGCGAAGGCACCACCGCCACCATTTTCTTCACTTCCGCCAGCGTCGGCAGGATCTGCGCCCCTTTTTCCGGGCTGTATTCGAAGTGCATGCGGAAATCGAACAGGCCGAACTCCAGCTGGCGCAGGATAAACAGCGCCGCCTGGTAATTCTTGGCCGCCAACAGCTTGTCGAGCATCTCCTTCGGCAGCGGCTCGCCGCTCTGATAGTGGCCGGAGATAAACGCCAGCGCTTCCGGCTCCCAGCACCAGTTTTCCATAAACTGGCTCGGCAGCTCGACCGCATCCCACGGCACCCCGTTGATGCCGGAGACGCCGGCGGTATCGATCTGCGTCAGCATGTGGTGCAGACCGTGGCCGAACTCGTGGAACAGCGTGGTCACTTCGTTATGGGTGAACAGCGCCGGCTGGTCGCCCAGCGGGCGATTGAAGTTGCAGGTCAGGTAAGCGACCGGTTTTTGCAGCGTGCCGTCGGCCTTGCGCAGGCTGCCGACGCAGTCGTCCATCCAGGCGCCGCCGCGTTTGTTTTCGCGGGCGTACAGATCGAGGTAGAAGCTGCCGCGCAGCTCGCCGTCGGCGTCGAACAGATCGAAGAAGCGCACGTCCGGATGCCAGGTTTCGACGTCTTTACGCTCTTTGGCGGTGATGCCGTAGATGCGTTTCACCACTTCGAACAGCCCTTCCACCACCCGCTGTTCCGGGAAGTACGGGCGCAGTTGCTCGTCGCTGATGGAGAACAGGTGCTGTTTCTGTTTTTCGCCGTAATAGGTGATGTCCCAGGCTTCGAGCTCGTCCACGCCATAGTGCTGTTTGGCGAAGGCGCGCAGCTGCGCCAGCTCCTGCTCGGCCTGCGGACGGGCGCGCTTGGCCAGATCGCTCAGGAAGCCGATCACCTGCTCCGGGCTTTCCGCCATCTTGGTCGCCAGCGACTTGTCGGCGTAGGTGTCGAAGCCCAGCAGCTGAGCCAGCTCATGGCGCAGCGCCAGCGTTTCCGCCATCACTTCGCTGTTGTCCCATTTGCCGGCGTTCGGCCCCTGATCGGAAGCGCGGGTGGCGAAGGCGCGGTACATCTCTTCGCGCAGCGCACGATTGTCGGCGTAGGTCAGCACCGGCAGGTAGCTCGGCATATCCAGCGTCAGCAGCCAGCCGTCCTGCTCTTTGGCCTGCGCCATCGCCTGCGCCTGCGCCAGAGCGCTTTCCGGCAGGCCGCTCAGTTCCGCTTCGTCGGTAATCAGCTTGCTCCAGCCCATGGTGGCGTCGAGCACATTATTGCTGTAGGTGGAACCCAGTTCGGACAGGCGCGCGACGATCTCGCCGTAGCGCTGCTGTTTGTCCGCCGACAGGCCGATGCCCGACAGTTCGAAGTCGCGCAGCGCATTGTCCACCGCCTTGCGCTGCGGCACGCTCAGCGCCTCGAACGCCGCGCCCTCTTTCAGGCTGCGGTAGGCCTGGTATAACCCTTCGTGCTGGCCGACCCAGGTGCCGTACTCGGACAGCAGCGGCAGCGCCTGTTCATAGGCGGCGCGCAGCTCCGGGCTGTTTTTCACCGAGTTCAGGTGCCCGATCGGCGACCAGATGCGCGACAGGCGATCGTCCGACTCCGCCAACGGCTGACACAGATTGTCCCAGGTGAACGGCCCCGGCTGCGCGACCACGCGCTCTACCGCGGCGCGGCAGTCCGCCAGCGCGGATTGCACCGCAGGCACGATATCTTCAGGGCGGATCGCCGAGAACGGCGGCAGGGAAAACGGGGTCAGCAACGGATTTGTCATAGGGCAGTCCTGATTAGCGTTGAGGCCCGCCGCAGGGGCGAGCCTTAAAATGCGTATGAATCTCTAACATGGAGCCAGACAGCAGGAAAATCAATGCCCGGCGTTGATCGTTCGTGCCTTAAACGGCGCTTTGGCGGATGCGGGCGGCCAGCGCCGCCAGCTGCTCGTCGTCGGCGCGCGCGGCGTCGTGGGAGGAGATATAGCCCTCGTAGCGCTCGAAAAACTTCGGCGAGGTCGATTCGATCGGCCGCCACTGCTCCAGCGATGCGGTGCCGTGCAGCGGGATCAGTTTGGCGTGCACATGATCGACGCCGTAGCCTTCGAACACCATGCCGCAGCGGCCGACGTCGTCGAACGCGCGGTCCAGCTGCTTCGCCACCCGCTTGGTCGCCAGCATCAGCGCGCTCAGTACCTCGTCCGGCAGCTCAAACGCGTAGCTCGGGTGGTGCGCCTTGGGGATCACCACGCTGAAACCGTCGGTGTTGGGAAAGATGGACAGGAACGCCAGATGGTCGTCGTCTTCCCAGATTTTATGGCACGGCGCCTTGCCCGCCACGATGTCGCAAAAAATGCAGCTCATCCTTTCTCCTTGTGATTCACAGCGTTTCAACCAGTTCGAACTCTTCGAACACCAGCCACATGTCCGGCGCAAAAGTGCCCTCGCGGGTAAAGAACTCTTGATGCCCCTGGCGCCAAAACGCCAGGCTTTTGTCGCCTTCGCCCTCTTTGGCCGCCATCTCGGCGGTCATCCGGTCATAGCGCACCAAACGCAGCGCCAGGGTTTTGATCACGCAGGCCGGTTCGCCACGGCCGTCGAGAATAATGTTATCGTCGCCGATCATCGGCGTTTGCTCCCGGCGATAGCTCGCATAGGAGCTGCAGGTGGCGGTCTTTTCCCCGCTCAGCACCAACTGCAGCAGTTCGTCGGCCAATTCGGGGCCGTCGCCAAACGCCCAGCGCGCCGCGTCGGGGTAGTTTGCCAAAATCGCCTGTTTGCTCATCGTCCTGTCCCTTTCTGTGAACGTCTGCGGCAACGGAGTCCAGTTTTTCCCGGCCAGACAGTTTATACTGTGCAGATTATAAGCCTTATTGCATTGAATGCTCCGCCTGCGGAGCACAAGGAACCGCCACCCGTCATGTTAAGTTATCGCCACAGTTTCCACGCCGGCAACCACGCCGACGTGCTCAAGCACACCGTTCAGAGCCTGATCATCGAGTCGCTGAAGGAAAAAGAGAAGCCGTTCCTGTATCTGGACACCCACTCGGGCGCGGGCCGTTATCAGCTCAGCGGCGAACACGCCGAGCGCACCGGCGAATACCTGGAAGGCATCGGCTTGCTGTGGCAGCGCGACGATCTGCCGGAAGAGCTGGCGGCCTACATGAGCGTGGTGCATAACTTCAACCGTTCCGGCACGCTGCGCTATTATCCTGGCTCGCCGCTGATCGCCCGCCAGCTGCTGCGCCCGCAGGACAAAATCCACCTGACCGAGCTGCACCCGAGCGACTACCCGCTGCTGCGCAGCGAATTCCAGAAAGACGAGCGCGCCAAAGTGCAGCGCGCCGACGGCTATCAGCAGCTGAAATCCCAGCTGCCGCCACTGTCGCGCCGTGGTCTGATCCTGATGGACCCGCCGTATGAAATGAAGACCGATTACCAGGACGTGGTCAAAGGCATTCAGGAAGGCTACAAGCGTTTCGCCACCGGCACCTATGCGCTGTGGTATCCAGTCGTGATGCGCCAGCAGATCAAACGCATGCTGCGCGATCTGGAAGCCACCGGCATTCGCCGCATTCTGCAGATCGAACTGGCGGTGAAGCCCGACAGCGATCAGCGCGGCATGACCGCCTCCGGCATGATCGTCATCAACCCGCCGTGGAAGCTGGAACAGCAGATGAAAAACGTGCTGCCGTGGCTGCACAAGGTGCTGGTGCCGTCGGGCATCGGCCACCATCTGGTGAACTGGGTGGTACCGGAATAATCCCCAGCCGGGTGCGGCTCGCCGCGCCCGGCCTCCACCTATCGCAGCCATCGACGCAATCTTTGCGACAAACCCCGGTCAGGCGTTAAACTCTTACCCTCTTCAAATTCACAACTCATGGAAATCCCAGATGACGAAACATTACGATTATCTAGCAATTGGCGGCGGCAGCGGCGGTATCGCATCGATCAACCGGGCAGCCATGTACGGCCAAAAGTGTGCGCTGATTGAAGCCAAAGAGCTGGGCGGCACCTGTGTAAACGTGGGTTGTGTACCGAAAAAAGTCATGTGGCACGCGGCGCAGATCGCCGAGGCTATCCATCAGTACGGCCCGGACTACGGCTTCGACACCACCGTCAACGCCTTCGACTGGAAAAAGCTGGTCGCCAACCGCACCGCCTATATCGATCGCATCCACAACTCCTACGATAACGTGCTGGGCAAGAACAAGGTCGACGTGATCAAAGGCTTCGCGCGCTTCGTGGATGCTCACACCGTGGAAGTGAACGGCGAGACCATCACCGCCGACCACATCCTGATCGCCACCGGCGGCCGCCCGAGCCATCCGGCTATTCCGGGCGCCGAATACGGCATCGACTCCGACGGCTTCTTTGAGCTGGACGCCATGCCGAAACGCGTCGCCGTAGTCGGCGCCGGCTATATCGCCGTGGAGATCGCCGGCGTGCTGAACGCGCTGGGCGCCGAAACGCACCTGTTCGTGCGCAAGCACGCGCCGCTGCGCAGCTTCGATCCGATGATCGTCGAAACCCTGGTGGAAGTAATGAACACCGAAGGGCCGAGCCTGCACACCGAATCGGTGCCGAAAGCGATCGTCAAGAACGCCGACGGCAGCCTGACGCTGCAGCTGGAAAACGGCAAGGAATTCACCGTCGACTGCCTGATCTGGGCCATCGGCCGCGAACCGGCGACCGACAACCTGAACCTCGGCGTCACCGGTGTGAAAACCAACGAGCAAGGCTATATTGACGTCGATAAATTCCAGAACACCAACGTCAAAGGCATCTACGCCGTGGGCGACAACACCGGCGCGGTAGAGCTGACCCCGGTCGCCTTGGCCGCCGGCCGCCGCCTGTCCGAGCGCCTGTTCAACAACAAGCCGGAAGAGCATCTGGACTACAGCAACATCGCCACCGTGGTGTTCAGCCACCCGCCAATCGGCACCGTTGGCCTGACCGAGCCGGAAGCCATCGAGAAGTTCGGCACGGACAACGTGAAGGTGTACAAATCCTCCTTCACCGCCATGTACAGCGCCGTGACGCAGCACCGCCAGCCGTGCCGCATGAAGCTGGTGTGCGCGGGTAAAGAAGAGAAAATCGTCGGCCTGCACGGCATCGGCTTCGGCATGGACGAGATCCTGCAGGGCTTCGCCGTAGCGGTGAAGATGGGCGCCACCAAGAAGGACTTCGACAACACCGTGGCCATCCACCCGACCGCGGCGGAAGAGTTCGTCACCATGCGCTAACCGCTGCGGTTAGCCAACTCGCAGGCCGGTATTTATCCGGCCTGTTCTTTTTGTGCGGTTTACTATTCCCTTCGCACCCGCCTGCTTTTTCTGCCATTATTCAGCCTGATAAATTAGCGGGACTGATACAACCTCCCCGCGCCTCTGGAGAACACCGATGCTGTTCAAACTATGCAAAACCCTTGCGATGGCCTGCGTGGCCCTGATTATCGCCCAGAGCAGCGCGCTCAGCTTTACCCTGGAAGTGGCGGGCAAGATCGACAACGTGACCGACCCGGTCAACAAAAGCTATCTGTTCACCGATAAGCAACTGTTGGCGATGCCGGTGCGCAGCATCACCACCTCCACCTCCTGGACACCGCAGAGAAAGTTTGAAGGGATTTCGGTGGCCGATATTCTGGAGCGCGTCGGCGCCAGAGGCGAAACGCTGACCTTCTACGCGCTGAACGACTATTACATCGACGTGCCGCTGTCCGACGTCAAGAAGTACAACATGATCCTGGCCTACAAGATGGACGGGGAGATGCTGAAGCTCAGAAACTTCGGCCCGCTGTTCCTGGTTTACCCGCGCGACGCCGCCGGGCCTGAGCTGAATTCGCCGCTCTACAACTCGCGCTTTATCTGGCAAGTCGACCGGATCGTGATCAAATGAAACTGACGACCTTTAAGAACGGCAGCAGGCTGGCGATCCCGGCCATTTTCGCCGCGCTGTTTTTGGTGGCTTCGACCGTCACGCTCTATTACTACAGCGCCACGCTGTCGAAAAAAGGGCTGTACGCCATCGCCGGTACTCAGGAGAACTACTCCTGGTCGATCGCCAAGTTCTCCATCAAGCTGGCGGAATTCGACACGCTGGTCGAACAGCAGAGCCACGCCCCGCAGGTGGACAGCGACAACCTGCGGTTGCGGTTCGAGATCCTCTATTCGCGTTTCTATGTGCTGGAAACCGTCTCTGAATCCACCCAGCCGCTGTACGCCGAACCGGGCTACCCGGAAGTGGTCAAACAGATGCGCCTGCAGATGGATCGCATCGATAAGCTGCTGGACAGCCCGAAAATCGACTTCGGCCAGGTTTTCGCGGCCATGAAGGCCATCAAACCTTACGCCATCGAAATGGCCAACCTGACCGACCACGCCGAGGTGAAGCAACGCACCGCCGCCTATGAGGACTACATCGAGAAACGGCACATCATTTTCTATGGGCTGGTGATCGTCATGTTCTCGGTAATCGCGTTGATCGCCATTACGCTCATCGTGTTCCGTCAGCAGCGGCTGACCATTCGCCAGCAGGCCAAGGCGATCGAGGCGGAGAAAGCGACCCGCACCAAAAACGCCTTCCTCGGCGCCATCGGCCACGAGCTGCGCACTTCACTGCAGAGCGTGATGTCGGCCATCGACGTGCTGGTGAACACCCGGGTGTCGGCGGAACATGCGGACACCTTCCAACGGCTGGAAACCGCCGCGGCCCCAACCGCCATGTGCCGATCATCGGCATCAGCGCCTACACGCCGGAGCAGCTGACGGCGGACCAGCGTGCGCTGTTCGACAACTATCTGATGAAGCCGGTCCGGCTGGATGCATTGTCGAGCGCGCTGGCCGAGGTGTTTCCCGCTAAAGATTAAAACAACGTTGCAGTGCGGCTTCGATCACATGGAGCCGCACCGGTTTTTCGTAAGGGCCGAGCACGTCGTACTCACGCATCGCTTGCGCTATCTCTGATTCGCGCCGGTCGGTGCCGAGTTCGCCGGTCAGCACCAGCACTGGCGCATCCGGGTTGTCGGAGGCGCGGATGGTGGCGATGCAGCGGTCCGCCGTTTCTTCACCGATCAGCCAATCCACCACGTAACCGTCAAACAGGCTTTGCTGTAACGCCTGGCAGAAGCTGTCGACGTCGTAAAACGCCACCGCGTTGAAACCGCAACCGCCGAGGTACTTGGCCAGCTCATCGGCCGCCTGATGCGAATCGTCCAATACCGCGATGCTCAAGCGCTCGTCGTCGCCGTAACCGGGCCGGATTTCGATCAGATCGACGCCGTAACGCGGGCCTGCCGGCGCCTCATCGGCGCGATAGATCTGCCATTGCCCCTCTACGCGCAGCGCCACAAACTCCGCCGGCCGCCCCGCAGGCAGTTCATCACCGATGTGCCCGACGCAAGGCATCGCCACCCCGGCCACGAAAAAGATGGCATCACGCGCCATGTTTGGTTCGGCGCTCTCATGTTCGGCGCTAAAATCGGCGATCGCCGCCGGCGTTTCTCCCAACGCAGCCGCAACGCTGTTGATCTGCTCCAGCGTCCAGGGACTTTGCCCTTTCAGTTTGCGGTGCGCATGTGAAAAACTCAGATCCAAGATGCGGCTGAGCTCTCGGGCATGCTGACGTTTTCCAATCCCGTAATGTAAAAACAGCTCCCTGACCCGATTGGCAATCGACTGTGAATCGAATTTTTGATGATTGTTATCCATTTGTTCCTTCGATTTTTTTTACTGATTTATCAGTCGTTTTGATTATTTCTGATGAAAAAGCCACATCTAAAACTAGCATCTCATGCAATTATGCGTTAAAAACGTTGCTTGACATACCATGTTGCATCGTCAAACATGGTATCAAAAGAGACATACAGCAATACACTATAAAAAATAACACCAGCACGTTTTTTAATAATAACCATAGTCACACCAGGGAAAATTTGTTCCGTTGCCGCTACTGAGACGATGCTCACATCGCTCGGACTGCACAAGCAAAACGGGGCTTGAGCCTTTAGCGCTAATCTGTTTTACCCACTTTTAAGCCGGGATCCGCAAGGGTCCCGGTTTTTTATTGCCCTGGCGCCGCGCCATCATACGGACTCCCCCCACCGCCGCAAATAAAAACGGAGCCGGCATGCCGGCTCCGTTGCTCTTTTGATCCCCGCAGAACGTCAGAAGCGCCAGGTGAAGCCGGCGTTGACGCTGTTGTCCTGATGGTGCTGCAACAGCAGCCCGCCGTAGCCCAGCGACAGCGTGGCGTTCTCGTTCACCGCCACTTCCGCCCCCGCCTTCAGCACCATCCCGTCGCGCGAGACCGGCACGCTGCCCACCACGAACGGCGCGTTGCCGCCGTTGAACCGCAGACCCGTGCCACGCTCCACTCCGCCGTACTGGTGTTGCCACCCCAGCTCGCTGCGCAGCGCCACCGTCGTGCCCGGGCTCACCTGCCATGCGGTGTCCGCGCGCAGGCCCAGCGTCGACACCGTCGCATCGGTATGCTGCTTGTCCCCGCGCAGCGCCGCCGCGCCACCGCTCTCCCCGATGCCGTTGTTCTCGAAGTTCACGTACGCCAGGTTCACGAACGGCTCCAGGTTCAGCCACTCCCCCTTCACGCTGTAGCCCGCTTCCGCGAACAGCTGCTCGGTGCGCGCGCTGTACTTCGCCGTGTCACGGTCCGACTGCATTCCGTAGTTCACCGACCGTTTGGTGTCGATGCGGTGCCAGGTGTAGCCCGCACCGCCGCGCAGCGCCAGCGCACCGAACTGCTTGTCGCCGTACGCCGCCAGGTGGTAGTTGTCACTGTCCGCCTTCGACCCGTACCCGCCGTGCAGCGAGGTGCGGGTGTAGCCGGTCGCTACCCCCAGCCGCCCGTCGTCCGCAACCGCCGAGTCCAGCCCGACCAGCACCCCGTAGGTCGAGGCCTGGTAACCCGTAGCGTTGGCGTCGCCCGACGCGTGGTCCCACGCCCCCAGCAGCTGCGCCCAGGCTCCGCCCTCGTCCGCCTTGATGGCCGACGAACTCGCCAGCCCTTCCGCCTGACGCAGACGCCCGTTCAGCGCCTCACGCAGGTAGCGGCTGTCGTTCACCAGCGCCGACGCGATGTCCGCATGGATTTGCCCCGACAGCTGACGGAACGCCTGCCGTGCCTCGCCCGCCGTGCCGCTGTTGAGAATGCTCTCGTAGACCGGGTTGCCCGCCGCCAGCGCATCCGCCGCCGCCGCGACCGCCCGCTCGTTCGACGTCTGCGCCACGCTGGCGAAGCTCGTGCCGTTGCGCCCGACGCTCAGCGTCACTCCGGTCGGCTGGTAGCTCAGCCCGGTGCCGAGGAACAGGTAGTTCGGCGCCACCGCATCAAACTGCCCGCTCACCCCCTGCTGCGCCGTCAGGATGTTGTACTGTTGGCCCAGCAGGCTGCGCACCTCGCTCTCCGTCAGCAGATTGGAACTGTTCTCCAGCGTCACCGCCACCTCGCCGCCGCCGATCGTCGCCGAGCCGCTGCTCTGGATCCGATCGCTCTGGCCGTTCGGGCCCACTTCCACCGCGTAGCGCGACCCCGGCTCGAAGCTGACGTTGCCGGCCACGTTCAGGGTGCCGATCGAGTTGCCCGGCGCCACGGTGCCGCCACTTCGTGCGGTCAGCGAACCGACCGTGCCGCTGCCGCCGACGATGCCGCCGTTCTGCACGCTGACATCCGAGGTGACCGAGCCGTTGATCGCCAGCCGCCCCTGATTGACCAGCGTCGGGCCGGCATAGGTGTTGGTGCCGGTCAGCACCAGGGTGCCCACGCCCTCTTTGGTCAGGCCGCCGTGGCCGGAGATGTCGTTGGAGTAGGTTTCCCATCCACAGTGGAAGTCATCACATTTCCTGGCGTGCAGCGTACCGGCATCCACCTCGGCGCCGATCCCCGGAATATTGGCGACAAACTGGGTCGAGCCATAGGCCACGCCCGTCGGATCCGGGATGCGGAATTCTGCGGGAATATCCTCAACGGTATAGAACATGCCCGGACCGTTGATGGCCTTACCCAGGTTGATCATCCCCCAGCCGTAGAGCGCGTCGATGCCCGGCGCCCCCATATCGGTGGCGGTGGTTTTCAGCACGTCGGCAATCTGCGCCGAGGTCATGTACGGGAAGCGCTGCAGCAACACCGCCACCGCACCGGTCACGTGCGGCGTCGCCATCGAGGTACCGTTTTTATTGCCGTAGTCCGAAACCAGATGGGCCGGATCGGAGCCGTTGGCCACGGTGCTGTAGATTTTGCTGCCCGGTGACGACACGCAGAAGCTGGCGGTATAGCCGCAGCGGGAAGAGAAGCTGCTGATGGTGTAAGGCACGCTGTTGCTTGATGCCGCATCCTGCGCCACGCTGGCGACCGACAGCCAGTTCGGCGCGATATCCGGCACAAAGTAGGCCAAGCCGCTGATCACGTCCGGCTGGTTGTAGTTGCCGTCGTTGCCGGCGGCGAACAGCACCAGAATATTCTTGCGCGCGGCGTCGATAGCGCCCTGATAACCTGCGCCGGCCAGGCTGCCGAGCAGCGGTTTGACCTGATCGAACTGTTCCTGCGCATCCTTCAGCTCAAAGTGCAGCGCATTAGGATCGCGGCCGCCGTCGGACAGAAAGTCGGGAATGCTGACGCCCCAGCTGTTGTTGATCACCCGCGCGCCGCTCTTGATCATCGCCTGCCAGCCGGCATTGGTGACGGCGCCGTCCAGACCGAGGAATTCTCCGTAAGCCGGGCCGTCGTTGTCGTTATCGACGCTGATCACCTGCGAATCGAAGGCCACGCCGTGCATGCCGGTGCCATCGCGGTTGGCCGCGCTGATCCCCGCGACGTGCACCCCGTGGTTGCTCAATGTCGCCCCGCTATAGAAATGGAAGGTGCCGTCGAAGTAAAAGCGATCGCCAGCGTTGATCCCCGGCCGGTGCGGGTCGGTATAGGCGCGGTAGCCTTCGGTGACGACGTTGATCAGTTTGCCGTCGCCGGCGAACTCGGGATGGTGGTTAACCGGGGTGTCGAAAATGCCCACCTTCTGCCCTTTGCCGGTATAGCCGGCGGCGTAGGCCTCATCGGCATGGATCGCCCCCAGCCCCCAGTTGGCATTGAACTCGGCGCTGCGCCAGCTGGCCGGATCGCCCGCCTGGCCGTTCTCTATATAGGTTGCGGCCTGCGCATACCCCGCCAGCGCCATGCAGCAGACCAGCGCGTTCAGCCGCCACGGTGAGCGACGAGCCTTTCCTTTGCTATCAAAACCCATTGTTGTTGTCATTTCCTTACCTTTTGCTTGTTATTGGCCGACGCCCCAGGTGCGTCGGGTTCTCATTAGCAGGATGTGAAAAAGGAACCGCCCGCAGACGGTTCCCGTACAAGGATTGAGAAGAAGCGTCTTAGAAGCGCCAGGTGAAGCCGGCGTTGACGCTGTTGTCCTGATGATGCTGCGACAGCAGCCCGCCGTAGCCCAGCGACAGCGTGGCGTTCTCGTTCACCGCCACTTCCGCCCCCGCCTTCAGCACCATCCCGTCGCGCGAGACCGGCACACTGTCCACCACGAACGGCGCGTTGCCGCCGTTGAACCGCAGACCCGTGCCACGCTCCACTCCACCGTACTGGTGTTGCCACCCCAACTCGCTGCGCAGCGCCACCGTCGTGCCCGGGCTCACCTGCCATGCGGTGTCCGCACGCAGACCCAGCGTCGACACCGTCGCATCGGTATGCTGCTTGTCCCCGCGCAGCGCCGCCGCGCCACCGCTCTCCCCGATGCCGTTGTTCTCGAAGTTCACGTACGCCAGGTTCACGAACGGCTCCAGGTTCAGCCACTCCCCCTTCACGCTGTAGCCCGCTTCCGCGAACAGCTGCTCGGTGCGCGCGCTGTACTTCGCCGTGTCACGGTCCGACTGCATTCCGTAGTTCACCGACCGTTTGGTGTCGATGCGATGCCAGGTGTAGCCCGCACCGCCGCGCAGCGCCAGCGCACCGAACTGCTTGTCGCCGTACGCCGCCAGGTGGTAGTTGTCGCTGTCCGCCTTCGACCCGTACCCGCCGTGCAGCGAGGTGCGGGTGTAGCCGGTCGCTACCCCCAGCCGCCCGTCGTCCGCAACCGCCGAGTCCAGCCCGACCAGCACCCCGTAGGTCGAGGCCTGGTAACCCGTAGCGTTGGCGTCGCCCGACGCGTGGTCCCACGCCCCCAGCAGCTGCGCCCAGGCTCCGCCCTCGTCCGCCTTGATGGCCGACGAACTCGCCAGCCCTTCCGCCTGACGCAGACGCCCGTTCAGCGCCTCACGCAGGTAGCGGCTGTCGTTCACCAGCGCCGACGCGATGTCCGCATGGATTTGCCCCGACAGCTGGCGGAACGCCTGCCGTGCCTCGCCCGCCGTGCCGCTGTTGAGAATGCTCTCGTAGACCGGGTTGCCCGCCGCCAGCGCATCCGCCGCCGCCGCGACCGCCCGCTCGTTCGACGTCTGCGCCACGCTGGCGAAGCTCGTGCCGTTGCGCCCGACGCTCAGCGTCACTCCGGTCGGCTGGTAGCTCAGCCCGGTGCCGAGGAACAGGTAGTTCGGCGCCACCGCATCAAACTGCCCGCTCACCCCCTGCTGCGCCGTCAGGATGTTGTACTGTTGGCCCAGCAGGCTGCGCACCTCGCTCTCCGTCAGCAGGTTGGGGCTGTTCTCCAGCGTCACCGCCACCTCGCCGCCGCCGATCGTCGCCGAGCCGCTGCTCTGGATCCGATCGCTCTGGCCGTTCGGGCCCACTTCCACCGCGTAGCGCGACCCCGGCTCGAAGCTGACGTTGCCGGCCACGTTCAGGGTGCCAATCGAGTTGCCCGGCGCCACGGTGCCGCCACTTCGTGCGGTCAGTGAACCGACCGTGCCGCTGCCGCCGACGATACCGCCGTTCTGCACGCTGACATCCGAGGTGACCGAGCCGTTGATCGCCAGCCGCCCCTGATTGACCAGCGTCGGGCCGGCATAGGTGTTGGTGCCGGTCAGCACCAGGGTGCCCACGCCCTCTTTGGTCAGGCCGCCGTGGCCGGAGATGTCGTTAGTCCAGAAATCCAGGCCACAAAGCGTATCGCTGCAGACGCGCTCGGTCGGCTTGCCTTTGTCCAGCACCGCGCCGACGCCCGGCAAATCCACCACGAACTGGGTCGGGCCGTAAGCACCGTTAACCAGAAATTCCTCAGGGATATCCTGCTCGGTAACCAACATGCCCGGACCGTTGATGGCCTTACCCAGGTTGATCATCCCCCAGCCGTAGAGCGCGTCGATACCCGGTGCCCCCATATCAGTGGCGGTGGTTTTCAGTACGTCGGCAATCTGCGCCGAGGTCATGTACGGGAAACGTTCCATCAGCACCGCGACGCTGCCGGCCACGTGCGGTGCCGCCATCGAGGTACCGCTTTTATTGGCATAGCCGGTAGTCAGATTGTCCACACTGGTGCCTGCGATCACCGAGCTGTACACCCGGGTACCTGGCGCCGAGACACAGAAGCTGGCGGTGTAACCGCAGCGAGAAGAGAAGGTGCTGATGCTGTAGTCGCCGGTATTGGTCGGATCCTGCAGGCTGGCGACCGACAGCCAGTTCGGTGCAATCTCAGGCACAAAATAGGCCAGGCCGGCCATAGCATCGGGGTTATTCAGATTGCCGTCGTTACCGGCAGCAAAGATGGTGACCACGCCGCTGCGCGCCGCATCGATCGCGCCCTGATAGGCGCCACCGGGCTTGGTGCCGAGGATCTGTTTGATCTGATCGAACTGCTTTTGCGCATCGTTTACTGTGAAATGCGGATAAGCCGGGTCATAACCACCCTTATCAAACTTCTCGGTAATGCCGATGCCCCAGCTGTTGTTGATAATGCGCGCGCCGCTGGCCACCAGCGCATCCCAGCCGGCCTGATACACCGCGCCGTCGTTGCCGAGCACAATGCCGTCTTCCGGGCCGGGGTCGCCGTTTTCCGCGCTGATGATCTGCGCGTTGAACGCCACGCCGTGCATGGCGCCGCCGTCGCGGCTACCGGCGGCGATGCCGCCCACGTGAGTGCCGTGCGAACCTAATTTGCCGCTGGAGTCAGTGCTCGGCGTACCGTCATAGCGGAAGTCATCGCCTTTTTTCACCGGAATATAGGGATCGGTGTATTCGCGAGTGCCATGCGTAACCAGATTGATCACCTTATCGGGGCCGACGAACTCGGGGTGTTTGGCGTAGACCGGCTGATCGAAAATGCCGAGTTTGATGCCTTTTCCGGTATAACCGGCGGCGTAGGCCTGGTCGGCGTGGATCGCCCCCAGCCCCCATTCTGCATTGAACTCGCTGCTGCGCCAGCTGGCCGGATCGCCTACCTTGCCGTTCTCTATATAGGTTGCGGCCTGCGCCCCGCCAATCGCCGTCAGGCAGATCAACATTGCGCTCCACTGCGCGCGATGAACCCCGATCTCAGGCCAGCCGAAGGCCGCCCGAGCGGATTTGACTCCTCTAAGTTTCTTCTCCATCCCAGATACCGTCCGTTGTTGTTTGCAAATGTTTTATAAGATTTTTTGTGTAACAGTTTGGTAACACCAAATAAATAAAGCACAACAATCTCAAGTGCGCTTAATGTGTCATTCGGTAGTCCAGGGGAAGGAGAGAACGTTTCAAGGGTGAATCAGGTGAACAGCGATAAGAAAGGACAATGATATTGCACAGTGTCTAAGTGGCGTTAGAAAGCGAGAAATTAAACTTAACATATTGATAAATAAGATATAAATCAGATTGAATCGAAGGGGGAGATCGCCTGAAAAGTGCTTAACAGGCGTCTTTTATCACTTTTAATTATAAATTTTGCCAATATTCACTCAGTGAATTATGCTGGTTTATCACTCGGCCATCGGCAAAAATTGGATTATCCTGCTGATGTTTTTTTGCTGTTCATCGCATCCTCTTCCGCCTGACGGAGGATAGCTTTAGCCATCCACTGCGTGACGTCCTGAATACCCTCCAGCTCCAGCCCCCAGATATCTTTCAGCACCAGGAACACCTCCGAACCGTAAATCAGCGAGAAAGCATAAATCACTCTCTGTAGAGAATCCGGCGGCAGTTTGCCCTGCAACGGTTCTACCGCCAGCTGCAGCAGCCGCTTACGGTTACCACGCACGAATTTTTCGCCCGGCGTCGCGTTCGCCCACTGCTGTAGAGAGAGCTGCAGCGCTGCGCGTAATGCGCCCTCATGTCGCTCCATCTGGGGATAGGCGAAGGCCAGCAACTGCTGAATGCGTTTCAGCGCATCGTTATCTTGCGGGTGCCAGGCCAGGATCGGCCCCAGGCTTTCCGTCACCACGGCGGTAATCAGCGCACTTTGAGTGGGGAAATAGCGGTAGGCAGTTGCACGTGAAACCTGCGCGTGCGCCGCCAGTTCGGTGATCGAAGGGAACGCCCCTTCGTCATACAGCGCCATCGCGCTCCCCAGCAGCAAACGATAGGTTTTAGCCCGGGCGGAAGTCAGTGAAAGATCGGACGGGGCGGGAAAAGCATTTATCGGCACTTAAACCTCATACATCTGCACATGCTTGCGCGACCGGAGATACGCCACGGCCGACCGGTTGGCGGTGAAACCTCGGCCGCGCTAAAAAGCTCAAAAATGAGACAGGAGTCCCATTTTTCATTGAGCTGCCCTTGCAAAAATGATACTACCGTCTCATTATATAAATACATTAATCAATTTAACTTAAAAGCCAACACCAGGGAACATCAAAAAACATAACATAATGTTTTTAATTAAAAATTAGAAATCCCTTCGGAAAAATGCATGAAAGATACTTCAAATTTTGTCTATATTGCTACCACAGCAGATACCAAAGGACAAGAGTTGGAGTATGTGCGGCGGCTGATTGCCAGCCTGGATTTGCCCACGCTAACCGTCGATCTCTCCACCCGTAGCTTGCCGTTTAACTCCCCGGCCGATATCGGCCCAGAAGAGGTTGCTCGCCACCATCCGGCGGGCGCAGGCGCGGTCTTCTGCGTCAACCGCGGCCAAGCGATCGCCGCCATGGCGATCGCTTTTGAACGCTTTATCCTGACGCGGCGCGATATCGCCGCCCTGCTTGGCCTGGGCGGTTCCGGCGGCACCGCCATCATTACGCCGGCCATGCAGCAGCTGCCGATTGGCATGCCGAAATTGATGGTCTCGAGCATGGCGGCGGGCGACGTTTCCGCCTATGTTGGCGCCAGCGACATCAACATGATGTATTCGGTCACCGATCTCGCCGGCCTCAACCGCATCTCACGGCGGGTACTGGGCAACGCGGCGCGTCAGATAGCCGGGGCGGTACGCTTCGCTGCCGCCGATCATCTCGAAGACAAACCCGCGATCGGCCTGACGATGTTTGGCGTTACCACTCCCTGCGTTCAGGCGCTGGTCGCCAACCTTGCACCGCAATGGGATTGCCTGACGTTTCACGCGACCGGCAGCGGCGGTAGAGCGCTGGAAAAACTGATCGATAGCCGCCAACTGCACGGCGCCATCGATTTAACCACCACCGAAGTGACCGACTACCTGTTTGGCGGTGTGCTGCCCTGTAATGCCGATCGTTTCGGCGCCATCGCGCGTACCGGCCTCCCGTGCGTGATCTCCTGCGGCGCTATCGACATGATCAACTTCGGCGCGCCGAATACGGTACCGGCTCACTACGCCAACCGTCTGCACCACCATCACAACCCGCAAGTCACGCTGGTGCGCACCAGCGTGCAGGAAAACGCGCTAACCGGGCGTTGGATAGGCGAAAAAATCAACGCCTGCACGGGCGAAGTGCGCTTTGTGATTCCGACGGGCGGCGTGTCGGCTCTGGATGCGCCCGGCCAACCGTTCTGGGATCCGGCGGCGCTGGCCGCCTTTACGCAAACGCTGGAGGAAACGGTGCACGCCACCGACAGGCGCCGATTGATAAAAACGCCTTATCATATTAATGACCCGCGTTTTGCGCAGGCCGTTGCTGAACAGTTCCGACAAATTGGCGGCGGGAAATGACGATCGCGCAATACAACATCGACCGACAATCATGCATGAAAAAGGCCAGACATTTCGTCTGGCCCTTATTATTCACTGCGAACGCATATTACTGACCGGAGGACATCTGCTCCTTCATTTTATTCATGTGGTCCATCATTTTTTGTTCGCGTTTCTGATAATTCTCATTGTATTGTTTTTTCTGCTCAGGAGTCAGCAGGTTATACATTTTATTTTCTGCTTTGGCGCGCTCCAGCATGCGTTCGGATTGCGCTTTATTGATCGTGTCAATTTGCGCTTTCGCCTTCGCTTCATCAAAGCTGTCGGAAGCGACCAGATTATGCAGCGCCTGGCGTTCCTCTTTCATGCCCGGCCCGCGTTTTTGGTGCGAATCTTTCATGATGTCGCGCATTTGCTGGCGCTGTTGCTCGGTCAGGTTCAGCCCAGCGAACGGGCCGCCTTTGCCTTCTCCCTTGTGATGCATCATTTTCATCGGTGCCGCATCCGCCGCCGGAGCGGTTGTCGTGTCGGCGGCGAACGCCGCAGAAGCAGAACCCAGGGCCAGCGTGGAAGCAATAAATAAAGCCGTCAATTTACGCATAATCATTTCCTTAAAAATTTTTCTTCATCAGGAGCGCTGTACGTTAACAGGCTCATTCGTCGTCGGAGATAATAATAGGCTGATAAAATTCAAGTAATGCGAGGGTGTGTAAACTTTTTAAAACCCATCATGGGTTTATTCACCAATTATGAAAAAAGTATGAAGATGGCGTTTATTCGGCGGAAATTTTAATTTCCCGGCGCAAATCCCCTCGGCGGAGTTATTTTTCAGTCTCACCCTCAACGCTATAATTTACTCGCGTTCACGGCAACCTTGCATCAACCGTTTTTCGCTAGCGAGAAGAATCTGTACAAACTTCGCGCGGCCCGATGTTCTCCTCCTACACTTTAAGACAACCGGCCGTCAGGTGCCGCTTACGCCGCAAAACCAATCATTGCTTATATAATAGTTTCCATCACCCGCCCCGCCTGTGGAAACCTGTTATATGATGCACAGACGCGCACGGCGACCACTTTCGGGCCAACAGGCTGCCCGCCGGTTCTTCGTGCTGACCGGCCGCCCGTGCTCTTTTGAGGAATCATCATGTCCGCAGACCAAGGCCCTGAGCTTCTTAACGCCCACTTCGGCACCCAGAGCCCCCATTGGCGGCTGGCGTTTGACAGCAATGCTTTGGAGCTGTCCGCCGTTAAGGGCAAAGCCCACATCGCGGTGGCGCTCAGCGCGATGGAAGCGGCGAAAATTCGCCGCCTGACCGGCGTCACCGCCAGCCTTGAACTGACCATTACGCTCGCCGGTGAACCGCTGCATCTGCATCTGGTCGGACGACGCGTCAACCATCTCGAATGGGCGGGCACCGCTTCGGCCTTCAGCGACACCCAATCCGTGGCGCGCGATCTGGTGCACGGCCTCTCCTTCGCCGAACAGGTGGTGTCCGAAGCCAACTCGGTGATCGTGATCGTCGATCAACACGGCCGTATCCAACGCTTCAACCGGCTGAGCGAGGAGTACACCGGGCTGCAAGAACACGAAGTGATCGGCAAAAACGTTTTCCAACTGTTCATGAGCCCGGAAGAAGCCGCCGCCTCACGGCGCAACATCGCCGGCTTCTTCCGCAACGGTTCGTCGTATGAAGTTGAACGCTGGGTAAAGACGGTCAAGGGTGAACGGCTGTTCCTGTTCCGCAACAAGTTCGTGCACAGCGGCAGCGGCAAGAACGAAGTTTTTCTGATCTGCTCCGGTACCGACATTACCGAAGAACGCCGCGCGCAGGAGCGGCTGCGGGTGCTGGCCAACACCGATCTCATCACCGGCCTGCCGAACCGCAACGCCATCCAGGACAAGATCAATCATGCCATCGCCACGCGCGGCGAAGAGAGTTTCGGCCTGGTCTACCTCGATCTCGATAACTTCAAGAAGGTCAATGACGCCTACGGCCATATGTTCGGCGATCGGCTGCTGGTCGAAGTCGCGCTGGCGATCCTCGGCTGCCTGAGCCCCGATCAGGTGCTCGCCCGTCTGGGCGGTGACGAATTTCTGGTGCTGGCGCCGCAGACCGACCGCGAGCGCCTGCAAACGCTGGCGCAGCGCATCATCGATCGGCTGAAAACGCCGTTCCGTATCGGTCTGATTGAAGTGTATACCGGCTGTTCGATCGGCATCGCACTGTGCCCGGAGCACGGCAACGATCTCGACAGCCTGATCCGCAGCGCCGATACCGCCATGTACGTCGCCAAGGAGCACGGCAAACGCACCTATACCGTTTTCTCGCCGGAGATGAACAAACGCGTCGCCGAATACATGTGGCTCGATACCAACCTGCGCAAAGGGCTGGAGCAAAATCAGCTGGTGCTGTACTACCAGCCTAAAATCGACGCGCGCAGCGGTGAAGTGCACAGCGTGGAAGCGCTGGTGCGCTGGGATTCTCCGGAGCGCGGCCTCATCCCGCCGCTGCAGTTCATCTCCTACGCCGAGGAGTCCGGCCTGATCGGTCCGCTGGGCCAATGGGTGCTGCAGACCGCTGCCGGCCAGGCGGCGCAGTGGCAAGAGCAGGGGTTGAATCTGCGGGTGGCGGTCAATCTCTCCGCCCGGCAACTGGCCGATGACAGCATCGTCAACGACCTGCTCGGGGTGCTGCGCCATCATCGCATGGCCCCATGCCTGCTGGACTTCGAATTGACCGAGAGCAGCCTGATTGAAGACGAAAATCGCGCGCGCGTGCTGATCACCCGGCTGCGCGAACTGGGTGCGCAGGTGCATCTCGACGACTTTGGTACCGGTTATTCGTCGTTGGCGCAGCTGGCGCGTATTCCGCTGGACGCCATCAAGCTGGATAAAAGCTTCGTGCGTGGGGTGAATTTCAACCCGGTTTCGCAATCGCTGGTACGCGCGATCGTTGCGGCGGCGGAGGCATTGGCCTTCAGAGTGATCGCCGAAGGCGTGGAAACCGAGAGCGAAAACCACTTCCTCGACGAGGTCGGCGTGGACGAAAAGCAGGGCTTTCTGTTCGCGCGGCCAATGCTCCCGGAACAGCTGGAGCATTGGCTGCAGTCTTATCGCCCGCCCTCACCTTCCGCATGAGGCGGGCGCGTTAAGGTTAGCCGGCACGACGCAGGTTCAGGGTGTGGCGATCCTGCAACATCACCAGCCGCTCGATGTAGGCACGGTCCTTTTCCTCAATGGTAAAGGCCGAGTGCACCCAATCTTCGGTAATGTCCATCAGCTCGGAGCGCGTCAGCTGCAACACGCGCTGCCGCGCCCGCAACATGGCGCGCATGCCGTTGAGCTTCGGCCGAATGGTATCGATAAAGGTGCGCGTCGCCATGTAGGCGTCGCCGGGCTGGAACAGCTGATCCACCAGCCCGCGGCTTTCGAACCACTCTGCGGTGTGCGACTCGCCGCCCCAAATCAGCTCCTCGGCCAAGCGCATGCCCGCCTTGCGCGCCACCAGCGAGTAACCGCCCATGCCGGGAAACAGGTTGAACGCGATCTCCGGAAACCCCATGCGCGCATTGTTCTGCGCCAACACGAAGTGGTGCGCCAGCGCCGCTTCAAACCCGCCGCCCAGCGCGCTGCCTTCGACCATGGCAATGCTGACCGCGCCGGTGTCGAAACCGCGCGCCGCCGCATGCACGCAGTCAATGCAGGCACGTGCATAGGCCATCATCGCCTCGCGTTTGCGGTTTTTGATCGCTTCGGCGAAGAATTGCAGATCGCCGCCGACGTTGAACATGTTCGGCACCAGCGAGCCGGTGACCCAGAAATCGAACCGCAGCGAAGACTCTTTTGCCGCCTGCGCCAGCGTCATGATGTCCTCGATCAGCGCCTGATTAAAACAGGGGCGCGGCGCAGCGCGCAGCAGCATCCACATGATGTGTCGCCCCTCTTCATAGTAGGCGGAAAGCTGCGTCAGGTTGCCCGCTTCGGTAAACGGACGACAGGTGGGATGATTAAGTAATTTCATAAGACCTTCCAGTTTTTCTGTTGATGACGGATGAGACCGTTTCAGCCCCTACGGCTGCAGCGGAGCGGCGGTCGGCAAAGCGCGACGCCACACCATGAGTAAACGCTTTCTCACCGACGAAACAGATAAAAATTGGAGGTAGGGAAGTGAAAAAAACCGAGGCACCACGGGGTTTTCATAGGAATCTTACCTATCGGGCTCTCCCCGGCATTTCATGCCGGGCGCTAACGCGTTAAGCTCGGAAAATGACCGTCCGCCTGCCCGGCGCGCAAACCGCCGCGGAGCTTTGACTATAATCACTGCTGAAACATGCCATTTAACGTTAAGGAAATCGTGAAGTAATGCCTACAGGACCAGACCAGGAACACCGCCAACCCGCACAAGACACGCCGCCGAAGCCGCTTATCGCCATCAAGACCGGCCATGAGACCCTCGACCGCCGCATCGGTGGTTTTTCACGTCTAATTGAACGCATCAAAGCCTGGCCGAGCGTGGCGCACCTGCTGCGCGCCGCCGAACGCTTTAACGATCGGCTCGGCAGCCAATTCGGCGCCGCCATCACCTATTTTTCATTCCTCTCGCTGATCCCGATCCTGATGGTGTCGTTCGCCGCCGCCGGTTTCGTGCTGGCCTCCAACCCGGATCTGCTGGCCAGGCTGATCAACAGGATCGTCGGCAGCATCAGCGATCCGACGCTGGCCACCACGCTGAAGAACACCGTTAACACCGCCATTCAGCAGCGCACCACCGTGGGGTTGACCGGCCTGGCGCTGGCGCTCTATTCCGGCATCAGTTGGATGGGCAACCTGCGCGAAGCGATCCGCGCACAGTCGCGCGACGTCTGGGAACGCAATCCGCAGGATCAGGAGAAAATCTACTTCAAATATACCCGCGACTTCATCTCGCTGACCGGCCTGGTGGTCGCGCTGATCATTACGCTGTCGTTGACCTCGGTCGCCGGATCGGCGCAGGCGGCGATCGTCAACGCGCTGGGGCTGGACGGCATCGAATGGCTGCGGCCGGCGCTGACGCTGATCGCGCTGTCGATATCGATCTTCGCCAACTATCTGCTGTTCCTGTGGATTTTCTGGATGCTGCCGCGCCACAAACCGAAGAAAAAAGCGCTGCTGCGCGGCACCTTGCTCGCCGCCATCGGTTTTGAGGTGATCAAATTCGTGATGACGATGACGCTGCCGCAGGTGGCGAAGTCACCTTCAGGGGCGGCCTTCGGCTCGGTGATCGGGCTGATGGCGTTCTTCTACTTCTTCGCCCGCTTGACGCTGTTTTGCGCCGCCTGGATCGCCACCGCCGACTACAAAGGCGACAAAGCCTTGCCGGAACGCGAGCCTCCGGCGCGCTGAAGCCATGCTATCGTGCCGGTGTTTCCGCACGCACCGGCACTTTCCTCTGGTTATCAGGCAAAAAACCAGTCAATTTCTCTGAATCGTGCGGTACGCCATCCAGAAAACCAGCATAACAAACTACCCAATCACTTTTCTTTCCCCTTTTTGTAGCTATTCCCTCTGCGTGGAATCCATTTCTCAACGTTTAACGCTGCAGAAAAGATGATGGATAAAACATTAGTCTTTTTAACCGGTTAGTGACGGCACTGGCCAAAGTTCCGCCGTTGAAAAGGCCGAATGCTGTCACTAAGATGGATTTTTACCCCTCCTAACGATAAGAAAAATTATGCAAGCCACCATCGCACCCCCACTCGACGCCGGCGACGCACCCACACCGGTAAACTCCCGCGGAAAAGTCATCGTCGCCTCGCTGGTCGGCACCGCCATCGAGTTCTTCGATTTCTACATCTACGCCACCGCCGCGGTGATCGTGTTCCCGCATATCTTCTTCCCACAGGGCGATCCGACCACCGCGACGCTGCAGTCGCTGGCCACCTTCGCCGTCGCCTTTGTCGCGCGCCCTATCGGCTCTGCGCTGTTCGGCCACTTCGGCGATCGCGTGGGGCGCAAGGTGACGCTGGTCGCCTCGCTGCTGACCATGGGGATTTCCACCGTGCTGATCGGCCTGCTGCCGAGCTATGAAACCATCGGCATCTTCGCCCCTATCCTGCTGGCGCTGGCGCGCTTTGGCCAGGGCCTGGGGCTGGGCGGCGAATGGGGCGGCGCCGCCTTGCTGGCGACGGAGAATGCGCCAGCCAAAAAACGCGCGCTGTACGGCTCCTTCCCCCAACTGGGTGCGCCGATCGGCTTCTTCTTCGCCAACGGCACCTTCCTGTTGCTCTCCTGGTTGCTGAGCGACCAGCAGTTTATGGAATGGGGCTGGCGCGTGCCGTTTATCCTTTCCGCCGCGCTGGTGCTGATCGGCCTGTACGTTCGGGTGTCGCTGCATGAGACGCCGGTATTCGCCAAAGCGGCCAAGGCCGGAAAACAGGTGAAAGTGCCGCTCGGCACGCTGCTGAGCAAGCATCTGAAAGCCACCATCCTCGGCACCTTCATCATGCTGGCGACCTACACGCTGTTTTATCTGATGACGGTATATTCGATGACCTACGGCACCGCGCCGCAGCCGCTGGGCCTCGGCTACTCCCGCAACAGCTTCCTGTGGATGCTGATGGTGGCGGTGATCGGTTTCGGCGTGATGGTGCCGATCGCCGGCCTGCTGGCGGACGCGTTCGGCCGCCGCAAGACCATGATCGCCATTACCCTGTTGATGATCGGCTTCGCGTTCCTGTTCCCGAGCCTGCTGGGCTCCGGCAACCAGGCGCTGGTGATGGGCTTCCTGCTGTGCGGCCTGAGCATCATGGGGCTGACTTTTGGCCCGATGGGCGCGCTGCTGCCGGAGCTGTTCCCGACCGAAGTGCGCTATACCGGCGCCTCGTTCTCCTACAACGTCGCGTCGATCCTCGGGGCGTCCGTGGCGCCGTATATCGCCACCTGGCTGGCAGCCCACTACGGGCTGTTCTACGTCGGCATGTACCTGGCGGCGATGGCCGGGCTGACGCTGCTGGCCCTGCTGCTGATGAAAGAAACCCGCCACCAGTCGCTGTGATCCCCTGCGGCCCCCTCACTACGGGGGGCCGCACGCGTTGTGCGTTTCCTGTCATAAAATCGGGCTATGCTGGTCGTTTCTCTCGGTAACAGGATCGGCCGATGTCTCTGCGTCGTGGGGTATTTGTCTGCGTTGCGCTGCTGGCGGCGCTCGCCATCGCACTCTATTACGGGTTGAAGCCCGACCATCCCGATGCGCTGTGGCGCATCGTCAGCCAGCAATGCCTGCCCAATCAGCAGGCGCATGACAACCCGGCGCCCTGCGCGCAGGTGGATGCACAGGCCGGTTTCGTGGTGTTTAAAGACCGCAACGGGCCGCTGCAATATCTGCTGATGCCCAGCGCCAAAATCACCGGTATCGAAAGCCCGGCGGTGCTGGACGCCGCCACGCCGAATTTCTTCGCCCAGGCCTGGCGCGCGCGCCACGTGATGGCGGAACGTTATGGCAAGCCGATCGACGACGGCGATATTTCGCTGGCGATTAACTCGGAATATGGCCGCACGCAAAACCAGCTGCACATTCATATCTCCTGCCTGCTGCCGACGGTAAAACAGCGGCTGGCGCAGATCGGCCCCGATTTCATCAATCAGTGGCAACCGCTGCCCGGCGGTCTGTTGGGGCATGACTATCTGGGGCGGCGGGTGACCCCCGCCGAACTGGAACAACAGGGCGCCTTCCGTCTGTTGGCTGCCGGCCTGCCGCGCGCCGACGGGCGCATGGGCAGCTTCGGCCTGGCGATGACCACGCTGCCGGACGGCGATTTCCTGCTGCTGGCGACCGAGCGCAGCCTGCTGCCGTTCACCCTGGCCTCGGCGGAAGAGCTCCAGGATCACGACTGCCGGCTGCTTACGCCGCCGCCACGCGCCTGACTATTTTTTGCCTTTCATCTCCCGCAGGATCTGCCCGCACTGGTTCTCCTCGCCGCCTTCACTGGGCGAGACCAGCGCCAGCAGCGCCGCCGCCGGCGTCAGCACCGCCCCCAAGGCCACCGCCGCCGCACCGCGAGCAATCAGCGGCCCGGCTTTGACCCCGGCGTCCGGGTGCTTGAAGGTGCCTTTCACGTAAAGCGGCGAGCGCAGGGTCAGCACGCGCATGCCCTTGCTTTCCGGATCGATGGACAAATCCAGCCGTTCGGTGGCGAAATTGGTGTTGCCGGTGATGTTGATCACCGCATTCTCGGTGTCGAACACGAACAGACGCGGCGCGGCGACGCCGCTGCGGATGCCGACGTCTGCCGCCGCGCAGTTGATGCCCACCACGTCGTCACCGAACAGCTGCGCCACCAGATAGTTGCCGACGTTCAGGCCGAGGATCTCCATCAGGCTGCGGCTGATCACCCCGTTATTGATCAACAGGCGCAGATCGCCGTTGCTGGTCGCCAGCAGTTCAGCCACCGAATTGCCGCTGCCCGCCAGCCTGGCGTCGCCGTTCATCTGCCCGAGGCTGCGCTTCATCGCTTCCACGTTCGGCAACAGCTGTTTGAGCTGAAGTTTGCGCGCATGCATATCCACCTGGCCGCGCATCGGCTTTTTACTGCCGTCGAGGCGCACGACGGCGTTCATACTGCCGCCCGCCATGCCGAAGCGCAGCGGATCCAGACGCAGTTCGCCGTTGTTCAACTTCAGATGCGTAGCCAGATCGCTCAGCGGCAAATCGCTGCCGCGCTCGATGCGCGCGGCGGCGAATTTCACGTCCGCATCCATCTTGCGCCAGCTTTGCGTATCGAACTGTTCAACCGGCAGCACCTTGTCCGCCGGCTGGTGGCTCTTCTCGCCGCGCCCGGCTTTGGCGGCGTTGGAGTCCGCGCCGATCAGCGGCGCCAAATCCGCCAATCTCAGCTGCCGGGAGTTCACCGCCCCGCTCAGCGTCGGCCGCGGTTTGCCGGCAACGTATTTCAAATCGCCGTGAATGTCGCTGTCGCCGATTTTGCCATCGAATTTCTGATACTCGAACACGGCGCCACCCGGCTGATGCAGACGGGCGCTCAGATGGCCATCGGTCGCATACGGCGGCGTATTCGGCAGCAACACGCCGGTCAGGCCATACAGGTTGCCCAGGCTTTCGCCGGAAAATTTCAGCTGCACGTCCAGGCCGCCGAGGTTCAGCGGATCGGACAAGGTGCCCGCCACCACCACCCGGGTGCTGCCGGAGCGCACATCGGCCTGCAGCGGGAACGGCAAGTTGGCGCTCTGCAACGACAGCATGCCGCCTATCTTGCCGCTGCCGCTCAACGGCTCGCCGTTATATTTGCCTTTCACCTGCCAGCCGAAAACGTAATCCGGTGTCACGGCCCTGCCGCCGTCCTGTTTGCCGGTCACTTCACTGAACGGCAGCGGTTTGCCGAGCGGATCGATAACGGCGCGGAAATCCGCCTTCAGGATGGCGTCTTTAAAGGCGATCTGCCCCTTGTCGAACACGATGTCGTGAACGGTGAACGACCAGTCGGAAGGCGGTTGCTGCGGATCCTGACCGGCGGCCAGGTCAAACGTCCAGTTATTGTCGCCGTTGGCCAGGCGTTGCAACGAGGCATTCGGCTGCTTGAGCCAGATGCGCGGGATCAGCAGTTCTTTCCCCAGCAACGCCAGCGGTGCAATGCTGGCGTCGACGCGCTGCAGCGTCACCATGCTGTCGCCGGGCATGTTTTTCGGATTACCCAGCCACACATCTTCGGCATGGATATGCGGCCAGGGCACCCAGGCGCGCCAGCCGCCCTCATCCGGATTGCGCGACCAGTCGACGCCCAGATCGCCCCGGATGGCGAATGGCCGCCGCAGTTCGGCCGACACTTTGTCGTTGATGGTGGGCTTGAGTCGATTCCAGTCGAAGGTGGCGATGAAGATCGCCAGTGCGGCGATCGCCAGCAGCACAATGCCGCCCAGCCAGCTGAAAACCTTTCCTGTTCTTGTCATAGCGGCTCCCTCAGCGCATAAAACGGGCTGCCGAATGAAAGGAAAAGGTATTAGCAGCCCCGTTTAAGCCTAGCTGAGGATAGGCCGGAGTTCACGCCGATGCGCCGGGCGCGGCGAACAGCGTCGGTACGCTGTGCAGGGTTTCAAAGCACGCCGGGCGAGAGAGGTAGTAGCCCTGCGCGGCCAACGCGCCGGAACGCTGCACCAGCCGCCACTCCTGTTCGGTTTCCACGCCTTCGACGATCACCCCATCACTGTGCTGGTTCATCATCTTGATCAGGGTGCCGAGCAGTTGCACGCCCTCTTCCGACTGCTTGAGCAAGGTGAACAGCTCGCGCGCCACCTTGATGTATTGATAACGCCAGGCGCCAACGGCGGAGAAGTTGGCCAGCCCGCTGCCGAAATCGTCCAACCACAGCCGTTCACCGCCGACGATCTGCTGCAGCGGGCGGTTTGATGCCGTTTCGGCGTGCTCCACCAACTCGAAACGCAGATAGGGCATCTCGGCGATCTGCCGTTGCAACGCGCTATGGCGCTGCAACGCTTGCAGCGCGATGCCGTCGATATTGACCGACACCATCACCGCGTGGCGAATGAACAACGCCTGCCAGCGCTGCAGCAACGCCAACTGTTCCTGGATCACCCGCAAACGCTGAGCGACGTCGAGCGAGGCAAAATAGTGCTCCGGGGATTGCCGTTTGTCCGGCTCATTCGGGTGATACACCGCCGTCAGCAGTTCCACCGCCAGCAGCGCGCCGCTGGTGCGATAAATCGGCTGGAAGGTATACAAGCGCCGGCATTGCCGCCAGTAGCGCCGCGATTTAGCGCAGGCATAGAGGGCAAAACAGGGCGCCAGCAGACCAGAGATCAGGTTGGTTATCATCGGTACTATCGCCGTGGCGGGGAAATGAGAGCGCTGCCGCTGTTTCTTTACCCAGCTTATCGGCAGCGCGGCGTAAAACTTTAAGCACGAATTGCCGTGCGCTTCTCCCTCGCCCTGCCGGCGCTAGCCGATCGCGATCATAAAAAATTAAAACACTGTTTTAATTTATTGACTCCCTCACTGCCTTACGTGGAGACTGACGGCTGTTGCTTCTTGTTTAGCCAGGGCTTATTGACGATGACTATCCGAAATCTCGCCGTGATCGGCGAATGCATGATCGAGCTGTCGCAACAGGGCGCGCAGCTGACGCGCGGCTTTGGCGGCGATACCCTCAACACCGCCGTCTACCTCGCCCGCCAAATGCCGGAAAAGGCATTGCGGGTGCATTACGTCACCGCACTCGGCACCGACAGTTTCAGCCGCGAGATGCTGCAGGCCTGGCGGCAAGAGAAGGTCGAGACCGGGCTGGTTCAGCAGTTGGAAAACAAACTGCCGGGCCTGTATATGATCGAAACCGACGCCGCCGGCGAACGCACCTTTTACTACTGGCGCAACGACGCCGCCGCCCGGTATTGGCTTGCGGGACCGCAGGCCGACGAGCTGTGCGCCCGGCTGGCGCAGTTCGATTACCTGTACCTCAGCGGCATTAGCCTGGCGATCCTCGCTCCCGCCGATCGTACCAAGCTGCTGGCGCTGCTGCGCCGCTGCCGCGCCAACGGCGGCAAGGTTATCTTTGACAACAACTACCGTCCGCGCCTGTGGCCAAGCCGTGAGGAAACGCAGCAGGCCTATCGCGAGGTGCTGGCCTGTACCGACATCGCTTTTCTGACGCTGGATGATGAAGAGTTGCTGTGGGGTGGGCAGCCTATCGAACGGGTGGTCACACGTACGCAGGCGCTCGGCGTCGGCGAGATCGTGATCAAACGCGGTGCAGACGCGTGCCTGGTGTTCAGTGCAGAGGGGGAGCGGCTTGAGGTGCCGGCGATCGCGCTGCCGCCGGAGCGCGTAGTGGATACCACTGCGGCGGGCGACTCTTTCAGCGCCGGTTACCTGACGCTACGCCTGAACGGCGGCAGCGCCCAACAGGCGGCGCAGCGCGGCCATCTGCTCGCCGCTGCGGTGATCCAACACCGTGGCGCCATCATTCCCGCAGCGGCCATGCCGGCATGACCAATAAGGCGGCGGCGAGATTATCTCGCCGCCCTCGCACGGGATCCCAGAAGCATTGATAAGAGAATGAGTGAAAGAATTTCCCTGGCGTTGGCTTATTTTCGCCCATAGCTGTTAAGCTCGGGTCTTGGCATTGCCGCCTTTTTGAATTTATTAGCCGAGTATAAATTTCAATCCGCCGCACTGACTAGCTGGACTTTAGTGCAGGTCGGGCTGAACCGCCGAACGACAGGGAGGTTACCGATGGCCGTCGCATTCGCCAACGCCGTCGCCGCAAGACTGCATCTTGACGGCCAACTGCACGCCTTCAGCAGATTCAAATACGCTTATTTGACCTTCAACAAACACCATCCCGATCGCCATCTGCTGGTTTCGAGCTACCCGCAAGAATGGCTGAATATCTACAGCGCCAATCGCTATCAGCACATCGATCCCGTCGTCCGCGCCGCCCATGGCCGCTGCGCGCCCTTCATGTGGCATGACACCCCTCTCACCACCGAGGATCGGCATTACCGGAAGATCTTCAATCAGGCGCGGGAATACGACATCGTGCACGGTTGCAGCTTTGTTTTGCACGATCACGACAACAATCTGGCGATCTTGTCGATCAGCGCGACGGCGGCCGATGACGCCGAACTGCGACAGTTGATGGCAGACGAGCGGGCCAACCTGCAGATGGTCTTGGTCGATACCCACCAGCATGCGCTGGCGTTGGCCAGTGCCGAAACAAGCCGGACGGATCGGCTCTCGCCGCGCGAAGGAGAAATTCTCTATTGGGCCAGCCAGGGCAAAACCTACCATGAGATCGCGTTGATCCTGGGGATCAAAACCGGCACGGTGAAATTTCACATCGGCAATGTGGTGCGTAAGCTGGGGGTGACGAACGCCAAACACGCGATCCGGCGCGGTCTCGAGCAGCAGCTGATCGCGCCGCCGGAGGCATAAAAAAAGCCGGCATCTCAGCCGGCTTTTTGTGCTTCATCTTGCGGACAATCAGCCCGCAACGGCGATGCGTTTCATGTCGGTCATGTAACCGCGCAGTTTGCGGCCGACGGTTTCGATTGGGTGGCTACGCACCGCTTCGTTCACGTCACGCAGCTGCGCATTGTCTACCGCCGTGCCCGCCGCGGCTTTACCCAAATCACCCGCCTGCAGGGTGGTCATAAAGTCCTTCAGCAGCGGCACCGCCGCGTTGGCGAACAGGTAGTTGCCGTACTCCGCGGTATCGGAGATGACCACGTTCATTTCATACAGACGTTTACGTGCAATGGTGTTGGCGATCAACGGCAGCTCATGCAGCGACTCGTAGTAAGCCGACTCTTCGATGATGCCCGCATCGACCATGGTTTCGAATGCCAGCTCAACGCCCGCTTTCACCATCGCCACCATCAGCACGCCGTGATCGAAGTACTCTTGCTCGCTGATCTTGCCTTCAAACTGCGGCGCATTCTCGAACGCGGTTTTGCCGGTCTCTTCGCGCCAGGTCAGCAGTTTCACGTCGTCCTCCGCCCAGTCGGCCATCATGCCGCTGGAGAACGCGCCGGAAATGATGTCGTCCATGTGCTTCTGGAACAGCGGCGCCATGATGGTTTTCAGCTGTTCGGACAGCGCATAAGCGCGCAACTTGGCCGGGTTGGACAGGCGATCCATCATCAGCGTGATGCCGCCCTGCTTCAGCGCTTCGGTGATGGTTTCCCAGCCGAACTGAATCAGTTTCTCGGCGTAAGCCGGATCGGTACCTTCCGCCACCAGCTTGTCGAAGCACAGCAGCGAACCCGCCTGCAGCATGCCGCACAGAATGGTTTGTTCACCCATCAGGTCGGATTTCACTTCGGCGACGAAGGAAGACTCCAGCACGCCGGCGCGGTGGCCGCCGGTCGCCGCCGCCCAGGCCTTGGCGATCGCCATGCCTTCACCTTTCGGATCGTTTTCCGGGTGAACCGCAATCAGGGTCGGCACGCCGAAGCCGCGTTTGTACTCTTCACGCACTTCGGTGCCCGGGCATTTCGGCGCGACCATCACTACGGTGATGTCTTTGCGCACCTGCTCACCCACTTCAACGATGTTGAAGCCATGGGAGTAACCCAGCGCCGCGCCGTCTTTCATCAGCGGCTGCACCGCTCGCACCACGGAAGTGTGCTGCTTGTCCGGCGTCAGGTTGACCACCAGATCCGCCTGCGGGATCAGGTCTTCGTAGGTGCCGACCTTAAAGCCGTTTTCGGTCGCCTTGCGCCATGAAGCGCGTTTCTCGTCGATCGCTTCTTTGCGCAGGGCATAGGCGACATCCAGGCCGGAGTCGCGCATGTTCAGCCCCTGGTTCAGGCCCTGGGCGCCACAGCCGACAATCACCACTTTTTTACCTTTCAGGTAGCCGGCTTCGTCAGCAAATTCGTCGCGCGCCATAAAGCGGCATTTACCCAATTGCGCCAACTGCTGACGCAGGTTCAATGTGTTGAAATAGTTAGCCATGGTGGTACTCCGGTTTGATGTTGTCTTGCATTGTTATTTTCATTCCCCGCCCTGTCTGTGCGGAGATTCGTTAAACTCAATGTATAACAGGAAATGCGTTGCTTAAATTGATATATTGAGAACGTGATATTGCAATTTATGCAACACTCCAACTGCGAGCGTATCGATATGGATTTACGTGATTTAAAGCTGTTCCTGCATCTGGCCGAAAGCCATCACTTCGGGCGCACCGCCAAGGCGATGCACGTCAGCCCGTCGACGCTCTCCCGCCAGATCCAGCGGCTGGAAGAGATCCTCGGGCAGCCGCTGTTCCTGCGCGACAACCGCACCGTGCAGCTCACCGACGCCGGCGAACAGCTGAAAGAATTCGCCCAGCAAACGCTGCTGCAATATCAGCAGCTGAAGCACTCGCTCGGCCAGCACGGCCCGTCGTTGAGTGGCGAACTGCGGCTGTTCTGCTCGGTGACCGCAGCGTACAGCCACCTGCCGCCGATCCTCGACCGCTTCCGTGCGCAGCACCCGCTGGTGGAGATCAAACTGACCACCGGCGACGCCGCCGACGCGGTCGACAAGGTGCAGTCCAGCGAGGCCGATCTCGGCATCGCCGGCCGGCCGGAAACGCTGCCCGCCAGCGTGGCGTTCACCAAAATCGGCGAAATTCCGCTGGTGCTGATCGCGCCGGCGCTGCCCTGCGCGGTGCGCAGCCAGGCGTTCGCCGACAAGCCAGACTGGGCCGAGATCCCTTTCATCCTGCCGGAACACGGCCCTTCGCGAAAACGCATCGAGCTGTGGTTCCGCCGCCACCGCATCAGCAATCCGCTGATTTACGCCACCGTCGGCGGCCACGAAGCGATCGTGTCGATGGTGGCCCTGGGCTGCGGCATCGCGCTGATCCCGAGCGTGGTGGTGGACAACAGCCCGGAGCCGGTGCGCAACCGCATCTCGCAGTTGGATAACATCTCGATGGTCGAACCCTTCGAGCTGGGGGTTTGCGTCCAGAAAAAACGCCTGAGCGATCCGCTGATCGACGCCTTTTGGCGTCTGCTGCATCCCCGCTGACGCGAGGTTTACAGATCCGCCGGATCGATCTGCTTCATCGTCTCTACCTGCATCAGCCAGTGGTAGAGCGGCTCAAGCTGCAAAAATGCCCCGGCCAGCAGCGGCACCAGATCGGCGCTGAACAGCTTTTCCACTTCGCTATCGGTCACCATCACCGCGAACGATTTGCGGTTGTACCAGGTGGCGATCTCCGCCGCCTGCTCCTTCACCAGCGGGCGCTTGTAGCTCTCGCCCACCAGCTCGAACGGCGGCCGACAGCAGGCGGCTACCTCAAGGAAAGGCTGCGGCCGCTGCCTCAGCGTATGGCGGAACAGATCCATGGTCGGCTTGTTGGCGCTGTAGTAGCCAAGGCCATAGCGCAGCATGTCCGGCCCCAGTTCGAAAAAGTACACCGGCGCGTCTTTCCAGTCTTTGCTCGGGCGCTTGAACGTCAGCCACATGCGGCTGCGGTAGCGCGACTTGTCGTGAGAAAAACGCGTATCTCGATGAATGCGCGATAGCGTTTTGCCGATCGCCGGGCGAGTCTCGAACTGCGGATCGATCGCCAACATGCCGGGAGCCAACTGCTCCACCAGCGCGCGGAACGGCGCCAGCAGCTCGCGATCGTAGATGTCGCGGTTGCCGTCGAACCACGCCTTATCGTTTTCGATCCGCACCTGCTGCAGGAAATTCAAGCCCTGCTGGCTGAAGCCGGAGAAAGGTTGCGTCATAAGTTTTTCCGTTCTGACGGTTTATCGGGTGTTACGCAGATCTTCCCTCTGCCAACGGCGTTTGATAAACACGCGCCGACGCGTGCGAAAATAAGCGACGTAGAGGTAGAACGCCGCCCGGTTGCTGGACAGCGCGCCGCCAACCGCGCCCCCTAGCAGCAAGGCACCGGTGGCGATGCCGGTCATGCCCGCCGCCCACGCCGCCGCGGCGCCGAGGCAACACAGGCCGAGCATGCCAAGGTAATATTGCAACAATACCACCCCGCTGTTTTTCCCCTGCACCAGATGGAACAGGATCAGCGTCATCCACACCGCCACGATCGCGCCGCTGCCCATCAACACGGCGGCGGAGGTCTTGCCGCTCCAGGCGGCCGCCACATCCGTGGCCAGACCCATCACGCCCGCCAGCCCCATCATCAGGCATACCATCAGCAACATGACGTTGCCGACGCCCGGCGGCGACAGCCGCTGGCCCGGCGTGAGGAAATGCTCCTCGAGCTGCGCATCCACACCGACGAAAAGCGCGCCATCGCGCGCCGCGATTTGTTTTTCCATCTCCCGACCGTCTACCGCTAAGCGGGACAACCGGCCGGATAAACACACCGGACTCACCCCTGCAAAAAGAAGCGGAACGCCGGGTTGTCGGTTTCGTCGTGGCAATCGTAGCCCAGCGCCTGCAGGTGCCGCTCGAATTCCGGCTCGGATTGCGCCAGTTCGAAGGCCGCCAACACCCGGCCGAAGTCGGTGCCGTGGCTGCGGTAATGGAACAGCGAAATGTTCCAGTGCGCGCCCAGCGTCTGCAGGAACTTCAGCAGCGCGCCCGGCGACTCCGGAAACTCAAAGCTGTACAGCCGCTCGCGCAGCGGCTTCGACGGGCGCCCGCCCACCATGTAGCGCACGTGCAGCTTGGCCATCTCGTCGTCCGACAGATCCACCACCTGATAACCGCCGGCGTTGAGCTCGTCGATGATCTCCCGCCGCTCGGCGTGGCCGCGCGTCAGACGCACGCCGACAAAGATGCAGGCGTTGTCGGCATCGGCGTAACGATAGTTGAACTCGGTCACCGAGCGGCCACCCAGCAGTTGGCAGAACTTGAGGAAGCTGCCCTGCTGTTCCGGAATGGTCACCGCCAGCAGCGCTTCGCGCTGTTCACCCAGTTCGCAGCGTTCGGAAACGTAACGCAGGCCGTGGAAGTTGAGGTTGGCGCCGGACAGCACATGCGCCAGACGCTCGCCCTGAATGTTGTGCTGCTGGACGTACTTTTTCAGCCCCGCCAGCGCCAGCGCGCCGGAAGGTTCGGCAATCGCACGCACGTCCTCGAACAGATCTTTGACCGCCGCGCAGATGGCGTCGCTGTCCACGGTAATCACGTCGTCCAGATATTCACGGCACAGGCGGAAGGTTTCGTCGCCGATGCGCTTCACCGCCACGCCTTCGGCGAACAGCCCGACGCGCGCCAGATCTACCGGATGGCCGGCATCCAACGCCGCGCGCAGGCAGGCGGAGTCTTCCGCCTCGACGCCAATCACCTTGATCTGCGGCATCAGTTGCTTGATCAGCACCGCCACCCCGGCGGCCAGGCCGCCGCCGCCGACCGGCACGAAGACCCGATCCAGATGCGCGTCTTGCTGCAGCAGCTCCATCGCCAGCGTGCCCTGCCCGGCGATCACCGTCGGGTGATCGAACGGCGGCACGAAGGTCATGCCCTGCTGTTGGGAAAGCTCGATCGCCTTCGCTTTAGCCTCATCGAAATTGGCGCCGTGCAGCAGCACTTCGCCGCCGAAGCCGCGCACCGCATCCACCTTGATATCTGCGGTGGACACCGGCATTACGATCAGCGTTTTGATCCCCAGCCGTTTACCGGAGAAGGCAACGCCCTGCGCGTGGTTGCCGGCCGAAGCCGTCACGACGCCGCGCGCCTTCTGCTCTTCGTCCAGCCCGGCGATCATCGCATAGGCCCCGCGCAGCTTGAAGCTGTGCACCGGTTGGCGATCTTCGCGCTTCACCAAAATGGTGTTGCCGAGGCGCGAAGAGATTTTGCTCATGGCCTGCAACGGGGTGACCTGCGCCACCTCGTAGACCGGCGAGCGCAGCACCGCTCGCAGATATTCCGCGCCGCACGGGGCGCTGGGTAGGGGTTGAGAGACCGCCATGCGTTTATCCCCCCAGTTTGCTCTTGTCGCGCACCGCGCCTTTGTCGGCGCTGGTGGCCAACGAGGCGTAGGCGCGCAGCGCGAAGGACACCTGACGCTCACGGTTTTTTGGCGTCCAGGCCGCGTCGCCGCGCGCCAGTTCCGCCTCACGCCGCGCCGCCAGCTCCTGCTCGCTGACATCCAGCTGGATACCGCGATGAGGAATGTCGATCGCGATCATGTCGCCGTCCTGCACCAGGGCGATCAGGCCGCCGTTAGCTGCTTCCGGCGAGGCGTGGCCGATGGACAGCCCGGAGGTGCCGCCGGAGAAACGCCCGTCGGTGATCAGCGCGCACGCCTTGCCCAGCCCCATCGATTTCAGGTAGGTGGTTGGGTACAGCATTTCCTGCATGCCCGGCCCGCCTTTCGGCCCTTCGTAGCGGATCACCACCACGTCGCCCGCCACCACTTTACCGCCGAGGATCGCTTCTACCGCATCATCCTGGCTTTCGTACACCTTGGCCGGGCCGCGGAAGGTGAGGATTTCTTTGTCTACACCGGCGGTTTTGACGATACAGCCGTTTTCCGCCAGGTTGCCGTACAGCACCGCCAACCCACCGTCCTGACTGTAGGCGTGTTCACGGGTGCGGATGCAGCCTTCCTTGCGGTCGGTGTCCAGCGAATCCCAGCGGCAGTCCTGAGAGAATGCCTGCGTGGTGCGGATGCCGGCCGGCCCGGCGGAGTACATTTTCTTGACGCTTTCGTCGCGGGTCAGCATCACGTCGTAGGCTTCCAGCGTCTGCGGCAGGGTCAGCCCCAACACGTTGTTCACCTCACGGTTCAGCAAACCGGCGCGATCCAGCTCGCCGAGGATGCCGATCACCCCACCGGCGCGGTGCACGTCTTCCATGTGGTATTTCTGCGTGCTCGGCGCCACTTTGCACAGGTGCGGCACTTTGCGCGACAGGCGATCGATGTCCTCCATGGTGAAGTCCACCTCGCCTTCCTGCGCCGAAGCCAGCAGGTGCAGCACGGTGTTGGTCGAACCGCCCATGGCAATATCCAGCGTCATGGCGTTTTCAAACGCCGCCTTGTTGGCGATATTGCGCGGCAACGCGCTGGCGTCGTCCTGCTCGTAATAACGTTTGGTCAGCTCGACGATGCGTTTGCCGGCGTTGAGGAACAATTCCTTGCGATCGGCATGGGTGGCCAGCAGCGAGCCGTTGCCCGGCTGCGACAGGCCCAGTGCTTCGGTCAGGCAGTTCATCGAGTTGGCGGTGAACATGCCGGAGCAGGAACCACAGGTCGGGCAGGCGGAACGTTCTATCTGCTCGCTGTCGGCGTCGCTGACGTTCGGGTTGGCCCCCTGGATCATGGCGTCCACCAGATCCAGTTTGATGATCTGGTTGGAGAGTTTGGTCTTGCCGGCCTCCATCGGGCCACCGGAGACGAAGATCACCGGAATGTTCAGGCGCAGTGCAGCCATCAGCATGCCCGGGGTGATTTTGTCGCAGTTGGAGATGCACACCATCGCGTCGGCGCAGTGGGCGTTCACCATGTATTCAACCGAATCGGCGATCAGCTCGCGCGACGGCAGGGAATAGAGCATGCCGCCGTGGCCCATGGCGATGCCGTCATCCACCGCGATGGTGTTGAACTCTTTGGCCACGCCGCCGGAGGCTTCGATCTGTTCGGCGACCAGCTTGCCCAGATCGCGCAGATGCACGTGGCCCGGGACGAACTGGGTGAAGGAGTTGACCACGGCGATGATCGGCTTGCCGAAATCGGCGTCGGTCATCCCGGTCGCGCGCCACAAGGCGCGGGCACCCGCCATATTGCGGCCGTGGGTGGTGGTGGCGGAACGGTACTTAGGCATGCTCTTTTCACTCCAAATGTATTTATGGCAGGCGGCGAACGAACCGCCTGGATATTCTTATCTTGTCTGTCTTGTCGTCCGCCACGCTGCGCGGCGAGCCTTGTCGTTAAGGGTTTACCGGATCCAGCCAGCCGTACTTGTCTTCCGTCTTGCCGGTGAACAGGCCGAAGAACGCCTCCTGAATCTGTTTGGTCACCGGGCCACGTTTACCGATACCGACCTGAATGCCGTCCACGCTGCGCACCGGCGTGATCTCCGCCGCGGTGCCGGACATGAACACCTCATCGGCCAGGTACAGCGATTCGCGCGACAGCACCTGCTCGCGCACTTCGAAGCCCATGTCTTTCGCCAGCTTGATGATCGCATCGCGGGTGATGCCCGGCAGCGCCGACGAGGTGAACGGCGGGGTGTAGATCACGCCGTCTTTCACCTGGAACAGGTTCTCGCCCGCCCCTTCGGAAATGTAACCGTGCACGTCGAGCGCGATGCCTTCCTGATAGCCGTGGCGGCGCGCTTCGCTGCCCACCAGCAGGGAGGAGAGATAGTTGCCGCCGGCTTTGGCCGCGGTCGGGATGGTGTTCGGCGCCGCGCGGTGCCAAGAGGAGACCATCGCATCGATACCTTGCTCCAGCGCCTCTTCACCCAGGTACGCGCCCCAAGGAAACGCCGCGATAATCACGTCCGTTTTATAACCGGCCGGCGGGTTGACACCCATACCGACATCGCCGACGAACACCAGCGGGCGAATGTACGCGCTGACCAGGTTGTTCTTGCGCAGCGTGGCGCGGCAGGCTTCCATCAGCTCGTCGACGCTTTGCGAAACCGGCATGCGGTAGATTTTCGCCGAGTCGTGCAGACGCTGCATGTGCTCGCGATGGCGAAACACCACCGGCCCCAAGTGCGAGTCGTAGCAGCGCACGCCTTCAAATACCGACGTACCGTAATGCAGCGCGTGCGACATCACGTGCACTTTGGCCTCGGCCCAAGGAACCATCTCACCATTGAACCAAATGTAATCGGCTTTCTTTGTCATTGTTATTTATCCTTCTCGGCGCCTCAGGCGCGTATTTGTTGTGATGTTGGCTGCTGGATCTCGACGCAGGAGACGTCCATCAGCTTGCTTAATTGAGATGACAACAAGGCGACCGGACGCGGGCTGGCAACGGTCAATTCGATATTGATGCTGTCGGCGTTGGCCGGGGAAACCATATTCATAGCACAAACCTGAAAGCCGCGATGACGCACGACCCGCAATACGCGCTCTAACATTTCGGGGCGAAAACGCGCCTGGATCGAGAGTTGATGCTGCATCATGATATTTCCTCCAACATGGTTTCGTTGCCGGCGCCCGGCGGCACCAGCGGCCAGACGTTTTCGAGTTCGTCGATAGAGACCTGCAGCAGATAAGGGCCTTCGGTGTTGAACAGCGCCTCGAGGGCGCCCTCCACCTGATCCTTGCGGCTGATGCGCTGGCCGGGAATACCGAAGGCGGCGGCCAGCATCAGGAAGTCGGGGTTATCGGACAGGTTGGTTTCGCTGTAGCGGCCGTCGAAGAACAACTGCTGCCATTGACGCACCATCCCGAGGCGCTGGTTGTCCAGCAGCACGATTTTGAGCGGCAGCTGCTTGCGCTTGATGGTGCCCAGTTCCTGCACGTTCATCATGAAGGAGCCATCACCCGAGACGCAGATCACCGTATCTTGCGGGCGGGCAATCTGAGCGCCTACCGCGGCCGGCACGCCGAATCCCATGGTGCCGAGGCCGCTGGAGGTGATGAAATTCTCCGGGCGCTCGAACGTCATGTGCTGAGCGCTCCACATCTGGTGCTGACCGACGTCGGTGGTCACTACGCTGTTGGCCGGCTTGCGGTCAGACAGCTGGCGCAAGAACAGCGGCGCAAAGATCGGCTGGCCGGGGTGATCGTAGCGGCAGGCGTGCTCGGCTTTCAGCGCCGTTACCCGCTGCTGCCAGGCGGCGATGTTCAGCGGGCGCTGCAACGCCGGCAGCAATGCTTTCAGATCGCCCTGCAGAGCCACATGCGCCTGGCGCAGCTTGCTCATCTCCGCCGGATCGATATCCATGTGGATCACTTTGGCGTGCGGCGCGAAGGCGTTCAGTTTGCCGGTCACGCGATCATCGAAACGCGCGCCGACGGCGATCAGCAGATCGCACTCCTGCACCGCCAGGTTGGCGGCCTTGGCGCCATGCATGCCCAGCATGCCGAGGTACAGCGGATCTTGCGCATCCGGCGCGCCCAGCCCCTTCAGGGTGGCGACGTTCGGCATGCGGGTCACGGCGATGAACTCGCGCAGCGCCGGCACCGCCTGCGCCATGCCCACGCCGCCGCCGACGTACAGCATCGGTTTGTGCGCCTGCGCCAGCAGCTCGGCCGCCTCCGCCAACGCCGCCGCCGGAAACGCCGGCGCTTCATCGACCGGCATCAGGTGCGGATGCAAGTCGCCCTGCGCCAGCTGGATGTCTTTCGGGATATCGATCAGCACCGGGCCAGGGCGGCCGCCGGCGGCGATGGCGAACGCTTCCGCCATAATGCCCGGCAAGGCGTCCAGCGACTCCACCAGGAAACTGTGCTTGGTGCAGGCCAGAGACAGGCCGAGAACATCGATCTCCTGAAAGGCATCGGTGCCGATCAGCGCGGAACCCACCTGACCGGTGATGGCGACAACGGGAACGGAATCGAGCAGCGCATCAGCCAGGCCGGTGATCAGGTTAGTGGCGCCGGGGCCGGAAGTGGCGATGCAAACGCCGACGTTGCCGGTGGCGCGGGCGTAGCCGATGGCGGCCATGGCGGCGCCCTGTTCATGGCGGCACAGCAGATGTTCCACACCACCGTCATACAGCGCATCGTACACCGGCATGATTGCCCCACCCGGATAGCCGAATACGGTATCCACTCCCTGCACACGCAACGCTTGAACTACCCACTGAGCGCCATTCATAGTTATTTCCCCGCCTTACTTCGACAACTGCAGGATTTTGTTCTGTTTTTCATCTTCCGCCCCTTGCTCCACTTTTCTCTTGCCAATAAAAAACCCCCGGACCTGACGGTGCGGGGGTTCTCTTGCGATTCCGGCTTGTTTGCTAAGCCTTTCTTCGTCCAAGTGCAGCCCCGCACGGTGGGATAATAATCACCACCACGCTAATCACGACTAGGCTAATCACTTGGGCAAAGGCTTTCATAATGGGTTTGTTCACTGTGCTCATTCAGAACTAATGCTTACAGAGGTACCACAGCCGCGCGCGACATGACAACACTTTTTTTGCGTTATTATTCGGCGCAATCTGGTCATACCTCATGCGGATCGCCCGGATTTCATACGTTGGCGCGCATGCCCGGATTTTTCACCGCGCCGGTGATGGCCTTGCCGCGCGTATCCTTGCCGAAGAACACCAACAGGGCGATCGCTACCGCTACCGTGCCGGCGACGATCGCCATCGCCAGGCCGTAATTATGCCCATGATGCTCGGCGATGCTGGCTTGCAACGTGGCGTTGACCGAGGCGATCAGGTTGCCCAGCTGATACACGAACCCCGGCAGCACCGCGCGGGTGTTGGCCGGCACCAGCTCGGTCAGGTAGGTCGGCACTACGCCCCAGGCGCCTTGCACCATGAACTGCATCAGGAAAGCGCCGAGCCCCAACATCAGCGAACCGCTGGAAAACGCCCACAGCGGGATCACCGGCAACGCCAGCAGCGCGGCAATGATGATCGCTTTTTTCCGGCCGATTTTTTCCGACAACGAACCGAAGAATACGCCACCGATAATTGATGCGATATTGTAGCTAATGGCAATGATACTGACGGTTTTAGGATCGAAACCGTGCTGAACTTTCAGAAACACCGGATACAGATCCTGGGTGCCGTGGGAGAAGAAATTGAACGCCGCCATCAGCAACACCAGATAGCAGCACAGCTTCCAGTGGCTCTTCAGCACCGGCAGCAAGGCGGTGCTCTCTTTACGCTCACGTGCCGCCAGCCACACCGGCGACTCGTGCACGCAATAATAAATAAACGGCAGCAGCAGGATCGGTGCCGCGCCGATGACGAACATGCCGCGCCAGCCGACCGTTTCGAACAGCAGGCCATAGGCCACCGCCGCCAGCAAATAACCGAACGGATAACCGGCCTGGAAAATGCCCGACATCAGCCCGCGCGAGCGGTCCGGTATGGTTTCCATCGCCAATGACGACGCCACGCCCCAGATACCGCCCATCGCAACGCCGTACAGCACCCGCAACAGCAAAAAGACCGTCAGCGAAGGTGCAGCGGCGGAAAGCAGTTCAAACACCGAGAAGAAGACGATATTCAGCATCAGGATCGGCTTGCGGCCATATTTTTCCGCCGCTCGCCCAAAGATCAGCGCGCCTATTGGCCGCACCGCCAGCGTGAGAAGAATGGCCAACGTGACCTGCTCCAGGCCGACGTGAAAGGATTGTGCGATATCGCTGAGCAAGAATACCAGCACGAAAAAATCGAAAGCGTCGAGCGTCCAGCTTGAAAAGCTGGCGATTGCCGCGTTGCGTTGCAGCGAGGTCCAACCAAACATAGTGTTATCCCTACCGTAGAGTACGAAGTCAGGAGATTTAGCGGCTGCCGGGCGGAATGCGGCGGCGGTCGGAGTGTGTCAAAGAAGTGATTTTTCTTTTAATCAATTGTTAAATACACCCATTAAGCCTATGGGTGCAATGCGTCTGGGCCGCTAATGTGTTGCAGCCTTCAGCGAATTGTTAATGGGTATTGCCGCAGGCTGCGAGGCAGCTCGCACAATCTTATTCGCTTCGATGAAAATCGGTGATTAGGCTGCGAACATCATGGAAAAATTACCAATAACGCCGCGCGCCGCCAGGATGAATCGCGCATCATGTCGCCTTCAGCAAGGAGAGCAATATGTCACTGGCGGTAATCTATAGCCGCGCCATCATCGGCGTTCAGGCCCCTTCCGTCACGGTAGAGGTGCATATCAGCAATGGCCTGCCCGGCCTGACGTTGGTCGGTCTGCCGGAAACCACGGTGAAAGAAGCGCGCGATCGGGTGCGCAGCGCCCTGATCAACAACGGTTTCACCTTCCCCGCACGGCGCATCACCGTCAATTTGGCGCCCGCCGATCTGCCGAAAGAAGGCGGGCGTTACGATCTGCCGATAGCGTTGGCTATCCTCGCCGCCTCCGAGCAACTGCCCCTCGCCCCCCTGGCGCGCTACGAGTTTCTCGGCGAGCTGGCGCTGTCCGGCTCACTGCGCGCGGTCAAGGGCGCTATCCCGGCGGCGCTGGCGGCGGCCGAGGCCGGGCGACAACTGATCCTCTCAACGGATAACGCCGCCGAGGTCGGCCTGATCGCACAGTCGCACTCCCATACCGCCCGACACCTGTTGGAAGTCTGCGCCTTTCTGCTTGGCCAGGGCGAACTGCCGGTGGCGACCACACCTCCCGCTGCGGACAACGTCTGCGAAAGCGCCGACCTGCGCGACATCATCGGCCAGGAACAGGCCAAACGGGCACTGGAGATCGCCGCCGCCGGCGGGCATAACCTGCTGTTGATCGGGCCGCCTGGCACCGGTAAAACCATGCTGGCCAGCCGTCTCACGGGCTTGCTGCCGCCGCTCGCGGAGCATGAAGCGCTGGAAAGCCTGGCGGTCGCCAGCTTGCAGCATCATGTTCCCACCGCTTTGCTATCGCGCCTGCGGCCGTTTCGCGCGCCGCATCACAGCGCCTCGATGGCGGCATTGGTCGGCGGCGGCTCACTGCCGCGCCCGGGCGAGATTTCTATGGCGCATAACGGCGTGCTGTTTCTGGATGAGCTGCCTGAATTCGAGCGTAAAGTACTGGATGCGCTGCGTGAACCGCTGGAATCCGGCGAGATCGTGATTTCACGCGCCAACGCCAAGGTCTGCTTCCCTTCAAGGGTACAATTGATCGCAGCGATGAACCCCAGCCCGACCGGGCATTACCACGGGTTGCACAATCGCGCCTCACCGCAGCAGGTGCTGCGTTATCTGGCTCGGCTGTCGGGGCCTTTTCTCGACCGTTTCGATCTGTCTATCGAGGTGCCGCTGCTGCCGCCGGGTACGCTCAGTCAGCGGCAAAGGCATGGAGAAAGCAGCGAGCAGGTGAGAGAAAGAGTGTTACTGGCGCGCGCCCGGCAGCTCGAACGCGCCGGCAAAATCAACGCGCTGTTGAGCAACCGCGAAGTGGAACGGGATTGCGTTTTGCAGGCGGCGGACGCCGAGTTTTTGGAGACGACATTGAACGCGCTGGGGCTATCGGTCCGCGCCTGGCAGCGCATCTTGAAGGTTGCACGCACGCTGGCGGATTTGGCGGGAGATGCTGAGCTCAACAGGCGCCACCTCAGCGAAGCGCTGGGCTATCGCAGTATGGATCGTCTGCTGTTACAGCTGCATCGGAGTCTGGAATAGAAAATGGGGCCCGCAGGCCCCATCGTCTTTAGTCGTCGCTGTCGCTGTAATCTTCTACTGCGTCAGCCTGCGGTTTACCGCCGGACAGAGTATGGAATTTCTTCGGGCGACGTGTGCGCGCCAGATATTTAGCCCATACTTTTTCCTGCTCGGTAGCCGCTTCGCGCTCACCGCGGCACACTGCGACGAACAGCTGTTCTTCTTCAGTGGCCGGCTGACGTTTACCTGAGTCCAACTCGTTAAACGCGTAGCCGAAGCGCTCTAGCAATTGCGCCTCTTTAATGGTGAAATCGCCGTGACGGGAGAACCCGCGAGGGTAATGTTTATTATCAAAAAAACGATTGGTCGTGGTGAAGCTATCCGCCATCTGACACGCTCCTAATTCTCTTATGGCCGTGCTGTTTATGGCGCGGAGTATTAGATAGGCTTGACAGCGTGTAAAACAAAACATTTAAATCTTAACGACAAATTTTTTTGGAGATAGGTGTGGATACCGAATTACTGAAAACCTTTTTGGAGGTCAGTAGAACGCGTCACTTTGGCAGAGCCGCAGAATCTTTGTACTTAACGCAGTCCGCGGTCAGTTTCCGCATCCGTCAGCTAGAAAACCAGTTGGGCGCAAATTTATTTACCCGTCATCGCAATAATATCCGCCTGACACCAGCTGGTGAGCGGCTTCTGCCCTATGCAGAGAGCCTGATGAACACCTGGCAGCTGGCGAAGAAAGAGGTCGTGCGTTCGCTGCAACACACCGAGTTATCGATCGGCGCGACCGCCTCGCTGTGGGAGGCCTATCTGACCCCGTGGCTACAGGCGCTCTATCAACAGCGCGAGGCGCTGCAGCTCGAAGCCAGGGTGGCATTAAGGCACTCTTTGGTAAAACAACTGCATGAAAGGCAGCTCGATTTACTGATCACCACAGAACCGCCGAAGATGGATGAATTGGCCAGCCAGCAGCTAAGCAATTTCTCTTTACGCCTGTTCTCATCCGCACATCGCGACAAGCAGGCCCCGATGCCCTACATCAAGCTGGAATGGGGGGCCGACTTCCACCAACAGGAAAACCGCATGTTGGAAGGCGATAACGTGCCGGTACTCACCACCACCTCCGCTCATCTCACGCGCCAGCTGCTGGAAACCACAGGCGGCTGCGCCTTCCTGCCCAGCCAATGGGAAAAAGAGTACCCGCAATTGGTTGCCGCCGCCGAGATCCCGCCGATTATTCGCCCACTGTATGCCGTCTGGTTGCAAAACAGCGATCAACAGCCTTTGATTCGACAATTACTTAAAATACCTTTAAATACCGCAGCCTAACACGTTATGGCGGCCTTAAATGCCGCCATCGTGGTCGTGGCTGTCTATTGAGTTAAAATGCGGCTATCGCCTTCTGAGAGAAGAAAACGCAAAACGGTACGACACTCAAGGGGGTTAAGGGGGGATTGGAAATACATGCGGCAACCGGGAGCGGGCAAACTTCGCCCTATGGCGTCTAATGCGCTCTTTTCCGCAGCCGTAATACTCTAAGACAGAGAACAGTAGGCAAAAAAAAACCCTTTGCTTTCGCAAAGGGTTCTTAATATGGCAGGGGCGGAGAGACTCGAACTCGCGACACCCGGTTTTGGAGACCGGTGCTCTACCAACTGAGCTACGCCCCTAAATCTCGCTTAACATTATGCCTGCTAAGAAAGCAGGCATAATTAAATAAGTGGCGGAACGGACGGGGCTCGAACCCGCGACCCCCTGCGTGACAGGCAGGTATTCTAACCAACTGAACTACCGCTCCACCGATTCTTTTACGTTGCATCTGTCGATGCCGGCAAATCGCGCTCTGCGATTTGCGCATTACCAGCCGTCACGCTGATAACGTTTATTTGATGCCTGGCAGTGTCCTACTCTCGCATGGGGAGACCCCACACTACCATCGGCGCTACGGCGTTTCACTTCTGAGTTCGGCATGGGGTCAGGTGGGACCACCGCGCTATTGCCGCCAGGCAAATTCGTTTTAATCAACCCGCTTCATCGCTGAAGCCAGTTAATCCAATCTGTAAACAAGCTGAATATTGTCTTGGTCTCACCAAAACACCTTCGGTGTTGTAAGGTTAAGCCTCACGGATCATTAGTACTGGTTAGCTCAATGCATCGCTGCACTTACACACCCAGCCTATCAACGTCTTAGTCTTAAACGTTCCTTCAGGGACCTTAAAGGCCCAGGGAAGACTCATCTTGAGGCAAGTTTCGCGCTTAGATGCTTTCAGCGCTTATCTTTTCCGCACTTAGCTACCGGGCAATGCCATTGGCATGACAACCCGAACACCAGTGGTGCGTTCACTCCGGTCCTCTCGTACTAGGAGCAACCCCTCTCAATCTTCCAACGCCCACGGCAGATAGGGACCGAACTGTCTCACGACGTTCTAAACCCAGCTCGCGTACCACTTTAAATGGCGAACAGCCATACCCTTGGGACCTACTTCAGCCCCAGGATGTGATGAGCCGACATCGAGGTGCCAAACACCGCCGTCGATATGAACTCTTGGGCGGTATCAGCCTGTTATCCCCGGAGTACCTTTTATCCGTTGAGCGATGGCCCTTCCATTCAGAACCACCGGATCACTAAGACCTACTTTCGTACCTGCTCGAGCCGTCACTCTCGCAGTCAAGCTAGCTTATGCCTTTGCACTAACCTCACGATGTCCGACCGTGATTAGCTAACCTTCGTGCTCCTCCGTTACTCTTTGGGAGGAGACCGCCCCAGTCAAACTACCCACCAGACACTGTCCTCACCCCGGATCACGGGGCAGAGTTAGAACATCAAACATTAAAGGGTGGTATTTCAAGGATGGCTCCACGCAGACTGGCGTCCACGCTTCAAAGCCTCCCACCTATCCTACACATCAAGGCTCAATGTTCAGTGTCAAGCTATAGTAAAGGTTCACGGGGTCTTTCCGTCTTGCCGCGGGTACACTGCATCTTCACAGCGAGTTCAATTTCACTGAGTCTCGGGTGGAGACAGCCTGGCCATCATTACGCCATTCGTGCAGGTCGGAACTTACCCGACAAGGAATTTCGCTACCTTAGGACCGTTATAGTTACGGCCGCCGTTTACTGGGGCTTCGATCAAGAGCTTCGCCTTGCGGCTGACCCCATCAATTAACCTTCCAGCACCGGGCAGGCGTCACACCGTATACGTCCACTTTCGTGTTTGCACAGTGCTGTGTTTTTATTAAACAGTTGCAGCCAGCTGGTATCTTCGACTGGCTTCAGCTCCATCCGCAAGGGACTTCACCTACATGCCAGCGTGCCTTCTCCCGAAGTTACGGCACCATTTTGCCTAGTTCCTTCACCCGAGTTCTCTCAAGCGCCTTGGTATTCTCTACCTGACCACCTGTGTCGGTTTGGGGTACGATTTAATGTTACCTGGAGCTTAGAGGATTTTCCTGGAAGCAGGGCATCAACTACTTCTGCACCGTAGTGCATCGTCATCACGCCTCAGGGTTAGTATGCAACCGGATTTACCAGGTCACACCCCCTACACGCTTAAACCGGGACAACCGTCGCCCGGCTAGCCTAGCCTTCTCCGTCCCCCCTTCGCAGTAACACCAAGTACAGGAATATTAACCTGTTTCCCATCGACTACGCTTTTCAGCCTCGCCTTAGGGGTCGACTCACCCTGCCCCGATTAACGTTGGACAGGAACCCTTGGTCTTCCGGCGAGCGGGCTTTTCACCCGCTTTATCGTTACTTATGTCAGCATTCGCACTTCTGATACCTCCAGCAACCCTCACAGGCCACCTTCAACGGCTTACAGAACGCTCCCCTACCCAACAACGCATAAGCGTCGCTGCCGCAGCTTCGGTGCATGGTTTAGCCCCGTTACATCTTCCGCGCAGGCCGACTCGACCAGTGAGCTATTACGCTTTCTTTAAATGATGGCTGCTTCTAAGCCAACATCCTGGCTGTCTATGCCTTCCCACATCGTTTCCCACTTAACCATGACTTTGGGACCTTAGCTGGCGGTCTGGGTTGTTTCCCTCTTCACGACGGACGTTAGCACCCGCCGTGTGTCTCCCGTGATAACATTCTTCGGTATTCGGAGTTTGCATCGGTTTGGTAAGCCGGGATGGCCCCCTAGCCGAAACAGTGCTCTACCCCCGAAGATGAGTTCACGAGGCGCTACCTAAATAGCTTTCGGGGAGAACCAGCTATCTCCCGGTTTGATTGGCCTTTCACCCCCAGCCACAAGTCATCCGCTAATTTTTCAACATTAGTCGGTTCGGTCCTCCAGTTAGTGTTACCCAACCTTCAACCTGCCCATGGCTAGATCACCGGGTTTCGGGTCTATACCTTGCAACTAATCGCCCAGTTAAGACTCGGTTTCCCTACGGCTCCCCTATACGGTTAACCTTGCTACAAAATATAAGTCGCTGACCCATTATACAAAAGGTACGCAGTCACACCACGAAGGTGCTCCCACTGCTTGTACGTACACGGTTTCAGGTTCTATTTCACTCCCCTCGCCGGGGTTCTTTTCGCCTTTCCCTCACGGTACTGGTTCACTATCGGTCAGTCAGGAGTATTTAGCCTTGGAGGATGGTCCCCCCATATTCAGACAGGATGTCACGTGTCCCGCCCTACTCATCGAACTCACGACCTGTGCATTTTAGTGTACGGGGCTATCACCCTTTACTGCGCGACTTTCCAGACGCTTCCACTAACACACAAGCCGATTCAGGTTCTGGGCTCCTCCCCGTTCGCTCGCCGCTACTGGGGGAATCTCGGTTGATTTCTTTTCCTCGGGGTACTTAGATGTTTCAGTTCCCCCGGTTCGCCTCATGCCACTATGTATTCATGACATGATAGTGTGTCGAAACACACTGGGTTTCCCCATTCGGGTATCGCCGGTTATAACGGTTCATATCACCTTACCGACGCTTTTCGCAGATTAGCACGCCCTTCATCGCCTCTGACTGCCTAGGCATCCACCGTGTACGCTTAGTCACTTAACCTCACAACCCGAAGATGTTTCCATCGTTCGCGCTGCAAACATTTGAGAGACTCTATGACAGGTTACTCTTCATCCCAGTACATCTACGGAGGGACAAATTTCAGCCGTCATGTTTCAATTTTCAGCTTGTTCCAGATTGTTAAAGAGCAATATCTTAAACATGACTCGGAAGTCATCTTTAAGATATGGTGTATCGTCAGATACTTGAGACCGCCGCTTTCACCGGGTGGGTCGGAAGCTTGGCGTCCCCTAGGGGATTCGAACCCCTGTTACCGCCGTGAAAGGGCGGTGTCCTAGGCCTCTAGACGAAGGGGACACGACACCGTACTTTTATGACGCTTTTGCTCGTTACTTTTTCATCAGACAATCTGTGTGAGCACGCCACTCGAACTAATATCTTTAGGTAAGGAGGTGATCCAACCGCAGGTTCCCCTACGGTTACCTTGTTACGACTTCACCCCAGTCATGAATCACAAAGTGGTAAGCGCCCTCCCGAAGGTTAAGCTACCTACTTCTTTTGCAACCCACTCCCATGGTGTGACGGGCGGTGTGTACAAGGCCCGGGAACGTATTCACCGTAGCATTCTGATCTACGATTACTAGCGATTCCGACTTCATGGAGTCGAGTTGCAGACTCCAATCCGGACTACGACGTACTTTATGAGGTCCGCTTGCTCTCGCGAGGTCGCTTCTCTTTGTATACGCCATTGTAGCACGTGTGTAGCCCTACTCGTAAGGGCCATGATGACTTGACGTCATCCCCACCTTCCTCCAGTTTATCACTGGCAGTCTCCTTTGAGTTCCCGGCCGAACCGCTGGCAACAAAGGATAAGGGTTGCGCTCGTTGCGGGACTTAACCCAACATTTCACAACACGAGCTGACGACAGCCATGCAGCACCTGTCTCAGAGTTCCCGAAGGCACCAATCCATCTCTGGAAAGTTCTCTGGATGTCAAGAGTAGGTAAGGTTCTTCGCGTTGCATCGAATTAAACCACATGCTCCACCGCTTGTGCGGGCCCCCGTCAATTCATTTGAGTTTTAACCTTGCGGCCGTACTCCCCAGGCGGTCGATTTAACGCGTTAGCTCCGGAAGCCACGCCTCAAGGGCACAACCTCCAAATCGACATCGTTTACAGCGTGGACTACCAGGGTATCTAATCCTGTTTGCTCCCCACGCTTTCGCACCTGAGCGTCAGTCTTCGTCCAGGGGGCCGCCTTCGCCACCGGTATTCCTCCAGATCTCTACGCATTTCACCGCTACACCTGGAATTCTACCCCCCTCTACGAGACTCTAGCTTGCCAGTTTCAAATGCAGTTCCCAGGTTGAGCCCGGGGATTTCACATCTGACTTAACAAACCGCCTGCGTGCGCTTTACGCCCAGTAATTCCGATTAACGCTTGCACCCTCCGTATTACCGCGGCTGCTGGCACGGAGTTAGCCGGTGCTTCTTCTGCGAGTAACGTCAATTGATGAACGTATTAAGCTCACCACCTTCCTCCTCGCTGAAAGTGCTTTACAACCCGAAGGCCTTCTTCACACACGCGGCATGGCTGCATCAGGCTTGCGCCCATTGTGCAATATTCCCCACTGCTGCCTCCCGTAGGAGTCTGGACCGTGTCTCAGTTCCAGTGTGGCTGGTCATCCTCTCAGACCAGCTAGGGATCGTCGCCTAGGTGAGCCATTACCCCACCTACTAGCTAATCCCATCTGGGCACATCTGATGGCAAGAGGCCCGAAGGTCCCCCTCTTTGGTCTTGCGACGTTATGCGGTATTAGCTACCGTTTCCAGTAGTTATCCCCCTCCATCAGGCAGTTTCCCAGACATTACTCACCCGTCCGCCGCTCGTCACCCAGGGAGCAAGCTCCCCTGTGCTACCGCTCGACTTGCATGTGTTAAGCCTGCCGCCAGCGTTCAATCTGAGCCATGATCAAACTCTTCAATTAAAAGCTTGATTTGCTTCCACTCGAGAAGCGATGCTCAAAGATTTACTGCATGAATTTTACTTCAGTTAGTCACTCTTCAAGACTTGATATTTTTTTGCATCCGAAGATGCTGGATATCGTCTTGTGGAGTGCCCACACAGATTGTCTGATAAATTGTTAAAGAGCAGTGCCGAGAAACTTCATCGGCGCGGGCTGCGTATATTACGCTTTTCGCCCGGAGAGTCAAGCGTTTATTTCGCTTTCTTCTCGCTGACCCGGCGGCTTGCCAGTCGTTGTTCCCGGTCAGTGGAGGCGCATTATAGGGAGTTCTCGGCGGGCCGCAACCCCTAATTTCAATATTTTTTCCGACCGTTGAATGTTTGACCAAAACGCCGTTAAAGCGGCAGTTTTTTCAACGATTTAAAGCCGTAGCCCTGCAAAACGGGCAATAAAGCGTCAGTATCTTCATTTAACGCCATGCAATACGCCAGATTCTCTTCCTGGCTCGAAACCAGATTTTCCTGCGTCGAGATGAGCCAGGCGGTACGGCGGGCTATCGCCGCACCGGAATCCACCAGCCGGGTGCCTTCCGGCAACACCTGCATCAGCTCTTCCGCTAACAGAGGGAAATGGGTGCAGCCCAGCACGACGGTATCCGGCGGCTCACGCATGCTCAGCCACGGATGCAGGATCTTCTTCAGCACCGGCAGCGGCACGGCTTCGCCGTGCAGCTTGGCTTCTGCCAGCTCCACCAGCTCCGAAGAACCCAGCAGTTCAATCTTGCAGTCGGTGGCAAAACGGGAAATCAGTTCGTGGGTGTAGCTGCGCTGTACGGTGCCGCGGGTCGCCAACAGGCCGACAATGCCGTTAACGGTAAGACGGGCGGCCGGTTTGATGGCGGGCACCACGCCCACGACCGGGAAGCTGAAACGCTCGCGCAGGGCCGGCAAGGAAACAGTGCTGGCGGTGTTGCAGGCAATGACGACAATCGCCAGAGGATGACGCTGCTGCACCGCGCCAACTATCTCCAGCACGCGCTCAACGATAAACTCTTCGGACTTCTCGCCGTAGGGGAACGCCACGTTGTCGAAAGCGTATATATAGTGGAGATCCGGCAGCAACTGCCGAATCTCCTGATATACCGACAACCCGCCGACGCCGGAATCGAAAACCAGCACCGTCGGGCGAGGTGTGGCGGTGCTGTTAGAAGGTATAGCTTCCAGTGAGGTAGTATTCTCTTCCTGGAGTAGCGTAGCCATAGGCCGTCTCATAATCTTTATCAAACAGGTTGGCAATTCTACCACGAACTGTCAGATGAGATGTGACCGGATACGAAACTGCGAGATCCCACAGGCTCACGCCGCCGAGTTTAACCGTCGGGCTTGGATAAACGCCATAATCCTTGTCATAGCGCTCACCCAGGTATTGATAGGTCACCGCCCAGTCAAAGTCGTACAGCTGCCAATCCAGCTCATACTTCACCTGTTGTTTCGCGCGGCGCAGCAGCACTTCATTGGTTTTAGCATTGCGCGGGTCGACATAATCGTAACCAATCTGATGCGTCAACGGACCGGTTTCAAAAGAAGCGGTGGCCTCTACACCCTTAATGGCCGCCTTACCGATATTGTAATAACGGTAACTCACCGGATCGCTGTCAATCAGGTTATCGATGTCATTGCGGTAGCCGGAAACGCGCCAGGTCACCGGCCCGGTCAAACCTTCGAAGCCGCCTTCCCACTGTTTGCTTTCTTCCGGCTTCAAGTTGCTGTTGCCATAAGTGGTACTAAACAGCTGGTTCATGTTTGGCGCTTTAAACGCGGTGCCATAGGAAGCGATGAAACGGTATCCTTCGATGAACTCCCAGGCTGCGCTGGTTTGCCACGTGCCGTGCCAACCGAACTCAGAGTTATCGTCGCCGCGCGCTGCGGCCTCAAGCGTCACCGGCCCCACCAGTTGCTGCCCGGTCAGATAGATGCCGGTATTGCGCTGGCTTCTCTCGCGGCTGACGGACGCGGTGCCCGGTTTGATCTGTTGATCCTGCCAGTCGGCGCCCGCACTGACGGTGCCTTGAGCCACCTTGAAAGTATTGCCCCACTGCAGATTGTATTGCTCTGAATCATCCAGGCTGGAGGAAATCGCATACTGCCCTTTGCGCGGATCGTAATTGTAGTCTTTGCTGTGGCTGTAGCTTCCCACTAACTGCGTGGCGTAAATTCCTTCCTGATAGCGCAACCCGGTGTCCCAGGTTTGACTATACAGTTTGCGCGTATCCGGCAGACCGGTGATATTGAAATTTTTATCGTAAGAATAGAAGCCGTCGTAGCCCGTACGGTTGTCGTAGCCATATCCACGCACAAAGCCGCTGATTTGCTCGTTGAACCGGTGCTGTACCGCCCCGTATAGCGATTTGCTCATGAAGCCATCGCGATCGGGCTGCGGAATGCTGGTGTTGCCTTCAGCCACCACATCATACCCTTTGGTATAGGTGTAGTTCCCCGCCACCGTCGCCACGGTGCTGTCGCCCAGCAGCTGTTGCGTCGACGCATCATAGGACTGATAGCCGTTGGAGCCAACGCCGGCAGCCAGCGTAGTGCCGTTCTTTTCGCGGGTAGTAATAATGTTGACCACGCCGCCGATGGCGTCGGAACCGTACACCGCAGAGCGCGGACCGCGAATGTATTCGACTTTCTGCACCAGCGAAATCGGGATTTGGCTGAGGTCGGAAGAGCCGCTGACGCCCGCCTGATTAAGGCGGATGCCGTCGATCAATACCAAGACATGGCTGGAATTGGTGCCGCGAATGAATAGTGAACTCTTTTGCCCCAACCCACCATTTTGGCCGATGTCCACCCCCGGCAAGCGGCGCATCACGTCGGTCAGGCTCTTGGCCTGCCAGCGATCGATATCGTTGCGGGTGACGACGGAGGTCGGCGCCAATACGGAAGAAATCGGCTGCGGGAAGCGGTTGGCGGTCACCACCAGGTTATCGCCATTCGTGGCCGTGGTGTTGTCTTGCGCCCATCCAGAAAAAGCCGTGACGGAGGAGACCACCGCCAGCAGCGTGTTTTTTGTAATTGTCATGAGAAAAGCATCCAAACTTAATTGGCGGATGCCGCAGGATCATGGCCGGTAGTTCGCGACGGCCACGGACATTGCGACGTAACACCGGCAGGTCTTCGGGCTTGGGATTTGCGGGCCGCGGGGCGCGACCGGCAACGGGCGATGACTTCCCATCCTGCAGTGGACAGTGTCTGCGTCGAAACGCTATCGCCGTGACTTCCCCTTACCGCTGCGCGTCAGCTCCGGATTCACACCGGATTCCCTTTTCACTCGCTGCTTGAGGCCGGACGGCAATGCTACGATCAATGAAAATAGATGTCTAGACTGCTACTAATGTTACAAATAATAAACGCGACAAAACTGGACTTCACGGGCTGATTCCCTACAATCCCCGCTGATCAAATTTGCCTGACGAGAAGACACACATGACGCCCGAGAATTTGCCTATTGAACGTTACGATGACCAACTGGCGGAGAAAGTCGCCCGTCTGAAGACGTTGATGTCACCGTTCGCGGCGCCCGAGCCGGAAGTGTTCCGCTCGCCAGTCGACCACTACCGCATGCGCGCCGAGTTCCGCATCTGGCACGACGCGGAAGACATGTATCACATCATGTTCGATCAGCAGACCAAGCAGCGTATTCGCGTCGATAGGTTCCCGGCCGCCAGCGAACTGATCAACCGTCTGATGAGCGCCCTGATCGCCGCGCTGAAACCGGAGCCGATCCTGCGCCACAAACTGTTCCAGATAGATTATCTGTCGACGCAAAGCGGCAAAATCATCGCCTCGCTGCTGTACCACCGCAAGCTGGATGAGGTTTGGCAACGGCGCGCCGAACAGCTGCGCGACGATCTGCGCGCTCAAGGGTTCGATCTGCAGCTGATCGGTCGGGCGTCGAAAACCAAAATCATGCTCGACCAGGATTATGTTGACGAAGTGCTGCCGGTTGCCGGCCGCGACATGATCTACCGTCAGGTGGAAAACAGTTTCACTCAGCCCAACGCGGCCATGAACGTGCAGATGCTGGAATGGGCGCTGGCGGTCACCGCCGGTTCCAAAGGCGATTTGCTGGAGCTGTATTGCGGCAACGGCAACTTCTCGCTGGCACTGGCGCGCAACTTCGAGCGCGTACTGGCGACCGAGATCGCCAAGCCGTCGGTGGCGGCGGCGCAATACAACATCGCCGCCAACCATATCGACAACGTGCAAATCATCCGCATGGCGGCAGAAGACTTCACTCAGGCCATGAACGGAGTGCGCGAATTCAACCGGTTGAAAGGCATCGATCTGAGCGGCTACAACTGCGAGACGATTTTCGTCGATCCGCCGCGCAGTGGGCTGGACGATGAAACGGTGAAGATGGTGCAGGCTTACCCGCGCATTTTGTATATCTCATGCAACCCGGAAACGCTGTGCGCCAACCTGGAAACGCTGCAGACTACCCACCGAGTCAGCCGCCTGGCGCTGTTCGATCAGTTCCCGTATACCCATCACATGGAATGCGGCGTGTTGCTGGAAAAGCACCGCTGATACGACAGGGGCGCCACATGGCGCCCCGTTTCATTACGACTCTTGAGTCGGCGCATCCAGCGCCTTGCGCGCCTTCAGCTTGACCCCGATCCACAACACCAGCGCCACGCAGAGAACCGACGGCAGGAAGTTGGAGCCGATCTGCGGGTATTCGGCGCGCACGATGGCGCTGTACAGCAGCAGCCCCAGCAGGAAACAGGCCGCCGCCAGCTTCGGCATGCCGTCCGGCATGGCGCGGTTCAGGTAGCGCTGATGCAGACAGTACACGGCCAGCACCAACGCAAGCAGCGGGAAGATCGAAAACGGCACCACCGAGCTGAACAGCGCGGCAAACGAACCGTTGATCGAAAGGCCGGCAATCAACGCCAGCAGTAAGGTGCCATTTTCACGGCCTGGTTTTTCCATCATTTTTTACCTTTTTTATACGTGGGACACAGAAGCTTTTTCTTGTTCGCGACGATACCAGTAATACGCCCCTTTGGAGATCATCCGCAGTTGCAGCACCAGCCGTTCTTCCAGCTGCAGCCGCTGCTCGGCGTCGATATCCAGCGCTTCCGCACCGGCGCTGAACACGATGGTGACCATCGCTTCCGCCTGCGCTTCGGTGAAGCTGCGCGGCATGTGGTTTTCCAACTCGAGGTAGTCCGCCAGTTCGGCGATGAAATGCTGGATCTCGCGTGCCACCGCCGCACGGAATGCCGCCGACGTGCCGGAACGTTCGCGCAGCAGCAGGCGGAAGGCGTTCGGGTTGTTGCCGATAAATTCCATAAAGGTGGACACCGAGGTGCGGATCACGCTGCCGCCCTTGGCGATGCGTTGGCGCGCCTGGCGCATCAACTGGCGCAGCATCAGGCCGCTTTCGTCCACCATGGTCAGCCCCAGCTCATCCACATCGCGGAAATGGCGGTAAAACGAGGTGGGCGCGATACCCGCCTCACGTGAAACTTCCCGCAGGCTCAGGCTGGCGAAACTGCGTTCGGCGCTCAGCTGGCTGAAAGCGGCTTCGATCAGGGAACGACGAGTCCGTTCTTTTTGTTGTGCTCTGACGCCCATATGCATATCCAGATAGGTTCCATTCTCTCAGTCTAACGCCCTAGACCCGGCAATATAGCAAATTTTATTGCAACAGCATTTATACTAACGCGCTCTATCACACTTCCGCCCTGAGCCGATTGTGCTTTGACTCAAAAAGCCTAATGGTGATTGGGTGAGCAGCGCTATGATGTTAAGATACCGTTGTAATCTTGTATAAAAAAACAGGTCTCTCCTACATGCAACAGCACTATCAATTTGATGCCATAGTGATTGGCTCGGGCCCTGGTGGTGAAGGTGCCGCCATGGGGCTGGTGAAACAGGGCGCCCGCGTGGCCGTTATCGAACGGTACAACAACGTAGGCGGCGGATGTACCCATTGGGGCACCATCCCTTCCAAAGCCCTCCGCCACGCCGTCAGCCGCATTATCGAATTCAACCAGAACCCGCTTTACAACAATTCGCGCACGCTTAGCGCGACCTTCCCTGACATTTTACGCCACGCCGATAACGTCATCAGCCAGCAGACCCGCATGCGCCAAGGGTTCTATGAGCGGAACCAGTGCAAGCTGTTCGCCGGCGACGCGCGCTTCATCGACGCCAACACCGTCAGCGTCAGCTACATGGACGGCACCCAGGACACCATCCGCGCCGACCACATCGTGATCGCCTGCGGCTCGCGCCCTTACCACCCGGCCAGCGTCGATTTCAATCACCCGCGCATCTACGACAGCGATTCCATCCTCGAACTGAGCCATGAACCGCGCCACGTGATCATTTACGGCGCCGGGGTGATCGGTTGCGAATACGCGTCTATCTTCCGCGGTCTGAACGTCAAGGTCGATCTGATCAACACCCGCGATCGCCTGCTGGCGTTCCTCGATCAGGAGATGTCGGATTCGCTCTCTTACCACTTCTGGAACAACGGCGTGGTGATCCGCCACAACGAAGAGTTCGAGAAGATCGAAGGCACCGAAGATGGCGTGATCGTGCACCTGAAGTCCGGCAAGAAGGTGAAAGCGGACTGCCTGCTGTACGCCAACGGCCGCACCGGCAACACCGATTCGCTGGGGTTGGAGAACGTCGGCCTGGAGTCGGACAGCCGCGGGTTGCTGAAGGTGAACAGCATGTACCAAACCGCGCTGTCGCACATCTATGCGGTCGGTGACGTGATCGGCTATCCGAGCCTGGCTTCCGCCGCCTACGATCAGGGCCGCATCGCCGCGCAGGCGATCGCGTCCGGCGAAGCCAGCGGTCACCTTATCGAAGATATCCCGACCGGCATCTACACCATTCCGGAAATCAGCTCCGTCGGCAAAACCGAGCAGGAACTGACGGCGATGAAGGTGCCGTATGAAGTGGGCCGCGCCCAGTTCAAGCATCTGGCGCGCGCGCAGATCGCCGGGATGAACGTCGGCAGCCTGAAGATCCTGTTCCATCGCGACACCCTGCAGATCCTCGGGATCCACTGCTTCGGCGAGCGTGCGGCGGAGATCATCCACATCGGCCAGGCGATCATGGAACAGAAAGGTGAAGGCAATACTATCGAGTATTTCGTTAATACGACCTTCAACTATCCGACCATGGCCGAAGCCTACCGGGTGGCGGCGCTGAACGGCTTAAACCGCCTGTTTTAACGCGCTGTCGATGTAGCCCTGCATGTGCTCGCGGATCGCCTCGGCCAACTGCTCATAACGGCTGCGCAGTGGGGAACCGGGGCGGTACACCAGCGCGATGGTGCGCTTCGGCTCAGGCTTGTAGCAATCCAGATAGCAGACGCCGTCGCGTTCGCGCTGCGGCGGCACCGCCAGTGACGGCAGCAGGGTAATGCCGCTGCCGGCCGCGACCATGTTACGCAGCGTTTCCAGACTGGTGGCGCGGAAGTGGGTATCTTCGTCCGCGCCCGCCTGGAAGCAGAAACCCATCGCCTGATCGCGCAGGCAGTGGCCATCTTCCAGCATCAGCAGTTTCTCACCCGCCAAATCCGGCATCGCTACGCGCTCACGCTGCGCCCAAGGGTGATCGGAATACACCGCCAGCTTCATCGGTTCATCGAACAGAGGCACTTCGATAAACGCCTCGGTCTCCTTCACCAGCGCCAGAATGGCGCAGTCCAGTTTGCCGCTGTCGAGCTGCGCCAGCAGTTGATGGGTTTGCGCTTCGTGCAGATACATTTCCAGCTTCGGGAAAGTTTTGTGCAGCGTCGGGATGATCTGCGGCAGCAGATAAGGCCCCACGGTCGGGATCAGGCCGATGTGCAGCGGCCCGGACATGGCTTCGCCCTGTTGGCTGGCCATCTCCTTCAACACTTTCACTTCGCGCAGCACAGTACGCGCCTGCTCCACCAGCAACAGGCCCGCCTGGGTGAACAGCACCTTGCGGCTGGTGCGTTCGAGCAGCATGACGCCCAACTCGTCTTCCAGCTTGCGGATCTGCCCGCTGAGCGTCGGCTGGCTCACATGGCATGAATCGGCCGCGCGGCGGAAGTGCCGGTGCTCGGCCAAGGCGACCAGATACTCTAAATCACGAATGTTCATTGTTTCCCTCCAATCCATGATAGCTCATGGCGATAGATAAGATAGCAATGAGCGATTAGATCTATCAAGCCCCAACGACAATAATGTGTCCCAACGAAGCGATATTGCGCTAAATACCAAAAATTACTTTTCCTAATTAAGGGGTTAATCAATGTTTACCAGTCAAGAAGGCAAGAAAGTTCCGCAGGTTACTTTCCACACCCGTCAGGGCGACCAATGGATTGATGTGACCACTGATGACCTGTTCAAAAACAAAACCGTTATCGTATTCTCGCTGCCGGGCGCGTTCACGCCGACCTGCTCTTCGAGCCATCTGCCGCGCTACAACGAGCTGTCCAGCGTATTCAAACAGCACGGCGTCGACGGCATTCTGTGCGTCTCGGTGAACGACACCTTCGTGATGAACGCCTGGAAAGCCGACCAACATGCAGAAAACATCACCTTCGTGCCGGACGGCAACGGTGAATTCACCAAGGGCATGAACATGCTGGTCGAGAAAGCGGATCTGGGCTTTGGCCCGCGTTCATGGCGTTACTCGATGCTGGTGCGCGACGGCGTGGTCGAGAAAATGTTCGTCGAACCGAACAAGCCGGGTGACCCGTTTGAAGTGTCCGACGCCGATACCATGCTGAAATACCTGGCACCGGAATTCAAAGTGCAGGAATCGGTCTCCCTGTTCACCAAACCGGGCTGCCCGTTCTGCGCCAAAGCCAAGCAGATGCTGCAAGAGCGCGGCATTCAGTATGAAGAGATCGTACTGGGCAAAGACGCCACCACCGTCAGCCTGCGCGCCGTCAGCGGCCGCGCCACGGTGCCGCAGGTGTTCATCGGCGGCCGTCACATCGGCGGCAGCGACGATCTGGAAACTTTCCTGTCAGCTTAATAAGTAATAACAAAGCCAACGTGAACTTTGGCGGGCTACGGCCCGCCCTTTTTTTACCTTTCAGGAGCGGATATGAAACTGTTGAACGTTGATGTCGCGGTCATCGGCGGCGGCACCGCAGGGCTCGGCGCCTATCGCGCGGCCAAACTGTCTACCCCCAGCGTGGTGATGATCGAAGGCGGGCCTTACGGCACCACCTGTGCGCGCGTTGGCTGCATGCCATCCAAGTTATTGATAGCCGCCGCCGAAGCGGTGCATCAAATCGAACGTGCGCCTGGTTTTGGCGTGCATCCAACCGGCAAGACGCGCATCGACGGGCGCGAGGTGATGGATCGCGTCAAGCGCGAACGCGATCGCTTCGTCGGCTTCGTGCTGGAAGGCGTGGACGAGATCCCGGCCGCCGACAAAATTCAGGGCTATGCCCGCTTTATCGACGACAACACGCTGCAGGTCGATGACCATACACGCATCGTGGCACAGCGCATCGTGATCGCCACCGGTTCTCGTCCCAGCTGGCCGGCGCCGTGGAACGAGCTGGGCGACCGCCTGGTCGTCAACGACGATCTGTTCAATTGGGATGATTTGCCGCAGTCCGTAGCGGTATTCGGCCCCGGCGTCATTGGGCTGGAACTGGGGCAAGCGCTGCACCGCCTCGGCGTCGACACCAAGGTCTTTGGCATCGGTGGCGCCGTCGGGCCGCTGACCGACAGCGCCGTGCGCGACTACGCCGCCAAAGCGCTGGGGGACGAGTTCTATCTCGATGCCGACGTGAAGGTAGAGATGATGCAGCGCGAGGGCGATAAAGTATTTATCCGCTATCAAGATCTGCAGGGCCAACCGCAAGAGATCCTGGTGGACTACGTGCTGGCCGCTACCGGCCGCCGCCCCAATGTCGATCGGCTGGGCCTCGAGAACACCGGCCTGCAGCTCGACGCCCGAGGCGTGCCGCTGGCCGACCGCCTGACGATGCAAACCAGCGTGCCGCATATCTTCATCGCCGGCGACGCCAGCAATCAGCTGCCGCTGCTGCATGAAGCCAGCGATCAGGCGCGTATCGCCGGCGCCAACGCCGGCAGTTTCCCGGAGATCAATCCGGGCCTGCGCCGCAGCGCGATTTCGGTGGTATTTTCCGATCCGCAGATCGCCATGGTCGGCTCAACCTTCCGCGAGCTGAGCGAGAAGTTTAGCGCCTGCGGCTGCTTTGAAGTGGGCAAAGTCTCGTTTGAGAATCAGGGGCGCTCACGGGTGATGCTGCGCAACAAGGGCATTCTGCACGTTTACGGCGAGCAAGGCACCGGCCGTTTCCTCGGCGCGGAAATGATCGGCCCGGACGCCGAGCACATCGCGCACCTGTTGGCCTGGGCGCACCAGCAGCAAATGACCGTCGATCAGATGCTGGACATGCCGTTCTATCATCCGGTGATCGAAGAAGGCTTGCGCACCGCGCTGCGCGACCTGCAGGCGAAGCTCAAACTCGGCGCGACCGAAATCGAGCGCTGCCAGCGCTGTCCGGGCGAATAACCTCTCATTCGCCGTTCATACTCACCGGGCCTTCAGGCCCGGTTTTTTGCGCAGCACTTTCCACATTTTCCTCCCTCCTCTTGCCTCACGGCCCTTCTGCGCTCATTTTTTATGCTGCGACATTGAAATGATACCAATAATGATACTAAAATGGAGGCAGCATGAACGAGATCAGGGATGACATCGCTGATTTGCAACAGCGGCAGAACAGCATCAAATTCGCCGAGTTAGCGAAAATCTGCGTGCGATGGTTTGGGCCGCCGCGCATAAACGGTAGCAGCCATCACGTTTATCGCATGCCCTGGCCAGGCGATCCGCGCATCAATATCCAACGCGGCAACAACGGCGCAGCCAAGGCATATCAGGTTAAGCAGGTCATCGCCGCACTGGCCAGAATGGAGGAAGAACATGGAAAAGCATGAACACTATACCTATCGCATCACCTGGTCAGCGGAAGATCGTGAATATGTCGGGCTATGCGCCGAATTCCCCTCGCTGTCCTGGCTGGCCGCCACGCGTACCGGCGCACTGGAGGGTATCGAAAAAGTCGTGAGTGAAACGATCGCCGATATGCTGGCGCAAGGCGAAACGCCGCCGCAGGCGCTGGCGGAAAAGAACTTCAGCGGAAAACTGGTGTTGCGCATGACGCCGGAACAGCACCGCAGGCTGGCGATCGGCGCGATGGAGGAAGGCGTGAGTCTGAACCGTTATCTGTGCGCCCGCCTGGCGGGGTAAAGGTTCAAGGGCGACGCCAGGCCGCCCTCGTCATCATCAAGCCAAACGCTGCTTCGCTGCGGCGATTGCCGCGGCTACCTGTTGTGGCGCTACGCCGCCTTTGGCAGCACGCTTGTCCAGGCAGGATTGCAACGCCAGGATCGGGTAAACGTCGTCGCCAATCGTCGCGCTGAACTGCTGCAAATCCGCCAGCGGCAACGCTTCCAGCGGTTTACCCTGGCGAATCGCTTCTACCACCGCCTCGCCGACGATATGGTGCGCTTCGCGGAACGGCACGCCCTTGGCGACCAGGTAATCCGCCAGCTCGGTGGCGTTGGCATAGCCCTGTTCCGCCGCTTCCTGGCAACGCGGGCGCTTCACCTGAATGCCGTCCAGCACCAGTGCCGCCATCTGCAGGCAGTCCATCCAGGTGTCGAGCGCGTCGAACAGCCCTTCTTTGTCTTCCTGCATGTCTTTGTTGTACGCCAGCGGCAGGCCTTTCAGCGTCATCATCATGCCGGTCAACGCGCCCTGTACGCGGCCGCATTTGCCACGAATCAGCTCCAGCGCGTCCGGGTTTTTCTTCTGCGGCATCAGCGAGGAGCCGGAGGTCACGCGGTCGGACAGCTCGACAAACGCCGCCTCGCCGCTGTTGAAGAAGATCAGATCCTCGGCGAAGCGCGACAGGTGCACCATGCTGATGGCGGCGTTGGACAACAGCTCCAGCACGTGGTCGCGATCGGAGACGCTATCCAGGCTGTTGCGGGTCGCCGAGGCGAAGCCCAGCCAACCGGCCAGCTGCTCGCGATCGATAGGATAAGCGGTGCCGGCCAGCGCACCGCTGCCCAGTGGGCTGACGTCCAGCCGTTTCAGGGTATCCTGCAGACGGCTCTCATCGCGCGCCAGCATCTCGACATAGGCCAGGCACCAGTGCGCAAATGTCACCGGCTGCGCGCGTTGCAGATGGGTATACCCCGGCATCACCGCATCCTGGTTGGCTTCGGCGGTCTCCACCAGCGCCTGCTGCAGCTGGACGATCGCCTGATGCAGATCGCCGATCTGCTGTTTGCACCACAGCTTCAGATCGGTCGCGACCTGATCGTTACGGCTGCGGCCGGTGTGCAGCTTCTTGCCCAAATCGCCGACCTTCTCGATCAGCTTCTGCTCCACCCAGCTGTGGATGTCTTCCGCATCGCTTTGGACGATCGCCAGAGGATCGGCCTGAACTTCCGTCAGCAAAGCATTCAGCGCCTGCTCCAGCTGCTGCTGCTCCGTTGCCGTCAACACATTAACGGTCACCAGCGCCTTCGACCAGGCCACCGAGCCCACGATATCTTGCTCCGCCAGGCGATAATCGAACCGCAGCGAATCGTTGAGTTGCTTGAACCGCTGATCCGCCGCCTGAGTGAACCGTCCGCCCCAAAGTGCCATACCTTACTCCTGAATTTTTATGCGAAAGGGCGCAGCATGCTGCGCCCTTGCAGAGTCACGCCAATCGATTATTTATTCTTTTTCTCGTTCAACGCGCGGATGCGTGAAGACAGAGAGAACAGGCGGATAAAGCCGCCGGCGTGGCTGTGATCGTAAACTTCGTCTTCGCCGAAGGTGGCGAACTCTTCGGAGTACAGGCTGTTGGCGGATTTCTTCTGGGTCGCCGTCACCTGGCCTTTGTACAGCTGCAACACCACTTCGCCGTTCACCTCTTCAGCCAATGCTTCGGCAGAGGCCTGCAGCGAGCGGCGCAGCGGCGCGAACCAGCGGCCGTCGTACACCACATAAGACATCTCCAGGCCCAGCTGCTCGCGCCATTTGAAGCTGTCGCGATCCAGTACCAGCTGCTCGACGGCGCGCAGCGCCGCCACCATGATGGTGCCCCCCGGGGTTTCATAGCAGCCGCGGGATTTGATGCCTACCAGACGGTTTTCCACGATGTCGATACGGCCAACGCCGTGCTTGGCGCCTAACGCATTCAGGGTTTCCAGGCACTGGTACGGCGACAGCGCTTTACCGTTAACCGCCACAACGCGGCCTTTCTCAACGGTAACGGTCACCTGTTCAGGCTGATCCGGCGCTTCCTGCGGATCGACGGTCCATACCCAGCAATCCTTGTTCGGCGCATTCCACGGGCTTTCCAGCACGCCGCCTTCGGTGGAGATGTGCCAGGCGTTCTCATCGCGGCTGTAGATCTTCTCCAGCGATGCAGTGGTCGGGATGTTGCGCTCTTTCAGGTAATCCAGCAGCGCCTCACGGGAACGCAGGTTCCATTCACGCCACGGCGCCACTACTTTCAGCTGCGGAGCCAGCGCGGTGTAGGTGGTTTCGAAACGCACCTGGTCGTTGCCTTTGCCGGTTGCGCCGTGGCACAGCGCGTCGGCGCCCACTTTCAGCGCCAGCTCGACCTGCGCCTTGGCGATGATCGGCCGCGCCATCGAGGTGCCCAGCAGATAGCTGCCTTCATACAGCGCGCCGGTCTGCAGCACCGGATAAACGTAATCGCGGATAAATTCTTCACGCAGATCGACCACGTGACATTCAGAGGCACCGGACTGCAGGGCTTTTTGCTCCACGCCTTCCAGATCGCTGCGCTCCTGACCGATGTCCGCCACGAACGCCACCACTTCACAGCCGCCGTAGTTCTCTTTCAGCCATGGAATGATGGCCGAGGTATCCAGGCCGCCGGAGTACGCCAGAACGATTTTTTTGATGCCTTGGTTTTGCATGATCTATTCCTTTCTAATTCTAAAATTAAGCGAGGATCCGGGTGCCAATCGACACGCCGTTAAACAAAGCAGGAAGCTGATCGGCATGGCGCCAGCTGGCGATATCCACCGGGCGGCCGAGGGTGCGGGCTGCGTCGAGCGCCGCATTCACCTTCACCACCATACCATCGGTGATGATGCCTTGCGCGATCAGTTGCTCCGCTTTTTGCGCCGTCATTTCCGCAATGCGTTGCCCCTTGCCGTCGAGGATGCCGCTGACGTCCGACAGCAGGATCAGATCCGCCCCCAGCGTCGCCGCCAGCGCCGTCGCCGCCTGATCGGCGTTCACATTCATTAACTGCCCTTCGGCGGTGATGCCGATGGAGCTGATAACCGGCAGGTAGCCGGCGCCCAGCAGGGTATTGAGCAGCGCGGGCGAGCCGGGCTGCGCGTTGCCGACGTGACCCAATGCCGGATCGAGCTGGGTCACGACTGCGCTGCCGCCGTCCGCCAGGCTCAGGCCAACGGCGTTGATTTGATGCTTAATCGCCCACGCCAGCAGCGTTTTGTTGGCGGTGCCGGCCAGCGCGCCGGTGATGATGTCGATCTGATCGGCCGGCGTGACCCGCAGGCCGTTCTTTTTCACCACCGGTAAAGAGAGTTGCTTCATCAGCTCGTCTACCACGCAGCCACCGCCGTGCACGATCACCAGCGGACGCTGATGCTGCTGCCGGTAACTGTCCAACGCGGTAAACAGACGTTCCAGCGCTTCTTCACTGTCTAATAACACGCCACCTAACTTGATAATTAACGGGTTCATTGCTGTTTACTCACGCTGGTTTAAAGGAGTGACTGGGTTTCCGGGAAACCGAAACGGATATTCAGGCATTGCACCGCCTGTGCGGCCGCGCCTTTCAGCAGGTTGTCTTCCACCGCCACGGCGATCAGATGTTCGCCCTGCACCGCAAAACCGATGTCGCAGAACGGCAGCCCCACCACCGCTTTCAGCGCCGGCACGCCCTGGTCGTACAACCGCACCAGCGGCTTGTCGTCATAGGCGGCGTGATAGGCGGCGGCCACGTCCTGCGCGGTCACGCCGGCTTTCAGGCGGCAGGTGATGGTTTCAAGAATGCCGCGCGGGAAATTGCCCAGGTGCGGCGTAAAGATGACCGGCACGCCCAGGTGCGCGGCGATCTCCGGCTGGTGCCGGTGAGTGAAAATGCCGTATGGCTGCAGGCTCACTTCGCAAAAGCTGGTGGTCATGCTGGCCTTGCGCCCGGCGCCGCTGACGCCGCTGGTGGCGTTGATCACCGGCCACTGGTCCAGGTTCAGCAGCTGCTTTTCGATCAACGGTTTGAGCGCCAACTGCGCCGCCGTTGGGTAGCAGCCCGGCACCGCGATCAGCTGCGCCCGTTTGATCTTGTCGCTCTGCCACTCCGCCAGGCCGTACACCGCCTGCTCCAGCAGAGCGCCATGCTGATGCTCGAAACCGTAGTACTGGCTATAAAAACCGGCGTCCTGCACGCGGAAGGCGCCGGAAAGATCGAACACCACGCAACCCGCCGCCAGAAAAGCCGGTGCAATATCGTGGCTGACTTCATGGGCGGTGGCGAGGAACACCACATCGATGCCCTGCGCCGCCTGTGCAACGTCGGTCAACGGCTGTAGCGGCAGATCGACGATGCCTTTCAACTGGGGATGGAGATCGGAAAGCAACTTTCCTGCATCTGCACTTTGCGCTGAAACCGCTAAAGCGGTTATGTTCATGTGTGGGTGGCGATTCAGGTAAGCCGTGAGCTCCGCTCCGGCGTAACCGCTGGCACCAACGATCAGCGTATTCAACATGTGGCCTTTCACCTTCTCAACTGACGTGCGGTCGTTTTCGACCCAGGTAACAGGGCTAGCCAGCGTTGTTGCGCCGTTCACCCACGGAGCCAGGCGTTGATGCTTTTATAAACATCCGGGTATCGGGTTCCCTTACGCTTCGGCTTACTGTATTTTTATTCAAAATAAATGCATGAATATTGATACTATCCTAACCAAAGGCTGTCAACAGTGAAGATGAAATTACCTCCATTTATTGAGCTGTACCGGGCGTTGATCGCCACACCGTCGATCAGCGCCACCGATGCCGGCCTCGATCAGAGCAATGAGGCGTTAATCAACTTGCTGGCCGAATGGTTTGCCGACCTGGGCTTTCGCGTCGACGTGCAGCCGGTACCGGATTCGCGCCACAAATTCAACCTGCTGGCCAGCATCGGCGAAGGCAGCGGCGGCCTGCTGCTGGCCGGCCACACCGATACGGTGCCTTACGACGAAGGCCGCTGGACGCGCGATCCCTTCACCCTGACCGAGCACGACAACAAGCTCTACGGCCTGGGCACCGCCGACATGAAAGGCTTCTTCGCCTTTATTCTGGATGCGGTGCGCGATATCGACGCGAGCAAACTGACCAAGCCGCTGTACATTTTAGCCACCGCAGATGAAGAAACGACGATGGCCGGCGCACGCTATTTCGCCGCCTCCACCGCCATTCGGCCGGATTTCGCCATCATCGGCGAACCGACCTCGCTGCAGCCAGTCCGCGCGCACAAGGGCCACATGGCCAACGCCATTCGCATCGTCGGCCAGTCCGGCCACTCCAGCGATCCGGCGCGCGGTGTCAACGCCATCGATCTGATGCACGAATCCATCAGCCACCTGATGGCGCTGCGCAAAACCCTGCAGGAGCGTTACAACAACCCGGCGTTCGCCGTGCCTTATCCCACCATGAACTTCGGCCATATCAGCGGCGGCGACGCAGCCAACCGCATCTGCGCCTGCTGCGAGCTGCACCTGGATATCCGCCCGCTGCCCGGCATGACGCTCGACAACATCAACGAACTGATGCATCAGGCGTTGGAGCCGGTGAGCCAACGCTGGCCGGGCCGCCTGAGCATCGAAGAGCTGCACGCGTCGGTGCCAGGCTACGAGTGCCCAACCGACCACCGCATGGTGGCAGTGATCGAGGAACTGCTGGGCACCCGCACCCAGGTGGTCAATTACTGCACCGAGGCGCCGTTCGTACAGCAGGTGTGTCCGACGTTAGTGCTCGGCCCCGGCTCTATCGACCAGGCCCACCAGCCGGACGAGTACCTCGACACCGCGTTTATCGAACCGACGCGTAAACTGCTGGGCCAGCTGGTCACTCATTTTTGCCGGCAATAAACCCGACATTTAACAGGGGAAATGCTTTATGCTTTCCCCTAACTCCAAATAAGTAGTAGACGGCGAAATAAGCCGTGCTGATAACCGACGTGCCGTAATTAAATTTCAGAAAATGCGCCGATTTTGATGTTTTTTTGCTAAAAATAGTGTCAATTGGACGACTGGACAGGAACGCGGTGGGATCAGGCAGGCGGTCTGCGCCTGACGCGTGAAATTTATTTACAAGATAAAAATCATACAGAACTGGGTCAGGGGTTATATGAACGAACAATATTCGGCAATGCGCAGTAATGTCAGTATGCTCGGCAAATTGCTCGGCGATACCATCAAAGAAGCGCTGGGCGAGCATATTCTCGATCGCGTAGAGACCATCCGTAAGCTTTCCAAATCCTCACGCGCCGGCAACGAAGCGCATCGCCAGGAACTGCTCTCCACCCTGCAGAACCTGTCCAACGACGAGCTGCTGCCGGTGGCGCGCGCCTTCAGCCAGTTCCTCAACCTGACCAACGTCGCCGAGCAGTACCACAGCATTTCGCCCAACGGCGAAGCCGCCAGCAATCCGGAGGCGCTGGCCCAACTGTTCAGCCGCCTCAAAGACAAAAAGCTCAGCGACAAAGAGCTGCAACACGCAGTATCGCAACTCTCCATCGAGCTGGTGCTGACGGCGCACCCGACGGAGATCACCCGCCGCACCCTGATCCACAAGCTGGTGGAGGTCAACACCTGCCTCAGCCAGCTCGATCACAACGATCTGGCTGACTACGAGCGCAACAAGATCATGCGCCGCCTGCGCCAGCTGGTAGCCCAATCGTGGCACACCGATGAAATTCGCAAACACCGCCCTTCGCCGATCGACGAAGCCAAATGGGGTTTCGCGGTGGTGGAAAACAGCCTGTGGGAAGGCGTGCCGGCGTTCCTGCGCGAATTCAATGAACAGCTGGAAAACTCTATCGATTACAGCCTGCCGGCGGAAGCGGTGCCGGTGCGCTTCACCTCCTGGATGGGCGGCGATCGCGACGGCAACCCGAACGTGACCGCCGAAATTACCCGCCATGTGCTGCTGCTCAGCCGCTGGAAAGCTTGCGACCTGTTCACTCGCGATATTCAGGTGCTGGTCTCCGAGCTGTCGATGACCGAGTGCACCCCGGAGCTGCGCGCCCGCGCCGGCGGTGACGAGGTGCAGGAACCGTACCGCGAAATCATGAAGCAGCTGCGCAGCCAACTGATGAGCTCCCAGGCCTATCTGGAAGGCCGCCTGAAGGGCGAGCGCGTGCTGAAACCGCACGATCTGCTGGTGAACAACGAACAGCTGTGGGAGCCGCTGTATGCCTGCTACCAATCGCTGCAGGCCTGCGGCATGGGCATCATCGCCAACGGCCAGTTGCTGGATACTCTGCGCCGCGTGCGCTGCTTCGGCGTGCCGCTGGTGCGCATCGACGTGCGCCAGGAGAGCACCCGCCATACCGAGGCCATCGCCGAGCTGACCCGCTACCTGGGGCTGGGCGACTATGAAAGCTGGTCGGAAGCCGATAAACAGGCGTTCCTGATCCGCGAACTGAACTCCAAACGCCCGCTGGTGCCGCTGAAGTGGGAGCCGAGCGCCGATACGCTGGAAGTGCTGGAAACCTGCCGGGTAATTGCCGAAGCGCCGCAGGGCTCGATCGCCGCCTACGTGATTTCAATGGCGCGCACGCCGTCCGACGTGCTGGCGGTGCACCTGCTGTTGAAAGAGGCCGGTTGCCCGTTCGCGCTGCCGGTCGCTCCGCTGTTCGAAACCCTCGACGACCTGAACAACGCCGACGACGTGATGACCCAGTTGCTGAACATCGACTGGTATCGCGGCTTTATTCAGGGCAAACAGATGGTGATGATCGGCTATTCCGACTCGGCGAAAGATGCCGGCGTGATGGCCGCTTCCTGGGCGCAATACCGCGCGCAGGACGCACTGATCAAAACCTGTGAAAAAGCCGGCGTGGCGCTGACGCTGTTCCACGGCCGCGGCGGCTCCATCGGCCGCGGCGGCGCACCGGCGCATGCGGCGCTGCTGTCGCAGCCGCCGGGCAGCCTGAAGGGCGGCCTGCGCGTCACCGAACAGGGCGAGATGATCCGCTTCAAGTTCGGCCTGCCGGAAGTCACTATCAGCAGTCTGGCGCTGTATGCCGGCGCGATCCTCGAGGCCAACCTGTTGCCGCCGCCGGAACCGAAGAAAGAGTGGCGCGCGCTGATGGACGATCTGTCCGAGACCTCCTGCCGGATGTATCGCGGCTATGTGCGGGAAAACCCGGACTTCGTCCCTTACTTCCGCGCGGCTACGCCGGAGCTGGAGTTGGGCAAACTGCCGCTGGGCTCGCGCCCTGCCAAACGCAAACCGAACGGCGGCGTGGAGAGCCTGCGCGCCATTCCGTGGATCTTCGCCTGGACGCAGAATCGCCTGATGTTGCCGGCCTGGCTCGGTGCCGGCGCCGGATTGCAGGAAGCGGTGAAGGCCGGCAAACAGGCGGAGCTGGAGGCGATGTGCCGCGACTGGCCGTTCTTCTCCACCCGCATCGCCATGCTGGAAATGGTGTTCGCCAAGGCCGACCTGTGGCTGGCGGAATACTACGATCAGCGCCTGGTGGATAAATCGCTGTGGCCGCTGGGCCAGCAGCTGCGCGATCAGTTGGAAAGCGACATCAAGGTGGTGCTGACCATCGCCAACGACGCGCACCTGATGGAAGACCTGCCGTGGATCGCCGAATCCATCGCGCTGCGCAACGTTTATACCGACCCGCTGAACGTCCTGCAGGCCGAACTGCTGCACCGTTCGCGTCAGCAGGAACAGCCCGACGCCCGCGTGGAGCAGGCGCTGATGGTCACCATCGCCGGCGTCGCCGCCGGGATGCGCAACACCGGCTAGTGAGCCAAATCGCGGCCCCGTTTACCGGGGCCGTTTTTTTTATGCCTTCCCCCACAAAAAAGGGCGCCGCGATAAAGCGACGCCCTTTCTTCATGGGAACAGGCCTGCCAGTGTCAGGCGGCGGCCACCGGGCGCACGCCCAGCGTGTGGCAGATGGCGTAGCTCATCTCGGCGCGGTTCAGGGTATAGAAGTGGAAATCCTTCACTCCTTCGCGGCTGAGGATCTTCACCATGTCCATGGCGATGTTGGCGCCGACCATCTTGCGGGTCTCCGCATCGTCGTCCAGCCCTTCGAACATGCTGGTCATCCAGCTCGGCACCCGCACGTTGGTCATGGTGGCGAAGCGCTGCAGCTGCTTGAAGTTGGACACCGGCAGAATGCCCGGCACGATTTCCACGTCGATGCCGGCGGCGACACAGCGGTCGCGAAAGCGTAGGTAGCTCTCAACGTCGAAGAAGAATTGGGTGATGGCGCGGTTGGCACCGGCGTCGATCTTGCGCTTCAGGTTGATCAAATCTGCCTGCGCGCTCTTCGCCTCCGGGTGCACTTCCGGGTAGGCGGCGACGGAAATATCGAAGTCGCCCACGTCTTTCAGCAGTGCTACCAGATCGGTCGCATACATGTCCGGCTTACCACCGCCCGGCGGCAGATCGCCGCGCAGCGCCACGATATGGCGGATGCCGCTGTTCCAGTAGTCGGTCGCGATGTCGCGCAACTGAGCCGGGCTGGCGTCGATGCAGGTCAGGTGCGGCGCAGCCTCCAGGCCGGTGCGCTCCTTGATCCCCTTGATGATGCTGTGGGTGCGATCGCGCTCGCCGGAGTTGGCGCCGTAGGTGACGGAAACGAATTTAGGTTTGAGGATGCTCAGACGATCGATCGACTGCCACAGGGTCTCTTCCATCTCGCTGGTGCGTGGCGGGAAGAACTCGAATGATACGTTAATCTGGCCGTTCAACTCCGCCAGACTCTGATTCAGCGCTTCCCGCTGGTTTGCGTGGAAAAAACTCATACCCTGCTCACCTCTTCTCGATCACTGTTTTTATTTCATCTTGATGAGCGTCTATACGTTTAGACGTCTAGATAGAAAATGCCGCATGTTGGCTAAAGAGTCAACAGGAAAATGAGGGGAATAAGATGATTAATCCTCACCCGCTCAAAGAGGGAATTTCATGATAGCGACAAGGATAAGTATGGCAGGAAAAGCAAAGGGGCGCGGTGAACCCGCGCCCGCAGAGGATTAAAGCAGCTGCGCCAACCGGTTAAGGTCTGACTGGATCGCCCCGGCGGTCACGTCGCGACCGGCGCCCGGCCCGCGGATCACCAGCGGATTATCGCGATACCAGCGGCTCTCGATGGCGAACACGTTGTCGCACGGCAGCAGCGAGGCCAGCGGATGCTCAGGACGCACGGCCTCAACGCCGACCCGCGCCTTGCCGTTGGCGTCGAAACGCGCCACGTGGCGCAACACCAGGCCCATTTCGCTGGCGGCCTCAAAGCGCTGCTGCATCTGCTGGTTCAGCGCCTCGCCGTTCTCGAAGAACTGATCGACGGAACCCAGCTCGCAGCCCGCCGGCACCAGCGACTCGACCCGCACCTGATTCGGCTCGATGTCGTAGCCCGCTTCGCGCGCCAGGATCACCAGCTTGCGCATCACGTCCTGACCGGAGAGATCGACCCGCGGATCCGGTTCGGTCAGCCCCTGCTGCCAGGCCTGATCCACCAGCTCGGTAAACGGCACCGTGCCGTCATACTGCAGGAACAGCCAGGAGAGCGTACCGGAGAAGATGCCGCTGATCGCCAAAATGCTGTCGCCGCTGTCGCGCAGATCGCGCACCGTGTGGTTGACCGGCAGGCCGGCGCCGACGGTGGCGTTGTACAGCCAGTGGCGGCCGGTTTTGGCGAAGGCGTCGCGAATTTGGCGATAGGTCGCGCTGCACGAGGCACCCGCCAGCTTGTTGGCGCTGATCACGTGGAAACCGTAGCTGGCGAAGTCCAGATACTGCCCGGCCAGCTCTTCGCTGGCGGTCACGTCGAGCACCACCAGATCGTCGAACGGGTGCGCGCGCATCCACAGGAACAGCGACTCTTCGTCCAGCTCCTGCGCTTCGTCCTCAAAGAACGCCAGCGCGCGGCTGGCGTCCAGCCCGTCGTAATTCAGCAGGCTGCGGCGGCTGTCCACCACCCCCGCCAGGATAAATTCGAAACCGCTGCGCGCGGAAATATTGGTTTGTTCGCGAGCGAACAGCTCCAGCCAGCGCGAGCCGATGTTGCCCTTGCCGAACAGCACCAGACCGATGCGCTTCTCGGCGCGGAACAGGCTTTGGTGCAGCCCCTGGATCAGCAGCGCGGTCGGCCCCTGGCGCAATACCGCCACCAGACTGATGCCATCTTCCGCCTGCCAGATAAACTCGACCGGCTGATCTTTCAGTTGCTGATAGAAACGGTGGCTGTGCAGCGGGTTCTTGCACACCCCGGCGCCGACCATCGCCACCAGCGCCAGCCCTTCGCGCAGGCGCAGCTCGCCCGGCAACGCTGCGGCCTGCAGCGTCGCCAGCGCGCTATTGACCACCTCGGAGGTGTAGCACAGCTGCACCAGGTTGCGGTCAGGGTGGATCCCCACCGCCAGCGGTTTGATCTGCGCGCGCTTGAGCACCAGATCCAGCTCTTTCTGCGCCAGTTTGAAATCATGCTGAGCGGCGACGTGCAGTTCAATCAGGCACACATCGTCGTGGCTGGTGACAATCTTGGCGCCGGTGCCGGAAGCCAATACGCGCTCGATGCGCGTCGAGCCCTGTTCCGGCTGGTAGCTGCAACGCAGCTGAAGGTCGATATCGCTGCCGGAGACCGGCTGCAGAGTGCGGGTGTGCAACACCGGCGCAGCCAGACGCGCCAGCTCGCTGGCTTCGTCCAGACGCAGCAGCGGCAGCAGGCAGGCGTCTTTCACCTTGCGCGGATCGGCGCTGTATACCCCGGCTACGTCGCTCCAGATGGTGACGCGCGCAGCACCGGCCAGCGCGCCGACCTGAGTGGCGGAGTAGTCGCTGCCGTTACGCCCCAACAGCACGGTTTCCCCGGCGTCGTTGCGCGAAATGAAGCCGGTCACCACCAGGCGTTTGCCCGGATGTTGGGCCAGCAATTGTTGCAGCAGCGGATAAGAACGGCCTTCATCCACCTGCGGCTGCGCGGCGCGCTCGGCGCGCAGGAAATCACGCGCATCCAGCCAGGCCGCCTGCATGTCCAGATGATTAAGCACCGCCGCCATCAGGCGCGCCGACCAGATCTCGCCGTGCCCGACCACTTCGGCATAGCACACGTCGTCGACTTTGCCGTCCAGCAGCACCGCCAGACGTTCCAGATCCTGAATGAATTCGGCGATCAGCGGCTCGGCGCTTTCCGGCGGCAGCAGGCCGCCGATAAGATCGCTATGATAACGACGCAACGTCTGCTGCACCTGGTGCGCAGACAGGCGATCGCTCTGGCTGAGCTTCAGCCAGTTGATCAACTGGTTGGTGGTACTGCCGGCGGCCGATACCACCATCATGTCGCCTGGCTGGCTGTATTCCGCCATAATCCCGGCCACACGCAGATAACACTTCACATCCGCCAGACTGCTGCCGCCAAACTTGTGCAGTTGACGCCCGCTCACCGGCCCTGCTACAGCAATTGCATTCATGCTTACCTCGTTGCCGCCGCCTGGAAAGCGCGTTCCAGATCGGCAATCAAATCTTCACTGTCTTCAATACCCACGGAAATGCGCAGCAGGCTCTCGGAGATGCCGGCCGCTGCCCGCGCCTCCGCCGCCATACCGGCGTGGGTCATGGTCGCTGCATGCGAGATCAGGCTTTCTACGCCGCCCAGCGATTCTGCCAGAGTAAACAGCTCAAGGGCAGAGAGAAAACGGCGCAGCACCGCTTCATCGCCGTCCAGTTCAAAACTCAGCATCGCGCCGAAACCGCGCTGCTGCCGGCGGGCGATCTCATGCCCCGGATTTTCCGGCAGGGAAGGATGATACAGCTTTTTCACCAACGGTTGCTGCTGTAAATAGCCGACAATCACTTCGGCGTTTTGTTGCGCTGCCTTGATGCGCGGCGACAGCGTGCGCATGCCGCGCAGCAGCAGATAGCTGTCGAACGCGCCGCCGGTCACGCCGATGTTGTTCGCCCACCAGGCCAGTTCGACCGCCAGCTCGGGATCTTTGGCGATCACCGCGCCGGCCACCACGTCCGAATGTCCGTTCAGGTATTTGGTGCAAGAATGGACCACCAGATCGGCGCCGAGTTCGATCGGCTGTTGCAGGGCCGGACTGAGGAAGGTGTTGTCCACCACCGTCAATGCACCCGCCGCGTGCGCGGCGGTGCAGATCGCCGCGATGTCCACCACCCGCAGCAGCGGATTGCTGGGGCTTTCAATCAGCACCAGCTTGGGCTTTTGCGCCAGCGCCTGCTGCAGGGCTTCTTCATTGCCCTGATCGACGAACAGCACCCGATAGGCGCCGCGCTTGCTCAAACTGTCGAATAACCGATAGCTGCCGCCGTAGCAGTCGTGCGGCGCCACCAGCAGATCGCCGGGCTTCAGCAGCACGGTAGTCACCAGATGGATCGCCGACATGCCGCTGCCGGTCATGACCGCGCCGGCGCCGCCTTCCAGCTCCGCCAACGCGCGCTGCACCACGTCGCGCGTCGGGTTGCCGCGGCGCGAGTAGTCATGGGCTCGGGGTTGGTTGAAGTCGGTAAAGTTATAGGTGCTGGACAGATGAATCGGCGGGACAACGCAGCCATACTGTTCGTCGTCGTTCAGGCCGCTGCGTACGGCAATCGTGGCTGGTTTACGCGTCATGGGCTCGCTCGGCTCTCGGTTCGGTGAATGAGGCCTAAAGAGTAATCGCAGGATTGATAGACGTCAATACATCTGGACATCTAAACTTCTCTGCGTATAGATTGAGCAATGGCACAATACCCGCTAAAATTATACCGATATGACATGACGATAAGATGTTGAGCCACAATGCCCGGCCGAAGCGGGGCATTCAGTGACCCTGGTCGCGTAAAATTGACATTTATTTAGTGAGAACAGTGAAGATCGGGCATAATTGCCCGGTTTTTAGAATTTTGTAATTTTTCTGACAAAGTTAAGGTGTCCCATGGCTGAGTGGAACGGCGAGTATGTCAGCCCTTACGCTGAACACGGTAAAAAAAGCGAGCAAGTCAAAAAGATCACGGTATCCATTCCGCTGAAGGTCCTGAAAATCCTCACCGACGAACGGACCCGTCGCCAGGTCAACAACCTGCGCCACGCCACCAACAGCGAACTGCTGTGCGAAGCGTTTCTGCATGCCTTTACCGGCCAGCCGCTGCCGAATGATGAAGACCTGCGCAAAGAGCGCAGCGATGAAATTCCGGAAGCCGCAAAAGCGTTGATGCGCGAACTGGGTGTCGATCCCGATACCTGGGAATATTGAGAACCGCCCGGCGAACGCCGGCGGCAGAAACGAAAAAAGGCGCCCAAGGCGCCTTTTTCATCGGACGATAAGAAATCTTATTTCTTAGCGCCTGGTACGCTGAAACGCTTGTTGAAGCGGTCAACGCGGCCACCGGTAGCAACGTCACGCTGCTTGCCAGTGTAGAACGGGTGGCATGCGCCACAAACGTCCAGGTTCAGATCGTGGCCCACGGTGGAGCGGATCTTCATCACGTTACCGCAAGAGCAGTTAGCAGTAACTTCTTCGTATTTTGGGTGGATACCTTGTTTCATGGGAAACCTCAGTTAAGGCCGTGTCGCTATCCAGCCCTGTTTCGCCAGACACCACACGTGGTTGATAATAGAATTTTGGTATCGAATTATACCAAAGGCGGCAAATTATACAGCATTAGCCGGGGCGCGCAATCGGAACCGTACATTTGCCGATGCGCCGTGTAAACTGATGCCCTCTTTTTTTTCAATTTGGATGAGATCATGCCCGTCGTACACGTTGCTTTGCCGGTCCCCCTCGCCCGCACCTTCGACTATCTGCTGCCGCCCGGCATGCAGCCGGTGGCCGGCGCGCGCGTAGGCGTGCCCTGGGGCAGGCAGCATGCGATCGGCATCGTCACCGGCTGCAGCGACACCAGCGAACTGCCGCTGGACAAGCTCAAACCGATCGACAGCGTGATCGACAGCGAATCGCTGTTCTCCCCCAGCCTGTGGCGCATCCTGCGCTGGGCCAGCGATTACTACCATTATCCTATCGGCGAAGTACTGTTCCACGCGCTGCCGATCCTGCTGCGGCAAGGCAAACCTGCCGAAGCCGCGCCGCTATGGCAGTGGTTCGCCACCGAGCAAGGGCGTGCCACGCCGCCCGACAGTCTGAAACGCGCGCCGAAACAGCAGCAGGCGCTGGCGGCGCTGCTGCAACGCCCGGTCTATCGCCATCAGGTCAGTCAGCTGGAGCTGACGGAAAGCGCTCTGCAGGCGCTGCGCGCCAAAGGGTTGATCGATCTGCGCGCTCAGGTCGCGGACACGCAAGACTGGCGCCCCAACTTCGCGGTGCTCGGCGAGCGGCTGCGGCTGAATACCGAACAGGCCACCGCCGTCGGGGCGATCAGAAGCGAGGATGAACAGTTCGCCGCCTGGCTGCTGGCCGGTGTGACCGGCTCGGGCAAGACCGAGGTGTACCTCAGCGTGCTGGAGAACGTGCTGGCCAAAGGCCGGCAGGCGCTGGTGCTGGTGCCGGAAATCGGCCTGACGCCGCAAACCATCGCCCGTTTTCGCGAGCGCTTCAACGCGCCGGTGGACGTGCTGCACTCCGGGCTAAACGACAGCGAGCGGCTGGCGGTTTGGCTGCGCGCGCGCAGCGGCGAAGCCGCCATCGTCATCGGCACCCGTTCGGCGCTGTTCACGCCGTTCCGCCAGCTGGGCGTGATCATCATCGACGAAGAGCACGACAGCTCTTATAAACAGCAGGAAGGCTGGCGCTACCACGCCCGCGATCTGGCGGTATTCCGCGCCCGGGAAGAGGACATCCCGATGGTGATGGGCTCCGCCACGCCGGCACTGGAAACGCTGCACAACGTGCAGCTGGGCAAATATCGCCAGCTGAAGCTCACCCAGCGTGCGGGCAACGCCAAACCGGCGGCGCAGCACCTTATAGATCTGAAAGGGCTGCCGCTGAAGGTCGGCCTGTCGCAGCCGCTTTTAAAAAGCATGCAGCACCATTTAAAAGCCGGCAATCAGGTGATGCTGTTCCTTAACCGCCGCGGTTACGCCCCGGCACTGCTGTGCCACGAGTGCGGCTGGATCGCCGAGTGCCAACGCTGCGATCACTACTACACCTTCCACCAGCATCAGCGCCAGCTGCGCTGCCACCACTGCGACAGCCAGCGGCCGGTACCGCACCAGTGCCCGCAATGCGGCTCGACCCACCTGGTGTCGGTCGGCGTCGGCACCGAACAACTGGAGCAGGAGCTGGCGCCGCTGTTCCCCGACACGCCGATCACCCGTATCGATCGCGATACCACCAGCCGTAAAGGCGCGTTGGAACAGCACCTGGCGGATATCCATCGCGGCGAAGCGCGCATTCTGATCGGCACGCAGATGCTGGCCAAGGGCCACCACTTTCCCGACGTCACGCTGGTAGCGTTGCTGGACGTCGACGGCGCGCTGTTCTCCGCCGACTTCCGCTCCGCCGAGCGCTTCGCTCAGCTGTACACCCAGGTCTCCGGGCGCGCCGGCCGGGCGGGCAAGCAGGGGGAAGTGCTGCTGCAAACCCACCATCCAGAGCACCCACTGCTGCAGGTGCTGCTGCAACAGGGTTACGACGCCTTCGCCAAACAGACGCTGGCGGAGCGCAACAGCGTGTTCCTGCCGCCCTATACCAGCCACATCATCGTGCGCGCCGAAGATCACGATAACCAGCAGGCCCCGCTGTTCCTGCAACAGCTGCGCAACCTGCTGGAAGCCAGCCCGCTGAAGGACGATTCGCTGTGGGTGATGGGCCCGGTGCCGGCGCTGCAGTCCAAACGCGGCGGCCGTTTCCGCTGGCAGCTGCTACTGCAGCATCCTGCGCGGCGCGTCCTGCAACAGCTGATGAAAAGTTCGCTGCCGCTGATCGGCACCCTGCCGCAAACGCGCAAGGTGAAATGGACGCTGGATGTCGATCCGATCGACAGTTGATCCCGGAAAAGTCCGATTTAGCTGCCGCAGTGCAAACGTTTACCCTTTAAATTGCGAGCGAACGCTAAAAAACCTTCTCAGGTCACATTTTTTATGCAAATTAGGTAACAAAGGCGGGGCGTATTCTGTTTAGAATGTCTGCGAGGGCAAATTTTGTCGCCACATCGCAGCGCGACGGAGTGCCCGAACGCGAGTGGCGCTCAATGACAACAATCCCGCCACCGCATGCCGGACATTGTGAGCAAACAGCAGTAGCGGCGTCGGCATGGCGCTGACGCAAGGAGAAAGGCGTTGGAACACAAGAAAGAGTTATCCATGGCGACCATGAAAGACGTCGCCGAAATGGCGGGCGTTTCAACGGCTACCGTATCGCGTGCGCTGATGAACCCGGAAAAGGTGTCAACGCCGACGCGCCAGAAAGTGGAACAGGCCGTCCTGGCCGTGGGTTATTCTCCTCATGCTCTGTCACGCAATATCAAGCGCAACGAATCCCGCACCATCCTGGTGATCGTACCCGACATCTGCGATCCGTTTTTCGCCGACGTGATCCAGGGGATCGAACAGACCGCCGCCCAGCAAGGCTATCTGGTGCTGATCGGCGACTGCGCGCAGCAGAACCAGCAAGAGCGCACCTTCGTCAATCTGATCATCACCAAGCAGATCGACGGTATGCTGCTGCTGGGCTCCAACCTGCCGTTCGACGCCAGCAAGGAAGAGCAGCGCAACCTGCCGCCGATGGTGATGGCCAACGAGTTCGCTCCCGAGCTGGAGCTGCCGACGGTGCATATCGACAACCTGACCGCCGCCTTTGAAGCCGTGCATTATTTGCATCAGCTGGGCCACCGGCAGATCGCCTGCGTCGCCGGGCCGGAACAGATGCCATTGAGCCATTATCGGCTGCAGGGTTACGTTCAAGCGCTACGTCGTAATGGCATTACCGTCGAAAGCAGCTATATTACCCGGGGTGATTTTACCTACGAAGCCGGCGCGCAAGCGCTGGCGATGCTGATGGCTCAGCCGAAACCGCCGACGGCGGTGTTCTGCCACAGCGACGTCATGGCGATCGGCGTGCTGTCCCAGGCGAAAAAAATGGGGCTGCGGGTACCGCAGGATCTGTCGATCGTCGGCTTTGACGACCTCAAGCTGGCGCAGTATTGCGATCCGCCGCTGACCACGGTGGCGCAGCCGCGCTTCCAGATCGGCCAGCAGGCGATGTTGCTGCTGCTGGAGCAGTTGAACGGCCAAACGGTGGCCAGCGGCTCCCGGCTATTGGACAGTGAATTGATTATCAGAGGCAGCACCGCTGCCCCGAAACGCTAGTCAAATATTTTAGGGTTCAGTAACATGACGGACTTATCCTCTCATCAGGACACAGCGGAATAATAGTGGCACAAAAAGACTATGTAAGCCGTGGGCGCGCAGCAGGAGCTAAGCGTAAAACCCCCAGCCGTAAAAAACGCAGTTCTCCGAAGGTTTCCAAAACCGTGCTGGCGTTAGCCGCCGCGTTGCTGGTTATCTTTGTCGGTGGCCTCTATTTCATTACGCACAACAAGCCGGAAGACGCGCCGTTGTTGCCTGCGCACACCACGCGCCCGGGCAACGGCCTGCCGCCGAAGCCGGAAGAGCGCTGGCGTTATATCAAAGAACTGGAAAACCGGCAGATCGGCGTGCAAACTCCGACCGAGCCGACGGCCGGCGGCGAGCTCAATTCCAAAACTCAGCTGACCGCCGAACAACGGCAACTGCTAGAGCAGATGCAGGCCGACATGCAGCAGCGCCCGACGCAGCTGAACGAAGTGCCGTATAACGATCCAGGCCAGGCCAACGCGCGCAGCAATCGCCAGCAGCAGCAGATGCAACAACAGCAAATGCAGCAGCAGCCGGTACAGCAACCGCAGCAGGTCACCCAGGCGCCGCGCAACCCGTTCAACAACGGCGCCACCACTGCGCCGGTGCAGCAGCACCAGCAGCCGAAGCCGGCCACCCAGCAACCGGTACAGGTGAAACAGCCTGAGCCGAAGCCGCAACCGCAACCGAAGCCGGAGCCCAAACCGGAAGTGAAGCAGGAAACCAAACCGGAATCGAAACAGAAGTGGATGGTGCAATGCGGTTCGTTCCGCGCCACCGATCAGGCTGAATCCGTGCGGGCGCGCCTGGCGTTCGAGGGCATCGAGAGCCGCATCACCGCCGGCGGCGGTTGGAATCGCGTGGTGCTCGGCCCGTACAGCAGCCGCGCCGCCGCGGACAAAACCCTTTCGCGCCTGAAGGGCGTCGGCATGTCGAGTTGCATTCCCCTCTCCGTTGGGGGTTGAAAAGCGTCAATCCCCCCCCATCTATACTGTCAATATGCCTCGTAGCGTCTGCGAAAGCAGGCGCTGCGGGGACTTCTTTCCGTCTTTAACGAGGGTCTGCTCGTGACAACAATTGTAAGCGTACGCCGCAACGGCCAGGTCGTCATCGGTGGTGATGGCCAGGCAACCCTGGGTAATACGGTGATGAAGGGGAACGTCAAGAAAGTGCGTCGCCTGTATAACGACAAAGTGATCGCCGGTTTCGCCGGCGGCACCGCTGACGCCTTCACGCTGTTTGAACTGTTTGAACGCAAACTGGAAATGCACCAGGGCCACCTGGTGAAAGCCGCCGTCGAGCTGGCGAAAGACTGGCGCACCGACCGCATGCTGCGCAAGCTCGAAGCGCTGTTGGCGGTCGCCGATGAAACCGCTTCGCTGATCATCACCGGCAACGGCGATGTGGTGCAGCCGGAAAACGATCTGATCGCCATCGGCTCCGGCGGCCCGTACGCTCAGGCCGCCGCCCGCGCCATGTTGGAAAATACCGAGCTGAGCGCCCGCGACATCGTTGATAAATCCCTCAACATCGCCGGCGACATCTGTATTTACACCAACCATTTCCACACCATTGAAGAATTGCCTTCCAAAGCGTAAGGATCGAATACCATGTCTGAAATGACTCCGCGCGAGATCGTCAGCGAACTGGACAGCTACATCATTGGCCAAAACAAGGCCAAACGCGCTGTCGCCATTGCCCTGCGCAACCGCTGGCGCCGAATGCAGCTCAACGAGATGCTGCGTCACGAAGTGACCCCGAAAAACATCCTGATGATCGGCCCGACCGGCGTCGGTAAAACCGAAATCGCCCGCCGCCTGGCGAAGCTGGCCAACGCGCCGTTCATCAAGGTTGAAGCCACCAAGTTCACCGAAGTGGGCTATGTGGGCAAAGAAGTGGACTCCATCATCCGCGATCTGACCGATGCCGCCATCAAGATGGTGCGCATGCAGTCGATCGAGAAAAACCGCACCCGCGCCGAAGAGTTGGCCGAAGAGCGTATTCTCGACGTGCTGATCCCGCCGGCCAAGAACAACTGGGGCCAGCCGGAAGAAAACCAGGAGCCGTCCGCCGCCCGCCAGGCATTCCGCAAGAAACTGCGCGAAGGCCAGCTGGACGACAAAGAGATCGAGATCGATCTGGCCGCCGCGCCGATGGGCGTGGAAATCATGGCGCCTCCGGGCATGGAAGAGATGACCAACCAGCTGCAGTCGATGTTCCAGAACCTCGGCGGCCAGAAGCAAAAACCGCGCAAGCTGAAGATCAAAGAAGCCTTCAAGCTGCTGGTGGAAGAAGAAGCCGCCAAGCTGGTGAACCCGGAAGAGCTGAAAGAGCAGGCGATCGAAGCGGTTGAACAGCACGGCATCGTGTTTATCGACGAGATCGACAAAATCTGTAAGCGCGGCGGCCAAAGCTCCGGCCCGGACGTCTCGCGCGAAGGCGTGCAGCGCGATCTGCTGCCGCTGGTGGAAGGCTGCACCGTGTCGACCAAGCACGGCATGGTGAAGACCGATCACATCCTGTTCATCGCTTCCGGCGCGTTCCAGACCGCCAATCCGTCGGATCTGATCCCGGAACTGCAGGGCCGTCTGCCGATTCGCGTTGAGCTGCAGGCGCTGACCACCGAAGACTTTGAGCGCATCCTGACCGAGCCGAGCGCGTCGCTGACCGAGCAGTACAAAGCGCTGATGGGCACCGAAGGCGTCAATATCGAGTTCACCGCCGACGGCATCCGCCGCATCGCCGAAGCCGCGTGGCAGGTCAACGAAAGCACCGAGAACATCGGCGCGCGTCGTCTGCACACCGTGCTGGAGCGTCTGATGGAAGATATTTCCTACGATGCGAGTGAAATTAATGGCCAATCCATTACAATTGATGCGGATTACGTGCGCAGTCATCTGGATGAACTGGTGGCGGATGAAGATTTGAGTCGTTTTATCCTATAATCGCTCAATCATTGTCTTGTCAGTCATCTGTGTGGGAGGCATTGCCTCCCACAATTATTTCTAACGGACACCGCAACTTACTGACAGAAGCGAAACATGAGCTCATCAACCTCCACCACTCCGATCTCCGCCTGGCTGGAAAGTCTACGCCCCCGCACCCTGCCGCTGGCCTTTGCCTCCATCGTGGTCGGCTCGGCGATCGCCGCCTGGCACGGCAGCCTGAAACCTGAAGTGGCGCTGCTGGCGCTGTTGACCGCCGGCCTGCTGCAGATCCTCTCCAACCTGGCGAACGACTACGGCGATGCGGTCAAAGGCAGCGACAAAGAAGATCGCATCGGGCCGTTGCGCGGCATGCAAAAAGGCATGATCACCCAGGCGCAGATGAAACGGGCGCTGGTGGTGACGGTGGTGCTGATCGCCCTCGCCGGCTGTTCGCTGATCGCCGTCGCCTGCGAGCAACCCAGCGACGTGGTGGGCTTCCTGGTGCTGGGCGGGCTGTCCATCGTGGCGGCCATCACCTACACCGTCGGCAACAAGCCCTACGGGTATTTGGGGCTGGGCGACATCTCGGTGTTGGTATTCTTCGGCTGGCTGAGCGTGGCCGGCACCTACTATCTGCAAACGCACACTTTCGACAGCGTCGTGATGCTGCCGGCCACCGCCTGTGGCCTGCTGGCGACGGCGGTGCTCAACATCAACAATCTGCGCGATATCGAGAGCGATCGCGAGAACGGCAAGAACACGTTGGCGGTGCGTCTCGGCCCGCACAAGGCGCGCATTTACCATGCCCTGTTGCTCGGCGGCGCGGTGCTGTGTTTCGCGCTGTTTACGCTGTTCAATCTCCACGGCCCGTGGGGTTGGCTGTTCGTGCTGGCGATCCCGCTGCTGGTGCGCCACGGCCTGCGCGTGCTGCGCGATCCGACACCGGTCGGCATGCGGCCAATGCTGGAGCACATGGTCAAGGCGGCGCTGCTGGCCAACCTGCTGTTCGCCATCGGCGTGGCGCTCAGTTAAAAACTGATGATTTTGCCAACAGGGCGAATAAAGGGATATACTGAACATTCCAGCGGCAAACAGACGTAAAATCCTATGAAATACGATACTTCCGAACTTTGCGACATCTATCATGAAGAGGTGAACGTTGTTGAACCTCTGTTCTCCAATTTTGGCGGGCGTACTTCATTTGGCGGGCAGATCACCACGGTGAAATGCTTTGAGGATAACGGCCTGTTGTTCGATCTGCTTGAAGAAAACGGCCGCGGCCGCGTGCTGTTGGTCGACGGCGGCGGTTCGGTTCGCCGGGCGCTGGTCAACGCCGAGCTGGCACGCCTGGCCGCCCAGAACGAATGGGAAGGCATCGTGGTGTACGGCGCGGTGCGTCAGGTGGACGATCTGGAAGAGCTCGACATCGGCATTCAGGCGATGGCGGCGATCCCGGCGGGAGCCGTGAGCGAAGGCGTGGGCGAAAGCGATATCCGCGTCAACTTCGGTGGCGTCACCTTCTTCTCCGGCGACCATCTGTATGCCGACAACACCGGCATCATCCTCTCCGAAGACCCGCTCGACATCGAGTGATTTTCGGTCATGAAAAAGGGCGCCTGAGGCGCCCTTTTCGTTGCTGCATGGCGTGAGGAATCAGACTTCTTCCATCTTGCCCAGCAGCGCGCGCAGGCGATCTTGCCATACGTGCTGTTCTTCTTTCAGCTGTTGGTTTTCGCGCACCAACGCTTCGTGGTTGCCGGAGGCAGCCTGAACTTCCTGCGACAGAGAGTTGTTTTTGTCTTTCAGCTCTTCAATTTCCATCTGCAACAGAGTGATGGTATCAATCGCCTGCTGTACTTTTGCTTCCAGTTTCTCAAATACTTCAAATGACATGCTTCAGTCCCCTCATGATAGCAAGGCGTACATCTATAAGTAGCGGCCGCAACGTCGGCTGCAGCGACTGCGAATATTGCATCGCGCTCAGTGACGCGCGCCGTTACGGAAGGCGCGCAGTCTCGATTCGTTAAAAACGATTGTAAGTAGCCAGTCTCCGCCTGTCTAGCAACATACCGGATCATCGCGCAGTCTGTTGCAATTTTCCTGCCCCCGCCATCAGCAAAAACTGAAAATCCCCGCCGCCGTCGCCGCGAGTTGTTAACAGCCCTCGCTAAACCACTGGTCAGATCACACTTTTATGGCTCAGAAAGAACACTAAACGACGCGAAATCGCTCAATTTTATGACGCGCCACACACATTTTGATTTCGCTATTTCTCGTTTATGTTCGTTAACGATAAATTTACATCACGTCCTTATTCAATAATTGGACGAGATGAAAAAAACTGTGCCCATAGGCCGGATGTATACCCAACTGAGCCTATAAACCAACAACCGCCGTTTTGCAGGACACCAACATTATGAGCCAAACCACCAGTCCGACATTAAAAGGCCAGTGCATCGCCGAGTTCCTCGGCACGGCGCTGCTGATCTTCTTTGGCGTAGGCTGCGTTGCCGCACTGAAACTGGCGGGCGCCAGCTTCGGCCAGTGGGAAATCAGCATCATTTGGGGCCTGGGCGTCGCCATGGCCATCTACCTGACCGCCGCCATTTCCGGCGCGCATCTCAACCCGGCGGTCACCCTCGCGCTGTGGCTGTTCGCCTGCTTCGACGGACGCAAAGTGGTGCCATACATCATTGCGCAAGTCGCCGGCGCCTTCTGCGCCGCCGCGCTGGTCTACGGGTTGTACTACAACCTGTTCTTCGACTTCGAAGCGGCTCACCATATGGTGCGCGGCAGCAACGAAAGCCTGGAACTGGCCGGCATCTTCTCAACCTACCCTAACGCGCACATCTCCGTCGGCCAGGCCTTCCTGGTGGAAACGGTGATCGCCGCCATTCTGATGTGCCTGATCCTGGCGCTGACCGACGACGGCAACGGCATTCCGCGCGGCCCGCTGGCGCCGCTGCTGATCGGTATTCTGATTGCCGTGATCGGCGCCTCCATGGGACCATTGACCGGCTTTGCGTTGAACCCGGCGCGTGACTTCGGGCCAAAACTGTTCGCCTACCTGGCCGGCTGGGGCAAAGTCGCCTTCACCGGCGCACGCGACATCCCGTACTTCCTGGTGCCGATCTTCGCGCCTATCGTCGGCTGCGGCCTGGGCGCCTTCGGTTACCGCGCGCTGATTGGCCGCCACCTGCCGTGCGACGTCTGCGTGACGGAAGAAGAGTCCGACGCCAAGGCTCAGCAGCGTAAAGCGTGATTGGTGCAGTTTTAAACGGTTAACAACAGCAGGATAATTACCATGACTGTAGAAAAAAAATACATTGTCGCACTCGACCAAGGGACCACCAGCTCACGCGCCGTCGTGCTCGATCACGACGCCAACATCGTTGCGGTATCGCAGCGCGAATTCCCGCAGATCTACCCAAAAGCCGGCTGGGTTGAGCACGACCCGATGGAGATCTGGGCGTCGCAAAGCTCGACGCTGGTAGAAGTGCTGGCGAAGGCCGACATCAGTTCCGATCAGATCGCCGGCATCGGCATCACCAACCAGCGCGAAACCACCATCGTCTGGGAAAAAGAGACCGGCAAGCCTATCTATAACGCCATCGTCTGGCAGTGCCGCCGCACCGCCGACATCTGCGAGAAGCTCAAGCGCGACGGCCTGGAAGAGTACATCCGTCACAACACCGGCCTGGTGGTTGACCCGTACTTCTCCGGCACCAAGGTGAAGTGGATCCTGGACAACGTCGAAGGCGCCCGCGAACGCGCCAAGCGCGGCGAACTGCTGTTCGGCACCGTCGACACCTGGCTGGTGTGGAAGATGACCCAAGGGCGCGTGCACGTTACCGATTACACCAACGCCTCACGCACCATGATGTTCAACATCCACGAGCTGGACTGGGACGAGCGCATGCTGGAAGTGCTGGATATCCCGCGCGCCATGCTGCCGAAAGTCCGTCCTTCCTCAGAAGTGTACGGCCAGACCAACATCGGCGGTAAAGGCGGCACGCGTATTCCTATCGCCGGTATCGCCGGTGACCAGCAGGCAGCGCTGTACGGCCAGCTGTGCGTTCAACCGGGCATGGCGAAGAACACCTACGGCACCGGCTGCTTCCTGCTGATGAACACCGGCAAAGAAGCGGTGCGCTCGAAAAATGGCCTGCTGACCACCATCGCCTGCGGCCCGCGCGGCGAAGTGAACTATGCGCTGGAAGGCGCGGTGTTCATCGGCGGTGCGTCCATCCAGTGGCTGCGCGACGAGCTGAAACTGATCAGCGACGCCGCCGACTCCGAATACTTCGCCACCAAGGTGAAAGACAGCAACGGCGTCTATGTGGTGCCGGCCTTCACCGGCTTGGGTGCGCCCTACTGGGATCCGTATGCCCGTGGCGCCATCTTCGGTCTGACCCGTGGCGCCAACAGCAACCACATCATCCGCGCCACGCTGGAATCCATCGCCTTCCAGACCCGCGACGTGCTGGACGCGATGCAAGCCGACGCCAACACCCGCCTGCAATCGCTGCGCGTGGACGGCGGCGCGGTCGCCAACAACTTCCTGATGCAGTTCCAGTCCGATATCCTCGGCACCCGCGTAGAGCGCCCTGAAGTGCGTGAATCGACGGCGCTGGGCGCGGCGTTCCTGGCGGGCCTGGCCATCGGCTACTGGAACGATCTGGATGAGGTGAAGAGCAAAGCGGTGATTGAGCGCGAATTCCGCCCAAGCATCGAAACCACCGAACGCAACTACCGTTACAGCGGCTGGAAAAAAGCGGTGGCTCGCGCTCAGGCGTGGGAAGATCACGAGTAATCCCGCTTCCGTTGCCCTCCAACAAGCGCTGCCTGCGGGCGGCGCTTTTTTTTGCCCCGCCCCGCCGCCGCCGCGCTGTGATAAACTTTGCCGATATTTTCTTCCCTTTCTCACAGACAGGTTTGCCATGAAACGTGAATTAGCCATCGAATTTTCCCGCGTTACCGAAGCCGCCGCGCTGGCGGGCTACAAATGGCTGGGACGCGGCGACAAGAACGCCGCCGACGGCGCGGCGGTCCACGCCATGCGCATCATGCTCAACAAAGTGGATATCGATGGCCGCATCGTGATCGGCGAAGGTGAAATCGACGAAGCGCCGATGCTGTATATCGGCGAGCAGGTCGGCACCGGCCAGGGCGACGCGGTGGACATCGCGGTCGATCCGATCGAAGGCACCCGCATGACCGCCATGGGCCAGTCCAACGCGCTGGCGGTCTTGGCGGTGGGCGATCGCGGCACCTTCCTGCACGCGCCGGACATGTACATGGAGAAACTGGTGGTTGGCCCGGCGGCGCGCGGCGCCATCGATATCAACCTGCCGCTGGCGGAGAACCTGCAGAACGTCGCCGCGCGGCTGGGTAAACCCTTGTCGCAGCTGACGGTGATCGTGTTGGCCAAACCGCGCCACGACGGCGTCATCGCGCAGATGCAGCAGTTGGGGGTGCGGGTGTTCGCCATTCCTGACGGCGACGTGGCGGCCTCCATTCTCACCTGCATGCCGGAAAGCGAGGTCGATGTGATGTACGGCATCGGCGGCGCGCCGGAAGGGGTGATCTCCGCCGCGGTGATCCGCGCGCTGGACGGCGACATGCAGGCGCGTTTGCTGCCGCGCCATGAAGTGAAAGGCGACAGCGCCGAAAACCGCCGCATCGGTGAACAGGAGCTGGCACGCTGTCGGGAGATGGGCATCGAAGCCGGTCAGGCGCTGCGTCTGGATCAAATGGCGCGCAACGATAACGTGATTTTCTCCGCCACCGGCATCACCAAAGGCGATCTGCTGGAAGGCATCAGCCGCAAAGGCAACATGGCCACCACCGAAACCCTGTTGATCCGCGGTAAATCGCGCACCATCCGCCGTATTCGTTCAACCCACTATCTGGATCGCAAAGACCCGGCGCTGCACGAATTTCTGCTGTAACGAAACAGGACGCCGAATGGCGCCCTGTGGTTATGCGGTATGACCCTGATGCTGCATCCGGTTGGACAGCGGCCACCAGCACAGCAGGATCAACAGCGCCATGGCGAACATCAGCAGCCCGAGGCTGAACTGCCCGGTTTGCGGCAACATGGCGGACAGCCAGGTCGCCAGACCAGACCCCATGTTCTGCATGCCGCCCACCAGCGCGCCCGCCGCGCCGGCCAGGTAAGGAAACGGCTCCATCGCTCCGGTGGTCGCCAGCGGGAACAACATGCCGGCGCCGAAGAAGAACAGCGCGGCCGGCACGATCAGCGTCCAGATGTTCATCACGCCGAACCAGCCCGGGATCCACATCATCGCTCCCGCCAGCAGGCAGCTAATCACCGAATGCCACATCAGCGTGTGGAAGGTCTTGCCGTCGCGCCCGGCGTACCAGGCGCCGAAAAACGCCGCCGGAATTGGCAAAATGAACAGGATGCTGACGGTCAGGCCGCTCAGCCCCAACACGCCGCCCATCAACACGCCGCAGCTGGCCTCGAATACCGCAATTCCCGCCAGCGCACCGATCAGCATCACCAGATAGCAGCTGAAGGTGCTGTCGCCCAGCAGCTGGCGGAAACTGGCCAGCATGCGGCGTTTTTCCGTCTGTACCGGACGGGTCTCCGGCAGCCAGCGGAACATGGCGAAGGCGACGCAGGCGCACAGCGCCAGCAGGAAGGCGTAACAGGCGCGCCAGCCGAACACCATCGCCAGCGCGCCGCCGATCACCGGCGCCAGCAACGGACTGACCAAAATCCCCATGTTCAGCAGGCTGTTGGCGTAACGCAGCGCAGTACCGGCATACAGATCGCGCGGCATGGTGCGCGCCATCACGCCCGCCACGCCGGTGCCCATGCCCTGAATCGCGCTGGCGGCGACCAGCATCGTCAGGTTGGTGGACAGCAGCGCGCCCAGCGCACCGACCAGGAAGATCATCATGCCGGTCAGGATCACCGGACGGCGCCCGATACGGTCCGATATCGGCCCGTAAATCAGCTGGGAAAAACCGTAGGTCAGCAGATACGCCGCCATCACCCGCTGCACGGCGCCGGTGCGCACCGACAGATCGTGAGCGATATCAGCAATAACGGGAACATAAATGGTTTGCGCCATCTGGCCGACGGCGACCAACAGAACAAGCATCACCAGCAGGTGAAAATTCTCTAGTTTTCTCATTATCTTCGTTAACGTTTCAACTCGTCACAGCGTCCCGGTATGGCCGTTGCAGCAGCCAGAACGGCGAGCAGCCCTCTATGGCGGCATAAACTAATCAAATCTGATTTTTTTAGCGAGTTTCAGACAGATATTGATCCAGGTCACACTGGCAGCAAACCCGACCAGGCTCGTAAATTAAACTGTACGACTAACGCTTTGGAGTTAAAAATTGCGTGCTTGCAGTAGCCGCGCTTTAGCATTTAATCGATAATTCTTTTCATCAACTTGAAATAAAATAACACCATAGGGATTTGGTTCATGAAAACACCTGAGCTGATTTTATTGCAGTTAAAGGCTCTCGGCCCGCACTCGGCCAAAATGCTGGCGGAGCGTCTGGACATCACGCCGATGGGCATCCGACAACATCTGCAATCCCTGGAAAAACGTGAGCTGGTTTGTTACGAAGAAGCGCGCAGCAAGGTCGGCCGCCCGACGCGCTACTGGTCGCTGACCGAACGGGGGCACGCCTTTGCTGCCGCCGATCAGGAGAGGCTGCGAGAATCCGCGTTGCAGCTGTTTGGCGGCGCCGGGGTGGAACCCTTGCTCAATGCGCGCGAAGAGCAGCTTTATCTGCGCTATGCCGAAGAGCTGTCCGCCGAGCGCAGCCATCAGGACCGATTAACCCGCCTGGTGCGGCTGCGGCAACACGACGGTTACATGGCCGAGTTGATCGAACATCCGCACGGCGCGCTGTTGGTGGAAAACCACTGCCCAATCGGCGTAGCCGGTTCCAGCTGCAGCAGCCTGTGCAATTCCGAGCTGCAGCTGTTTCACCGCCTGTTCGGCAACGATTACCGGGTAGAGCGCACCGCGCACGCCATTTCCGGCTCACGACATTGTGCTTATTTGATTCGACCACGGGAGCTTTAGAGTATGGCTGAATGGGTAAACGGCAAGGTTACGCAGGTAAAACAATGGACCGACGGGCTGTTCAGCCTGGTGGTCAACGCCCCCATCGATCCTTTCACCGCCGGGCAATTCGCCAAGCTGGCGCTGGAAATCGACGGCGAACGGGTGCAGCGCGCCTATTCCTACGTCAATGCCCCCGATGATGCCAATCTGGAGTTCTATCTGGTGACCGTACCGGAAGGCAAACTGAGCCCGCGCCTCAATCAGCTGCAGCCGGGCTCAGAGGTGATGGTAACCAAAGAAGCCGCCGGCTTCTTCGTGCTGGACGAGGTTCCCGACTGCGACACGCTGTGGATGCTGGCGACCGGCACCGCCATCGGCCCCTATTTATCGATTCTGCAACAGGGCGCCGGCCTGGAGCGCTTTAAAAACCTGGTGCTGGTGCACGCCGCGCGCTTTGCGCGCGACCTGAGCTACCTGCCGTTGATGCAGCAACTGCAGCAGCGCTACAACGGCAAGCTGCGTATCCAGACCGTCGTCAGCCGCGAAGAGGCGCCCGGTTCATTGACCGGCCGCGTACCGGCGCTGATCGAGGACGGCCGGCTGGAAGCGGCGATCGGCTTGACCATCGACGCCGAAACCAGCCACGTGATGCTGTGCGGCAACCCGCAAATGGTGCGGGACACCCAGCAAACGCTGAAAGACCACCGCCAGATGCGCAAGCACCTGCGCCGCAAGCCGGGCCATATCACCAGCGAACACTACTGGTAACCCGGCGGAAGATCAGCGGAACTTCACCGGTTCGGCTTCCGGGCCGAACCGATTGTCCCCCGGCGTACCGACGAAGGCGCCCAGATCGATCATCATCATCACGATAATCAGCGTCGGGATGAAACGCCCGACGCCCCATTGCCAGATTGGCGCCAGCATCTGCCAGTTGCCCGCCGCCAGCATCCACGCCAGGATCAGCAGTAGCGCCCACCAGCCGGCCTTGTTGCGATCGTGCAGCCGCTTGACCAGCACCGCCGCCGTCGGCCACAGCAGCGCAACGATAAAGAAGGCGATGGATTGAATGGCGACCAGCTGATAATTGGCCAACGTAAACGCCGCCGCCATCAGCACCAGCCACAGCCCCATCCAGATCCAGAAGTCGCGCCGCCCGATGCGGCCCTTAAAAGAAAAACACCACTGTTGTAACGTCATCGATTCCTGCGCTCTAAGCCTGCCCATATTCTGCGCCGCAGTGTAACATAGGCGCTGCCGGGCCGAGTTTTTCGCCCTGCATAACGCGGCACGCCGCACAGCTTTCTCGTCAGCGAACCGATAATGGCGTGGGATCTTTGACAAGGCCTGCGGGTTATCGCTTTAATCGGAGCCATCTTTGTCCTTGATGCCATACGCCATGCTGAGAAAAACCCTCGTCATCGCCTGCCTGCTGCAGGCGGCCGCCACTGCCTGGGCCGACCCGCCGGCAGGCGAAACGAAGCCCACCGCGCCTTACCTGTTGGCCGGAGCGCCGACCTTCGATCTGACGGTGGTCAAGTTCCGCGAGAAATACAATCGCGACAATCCCAAACTGCCGATTGGCGAATTTCGCGCCATTCCCTCGGCCGAAGATGATTCGCCGCTGCTGACGCGCGCCGCCAGCAAACTCAACGAAAACCTGTATGCCTCCACCGCGCTGGAGAAAGGTACCGGTAAAATCAAAACGTTGCAGATCACTCACCTGCCGCTGCAGCAGGCCAATGAAGAAAAAGCCGCGCGCGCCATCGCCATCAACTACATGGCGGCGCTGATGCGCCAGTTCGAACCGGCGTTGACGGTGGAACAGAGCCAGAACAAGGTGAACAACCTGCTGGAAAAAGGCAAAGGATCGCGCTTTTACCAACAGCAGGTCGGCGCCATTCGCTATGTCGTCTCGGACAACGGCGATAAAGGGGTAACCTTCGCAGTTGAACCGATTAAGCTGGCGCTTTCCGAGCCATAACGGCGCGGTATTTAATGACGAAAAGCAAAGCCTTCGCGCTTAATGATCTCTATACTGTTGGGCAGGTAAACTGCCGGTCCGGCAGTTGTCATTTCGACTCTCGCGTTTTCTAGTTGGAGGAAAAAACATGCGTCATCCATTAGTTATGGGTAACTGGAAGCTTAACGGCAGCACCCACATGGTCAACGAACTGATCGCCGGCCTGCGCCATGAGCTGAGCAGCGTTGACGGCTGTGGCGTCGCCATCGCCCCGCCGGTGATGTATCTGGATCAGGCCAAGCACGCGCTCGCCGGCAGCCGCATCGCGCTGGGCGCGCAGAACGTGGACGTTAACCTGTCCGGCGCCTTCACCGGTGAAGTTTCCGCCAACATGCTGAAAGACGTCGGCGCCCAGTACATCATCATCGGCCACTCCGAGCGTCGCACCTACCACAAAGAAAGCGACGAAGTCATCGCCGAGAAATTCGCCGTGCTGAAAGAAGCCGGCCTGATCCCGGTGCTGTGCATCGGTGAAACCGAAGCGGAAAACGCCGCGGGCAAAACCGAAGAAGTGTGCGCGCGCCAGATCGACGCCGTGCTGAAAACGCTGGGCGCACCGGCGATGAAAGGCACCGTGATCGCCTATGAGCCAGTCTGGGCCATCGGTACCGGCAAGTCCGCTACCCCTGCGCAGGCGCAGGCCGTGCACAAATTTATCCGTGATCACATCGCCAAGCACGATGCCGCGGTTGCCGCTGAAATCATCATCCAGTACGGCGGTTCGGTGAACGACAAGAACGCCGCGGAGCTGTTCTCTCAGCCGGACATCGACGGCGCGCTGGTTGGCGGCGCCTCGCTGAAAGCCGACGCTTTCGCCGTGATCGTCAAAGCCGCTGCCGCAGCGAAAAAAGCCTGATTGCCTTAGGCTTGCCATAAAAAAACCCCGGCTTGCCGGGGTTTTTTATTATTGCCGCTCAACCGGCATCAGCGTTTGCTGATCTCATCAAACACGCCGCCGGTGGCGAAGTGCACCTTCTGCGCTTCGGTCCAGCCGCCGAAGGTGTCATCCACGGTAAACAGCTTCAGCTGCGGGAACTGCCCGGCAAACTTGGCCGCCACCGCCGCATCGCGCGGACGATAATAGTGCTGCGCCGCGATGGTCTGCCCTTCCGGCGAATACAGATACTTCAGGTAGGCGGTCGCCACGTCGCGGGTACCACGCTTATCGACCACCTTATCCACCACCGACACCGTCGGTTCGGCCAGGATCGATTCGCTCGGCGTAATAATCTCGAACTTGTCTTTGCCCAGCTCTTTCTCCGCCAGCAGCGCTTCGTTTTCCCAGGCGATCAGCACGTCGCCGATGCCGCGCTCAACGAAGGTGTTGGTCGAGCCGCGCGCGCCGGAATCCAGCACTTCGACGTTCTTGTACAGGTTTTTGACGAAGTCCTGCGCCTTGGCCTTATCGTTGTTGTTGTGGTGCAACGCGTAGCCCCAGGCGGCCAGGTAGTTCCAACGGGCACCGCCGGAGGTTTTCGGGTTCGGGGTGATCACCGACACGCCCGGCTTGAGCAAATCGGGCCAGTCGTGAATTTGTTTCGGGTTGCCTTTGCGCACCAGGAAGACGATGGTCGAGGTGTAAGGCGCCGAGTTGTCCGGCAGGCGTTTGATCCAGTCTTTCTCGATGCGTCCGCGTTCGGCGATGGCGTCGACGTCATAGGCCAGCGCCAGCGTCACCACGTCGGCCTCGATGCCGTTGATCACCGAGGTCGCCTGTTTGCCGGAGCCGCCGTGCGACTGGCGCACCGTCACCTTGTCGCCGGTTTCCGCCTGATAGTGCTTACTGAACGCTGTGTTGTAAGCCTGATAGAACTCACGCGTCGGATCGTATGACACGTTCAGCAATTGAATATCCTTCGCCATGGCGCCGGACGCCAACAGCACCAATGTCAGACCTACACCCCATTTACGCATCGACAGGCTCTCCCAGAAAATTAAGCGCAACCTCAATCGGTTGATTTAGCATCAGAGCCTGCCAGAAACTGTCTCGGCAATTAAAGAATAAAAAATTGTGGGATAGATGATTCCGGAATATATCGCCGACGGGCATAAAAAAGCCCCCGCGAGCGGAGGCTTTTTTGTCGTGCGGTGAGCGGCGTATCAGTACAGTTTTTTCGCCGTTTCCAGCCAGTCGCCCTTGAACGGACGCTTCATGTTTTCGATCGCGTCGATGATGTCGTGGTGCACCATTTTTTCGTTCTGGATACCGACGCAGCGACCGCCGTAGCCCTGCAGCAGCAGCTCGATGGCGTAGGCGCCCATGCGCGAGGCCAGGATGCGGTCATAAGCGACCGGCGAACCACCGCGCTGAATGTGGCCCAGCACGGTGGCGCGGGTTTCACGCTTGGTTTCCTGCTCGATGTGGCGCGCCAGCTCATCGATGTCGCAGATGTGCTCGGTGATCGCCACGATGGCGTGTTTTTTACCCTTGGCGATACCGGCCTTGATTTCGCACACCAGGTCTTCGCGGTTGAATTCGATTTCAGGCAGCACGATGAATTCGCAGCCGCCGGCAATCGCCGCCGCCAGCGTCAGATCGCCGCAGTAACGGCCCATCACTTCCACGATGGAGATACGCTGATGCGAAGAGGAGGTATCGCGCAGGCGGTCAATCGCTTCCACCACGGTTTCCAGCGCAGTGAAGTAACCAATGGTGTAGTCGGTGCCGGCAACGTCGTTATCGATGGTGCCCGGCAGGCCGATGCACGGAAAACCTTCTTCCGTCAGGCGCTTGGCGCCCATGTAGGAACCGTCGCCGCCGATCACCACCAGCGCGTCGATGCCGCGATTCTTCAGGTTTTCAATCGCCTTGGCGCGCACGTTCTCATCCCTGAATTCCGGGAAGCGGGCCGAGCCGAGGAAGGTGCCGCCGCGGTTGATCATGTCAGACACGCTATAGCGGTCCAGCTGCTCCATGCGATCTTCGTACAAGCCAAGGTAGCCATCGTAAATACCAAAAACTTCCAGACCTTCTGAAAGCGCAGAACGCACAACGCCGCGGATTGCAGCGTTCATACCCGGCGAATCACCGCCGCTCGTCAGTACACCGATTTTCTTGATCATGACTACCTCTGAACTGTGTAGATGCAATTTCTTAAGAATTCTGTCTCCGCCGATCGTCTTGGAACCTCTCCGGCTGCAGAAAACCAGCTTTACGGCTTATTGCTGGATATTATATCAAAAACACCCAGCTGAATTGATTCAAGTCACGCAATATAACGGTAAAAACACCGCATGGCACGCTGAGCTAACTCAGATATTCATGATAATACTTCGATCTGTGCCTCTATCTGATTATAGCTCCCAATGCCCCCGCCTACCCGGCGGCACCACGGAGCACGGATCCAGGTGAATGATGACGTCTGCCCCCGCAAAACGGTGCCGCAACGCCTGTTCCACCTGATCGGCCAACCGATGCGCCTCGCGCAGCGGCAGCGTGTCGTCCATCTCCAGATGCAGCTGGATGAAACGCGTCGGCCCCGACTGCCTCGTGCGCAGATCGTGCGCGCCTTTCACCCCGGGCCAGGAAGAAACCACTTCGATAATCGCCTGGCGCTCGTCATCCGGCAACGCCCTATCCAACAGCGACTGCACCGCTTCATAGCCCATGCGCAGCGCGCTATAGAGGATGTAAACGCCGATGCCCAGCGCAAACAGCGCATCCGCCCGCTGGAAGCCGTACCAGCTTAGCCCAAGAGCGATAAGAATAGCACCATTCATCATGACATCTGACTGATAATGCAGCATATCTGCGCGCACCGCCTGACTGCGCGTTTTTCTGACCACCCAGCGTTGATAAGTCACCAAAATCAGGGTGCTGACCAGCGCTATCACCGTCACGACGACGCCGATGCCGGGATCGCGCAGCGTTTGCGGCGCATACAGATGCTGAAAGCCGGTGAGGAACAGAAACAGGGCGGAACCGGAAATAAACATGCTTTGCGCCAGCGCCGCCAGCGACTCCGCTTTGCCGTGGCCGAACGTGTGTTCGGCATCGGCCGGCTGCAGCGAATAGCGTACCACCAGCAGGTTGGTCAGCGATGCCGCGATATCGACCAGCGAATCCACCAGCGCCGCCAACAGACTGACCGAACCGGTGTGATACCAGGCGACGATTTTGATCAACAGCAGCGACGACGCCAGCGCGGTAGCGGCCAACGCAGCGGACTTCACCAGGCGTGCATAGCGCTGTTCCATTATGGGGGCCCCGGTCAAAAGGTGTGGCGCTCAATATAGCGAAATGCCGGATAAAAAAAACCCCGCCATCATGGCGGGGAAGACAGGGATGGTGTCTATGGCAAGGAAAAACAGGGGACTACTCAGTCGTACTTCACTTCTGGGCAGAAGCTTGTTGCAAACCAGAAATTTGTTGCTCCATCTGCTGCATACGCTGCTGATGTTTCTGGTCTAAAACACTTTTTTGCTCTGGCGTCAGCAGGTTATACATTTGGTTGCGCACCCGGGCCATTTCCACCTGGCGCTTGACCTGCTGTTGGGCCATCTTTTCCGCCTGGGCATACACGGCGGCTTCATCAAATTTCTCTGCGGTCACCAGTTTATGCATGGCTTCCATTTCAGCTACATTGACACCAGGCAGATCGTGCCGGGCCTGGCGCATCAAATCGCGCATTTGTTGGCGCTGCTGTTCGCTGAGGCTGACACCGTCAAACATGTGGTGCTGGCCGGGTATTCGGGTCATCGCGTCGTTGCCGGGAGGTTGGGCTGCATCCGGTATAGTGTCGGCAGCGAAGGCAGCGGTCGAACCAATTGCCAGCAGTGATGCCATAACTAATGCGGTCGCCTTACGCATTTCAACTCCTCAAGCTTTCTCACTTTGCGAATCAACGAGGAGCAGTGTACCGCTACACCTGAAAACCTGCGTCAGTGCATGTAAAACTACGTAAAGTCATGGAATGGCAACAGTTGATGACGTATTTTGCGTCTGGAGGTAAATCATAATGAACAAGATTCTGTTAGTTGACGACGACCGCGAGTTGACCTCGCTGTTAAAAGAACTGCTTGAAATGGAAGGTTTTAATATCGTCGTCGCGCACGATGGCGAGCAGGCGTTGTCGCTGCTGGACAGCTCCGTCGATCTGCTGCTGCTCGACATCATGATGCCGAAGAAAAACGGCATCGATACGCTGAAAGAACTGCGCCAGCATCACCAGACGCCGGTCATCATGCTGACCGCGCGCGGCAGCGAGCTGGACCGCGTGCTGGGCCTGGAGCTGGGCGCCGATGATTACCTGCCGAAACCCTTCAACGATCGCGAACTGGTCGCGCGTATCCGCGCCATTCTGCGCCGTTCCAACTGGAGCGAACAGCAACAGCAGGTCGACAGCGGCGCCCCGACGCTGGATGTCGATGGCCTGCAGTTGAACCCCGGTCGCCAGGAAGCCAGCTTCGACGGCCAGGTGCTGGATCTGACCGGCACCGAATTCACCCTGCTGTACCTGCTGGCGCAGCATCTTGGCCAGGTGGTGTCGCGCGAACTGCTGAGCCAGGAAGTGCTGGGCAAACGCCTGACCCCGTTCGATCGCGCCATCGACATGCACATCTCCAACCTGCGGCGTAAGCTGCCGGATCGCAAAGACGGGCATCCGTGGTTCAAAACCCTGCGCGGGCGCGGTTATTTGATGGTATCTGCAACATGATCAATAGTTTGACGGCACGCATCTTCGCCATTTTCTGGTTCACGTTAGCCCTGGTGCTAATGCTGGTGCTGATGGTGCCCAAGCTCGACTCCCGCCAAATGACCTCGCTGCTCGACAGCGAGCAGCGGCAGGGGTTGATGCTGGAACAACACGTCGAGGCCGAACTGCAAAACGATCCGGCCAACGATCTGATGTGGTGGCGCCGCCTGTTCCGCGCCATCGACAAATGGGCGCCGCCGGGCCAGCGCCTGCTGCTGGTCACCAGCGAAGGCCGGGTGATCGGCGCGCAGCGCAACGAAATGCAGATCGTCCGCAATTTCATCGGCCAATCCGATAACTCGGATCATCCAAAGAAGAAAAAGTACGGTCGCGTCGAGCTGGTGGGGCCGTTCGCAGTGCGCGACGGCGAAGACAACTACCAGCTGTACCTGATCCGCCCCGCCAACAGCCCGCAATCCGATTTCATCAACCTGATGTTCGACCGGCCACTGCTGCTGCTGATCGTCACCATGCTGATCAGCGCCCCGCTGCTGCTGTGGCTGGCCTGGAGTCTGGCGAAACCGGCGCGCAAGCTGAAGAACGCCGCCGATGACGTGGCGCGCGGCAACCTGAAGCAGCACCCGGAGCTGGAGGCCGGCCCGCAGGAATTCCTGGCCACCGGCGCCAGTTTCAACCAGATGGTCAGCGCGCTGGAACGCATGATGAACGCCCAGCAACGGCTGATCTCGGACATCTCGCACGAGCTGCGCACGCCGCTGACGCGCCTGCAGCTGGCCACCGCGCTGATGCGCCGCCGTCACGGTGAAGGCCACGAGCTGGCGCGCATCGAAACCGAAGCGCAGCGGCTGGATTCGATGATCAACGATCTGCTGGCGCTGTCGCGCGGACAGCAGAAGGGCGAACTGGCGCGCGAACAGCTGAAGGCCAACGAACTGTGGGCCGACGTGCTGGACAACGCCCGTTTCGAAGCGGAACAGATGGGCAAACAATTGGAGATCGTCGCACCGCCCGGCCCGTGGACGCTGTTCGGCAACGCGAGTGCGCTCGACAGCGCGTTGGAAAACATCGTGCGCAACGCCCTGCGTTATTCGCATACCCGCATCGCCGTGGCGTTCAGCGCCGACAATCAGGGCGTAACCATTGAAGTGGATGACGACGGCCCCGGCGTCAGCGCCGAAGATCGCGAGCAGATTTTCCGTCCGTTCTACCGTACCGATGAAGCGCGCGACCGCGAGTCCGGCGGCACCGGCCTCGGCCTGGCTATCGTCGAGGCAGCGGTCAACCAGCATCGCGGCTGGGTGAAGGCGGAAGACAGCCCACTGGGCGGGCTGAGGCTGGTGCTGTGGCTGCCGCTGCATCATCAACGCCTATCGGCTAAGACAGAACAGTAAGAGTTTGCTATCCTGCGCCCCTCGTTCACGAGGGGCCTGCAACATGCTGAACATCGTTTTATTTGAACCTGAAATCCCACCCAACACCGGCAATATCATCCGCCTGTGCGCCAATACCGGCTTTAATCTGCACCTGATCGAACCGCTGGGTTTTCCGTGGGACGACAAGCGCCTGCGCCGCGCCGGGCTGGACTACCATGAGTTCACCCGCGTCCGCCGTCATGCCGACTACGCCGCCTTCCTCGCCGCCGAAAATCCGCAGCGGCTGTTCGCCCTCACGACCAAGGGTACCCCGGCGCACAGCGCCGTCAGCTATCAGGCCGGCGACTACCTGCTGTTCGGCCCGGAAACCCGCGGGTTGCCCGCCGATATCCTTGATGCGCTGCCTGCGCAGCAAAAAATCCGCATCCCGATGCAGGCGCAAAGCCGCAGCATGAACCTGTCGAATGCCGTCGCGGTGGTGGTTTATGAGGCCTGGCGGCAGCTGGACTATGCCGGCGCGTTGATCAAGGCGTAATCCGCGACGACGCGCCATACTGGAAGTGGCATCGCTGCGATGCTCTTTCCAGGAACGGTACATGGCTTTCGTCGAAGATATTGTCACCCAGCTTCGTCGGCTCGAGCTGGCGCTGAACGCGGCGCTGTTGCGGCTGCAGCAAGCGCCTGACAGCGAAGCGCTGCACGACTTGCGCGTCTGTCTGCGGCGCATTCGCAGCCTGTTGCGCCCTTTGCGCGGCAGCCCCGGCGCAACGCGGCTCGATCGGGCCGCCGCCGAGTTAGGCAGGCTCACGACGCCGCTGCGCGATCTCGAGGTGCTGATCGCCGAACTGGCGCGCCATCGCCTGGATTGGCAGGCGAACGTGCGCCAGAGCGATTTTCAGGCCCGCTGCCGCCAACTGCTCGCCCATCCGCAGCTCATCGATTTTCCCTCGCTGCTGCATGCCTGGCCGCGCCGCTTTCGAAGCACTGCGCGGCACGCCGCCAAACACCGTCTGAACCGACGCCTGCAGCGCCAGCAACGACAACTGCACCGGGCGTTGGCCGATACCGGCTACGATCGCCACCGCCTGCGGCTGCTGATCAAACGCCTGCGCTACGCGGCCGAAGCCTATCCGCAACGCCTCCCCCTCTCTCCCTGCGCAGCGGCGAGTCTGAAAGCGGCGCAAAACGCCCTCGGCGAGTGGCACGACCGAGAAGTCTGGTGCCTGCAGGCCGAACACCAGGCGGATCTCTGGCCATTGTTGCCCCAGTGGCAAGCCGAGCAACGCCAGGCACTGGCCAGAGCGGATGCCGTACTCGCCGCCTTATCACCGGCGCTAGCGGCGAAAACCGGCGGCGTATCACGATCCTGATAAAAGTCCGCGACAGGGCACGCCCGGCCCCGAAAACGCCCGCTGCGGCGCAGATAATGCGCTATGTTTTTTAAGGGTAATCACCACTCATCATAGGAAAGCATATGAAGAAACCACGCTTGGGCGTTGCCATGGCGGTTCTGGCAGCGGGCCTGTTGCTGGCGGGCTGTTCGTCCAAAGTCACCCAGACATCTCAATATTCGGGCTTCTTGTCCGATTACAGCAAACTGCAGGAAACCACCTCGCCAAGCGGCCATAAAACGCTGCGCTGGATAGACCCAAGCTACAAGGAATCCAACTATCGCGGCCTCTATTTCCAACCGGTGGTCTATTTCCCGGCGGAGAAACCCACGGCGCGAGTCAGCCAGGAAACGCTGAACAAGATTAAGGCGTATGCGACCCAGCGAATTAAAACTGCGCTGCAGAACCGCTTTACCATTCTGCCAAGCCCGGCTGGCTCGCGCGTACTGGTGGCCAAGCTCGCCATCACTGCCGTTTCAGCCGAAAACGAAGACATGAAGTTCTATGAAGTGGTGCCTGTCGCCGCCGTGGTCGCCAGCACCATGGCCGCCACCGGCCACCGGACGCAAAACACCACGCTGTATATCGAAGGTGAGTTGATCGACCAGGATACCGGTAAAACGGTGATGGAAGTGGTGCGCAAGGCCTACGGCAAAACCGTCAGCAACGACAGCTCACCGGTCACGGCGGAAGACGTCAAGGCGGCGATCGACGACATCGTCACCGATATCACCAACTTCCCGAAACAGGGCTGAACGCGGTTTGAAAAACACAGGGGGAGCCGAAGCTCCCCCTGAATGGCTCAGCCAGCGGCGCTCAAATGCCGTCGCCGTACTCGAAACCGTGATTGGTGCCGTTGAAGTATTGGTCCATGTCCATCGACGGCGTATCGCTCTCCGGCCGCCCGACGATGCGCGCCGGCACCCCGGCGGCGGTGGTGTGCGGCGGTATCGCCTGCAAGACCACCGAGCCCGCGCCGATCTTCGCGCCCTTGCCCACTTCGATATTGCCGAGAATTTTGGCGCCGGCGCCAATCATCACCCCTTCGCGGATTTTCGGGTGACGGTCGCCGCTGGTTTTACCGGTGCCGCCCAGAGTGACCGACTGCAGGATAGAGACGTTGTTTTCCACCACCGCCGTTTCACCGATCACGATGCCGGTAGCGTGGTCGAGCATGATGCCGCAGCCGATGGTCGCCGCCGGGTGGATATCCACGCCGAAGGCGACGGAAATTTGATTTTGCAGGTAGATAGCCAGCGCTTGCCGACCTTGCTGCCACAGCCAGTGGCCGATGCGGTAAGCCTGCAGCGCATGGAACCCTTTCAGGTAAAGCAGCGGCGTGGAGTACTTATCGACCGCCGGGTCGCGCAGCCGCACCGCGAGGATATCGCGCGCCGCCGAAACGATCATCTGGTTGTCGGACTTATAGGCCTCTTCCACCACCTCGCGTACCGCAATCGCGGGCATGATCGGTGTCGCCAGCTTGTTGGCCAGCATATAGCTGAGCGCGCTGCCCAGATTCTCGTGCTTGAGCAACGTCGCATGGAAAAAGCTGGCCAGCATCGGTTCACAATCAGCCAGTGCTCGCGCTTCTGATTTAATGCTGTTCCAGACCTGTTCCAACTCTTCTGACGACATCACATTCCCCTCTGCCTTGCCAAACGGGCCGCTTCACACGGTAGCGCGAAGCGGCCCAGGTCATTTGCGGGGTCAGCATGCTGCCCCGGCATATCGTTTTATGTCACACGCTGGGCTTTTCGTCCTTTCGGGCGCGCCCCAGCAGGCTCAGCGCCGCTTCGCGGGCGTCTTTATGGCAGTAAAGCACCTGATAAATCTGTTCGGTGATCGGCATTTCCACGCCGTGCCGCTGCGCCAGCGCCAACACCTCTTTGGTATTGCGATAGCCCTCGACCACCTGACCGATGCTGTCCTGCGCTTCCTGCACGCCTTTGCCCTGCCCCAGCATAATGCCGAAGCGGCGGTTGCGCGATTGGTTGTCCGTGCAGGTTAGCACCAGATCCCCCAGCCCCGCCATGCCCATGAACGTCGAAGGATCGGCGCCCAGCGCAGAACCCAGACGGCTCATTTCCGCCAGCCCGCGTGTAATCAACGCGGTGCGAGCGTTGGCGCCGAAACCGATGCCGTCGGACATGCCGGCGCCGATGGCGATCACGTTCTTCACCGCGCCGCCAAGCTGCACGCCGATGAAATCGGGGTTGCTGTAGACGCGGAAGCTCTTGCCACAGTGCAGCAGCCGTTGCAGATCGTCGGCGAACTGCGCATCGGTCGCCGCCAGCGCGATCGCCGTCGGCAGGCCGGCGGCCAGCTCTTTGGCGAACGTCGGCCCGGAGAGCACCGCCAGCGGGATCGCCTCGCCCAACGCTTCACGCGCCACGTCCTGCAGCAAGCGGCCGGTTTCCGCCTCCAGCCCTTTGGTGGCCCATACGATGCGGGCGTCCGGGCGCAGATGCGGCTTCAGCTGGCGCAGCACGTCGCCGAACACGTGGCTCGGCACCACCACCAGCACGTCGCGGCTGGCAGCCAGCGCACGCGCCAAATCGGCTTCAAGCAACAGCGTATCGGGGAAAGGAACGTCGGGCAGAAACGCCTGATTGCAGCGATCGTGCTGCAACGTTTGAATTTGCGCGGGGTTATGTCCCCACAACACCACGGGATGGCCGTTACGCGCCAGCGTAATGGCCAATGCGGTGCCGTACGAGCCGGCACCGATGACAGTCATTGAAGCATTGACGGTGTTCATCAGGCATCCTGATGTGGTGCGGCACCTTCGCCTTCCGCCTGCTGCTGCAGATAGTTCATGAACAGCGCGTCAAAGTTGACCGGTGCCAGGTTCAGCTGCGGGAAGGTACCGCGGGAAACCAGGCTGGTGATGCACTCGCGCGCATACGGGAACAGGATGTTCGGGCAGTACGCGCCCAGGCAATGCGCCAGCTGCGTGCCTTCGATGCCTGCTACCGAGAAGATGCCCGCCTGCTGCACTTCGCACAGGAACGCGGTCTCTTCGCCCAGGGTCGCCGTCACGGTTACGCGCAGTACCACTTCATACACTTCGTCAGCCAGCTGGCTGGACGCGGTATCCAGATCAAGTTTAACTTCCGGCTGCCATTCCTGCTGGAAAACCTGCGGCGCGTTCGGCGCTTCGAAGGAGATGTCCTTGGTATAAATACGTTGGATCTGGAAAGCCATTTCAGTGCTGTTTTGTTCTGACATGTGAGTAATACCCTTGGTTAAACGTCCTTATTGACACTCGATGAACCGGCAAGCGGCTTAAAGCAGCGGATCCAGGCCGCCGCGAGCATCGAGTTCATATAAATCATCACAGCCGCCGATATGCCGGCCGTCGATGAAAATCTGCGGCACGGTGGTGCGCCCGCTGCGCTCGATCATCACTTCGCGCTTGGCGCTATCGCCGTCGATGGCGATCTCGTTAAACGCCGCGCCCTTGCTGTTCAGCAGCGCCTTGGCGCGATGGCAGAACGGGCAGGTCGCTTTGGTGTAGATATCAATGTTAGCCATGGATTGCCACCTCAAATAGGTTAAACGGTTACTTACCGCGCACCAGCGGCAGGTTTTCTCCGCTCCAGCCGGCAATGCCGTCTTTCAGCATAGTCACCTTTTCAAAACCGGCCTTGCTCAGGTTCTCCGCCGGCTCGCGGGAGGCGGTGCCGTTGGCGCACACGACGATGATCGGCTGCGCTTTGTGTTTTTCCAGCTCGCCCAGGCTGCCGTTTTTGATTTCGCTGGCGGTCAGGTTGATGGCGTTGGCCAGGTGACCACGGCGGAAATCGTCGCGGCTGCGGGTGTCGACCACCACGGCTTCTTCTTTGTTGATCAGACGAATAGCTTCACCGCGGGCGATCTCTTTGACCTTGGAGAAACGGCTTTTGAACGTCATGACGATCACGGCGACCAGCAGAGCGATCCAAGCCAGGCTCAGAATAGGGTGTCTGCTTACAAATGGCATAATTTCTTGCAGCATGGGGTGTAACAACTCCCGTCAGTTAAGGGATAAATAAGTCAAGGTTCCAGAGTATACCTGCCGAGTGCGGCAAATACAGCCAATAAGCAAGCGCGATTGTAGAAACTGCGGGCTGCGCTGAGAAATTCCCGACGTCAGAGCATAAAAGCCCGCGCGATTCGCCGCAACCTTGATCTCTTTGGGCTATTTATCGCCGGCGGCGGTGTAAAATCAGCCGGTTTTTCGAGGGCGAATAGCCATGCTTGCGGCGGGCGCATGGCTATTCGCAGCTTAAAAAGTTCATAAGAGGTCAATGCAATGTCGAGCAACAAAAAACCGATGGTACTGGTGATCCTGGACGGTTACGGCCACCGTGAAGAGCGGGAGGACAACGCGATCCTGAACGCCGGCACCCCGGTGATGGATCGCCTGTGGAAGGAGCAGCCGCATACGCTGATCGCCGCTTCCGGGCTGGATGTCGGCCTGCCCGACGGGCAAATGGGCAACTCCGAAGTCGGTCATGTCAACCTGGGCGCCGGGCGCATCGTGTATCAGGATCTGACCCGGCTGGACAAAGCGATCGCCGACGGCGACTTCTTCGCCAACCCGGTGCTGACTGCCGCCGTCGACAAGGCAGTGGCGGCCGGCAAGGCGGTGCATATCATGGGCCTGCTGTCGCCGGGCGGCGTGCACAGCCACGACGAGCACATCCTGGCCATGATCAAGCTGGCCGCCCAGCGCGGCGCCAAAGCCATCTATCTGCACGCCTTCCTCGACGGGCGCGACACCCCGCCACGCAGCGCCGAAGCCCCGCTGCAACGCTGCCGCGATGCCTTCGCCGCGCTGGGCGTCGGGCGCATCGCTTCGCTGATCGGGCGTTATTACGCGATGGACCGCGACAACCGCTGGGATCGCGTGCAGCTGGCCTATGACCTGCTGACCGCGGCCAAAGGCGACTACCTGGCCGACGATGCGGCTGCCGGCTTGCAGGCCGCCTATGAACGCGGTGAAAACGACGAGTTCGTCAGACCGACCGTCATTCGCGCCGCCGGTGAGGCCGATGCCGCGATGCAGGACGGCGACGCGTTGATCTTCATGAACTTCCGCGCCGACCGCGCGCGCCAGATCACCCGCGCCTTCGTGAACGCGGATTTTGACGGTTTCCCGCGCGCCAAGCGGGTGCAGTTCGGCGATTTCGTGATGCTGACCGAGTACGCTGCCGACATCGCGACCGCCTGCGCCTATCCGCCGGCGTCGCTGGCCAACACCTTCGGCGAATGGCTGATGAAGCACGACAAAACCCAGCTGCGCATCTCGGAAACCGAAAAATACGCCCACGTCACCTTCTTCTATAACGGCGGCGTGGAAGCGCCGTTCAAGGGCGAAGACCGCGTGCTGGTCAACTCGCCGAAGGTCGCCACCTACGATCTGCAGCCGGAGATGAGCGCCGCCGAGCTGACCGACAAGCTGCTGAGCGCCATCCGCAGCGGCAAATACGACGCCATTATCTGCAACTACCCGAACGGCGACATGGTGGGGCATACCGGCGTGTATGAAGCGGCGGTCAAAGCGGTGGAAACGCTGGACGCGTGCATCGCTCAGGTGGTTGACGCCGTGCGCGACGTCGATGGCCAGCTGCTGATCACCGCCGATCACGGCAACGCCGAACAGATGCGCGATCCGGCCACCGGGCAGGCGCACACCGCCCACACCAGCCTGCCGGTGCCGCTGATTTACGTCGGCAAACCGGCGCGGGCGGTCGAAGGCGGCAAGCTTTCGGACATCGCGCCAACCCTGCTAACACTGATGGGAATGGAAATCCCGCAAGAGATGACTGGTAAGCCGCTGTTCATCGTGGAATAATCCTTCTCCATGAGGGAGAAGGCGTTTTTTGCACTATCAAGGGTAACCCGAAGCGCAAACGCAGGCAGCCGACCGCTGCCTGAACGCACCGCGCCAAGGACGTTCACCGCCATGTGCGCCAGCGTATTTTGCGCTGGCGTCTTGCTGTTGCCGCTCGCCGGCCAGGCGGCGGAAGACAATAAATCCCAGCTGAAAGACATCCAGCAGAGCATCGCCGAGAAAGAAAAAGCGGTGAAGCAGCAACAACAGCAGCGCAGCTCGCTGCAGGATCAGCTGCGTCAGCAGGAAAAAACCATCGCCCAGGCCAGCCGCCAGTTGCGCGACACCCAGGGCACGCTCACCCAGCTGGGCAAGGACATTTCCGGCCTGAACGCCTCGATCGCCAAGCTGCAAAAGCAGCAGTCGACCCAACAAAACCTCCTCGCCAAACAGCTCGACGCCGCCTTCCGGCAAGGGCAGCACAGCGCCGTGCAGCTGATCCTCAGCGGTGAAGAAAGCCAGCGCAGCGAACGTATTCTGGCCTATTTCGGCTATCTGAACGAAGCGCGTCAGAAAACCATCGAAGAGCTGAAGCAGACCCGCGCTGAACTGGCGAAGCAAAAAACCACGCTGGTGGCCAAACAGGGCCAGCAAAAATCCCTCCTGGGCGAGCAACAGACGCAGCAGCAGAAGCTGGAGCAGGCGCGCGGCGCCCGCAAGCAAACGCTGACCGCGCTGGAAGCCTCGCTGGAAAAAGACCAACAACGCCTGGTGGAACTGCGCCAGAACGAAGCCCGCATGCGCGACAAGATCGCCCGGGCGGAGCGCGAAGCCCGTGCGCGCGCCGAACGCGAAGCGCGTGAAGCGGCCAAGGTGCGCGAACAGGTGCGCATCAAGGAACAGCAGGCGAAGAAAACCGGCACCACCTACAAACCGAGCGAAGCCGATCGCTCGCTGATGGCGCGTACCGGCGGCCTCGGTCGTCCGGCCGGCCAGCTGATGTGGCCGGTGCGCGGCCGCACGCTGCACGGCTTTGGCGAACCGCAGCAGGGCGAGCTACACTGGAAAGGCATGGTGATTGAAGCCCGCGAAGGCAGCGAAGTGAAAGCCGTCGCCGATGGCCGCGTGCTGCTGGCCGACTGGCTGCAAGGCTATGGCCTGATGGTGGTGGTCGAACACGGTAAAGGCGACATGAGCGTGTACGGCTACAACCAAAGCGCGTTGGTCAACGTCGGGGCGCAGGTGCGCGCCGGCCAGCCGATCGCTCTGGTAGGCACCAGCGGCGGCCAGGGAACGCCGTCGCTCTATTTCGAAATCCGTCGTCAGGGACAGGCGGTTAACCCACTGCCGTGGTTGGGAAGATAGATTTGCGCTATGTCAAAACCCGTACAGCTCTGTTAATCGGCTGTCTGCTGCAGGTTTACGCTGCGCAGGCAGGGAAACTCTCCATCGTCATCGATGACGTGGGCTACCGCCCTCACGAAGAAAACGCGGTGCTGCAAATGCCGACGGCGATCTCGGTCGCGGTGTTGCCCAACGCGCCGCATGCCCGCCTGATGGCCACCCGCGCCCACAGCCAGGGCCGCGAAGTCTTGATCCACATGCCGATGGCGCCGCTCAGCAAGCAGCCGCTGGAGCGCGATACTCTGCAGCCCTCCATGAGCAGCGAAGAGATCCAGCGCATCATCCGCAACGCGGTGAACAACGTGCCTTATGCGGTCGGCATGAACAACCACATGGGCAGCGCCATGACCTCCAGCCTGCCGGGCATGCAGAAAGTGATGCAGGCGCTCGAAAGCTATCGTCTGTATTTCCTCGACAGCATGACCATCGGCAGCAGTCAGGCAACCCGCGCTGCGGCCGGCACCGGCGTGAAAGTGATCAAACGCAAGGTGTTCCTCGACGATACCGCAAACGAGGCCGACATCCGCCGTCAGTTCAACCGCGCGGTCGAATTGGCGCGGCGCAACGGCTCCGCCATCGCCATTGGCCACCCGCGCCCGGCGACGGTGAAAGTGCTGCAGCAGATGCTGCCGTCGCTGCCCGCCGATATCGTGCTGGTCAAGCCGAGCGCACTGCTGAACGAACCGCAGGGCAACGGCGGCGGCAGCTACGTCCCACCGCCGGTTAAACCGCAGAAACCGCAGCCGAAGAACCCGTTCAGCGGCGGCATCAAGCAGTGCAAGGTCAAACCGCCGAAGGAAAGTACCAACGCCGGCACCGCGCTGGGCGTCATCGCCGACAGCATCGCCACTTCGCCACCGGTGACCTTCATCAAGCGTCATTGGCAGCACTGGACGCAAGCCAAACCGCAAGCATAAAAAAAGGGCCGGAATTCCGGCCCTTTTCACGTCTGCCGAGATTAATCCCAGCTCAGCACCACTTTGCCCGACTTGCCGGAGCGCATGGCGTCGAAGCCCTGCTGGAACTCGTCGATCGAGAAACGGTGGGTGATGATCGGGGTCAAATCCAGGCCGGACTGGATCAGCGCCGCCATCTTGTACCAGGTCTCGAACATTTCGCGACCGTAAATCCCTTTGATAAACAGCCCTTTGAAGATGACCTGGTTCCAGTCGATCGACATATCCGAAGGCGGAATGCCCAGCATGGCGATGCGGCCGCCGTGGTTCATCGCATTAAGCAGCGTGCGGAAGGCCGGCGGCGCGCCGGACATTTCCAGGCCGACGTCGAACCCTTCGGTCATGCCCAGTTCGGCCATCACGTCGCTGAGGTTTTCCTTGCTGACGTTCACCGCGCGGGTCACGCCCATCTTGCGCGCCAGTTCCAGACGGTATTCGTTAACGTCGGTGATCACCACATGGCGAGCACCGACGTGTTTGCACACCGCCGCCGCCATGATACCGATCGGGCCGGCGCCGGACACCAGCACATCTTCCCCGACCAGATCGAACGACAGCGCGGTGTGCACCGCGTTACCGAACGGATCGAAGATCGAAGCCAGTTCGTCGGAGATGTTATCCGGGATCTTGAAGGCGTTGAACGCCGGGATCACCAGGTATTCCGCGAAGCTGCCCGGACGGTTCACGCCCACGCCGACGGTGTTGCGGCACAGGTGTGTGCGGCCGCCGCGGCAGTTGCGGCAATGGCCGCAGGTGATATGCCCTTCGCCGGACACGCGATCGCCGATGCTGAAGCCTTTGACTTCCTGACCGATCGCCACCACTTCGCCCACGTATTCATGGCCGACCACCATCGGGACCGGAATGGTTTTTTGCGACCACTCGTCCCAGTTGTAGATATGCACATCGGTGCCGCAGATCGCGGTTTTGCGGATTTTGATCATGATGTCGTTGTGGCCCAGCTCCGGCTGAGGCACGTCGGTCATCCAAATCCCTTCTTCCGCTTTCAGTTTTGACAGTGCTTTCATGGTTTTACCTTATGCAATAACGCCAAGATCCTTACCGATACGTGTAAACGCCGCCACTGCGCGTTCGATTTGCTCCGGGGTGTGGTCGGCAGACATCTGGGTACGGATGCGCGCCTGGCCTTTCGGCACCACCGGATAGAAGAAACCGGTCACATAGATGCCTTCCTTGAGCAACGCATTGGCGAACTCCTGCGCCAGCTTCGCCTCACCCAGCATCACCGGGATGATGGCGTGATCGGCGCCGGCCAGGGTGAAGCCGGCGGCGGTCATTTTTTCGCGGAACAGCCGCGCGTTGGCCCACAGGCGATCGCGCAGGGCATCGCCCTCTTCCAGCAGTTCCAGCACTTTGATCGATGCGGCGACGATCGCCGGCGCCAGCGAGTTGGAGAACAGGTACGGGCGCGAACGCTGGCGCAGCCACTCCACCACTTCTTTCTTGGCGGCGGTGTAGCCGCCGGAAGCGCCGCCCAGCGCCTTGCCTAACGTACCGGTGATGATATCGACGCGGCCCATCACTTCGCAGTATTCATGAGTACCGCGCCCGTTGGCGCCGACAAAGCCTACCGCGTGGGAGTCATCCACCATCACCAGCGCCTGATATTCGTCCGCCAGATCGCACACCCCTTTCAGGTTGGCGATCACGCCGTCCATCGAGAATACGCCGTCGGTGGCGATCAGAATGTGACGCGCGCCGTCGGCTTTGGCCTGCTTCAGCTGCGCGGCCAGCTCGGTCATGTCGTTATTGGCGTAGCGATAGCGCTTGGCCTTGCACAGGCGCACGCCGTCGATGATCGACGCGTGGTTCAGCGCATCGGAGATAATGGCGTCTTCCGGGCCAAGTAGGGTTTCGAACAACCCGCCGTTGGCGTCGAAGCAGGAGGAGTACAGGATCGCGTCTTCCATACCCAGGAAGGCCGCCAGTTTCTGTTCCAGCTGTTTGTGGCTGTCCTGAGTGCCGCAGATGAAGCGCACCGACGCCATGCCGAAACCGTGGCTGTCCATCCCCGACTTGGCGGCGGCGATCAGCGCCGGATGGTTGGCCAAGCCCAGGTAGTTATTGGCGCAGAAGTTGATCACATGGCTGCCGTCGGCGACGGCGATATCCGCCTGTTGCGCGGAGGTGATGATGCGTTCTTCCTTGAACAGCCCTTCACTGCGAGTGGCGGCAAGCTGTTGTTCCAACTGCTGATAAAAAGACGCTGACATTCGGTTATCTCCAGGATTGGGCTATTTGCGGCATATTTTACTGATTTGTAACCAAACTGACGAGAATGCGCGGGAGAGAATATTAAAATTGCAGCAGATATCACGGCAAAAAGCGGACTTCAATGGCAATGCGGGATATTCGGAGCCCTTACGCTGTTTGCCGCGGCATGAAATGCTATGATAACCGCCATTGAGCGTGGGGCATTGTGCTCCACCAGGCAGCTTAGCAGGGGTAACCCAATGATTATCGTCACAGGCGGCGCCGGCATGATCGGCAGCAACATCATTAAGGCACTGAACGACAAGGGATATCGCGATATCCTGGTGGTGGATAACCTGAAAGACGGCACCAAGTTCGTCAACCTGGTCGATCTGGACATCGCCGACTATGTCGATAAAGAAGACTTTATCGCCAGCATCGTGGCCGGCGACGATCTGGGTGATATCGAAGCGGTCTTCCACGAAGGTGCCTGCTCCGCGACCACCGAGTGGGACGGCAAGTACATGATGGACAATAACTATCAGTACTCCAAAGACCTGCTGCACTACTGCCTGGATCGCGAAATTCCGTTCCTGTACGCCTCCTCCGCCGCCACTTACGGCGGCCGCGAAGAGTTCATCGAAGAGCGCCAATATGAAGCGCCGCTCAATGTGTACGGCTACTCCAAATTCCTGTTCGATCAGTACGTGCGCGAGATCCTGCCGGAAGCGGACTCGCAGATCTGCGGCTTCCGCTACTTCAACGTTTACGGCCCGCGCGAAGGCCACAAAGGCAGCATGGCCAGCGTCGCCTTCCACCTGAACACCCAAATCAACCGCGGCGAAAACCCGAAACTGTTCGCCGGCAGCGAAAACTTCAAGCGTGACTTCATCTACGTCGGCGACGTGGCGGCGGTCAACCTGTGGTTCTGGGAAACCGGCAAATCCGGCATCTTCAACTGCGGCACCGGCCGGGCGGAAACCTTCCAGGCGGTGGCCGACGCGGTGGTGGACTTCCACCAGAAGGGCGCGGTGGAATACATCGAGTTCCCGGAGAAGCTGAAGGGCCGCTATCAGGCGTACACCCAGGCCGATCTGACCAAGCTGCGCGCCGCCGGCTACGACGCACCGTTCAAAACGGTCGCCGAAGGCGTGAAAGAGTACATGGCCTGGTTGAACCGCACCGCATAAGCTGAAGGAACTAACGCTGGGTATGAAAATACTGGTTATCGGCCCTTCTTGGGTTGGCGACATGATGATGTCGCAAAGTCTCTATCGCACCCTGAAGGCCGAATACCCGTCGGCGGAGATCGATGTGATGGCGCCGGCCTGGTGCCGCCCGCTGCTGGCGCGCATGCCGGAAGTCAATCAGGCGCTGGCGATGCCGCTGGGCCACGGCGCGCTGGGGCTCGGCGAGCGCCGCCGCCTGGGGCGCGCCCTGCGCGCCAACCGTTACGATCGCGCTTACGTTCTGCCCAACTCGTTCAAATCCGCGCTGGTACCCTTCTTCGCCGATATCCCGCAGCGCACCGGCTGGCGAGGCGAAATGCGTTACGGCCTGCTGAACGACGTCCGCGTGCTCGACAAGGCGGCCTTCCCGCTGATGGTGCAGCGCTACGTGGCGCTGGCCTATGACAAAGGCCGCATTCAGCGCGCCGACGATCTGCCGCAGCCGTTGCTGTGGCCGCAGCTGCAGGTGAGCGACGAAGAGATCGCCGAAACCACTTCGGTCTTTAACCTGACCGACAGCCGACCGATCGTCGGCTTCTGCCCGGGCGCGGAGTTCGGCCCCGCCAAACGCTGGCCGCATTATCACTACGCAACGCTGGCTCAGCAGCTGATCGAGAGCGGCTATCAGGTCGCGCTGTTCGGTTCGGCGAAAGACCACGAAGCCGGTGAACAGATCCGCGCCGCATTGCAGGAAGACGCGCGCGATTTCTGCCTCAACCTGGCCGGGAAAACCCAGCTGGAGCAGGCGGTTATCCTGATCGCGGCCTGTCGGGCGGTGGTCAGCAACGACTCCGGTTTAATGCACGTTGCCGCCGCGTTGAACAAACCGCTGATAGCCTTGTACGGCCCAAGTAGCCCCGACTTCACGCCGCCGCTCTCCGACAAGGCGCGCGTTATCCGTTTGATCAGCGGCTACCACAAGGTGCGTAAAGGCGATGCCGATCAGGGATACCACCAAAGTTTGATCGATATTCAGCCGCAGCAAGTGTTGGACGCGCTGACGCCGTTGCTTGTCGCCAGCGAGGAATAGTCATGCAGGTGTTAATCGTAAAAACCTCCTCGATGGGGGACGTGCTGCATACGCTGCCCGCCCTGACCGACGCGCTGCAGGCCATTCCCGATATCCGCTTCGACTGGGTGGTGGAAGAAGGCTTCAGCCAAATCCCCACCTGGCACCCGGCAGTGGACCGCGTGATCCCGGTGGCCATTCGCCGCTGGCGTAAAAACTGGTTCGGCAACGACACCCGGCAGCAGCGCTGCGACTTCAAGCGCGCGCTGCAAGAACGCCGCTACGATGTGGTGATCGACGCACAGGGCCTGATCAAAAGCGCCGCGCTGATCACGCGCATCGCCAAGGGCAACAAGCATGGCCCCGACTGCAAGAGCGCACGCGAGCCGTTCGCCAGCTGGTTCTACAACGTTCGCCATGAGATAGACAAACAGCAGCACGCGGTGGAACGCACGCGCGAGCTGTTCGCCAAAAGCCTCGGTTACGACAAACCGGGCAGCTACGGCGATTACGCCATCGCCGCGCGTTTTCTCAGCAGTCCGCCGGCCGATGCCGGACAGTATTTGGTGTTTTTGCACGCTACGACCCGTGACGATAAACACTGGCCGGAGCAAAACTGGCGTGAGCTGATCGCGCTGACGGCCGACAGCGGACTGAAGATCAAACTGCCGTGGGGCGCGGAGCATGAACATCAGCGCGCGCTGCGGTTGGCGGAAGGTTTTACGCATGTCGAGGTGCTGCCGAAACTCAGCCTGCAGCAGGTGGCCGAAGTGCTGGCCGGCGCCAAAGGGGTGGTCTCGGTCGACACCGGGCTAAGCCATTTGACCGCCGCGCTCGACAAACCGAACATCACGCTGTTCGGGCCGACCGATCCCGGCCTGATCGGCGGCTACGGGCAAAATCAGCACTCGCTGATTTCGCCGGAAAAAAGCATGGCGACAATCGACGCCGATACAGCATGGCAGGCGTTGCAAAAGGTTATAGCATGAAAAAACTGCATATTATCAACCTGGGTAAAATGGGCGGCGTCGAGCGCCTGTTCCTGCAGTACATCAACGATACCACCGACGGCAGTAACCAGATATTGTGCATCAGCCCCGACATCGGCGAAGAGATCCGCCGCCAGTTGCCCGCGCATCAACCTATTATCTTCGCCAACCGTCTGGTCAATTCGCTGGCGCTGCGCTGCCCGCAGTTCCTGCGTAAATTTCTGCTGAAGTGGAAAATCGAACGAGCGAACGCCGACGTGGTGATCGTCTGGGACCTGGTGCCAGGGCTGGTGGCCAAACCCAAACGCGGCAAGCTGGTTTACTACGATCACGGTTGCTCCTGGCGTTACCCGAAAAATCAAAAGACGCTGCGTTTCTTCGCCATGCTGGACGGCGTGATTTCCGCCTCACACGCGTCGAAACGGGTGATGGAGCTACGCTTTAATCTGCCTTGCCCAAACCACGTAGTGATCAACCGCATCAAGACGCCGGCGGGGATCGCCGACGCGCCGAAAGTGCTGTCACAGCCGATCAGGATCGGCACCGCCTCGCGCCTGGTCAGCCTGAAAGGCATCAGCGTTTCGCTGCTGATGATGCAGGAATTGCTGCGGCGCGGACATGACGTCACGCTGGAAGTGGCCGGCAAAGGGCCGGATCGCGCAGCGCTCGAGGCGCTGGCGGCCCGGCTTCAGCTCGGCGATCGCGTGACTTTTAGCGGCTACCAGGATGATGTCGCCGGCTTCTTCAATCGTACGCATATCTACATGAGTACACCGATAACCGAACCGTTTGGCTTGTCTTGCATGGAATCGCTCTATTTCGGCGTGCCGGTCATTTTCCCGCAGGTTGACGGCCAGCCGGAGGCGGTGAAAGACGGCGTCTGCGGCATTGGCCTGACGCCATCGCTCACCATTGAACAACACCGACAGCTCACCGGTATCGGGGTCGACTTCCCGCATGAGGTCTACGATCCGTTGACCGACAGTCTGGTGTCGCCCAAGCTGCTGTCGCATCTCGACTGTGCGGATGCCGTTGAGAAATTACTGGAGCGCGAAACCTACCAGACTCTGAGCCGCAATGCGCAGCACTATCCTGCTGAGCATTTCAACTATGCTCAGTTCAAAGCTGAGTTCGACGACACGCTGCGATCCTTCATCGCTTGATTAAAACGTGAGCCGGAAAACACGCCCGATGCTAAAACACAGAACGCCGCACCCTGCCTTCAGCTATCTGATCTATCTGGGGTGCGCCATCGCTTTTTGTACCATTCCTTTCGGTTCCGCGACCGGACGCAATCTGTTTTACGTTTCCAGCTACATCGCCTTTATCGCCGTTTGCCTGTACCCGCGCTACTACTTCAGCAACGTTAAAAATCTGCTGCTGCCCGCACTGATGTTCAGCGTGGGCATGGGAACCATCCTCTGGATGCACCACTTCAAACAGCCGGGTGACTACATCAACATTTATCGCTCTTATATGTCGACCGGCAAACTGCAGCTCGCTACCGCGTTCATCCTGCTGATCGCGCTCAATGAGCGGTTGTGTGCGCAGCGTCTGCTGATCGTTGTAGCTCTCGTTACCGGTCTGGCGGTCAACGGCTATTCTCTCTATCAGGGGCTGCGTCTGGATATTCCGCGCGTAGAGCTCAATTTCGATCGCGCCACGGTCGCTGCCTACCTGATGACCGCCATCGATCTGGTGATGATGCAGGCCATCCTGATGCTGCGCACCCGCTACCGTCTGGTGTGGTACATTGCGGCATTCCTGCTGTCCTTCTCTGCTTTGGTGCTCACCGGCACGCGCGCGGCCATGCTGGTCTACCCGGGGGCGGTCTGCCTGTCGCTGCTGGCGACCAAGCAGCTGGTTTCCAGGAAACACAAACTCGCGTTGGTGGCCTCGGTGCCGCTGCTGCTCGTAGCTTGTGGCCTGGTGTTTAAACCGCAGATAGAGGAACGCATTCAGGCCTTTGAGACCGACATGCGCCTGATGGATCAGCCACAGACTGAAAACTCGATCATTTCCCGGCTGTCGATGCAAACGCTGGCATGGCGTACCGGTTCACAAGCCCCTTGGGGCCAATCCGCCGAGCAGCGCGGCGAAGAGATCCGTGCCATGGTCGCACAGCAGCCTCGCCTGTCTGGCGTCATGCCCTACATCAACGTCCACCTGCACAACGAGCTGCTGGAAACCTACTCGCTCAAAGGCGCCTGGGGCGCACTGCTGCTGCTGGCGCTCTATGTCAGCCTGTTCTTCTCTTCCTTCCGGCCGCAGCGCAACGCGCTGCTGCTGAGCGTCAGCGCCAGCCTGTTCGTTTACGGCCTGAGCGACGTCATCTTCTTCAGCACGGAAGGCACCGTCATATTCTGCCTGGCGCTGATCGCCGCTGTTCTTTCCGTCCCGAAACAACCCCCTGTTCAGGAGCCCACCCCGTGAATCCTCAGCAGCCGCTGCTCAGCGTTATCGTGCCGTTTTATAATAATGAAGCGTTCGTTATCGCTGCGCTGGATTCGTTATTTGCACAGATTAGCGACGATATCGAGGTGGTGATCATCGACGATGGCTCCACCGACGCTTCCGGCGCGCTGGTCAGCCACTATCTGGCGCAGCGGCGGCATCCGCGCGTGGTCTTTACTTCACAAGCCAACGGCGGCATTGCGCACGCCCGCAATGTCGGCCTGCAACGGGCCACCGGGCGTTATATCACTTTTCTCGACGGCGACGATCTGCTGAGCGACGACTACCTGGCGATCCTGCGGCCCTTGCTGACAGCCGGGGAAGATGACCTGATCGACTTCAATTATCAGAAGTTTACCGAACAACCGCCAACCCCGAATAACCGCGCAGTGCAGCCCGTGGCCTACGACTTTCCACAGTTGGGGCTCGGCTGCCTGCAACCGCTGTTTGCACGCTCGATGTGGCATCTCTGGAGCCGCGTGTATAAACGTACGCTGCTGGAAGGGGAAACGTTCGAAGACGGCAGGCGCTATGAAGACGTGATTTTCACGCCTTTTCAGTATTTCAAAACCCGCCGCATCGCCCATCTCGACTGCGAACTCTATTTCTATCGGGACAACAGCCAAGGCATCACCCGCAATATCAAACCCAAAGATATCGAAGATTTGCTGTTCGCCATGGAGAAAATGCTGCGTTTTGTGGCGCAGCATCCCGGGGATGAGCCGCTGCGCCGGTTGGCCGCCCTGATGCTGGCCAACTGCTTTTCCGAGGTGAAAAGCATGTCGAAGGCGGTATACGGCTATTATCATTACGCGCCGGCAACGCTGCATATCCTGCGTCGCACCGCTGAGATCTGCCGCAACAGCGACGTGCCGAGCAAAAAAGTCCGCCAGATGCGCTATGCGCGCGTGGATACCTTTCTTTCGAGACTGCGCGGGCGTAAGCCGCACTAACCGCATCGGCCAGGCGGCCGGTGCGGTACCGCACCTCTAGCACGTCAAAGGCACGTGCGTGACCAACTCATCATAAATCCGCTGCGGCTGGATGACCCCCATCGGGCTTTCTGCCTCCAGCGGCATCGTATAACCGGTACGCGACACCTGAATGATACGGTGCAGTTCAGCATCCTGAATCGGGCCGGTAGAGCGTGAGTCGGCGGTCACGAACAGGCTGATGGTTTTCACCTTCAGCGCCACCGCCAGATGCAGCGGCCCGGTATCGCCGGTGACCAGAACATGAAAACTGTCGATCAGCGTCAGCAAGCCTTGCAGCCCCGTTTTACCGATCTGGTTATCCACGCAGGCCTGCGTTTGCGGGCCGATCAGGCTCATAAACTGCTTTGCCTTGCCGTCGTCAAACGGTGCGCCTATCAGCACGATACGTACATTAGGGTGCTTCGCCACCAGCTCATCGGCCAGCCGCGCATAGTGCGAAACAGGCCAGCAACGCGATTCTGTTGACGCCCCCAGTTGAAAACCGATGGTAGGATGCTCGCTGCTTTTGACGCCGCGCTGATAGTCCACGGGAATTTCCATCGTCGGATCGTCGCTGCGGCAACCCAGGATGGAAATCAGCTCCAGTTTGCGGCGCACGAAGTGGCCGTAATAATGGAAGATGTAGTTGGTCAGCCAAGGCTCCAGCCCGCAAATGCCCGAGCTGTAGTTATCCCTGATAATGTACTTCGCCCCGGCCAGTACGGCGCTGATGATGTCATAAGGCAGGTGGGAGTGCAGAATCAGCGCCAAATCCGGCCGATGTTCGCGCAGCGATTTCAGCAATGGACGTATCGTCTTGATCTTGCTGTCCCAATACACCACACGATCGTAATAACGACCGTTTTCCACCAGCTCGCGGTTTTTCTTGTGCACCACCAGCGTGATGTGGGCGCTGGGGTAGCGTTCCCTCATCGCCCTCAGCGCCGGCGTGTTGAACATGAAGTCGCCCAACGCCGTGGTGGAATAGATGACGATATTGTCAAACTGTTGGGCGCCGTCAAACGTCGCCTTGTCCTGAAAACGGCCGTATTTCGCCGTATAGCGGCGCAAGAACCAGTCGGCAACCTTGATTTTCCATTTCTTCGACATGTGAGTTCTTAGTTCGCTTTAAGTTGATAATACTCGGCCAGCGTCATGCCCACCGTACGCTGCTGCAGCCAGTCAAACAGCTGTTCCAGATCGCGGTACAGCACTTCGATATCCTGCTCGGTCTTGAACGTCGGGCTGCCGCCCGGCATAAATTCGGAGGAGTGCAGCATAAATTCGACGTAGCCATGCCCCTGCGCCAGCGACGCCTCAGCCACGCCTATCATCTTGTCCACATTGCCGCCGCTCGGGCGCAGCCAGTTGACGGATGGCGAGCGCCGCTTGCCGCGCAGCCGGTCATAACCCTGCTTGAACGCATTCATCAGCGCCGAGTGCTTGTACTGAATGCTCATCGGCACTTCCAGCAGCGACGAAGCGCCCGGTTTGGCGATGTTCTGCGGATCGATGAAATAGGCCTGCGACGGGAAGCGGCTGTAATCCGTGCCGCCGTTGCCCCGCGGATTGCCCGGCGAAAACTGCCAGTTGACCCGCGGCGTGACCGAACAGTCCACCTGATAGCCATACTCCAGCAGTAGTGAGGCGTAGTATTCGTTGAACGCCCAGCGGCCGGCGCGATGGCTGAGCATCTTGGTCTGGAAAGCGTCTTCCAGCAGCTTGGTCATGTGATCGACCTTGGCGCGGATCTGATCGGCGGGATACTCGATCAAATAAGGTTTGTGGCGCCAGTCGTCGTCGGTCAGCGGCGTCAGCGGCGGGCTGTTCCAGGCGTGCAGGTGCATCCCCACCTCGCCGGCGTCGCGGGCGATCACGTCGCGCGCAAACTCGACGTAAGCCGGGTCCATCGCCATTTCATAGTTGGTGAGATAAACCGGTTTGAAGGCGTATTTTTCGCACAGCGCCTGAAAGCGCGGCAAGAAACGCGTGTTTTCGGTCGCGATGCGATCGTGGTTTTGCCACAGATTATCGCCTTCGGTATCAATGGTGATGAGAAACGCCGGTTTAGTCATGAATATCGAGCCTGATATCAACAGAATGCACTATGTTACGCAGGCCGTTTCGCCAGGGCAAACGACTTTGCTGCCTGGTTTGGACAACGTTGAGACGCATTCGTCCCCGACCCGGCGATTTTTTTGCCGCCCGGCAAGAAAACCGTGCAACAGTAGCCACATGCGATCGGGTCATTTAGAATCAAAGATTGGTTTCCCAGAAAGCGACTCATGATGAACGACGCGCCAGCCCTAACTTCCGCCCCATCCGTACAGCGTATTCTGATCATAAAACTGCGCCACCACGGCGATATGCTGCTGGTCACGCCGGTCATCAGCAGCCTGCGGCAAAACTACCCGCAGGCGCAGATCGATGTGCTGCTGTATCAGGAAACGCGGGAGATGCTGGCCAGTAATCCGGAGCTGTCGACCCTGTTCGCCATCGATCGCCAATGGAAAAAGCAGGGCACCCGCGCGCACCTGGGGCACGAACTGGCGCTGCTGCGCCGCCTGAAAGCGCAGCGCTACGATCTGGTGGTCAACCTGGCCGATCAGTGGCGCAGCGCCATCCTCACGCGCCTGACCGGCGCGCGCATCCGTCTGGGCTTCGATTTTCCCAAACGCCGCGGCTTCGTGTGGCGCCACTGTCACACGCAGCTGGTACCGGTAGACAATCACGCCCGCCTGCATACCGTCGAACAGAATCTCTCATTGCTGGCACCGCTGAACCTGCCCGCGCTCAATGAACGTGTGACCATGAGTTATGATCCAAAGGATTGGCAGGCTTGTGAGCAACTGTTGCAGAAACAGGGCGTCGCCGGCGGTTATATTGTGGTGCAGCCCACGTCGCGCTGGTTCTTCAAATGCTGGAGCGAAGAGAAGATGGCCGCTACCCTCACCGCCTTACAGGCGGACGGCCACCAGTTGGTGATCACCTCCGGCCCCGACGCCAGAGAAAAAGCCATGGTGGAGCGCATTTTGGCGCTCAGCCCGCCGCAGGGCGTGATCTCGTTGGCCGGGCAACTGACGCTGCGCCAATTGGCCGCCTTAATCGATCACGCCAAACTGTTTATCGGCGTGGATTCGGTGCCGATGCACATGGCCGCTGCGCTGCAAACACCATGCATAGCGCTGTTCGGCCCTTCCAAGCTGACCTTCTGGCGGCCATGGCAGGCTACCGGCGCCGTGATCTGGGCCGGTGACTTCGGTGAACTGCCCGATCCGGACGCCATCGATACCGGCACCGACGAACGGTATCTCGACCTTATTCCTACAGACGCGGTGATTGCAGCCGCGCGGAGCACGCTGGCATGAAAGCATTTCGTTTGGCGATCGTTCGCCAAAAATACCGCCCGGATGGCGGAGCCGAACGTTTCGTTTCCCGCGCCCTGGAGGCGCTGGAGCAACAGGATCTCGATCTGAACGTCATCACTCGTGAATGGCAGGGTGACGCCAATCCCAACTGGCACATCCACCTGTGCAACCCGTTAAAGCTCGGCCGCATCAGCCGCGAGCGGGGGTTCGCCGTGGCGGCCAGGGCGCTGTGGCAGAAAGAGCGCTTCGATTTAGTACAAAGCCACGAGCGCATTCCCGGCTGTGACATCTACCGCGCCGGCGACGGCGTACATCGCCGCTGGCTGCTGCAACGCGCGCGTCTGCTGCCGGAATGGCGGCGTAAATGGCTGTTTTCAAACCGCTATCACCGCTACGTGATGTGCGCCGAACGCGCCATGTACGCTGCGCCGGAGCTGAAAGCCGTCATCTGCAACGCCGAGATGATCAAGCAGGAGATCATCGCCGACTTTGGCGTGCCCGCCGACAAGATCACGGTGATCTATAACGCCATCGACAATCAGAAATTCCCACCCGCCGACGAGGCCCTGCGCCGCGGCCTGCGCGAGCAATATCAGATCCCGCAACAGGCGCACTGCCTGATCTTCGTCGGCTCCGGCTTCGAGCGTAAAGGGCTGGCCGCCGCCATCCGCGCCGTGGCGGCGACCGACAGCCATCTCCTGGTGGTCGGCAAAGACAAGGCCGAAAAACGCTACCGTGCGTTGGCGCAGTCGCTGGGCTGCAGCGATCGCATTCACTTTATGGGCGTGCAGAAGCAGACCTTGCCGTTCTACCAGGCGGCGGACGCGCTGCTGCTGCCGACGCTGTACGATCCGTTCCCCAACGTGATTTTGGAAGCGATGTCATGCGGCCTGCCGGTTGTCACCAGCACCACCTGCGGTGGCGCCGAATTTATCACCCCTGGCGAAAACGGCTTCGTCACCGACGCGCTCGACGTGCCGGCCATCACTGAAGCTATCCGTGCGCTGCCGCGCCAGGCGCTGGGATCATCCATGGGCGAAGCGGCGAGATTGCGCATTATGACGGCTACGCCGGCGCATCTCTCCAAACAGCTGATTTCTCTCTATAACCGGTTACTGGACTAGCTATGCGTATTCTGATGATCATCGACGGCCTGCCGGGAGGCGGCGCGGAAAAAGTGGTGCTGACCCTGTGTCAGGGTATGCAGCAACAGGGGCATGACGTCAGCCTTATCTCGCTGCGCGACGTCTGCAATTACCCTATCCCGTCAGGCATTGATTATCAGGTGGTGGCCGATCGCAGCCGTGCCCCCTGGCGCAAGCTGACCGAGCTGTCGCGCCGCGCCGCTGCGCTGGATCGGGCGATAGCCGAACACGAACGCCAACACGGCGCGTTCGATCTGGTGTTCTCCAACCTGCATAAAACCGATCGCATCGTCAGCCGCAGCAAGCGGTTGGCCGCGGATCGTCTGTGGTTCTGCATTCACGGCATTCTCTCCACCTCCTACCTCGGCCACCGCAAGGGCCTGGACCGCTGGCTGAAGCAGCGCAAAATCGCCAACGTTTACCAGGGGAGAAATATCGTCGCCGTTTCACAGGCGGTCGGCGACGATCTGCAGCAGAACTTGCCGATCCGCCCGCGCCGGCTGGCGGTCATCAACAACCCGTTCGACATCGACGCCATCCAGCAACAGGCCGCGGCGCCTTGCGAACTGGCCGGCCAGGACTATTTGGTGCATGTCGGCCGTTTTCACCCCGCAAAGCGGCATGACCGGCTGCTGAAAGCCTATGCGCAGTCCGGCATTCAGGCGCCATTGGCCTTGATCGGTACCGGAGACGACGCCAGAGTCGCCGACGCCAAACGCCTGGCGGCGGAGCTAGGCATCGCAGAACGCGTGCTGTTTCTCGGTTTTCAGGCCAATCCCTACCCGTTTATTCGCCATGCCTCACTGCTGGTGCTCAGCTCCGACAGCGAAGGGTTCGGTAACGTGCTGGTAGAATCGCTGCTGTGCGGCACGCCGGTGGTCAGCACCCGTTGTCCGGGTGGCCCTGCGGAAATTCTGGAAAAAGCCGGAATGGCTAACGCGCTGGCGGAATTAAGCGAAGCGTCGCTGGCAGCAAAAATGGCGGAAATTTACGCCAAGCCGCCGCAGATAAATCAACAGCAATTGCTGAGCTATGGGCTGGAACCTATTTGCCGCCAATATCTGGAACTGAAAAAAAAATAATAAAGAAATAAATAAGGCAGGAGACGCCTGCCTTATTTTCTTCGCTAGTTGAGCGCCTGCATTTTCTGCCAAACTTCATCGACAGAAACATCTTCACAGTGCCCAGACTCACTTTGCAAAATATGATGACGACCGGTCCATGGATGCCAGGACGCTTTATCGGTATCGCCAAAGAACACCACCATATCCTTATTCAACGCAGCGGCAAGATGCATCTGCCCGCCGTCGCTGCACAGCACCCGATCGCATAAATCAAACCCGCCCAACAGCTCACGCACCGAGGCCGTCGGATAAAGCGCGACGCGTTCGTTTTGGCACAGCGCCAACAGCTGTTCTGCGCGCTGCTGGTCACCGATGTCGTCCGGTGCCAGCGTGCCCTGCGGCGACCAGAAAATCAGCACGCCGGTGTGGGGATCGGCAGTCTGACGGTTGATGATTTCGGCATAGCGCTCAACCGGCCAGCGCCTTTTCGGGCTGCGGCTGCTGATATGCACGGCGCAGACTCGTTCGACCGGCGGCAGACGTTCCTGCAGCCGCTGCGCCGCCAGCTGCCGCTCTTCCGGCGTCAGAAACACCCGCACCGGAGGGATTGGAATGGATTGATCGGTTATCGCCGATAAGTAGCTATAAGTGTGTTCGACCTGATGTTGGCCGCGGAAATCGTCCTTGCGAAACGGGCGATCAATATCTTTCGTGCCCAAATCGGCGCCGATAATATGGGTTGCGCCGGCCATTTTCGCTAAACGCAGGCTGTATTTGCAAGGTACCGGGTTGGCCAGAATGACCGCATCGAACTTTATTTTGCGCAGCTTCAGGAAGATCATCAGACGTTCGAAATAAACGCCCAACGTCGTTTCATTTTTCGCCTTATGCTTGGCCTTTTTATAGACAAAAACTTTCTCGAGATGAGGGTTGTTTTTAACAACGTCCTGGCTGACTTTATTGATCAGCAGATAAACTTTAGCGTCTGGATAGGCAATTTTCACCCCTTCGATCAGAGGTGTGGTGCAAACAAGATCGCCGATGTTATCGCGGCGAATAATTAAAATATTCTTCATTCCGAGCCTATCGGCGAAATCGCTCGCCGGTTGTCTGAAACTGACACCCAAGGTTACCAAATTAGCGCCTTTCCCTTCCAGTTATGGTACTATTCCGAATAACCCATATAAATGAAATTGATAGAATGTTGCTGCGTTTATATCAGGTACTACTCTACCTCATCCAACCCCTGATCTGGCTCCGCTTACTGCTGCGCAGCCGCAAAGCTCCAGCCTACCGTAAACGCTGGGCGGAACGCTATGGCTTCTGCGCCGGGAAAGTCGTGCCAGGCGGCATCATGCTGCATTCCGTCTCCGTCGGCGAAACGCTGGCGGCCATCCCGCTGGTGCGGGCACTACGCCACCGTTACCCCGCTTTGCCGATAACTGTGACCACAATGACCCCAACAGGTTCAGAACGCGTCCAGTCCGCTTTCGGCAAAGACGTGCATCATGTCTATCTGCCCTACGATCTGCCCGGTTCCATGAACCGCTTCCTCGACCAGGTGAATCCCAAGCTGGTGATCATTATGGAAACCGAGCTATGGCCTAACCTGATCAACGCGCTGCATCAGCGGCAGATCCCCCTGGTGATCGCCAATGCGCGTCTGTCGGCACGCTCCGCCGCTGGCTATAAGAAAATTGGCGGGTTCATGCGCGATATGCTGCGCCGCATTACGCTGATCGCCGCACAGAACCAGGAAGACGGCGATCGGTTTATCGAACTGGGCCTGAAACGCTCTCAGTTGGCCGTCACCGGCAGCCTGAAATTCGATATCTCCGTCACCCCGGAGCTGGCCGCCCGCGCCGTTACGCTGCGCCGCCAATGGGCGCCGCGCCGCCCGGTGTGGATCGCCACCAGCACCCATGAGGGTGAAGAAACCATCCTGCTGGAAGCGCATCGCAAACTGCTGGAAAAACACCCCGACCTGCTGCTGATCCTGGTGCCGCGTCACCCGGAACGCTTCCCGACCGCCAAAGAGCTGGTGCAGAAAGCCGGCTTCAGCTACACCCTGCGCAGCAGCGGCGAAATCCCATCCGGCAGCACTCAGGTGGTGATCGGCGATACCATGGGCGAGCTGATGCTGCTGTACGGCATCGCCGATCTGGCCTTTGTCGGCGGCAGCCTGGTGGAACGTGGCGGGCACAACCCGCTGGAAGCCGCCGCGCACGCCATCCCAGTGCTGATGGGCCCGCACACCTTCAACTTTAAAGACATTTGCGCCAAGCTTTCGCAGGCCGAAGGCCTGATCACCGTAACCGATGTCGATTCGCTGGTGAAGGAAGTGGAAACCCTGCTGACCGACGAAGACTACCGCCGCTACTATGGTCGTCATGCGGTGGAAGTGTTGTATCAGAATCAGGGAGCGTTGCAGCGCCTGCTGCAGCTGCTGGAACCGCACCTGCCGCCCCGGAGTCACTGAATGAGCAGCCGCAAAAGCCTGTCGGTGGTGATGATCGCCAAAAACGAAGCCGGGCTGTTGCCGGACTGTCTGCGCTCGGTCGAGTGGGCCGATGAAATCATTGTGCTGGACTCCGGCAGCGAAGACGACAGCGTCGCCGTCGCCGAAAGCCTGGGCGCCAAAGTCTTCACGCACACCGACTGGCAAGGGTTTGGCAAGCAGCGTCAGCTGGCGCAAAGCTACGCCAGCCATGACTACGTTTTGATGATCGACGCCGACGAACGCGTCACGCCCGAGCTGCGGCAATCTATCGAACAGGTGTTGAACGCGCCGGACGACGGCGCCGTCTACAGCTGCGCGCGGCGCAACCTGTTCCTTGGCCGTTTCATGCGCCACAGCGGCTGGTATCCCGACCGCGTCAACCGCCTGTACGCCAACCAACGCTATCGCTATAACGACGATCTGGTGCACGAATCGCTGAACATCGGCGACGCTAAAGTCATCCCCCTCAGCGGCGATATGCTGCACCTGACCTGCCGCGATTTCTTCGCCTTCCAGCGTAAACAGCTGCGCTACGCCGAAGAGTGGGCCGTGCAGCGCCACCGGGCCGGCAAGCGCTGCGGCTACCTGTCCATCCTGACCCACACGCTCGGCGCCTTCGTCAAAACCTGGCTGCTGCGCGCCGGCTTCCTGGACGGTAAACAGGGGTTGCTGTTAGCGGTGGTCAACGCGCAATATACCTTCAATAAATATGCCGCATTATGGGCATTCGGCCGCAACTACTCAGAGAAGTGAATCATGACCAGCAAAGCCATCTATCCCGGGACCTTCGATCCCATGACCAACGGCCACCTGGATTTAGTGACGCGCGCGTCACTGATGTTCGATCACGTGATTCTGGCCATCGCCGCCAGCCCGAGCAAAAAACCGCTGTTCAGCCTGGATGAACGCGTGGCGTTGGCGACGCAGGTCACCTCGCATCTGGACAATGTGGAAGTGCTGGGCTTCAGTGAGCTGATGGCGCACTTCGCCGCCCACCAGAACGCCAATATCCTGGTGCGCGGGCTGCGTGCAGTGTCTGACTTTGAATACGAATTGCAGTTGGCGAACATGAACCGTCACTTGATGCCGACACTGGAAAGCGTATTTCTGATGCCTTCCGAAGAGTGGTCGTTCATCTCCTCCTCACTGGTGAAGGAGGTCGCCCGCCACGGCGGCGATATCGCGCCTTTCCTGCCCGATGTGGTCACCCAGGCGCTGATGGCCAAGCTCGCCGCCGAGTGATGCTCAGCGCTGGCAGCGGCGGCAAAAGAAGGTGCTGCGCTGCCCATGTTTGGCGGATTCAATCGGCGTGCCGCATGCGCGGCACGGTTCTCCCGCCCGCCCGTAAACCTGCAGCTCCTGCGCGAAATACCCCGGTTTGCCGTCCGACTGCAAAAAGTCGCGCAATGTCGTGCCGCCCTGCTCGATGGAACGTTGCAACACCGCCTTGATGGTCTGCGCCAACAAGGCCGCTTCGGCTTTGCTCAAGGATCCCGCCGGACGATCGGGCAGGATCCCGGCGCTGAACAGCGATTCGCTGGCGTAAATGTTACCGACCCCGACCACCAGCTTGTTATCCATCAGCCACGGTTTGATCAACGTGCGCTTATTGCGTAATTTTTCATACAGGTAGTCGCCATTGAACGCTTCGCTCAGCGGCTCCGGCCCCAGGTGAGCCAACACGCTGCTGGTCGCCAAATCTTCGCACCACAGCCAGGCGCCGAAACGGCGCGGATCGGTATAGCGCAGGATCATGCCGTTATTGATCACCAGATCAACGTGGTCATGTTTGCCGGCTTCGTCTTCGTTTTCCTCACGCAGCATGCGCAGGCTGCCCGACATGCCCAGATGCACGATAATCCAACCGCGCTGCAGTTCGATCAGCAGGTATTTGGCCCGACGCTGCACGCTGAGTACCGGCTGATCGCTCAGCGTCAGGATCTGCTCGGAAACCGGCCAGCGCAGGCGCGCGTTGCGTACCACCGCATACTGAATGCTGTGGCCGACAAGATAAGGCTCTATACCGCGTCTGCTCGTCTCAACTTCCGGTAATTCAGGCATCTGGCTTCCCCTCCGACGTTTTCTACCCTTTATAAAACAAAAAACCCGGCCAAGGCCGGGTTTTTCATTAATCCACTAAAATTATTTAATTTTAGCTTCTTTGTATACTACGTGCTGACGGACAACTGGATCGAATTTCTTCAGTTCCAATTTTTCCGGCTTAGTACGCTTGTTCTTCGTGGTGGTATAGAAGTGACCAGTACCAGCAGAAGAAACCAGCTTGATCTTCTCGCGAACACCTTTAGCCATGATTCAGTTCCTTAATACTTCTCACCACGGGCACGCAGATCGGCCAGAACCGTCTCAATACCCTTCTTATCGATAACACGCATACCTTTAGCAGATACACGCAGAGTTACAAAGCGCTTCTCAGCCTCAACCCAAAAACGGTGTGAGTGCAGGTTAGGCAGAAAACGGCGTTTGGTCGCGTTCATTGCGTGGGAACGGTTGTTACCGCTCACCGGGCGCTTGCCAGTAACTTGGCAGACTCGGGACATGTCTATTCTCCAAAAATCAAATCAGCTCGAGCTTCGTATAGGGTATGGCCGCCTCGTCAGGCTTTTAGAGCCCATCTCAGCAAACTTCATACTGAGGAGACTCTCGTCATCAGGTAGAAACCACACATCAGGTCAGAAACCTGCTGAGATAGGCTCTTGCGCCAAACCCAAGATTCTCAAAGGTGGCGTAGTATACGCTCTGAAGCGTAAGTGCTCAAGTCCCGAACAGCTAAAGATCCCACAAGGATCGCGAAAAAATCGCTTAAAGCCATCCGCGCTCGGCAAAAGAGACGCATTCACCCCGACCGATCACCAAATGATCAAGCACTCGGATCTCCAATAACTGGCAGGCTTTCACCACTTGCTCGGTTATCAAACGGTCGGCGTGACTGGGTTCAGCCTTACCCGAGGGGTGATTATGCGCGAGAATCAGCGCGGCTGCATTAGCCTTCAGCGCTTCACGCACAATTTCTCTCGGGTAGACGACGACGCTGCTGATGGTACCAGCAAACATCTCCTGATGGCGAATAACCCGGTGCTGATTGTCTAAAAACAATACCAAAAAGACCTCTCGCTCGCGATGCGCCAGCAGACTTTGCAGGTAATGCTGGGTGACGCGCGGGTTGAGCATGGCATTTTCCTGCGACAAGTGGCTGGAAAAGAAGCGCAGCGCCAGCTCGGCAATCGCCTGCAGTTGGGTATAGCTGGCGTCGCCCAGGCCTTTTTGGCTACAAAAAGCCTGATGATCGGCCGACATCAGATGATAAAGCGAGCCGAATCGGCGCAGCAGTTGTTCCGCCAACTGCATCACATGCACGCCGGGCAATCCGGTGCGCAAGAAAATGGCCAACAGCTCTGCGTCGGACAGCGACGCCGCTCCTTGCATCAGCAGCTTTTCACGCGGTGCCAACGCGCCCGGCCAGCACGCCACAATCGGGTTGCTCATCGTGTTCCTCCCTGAAAGGGCTACAGCATGCCATGTGCCACCCGGCGCGTTCGACAGGTGTTTGATAACATTGCGAAGTGTTTCGCAAAGCACAATGTAACGCCTTGCAGCCATTGCGGAATCGCTCACCTGAACGGCGGATATGCTAAAATGGCGCATCTTTCGGCTTTCAATCGGACAATGATGATGACGGGACTTTCCGGCAAACATATTGTGCTTGGCATCAGCGGCGGCATCGCCGCCTACAAATGCCCAGAGCTGGTGCGCCGCCTGCGCGACAGAGGCGCAGAAGTGCGCGTGGTGATGACCCACGCCGCCAAGGCGTTCATTACGCCGCTGACGCTGCAGGCCGTTTCCGGCTATCCGGTGTCCGACGATCTGTTGGATCCCGCCGCCGAAGCCGCCATGGGCCACATCGAACTCGGCAAATGGGCGGACCTGGTGATTCTGGCGCCGGCGACCGCCGATCTGCTGGCGCGCGTCGCCGCCGGCATGGCCAACGATCTGCTGACCACCGTCTGCCTGGCGACCGACGCACCTATCGCCGCCGCGCCCGCCATGAACCAGCAGATGTATCGCGCCGCCGCCACGCAGGCCAACCTGCAAACGCTGCAGGCACGCGGCATGCTGCTCTGGGGGCCGGACAGCGGCAGCCAGGCCTGCGGCGACGTCGGCCCGGGCCGCATGCTGGATCCGCTGGACATCGTCGAACTGGCGAACGGCCATTTCTCTGTCACGCAGGATCTGCAACATTTGCAGGTTATGATCACCGCCGGCCCGACGCGTGAAGCGCTGGATCCGGTGCGTTTCATCAGCAATCACAGCTCAGGCAAAATGGGGTTCGCCATTGCGCGCGCCGCCGCCGCTCGCGGCGCGCAGGTGACGCTGATCGCCGGGCCGGTCAATTTGCCGACGCCGCCATCAGTCACCCGAGTCGACGTTACCAGCGCACTGGAGATGGAGCAGGCGGTGCAACAACGCGCCGCGCAGCAGCAGATTTTCATCTCCTGCGCCGCCGTGGCCGACTATCGCCCCGAGCGGATCGCCGATGAAAAAATAAAAAAACAGGGTGATGAAATCGTCCTCAAGATGGTAAAAAACCCCGATATCGTCGCCGGCGTGGCGGCGATGACCAAAAATCGACCCTTTGTCGTGGGGTTTGCCGCCGAAACCCAGAATGTGGAAGAATACGCGCGGCAAAAACTGGCGCGTAAGAAGCTGGATTTAATTTGCGCTAACGATGTATCGCTTGCAGAGCACGGGTTCAACAGCGACACCAATGCCCTGCACCTTTTTTGGCAGGATGGAGAGAAACGCCTGGCGCTGAGCGACAAGGCACTCCTTGGCCAACGTTTAATAGACGAGATAGTCAGCCGTTATGATGAAAAAAATCGACGTTAAGATCCTCGACCCACGCATCGGTCAGGATTTCCCGCTACCGACCTACGCTACTCCGGGCTCTGCCGGTCTCGACCTGCGCGCCTGCCTGGACAGCGCGGTGGAGCTGGCGCCGGGTGAAACCACGCTGCTGCCTACCGGCCTCGCGATCCACATCGCCGACGCTAGCCTGGCGGCAGTGATCCTGCCGCGCTCGGGCCTGGGCCATAAGCACGGCGTCGTGCTGGGCAACCTGGTCGGCCTGATCGACTCCGATTACCAGGGCCAGCTGATGGTGTCCGTGTGGAACCGCGGCCAGAAGCACTTCACCATCGAGCCGGGCGAACGCATCGCGCAGATGGTCTTCGTGCCGGTGGTGCAGGCCGAATTCAACCTGGTGGAAGAGTTCGACAGCAGCGAACGCGGCGAAGGCGGCTTCGGCCACTCGGGGCGCCACTAAGCGCTACCCAATGTACGATGGCCGGCAGGGAAACGTCGCCTGAACCTTGCCTTTCCGGGGAGAAGGATGTCTCTGCGGCAAGGTTTTACCGCGACAATTGCAGCGCACACCAGGCAGCGCGGAAAAAGGCCGTTAAGGCCGCTGACCCCAGCATCGCAAAAAAGCTATCACATAAGCCGCACAGAGCCTGCTCTGCAGCGGCCGGTGCGCGGGTTTCCGTCAGTTAAGTTTTAGCAAGGGTCTAATCAGACATGGCAGAAAAAGAAAAGACGAAAAGGAATCGGCGCGAGGAAATATTGCAGGCGTTAGCCCAGATGCTGGAGTCCAGCGACGGCAGCCAACGCATCACCACCGCCAAGCTCGCCGCGAACGTGGGTGTTTCTGAAGCTGCGCTGTACCGGCATTTCCCCAGCAAGACACGGATGTTCGACAGTCTGATCGAGTTTATTGAAGACAGCCTGATCACCCGCATCAACCTGATCTTGCAGGACGAGAAAGAGACGTTTAATCGTCTGCGCCTGATTTTGCTGCTGATTCTGGGCTTTGCGGAACGCAACCCAGGGCTGACGCGCATCATGACCGGCCACGCGCTGATGTTTGAACAGGATCGCCTGCAGGGCCGCATCAACCAGCTGTTCGAGCGCATCGAGGCGCAGCTGCGCCAGGTGCTGAAAGAGCGCAAATTGCGCGAAGGCAAAGGCTTTATCGTCGATGAAACGCTGCTGGCCAGCCAGCTGCTGGCCTTCTGCGAAGGCATGTTGTCGCGCTATGTGCGTTCGGAATTCCGCTATCGCCCCACGCAGGAATTCGACGCCCGCTGGCCGCTATTAGCGGCACAGCTGCAATAGTAAAAAATCCACCTGCTTAGCAGGTGGCTTTGACACAGCCCCCTAAAAGGGGGCTTAAACACTACTTTTCTAGCCCTAGCTGCATTTGTCTTTCTTCTTCCTCTTTCGCTACCTTGTCCTGGTACCGTACATATCGTCGAATTATCTCTTCGTTTGCCCCTACCGAGTCCACAAAATATCCCCTTTGCCAAAAGTGATTACCCCAAAGCTTGTGCTTTCTTAGATAAGGAAACTTAGCGAACAGCCTGATGGCTGTCCGCCCTTTCACAAATCCCATTAGCTCGGAAACACTTAAACTCGGTGGGGTTCTAACTACCAGATGTATATGATCTATCTGAACATTTAGTTCGACTACTCTGCATTTTTTCATATTGCAGTAGATGTAAATGCTGCGGTAAAGCTCTTTACCGAGATTACCCTTGAGGATTTTGTATCTGTACTTCGGTGTCCATACGAGATGATACTGACATCGATAGAATACGTGGGAAGCGGATTCATATCTGCTCATGCTACTTACTCCTTGATTTGCTGGTAACAAACCGAGGCAGTATTTAGCATGAGCATCCTTCGGGCATAGCCCCACATGAACGATCACCACCTCCATAGGAGGTGGTTTAGGATTGATAACGAAAACGCCGGGCATGCCCGGCGTTGTTATTTAGACGCCATACTGCTCGCGGTAAGTGCGCACCGCCGCCAGGTGGTCCGCCATCTCCGGTTTCTCTTCCAGGTAGGCAATCAGGTCTTTCAGCGTCACGATCGAAATCACCTTGCAGTGATAGTCGCGTTCCACTTCCTGAATGGCGGAGATATCCGCGCGGCCGCGTTCCTGACGGTCGAGGGAGATCAGCACACCCGCCAGCGAAGCGCCGCTGGCGCCGATGATTTCCATCGACTCGCGGATCGCGGTGCCGGCGGTGATCACATCGTCCACCAGCATCACGCGCCCCTGCAGCGGGCTGCCCACCAGCGAACCACCTTCGCCATGGGTTTTGGCTTCCTTGCGGTTAAAGCAGTAAGGCACGTCGCGCTCATGGTGTTCCGCCAGCGCCACCGCCGTGGTGGTGGCGATAGGAATGCCTTTATAGGCCGGGCCAAACAGCAGGTCGAAATCGATGCCGGAATCCATCAGGGCTTCGGCGTAGAAACGCCCCAACAGCGCAAGATCGCGCCCGGTATTAAACAGGCCGGCGTTGAAGAAATACGGGCTGGTGCGGCCGGATTTCAGGGTGAACTCGCCGAACTTCAATACCTGCTTGTTAAGCGCGAACTCGATAAACTGGCGCTGATAGGCTTTCATTACTGCTTCTCCTCGTCTGAATCTGTTTGGGTCTTGTCATTACTACCGCCCGATCGTCGGGCATAAAAAAGGCGACTTCTCAGTCGCCTTAAAAAATCAATCCGCCAGCGCCGCTTTCTGCGCCTGGAAGATGGTTTCGATTCCCCCTCGGGCCAGCGCCAATAGCGCCAACAGCTCATCGTGGCTGAACGGCTCGCCTTCGGCGGTGCCTTGCACTTCAATCATGCGGCCGTCTTCCATCATCACCACGTTCATATCGGTTTCCGCGGCGGAATCTTCCACATACTCCAGATCGCACAGCGCTTCGCCATTGACGATGCCGACGGAAACCGCCGCCACCATACCCTTCATCGGGTTGGCTTTCAGCTTGCCGTTGGCCACCAACGTGTTCAGCGCGTCGGCCAGCGCCACGCAGGCGCCGGAGATGGAGGCGGTGCGGGTACCGCCGTCGGCCTGCAGCACGTCGCAGTCGAGGGTGATGGTGAATTCACCGAGCTTTTTCAGATCCACCGCGGCGCGCAGCGAGCGGGCGATCAGACGCTGGATTTCCAGCGTGCGGCCGCCCTGCTTGCCTTTGGCGGCTTCACGGGCATTGCGGCTGTGGGTGGAGCGCGGCAGCATACCGTACTCGGCGGTGATCCAACCTTGCCCCTGGCCTTTCAGGAAGCGCGGAACGCCCTCTTCTACCGTGGCGGTGCACAAGACTTTGGTATCGCCAAACTCAACCAGCACTGAACCTTCAGCGTGTTTGGTATAGTGACGGGTCAGTGTCAGTGGGCGAACTTGCTGTGGTGCTCTGCCTGCAGGACGCATGGGCTCTCTCCGGCTTCAAATCAACTATTGGCTGCGCATTATACGGGCTTCGTGACGTAATGCCTATCCTGCCCGCAGCCGCGACGCTATAATCGCCCCATCTTTTCCTATTACGGGTACGCATCAATGATCCGCAGCATGACCGCCTACGCCCGGCGTGAAATCAAGGGTGAATGGGGCAGCGCAGCCTGGGAGCTGCGTTCCGTTAACCAGCGCTACTTAGAAACCTACATCCGCCTGCCGGAACAATTCCGCAGCCTGGAGCCGGTGATCCGTGAACGTATCCGTGGCCGCCTGACCCGCGGCAAAGTCGAATGCAACCTGCGTTTCGAACTGGACCCAAGCGCGCAAAGCTCGCTGATCCTGAACGAAAAGCTGGCCAAACAGCTGGTCGAAGCCGCCAACTGGGTGAAAATGCAGAGCGACGAAGGGGAAATCAACCCGATCGACGTGCTGCGCTGGCCGGGTGTGATGTCCGCGCAGGAGCAGGATCTGGACGCCATCAGCGCCGAGCTGATGCAGGCGCTGGACGGCGCGCTGGATGACTTTATCGTCGCACGCGAAAGCGAAGGCGCCGCGCTGAAAACGCTGATCGAACAGCGCCTCGACGGCGTCAGCGCCGAAGTGGTCAAAGTGCGCGCCCAGATGCCGAACATCCTGCAATGGCAGCGCGAGCGCCTGGTCAGCAAGCTGGAAGAGGCGCAGGTGCAGCTGGAAAACACCCGCCTGGAGCAGGAGCTGGTGCTGATGGCGCAGCGCATCGACGTCGCCGAAGAGCTGGACCGTCTGGAAGCGCACGTGAAAGAGACGCACAACATCCTGAAGAAGAAAGAAGCCGTCGGCCGCCGCCTCGACTTTATGATGCAGGAGTTCAACCGCGAATCGAACACCCTGGCCTCCAAGTCGATCAATGCCGACGTCACCGCCTCCGCCATCGAGCTGAAGGTGCTGATCGAGCAGATGCGCGAGCAGATCCAGAACATCGAGTAATTTATCAGCATGTATCATGCTATATAAAATATTCATAAAAGCCCGTAACTTACGGGCTTTTTTAATCTCACCCAGTCCCACTTCACCTACTCAAATCTCACCATTTTGATGTACCATAGACTGTACCAACCATGAAAATGGTACATACACTTTTGGTACAAGGTAGTTATTGAGCGTGGGCAAACTTACGGATATACAGATAAAAGCTTGGGTAAAGGCGGGGGAACGCTTCGAAGGCAGGGCCGATGGTAATGGTCTCTATCTTTGCTACCGCGATAGCTTCGCAACACCAAAATGGCGCTTCCGCTACAGTTTGGCAGGTAAAGCCCGAGCTATGTGGATCGGGTCCTATGGGGAGCTTTCCCTTGCTAAAGCGCGTGAAACAGTCAGGATGCTTTCCGCAAGAGTAGCTCTAGGGTATGACGTGGCTGGTGAGAAAAAAGAGCGTAAGGCTTCCGCCATTGCAAAGATCGAGGCTGACAAAAATGCACGCAAGGTATCAGATCTAGCAACTGAGTATTTTGAACGCCAAATCCTTGGTCGCTGGAAACATCCTGATATTCTCCGTCGTCGTATCGATAAGGATATCAATCCGCATATTGGTAATCTCAAAGCCGACGAAGTTAAACCACGGCATATAGATGAAATGCTACAAAATATCGTTTCACGTGGCGCCCCAACCGTAGCCAACGATGTCTTACGTTGGACTAAAAGAATTTTCAATTACGGGATTAAAAGACATATTCTGGAGGTAAACCCTGCCGCTGCATTCGAACTTGCGGATGCAGGTGGGCAAGAGAAATCGCGGGAAAGATTTCTTACTGATGACGAACTATCCCAATTATTCTCGGCAATGAAAAAAGCCAAAGGATTCGGCCGACAAAATGAGCTCACGTTTAAACTACTTTTACTCCTTTGTTGTAGGAAAATGGAGCTATGCTCAGCTCGATGGGAAAACATAGACTTAAATAATGCCATTTGGCACCTAACCGGTACAAAAAATGGTGATGATATTGATATTCCTCTCCCCGAGAATGCCATATTATGGCTAAATGAACTCAAGATTATGTCATGCAACAGTGAATGGGTTCTTCCCGCAAGGAAAATGCAAAATCGTATGATCCCCCATATTGTAGAAAGCACCCTACCAGTTGCTCTTGCAAAGCTACGACCTCACTTACATGGCATTGATAATTTCACTATTCATGATTTTCGACGTACAGCCAGAACACATCTCGCCTCGCTTGGCGTTGACCCTATAGTTGCAGAGCGCTGTCTTAATCACAGAATCAAAGGTGTTGAAGGTATTTATAATAGGCATCAGTACTTTGATGAGCGCAAAAAAGCATTACTATTATGGCAAGATAAATTAATTAAGTTAGATATGGACTCTGATTAAATGAAAAGTTTTCAGCGGATGACAGAATTCGAAAGATTCGCAACCTTACCGTCTATTACTATCGATGAGCTCTCTAAATGCTTGGTCGGAGTATCACCATACGCAAGAAGAAAAGACATAAATGATGAACACCTTGAAATAATAACCCACATTAGAGTGAGAATAAAAAGAACATTAGAAGAGATTTTTAAAAACGAGAAAATACCTAGGGTCACAAACTATGGTGAATACAAACCGCACCCACACCCAATAGATATGGATGAGAAAGTAAAATCAGATATTATATTCTCAGTCGGATTTAACTGTCGGGATGATGTAACAACACCAAGTGCAATTATTGATAGATGTAAAGTTGCCATTACTAACTTAGCAATGCACTCCAAAACAAGGCCACTTCTTCAATTCATTGGTGGCGAGGCTGAATCACTAGGAAAACAATTAGTCGCAAACAATAGAGGGCTTTACAAAAAAGAAGAGGAAGTTGTTAGCCTCAATAAAATCATTGGTATAACCGTAAGCTTACTGGCGCAGGAGAAAAATAAATCCAATCCATCAAAATGGCTAAAAAAAGACAACACCGTATGTGTTGAGCATGTTAAAGACTTAATTGATGACTTTGTCGAACAAAATGGAATTTCCAGCGATGGATTAAGAGCTTCTTCAATCCGAAGTAAAATATCAGCCGCCATAAAGACAATTTACGATTGAAATCAATGCATTAACACCCACAAAGCATATCTGTGGGTGTTTTTTGCCCATAAAAACCAACTCATGACAATCCATGGGTATCCCAGCGTATCCCAGCGTATCCCAGCAGCCCCCAATGATTATCTTAAAAAATAAAAACCAATAAAAATCAAATAATTAATGATTATTAGATTTCCCGCAAACTTGTTGGAATTGATTTTGTTTTATTGGAATTATCATTGACTTTATGTAATCCCATTTTCGCTGGAACTACAACGCTGCGAGTTTTAATCTCGCATCATCTCATGGCATCACAGGTATCAGCATGCAAACAACTAATTGTAATAATTACGGTTTTATACCGCAGACGGGTTTTGTTAGACAAAGAACGCTTATGCCTTGTCTGCCTTTTTCACACGCAACACTTTGGAGAAGGGTTTCAGCAGGAACATTTCCAAAACCAGTAAAAATTTCAGCGAAGATTACTGCATGGAAAGCAGAAGAAATCAGGGAGTGGATCAATGCTCAAAACGATCTTGCCTGATGCGGCCAAAACGCCGCATCAAACAAAGAATCAACCTTTGGGGACGACACCTCTACGGATCAGCTCTTGCCTAGCTAGCTCTTTCATCCAGTTAGCCAAGCTTACGTTGTCCTTAGCGGCTTCTACCTCGAGTTGTTCTTTCAACTCAGGAGTTATACGCATTTTAAACTGTGGAGATTGCCCGCCCCCTTTTGGACTGCGATCTCGAGTTGTCACTGTTGACAAGTGGCCACCTATTGAATTAATGCCTACATCGTTAGGTGGCCACCTTATCACGGTAACCCCTGAAAAAAAAGCGGCTCTGAACAGTGCGCCAACACTGCCAGAGCCTCACCATTCACGTAAATTGAGAGCAACGCTATGGCTACATCAAAGTGTACCTACATCTTTGCCGCAATCAACCGCACCCAGCGCAAAATCCGCCCGGTGATGTTGCGCATTACCGCCGGTGACGAACGCAGCGCCCGCCGCCAGTTGGCCGGTGACTACGTACTCCTGTTTGCCGGTCGCCTGCCACAGGGAGGCTGCCATGCGTGAGTTTCCCCAGCGCGGCGAGCGCTATCGCCATCAGCAAGGCAGAACGGTGCGTATCCTGAGCCTGTATCGCGCCGATGAGGCAACGGCCCGTAACAACCCGGAGTTCGCCTATGAAGTGGTGTTTGAGTATGACCTGTCCGGCAACATGACCGCCATGCCGCTGCCGTGGTTCAGTGAGGTGTACCGCAAAATCGCCGATGCGCCGCGCAACCTTGCTCCCCGGCCTGCCGCCGGTCAGTCGCCGCTCCGGCTGCACCCGTCTGTAAAGGTGGTCTACAGCCGCCAGTGGGAGACGCGACGGCCGACGCCGGAGCACGACGACACCCATTATTCCCGCTTCCTGTAACGCGGTTTATCACGCTTCATTTTCGATTCTGACGGACAAAAATCATGACTTCATCACATGGGCAAACATCAGCTCAGGGCACGCTGTTGCCGCCATCCTGCCGCTACCTGTCTTACGGCATGACCGAAGACGCCTTTGAAAAACTTAATCGCGCCAAGCAGGCGTGTTCGCTGCTGGATATGTTGTTCGCCGGGCAGGCCGCCTCTACACCGTTCCCGACTGGCATCACCACGCAGGAAATGGCCGCGATGGTGGCTTACCTGTCGGAGGATTTGGCCTTCGTTCAGGCGCAGTGCGCCGCAATTAACGGCGAGGTGGTCGCATGACGCTGGATAACGGTTCTGCCTCCTGCATTCCACTGGAAGTGCGCACCGCGCTGTTTCGTCGCGCAGTGGCCGAAGCCTATCTCGCCGCCTGTGCGGCGCAGGGCATGACGCTTCCCCACACGCTGGACAGCCTGCAGATGCTGATTGCCAGCGACATCGAAGCGCTGTTTGTGAAGCTGCACGGCGTTGACGAAGGCATGGCGATTGCCTGCTCGTTGCTGGGTGACATGGTGGCCCCGGACATTCTGCTGGCAGCACCGCAGCTCACGGCGCAGGGCTGCAACATCATGGCGGAGCTGTGCGGCGTGGCGGTCACATCCGGCCATCCGGCACCGACGCTGCATTAAGGGGGCGCAATGACCAAGTTAGAACAGACCAAACAGGCCGCCCGCGGCCGCTGGGACGTTATTTTTCCGCTGCTGGGGGTCACGGTACCCCCTCACGGTCAGCACGGCCCCTGCCCGTCGTGCGGCGGCACCAAGCCGTTTCGCATGGACGACAAGAACGGCGACGGCCGCTGGATTTGCACACACTGCACACACGGCGACGGACTGGACTTGGTGGCGAAGGTCAACGGCCTCAGCCTCGGTCAGGCAGTCAACGAAGTGGCCGACGTGCTGCAACTGAGTCAGGTGCAGCAACAGCCGCCCAAGCCCGCCAGAAGAGAAGCCGTCAAACCGGCACCGGCGGTGGCCGACACGGTAGCGCAGTGGCTGGCCGCCTGCACGGAGGGGCAAAGCGAGTATCTTACCGGCAAGGGGTTTGCCAGCCTGCCGCAGCCGCTGACCACCACGGCCCGCAAGAGCGGCGGCGTGGACTTTCCGCCGGGGTCACTGCTGCTGGCGCTGACGGACATAAACGGCGCCGTGACGGGGGCGCAGTTGATTTCTCCGCTGGGTGATAAGCGGCTGTTGCCGGGGACGGTGCAAAAGGGGGCATTTATCGCCCTCAGCGCGTCTCTACAGAGCGACGAGCCACCGACGCAGGTGATTATCACCGAAGGCTACGCCACCGCACTGACGGCCGCCCAGCTCGCCGCAGGCTGGGTGATGGCTGCCATCTCGGCCAGTAATCTGCCGAACGTGGCGCAGGCGGTGCACGCCCGCTGGCCGCAGGCCCGTATCGTCATTGCCGCAGACAATGACTTCTACGACGGCAAAGAGAACACCGGCAAGGTCTGGGCGGAGAAAGCCGCCAAGGCCGTCAACGGCTGCGTGACGCTGCCGCCGACCCGCCATAAGGCGGACTGGAACGACTTTATGCAGGAGAACGGCCCGGCACGCGCCAAAGAGGCATTTAACGAAGAGTTGGTGCAACTGGGTAAGTCGGCGGTGAAACTGCCGCAGGGCTTCCGGCTGACGCAGGAATACCTGTGGTTCGACAAGCAGGTACAGAAGTCGGACGGCGACACCGAAATCCGCAACATCAAAATCAGCAACCCGTTACGGGTGACGGCCATCACCTGCGACGCCGACGGCGGCAACTTCGGCCGTTTGCTGGAATGGGAGGACACCTACGGCCAGCCGCGTAAATGGGCGATGCCGATGGAGATGCTGAGCGGCAGCGGCGAAGAGCTGCGCCGTATCCTGCTGGTTAACGGCCTGTCGTACATCAGCACCACCGGCGAGGCCCGCGCCCGGCTGATGGAGTACATCTCCCTGTGCAAGCCGGAGCGCAAAGTCACCTGCGTGAACAAAACCGGCTGGCACGGCGACGTCTATGTGTTGCAGGACGAGGTGATTGGCGACGGTGCGGAAGCGGTGATTCTGCAAACCGCCAGCGTGCAGGGCAAAGATTTTCGCGTGGCCGGGACGCTGGACGACTGGCAGGAGCAGATTGGCCGGTACTGTGTCGGCAACTCCCGCGTGGCCTTTGCGGTCAGTCTGGCATTTGCCGCGCCGCTGCTGCGACTGGTGGGAATGGACGGCGGCGGGTATCACCTCAAAGGCGAATCCACCGACGGAAAGACCACCACCATGAAGGCGGCCACCTCGGTGTGCGGTGGCCCGGACTATTGGCACACATGGCGCTCCACCGGTAATGCGCTGGAAGGCACCGCCAGCCGTCGTAACGACGCAGCGATGATGCTCGATGAAATCCGGGAGGTGGACGGCCGCGAGGCCGGAAACATCGCCTATATGCTGGCGAACGGCCAAGGCAAGGGGCGGGCGGGCACCGACGGTGAGTTACGCACCCGCAAGCAGTGGCGGCTGTTGTTCTTCTCCACCGGGGAACTGTCGCTTACCGAGCACGCTGCCCGCGCCGGCGAACGCACGTTTGCCGGGATGGAAGTGCGGATGCTCCAGATACCGAGCGACTCCGGCAAATACGGCGTATTTGAAAGCCTGCATGGGTTCGACAGCGGCAAGGCGCTGGCGGAACATTTTGAAGTTGCCACCGCGACGGTGTACGGCACGCCGTTCCGCGCCTGGCTGAAAGCCCTCACCGCCGACCTGAACGGCATGACGGCCAGCGCCAAGGCGCTGATGAAGGAGTACACCCAACTGCTGATGCCGGATAACGCCGGTAATCAGGTCGGACGGGCCATCAACCGCTTTGCGCTGGTTGCCATGGCTGGGGAGCTGGCTACACGGCTCGGCATCACCGGCTGGCCGGAGGGGGAAGCGCTGCGGGCAACCCAGACCTGCATGCGGGCATGGCTGGCCGACCGGGGCCATAGCGCCAATCAGGAAGACATTGCAGCGCTGGAGCAGGTGCGTACCTTCTTCACGGCTGGGCAGTTCAGCCGCTTTGCCGACTGGCATAACGAGATGAACCGCCCCGGCAACATGGTGGGCTGGCGCAAGGTGGAGAAAGGCAACCATGCCCGGCAGCTGGAGGCGGTGACGACGTTCTATGTGATGCCGTCCGGCTGGAAGGAAATCTGTAAAGGTTACGATGCACGGAAGGTGGCAAGGCTTTGTGCGGAAGCCGGTTTTCTGGTTCCGGCCAAGGACGGCAAAATGCAAACGGCCACCCGCCCGCCAGAGATGGGCGTCAAGAAGCTGTATGTCTTCACCAGTGACGTCTTAGGGTAAGGCTTTACGCGAGTCTTATTATTAAGGGGTAACAGAGGTAACAGGGGTTACATCGTTGTAATCACTAAAGAAAATCTGTTACCCTTTTTATTTGGTTTGGGGTAACAGGGGTAACAATATCGGCGTCGTTTTATCCTGTTACCAGTTGTTACCCCAACCATTCTCGCCGGGGTAACACATTTTTCCCTTTAAAATCATATCTGTAACCTGTGTAACCCCTGTTACCCCCGAGAATCGATAAAGGCATAGGCCGATTCACAGAAATGCCCCTTCTCTGGCGGGCCATTCCTTCCCCAAAATTGTCACCTAACCCATTGAAAAAAGGCCACGTTGTGTAGCCGGAGTGACAACCGTGTTTGATTGAGCGGTTGTGCCGGTTATCGGACACTGTTCACACAACATAACGAACTGGAGTTTTTTCGATGACCACCAAGACCCCGCTTGTCGCACTGTCTGAACGCTTGTTGCAGCAACAACCCGGCTTTGATGACGCACGTAACGGCTTTTACAAAAAGAAAACGGAACTGAATGACATCCGTCAGGTCATTGCGACCACACACGATAAGAAACGCGCAGCGGAAGAGCAGGCCGTCATGGACGACAAAGGCTGGCGTAAGCGGTTCCGCAAAGCAAAAGGCGAACTGACGCCGGAGATGCAAGACCTGCATACCCAACGCATCATCAAACGTGAACTGGTGAATGAATACGACGGGCTGCTGGCCGAACTGGAAGATGATAAGGAAGAGGCGATGGTTGCGGTCTGCAACGCCGCCAGTGCTTATGACCAGAAGCACCGCGCGCTTTTGCGCACCTACTCCGAAATGACGCTGGAGGTTGCGCTGGATCAAGCCTCAATCCTGATCCGCGCGGTTGCTTTGCGACTCCATGCCCAATCGCGTCTCGGCCACGATGAACAGCAGTTCCATAACAACAACCTGTGTGCGCGAGATCCACACGGTGTCGTGATGCAGGAAGTCATGCAGGCACTGGTCGAACGTGCCGCTAATTTCCACCTGAGCACGGAGAGTGACCCTATTCTTGAGGCGATTGGGTTGTACGGCCCGGATTTCAGTGGCCTTGACCAGAGGCTAATTAACAGTCCGGCCGCACGGATCAAACTCGGCAAGGAAATCGCTGCCCGCAAACAAGCCAAAGCGGAAGGGGAGGAATAACCATGATGCGCTGTCCTTTCTGCCGCAGAGGTGCACACACCCGTACCAGCCGGTATCTGACGGAACAGACCAAAGAGGCTTATTACCAGTGCCAGAATATTGACTGCTCCAGCACCTTTAAGACGCGAGAGAGTATCGAGCACGTGATCCGCCAGCCATTGCCGCCACAACCGCTCATGGCGCCGGTGTCACCGCCACCACAGCAGCGAACGCTGAACCGCTACGGAAGCCACCACCACGTACATTGATGCCTCCCGACCCGCCCCCTTCCCGGTGCGGGTTTTTTATTACTTCACCCCTCCCGTTTTGCGGCTTTTTCTCTGGCGGGCTTCTCTTTTTGAGCGTGCATGCATAGGGTGCATGATTTTGCATGCAAGAAAATGCATTTTTCACCCCCTCCCGCCCCAGTACTGGCGCGGTTTGGAGCCGTTCATGCAACTGCATGAAAAGCGGTACATGAAGCGGGCAGGCGAGGCGGGGATAGCATTGCGCGCCGAGAGGTTTGAACGACTTTTTGTTCGCGGTATCAGCACGTCACTGAACTATCTACTTATACAATCATCCTATCTCGAGCATTGACACGATACATGTTGTGGCAACCCTCTGACTACGCCTGTGATGTATGGATTGGGCGGCTCTGAGATAATATTGCACTTTATGTTACAGTATTGAGAATCCTCTTAGAAAAAATGCAGGCACTACATATAGACGAATCGCCATTTTAAATATCTATATGTGCTCTCCATCAAAAAATATCAATGCCTTTCCTTGCTGAATGAAACAAGGTGGTGTAAAGGGTATATACAGGAATTGAAAAAAAACGCCGTAAAGGTATAATCACGCGGTTTTTTACGTGTCAAACGTTAAGGGAAAAACCATGTTAAGCTTAGTGCAGGTGGTGGAAAAAGAAAAAAATGAAAAGGAATCAGTCGGTTCCGAAGCCAACTGCATGCCTTATAACAACAATAACAATGTTGAATGCTTAGTTACCAGAAGAAATAATAAGGCTTTATCCAAAGCTAGGGATAAGGTTCTAAAGGCTGCTACCAAATTAAATTGGTAGAAATACTTAACAAAGAAATAATAAGCATACAAACACTATTTAAAAGGCTAATTTTTTAGCCTTTTTATTTATAAAAACTCTGGAGACTTTCATGGCAGATACTGCAGAAAATATTATCCCTGTAAAAACAGAATTCACTTCAAATAGTGATAGCATCCACGATATTAAAGGTAGAAGATCACAAGAGTTAATTGTCGGTTTATGTGGTGCTATAGGCTCAGGAATAAAAAGTCTAAAAGACCAATTACTACATTGCCTAACTCAAAATGGATATCATGTTGAACACATTAGAATTAGTGATCTTATTTCTGATTTTGGAAAGGTAAGTACTATTCATTTAGATAGTTACCAGCGTTACGACACGCTACAAAATGTTGGTGACACTCTAAGAAAAGAGCATGGTAACTTTATCTGCGCAGAATTAGCCGTGCTTTCAATTCAGGAGCGAAGAGAAGCCATTTATGGTGGTGAATCATCTGAACTAACAAAAAATACAAAGAAAACCGCCTATATCATAGACCAAATCAAACATCCGTCCGAAGTTGAATTATTTAACCAAGTTTATAAAAGTAATTTCTACTTAGTTGGACTTTTGAGAACCGTATCCGAAAGAATACAAAACCTAAAAGATGAAGCAATAGGTAATGATAATATTTCGAAAATAATTGAGCGAGATAGAAAATCAAAAGAAAAAAATGGTCAGCAAGTTGAAGAAACACTACAACTATCTGATTATTTTATAAAAAATCTTGACACGGACGTTATGAGAAGGTCAGTTCAAAGGCTTATAGATCTCATCCATGGCGTTAACCATATTACTCCGTCCAAAGATGAATCCGGAATGTACTCCGCTTATTCCGCCTCGTTAGGATCCGCTTGCCTTTCCCGCCAAGTTGGTGCATCCATAATGGATATAGAGGGTAATGTGATCGCAACTGGCCGCAATGATGTTCCTGCTTTTGGTGGTGGGTTATATACGTCTGAAAGTAGTAAAGATAAACGATGCTTTAATAAAAATGGATGTCATAATGATAGGCACAAAGCATTATTGAAAAATGAAATAAAATCAATCCTTCAAGAAAATGGTTTATCAAATGCCAATGAGCTTGCAGAAACAATCATGAAGGAAACTAAAGCGAAATATCTTATAGAATATTCTCGCGCAGTACATGCAGAAATGGATGCTATTATTGCATTAGCAAGAAATACTAACATCGGTACAACTGGAAACAGTCTATACTGCACTACATATCCTTGCCATGTGTGTGCTCGCCATATTGTTGCTGCCGGAATTAAACGAGTTGTTTACATTGAACCATACGAAAAAAGTTTAGCCCTCCAATTACATGACGATACCATCTGCCAACCAGACCATGCTCCATCACATGATAAAGTCTTGTTTGAAAATTTTGAGGGCGTCGCACCTAAAAGGTATGCAAAATTCTTCGGGTATAATAGGAAAAGGAAAAACGCTAATGGTAAGCCCATAAATTATAGCATTGAAGAGTCTTACCACGTAGATACCCAATACCTTGATAGTTATGGTGAGTATGAGTCAAAAGTAATAAGCAACATACGTTCAAAATTCAATCTTGGAAGTTGAATTTCAGAATGTACCAAAATGTGTACAAAAAACAAGAGAAAGAATAAAAAAACAATATAAATCAACAATATGAAAAAATAAAATCATATAGATCCAGAACATCGAGTGATCCCGCTCCGCACGCCATCAAGCCCGCGGCACGCGGGCTTTTTTATGGCTGCAGATCAGCGATAGGCGGCCGCCTGCTCCTCACCGATCAACCCCATTTTCTGCAGCTGCACCGCAATGCTCCAGGTTGAGCGCTCAAACTCATCGCTCAACGCTTCCAGCGTCGCCCCGGCCGCATGGCTCTCGCGCAGCCGCAGTTTTTCCTCTTCCGACCAGGGGAAATAGGCATTGGCCGGCCGACCCTCAATGAGATTTTTCTGCCGCTTCTCTTCCGGCGTCAGCCGGGCTTTTTTCTGCAGTGCGGATTCACCGTCGAACTCGTTGGCCAACGCGAACAGCAGGCGGATAGCCTCCGGCGCACAGGCCGCTGAAGCCGGTTTCAACAGCTCGCCGGTGTCGGGATTAACGCCGTTGGCCAGCGCCCTGAGCAACATGCCGGTATTCATCGTTCACCTCCTGACTTGAGAAAATGCGCGCCGGTCGCGGCGCCCTGCTCAAGCATGTTTCTCCGTCTTAGCCGAGAAAACCACGTTTTGCGCCGGGAAAAATCCCCCATTGCGAGCCAGATTCCAGGCGTCTGCACGCGTGGGGCGAAGGTTGCATCAGGTTGCGGGCCAGTAGGCTGTTCACAGGGGCTTATGAAAAACTGCCGAGCAGCGCGTGTGGATGACATTCGGCAAGATATCCCGCATGCCATAAGTATTTTGTTCTAATTATCACGCAAGGTAATGAAAGGACGGCGATGCTGTGGCTAAATGTGTTTTTTTCCTGCCCGTGAACCGTACGGACCGTTTATGCCACAAATTCTGCAATTTATTATGGCCCTGGTGGTGATCATCGCCCTGGCGCTGCTGGTCAGCAATAATCGCAAGAAAATCCGCCTGCGCTATATCATCCAGCTACTGGTGATCGAAGGCGCACTGGCCTATTTCTTCCTGCACTCCGCCAGCGGGCTCAGCGTGATCAAACACGTCGCCGGCTTCTTCGACACCCTGCTCGCCTACGCGGCACAAGGATCGGAGTTCGTGTTCGGCGGCATGAGCAAGGATGGCCTGGCGTTCATCTTCCTCGGCGTTTTATGCCCTATCATCTTTATTTCCGCCCTGATCGGCATTTTGCAGCATTTCCGCATCCTGCCGCTGATCATCCGCCTGGTGGGCACCCTGCTGTCCAAGGTCAACGGCATGGGCAAGCTGGAGTCGTTCAACGCCGTCAGCACGCTGGTGCTGGGGCAGTCGGAAAACTTTATCGCCTATAAAGGCATCATCGGCGATATCTCGCCGCGCCGCATGTACACCATGGCCGCCACCGCCATGTCGACGGTATCGCTCTCCATCGTCGGCGCCTACATGTCGATGATCGACGCGCAGTACGTGGTGGCGGCGTTGATCCTTAATATGTTCAGCACCTTCATCATCCTGTCGATCATCAACCCGTATCAGGTCGAAGACGAGCCGGAGCTGAAGCTGAACAAGCTGCACGAAGATCAGAGCTTCTTCGAAATGTTGGGCGAGTACATTCTGGCCGGCTTCAAAATTGCGATGATCATCGCGGCGATGCTGATCGGCTTTATCGCACTGATCTCCGCCGTCAATGCGCTGTTCTCGGCGGTGCTCGGCATCAGCTTCCAGCAGATCCTCGGCTACGTGTTCTATCCGCTGGCCTGGCTGATCGGCATCCCGGCGGAAGAGGCCTTGAAGGCGGGCAGCATCATGGCAACCAAACTGGTGGCCAACGAATTCGTGGCGATGATTGAGCTGAAGAAGATCGCGGCGGAGCTGTCGCCGCGCGGGCTGGGCATTCTGTCGGTGTTCCTGGTGTCGTTCGCCAACTTCGCCTCCATCGGCATCGTCGCCGGCGCCATCAAGGGGCTGAACGAGCAGCAAGGCAACGTAGTTTCCCGCTTTGGCCTGAAGCTGGTTTATGGCTCGACGCTGGTGAGCCTGCTGTCGGCGGCCATCGCCGGCCTGGTGCTGTAATCTCCACTCCCGGCCATAAGGCCGGGAGTTCGCTTTAAAACGCCACGCACACCGGCGCATCCACCCGCATCACAGAATCCTGCGCAAACTGCTGCTTATAGCCGCTGCGCAGCGCCTCGATATTCTTCTCGCTCTCTTTGCCCGGCGCATGGATCAGCAGCAGCGCCTTGCTGTTCTCGCGCGCCAGTTTGCCGTCGTGGCCCAGCCACTGCCCTTTGGCGTCAAACACCGTCAGCCCGTCTTTAAAGCGCGGCGTCACCTGGCTGTCGACGAAGGTTTGCCACTCGGCGGCGGTGATCGCCGGCCCCGCCGGACGATTCAGGCCAAAATAGAGCGTTGTCTGCACCAGCGGATCGCCGGTGCGGCAAACCGGGGCGGGGGACGTTGTCTGGTGACCTGGCGCCACGCAGCCGCTCAACAGCAGGGCGGCAGCCACCACGGCGCAGGCGGCCAGTTTCGGGGAATTTTTCATCTGCAGTCTCGGTTTCTCAGTTGAAGGATTAGCTGCAAAAAGCATAGTCAGCGATGGAAACCAGCGCGAAATTTCTAATGCTTTTATCAGCAGCAAGATGTTAAAAAAGGCTGGTTATCGGCAATAAAAACGCAGTTTGGATTAGCTAAATTAATCCGAAACGCCATCGGTGAAAAAAACTCAGTAGCGCGCACCCTCGGCGGCGATTACCCTGCCGTCCATCATTCTGACGCAAGTACGCTGTGAACCCCTTATGTTACTGAGCATCCTTTATATCATCGGCATCACCGCCGAAGCCATGACCGGCGCGCTGGCGGCCGGCCGCCGCCAAATGGACATGTTCGGCGTGATCATCATCGCCTCGGTCACGGCGATCGGCGGCGGGTCGGTGCGCGATATGCTGCTCGGGCATTTTCCGTTGGGCTGGGTCAAACACCCGGAATACATCGTCATCGTCGCGATAGCGGCGATCGTCACCACCTGGGTGGCCCCCCTGATGCGCCATCTGCGCCGCCTGTTCCTGGTGCTCGACGCCGTCGGCCTGATCGTCTTCTCCATCATCGGCGCGCAGGTGGCGCTGGATATGGGGCACAGCGCGATTATCGCCGCCATCGCCGCGGTGATCACCGGCGTCTTCGGCGGGGTACTGCGCGACATGTTCTGCAACCGCATCCCGCTGGTGTTCCAGAAGGAGATCTACGCCGGCATCTCCTTCAGCGCCGCCTGGCTGTATATCGGCCTGCAGCACCTCAGCCTGCCGCACAATCTGGTGGTGATCATCACGCTGGTCGCCGGTCTGAGCGCGCGCCTGATCGCCCTGCGCTTCCGCCTCGGCCTGCCGGTGTTCAACTACCAGCATCCGGATCATTGATGTCGGGGCGGCAACGCGCCGCCGCCGAGGCCAAAACTGCAGAAATGTCGCCCTTCAACGCGCAAATTCGCGCATTCACCGCTTTTTCCGCGCAAAGCCGCGGGCAAAATGCGAGCTAACGCTGCACCCGGCGCGTTAGCCGTGTATACTGTGCGGAGAAAATACACATCCGCTGTTATTGGCATATCAACCGTTATCAACGAACATCATCATGGCTCAAGGCACGCTTTATATTGTCTCTGCTCCCAGTGGCGCAGGTAAATCAAGTCTGATTCAGGCTTTGTTAAAGACGCAACCGCTGTACGACACGCAGGTTTCGGTTTCGCACACCACGCGCGACAGCCGCCCGGGTGAAAATCACGGCGAGCACTATTTCTTCGTCTCGAAAGACGAATTCCGCCGGATGATCGAGCAGGACGCGTTTCTTGAGCACGCCGAAGTGTTCGGCAACTATTACGGCACCTCGCGCGCCGCCATCGAACAAGTGTTGGCGACCGGCGTAGACGTGTTTCTGGATATCGACTGGCAGGGCGCGCAGCAAATCCGCGCCAAAATGCCGCAGGCGCGCAGCATCTTCATTCTGCCGCCGTCGAAGGAAGAACTGGGCCGCCGCCTGCGCGGGCGCGGGCAGGATTCCGAAGAGGTGATCGCCAAGCGCATGGCTCAGGCCGTGGCGGAAATGACGCATTACGCGGAGTACGATTACCTGATCGTGAACGATGATTTCGATCTGGCGCTGTCCGATCTGAAGACCATCATTCGCGCCGAACGCCTGCGTTTGGGCCGCCAGTTGCTGCGGCATGACGCTTTAATCAGCAAACTATTGGCAGACTGAAGGCAGTTTCAGTATCATGCCCAGTCTTTTCGTCACCTGTGGAGTAGCACAAATATGGCACGCGTAACTGTTCAAGACGCTGTAGAGAAAATTGGTAACCGTTTTGACCTGGTGTTGGTCGCTGCTCGTCGGGCGCGTCAGATCCAGACCGGCGGCAAAGATGCACTGGTTCCGGAAGAGAACGACAAGTACACCGTTATCGCCCTGCGCGAAATCGAAGAAGGCCTGATCACCAGCCAGATCCTCGACGTGCGTGAGCGCCAGGAGCAGCAAGAGCAGGAAGCCGCAGAAATTCAAGCGGTTACCGCGATTGCTGAAGGTCGTCGTTAATTAGACTGCGAGTCCGCCTTGTACCTGTTTGAAAGCCTGAATCTGCTGATTCAACGTTACCTGCCCGAGGAGCAGATTAAGCGCCTCAAACAGGCATACCTCGTCGCGCGCGACGCGCACGAGGGCCAGACACGCTCCAGCGGTGAGCCCTACATTACTCACCCGGTTGCCGTGGCCTGCATCCTGGCGGAAATGCGTCTCGACCACGAGACGCTGATGGCGGCATTGCTGCACGACGTCATCGAAGACACCCCGGCCACCTATCAAGATATGGAACAGCTGTTCGGCAAGAGCGTCGCCGAACTGGTCGAGGGCGTCTCCAAGCTCGATAAGCTGAAATTCCAGGACAAGAAAGAAGCGCAGGCGGAAAACTTCCGCAAGATGATCATGGCGATGGTGCAGGATATCCGCGTCGTGCTGATCAAGCTGGCCGACCGTACGCACAACATGCGCACCCTCGGTTCGCTGCGCCCCGACAAACGCCGGCGCATCGCGCGTGAAACCCTGGAAATCTACAGCCCGCTCGCCCACCGTCTGGGTATTCATCACCTGAAAACCGAGCTGGAAGAGCTGGGCTTCGAGGCGCTGTACCCGAACCGCTACCGCGTGATCAAGGAAGTGGTGAAAGCCGCGCGCGGCAACCGCAAAGAGATGATTCAAAAAATCCTCTCCGAGATCGAAGGGCGGCTGACGGAAGCCGGCATCGCCTGCCGCGTCAGCGGGCGGGAAAAACACCTCTATTCCATCTACCTCAAGATGCACCTGAAAGAACAGCGGTTCCATTCCATCATGGATATCTACGCGTTCCGGGTGATCGTCAAAGAGGTCGATACCTGCTACCGCGTGCTCGGCCAGGTGCACAGCCTGTACAAGCCGCGTCCGGGGCGGGTGAAAGATTACATCGCCATTCCCAAGGCCAACGGCTATCAATCGCTGCATACCTCGCTGATCGGCCCGCACGGCGTGCCGGTCGAAGTGCAGATCCGCACCGAAGACATGGACCAGATGGCTGAGATGGGGGTGGCCGCGCACTGGGCTTACAAGGAAAGAGAACAGGGCGAAACCGGCACCACGGCGCAGATCCGCGCCCAGCGCTGGATGCAAAGCCTGCTGGAGCTGCAGCAAAGCGCCGGTAGCTCGTTTGAATTTATCGAGAGCGTCAAATCCGATCTGTTCCCGGATGAGATTTACGTTTTCACCCCGGAAGGCCGCATCGTCGAGCTGCCCGCCGGCGCCACGCCGGTCGACTTCGCCTATGCGGTGCATACCGATATCGGCCATGCCTGCGTCGGCGCGCGCGTCGATCGTCAGCCCTACCCGCTGTCGCAGTCGCTGACCAGCGGCCAGACCGTCGAGATCATCACCGCGCCGGGCGCGCGGCCCAACGCCGCCTGGCTGAACTTCGTGGTCAGCTCGAAAGCGCGCGCCAAAATTCGCCAGATGCTGAAGAACCTCAAGCGCGACGACTCCGTCGGCCTCGGCCGCCGTCTGCTCAACCACGCGCTGGGTGGCAGCCGCAAGCTGGCCGAAATCCCGCAGGAAAACATTCAGCACGAGCTGGACCGCATGAAGCTGGCGACGCTGGACGATCTGCTGGCGGAAATCGGCCTCGGCAACGCCATGAGCGTGGTGGTGGCGAAGAACCTGCAGGGCGATCAGTCCAGCCTGGGCGCGTCCTCCGGCGTGCGCAACCTGGCCATCAAGGGCGCCGACGGGGTGTTGATCACCTTCGCCAAGTGCTGCCGTCCGATTCCGGGCGACCCGATTATCGCTCACGTCAGCCCGGGCAAAGGGCTGGTGATCCACCATGAATCCTGCCGCAATATTCGCGGCTATCAGAAAGAGCCTGAGAAGTTCATGGCGGTCGAGTGGGATAAAGAGACCGAGCAGGAGTTCATCGCCGAAATTAAGGTGGATATGTTTAACCACCAGGGCGCGCTGGCCAACCTGACGGCGGCGATCAACGCGGCCGAGTCCAATATTCAGAGCCTGAACACCGAAGAGAAAGACGGTCGGGTTTATAGCGCCTTTATCCGCTTGACCACCCGCGATCGCATCCATTTGGCAAACATTATGCGTAAAATCCGTATCATGCCGGATGTGATCAAAGTTAACCGCAACCGAAACTAGCGCTTATGAGTCCTGAACGCTATGCGCGGATTTGTGAAATGCTCGCGACCCGGCAGCCGGATTTGACGGTTTGCCTGGAGCAGGTGCACAAACCGCATAACGTCTCCGCCATTATCCGTACCGCAGACGCCGTCGGCGTGCATCAGGTCCACGCCGTGTGGCCCACCACCCGCATGCGCACCCTGGTTTCCTCCGCCGCCGGCAGCAACAGCTGGGTCAGCGTTAAAACCCACCGCACCATCGGCGACGCGGTCGGTCACCTGAAAGCGCAGGGCATGCAAATTCTGGCCACCAACCTGTCTGCGCGCGCGGTCGATTTCCGCGAGGTGGACTACACCCGGCCAACCTGCGTGCTGCTCGGCCAGGAAAAAACCGGCATCACCGAAGAAGCGCTGGCGCTGGCCGATCAGGACATCGTCATTCCGATGATCGGCATGGTGCAATCGCTCAACGTCTCCGTAGCCTCCGCGCTGATCCTGTATGAGGCGCAGCGCCAACGGCAAAACGCCGGCCTGTATCGCCGCGATAACAGCATGCTGGACGAAGAAGAGCAGCAGCGCCTGCTGTTCGAAGGCGGCTACCCGGTGTTGGCCAACGTGGCCAAGCGCAAAGGGCTGCCGCGCCCGCAGATCGATGAACAGGGCCAGGTGGTCGCCAGCGCCGAATGGTGGGCGGCCATGCAGGCGACGGTGCGCAAATGAAAGGCCGCCTGCTGGATGCTGTCCCACTCACCACGCTTTCCGGGGTTGGCGCCAGCCAGGCGGGCAAATTGGCCAAGCTTGGCCTCGACACCATTCAGGATCTGCTGCTGCATCTGCCGCTGCGCTACGAAGACCGCACCCGCCTCTATCCGATCAACGATCTGCTGCCGGGCATCTACGCCACGGTAGAAGGGGAAGTGCTGCGCAGCGACATCAGCTTCGGCCGCCGCCGCATGCTGACCTGCCAGATCAGCGACGGTACCGGCATCCTCACCATGCGGTTCTTCAACTTCAACGCCGCGATGAAGAACAGCCTGGCCACCGGCCGCCGCGTGACCGCCTACGGCGAGATCAAACGCGGCAACCACGGCGCGGAGATCATCCATCCGGAATACCGCATTCAGGGCGAAACCAGCGAGGTTGAGCTGCAGGAGTCGCTGACGCCGGTCTACCCCACCACCGAGGGGGTGCGGCAGGCCACGCTGCGCAAATTGACCGACCAGGCGCTGGAGCTGCTGGATACCTGCGCCATTGCCGAACTGCTGCCGCCGGAGCTGAGCGGCGGCCTGATGAGCCTGCCGCAGGCGCTGCACACCCTGCACCGCCCGCCGCCGGACATCCAGCTGGCGGATCTGGAGCTGGGCAAACACCCGGCGCAAAAACGCCTGATCCTCGAAGAGCTGTTGGCGCATAACCTCAGCATGCTGGCGGTGCGCGCCGGTGCCCAGAGTTACCGGGCGCAGCCGCTGCTGCCGGACGATCGGCTGAAAAACCGTTTTCTCGCCCAGCTGCCGTTCTCGCCGACCGGTGCGCAAACGCGCGTGGTGGCCGACATCGAAGCCGATATGCAAAAAGACTTCCCGATGATGCGGCTGGTGCAGGGCGACGTCGGCTCCGGCAAAACGCTGGTGGCGGCGCTGGCGGCGCTGCGCGCCATCGCGCACGGCAAGCAGGTAGCGCTGATGGCGCCAACCGAGCTGCTGGCCGAGCAGCACGCCAACAATTTTCGTCAGTGGTTCGAACCGCTGGGGCTGGAGGTCGGCTGGCTGGCCGGCAAACAGAAAGGCAAGGCACGCATCGCGCAGCAGGAAGCCATCGCCAGCGGCCAGGTGTCGATGGTGGTCGGCACCCACGCCATCTTCCAGGAACAGGTGCAGTTCAACGGCCTGGCACTGGTGATCATCGATGAGCAGCACCGCTTCGGGGTGCATCAGCGGCTGGCGCTGTGGGAGAAAGGCGAAGAACAGGGCTTCCACGCCCATCAGCTGATCATGACCGCCACGCCGATTCCGCGCACGCTGGCAATGACCGCCTATGCCGATCTCGATACCTCGGTCATCGACGAGCTGCCGCCGGGCCGCACGCCGGTGACCACCGTCGCCATTCCCGATACCCGCCGCGCCGACATCATTCAACGAGTGAAGAGCGCCTGCCTGGAAGAGGGCCGGCAGGCTTACTGGGTGTGCACGTTGATCGAAGAGTCCGAACTGCTGGAAGCGCAGGCGGCGGAAGCCACCTGGGAAGAATTGAAAACCGCATTGCCGGAGCTGAAGGTGGCGCTGGTGCACGGCCGCATGAAAGCTCAGGAGAAGCAGGCGGTGATGCAGGCGTTTAAACAGGGTGAGCTGCAGCTGTTGGTCGCCACCACGGTGATCGAAGTCGGCGTCGACGTGCCGAACGCCAGCCTGATGATCATCGAGAACCCGGAGCGGCTGGGTCTGGCGCAACTGCACCAGCTGCGCGGCCGCGTGGGGCGCGGCGCGGTGGCCTCACACTGCGTGCTGCTGTACAAAACGCCGCTGAGCAAAACCGCGCAAACGCGCCTGCAGGTGCTGCGCGACAGCAATGACGGCTTCGTCATCGCGCAGCGCGATCTGGAGATCCGCGGCCCGGGCGAGCTGCTCGGCACCCGCCAGACCGGCAGCGCCGAATTCAAAGTGGCGGACCTGCTGCGCGACCAGGCGATGATCCCCGAAGTGCAACGCGTCGCTCGCCACCTCCACCAGCACTATCCGGAGCATGCCCAGGCGCTGATCGAGCGCTGGCTGCCGGAGAAGGCGCGCTACTCCAACGCATAAAAAAGGGCGCCGACGGCGCCCTCTTCTTTTCTGGCTCGCGATATCACCCCACCGCCGGGAACACCGGCAGCAGCAGATACAGCTTGATGACGATGGCATTGGCGATATCGATAAAGAATGCCCCCACCATCGGCACCACCAAAAACGCCACGTGCGACGGGCCGAAACGATCGGTGATCGCCTGCATGTTGGCGATCGCCGTCGGCGTGGCGCCCATGCCGAAGCCGCAATGGCCGGCGGCCAGCACCGCCGCGTCGTAGTTTTTACCCATCACCCGGTAGGTAACGAAGATCGCGTACAGCGCCATGACCAGCGTCTGCACCGCCAGGATCGCCAGCATCGGCAGCGCCAGCGAGGCCAGCTCCCACAGGCGCAGGCTCATCAGTGCCATCGCCAGGAACAGCGACAGGCTGACGTTGCCCAGCACCGATACCGCCCGCTCGAACACGGTATAAAAACCGGTGAAGGCCAGCGTGTTGCTGAGGATCACCCCGACGAACAGCACGCAAACGAAGTTCGGCAGTTCAAACACCGTGCCGCTCAGCAGGCCGGCAATCAGCTGCCCCAGGCTTAGACAGATGGCGATCATGGCGATGGTTTCGATCATCACCAGCGAGGTGATGAGACGGCCGCTTTCCGGCTTCTCGAAGCCGCTCGGCTGCACGCTGTCTTCCGGCGAGCCTTCCGGTGTAGAGGAGTGTTTGACCAGATAGCGCGCCACCGGGCCGCCGATCAGGCCGCCCAGCACCAGGCCGAAGGTGGCGCAGGCCATGGCGACTTCCGTCGCGTTTTCAAAACCGTAGCGCTCGATGAACAGCTTGCTCCAGGCCGCCCCGGTGCCGTGCCCGCCCGACAGGGTGATCGACCCGGCGATCAGGCCCATCAGCGGATCCAGCCCCAGCATTTTCGCCATGCCGATGCCGATGGCGTTCTGCACGATAAGCAACCCCAGCACCACGAACAGGAACACCACCAGCACCTTGCCGCCGGCGCGCAAACGCGCCAGGTTGGCGTTCAGACCAATGGTGGCGAAGAAGGCCAGCATCAGCGGGTCCTTCAGCGACATGTCAAAACTGATTTCCCAGTTGACGAGTTTTTTCAGGGCTAACAGCAGGAGTGCCACCAGCAAACCACCGGCGACGGGAGCAGGAATGGTATATTTTCGCAGCAGGGGAATGGTCCTGACGCACTTGCCCCCGAGGAGCAAAACCAGCGTCGCCGCGACTAACGTGCCATAAGTATCAAGATGAAACATCCAGGTACTCCATGTAAGGGAAAAGATCCAAATAAAAATAATAAGTTATAGAAAACCACTGAGTTTTTAAACTTGATGAGTGCAGGATTAGAAGTAAAAAACGCTGAGATGACAAGAAAAAATGAATGAAAATGCGACATAAACGAGAAAGTCGGCAACATAATATTTACGCGCAACCGTTTGCTTTTGCGGGGCGGAGCATTAAAATGCCTGCTTTGCCGTATCTGGAAACGCCACACCATGAGCATGTCATCCTCCGAGCTTGATGCCGCGCGCCAAGCCGCCTCAGAACCCCGCGCCAGTGAACTGATTTATCGCCTGGAAGATCGCCCGCCGCTGCCACAAACGCTGTTTGCCGCCGGCCAGCATCTGCTGGCGATGTTCGTCGCGGTGATCACTCCGGCCCTGCTGATCTGCCAGGCGCTGGGCCTGCCGGCGCAGGATACTCAGCACATCATCAGCATGTCGCTGTTCGCCTCCGGTCTGGCTTCCATTCTGCAAATCAAAACCTGGGGGCCGGTGGGCTCCGGGCTGCTGTCGATTCAGGGCACCAGCTTCAACTTCGTTTCGCCGCTGATCATGGGCGGTCTGGCGCTGAAAAACGGCGGCGCCGACGTGCCGACCATGATGGCCGCGCTGTTCGGCACCCTGATGGTCGCCTCCTGCACCGAAATTTTGCTGTCGCGCGTGCTGCATCTGGCGCGCCGCATCATCACCCCGCTGGTTTCCGGCATCGTGGTGATGATCATCGGCCTGTCGCTGATTCAGGTCGGCCTGACTTCGATCGGCGGCGGCTATGCCGCGATGAACGATCACAGCTTCGGCTCGCCGAAAAACCTGCTGCTGGCCGGCGCGGTGCTGGCGGTAATCATCCTGCTGAACCGCCAGCGCAACCCTTACCTGCGCGTGGCTTCGCTGGTGATCGCCATGGCGGTCGGCTATCTGTTGGCCTGGGCGATGGACATGCTGCCCGCCGACGCGCCGGCGGCGCCCACGGCGGCGATCACCATCCCCACGCCGCTCTATTACGGCCTGGGCTTCGACTGGAACCTGCTGCTGCCGCTGATGCTGATCTTTATGGTCACCTCGCTGGAAACCATCGGCGACATCACCGCCACTTCCGACGTCTCCGAACAGCCGGTCAGCGGGCCGCTGTACATGAAGCGCCTGAAGGGCGGCGTGCTGGCCAACGGCCTGAACTCGATGCTGTCGGCAGTGTTCAACACCTTCCCCAACTCCTGCTTCGGCCAGAACAACGGCGTGATCCAGCTGACCGGCGTCGCCAGCCGCTACGTCGGCTTTGTGGTGGCGCTGATGCTGATCGCGCTGGGGCTGTTCCCGGCGGTTGCCGGCTTCGTGCAGCACATCCCTGAGCCGGTGCTGGGCGGCGCGACCATCGTGATGTTCGGCACCATCGCCGCCTCCGGCGTGCGCATCGTGTCGCGCGAGCGCCTGAACCGCCGCGCCATCATGATCATGGCGCTGTCGCTGGCCGTCGGCATGGGCGTCTCCCAGCAGCCGCTGATCCTGCAGTTCGCGCCGGACTGGCTGAAAACTCTGCTCTCTTCCGGCATCGCCGCCGGCGGCATTACCGCCATCGTGCTGAACCTGGTGTTCCCGCAGGAACACGAGAAAAAGTAACCCGTCCCTTGACGTTCAAACGGCCGCCTGCGGCCGTTTTTTATTGTCTATCAGACCATTGCCCTTGAGATGCCCGGCCAATTGCGGCATAAACAGGGTATCTTTTTTGACCGATGCGGATGTAGACGATGAAATTTATCGGAAAGCTGTTGCTGACGTTGCTGCTGCTGATGGTGCTGGCGGCGGTGGTGCTGTATCTGGTGGGGCAAACCCGCTGGGCGGCAGGCCGCCTGAGCGCCTGGATCAGTGGCAACAGCGAATACCGCCTGTCGATAGGAAAAATCACCCATTCGTGGAGCCAGCCGGACCAGATCGCTCTGGAAGAGGTGCAGCTGGCGCGCAACGGCCAGCCGCAGGCGCTGGTCGCCAAACGCGTCGATCTCGGCCTCAGCCTGCGCCAAATCACCGAACCGCGCTATTTCCACAGCGTCACGCTGCGCGACGGCACGCTGAACGTGCAGCCGCAGGCGGCGGCGCTGCCTGTACAGGCTGACGTACTGCAGCTGAGCAACATGGCGTTGCAGTCCAACGATAACGAGTGGCAGCTCAACGCGCAGCAGGTCAACGCCGGCATCACGCCATGGCGCCCGCTGGCTGACCATTTGCTGGGGGACAACAACCAGTTCCAGTTCAGCGCCGGCTCGATGACGCTGAACGGCATTCCCGCCTCGAAGGTATTGGTGCAGGGAGAGCAAAAGCAGGGTCAGCTGCTGTTGAACAACTTTGGCGCCGACCTGGCGCAGGGTGACCTGACCGGCGTGGCCAGCCGCGCCGTCGACGGCAGCTGGCAGGTGGATCGCCTGCGGCTGAGCGGCGTACGCCTGCAAACCCCGTTGACGCTGGCGGAGTTCATGCAGCGCTTCACCACCTTGCCACCGGTCACCCTCAAGCGGTTCGATCTGATCGACGCGCGTCTGGAGGGCAAAGCGTGGGCGTTTAACGATCTCGATCTGTCGCTGCAAAACGTCAGCGTCGAAAAGGGCGACTGGCGCAGCGAGGACGGCTCGCTCAACTTCAACGCCGGCGATGTGATCAACGGCGGCTTCCACCTGATCGACCCGATCGCCACCCTGCGGCTCTCTTCCGCCGGCATCGCCATTCAGCAGTTCACCACCCGCTGGGAAGGCGGCCTGTTGCGCGCCTCCGGCAGCTGGCTGCGCGCCGGCAAACGCCTGCAGCTGGATGAAGTGGCCATGGCGGCGCTGGAATACACTCTGCCGATCGACTGGCGCGAGCTGTGGCTGAAACCGCTGCCGGATTGGCTGAACGAGGTGTACGTCACCAAGCTGACCACCAACCGCAATCTGATCATCGACATCAACCCGGCGTTCCCGTTCCAGATCACCGCGCTGGACGGCTACGGCAGCAACCTGCTGCTGGCGCGCGACCACCAGTGGGGCGTGTGGTCCGGCTCGCTGAACCTGAACGGCAGCGAGGCCACCTTCAACAAAATCGACGTGCGACGCCCTTCGCTGGCGCTGAACGCCGACGCCAGCCAAATCAACGTCACCGAGCTCAGCGCCTTTATGCCGAATGGGCTGCTGGAGGCCAAAGCGAGCGTCGATCAGCTGCCGGGCAAACCGTTCCAGCTGACGCTGAACGGCCGCTCGGTACCGCTCAATACCTTGCAGCAATGGGGATGGCAGCCGGTGCCGCTGACGGGCGACGGCAACCTCGAACTGCAGTTGAAAGGGCTGTTGAACAGCGACGGGCCGTTCAAAGCTTCATTGAAGGGCAATCTGCAGGCCACCGCCGGCGATGGCCAAACGGTGAACCAACAGCTGCCGTAATGCACTGCGCGGCCCGCCTTCAGGGCAGGGCCGCCGCCTTACTCTTCCAGCGCTTCAGAACCGCCCTGATCCAGCGGCACATCCGGCTCGGCCGGCAACACCATGTAGGTGCCTTCGAACACCGCGCCCTTATCCTCATCGCCGAACAGATGCACTTCGGCGTGTACGCGCGCGCGGCGGCCGCGCGCCAGACGCGCCAAATCGCCGCTCAGCGAACCGAGATCCGCCACCGCCCGCGGTCTGCCGGTGATCGGTTTGCTGTAGCGAATGTGCGCGTCCGCCAGAATGATGGTGCCGCCCAGATGGCGCTCGCGCAGCAGCAGCCAAATCAGCCCCCAGGCGGTCAGCGTCGCCAGTGAGAACAGGCTGCCGGCGAACAGGGTATGGTGCGGGTTCTGGTTGCCGATCTCCGGCATGGTGGTGACGAAGCGCTGGCCGGTGTACTGGCTGATGCGCACGCCCATCTTTTCGCTCAGCGGGATGTGTTCATACCAGGCCTGCTGCAGTTGGCCGCACCAGTCGGGGCGATGCAGGATATCGTCCAGCGTCGCCACCGGTTTAATCATCAGAAAGTGGCGGATCGGGGTGGTTTGCGGCGCGGTGATCTCCCCCTGGTTGACGAACCCCAGCTTGGCGAAGAAATCCACCGCGTCTTCACGGGCGCTGCACACCACCCGCTTCACGCCTTCCTGCCGCGCAACGGATTCCAGCGTCATCGCCACCAGCGTCCCCAACCCTTTATCCTGCAGCGTCGGGTCTACCGCCAGAAAACGAATCGCCGCCTCATTGTCGGCATTGATATACAGCCGCCCAATGGCGACGATTTTACCGACCTCGTCCACCACCATTTGGTGATGGGCCATGGCGTCATAGGCATCCTTTTCCGAACCCACCGGCTGGTGCAGCGGCTTGCGCAGCATTTCCCAGCGAAACTGGTAATACTCCTTCAGTTCTTGCTCTGTTACGGGTACTCGTAGGTGATACATAGACGCCTGTTCTCCGAATGCTTAGACCTGTAGCCAGAATGTCACCGGACCATCGTTGACCAGCGCCACCTGCATGTCGGCGGCGAACTCGCCGGTCTGGGTCTCTATGCCGCGCTCGCGGCACTGGCCAACAAAATATTGATACAACCGATCGGCTTCCTGCGGCGCGGCGCCGCGCGAGAAGCTGGGGCGCATGCCCTTTTGGGTGTCCGCCGCCAGGGTGAACTGCGAGACAACCAGCACGCTGCCCCCGGCCTGCTGGACGTTGAGGTTCATCTTGTCGTTCTCGTCGCCGAAAATGCGGTATCCCAACACGCGTTCGCACAGGCGCTGCGCTTTTTGCTCGTTATCGCCCTGCTCCACGCCCAATAACACTAACAAACCGGGGCCAATCTTGCCTACCGTCTCGCCACCTACCGTGACGCTGGCGTTTAACACCCGTTGAATCAACGCAATCATTCCTGCTGCCCTTCTGGTTTTGGTTCCTGTTGCTCCGCCTTCTGCCGGCGGTAGTCGCGGTATTCGCCGATGGTCGCGGTGATTTCCGCACCGAGTAACACGATACACCAGCTCCAGTAGACCCACAGGAATAAAATCGGGATCACTGCCAGCACACCGTAAATCAGCTGATAGGAGGGGAACATGGTGACGTACAGCGCGAACCCCTTCTTACCCAGCTCGAACAGCAACCCGGCCACCACCGCGCCAATCAGCGCGTCTTTGGGCGGCACCCGCACCGTCGGCACGATGCAATACAGCAGCCAGAAGGAGATACACGACAAAATCAGCGGAAATATGCGCAGCACCTGATCCACCAGACCGTTGACCCCGGTCTGAGTCAGCCAGTTGAGCGACAGCAGGTAGGAGCTGATGGCCATACTGGCGCCCACCAGCAGCGGCCCCAGCGTCAGCACCATCCAGTACACGGCGAAGGAGAAGACGATCGGCCGCTTGTTCTTGCTGCGCCAGATGGTGTTCAGCACGCTGTCCACCGAGGAGATCAGCAGCAGCGCGGTGACGATCAACCCGCAGGTGCCGACGGCGGTCATCTTGTTGGAATTGGCAACGAACTGCTCCAGGTAGTTCTGGATCACGTTGCCGGCGGCCGGCACGAAATTGGCAAAAACAAAGCTCTTCAGCTGTTCGCTGATGTCGGCAAACATCGGGAAAGCGGCGAACAGCGCGAACACCACGGTGACCAGCGGCACCAGCGACAGCAGGGAAACATAGGCGAGATGGCCCGCCAGCATCGTCAGGCCATCGTTGTCGATGCGCTGGTACAGCAACCGTCCGAAGGTAACGCCGGGCTTAATCGCAGGGGGCAGCTTCTTGCGGCGGAAAAACGACATGGTCACTCCTTGATGCCAGTTGATACGCCTTAAGCTTAACGCGCCCTGCGCTCATTGGGCAAAATAGGCCGGCACCACGTCGCGATCGGTGACGTGCACCGTCTTGATCCCCAGCGCCTGCGCGGCGAGGACGTTCGCCGGGTGATCGTCGAAGAACACCGCGTCGGCGGCGGCGGTGTTTTCCGCGGCCAGCACATGTTGATAGATATCGGCTTCCGGCTTGCGCATGCCGAGATCTTGCGACAGGTAGAGATGATCGGCAGCGGCGGCCACTTCAGGATAGTGCTGCGGCCAGTAGTTGCAGTGCAAACGGTTGGTGTTCGACAGCACCACCACCCGGTGGCCTTCGTTGCGCAGGCGCTGCATGATGTCGATCACTTCCGGGCGCAGCGCGACGAATACCGCCTGCCAACCGGTGGCAAACTGCTCGAAGCTGAGCGCGATGCCCATTTCATCGCACAGCTTGCCGGCGAAGTCTTCGTCGCTGATTTCACCGCGTTCATGTTGCTGGAACACCTCACCCATGGCGAAACGATCGGACAGCACCGCCAACGGCGTGCCGCTCAAATTGCTCCACACGCCCAGCACACGCTTGAAATCGATATCGACGATCACATTACCTAAATCAAAGATATACAGCATAGTCCTCTCCTGATGGGCCGGTGAGATTTCACTGTAGCGGGAAAAGGAACAGCTGAACAGGGAGCGAACGGAAAAGCGCATAGCGCGCCGCACAAACGGGGAACAACAGAGGAAAAAACTCAGGGCGCGAGAACCGCGCCCTAAGCATGGGACACTCAATCAGCGATTAAGCGTCTTTAGGACCGCGGCTGGCACGCTTACGATCGTTTTCCGTCAGGTGACGCTTACGGATACGGATCGAGGTCGGCGTCACTTCTACCAGTTCGTCGTCATCGATGAACTCCAGAGCTTGCTCCAGGGTCATTTTGATGGCTGGAACCAGGGTAGTCGCTTCGTCAGTACCGGAAGCACGCATGTTGGTCAGCTTCTTACCGGTCAGGCAGTTTACGGTCAGGTCGTTGGAACGTGAGTGAATACCGATGATCTGGCCTTCATACACTTCCGCACCGTGGCCCAGGAACAGCTTACCGCGATCCTGCAGGCCGAACAGCGCGAACGCAACCGCTTTGCCCTGGCCGTTGGAGATCAGCACGCCGTTCTGACGCTGGCCCACTTCGCCCGGACGCACGTCGTCGTAGTGGCTGAAGGTGGAGTACAGCAGACCGGTGCCCGAAGTCATGGTCATGAATTCGTTACGGAAGCCGATCAGACCGCGGCTTGGGATCACGTAGTCGAGACGCACACGGCCCTTACCGTCCGGATCCATGTTTTTCAGGTCGGCTTTACGCTCGCCCATCGCCTGCATCACGGAACCCTGATGCTGCTCTTCGATATCCAGCGTCACGTTCTCGAATGGCTCCTGCTTGCGGCCATCGATTTCGCGGAAGATAACTTTCGGACGGGAAACCGCCAGCTCGAAACCTTCACGACGCATGTTTTCGATCAGCACCGACAGGTGCAGCTCGCCACGACCGGATACGCGGAAAGCGTCCGCATCGTCGGTTTCTTCGACGCGCAGCGCCACGTTGTGCACCAGCTCTTTGTTCAGACGATCAAGGATCTGACGCGAGGTCACGTACTTACCTTCTTTACCGCAGAACGGCGAGGTGTTGACGTTGAAGAACATGGTTACGGTCGGTTCGTCGACGGACAGCGCCGGCAGCGCTTCTACGGCGTTGGTGTCGCAGATGGTGTCGGAGATGTTCAGCTCGCCCAGGCCGGTGATGGCGATGATGTCGCCCGCTTCCGCCAGGGTGCTGTCGATACGCTCCAGACCCAGGTGGCCCAGCACTTTGCCCACTTTACCGTTGCGAGTTTTGCCTTCGCTGTCGATGATGGTGACCTGCTGGTTCGGCTTCACTTTACCGCGCTTGATGCGGCCGATGCCGATAACGCCCAGGTAGTTGTTGTAGTCCAACTGGGAGATCTGCATCTGGAATGGCGCTTCCAGCTCAACCTGCGGCGCAGACACGTGGTCGACGATCGCCTGATACAGCGGGGTCATGTCTTCCGCCATGTCGGTGTGATCGACGCCGGCGATGCCGTTCAGCGCAGACGCATAAATGATCGGGAAGTCGAGCTGCTCGTCGGTCGCGTCGAGGTTCACGAACAGGTCGAACACCTGATCCACAACCCAGTCAGGACGCGCGCCTGGACGGTCAACCTTGTTGATGACCACGATCGGCTTCAGACCGTTGGCGAAGGCCTTCTTGGTCACGAAGCGGGTTTGCGGCATAGGGCCATCCATTGCATCCACAACCAGCAGCACCGAGTCAACCATCGACATCACGCGCTCTACCTCGCCGCCGAAGTCGGCGTGTCCTGGGGTATCCACGATGTTGATACGGTAACCGTTCCAATTAATGGCGGTGTTTTTTGCGAGGATGGTAATCCCACGCTCTTTCTCCAAATCGTTGGAGTCCATTACGCGTTCGGTGGCTTCCGCACGCTCTCCGAAAGTACCGGATTGTTGCAGCAGCTTATCAACCAGGGTGGTTTTACCATGGTCAACGTGGGCAATAATGGCGATGTTACGCAAATTTTCGATCACAGCTTTGCCTCGGGCATTAGAAATAGCGCGCTATTGTACACGTATTAAGCGAGGGACTAAACAAGATCACAACCATCTCTTATAAACAACCGCATACCGGTCAGTTTGTGATCCCTTTCACGGTGCAAAAAGCCGCAATCGTTGCACTTTTGCACCATTTCGGTGCCCACGCCCACCCCAATTGCACCATAATGGTGCAAATTATCGCTAATGGTGCATACTGTGGCTGGGTAAAACCCGCGCAGAAAGGCGATGAAAGCCTTTTTTAAAAGTTGGCACGCTTTTCGCTTTAGTCTTTTCAAGGCGAAAAAAAGCCAGTTCCACAGATTCGTTCCACGACGACGACAATGATAAACCGGGAGAGTTAAGTATGTCCGCTGAACACGTTTTGACGATGCTGAATGAGCATGAAGTGAAATTCGTAGACCTGCGTTTCACTGACACCAAGGGTAAGGAACAACACGTGACTATCCCGGCTCACCAGGTAAACGCCGACTTCTTCGAAGAAGGTAAAATGTTTGACGGCTCCTCTATCGGTGGTTGGAAGGGCATCAACGAATCTGACATGGTACTGATGCCGGACGCCAGCACGGCGGTTCTGGATCCGTTCTTCGAAGAACCTACGCTGATCATTCGCTGCGACATTCTCGAGCCGGGCACCATGCAAGGCTACGATCGCGACCCGCGCTCCATCTCTAAACGCGCCGAAGACTTCCTGCGCTCTTCCGGCATCGCGGACACCGTGCTGTTCGGGCCAGAGCCTGAATTCTTCCTGTTCGACGACATCCGCTTCGGCAGCAGCATCCGCGGTTCCCACGTGGCCATCGACGACATCGAAGGCGCCTGGAACTCCGGCACAAAATACGACGGCGGCAACAAAGGCCACCGTCCGGCGGTGAAAGGCGGTTACTTCCCGGTTCCACCGGTCGACTCTTCGCAGGATCTGCGTTCTACCATGTGTCTGACCATGGAAGAGATGGGCCTGGTGGTTGAAGCGCACCACCACGAAGTGGCGACCGCCGGTCAGAACGAAGTGGCAACCCGCTTCAACACCATGACCAAGAAAGCCGACGAAATTCAGATCTACAAATACGTGGTGCACAACGTAGCGCACGCCTTCGGCAAAACCGCGACCTTCATGCCGAAGCCAATGTTCGGCGACAACGGTTCCGGCATGCACTGCCACATGTCGCTGTCCAAGAACGGTACCAACCTGTTCGCCGGCGACAAATACGGCGGCCTGTCTGAAACCGCGCTGTTCTACATCGGCGGCATCATCAAGCACGCCAAAGCGATCAACGCCCTGGCCAACCCGACCACCAACTCCTACAAACGTCTGGTGCCGGGTTACGAAGCGCCGGTGATGCTGGCTTACTCCGCCCGTAACCGCTCTGCGTCTATCCGCATTCCAGTGGTTTCCAGCCCGAAAGCGCGCCGCATCGAAGCTCGCTTCCCGGATCCGGCGGCTAACCCATACCTGTGCTTCGCCGCACTGCTGATGGCCGGCCTGGACGGCATCATCAACAAGATCCACCCTGGCGACGCCATGGACAAAAACCTGTACGACCTGCCGCCGGAAGAAGAAGCCGAGATCCCAAAAGTGGCCGGCTCGCTGGACGAGGCGATGGCCGCACTGAACGAAGACCGCGAGTTCCTGACCCGCGGCGGCGTGTTCACCGACGATGCGATCGATGCCTACATCGAACTGCGCAAAGAAGAGATGGACCGCGTTCGCATGACGCCACACCCGGTTGAGTTCGAACTGTACTACAGCGTCTAAGCCCGACCCGCGCCGTCTGCAGAGGCGGACGGCGCCCACATTTTTGTTATCGCTTTTTTGTTGCCGTGGAAACTTTCAGCCCATCTTCGGATGGGTTTTTTTCTCCACCGTATTTTCTGCAAAACTATTCCATACCGCGCCGATCCCGGATGGAGTAGGATAGATGCACTAAAAAGGTGCAGGAGTCTGCTGTATGGCAACTGGCAAGCTGCCCGATGCTGGGCAGATCCTCAATTCACTCATCAACAGCATCCTGCTGTTGGATGACTCACTGGCGGTTCACTACGCCAACCCGGCGGCACAGCAGTTGCTGGCGCAAAGCTCCCGCAAGCTGTTCGGCACCCCGCTGCCCGATTTGCTCGGTTATTTTTCGCTGAACGTCTCGTTGATGCGTGAAAGCCTGCGCGCCGGTCAGGGCTTCACCGACAATGAAGTGACCCTGGTGGTCGACGGCCGCGCGCATATCCTTTCCCTGACCGCTCAGGCTCTGCCGGAAGGCTATATCCTGGTCGAGCTGGCGCCGATGGACAATCAGCGCCGCCTGAGCCAGGAACAGTTGCAGCATGCCCAACAGGTGGCGGCCCGCGATCTGGTGCGCGGTTTGGCGCACGAAATTAAAAATCCGCTGGGCGGCCTGCGCGGCGCGGCGCAGCTGCTGGCCAAGGCGCTGCCCGATCCGGCGCTAACCGAGTACACCAAGGTGATCATCGAGCAAGCCGATCGGCTGCGCAATCTGGTGGATCGCCTGCTCGGGCCACAGCGGCCCGGCCAGCACATCACCCAAAGCATCCATCAGGTCGCGGAGCGCGTCTGCCAGCTGGTATCGCTGGAAATGCCGGATAACGTCACGCTGGTGCGCGACTACGATCCGAGCCTGCCGGAAATGGCCCACGACCCGGATCAGATAGAACAGGTGCTGCTGAACATCACTCGCAACGCGCTGCAGGCGCTGGGTGAAGCGGGCGGCACCATCACGCTGCGCACCCGCACCGCGTTTCAGATCACGTTGCACGGCACCCGCTACCGCCTGGCGGCGCGCATCGACGTCGAAGACGACGGCCCCGGCGTACCGGCGCAGCTGCAGGACACGCTGTTCTACCCGATGGTCAGCGGCCGTGAAGGCGGTACCGGCCTGGGATTATCCATCGCCCGCAATCTTATCGATCAGCATTGCGGAAAAATTGAATTCAACAGTTGGCCAGGTCATACCGAATTCTCGGTTTACCTGCCCATTCGTCAGTGAGGTTTGCTATGCAACGAGGGATAGTCTGGATCGTCGATGACGATAGCTCCATCCGCTGGGTGCTTGAGCGCGCGCTCACCGGCGCGGGCCTGAGCTGCGCCACCTTCGAAGGCGGCAATGACGTGCTGGAAGCCTTGGCCACGCAAACCCCCGACGTGCTGCTGTCCGATATCCGCATGCCGGGTATCGATGGCCTGGCGCTGCTCAAACAGATCAAACAGCGCCATCCGATGCTGCCGGTGATCATCATGACCGCGCATTCGGATCTGGACGCCGCCGTCAGCGCCTATCAGCAAGGGGCCTTCGACTACCTGCCGAAGCCGTTCGACATCGACGAAGCGGTGGCGCTGGTCGAGCGCGCCATCAGCCATTATCAGGAGCAGCAGCAGCCGGTGCGCAACCAGCCGGCCAGCGATCCGGCGGCGGACATCATCGGCGAAGCGCCGGCGATGCAGGACGTGTTTCGCATCATCGGCCGGCTGTCGCGTTCGTCGATCAGCGTACTGATCAACGGCGAATCCGGCACCGGCAAGGAACTGGTGGCGCATGCGCTGCACCGCCACAGCCCGCGCGCCAAGTCGCCGTTCATCGCCCTGAACATGGCCGCCATCCCCAAGGATCTGATCGAGTCCGAGCTGTTCGGCCACGAGAAAGGCGCCTTCACCGGCGCTAACCAAATCCGTCAGGGTCGCTTTGAGCAGGCCGACGGCGGCACGCTGTTCCTCGACGAGATCGGCGACATGCCGCTCGACGTGCAGACGCGCCTGCTGCGGGTGCTGGCGGACGGCCAGTTCTACCGGGTCGGCGGCTATGCGCCGGTGAAGGTCGACGTGCGCATCATCGCCGCTACGCACCAGAACCTGGAACTGCGGGTACAGGAAGGCAAGTTCCGCGAGGATCTGTTCCACCGCCTGAACGTGATCCGCGTGCACCTGCCGCCGCTGCGCGAACGCCGTGAAGACATCCCACGGCTGGCGCGCCATTTCCTGCAGATCGCCGCCAAAGAGTTGGGCGTAGAGGCCAAGAACCTGCACCCGGAAACTGAAACCGCGCTGACCCGCCTGCCCTGGCCGGGCAACGTGCGCCAGTTGGAAAACACCTGCCGCTGGCTGACGGTGATGGCCGCCGGGCAGGAAGTGCTGATTCAGGATCTGCCGGGCGAGCTGTTCGAAACCGCGGCGCCGGAAAATCCCAGCCACAGTCTGCCGGACAGCTGGGCCACGCTGCTGGCCCAGTGGGCCGATCGCGCGCTGCGTTCCGGTCATCAAAACCTGCTGTCGGAAGCGCAGCCGGAGATGGAGCGCACGCTGCTCACCACCGCCCTGCGCCACACTCAGGGACACAAACAGGAAGCCGCGCGCCTGCTGGGCTGGGGGCGCAATACCCTGACCCGCAAGCTCAAAGAACTGGGCATGGAATAGGTGCCGGGATTGATGATAAAAAACGCAGCCCAGCGCACAAAAAAACGCCAACCTCAGACTTTACAGCCGGTGCGGGCGCAGTATGATCGTGTCGCACACTCTGGAGGTTGACGATGCTGGACTCATTCATCGTATTCATTTCTCAGGGCGCGGAGCTGGGCTCCGCCGCCAGCCACACCCCGCAGGCGGCGGTTGCCGCAGTGTTGTGCGCCGCGCTGATTAATTTCTTCAGTTAAAAAAACAGCCGCATCAGCGGCTGTTTTTTCATCCTCAGATCACCCGTGAGAACTGCTGGCTGCGCGCCTGTTGCCGCAGATAGCGATCGAAACACATACAGATATTGCGGATCAGCAAGCGCCCGCGCGGCGTAACGCGGATGCCCTGCTCGTCGCGCTCCACCAGCCCATCGCGTTCAAACGGCGCCAGCAGCTGCAGGTCTTCGGCGAAGTAAGCGGTGAAGTCGATGCCGTATTGCCGCTCGAGCGGCTGATAGGCCAACCGGAAGTTGCAGATCAGCGTTTTGATCAGATCGCGCCGCAGGCAATCGTCGTCCGTCAGCGCCAACCCTCGCCACAGCGCGTTGCCCTGCGCCTGTACGCTGTCATAGTAATGCTTCAGCTCTTTTTGGTTCTGCGCATAGCTGTCGCCAAGCATGCTGATGGCCGACACGCCCAGCCCCAGCAGATCGCTGTCGCCCTGGGTGGTGTAGCCCTGGAAGTTGCGGTGCAGCTTGCCTTCGCGCTGCGCGATCGCCAGTTCGTCGTCCGGGCGTGCAAAGTGATCCATGCCGATGAACTGATAGCCGGCGTCGGTCAGGAAAGCGATGCTCTGTTGCAGGATATCCAGCTTCTGCTGCGCACCGGGCAGATCGGCGTCTTTGATTTTACGCTGGGCAGCGAACAGGTTCGGCATATGCGCGTAGTTGAATACGCTGAGGCGATCGGGATTTAGCTCCGCCACGCGCTGCAGCGTGAAAGCGAAGCTTTCCGGCGTCTGTTTCGGCAGGCCGTAGATCAGATCGATATTGGTCGAGCGGAAGCCCAGCGCTTTGGCCCGCTCGATCAGGGCGAAAATGAAGGCTTCATCCTGCTCGCGGTTGACCAGCTGCTGCACCTGCTTGTTGAAATCCTGCACCCCCATGCTCAGGCGGTTAAAGCCTTCGGCACGTAAATGATCTAGCACATCCAGCTCTATCTCACGCGGATCAACCTCGATCGACATCTCCGCATCGGGCAGAAAATCAAAATGTTCACGCAGCAGCGCCACCAGCCGGCTGATTTGCGCTTTATCCAGGTAGGTTGGCGTACCGCCGCCCCAGTGCATCTGGCCAACCTTGCGGCCGGCAAACAGCGGCGCGCGGCCGGCGATCTCTTGCGCCAGGACGTTCAGATATTCGTCGGCCTTGTGCGTCTGACGCGTCACCAGCTTGTTGCAGCCGCAGAAGTAGCACAGCTTGTGGCAGAAAGGGATATGCACGTACAGCGACAGCGGCCGCTCAGGGTAGCGCGCAGCGGCGCGTTGAAACGCCGCTTCGTCGTAGCTCTGGTTAAACTCCAGCGCCGTGGGGTATGAGGTATAACGCGGCCCTGAGTAGTTATATTTTTGGATCAGGGCCAAATCCCAGACAATCGTCTGCTCTGACATGCTCACTCCTTCCGATATCTTTTTCTACCGGGCCGGGAGAGGGGCGGTTGTCTGCGCTGTCTGGCCACGGAAGCGCTGCGAAAACGCGCTTTGCGCTTAGACAGCCGCCATAGTTTACCGAATAACCACAGCAGATAACACATCAAGAGTAGGGCTATTGTCGGGATTAGCCACATGGCGCGTTAAAAGGCGTCTTTCGGGTTGCCGCCTTTCAGCAGCTTCAGAATATCTTCCTGCTTCTCTTCTTCTTCGTCTTCGTCGTCGTCGCCCAGCTCGATGCCCAGCACGTCCATCAGCACATCGATGCGATCCAGCGTCTTGTCGACATACGCCTGCTCTTGCGCATTCAGCGTTTCGCCGTCGTCGATGCGATCCAGCAGCTCGTTCAGACGTTCGTCATTTTCCAGCTTCGCCAGTTCTTCTTCCGGCGACAGGCGCGGTTTCGCTTCGGCCTTTGGCTTCGGCTGCGGTTTGGCCTTCACTTTGGTCTCGTCGATCACCAGCGCAACCGGCACCTTACTACCGATACGCGGATCTTTGGCTTCAGACGCCGATTTGTTTTTCTGGCTGCCGGACTCGACCTGGGTGCGCGAACCGGAAGCGTGGCCGCGGCGCTTTTTCAGGCGTTTGCGCTCGCGCGCTTCCTGATCGAGCTCCATACGGCTTTTCTTTTTCGTTTTTGACTTCGCCGCGCTGCCGCGAGGTGCTTTTGATGGCTGGTTCATAGCGTGTGCTCTTAGGTATGTAGATTCAGTATAGAATTGCGGCGGAATCTAGCAGAAAGCGGGCAAAGAAAAAAGGCGGCAGGTTAAACCTGCCGCCTATTTCGCACCTTCTTGCGAAGGGTATTCCTGTTACGCGCTCCTTGCGTACATGCAACATCCCGGTTTTTCCCTCTGCTATAACCGCATTCCCTGCCACTACGTCCTTCATCCTGAAAGAAAAATCGTCCATGGCGCAATCCATTCGCATCCGCCCTTCCCGAGCGAGCTTCCTGCGGGCATCCAAACTGCCGATACTTCACCATCCGATGTGCCTGTCGCCTATTCCGGTGCGAAACAGTCACTTCCTTTTGCGTTCATCCTGGCACTCATTGCACGCCCTGTGCATTCCCTGAGATTTGTCATCCTTCCCGGATGTTCCTTAATCCTGCGCAACCCTGCGTTAACGAGTACTTTACGTTATTGTTGCGAAGGCTCAAGGTACCTGACGCCGTTTTGGGCGACATTTCCACATAACGAAAAAACAACGCATTGTTTTTAAAATAAAAACAGAAATATCACTTTCGAATAAAGCGACATTACCCGCGATTCGAATGGCAAATGTCTCACAACGCACGCTTGGCATAACTGCCGCTTTATCGCGTCCCGCCGCTTAAAAACGGAGAAACACGCCATTTTTACCGCTGATGCAGTTATAATCGCCAACCAGTTAGCCATCCTCACGGAGACGAAAAATTTTGACCAGCAAGAACTACAACTACCATGTGACCCATTTCGTCACCAGCGCGCCCGATATTCGCCATCTGCCGGGGGATGCAGGAATTGAAGTCGCCTTTGCCGGCCGTTCCAATGCCGGTAAATCCAGCGCACTGAATACCCTCACCAACCAAAAAAGCCTGGCGCGCACCAGTAAGACGCCAGGGCGCACCCAGCTGATCAACCTGTTCGAAGTGGAAGACGGCATCCGCCTGGTCGACCTGCCAGGTTACGGCTATGCCGAAGTGCCGGAAGAGATGAAACGCAAATGGCAACGCGCGTTGGGCGAATACCTGCAGATGCGCAACAGCCTGAAAGGCCTGGTGGTGCTGATGGATATTCGCCATCCGCTTAAAGATCTCGACCAGCAGATGATCCAGTGGGCGGTCGACGTCGGCACGCCGGTGCTGGTGCTGCTGACCAAGGCCGACAAACTGGCCTCCGGCGCACGCAAGGCGCAGCTCAATATGGTGCGTGAAGCGGTGCTGCCGTTTATGGGAGATATCCAGGTTGAAGCCTTCTCGTCGCTGAAGAAGATCGGCGTCGACAAGCTGCGCCAGAAGCTGGACACCTGGTTCAACGAGATCCCGCCGGAAGTGCTGCCGGAAGACGAAGCCGGCGAATAAGCTCGAGCCGAACGCTTAGGCCGATGCCTCACCGCATCGGCTTTTTTATGCCCGAAGATCGGCCGCAGGCGGGATTTTTCGTTATCTAATTACAGTTTTGAAATAAAGCCATCATAAAAACTTATCGACAAAACGGGCTTATCTCAGCGGATGACGCGAATTAAGGGGGCGGAAACTGACATGAAAAGCGGGGCGTGGTGATAGGAAAAACGTATGGTTTGCTGCTGTTTTTACAATAAAAAACGCCCCAGTCAATACTGACTGGGGCGGCTAAATATTCAGCCAAATCCGATTACGTGAAGTAAAAGGTCTGAAAGATAGAACATCTTACCTCTGTACCCTACGCCTGTAACTCTACATCATTTTTTCGCAGGGAAAAAGAATTTTTTGTAGTTTACTTACACAATTTGAGACACAAGAACGGCGAAGTTGAGGAAACAATCGCCGCATCTTGTAGCTTAATTACGAAAAGTGCTTAGCTTCTCGCCAGTTAGCGCATCCGGCGATAACCCGGCGATCAGTGCGCTTCATCCCAGTTCATGCCGACGCCCACATCAACCTTCAGCGGCACCGCCAGCGTCATGCTGCCTTCCATCAGTTGGCGGATACGTTGGCTGGCTTCGTCGATCACCGACTCATGCACCTCAAACACCAATTCATCGTGCACCTGCATAATCGCGCGCACCAACGGCTTCTCCTGCCCTTGCAGCCAGGCGTCGACCTCGATCATCGCACGCTTGATGATATCGGCCGCGGTGCCCTGCATCGGGGCGTTGATGGCGGCGCGTTCGGCCGCCTTGCGGCGCATGCCGTTGCTGGAGCGTACGTCCGGCAGGTACAGGCGGCGCCCGTCCAGCGTGCTGACGTAGCCCTGTTCGGAGGCCTGCTGGCGAGTGCGCTCCATATAGTCCAGCACGCCCGGGTAACGCTCGAAGTAGAGATCCATATAGCGCTGGGCTTCCCCACGCGGGATCCCCAACTGGCGCGCCAGACCGAAGGCGCTCATGCCGTAAATCAGGCCGAAGTTAATCGCTTTGGCGCTGCGGCGCTGCTCGCTGGTCACTTTATCCAACGGCACGCCGAACACTTCCGACGCCGTGGCACGGTGGATGTCTTTCCCTTCGGCGAAGGCCTTCAGCAGCCCTTCATCCTGTGACAGATGCGCCATGATGCGCAACTCGATCTGCGAGTAGTCGGCGGCGACGATGCGGTAGCCTTCCGGCGCGATAAAGGCCTGGCGAATACGCCGCCCTTCTTCGTTGCGCACCGGGATGTTCTGCAGGTTCGGATCGCTCGAGGAGAGACGACCGGTGGCAGTCACCGCCTGATGGTATGAGGTATGCACCCGGCCGCTGACCGGATTGATCATCAGCGGCAGCTTGTCAGTGTAGGTGGTTTTCAGCTTCGCCAAGCCGCGGTATTCCAGAATCACCTTCGGCAGCGGGTAGTCCAGCGCCAGTTCGGCCAGTACTTCTTCGTTGGTAGAAGGCGCCCCGCCCGGGGTTTTCTTCAGCACCGGCAGCTTTTGTTTTTCGTACAGGATCGCCTGCAGCTGCTTGGTCGACGCCAGGTTGAACGGCTCTTCCGCCAGCTCATGGGCCTGCACTTCCAGCTCAGCCAGACGCTTGGCCAGCTCCTGGGAGTGGGCCGACAAAATGGCCGGATCGATCAGCACCCCGGTGCGTTCGATATGCGACAGTACCGGCAACAGCGGCATTTCAATCTCATTGAATACCGTCAGCAGTTCCGCGCTTTGCTTCAGCTGCGGCCACATCGCCAGGTGCAGCTGCAGCGTGACATCGGCGTCTTCGGCGGCGTAAGGTGCCGCCTGCTCCAGCGCGATCTGGTTGAACGTCAGCTGGTTTTTGCCCTTGCCGGCGATTTCTTCGAAGGTGATGGTTTTATGGCCAAGATAACGGTCGGCCAGGCTGTCCATATCATGGCGGCCGCCGACGCTGTCCAGCACATAGGACTCCAGCATGGTGTCATAGGCAATGCCGCGCATCTCGATGCCGTAGCGCGCCAGCAGGCTCATGTCGAACTTCAGGTTTTGCCCGACTTTCAGCGCCTTCTCGTCTTCCAGCAGCGGCTTAAGCGCTTCCAGCACGTAAGCGCGATCCAGCTGAGGCGGCGCATCCAGATAATCGTGCGCCACCGGCAAGTAAGCCGCTTCGCCCGGTGCGATCGCGAAGGACAGGCCGATCAGGTTGGCGGTCAGGGTATCCAGCCCGTCGGTTTCAGTATCGAAGGCAAATACCTCGGCCTTTTTCAGCCGCGTCAGCCAGTCGGTAAAGGTCGCTTCATCCAGGATAGTGACATAACCGTCCTGAGAAAGCTTGGCCTCCGCCAGCGCTTTCGGCGCTTCCGCGGCGACGGCCGCTTTGGCGACGCCGGCAGCTTTCGCGCCCGCGCCTTTCTTGTTTTCCAGCCATACGCCGGCTTCCACGTCCGCCAGCCAGCGTTTGAACTCGTACTGTTTGAACAGCTGTTGCAGCGTATCGACATCCGGCTCGGACACCGTCAGCTCAGCGCAGGTCAGATCCAGCTCGACGTCGGTTTTGATCGTCGCCAGCTTATAGGAGAGGTACGCGACCTCTTTGTTCTGCTCCAGCTTGGCCGCCATGGTTTTGGCACCGCGGAAGCTCAGCGTGGCGATGCTCTCCAGGTTGCCGTACAGCGCATCCAGCCCGCCGATGCCCTGCAGCAACGCCTGGGCGGTTTTCTCGCCCACGCCCGGCACGCCGGGAATGTTGTCCGATGAATCGCCCATCAGCGCCAGGAAGTCGATGATCAGTTCCGGCGGAATACCGTACTTGTCGCACACTTCCTGCGGGCCGAGGATCGTGTTGTTCATGGTGTTGATCAGGGTAACGTTCGGCGTCACCAGCTGCGCCATGTCTTTGTCGCCGGTGCTGATCAGCACCGCATGGCCGGCCTTCTCGGCCTCCAGCGCCAGCGTACCGATAACGTCGTCCGCCTCAACGCCGGGCGTCACCAGCAGCGGCAGGCCCATCGCCTTGACCATGTTGTGCAGCGGCTCGATCTGCGCACGCAGATCGTCCGGCATCGGCGGCCGGTGCGACTTGTATTCAGCGAACAGCTCGTCGCGGAAGGTCTTCCCTTTGGCATCAAACACCACGGCAACGTGGCTCGGTTGATACTGCAGCAGCAGGCTGCGCAGCATATTCAGCACGCCGTACATCGCGCCGGTCGGCTCACCCGCCGAGTTGGTCAGCGGCGGGAAGGCATGGTAAGCGCGGTAGAGGTAGGAGGAACCGTCAACCAGGATTAGTGGGTTTTCTGCAATCTGGGCCATAGCGTTTCTTTATCGTGATCGGACATAGGGGTAAGCATGCCATAGCTAGCCGCCGGAGACGAACCTTAGCGTGCATTGCGGACGAAAATGATGTGATTGTGCGCGAGGATCCGCAAGATCTTACCTGTGGATAACTTTGTGCATAGAAAAGAGAACGAATTATAACGCTGCGATTATCGTTATAACGGCGAATAAAATTCCTATTTAAATCACCGCGTTAAAAGAACGAATTCCGGCGACGCTTTATTACTGGCATTTATTGAATTTGTGGATATAACTTTCGCCGGATTTTAATCGCACTATTAATCAAATTCGGCGCCTCAATTACCATAGCACAAGCTGGACAAGTTGCACGAAAACTCAGCAAATGGTTATCCATCGAGACGAAAAACAGTGATTTTTAGCGGCGCTTTAACCCGACGATTTCTGTTAAAATATGTTTTTGTTCATGCGCTTTGGCATGCAACGATGTTCCCAACAACCGTCAGCCCATAACCATGCCAAGATTGTTAACGCCTGTTATCTTTATCATTTCCGTCATACTCACCATTCTGGTAACGGTGTTGTGTTCCATTCCCATCACGCTGGCCGGCATCGTGAAACTCCTGGTGCCCATTCCTGCCGTCTGGCGGTATATCTCGGCTTTCGCCGATTTCATGATGTGGTGTTGGTGTCAGGGGCTGGCGCTGTTATTGCGCATTAACGGGCAATTGCGTTGGGATATTGAAGGGCTGGAAGGCCTGGATCGTAAAAACTGGTATCTGCTGATCAGCAACCACGAAAGTTGGTCGGACATTGTCGTGCTGTGCGTGCTGTTCAGAAATCATATTCCGATGAATAAGTATTTCCTCAAGCAGCAGCTCGCCTGGGTGCCTTTTGTCGGCCTGGCCTGCTGGGCGCTGGATATGCCGTTCATGAAGCGTTATTCCCGCGCCTATTTGCTCAAGCATCCGGAGAAACGCGGCAAGGATATCGAAACCACACGCCGTTCCTGCGAAAAGTTCCGTCAGCGTCCAACCACTATCGTCAATTTCGTCGAGGGTTCGCGCTTCACCGAAGCCAAGAAAATTAAAAGCAATTCGCCGTATCGCAATTTACTGGCGCCCAAAGCCGCCGGCATCGCGTTTACGCTCAGCGCGTTGGGCAATCAGTTCGACAAAGTGTTGAACGTGACTCTGCTCTATCCGGAAAATAACCAACGGCCTTTTATGGATATGCTGTGTGGGCGGCTGACACGTATCGTGGTGAGAATAGAGACGCTGCCGATCGATGAAACCCTGCATGGAGACTACTTCAACGACAAGCAGTTCAAACGGCGCTTCCAGCTGTGGCTGAATACGCTGTGGCAGGAAAAAGATCGGTTGCTGGATAAATTGAAACGGCAATATGGATAAAAAAACGCCGGCGATGCCGGCGTTTTCGCATTGGGTCTGGCTTATTTCTGCTGGCTGAGGAATTTAACCACGTCGGCGAACTGTTTCACGTAAGCGTCCATCGAGCTGGTGTCCAGGCCATCGTTCTTAACCATATATTTGCCGTTCACGAATACCGCCGGCACGCCGCGCAGCTGCAGATCTTCTGCGGCTTTCTCCTGTTGAACCACCAGGGATTTCACCACGAAGCTGTTCCAGGCCGCATCATAATCTGCTGCGGTCACGCCCGCTTTCACGAAGACATTGCGGATATCGTCCGGCGTTTGCACGGTCTGGGTTTTCTGCACCGCTTCAAACATCAGCGGGCTCACCTTGTCTTCCACGCCCAGCGCCATCGCCACCGCCCATGCCTGAGTCAGCTGTTTGCCCAACGGCCCCAGGAATTCAACGTGGTACTTGGTCATTTTGGTGCCGGCAGGCAGCGCTTTCTTTACGTTCTCAGACACATGATAGACCTGCTCGAACTGGTAGCAGTGCGGGCAGTAGAAAGAGAAGAACTCCAACACCTGCGGCTCGCCGGTCACCGGTTTGTCCAGGGTCACATACTGTGCGCCATCGCTAAACTGTGCAGCCGAGGCACTGAATGCCATCACCATGCCAACGAGCGCCAACCATATTTTTTTCATAAGACTAAACTCTCCATTGTGTTAAAGCTTCAATACATTGGCGTCAGCTGCAGAGGGGGCTCCTGCAACAGCTTAACCTGTTCGGTGAAGGCCGCAGTCTGAGACAACCAGAAATCAGACTCCACCATCCACGGAAAACTCTTAGGGAAGGCCGGATCCTGCCAACGACGGGCGACCCAGGCCAGGTAATACACCATGCGCATCGCGCGCAGCGGCTCGATCAACGCCAGCTCGCGCTGATCGAACTCGGCAAATTCACTGTACGCCTCCAGCAAGACGTCCAGCTGCATCAGTTGATCGCGACGCTCGCCGTGCAGCAGCATCCACAAATCCTGTACCGCGGGGCCGTTGCGCGCGTCATCAAGATCGACGAACAGCGGGCCATCGCGCCACAGAATATTGCCCGGATGGCAATCACCGTGCAAACGGCGCGGCTGCCAGTTCAGATGCCAGTGCGGCTTGATCGCCGCAATCAGATTATCCGTCGCCTGCAGAAACGCGTCACGCTGCGCTGCCGGCAGTAGCGTGCAATTGGCCAGCGCCTGGCGCGGGGCGGTGAGGTACTCTTCAATCCCCATCGTCGGGCGCTCGGTAAACAAACGCTCACCGCCGACCTGATGGATGCGCCCCAGAAAACGACCGACCCATTCCAGCTGATCCAGATTGTCTATCTCATATTGTCGGCCCCCCACGCTGGGGAACAGGGCAAAGAAGAAGCCGCCGTGCGTATGCAGCGTGGCGCCTTGCAGCGCCAAGGGCGCCACCGCCGGGATCTCCGCGCCGGCCAAATCCAGAGCGAACTGATGTTCCTCACCGATTTGTGCGGCGCTCCAGCGCTCCGGGCGATAAAACTTCACCACGTAACGCCGGCGATCTTCGTCCATAAACTGATAGACGCGGTTCTCATAACTGTTCAACGCCGTCAGGCCGGAATCAACGCGCAGGCCAACCCCTTCCAGCGCGTCCATTATCAAATCGGGCGACAGAGTTTCGAAATTAAAAGCAGAGTTATTCATAACGTTCGTTTGATCGCTGACAGCACGGTGCCGGGAATGAGAAATAGTAGCATTAATGGCGCATTTCACGCGCTATGCTTTCTCGCACCGCACGAGGATCAGTCCTTGATAACGCCGCGAGCGCGCAACAACGCCGTTTTAAAATCTTCTTCGTAATCTTTCTTCAGGCCTGGGATCTGATCCGTGCCGGCGCTACCGCGCATTTTCAGATGGTAAATAAGAATGTCGTCGCTCAACTCGGACAGCTCACCCTGAAAACCCGCTTCCTTCGCCAGCTTTTGCAAAAACTGCATCAAATTGAGATCGGGATCTTCCTGCCAGGCCGGGTGCAGCAGCTCGATCAATTCGTTTACGCGATGCGTTTTCATCTCAATATCGTCCAATAGCATGAATAAACTCACAAAGTAACAGGCTTGCCCACGCAGTGAAAGAACCGGCTTGTCAATAAAGGTAAATCCTGATGTCACGCCGGCTTTAGCGCTACAATCAGCGCATCGACAAGGCGGGATAAACGAGATGCATAAAGAAATCAGCGGCGTAATTTTGGCCGGCGGGCGGGCCACGCGTATGGGTGGCGAGGACAAAGGCCTGGTGTCGATTGGCGGTGTCGCGCTCTATCAACAGGTACTCGCCAGGTTACGGCCGCAGGTGGCTTCCATCGCCATCAGCGCCAACCGCAATCAGGCACGTTATCAAGCGAGCGGTTTGCCAGTGATTGGCGATCTGACGTCCGATTTCGCCGGGCCTTTGGCCGGCATGTTGGCCGGGCTCAAGCAGGCTCCCAGCGAATGGGTGGTTTTCGTCCCTTGTGATGTCCCTGACTTTCCCACCGATTTAGTCGCTCAACTCTGGCAACAAAAAGACGCGGCGCTGGCAGCCTTTGCCAGTGATGGCGAACGAGATCACCCTACGCTGGCGTTATTGCATATCCAACTAGCGCCGCAGCTGGCCGACTACCTGGCGCGCGGTGAACGCAAGCTGATGCTGTTCTTGCATCAGATCGGCGCGCAACGCGTGGTGTTCAGCGGGCAACAAGCGGCATTTCATAACCTGAATACGCCGGAAGATTGCCTGAACTGGCAGCAAGCACGGGAGCTAAAAAAATGAATCGTTTATTGCCCCCCTTGCTGGCCATCGGCGCCTACAGCGGAACGGGGAAAACCACCCTGCTCAAACAGCTGATCCCACTGCTGAAACAACGCCAGGTGAGGATTGGACTGATCAAGCATACGCATCACGACATGGATGTAGATACGCCGGGTAAAGACAGCTATGAGTTGCGTAAAGCGGGCGCAGACCAAACGCTGGTCGCCAGCGATCGGCGTTGGGCATTAATGACCGAAACGCCGGAGCAACAACCGTTGGATCTGCATTACCTGGCTGGGCGCTTTGACGCCGATAAGGTCGATTTGATCCTGGTGGAAGGGTTCAAACATGAGCCGGTCAGCAAGATCCTGCTTTATCGCGCTGAGATCGGCAGACCGTTGGAAGATATGCTGGATCAGTTTGTTATAGCGGTAGCCAGCGACCGACCGTTATCCATCACGGCTAAGCAGCTGGATCTCAATCAGCCGGAAAGCATCGCCGACTTTATAGTCGAGTGGTTGAAAGGCGCAGCGTAGCTGCGCTTTTTTGTTTTTTACGCATAGCAAAAAGCCCTGAACGTCAGTTCAGGGCTTTCGGCTTTGTTTGATGCCTGGCAGTGTCCTACTCTCGCATGGGGAGACCCCACACTACCATCGGCGCTACGGCGTTTCACTTCTGAGTTCGGCATGGGGTCAGGTGGGACCACCGCGCTATTGCCGCCAGGCAAATTCGTTTTAATCAACCCGCTTCATCGCTGAAGCCAGTCAATCCAATCTGTAAGCAAGCTGAACATTGTCTTGGTCTCACCAAAACACCTTCGGTGTTGTAAGGTTAAGCCTCACGGATCATTAGTACTGGTTAGCTCAATGCATCGCTGCACTTACACACCCAGCCTATCAACGTCTTAGTCTTAAACGTTCCTTCAGGGGCCTTAAAGGCCCAGGGAAGACTCATCTTGAGGCAAGTTTCGCGCTTAGATGCTTTCAGCGCTTATCTTTTCCGCACTTAGCTACCGGGCAATGCCATTGGCATGACAACCCGAACACCAGTGGTGCGTTCACTCCGGTCCTCTCGTACTAGGAGCAACCCCTCTCAATCTTCCAACGCCCACGGCAGATAGGGACCGAACTGTCTCACGACGTTCTAAACCCAGCTCGCGTACCACTTTAAATGGCGAACAGCCATACCCTTGGGACCTACTTCAGCCCCAGGATGTGATGAGCCGACATCGAGGTGCCAAACACCGCCGTCGATATGAACTCTTGGGCGGTATCAGCCTGTTATCCCCGGAGTACCTTTTATCCGTTGAGCGATGGCCCTTCCATTCAGAACCACCGGATCACTAAGACCTACTTTCGTACCTGCTCGAGCCGTCACTCTCGCAGTCAAGCTAGCTTATGCCTTTGCACTAACCTCACGATGTCCGACCGTGATTAGCTAACCTTCGTGCTCCTCCGTTACTCTTTGGGAGGAGACCGCCCCAGTCAAACTACCCACCAGACACTGTCCTCACCCCGGATCACGGGGCAGAGTTAGAACATCAAACATTAAAGGGTGGTATTTCAAGGATGGCTCCACGCAGACTGGCGTCCACGCTTCAAAGCCTCCCACCTATCCTACACATCAAGGCTCAATGTTCAGTGTCAAGCTATAGTAAAGGTTCACGGGGTCTTTCCGTCTTGCCGCGGGTACACTGCATCTTCACAGCGAGTTCAATTTCACTGAGTCTCGGGTGGAGACAGCCTGGCCATCATTACGCCATTCGTGCAGGTCGGAACTTACCCGACAAGGAATTTCGCTACCTTAGGACCGTTATAGTTACGGCCGCCGTTTACTGGGGCTTCGATCAAGAGCTTCGCCTTGCGGCTGACCCCATCAATTAACCTTCCAGCACCGGGCAGGCGTCACACCGTATACGTCCACTTTCGTGTTTGCACAGTGCTGTGTTTTTATTAAACAGTTGCAGCCAGCTGGTATCTTCGACTGGCTTCAGCTCCATCCGCAAGGGACTTCACCTACATGCCAGCGTGCCTTCTCCCGAAGTTACGGCACCATTTTGCCTAGTTCCTTCACCCGAGTTCTCTCAAGCGCCTTGGTATTCTCTACCTGACCACCTGTGTCGGTTTGGGGTACGATTTAATGTTACCTGGAGCTTAGAGGATTTTCCTGGAAGCAGGGCATCAACTACTTCTGCACCGTAGTGCATCGTCATCACGCCTCAGGGTTAGTATGCAACCGGATTTACCAGGTCACACCCCCTACACGCTTAAACCGGGACAACCGTCGCCCGGCTAGCCTAGCCTTCTCCGTCCCCCCTTCGCAGTAACACCAAGTACAGGAATATTAACCTGTTTCCCATCGACTACGCTTTTCAGCCTCGCCTTAGGGGTCGACTCACCCTGCCCCGATTAACGTTGGACAGGAACCCTTGGTCTTCCGGCGAGCGGGCTTTTCACCCGCTTTATCGTTACTTATGTCAGCATTCGCACTTCTGATACCTCCAGCAACCCTCACAGGCCACCTTCAACGGCTTACAGAACGCTCCCCTACCCAACAACGCATAAGCGTCGCTGCCGCAGCTTCGGTGCATGGTTTAGCCCCGTTACATCTTCCGCGCAGGCCGACTCGACCAGTGAGCTATTACGCTTTCTTTAAATGATGGCTGCTTCTAAGCCAACATCCTGGCTGTCTATGCCTTCCCACATCGTTTCCCACTTAACCATGACTTTGGGACCTTAGCTGGCGGTCTGGGTTGTTTCCCTCTTCACGACGGACGTTAGCACCCGCCGTGTGTCTCCCGTGATAACATTCTTCGGTATTCGGAGTTTGCATCGGTTTGGTAAGCCGGGATGGCCCCCTAGCCGAAACAGTGCTCTACCCCCGAAGATGAGTTCACGAGGCGCTACCTAAATAGCTTTCGGGGAGAACCAGCTATCTCCCGGTTTGATTGGCCTTTCACCCCCAGCCACAAGTCATCCGCTAATTTTTCAACATTAGTCGGTTCGGTCCTCCAGTTAGTGTTACCCAACCTTCAACCTGCCCATGGCTAGATCACCGGGTTTCGGGTCTATACCTTGCAACTAATCGCCCAGTTAAGACTCGGTTTCCCTACGGCTCCCCTATACGGTTAACCTTGCTACAAAATATAAGTCGCTGACCCATTATACAAAAGGTACGCAGTCACACCACGAAGGTGCTCCCACTGCTTGTACGTACACGGTTTCAGGTTCTATTTCACTCCCCTCGCCGGGGTTCTTTTCGCCTTTCCCTCACGGTACTGGTTCACTATCGGTCAGTCAGGAGTATTTAGCCTTGGAGGATGGTCCCCCCATATTCAGACAGGATGTCACGTGTCCCGCCCTACTCATCGAACTCACGACCTGTGCATTTTAGTGTACGGGGCTATCACCCTTTACTGCGCGACTTTCCAGACGCTTCCACTAACACACAAGCCGATTCAGGTTCTGGGCTCCTCCCCGTTCGCTCGCCGCTACTGGGGGAATCTCGGTTGATTTCTTTTCCTCGGGGTACTTAGATGTTTCAGTTCCCCCGGTTCGCCTCATGCCACTATGTATTCATGACATGATAGTGTGTCGAAACACACTGGGTTTCCCCATTCGGGTATCGCCGGTTATAACGGTTCATATCACCTTACCGACGCTTTTCGCAGATTAGCACGCCCTTCATCGCCTCTGACTGCCTAGGCATCCACCGTGTACGCTTAGTCACTTAACCTCACAACCCGAAGATGTTTCCATCGTTCGCGCTGCAAACATTTGAGAGACTCTATGACAGGTTACTCTTCATCCCAGTACATCTACGGAGGGACAAATTTCAGCCGTCATGTTTCAATTTTCAGCTTGTTCCAGATTGTTAAAGAGCAATATCTTAAACATGACTCGGAAGTCATCTTTAAGATATGGTGTATCGTCAGATACTTGAGACCGCCGCTTTCACCGGGTGGGTCGGAAGCTTGGCGTCCCCTAGGGGATTCGAACCCCTGTTACCGCCGTGAAAGGGCGGTGTCCTAGGCCTCTAGACGAAGGGGACACGACACCGTACTTTTATGACGCTTTTGCTCGTTACTTTTTCATCAGACAATCTGTGTGAGCACGCCACTCGAACTAATATCTTTAGGTAAGGAGGTGATCCAACCGCAGGTTCCCCTACGGTTACCTTGTTACGACTTCACCCCAGTCATGAATCACAAAGTGGTAAGCGCCCTCCCGAAGGTTAAGCTACCTACTTCTTTTGCAACCCACTCCCATGGTGTGACGGGCGGTGTGTACAAGGCCCGGGAACGTATTCACCGTAGCATTCTGATCTACGATTACTAGCGATTCCGACTTCATGGAGTCGAGTTGCAGACTCCAATCCGGACTACGACGTACTTTATGAGGTCCGCTTGCTCTCGCGAGGTCGCTTCTCTTTGTATACGCCATTGTAGCACGTGTGTAGCCCTACTCGTAAGGGCCATGATGACTTGACGTCATCCCCACCTTCCTCCAGTTTATCACTGGCAGTCTCCTTTGAGTTCCCGGCCGAACCGCTGGCAACAAAGGATAAGGGTTGCGCTCGTTGCGGGACTTAACCCAACATTTCACAACACGAGCTGACGACAGCCATGCAGCACCTGTCTCAGAGTTCCCGAAGGCACCAATCCATCTCTGGAAAGTTCTCTGGATGTCAAGAGTAGGTAAGGTTCTTCGCGTTGCATCGAATTAAACCACATGCTCCACCGCTTGTGCGGGCCCCCGTCAATTCATTTGAGTTTTAACCTTGCGGCCGTACTCCCCAGGCGGTCGATTTAACGCGTTAGCTCCGGAAGCCACGCCTCAAGGGCACAACCTCCAAATCGACATCGTTTACAGCGTGGACTACCAGGGTATCTAATCCTGTTTGCTCCCCACGCTTTCGCACCTGAGCGTCAGTCTTCGTCCAGGGGGCCGCCTTCGCCACCGGTATTCCTCCAGATCTCTACGCATTTCACCGCTACACCTGGAATTCTACCCCCCTCTACGAGACTCTAGCTTGCCAGTTTCAAATGCAGTTCCCAGGTTGAGCCCGGGGATTTCACATCTGACTTAACAAACCGCCTGCGTGCGCTTTACGCCCAGTAATTCCGATTAACGCTTGCACCCTCCGTATTACCGCGGCTGCTGGCACGGAGTTAGCCGGTGCTTCTTCTGCGAGTAACGTCAATTGATGAACGTATTAAGCTCACCACCTTCCTCCTCGCTGAAAGTGCTTTACAACCCGAAGGCCTTCTTCACACACGCGGCATGGCTGCATCAGGCTTGCGCCCATTGTGCAATATTCCCCACTGCTGCCTCCCGTAGGAGTCTGGACCGTGTCTCAGTTCCAGTGTGGCTGGTCATCCTCTCAGACCAGCTAGGGATCGTCGCCTAGGTGAGCCATTACCCCACCTACTAGCTAATCCCATCTGGGCACATCTGATGGCAAGAGGCCCGAAGGTCCCCCTCTTTGGTCTTGCGACGTTATGCGGTATTAGCTACCGTTTCCAGTAGTTATCCCCCTCCATCAGGCAGTTTCCCAGACATTACTCACCCGTCCGCCGCTCGTCACCCAGGGAGCAAGCTCCCCTGTGCTACCGCTCGACTTGCATGTGTTAAGCCTGCCGCCAGCGTTCAATCTGAGCCATGATCAAACTCTTCAATTAAAAGCTTGATTTGCTTCCACTCGAGAAGCGATGCTCAAAGATTTACTGCATGAATTTTACTTCAGTTAGTCACTCTTCAAGACTTGATATTTTTTTGCATCCGAAGATGCTGGATATCGTCTTGTGGAGTGCCCACACAGATTGTCTGATAAATTGTTAAAGAGCAGTGAGTTAGGCGCTTTCGCTTGCTAACTCGAGGTGGCGTATATTACGCTTTTCACCCGGAGAGTCAAGCGTTTATTTCGCTTTTCTCTCGCTGACCCGGCGACTTGTCAGTCGTTGTTCCCGGTCAGTGGAGGCGCATTATAGGGAGTTCTCGGCGGGCCGCAACCCCTAATTGCAAAAAACTTTTCAAGCGCGGTTTTTTTCGGCAAAAGGGCGAAAAAGCGGCGAATTAATGTCACTTTTTCAGGCAAACAGCCGTAAAAGCTGGCGTTCACTGGAGTAAAATAGAATTAACGATGTCAGTAAGGACCCGCAGCCATGCCATTAAATGCGCAACAACAGGCCGCCCAACGCAATCTTTCTTATCTGCTTGCAGAGAAACTCGGCCAACAAATTCTGGCGGGCGATTATCAGGCCGGCAGCATCCTGCCTGGTGAAATGGAACTGGGCGAGCAATTCGGCGTCAGCCGCACCGCGGTGCGCGAAGCGGTAAAGATGTTAGCCGCCAAAGGCATGTTATTGCCGCGCCCACGCATCGGCACCCGCGTAATGCCGCAAAGCCAATGGAACTTTCTCGATCAGGATTTGCTGACCTGGTGGATGACGCGGGAAAACTTCGATCAGGTGATGCAACACTTCCTTATCTTGCGCACCTCGCTGGAGCCGCAGGCCTGCGCATTGGCGGCGAGCCACGCCAGTCCGCAGCAAACCAAGCTGCTGGCGGAACTGATGGCGGAAATGCGCGCGCTGCATACCCAGTTTGACCGCGAACGCTGGATCCTGGTCGATACCCAATTCCACCAGCTTATCTACGAGGCCAGCGGCAACCCGTTCCTGACCTCATTCGCCAACCTGTTCAGTTCGGTGTACCAAAGCTACTTCCGCGCCATCACCGGCAATGAAGTGATCAAGCTGCGCCATCATCAGGCCATCGTCGATGCAATACTCGCCGGGGACAGCGCCGGCGCGCTTGTCGCCTGCCAGGTGCTGCTGAAAGAGAAAGACTAGACACGCTCCCCGCTTATATATAGAAGAAAGAGACGAGGGACAGACGACCATTTAACCAGGACCGACCATGACTCAATCCGCGCGCAGTATGGCAGGACTACCGTGGATCGCCGCAATGGCGTTCTTTATGCAGGCGCTGGACGCCACCATCCTCAACACGGCGCTGCCGGCGATCGCCCAAAGCCTGGGGCGTTCGCCGCTGGCGATGCAATCGGCCGTCATCAGCTACACGCTGACGGTGGCGATGCTGATCCCGGTCAGCGGCTGGCTGGCGGACCGCTTCGGCACCCGGCGCGTGTTCATCTTCGCCGTCACGTTATTCACCCTCGGCTCGCTGCTGTGCGCGCTGTCCCCCACGCTGAGCGCGCTGGTTGCCTCTCGCGTACTGCAGGGCATCGGCGGCGCGATGATGATGCCGGTCGCGCGGCTGGCGCTGCTGCGCGCCTACCCACGCAGCGAACTGCTGCCGGTGCTGAACTTCGTCACCATGCCCGGCCTGGTCGGGCCGATTCTGGGGCCACTGCTGGGCGGCTGGCTGGTGACCTACGCCACCTGGCATTGGATTTTCCTGATCAATATCCCGATCGGCCTGCTCGGCATCTTCTATGCGCGCAAATACATGCCGGACTTCACCACGCCCAAACGCCGCTTCGATTTTCTTGGTTTTATGCTGTTCGGCCTGAGCCTGGTGCTGATCTCCACCGGGCTGGAACTGTTTGGCGAGCGGGTACTGGCGAGCTACGTTTCGCTGGGTATTCTGCTCAGCGGTTTCGTGATGCTGTTCGGCTACATCGCGCACGCCCGCCGTCATCCTCAGCCGCTGATCGGTCTCGACCTGTTCAAAACCCGTACCTTCTCGGTCGGCATCGCCGGCAACGTCGCTTCCAGGTTGGGCACCGGCTGCGTGCCGTTTTTAATGCCGCTCATGCTGCAGGTGGGCTTCGGCTACACGGCGATCGTCTCCGGCTGCATGATGGCGCCGACCGCCATCGGTTCGCTGATGGCGAAATCCACCGTCACTCAGGTGCTGCGCTGGTTCGGCTACCGTAAAACGCTGGTCGGCATCACCGTTATTATCGGGGTGCTGATCGCCCAGTTCGCCCTGCAAAGCCCGGGTATGCCGCTGTGGCTGATGATCCTGCCGCTGTTCGTGCTGGGCATGGCGATGTCCACCCAGTTCACCGCCATGAACACCATCAGCCTGGCGGATTTGAACGACGCCAACGCCAGCGCCGGCAACAGCGTCCTGGCGGTCACCCAACAGCTGTCCATCAGCTTCGGCGTGGCGATCAGCGCGGCGGTGCTGCGTTTTTACGAATCCCTGTCGTTAGGCACCATGATCGACCACTTCCATTACACCTTTATCACCATGGGGATCGTCACCGTGGCGTCGGCGCTGGTATTTATGTTGCTGAGAAGGAAAGATGGCCGCAATTTGATCAGCGGCCAGGAAAGCAAGAAAGAAGCGAAGGCGGCGAGTTAACGGCGGCCCACCGAGGCGCGTTCCACCAGCTCGGGCGTCAGCACCAGCACCTGGGGCGCACGCTCCGGGTTCTGCAGGCGGTTGATCAACGCATCGATCGCCAGTTCGCCCAGCGAATCCTTCGGTTGATGAATGGTGCTCAGCGGCGGCGCCAGATAACGCGCCAGCTCAATGTCATCGTAGCCCATCACCGCCATATCCTGCGGCACCGACAGTCCGGCCTGATACAGCGCCTGATAAACGCCTACCGCCACCGCGTCGTTGCCGGCAAATACCGCATGGGGCGGCTCGTCCAGCGCCAGCAGTTGGCGCATGGCGTTTACCCCCCCCTCAAACTCAAAGTCGCAATGCACTTCATACCCTGGCGGAACCGGCAATCCGGCGCGCCGCATCGCGTTGCGATAGCCTTCCAGCCGGTGACGAGCGGTAGTTTTGTCCTGCGGGCCGGCGATGCAGGCGATCTTGCGATAACCGCGGGCGATCAGATGATCGGTCGCCATCTCGCCGCCCAGCAGCGAGTTATCCTGAATAATGTCGTTGGCGCCCTCGAACGGCGCCCAGTCCATCATCACGATCGGCAATGACGGGTAGCGGCTCAGGGCGTCCTGCGATGGCCGATGGTTTTCGGTGCACATCAGCAGCAAACCGTCGACGCGCTTTTGCAGCAGCGTCTCCATGCTGCGGTTCATGCGCGCGGCGTCTTCTTCGGTATTGCACAGGATCAGGCTGTAGCCGCGCTCATAGCAGCTGCGCTCCACGCCGCGTACCACTTCGGCATAAAACGGGTTGTTGCTGGCGGTCACCAACATGCCGATGGTACGCGTCTGATTGAGCTTCAGGCTGCGCGCCAGCGCAGAAGGCGCATAGTTCAGCTGTTCCACGGCCGCCATGACCTTGTCGCGCACGCTGTCGCTGACAAAGCGATTGTTGTTGACCACATGCGAAACGGTAGAGGTTGAAACGCCCGCCAGGCGGGCGACATCTTTCATGGTGGCCAAAGGATCACCCCTGTTGCTGCAAGAAGGCGTCGATCTCTTCACGCCAGGGCACTGAAGGCTGCGCGCCGGGGCGGGTCACGGCGATCGCCGCCGCCGCATGAGCGAAACGCACCGCGTCGGCCATGATTCTACCTTCCAGCAGGGCGGTCACCAGCGCACCGTTAAAGGTATCGCCAGCGGCGATAGTGTCCACCGCCTGCACCTTGAAGCCGGGCACCAGTTTGCCGTTGCCGTTTTCGCTCAGCCACACGCCGCGGCTGCCGAGGGTGATGATCACCGTCGCGATGCCTTTATCGTGCAGCGCCTGCGCCGCGCGCGCCGCATCGGCGTCGTTGTCCACGGCGATGCCGGTCAGGCGCTGCGCTTCGGTTTCATTTGGGGTGATCATATCGATCATGCCCAGCAGCTCGTCCGGCAGCTCACGCGCCGGAGCCGGATTGAGGATCACCTGCGTTTGATGTTGCTTCGCCAGGCGGGCAGCGGCGATCACCGTCTCCAGCGGCGACTCCAGCTGCATCAGCAGAGCGTCGGCGTCGATCACTTTTTGTTGGTAGCGTGCCAGGTAATCCGGCGTCACCGCGGCGTTGGCGCCGGCATCGATGCCGATCACGTTCTCGCCCTCGGCGTTGACGAAGATCAGCGCCACGCCGGTAGTGCTGTCGGCGATGGCTTCAATCGGTTGGGTATCAATGCGATCGCTCGCCAGCTGCCGGCGGACACGTTCGCCGATATCGTCGGCGCCCACGCAGGCGATAAAGGCGATCTCCGCCCCGCTGCGCCCGGCCGCCACCGCCTGATTCGCGCCCTTGCCGCCAAACGCCACCTTATACTGTTTCCCGATCACCGTTTCGCCCGGATGGGGGAACTGTTCAATATTGAGGATATGGTCGGCATTGATGCTGCCCAGAACCACCAGCTTACCTGTTTCCATCGCATTGATTCCTGAATTGCGCGCCATCGTGAACGCCCCGTCCCGATGGCGCTGGTATGACTTACTGAGTGACCAGTTTCAAATCGACCGGAATGGTCGCCGGCACTTTTTCGCCTTTCAGCACTTTGTCGGCGGTTTCCACACCGATCACGCCGATCTGATCGGGGCGCTGCGCCACGGTCGCCGCCAGCTTGCCGCCTTCGACCGCTTTCACGCCGTCGGCGGTGCCGTCGAAGCCTACCACGATCACGTCGGTTTTACCGGCGGTTTGCAACGCGCGCAGCGCGCCCAGCGCCATCTCATCGTTCTGGGCGAACACCGCCTGCACATCCGGGTGGGCGGTCAGCAGGTTCTGCATCACGTTCAAGCCCTTGGTGCGGTCGAAATCGGCCGGCTGGCTGGCCAACAGTTTGAATTTATTCTGATCCAGCGACTGTTTGAAGCCTTCACCGCGTTCACGCGCGGCGGAGGTGCCGGCAATGCCTTCCAGCTGAATTACCTTGGCATCGGCGCCCACTTTCTTGGCGATGAAATCACCGGCCATTTTGCCGCCCACGCGGTTGTCCGAAGCGATATGGCTCACCACGTCGCCCTTGCTCGCCACGCGGTCCAGCGTGATGACCGGGATTTTCGCCTGGTTGGCCATCTTGATGGCGTTGCCCACCGCATCGGAGTCGGTCGGGTTGATCAGCAGCAGTTTAGGCGCCCGCACCATCAGATCCTGCACGTTGGCCAGTTCTTTCGCCGGGTTGTTCTGGGAGTCCAGCACCACCAGGTTGTAGCCCAGCTTGTTGGCCTCTTGCTGCGCGCCATCCTTCATCGAGACGAAGAACGGGTTGTTGAGGGTCGACACCACCAGCGCGATGGTGTCTTTGGCCATGGCATTGGCGCTCAGGGTGGCGCTCAGCGCGATGGCGGAGGCTAAGGTTGCCAGTTTTTTCATTTTCATCATCGTGATTCCTGTAGGGGGAGGTTACTTGTTGCTTTTGTTATCTACCAGAACCGCCAGCAGTATCACCACTGCCTTCACGATCATTTGGTAGTAGGAAGAAACACCCAGTAAATTCAGACCGTTGTTCAGGAAGCCAAGGATCAGCGCCCCGATCAGCGTGCCGACGATGCGGCCCTTGCCGCCGGCCAGGCTGGTGCCGCCCAGCACTACGGCGGCGATGGCGTCCAGCTCATAACCGGTGCCGGCGGTCGGCTGCGCCGACGACAGGCGCGCCACTTCAATCACCCCAGCCAGCGCCGCTAACAGGCCGCACAGCGAGTAGACAATGATCTTCACTTTATCGACGCTGATGCCGGACAGGCGAGTCGCCGCCTCGTTGCCGCCCAGGGCATAAATATAGCGGCCCAGGCGCGTATGGTGCAGCATATACCAGGCGGCGATGAACACGATCGCCATGATCCAGATCGGCGTAGGCACGCCCAGCGGACGGCCGATGCCGAACCAGCCGAAGGTGTCGGCCACGTCGGTGAAACCGGTGTTGACCGGGCTGCCGTTGGTGTACACCATGGTGACGCCGCGCAGCAGCAGCATCATCACCAGCGTGGCGATAAAGGCCTGCACTTTGCCTTTGGCAACGATCACCCCGGTGCAGGCACCAACCGCAGCGCCCAGCGCCACCGCCGCCGCCACCGCCACCAGCGCGTTGACCTCAAAGCCGACAATCGACGCCGCCACCGCGCCGGTCAGCGCCAGCAGCGATCCTACCGACAGATCGATGCCGGACGTGAGGATCACCAGCGTCATCCCCACCGCCATGATGGCGTTTACCGAAGTCTGCTGCAGAATATTGAACAGGTTGTTCAGGGTGAAGAAGTTCGGGCTCATGGAAGAGACCACGGCGATCAGCACCAGCAGAGCAATCAACGACTTCTGCTCTAACAGCCACTCTTTACTGAACCAGCGCTTAGCTGCGATAGTCTGGGAACTCATATCTGATTACTCCTGCTTTACGCCGTATTGCTTGCCGACGGCTGCCGCCATCAACGCTTCCTGGGTGGCCTGTTCAATCGGGAACTCGCCGCTGAGATGCCCTTCGTGCATCACCAGAATGCGATCGCTCATGCCCATCACCTCCGGCATTTCCGAAGACACCAGAATGATGCTCAGCCCTTCCTGCTTGAACTGGTTGATTAACTGATAAATCTCTTTTTTCGCCCCAACGTCGACGCCGCGCGTCGGCTCATCGAGGATCAGCACCTTCGGCCGGGTCATCAGGCCGCGGGCGATCGCCACTTTTTGCTGGTTACCGCCGGAAAGCAAACCTATAGGCTGCTCCATCGACGGCGTTTTGATATTGAACAGCCGGATGAAATCCCCCACCGCCTGCCGCTCGTCGGCCTGTTTCAGGCTGCCGTCGGCGCGGCTAAAGTAGCGCAGCGCGGTCAGCGACATGTTTTCCTTCACCGACATGCCCAGCACCAGGCCATCGCGCTTGCGATCTTCCGAGATATAGACGATGCCGTTCGCCAACCCATCCTGCGGCGAATGGGTGACCACGTCGCGGCCGTCCAGGCTGACGGTGCCGGCCTTGCGCGGCGCGGCGCCGTACAGGATCTTCATCAATTCGGTGCGCCCGGCGCCCATCAGCCCGGCCACGCCGAGGATCTCGCCGCGGTACAGCGTAAAGCTGACGTCATCAACGCCGGGGCCGGAAAGGTGGCTGACTTCCAGCCGCTTTTCCCCACGCGGCAAATCAAGGCGCGGATATTGTTCTTCCAGCTTGCGGCCGACCATCATCTCTATCAGCGAATCTTCCTGCAGCTCGCTCACCGGCCGCTCGGCGATAAACTGCCCGTCGCGAAACACGGTCACGTCGTCGCAGATTTCAAAAATCTCTTTCAGGCGGTGCGAGATATACACGATGCCGCGCCCTTCGGCCTTCAGCTCGTTGATCACCTTGAACAACGAGGCGGTTTCGGTATCGGTCAGCGCATCGGTTGGTTCGTCCATGATGATCACTTTCGATTCGAAGCTCAGCACCTTGGCGATCTCCACCATCTGCTGATCGCCGATCGACAGCTCGCCCACCAGCCGGTGGCTGCTGTAGCGCAGGTTGAGGCGCGCCAGCAAGCGATCGGCCTCGGCGTACATACGCTTCCAGTCAATGCGGCCGAAACGGTTGACGAATTCGCGGCCGAGGAAGATGTTTTCCGCAATCGTCAGCTGCGGGATCAGGTTCAGCTCCTGGTGGATAATGCCGATGCCCGCTTCCTGCGAATCCTTAGGCCCGTTGAACGCCACCTCTTTACCGAGAAAATACTGACTGCCGGCGTCTTTCTGATAGATGCCGGTCAGCACTTTCATCATGGTGGACTTCCCGGCGCCGTTTTCCCCCACCAGCGCCATCACCTTGCCGGGATAGACGCTGAGGGCGGCGCCGGAAAGCGCCTTCACGCCGGGAAAGGCTTTATCAATCCCTTTCAGTTGCAGTAAAGGTTGCATAAACGCCTCAGAATGTTACGCCGGCGCACAGGATCACGTTCGCGTAAGGCGAACACTCCCCGCTGCGGATCACCGCCCGGCTGTGCTCGGTTTGCGCTTTAAACGCCTGATGGCTGATATAACGCACATTGATGGTATTGCCCTGGCGTTGGCCCAACGCGCTCAGTTCAGCCAACAAGGTTTCATGGAGCTGCGGATTCTGTTTCACGATCTCTTCCGCCAGAATGGCGCTTTCTACCTGCATCTCTTGCGTGACCACCGCGAACACCTGCATAAAGGTCGGCACACCCTGCGTCAGCGCCAGATCGATGCGCTGCGTCGCCGCCGGTATCGGCAGGCCCGCATCGCACAGGGTGAGCTGATCGGTATGCCCCAGGCGGGCAATCACGGCAGACACGTCAGAATTCAGTAATACGCCTTTTTTCATCTTCTCACTCCGCTAGCGAAACGTTTCGCTCTTTGATGGGGAGTTTAAAAAAACGACAGGGGAAGGCAATTGGGACAATGCAGAAGTGTGATCGCTATCGAAACGTTTCGTTCACGCGCGGAGAAAGCGCAAACAAAAGGGGCTCAGCCATGCTGAGCCCCTGATCAGGTGGGTTAGATCTCGACCTGCGTGCCGAGCTCGATCACCCGGTTCGGCGGGATCTCAAACTGATCCGGCGCGCGCAGCGCATTGCGGCTCAGGGCGACGAACAGCTTGCCACGCAGGTAGAGGTACCACGGCCGCTTGGTGAGGATCAGCGACTCATGAGACATGAAGAACGAGGTCTCCGACATGCGGCACGGCAACCCCTCCAGCCCGCAGCGGTGGAACACTTCCTCGACGTTCGGCGTTTCGCGCCAGCCGTAGCTGGCCACCACCCGCCAGAAGGTCGGTGACAGCTGTTCGATGGTCACCCGGCGCACATTGTGCACGTAAGGCGCATCCTCGGTGCGCAGCGTCAGCAGCACCACGCGCTCATGCAGCACCTTGTTGTGTTTCAGGTTATGCAGCAGCGCAAAAGGAATGACGTTGGTGGCGCGCGACAGGAACACCGCGGTACCCGGCACCCGCACCGGCGGCGACTTCTCCAGCGAAGCGATCATCGCCTCCAGCGAGTTGCCGTGTTCATGCAGGCGGCGCAGCAGCCGGAAGCGCTCGCTCTTCCAGGTGGTCATAATGATGAACATCACCAGCGCCAACGTCAGCGGCAACCAGCCGCCGGAGAACAGTTTCAGGGCGTTGGCGGAGAACATCGGCACGTCGATGATCAGCAAGATGGTCACGATGCCGATCGCCAGGAAGCGATTCCAGTGCCAGTTGTTGATCGCCACCGAGGTAACCAGAATGCTGGTCAGCACCATGGTACCGGTGACCGCGATGCCGTACGCCGCCGCCAGGTTGCTGGAGTGCTCGAAGCCGATGATCACCAGCACCACCGAGATGTACAGCGTCCAGTTGATCACCGGAATGTAGATCTGGCCGGATTCCATTTCCGAGGTGTGAATGATGCGCATCGGCGACAGATAACCCAGGCGCACCGCCTGGCGAGTCAGCGAGAAGACGCCGGAAATCACCGCCTGCGAAGCGATCACCGTCGCCAGGGTCGCCAGAATCAGCAGCGGGATCAGCGCCCAGTCAGGCGCCAACAGGAAGAACGGGTTTTTGATCGCCTCCGGATTTTTCAGCAGCAGCGCGCCCTGGCCGAAATAGTTGAGCACCAGCGAAGGCAGCACCACGGTGAACCAGGCCAGGCGGATCGGGAACTTGCCGAAGTGCCCCATGTCGGCATACAGCGCCTCAACGCCGGTGATCGACAGCACCACCGCACCTAACGCAAAGAACGATACCTTCTTATATTCCATAAAGAAGTTGAGCGCCCATTTGGGGTTCAGCGCCTGCAGCACTTCCGGGTTCGATATGATGCTGCGCGCGCCCAGCACCGCCAACACGATGAACCACAGCAGCATCACCGGGGCGAACAGCTTGCCGACGCTGCCGGTGCCGTGTTTTTGAATGACGAACAGCAGCGTCAACACCAGAATGGAGAGCGGCACAATATAAGCGTCGAGCGCAGGGGCGGCGATTTCCAACCCTTCTATCGCCGACATCACCGATATCGCCGGGGTGATCACCACCTCGCCATAGAAGAAGCTGCCGCCGATCAGGCCCAGTATCACCAGCACCGCCGTGGTGCGCGCCGAGGTATTGCGCCCGGCCAGCGACATCAGCGTCAGAATGCCGCCCTCGCCGGCGTTGTCCGCGCGCATCACATAGGTGAGATATTTGAGGGAAACGATCACGATCAGCATCCAGAAAATCAGCGACAGGAAGCCGAAAACCACGTCTGGACGCACGTCGAAGCCGTAATGGCCGGAGAAACACTCTCTCAGCGTATAAAGAGGACTGGTGCCGATATCGCCGTAAACCACGCCGATGGCCGCCAGGGTTACCGCCGATAAGGACTGTTTATGCTCTGCGCTCATAATTCGTTTCTTTATCAGAACATCCGTTAGCGATGCATCCGCATCAGGCAAAATACGGGCTCAAAGATCCGTCACGCCCACCAGAAAGCCGCACAGTATGCACCATTTATACCGCTTGCCTACCCTTATATCAGAGCCGAAAAATAAACAAAATGTGAACCGAATATCCGATTGAACTGAGAAAAATTTTACTAATCAACAAGCTATACCACTAAAAATAATGGTGGTTTATCATCGAATTATCGATCAAGATTGGCTAACTCTCGGACAATACGACGATTATATGACGCCATCATCCCTTCTGGCAGAACGAATTTCCCGCCTCAGCAGCGCGCTGGAGAGCGGTCTCTATGAGCGGCAAGAAGCGATCCGCCTGTGCCTGCTGGCGGCGCTGAGCGGCGAAAGCGTATTCCTGCTCGGCCCGCCCGGCATCGCCAAAAGCCTGATCGCGCGCCGGCTGAAGTTTGCCTTCCGCAACGCCCGCTCCTTTGAATACCTGATGACGCGCTTTTCCACGCCGGAAGAGGTCTTCGGCCCGCTCTCTATTCAGGCGCTGAAAGACGAAGGGCGCTACCAGCGCCTGACCGCCGGCTATCTGCCGGAAGCGGAGATCGTGTTTCTGGACGAAATCTGGAAGGCCGGCCCGGCGATCCTCAACACCCTGCTGACGGCGATCAACGAACGGCGCTTTCGCAACGGCAACAGCGAAGAGCCGATCCCGCTGCGCCTACTGGTCACCGCCTCCAACGAACTGCCCGAAGCGGACAGCAGCCTCGAAGCCCTGTATGACCGCATGCTGATCCGCCTGTGGCTGGACAAGGTGCAGGATAAGCAGAATTTCCGCTCGCTGCTGGTCAACCGCCAGAGCGAAAGCCAAAACCCGGTGCCGGCGGCGCTGAGCGTCAGCGACGAAGAGTTTCTGCAGTGGCAACCGCAGATCGATAAGGTGGCGCTGCCGGAAGCCTGCTTCGAGTTGATTTTCCAGCTGCGCCAGCGGCTGGACGCGCTGGAACAGGCGCCGTACGTCTCTGACCGGCGCTGGAAAAAAGCCCTGCGCCTGCTGCAGGCCTGCGCCTTCTTCAGCGGGCGCGACGCCATCGCCCCGCTCGACCTGATGCTGCTGAAAGACTGCCTGTGGCACGATCTCACCTCGCTGAAGCTGCTGCAACAGCAGATCGACCAGTTGCTGACCGAATCGGCCTATCAGCAGCAGTCGATGCTGATCCAGCTGCAACAGATCCATACCCGCTGGCTGCAGGATCAGCAACAACAAAGCGACCGGCAGGCCATCAGCCTGGTGAAAAAAGGCGGCATGTTCAGCCGCAAACCGCAATACGCGCCGGCCACGCCGTTCGCCGGCGGCCCCCTCACCCTGCTGTTGCAAAAGCCGCTGCAGCTGCATGACATTCAGGTCAACCATCTGAGCATCGAAAGCAGCGCGCTGGACAACTGGCTGCAAAAAGGCGGCGACGTGCGCGCCAAGCTAAATGGCATCGGCTTCGCGCAGCCGATCGATTTGGAAGTGGACGACCAACTGCACCTGACGGTGCTGGACGTCAGCCGCCAGCCGTCGTTGCTGGCGCTGCCGGGCAAACAGGCCACCGCCACGCCGCAGGCGCTGCTGGATGAAATGGATGCGTTGGCCCAGCGCCTGGCGGAGCAGCGCCGCGCCTTCAGCCAACATCAGCCCTGCCTGTTCACGCCCGCCGCCGGTCTGGCCAAGATCGAAGCCAGCCTGCTGCAGGTGGCAGAGCAGGTTAAACAGCAACAGCAGCAAATGCGCGGCCAGTAACCATGCTCAGTCTGGAGACACTCGATCTGCTGCTGGCGATCACCGAAGGCGAGATGATCGAGGAGATGATCGTCGGCATGCTGGCGGCGCCGCAGCTGTCGGTGTTCCTTAAAAAGTTTCCGGCCATTCGCCGGGCGCTGGATCGCGATCTGCCGCGCTGGAAGCTGCAGCTCAAGGAGCGTCTGCAGGAGGCCATGGTGCCGCCGGCGCTGGCGCAGGAATTCTATCGCTACCAGCAGTGCCAGCTGGAGAACAATACCCAGTTCTATCACAACCTCAACGACACCATGGAGCTGCTGCGCCAGCTGGTCTCACCGTTTTATGAACAGGCGCGCGCGCTGGTGGACGCCGCCGATCTGCCCAATCATCCGCTGGACGACAGCTTTCAAACCCTGTTCCTGCAGCGCTGGCGCATCAGCCTGACGCTGCAGGCCACCATGTTGCACCACCAGCTGCTGGAACAAGAACGCGAGCAGCTGATGGCGGAACTGCAGGAGCGCCTGGCGCTGAGCGGCGCGCTGGAGCCGCTGCTGTCGGAAAACGACACCGCCGCCGGCAGGCTGTGGGACATGAGTAAAGGCCAGCTGCAGCGCGGCGACTATCAGCGGCTGGTGGAATACGGCAACTTCTTGCAGCAGCAGCCGGAGCTGAAAAAACTGGCGCAGCAACTGGGCCGCAGCTATCAGGCCAAAGCGGTACAACAACAGGACGCGCAGCCGGAACCGTTCAGGGTCATGGTGCAGGTGCCGGCCACGTTGCCGGAAGAAGTGAGCGGCATTCATCAGAGCGACGACATCCTGCGTCTGCTGCCGCCGGAGCTGGCGACGCTGGGGATTGAAGAGCTGGAATTCGAGTTTTATCGCCGCCTGCTGGAAAAGCGGCTGCTGAGCTACCGCCTGCAGGGCGACGTCTGGCAGGAACAGATCCTGATCCGTCAGGTCACCCACCAGCAGCAGGATCAACAGCCACGCGGGCCGTTTATCGTCTGCGTGGACACCTCAGGATCGATGGGCGGCTTCAACGAACAGTGTGCCAAGGCGTTCTGCCTGGCGCTGTTGCGCATTGCGCTGGCGGACAACCGCCGCTGCTACATCATGCTGTTCGCCAATCAGATCGTGCATTACGAACTCACCGCCGCCAGCGGCATCGAACAGGCGGTGCGCTTTCTCGGCCAGCAGTTTCGCGGCGGCACCGATCTGGCGGCCTGTCTGAACGCCACCGTCACCAAAATGGCCGAGAGCGGCTGGTTCGACGCCGATGCGGTGATCATTTCCGATTTTATCGCCCAGCGGTTGCCGGAGGAGGTAATAAAGAAGGTAAAACAGCAACAGCAGAGCCATCAGCAGCGTTTCCACGCGGTGGCGATGTCCGCCTACGGCAAACCCGGCATCATGCGCATCTTCGATCATATCTGGCGCTTCGATACCGGGTTGAAAAGCCGTTTGATGCGCCGCTGGCGGCGCTAGGCGGGGTTAGAGCAGGCCTTCGACCGCCTCGCGCACTTCCGGCGACCACACGCCGCACTGCACCTGGCCGATATGCGACAGTTGCAGCAACAACATCACCAGACGCGACTGGCCGATACCGCCGCCGATGGTCTGCGGCATATCGCCGCGCAGCAACGACTGATGCCATTCCAGCTTCATGCGCTCTTCATCGCCGGTCAATGCCAGCTGATGTTTCAGCGCGGCGGCGTCGACGCGGATGCCCATAGAAGACAGCTCGAAAGCGTCCTGCAGCACCGGGTTCCACACCACGATATCGCCGTTCAGGCCCGCCAGGCCATCCGCCGTAGGGGTGGTCCAGTCATCATAATCCGGCGCCCGCACATCGTGCGATTTGCCGTGCGACAGCTTGCCGCCGATGCCGATCAGAAACACCGCGCCCAGCTCTTTGGCGATCGCCCGCTCGCGCCCTTTGGCGTCCAGATCCGGATAGCGCTGCAGCAGGGTTTCGCTGTGCACGAACTGGATCTGATCCGGCAGGAACGGGGTCAGGCCGTGTTCGCGGCTGACTTCCGCCTCCGTCGCCTTGATAGCAGCGTAAATGCTGCGCACGGTGCTTTTCAGATAATCCAGGCCGCGCTCGCCATCGCCCATCACTCGCTCCCAGTCCCACTGATCGACGTACACCGAGTGGATTGGCGTCAGGCGATCTTCATCCGGGCGCAGCGCCTTCATATGGGTGTACAGGCCTTCGCCGGCGCCAAAGTCGTAGCTGCCCAGAGTTTTGCGTTTCCATTTCGCCAGCGAATGCACCACTTCGAAAGTGGCGTCCGGCAGGGTTTTAACTTTGACCTGCACCGCTTTCTCGCTGCCGGAGAGGTTATCCTGCGTGCCGTCGCCCAGACGGCTGAGGATCGGAGCCTGCACTTCGATCAGACCGAGCTGCTGCTCCAGCTGGCGGGAGAAGAAGGATTTGACCTGGCTGATTTGTTGTTGTTTTTGGATAAACTGTTTTTTCATTGCCGTATCTCTTGTAAACCTGTCTCTGTTGCCATCGATTAAGCAATAAAATGATGCGTCAATTCAATATCCGATAATCAATATTGCCTTTTCACTTTTAATCGTTCATTTTTACCCGGACAGAATTCAACAATCGTTAATTAATGGGGGATTAAATGGCGGAAATTTATCAGATCGATAATCTCGATCGCGGCATCCTCAACGCCCTGATGGACAACGCGCGTACGCCGTACGCCGAGCTGGCGAAAAACTTTGCCGTCAGCCCAGGCACCATTCATGTGCGGGTGGAGAAGATGAAACAGGCCGGGATCATCACCGGCGCGCGCATCGACGTCAGCCCCAAACAGCTGGGCTACGACGTGTGCTGCTTTATCGGCATCATATTGAAGAGCGCCAAGGACTATCCTTCGGCGCTGAAGAAACTGGAAAGCCTGGAGGAAGTGGTGGAAGCCTATTACACCACCGGCCACTACAGCGTCTTCATTAAAGTGATGTGCCGATCGATCGATGCGCTGCAACAGGTACTTATCAACAAGATCCAGACCATCGACGAGATTCAGTCGACAGAAACGCTGATCTCGCTGCAGAACCCCATCATGCGCACCATCGTGCCGTAACCCGCCAAATTGCATACCCACATTATCCACAGGTAGATCCCAGCCGATTCACAGCGTACAATGCAGCCACTTTGAGTGAGAAGGTTGGGATCGTTGGTTCATGGCAGACATTACTCTGATCAGTGGCAGTACGCTTGGCAGCGCCGAATACGTGGCTGAACATTTGGCTGAAAAGCTGGAAGACGCGGGTTTCTCTACCGAGATGCTGCACGGCCCTGAACTGGATGAACTGCCGTTGAGCGGCCGCTGGCTGGTGGTTTCCTCCACCCACGGCGCCGGCGAATTGCCGGATAACCTTCAGCCTCTGCTGGAACAGATCGCCGAACAGCAACCGGATCTCTCCGAGGTACAGTTCGGCGCCGTCGGTTTGGGCAGTTCGGAATACGACACCTTCTGCGGCGCGATCAAACTGATCGACGATCTGTTGATCGCCAGAGGCGCGAAAAGGATCGGCGATCGTCTCGAGATCGACGTGACCGAGCATGAAATTCCCGAGGATCCGGCAGAGGTATGGGTAAAAAACTGGATTAATTTACTCTAATTCGGCGAAAGATTGCGCGAACGATTGTGGATAACTATGCTTAAAAGCAGGGTAAAAGCCGTAGTTATCCAAATAACAACCGTAGGTTGCTTTTTGTCCTGTGCATAACAAGCCTTTTAGATCCCAGCTTATCTGCGTCGGGATCACCGATCATTCACAGCAAACGATCCTCCTTAATCTGCTGATCTTCTTCGTGAATAGTCACTTATCCACAGAGGATCGCGATCCTAATAAGAGATCCAATAAAGAGATCTTTAAATAAAAAAGATCTTCTTTTAATTACCGACGATCCTGACCACTTGGTCGATCGTCTAAACTTGAGTAGAATCCCCAACCCCAGGGCATATACGATCGTTCGCAATACGGCGAGGTGCAGTTCCATGTTTTATCCAGATCAATTTGACGTCATCATCATCGGTGGTGGTCATGCAGGTACCGAGGCCGCGATGGCTGCGGCGCGCATGGGACGTCAGACTTTATTATTGACACACAATATCGATACGCTGGGGCAGATGTCCTGCAACCCGGCGATTGGCGGTATTGGTAAAGGGCATCTGGTTAAGGAAATTGATGCACTAGGCGGCCTGATGGCGACGGCGATCGACCATGCCGGCATTCAGTTTAGGATACTAAACGCCAGCAAAGGTCCTGCGGTTCGCGCCACACGCGCTCAGGCTGACCGCGTACTGTATCGCCAGGCGATCCGCACCGCGCTGGAGAATCAGCCCAACCTGATGATCTTCCAACAGCCGGTTGAGGATCTGATCGTCGAAAACGATCGCGTCGTGGGCGCTGTAACCCAAATGGGGCTGAAATTCCGCGCCAAGGCGGTGGTATTGACCGTAGGCACCTTCCTGGACGGCAAGATCCATATCGGCCTGGAAAATTACAGCGGCGGCCGCGCCGGGGATCCTCCGTCGATCTCGCTGTCGCAGCGTTTGCGTGAACTGCCGCTGCGCGTCAACCGTTTGAAAACAGGTACCCCACCGCGCATCGACGCCCGCACTATCGATTTCAGCGTACTGGCACCACAACACGGCGATACGCCGGTGCCGGTATTCTCGTTCCTGGGCAATGCCAGCCAGCACCCGGAACAAATGGCGTGCTACATCACCCACACCAATGAAAAAACGCATGACGTGATCCGCAATAACCTCGATCGCAGCCCGATGTATGCCGGGATCATCGAAGGGATCGGTCCACGTTACTGCCCGTCGATCGAAGACAAGGTCATGCGTTTTGCCGATCGCAACGCGCACCAGATCTTCCTCGAGCCAGAAGGCCTGACCAGCAACGAGATTTACCCTAACGGGATTTCCACCAGCCTGCCGTTCGACGTACAGATGCAGATCGTCCGTTCAATGGAAGGGATGCAGAACGCGCGTATTATTCGGCCTGGTTATGCTATCGAGTACGATTTCTTCGATCCACGCGATCTGAAACCGACGCTGGAAAGCAAATTTATTCAAGGCCTGTTCTTCGCCGGCCAGATCAACGGCACTACCGGCTATGAAGAAGCCGCCGCACAGGGCCTGTTGGCCGGCCTGAACGCCGGCCGCTTCGCCGACGAACAAGAGGGCTGGGCACCGCGTCGCGATCAGGCCTACCTGGGCGTGCTGGTGGACGATCTCAGCACCCTCGGCACCAAAGAGCCGTATCGCATGTTTACCTCGCGCGCCGAGTATCGTCTGATGCTGCGTGAAGACAACGCCGATCTCCGTCTGACGGAAAAAGGCCGTGAACTCGGTCTGGTGGACGACGTGCGCTGGGCGCGTTACAGCGAGAAGCTGGAGCGAATCGAACGTGAACGTCAACGCCTGCGCGACATCTGGATGCATCCGCACGCCGAGAACGTCGAACAGGTCAATGCATTGCTGAAAGCGCCGCTCTCGCGTGAAGCGAACGGCGAAGAGTTGCTGCGCCGTCCTGAAATGGATTACGCGCAATTGACCGACATCGACGCCTTCGCGCCGCCGCTGGAGGATGTGCAGGCTGCCGAACAGGTCGAGATCCAGGTCAAATACGAAGGCTATATCGCTCGCCAGCAGGAAGAGATCGAAAAACAGCAGCGCAACGAGAACACCGTGCTGCCGCTGGATCTCGATTACCGTCAGGTGTCGGGGCTGTCGAACGAGGTGATCGCCAAGTTGAACGATCACAAACCGAACTCCATCGGCCAGGCTTCGCGCATTTCCGGCATTACGCCGGCGGCGATCTCAATTCTGCTGATCTGGCTGAAAAAGCAGGGACTGCTGCGCCGCAGCGCATAAATCCCGCATCCAGGCGGCCGTTTGGTCATCCCGTAGCCAAACGGCCGCTGACATCACATGTGCCCTGAATTATCATAGTCGCCTCATTGCGCCAGCTGACCATCCGCTGGTCGTTCAGCGCCTGCCAGAGGATCCGTTGTGCAAAAAAAATTAGACTCGCTGCTCGCAGCAGCAGGCATTGAGCTGCCCGATCAGCAGAAACAGCAGTTGCTGGGTTATGTCGGCATGCTGGATAAGTGGAACAAGGCTTATAACCTGACGTCGGTGCGCGATCCGCAGCAAATGCTGGTGCGCCACATCCTCGACAGCATCGTGGTCAACCCGCATCTGCAGGGATCGCGTTTTATCGATGTTGGCACCGGCCCCGGTTTGCCGGGCATTCCGCTGGCGATCGTTCATCCGGATGCGCATTTCACGCTGCTCGACAGCCTGGGCAAGCGCGTGCGATTCCTGCGCCAGGTGCAGCATGAGCTGGGCCTGAACAATATCGAGCCGGTGCAGAGCCGCGTTGAGGAGTTTCCGGCCGAGCCGCCGTTCGACGGCGTGATCAGCCGGGCGTTCGCTTCGCTGCAGGATATGCTGTCCTGGTGTCACCATTTGCCGGCGAAAGGGCAGGGGCGTTTTTACGCGCTGAAAGGCGTGCGCCCGGATGAAGAGTTGGCGCAGCTGCCGGCAGGCATCAGCCTGGAGTCCATCGTGCGGCTGCAGGTGCCAGAACTGGAAGGCGAACGCCATCTGGTGGTTCTTAAGGCAAACTGAGTTTGTTTTTGATCAAACAAGCGTGAATTAACGGTAGTACGGTGTGTAAAGGTAAGCAGGCTAATTAGTTGGTCGCTTTTTTTAGTTAATTTACTTTCTATTAACACAAAAAACGCGGCTAATTAGCGACAATAGAGTAATTGCATTTGGAAATAGTCACGTTAGCAATCATGTGCGAAAGATTTGCCTTTGCTGCTAATGTTAATTGGCTGTTGGAATATTGCCCCGCTGCTTGTCAATAAAAGGTTTTCATCGGGTATACGGATTGTTTTTGAACAGTTAACTGATAATGTTTTGATTTATATAATCTTTTGATCGCTCAAATTGCTAAAGACTGTTTGATTGACCATCGGCTATAAATCAGGAAGGGACATTACTGTGATCGGCTTCGCGTTTCTAAACGCAACGCTGGAATAATCAGACAATTAAATGCGCCCTATTATTCCGACCGTTTTCTTGTGAAAATAGGCTGGAATAGGGAAATTTAAATAATTGTTCACCTTTTCGCTACTTATCGATTGAATTCGTTGGTATGCCCCGTATAATTTGCTCGTTTTTTGCTGCTTGACTCAGGACAGCAAAAACAGTTGTATACGTCACTCAGCATACCCCCCCTGGGGTACGGAGAGAACAAACGTCATGTCTGTGTCCCTATACAGCGGGAAAGTCGCACGCAAACTGCTGTTTTTGCAGTTAATGACTTTTGTTCTGATCAGCGTTGCTTTCTGGCTGAAAAGCCCGGAATGGAGCGCTTCGGCGCTGGCGGGCGGTCTTGCCGCCTGGTTGCCGAGTGCAATGTTTATGCTGTTTGCCTTGCGCCATCAGGCGCAAACGCCGGCGCCCGGTAGGGTTGCCTGGTCGTTCGCCATCGGCGAGGGGCTAAAGGTCGTGATCACCATCGTTTTGCTGATCGTGGCGCTGGGGGTGTTCAAGGCGGAGTTTATACCGCTTGGCCTGACCTATTTAGCGGTGTTAGTGGTGCAGATAGTGGCACCGGCCGTGATTAACAGTTACCGAACTTAACTAAATAAGGGTAAGAGGCATCATGTCTGCAGGAGAAGTCTTGACTCCACAGGAGTATATCGGTCACCACCTGACGCAGCTTCAGGTCGGGACTGGGTTTTGGTCGATTAACCTCGACTCGATGTTTTTCTCCGTCGTCCTCGGGGCGCTCTTCCTGGTGATCTTCCGCAAAGTGGCCAAAAACGCCACCAGCGGCGTGCCGGGTAAACTGCAAACCGCCGTGGAGCTGGTGGTCGGTTTCGTCGACAGCAGCGTGCGCGACATGTACCACGGCAAGAGCAAGGTGATTGCGCCGCTGGCACTGACCGTGTTCGTCTGGGTGTTCCTGATGAACCTGATGGACCTGATTCCGGTAGACTTCCTGCCTTATCTCGGCACTCACGTTCTCGGCCTGCCTGCGCTGCGCGTAGTGCCTACCGCCGACGTGAACGTCACGCTGTCTATGGCGCTGGGCGTGTTTATCCTGATTCTGTTCTATAGCATCAAAATGAAAGGCGTTGGCGGGTTCGTTAAAGAGTTGACCATGCAGCCGTTCAACCACCCTGTATTCATTCCTATCAACCTGATTCTTGAAGGTGTCAGCCTGCTGTCCAAACCTGTTTCACTGGGTCTGCGACTGTTCGGCAACATGTATGCGGGTGAGTTGATCTTCATCCTGATTGCCGGCCTGTTGCCGTGGTGGTCACAGTGGGTCCTGAGCTTGCCTTGGGCTATCTTCCACATCCTGATCATTACGCTTCAAGCCTTTATTTTCATGGTTCTGACGATCGTCTATCTGTCGATGGCGTCTGAAGAGCACTGATTTTCTTAAAACACTTGCACTTTTAAACTGAAACAAACTGGAGACTGTCATGGAAAACCTGAGTATGGATCTGCTGTACATGGCTGCCGCTGTGATGATGGGTTTAGCGGCAATCGGTGCTGCGATCGGTATCGGCATCCTGGGTGGTAAATTCTTGGAAGGCGCTGCTCGTCAGCCTGACCTGATTCCTCTGCTGCGTACACAGTTCTTTATCGTTATGGGTCTGGTCGACGCCATCCCGATGATCGCTGTAGGTCTGGGTCTGTACGTGATGTTCGCCGTCGCGTAAGTAGAGCAACCCTCTACGACGTAACCAAACTATTAACTTTTAAAGAGGCATTGTGCTGTGAATCTTAACGCAACAATCCTCGGCCAGGCCATCGCGTTCGTTCTGTTTGTCTGGTTCTGCATGAAGTACGTATGGCCGCCGATCATGGCTGCCATCGAGAAACGTCAGAAAGAAATCGCTGACGGCCTCGCTTCTGCAGAGCGTGCCAAAAAAGATCTGGACTTAGCGCAAGCCAATGCGACCGACCAGCTGAAAACTGCTAAAGCAGAAGCTCAGGTGATCATCGAGCAAGCGAACAAACGCAAAGCTCAGATCATGGATGAAGCGAAAGCCGAAGCCGAGCAGGAACGTAACAAAATCGTGGCGCAGGCTCAGGCTGAGATCGAAGCCGAACGTAAGCGCGCTCGTGAAGAGTTGCGTAAGCAAGTCGCGATGCTGGCAATTGCCGGCGCCGAGAAGATCATCGAACGTTCCGTGGATGAAGCTGCTAACAGCGACATCGTTGATAAACTGGTCGCTGAACTGTAAGGAGGGAGGGGCTGATGTCTGAATTTGTAACTGTAGCTCGCCCCTACGCCAAAGCAGCTTTTGACTTTGCCGTTGAGCACCAAAGCGTAGAGCGCTGGCAGGACATGCTGGCGTTTGCGGCTGAAGTCACTCGCAATGAACAGATTTCTGAACTGCTGTCTGGCGCGGTTGCGCCAGAAACGCTGTCCAAGACGTTCATCGCGGTTTGTGGCGATCGGCTCGACGAACATGGCCAGAACTTTATCCGTGTAATGGCCGAAAATGGACGTTTACTGGTTCTTCCTGCCGTGCTGCAGCAGTTCATCGAACTGCGCGCCTCGCTGGAATCCACCGTCGAAGTCGAAGTGCTCTCTGCGAGCGCGCTGAGCGACGAACAGCAGGCGAAAATCGCCGCTGCGATGGAAAAACGTCTGTCACGCAAAGTTAAGCTGAATTGCAAAATTGACAAGTCTGTACTGGCCGGCATCGTTGTTCGCGCCGGCGATATGGTGATTGATGGCAGCGTTCGCGGTCGTCTTGAACGCCTGACAGACGTCTTGCAGTCTTAAGGGGACTGGAGCATGCAACTGAATTCCACCGAAATCAGCGAACTGATCAAGCAGCGCATTGCTCAGTTCAATGTAGTGAGCGAAGCTCACAATGAAGGTACTATCGTTTCCGTCAGCGACGGGATCATCCGCGTACACGGCCTGGCCGAAGTTATGCAGGGCGAAATGATCGCGCTGCCTGGCAACCGTTACGCAATCGCATTGAACCTGGAGCGCGACTCCGTCGGTGCCGTGGTCATGGGTCCGTACGCGGATCTGGCCGAAGGCATGAAGGTGAAATGCACCGGCCGTATCCTGGAAGTTCCAGTCGGTCGTGGTCTGCTGGGCCGCGTAGTTAACACCCTGGGCGCACCAATCGACGGCAAAGGCCCGATTGAGAACGACGGTTTCTCTCCGGTAGAAGCTATCGCGCCAGGCGTTATCGAGCGTCAGTCCGTTGATCAGCCGGTTCAGACTGGCTACAAATCCGTTGACGCCATGATTCCAATCGGCCGTGGCCAGCGTGAGCTGGTGATCGGTGACCGTCAGACCGGTAAAACCGCGCTGGCGATCGATGCGATCATCAACCAACGCGACTCCGGCATCAAATGCGTTTACGTGGCTATCGGCCAGAAAGCGTCCACCATCGCTAACGTGGTGCGCAAACTGGAAGAGCACGGCGCACTGGCCAACACCATCGTGGTAGTGGCGACCGCTTCCGAGTCTGCTGCACTGCAATACCTGGCGCCATACGCCGGTTGCGCAATGGGCGAATACTTCCGTGACCGCGGTGAAGATGCGCTGATCGTGTACGATGACCTGTCCAAACAGGCCGTTGCTTACCGCCAGATTTCCCTGCTGCTTCGTCGTCCGCCAGGTCGTGAAGCTTACCCAGGCGACGTATTCTACCTGCACTCCCGTTTGCTGGAGCGTGCAGCGCGCGTTAACGCCGAATACGTTGAAGCCTTCACCAAAGGTGAAGTTAAAGGCCAAACCGGTTCACTGACCGCTCTGCCGATCATTGAAACCCAGGCGGGTGACGTTTCCGCGTTCGTTCCGACCAACGTAATCTCGATTACCGATGGTCAGATCTTCCTGGAATCCAACCTGTTCAACTCCGGTATTCGTCCGGCAGTTAACCCGGGTATCTCCGTATCCCGTGTTGGTGGCGCCGCGCAGACCAAGATCATGAAGAAACTGTCCGGCGGTATCCGTACCGCGCTGGCGCAGTATCGTGAACTGGCTGCGTTCTCCCAGTTCGCATCCGATCTGGACGACGCGACCCGCAAACAGCTGAGCCACGGTCAGAAAGTGACCGAGCTGCTGAAACAGAAACAGTATGCGCCGATGTCGGTTGCACAACAGTCTCTGGTGCTGTTTGCCGCAGAACGCGGTTACCTGAACGACGTCGAAGTCGCCAAAGTGGTGAGCTTCGAAGCCGCGCTGGTTGCCTATGCGGACCGCGAGCACGCCGAACTGCTGAACCACATCAACCAAACTGGCAACTTCAATGATGAGATCGAGGGCAAGTTGAAAGACATCCTCGAGACCTTCAAGAAAACCCAGTCCTGGTAACGCCGAACGGTCCTGCTGTTGAAAGACAGCAGGCCGTCTGGCACTGAGGAGAAGCAGAGATGGCCGGCGCAAAAGAGATACGTAGTAAGATCGCTAGCGTGCAAAACACGCAAAAGATCACTAAAGCGATGGAAATGGTCGCCGCCTCCAAAATGCGTAAATCGCAGGATCGCATGGCGGCCAGCCGTCCTTATGCAGAGACCATGCGCAAAGTGATTGGTCACCTTGCGTTAGGGAATCTGGAGTACAAGCACCCGTACCTGGATGAGCGTGACGTTAAGCGCGTCGGGTATCTGGTGGTGTCTACTGACCGTGGTCTCTGCGGCGGCTTGAACATCAACCTGTTCAAAAAGCTGCTGGCGGAGATGAAAGCCTGGTCCGAAAAAGGCGTCGAAACCGATTTGGCGCTGATTGGCTCTAAAGCGGCCTCTTTCTTTGGTTCCGTGGGCGGCAACGTAGTTGCCCAGGTGACCGGCATGGGGGACAAACCTTCCCTGTCGGATCTGATCGGGCCGGTGAAAGTGATGCTGCAGGCCTACGACGAAGGTCGTTTGGACAAGCTGTACATTGTCAGCAACAAATTTGTTAATACGATGTCCCAAGAGCCGCAGGTGCTTCAGCTGCTGCCGTTACCGCCAGCCGATGACGAAGAGCTGAAGAAAACGCCTTGGGATTACCTGTATGAACCCGATCCAAAAGTGCTGCTTGATACCTTGCTGCGCCGCTATGTGGAGTCGCAGGTTTATCAGGGCGTCGTGGAAAACCTGGCCAGCGAGCAGGCCGCACGAATGGTCGCGATGAAAGCCGCAACCGATAACGGCGGTAGCCTGATCAAAGAGCTGCAGTTGGTATACAACAAGGCGCGTCAGGCCAGCATCACTCAGGAACTCACCGAGATCGTTTCGGGAGCCTCCGCGGTTTAAGCTAGGTTTACGAATTACGTAGAGGATTCAAGATGGCTACTGGAAAGATTATCCAGGTAATCGGCGCCGTGGTGGACGTCGAGTTCCCTCAGGATGCCGTACCAAAAGTGTACGATGCCCTTGAGGTAGAAAACGGCACCGAAAAACTGGTGTTGGAAGTTCAGCAACAGCTGGGCGGTGGCGTGGTTCGCTGTATCGCAATGGGGACCTCCGACGGTCTGCGTCGCGGTCTGAAAGTGAACAACCTGGACCACCCGATTGAAGTGCCGGTGGGTAAAGCGACCCTGGGCCGTATCATGAACGTATTGGGTCAACCGATCGACATGAAAGGCGACATCGGTGAAGAAGAGCGTTGGGCGATTCACCGCGCGGCACCAAGCTACGAAGAGCTGTCCAGCTCCCAAGAACTGCTGGAAACCGGTATCAAGGTAATGGACCTGATTTGTCCATTCGCCAAGGGCGGTAAAGTCGGTCTGTTCGGCGGTGCGGGCGTAGGTAAAACCGTAAACATGATGGAGCTGATCCGTAACATCGCGATCGAGCACTCCGGTTATTCCGTGTTTGCGGGCGTGGGCGAGCGTACTCGTGAGGGTAACGACTTCTACCACGAAATGACCGACTCCAACGTTCTGGACAAAGTATCCCTGGTTTACGGTCAGATGAACGAGCCACCAGGTAACCGTCTGCGCGTTGCGCTGACCGGTCTGACCATGGCGGAGAAATTCCGTGACGAAGGCCGCGACGTTCTGCTGTTCGTTGACAACATCTACCGTTACACCCTGGCTGGTACCGAAGTGTCCGCACTTCTGGGCCGTATGCCATCCGCGGTAGGTTATCAGCCAACGCTGGCGGAAGAGATGGGCGTTCTGCAAGAACGTATCACCTCGACCAAGACCGGTTCGATCACTTCCGTACAGGCCGTTTACGTTCCTGCGGATGACTTGACTGACCCGTCTCCAGCCACCACCTTTGCGCACTTGGACGCAACCGTGGTACTGAGCCGTAACATCGCTTCTCTGGGTATCTACCCGGCCGTTGACCCGCTGGACTCCACCAGCCGTCAGCTGGATCCGCTGGTAGTTGGCCAAGAGCACTACGACGTAGCGCGTGGCGTGCAGTCCATTCTGCAACGCTACCAGGAACTGAAAGATATCATCGCGATCCTGGGTATGGACGAGCTGTCTGAAGAAGACAAACTGGTCGTATCCCGTGCGCGTAAGATCCAACGCTTCCTGTCTCAGCCGTTCTTCGTGGCAGAAGTCTTCACCGGTTCTCCGGGCAAGTTCGTATCGCTGAAAGACACCATCCGTGGTTTCAAAGGCATTATGGACGGCGACTATGACCACCTGCCGGAGCAGGCGTTCTACATGGTTGGCACCATTGAAGAAGCAGTGGAAAAAGCCAAGAAACTGTAACGCCTTGAGAGGAGGGTGATATGGCTATGACTTACCATCTGGATGTAGTCAGCGCGGAAAAACAGATGTTTTCCGGCCTGGTGCAGAAGATCCAGGTGACAGGCAGCGAAGGTGAACTGGGGATCTTCCCTGGCCATGCGCCGCTGCTGACTGCCATCAAGCCTGGCATGGTGCGTATTGTTAAGCAGCACGGTGAAGAAGAGTTCATCTACCTGTCCGGCGGCATCCTCGAGGTGCAGCCGAGCGTGGTTACCGTGCTGGCGGACACTGCTATCCGTGGTACTGACCTCGACGAAGCGAGAGCGTTGGAAGCTAAGCGTAAAGCTGAAGAACACATTCGCAGCTCTCATGGCGATGTCGACTATGCTCAGGCATCCGCTGAACTGGCGAAAGCGATCGCAAAACTGCGCGTTATCGAGCTCACCAGAAAAGCGATGTAATGTTTGGGTGCTTAGCACCCAACTTTAAGAAAGCGGCCTATAGGGTCGCTTTTTTTTTACTTTAAAATAAGCATTTCAGCCCGGCGTGCAGAGTGGTGTATAACCCCTGATATCGGGAAAGAAACGTCGCCGATCGCCGACAATTTTTTCGCCCCGGCGCCGAATTGGCCGCGATAGCGGCAGGCCAAGGCCCACGCGGTCTGCGCCGGGTTCGTGCAGAGAAATATGTAGTAATATCGTCGCTAAACGGTTTTACTTTCGTCTATCAAAATGGAGTTATCAGGTTGCTTATGTCGAACAGCGCAATGAGCGTGGTTATCCTCGCCGCGGGCAAGGGTACGCGCATGTATTCCGATCTTCCCAAAGTGTTGCACCCGTTGGCCGGTAAGCCGATGGTGCAGCACGTCATTGACGCCGCGATGAAGCTGGGTGCGCAACAGGTTCACCTGGTATACGGCCACGGCGGCGATCTGTTGAAAAGCACGTTGACTGACGGCGCGCTGAACTGGGTACTGCAGGCCGAGCAACTGGGTACCGGTCATGCAATGCAGCAGGCCGCGCCACATTTTGCCGACGATGAAGACGTGCTGATGCTGTACGGCGACGTGCCGTTGATCTCCGTCGATACGCTGCAACGCCTGTTGGCGGCCAAGCCGCAGGGCGGCATCGGCCTGCTGACGGTCAAGCTGGATGACCCGAGCGGCTATGGCCGCATCGTTCGCGAGAACGGCGACGTGGTGGGCATCGTAGAGCATAAAGACGCCAGCGAAGCGCAGCGTCAAATCAACGAGATCAATACCGGCATCCTGGTGGCGAATGGTCGAGATCTGAAACGCTGGCTGGGAATGTTGAATAACGACAACGCCCAGGGCGAGTTTTACATTACCGATATCATTGCGTTGGCCCATGCCGACGGCAAGAAAATCGAAGCCGTGCACCCGTCGCGTCTGAGCGAAGTGGAAGGCGTGAACAACCGCCTGCAGCTGGCGAGCCTGGAGCGTGTATTCCAGTCGGAACAGTCTGAAAAACTGCTGTTGGCCGGTGTGATGCTGCTGGATCCGGCGCGTTTCGATCTGCGCGGGGAACTTGTTCACGGTCGCGACATCACTATTGATGCGAACGTGATTATCGAAGGCCGCGTCAAGCTGGGCGACCGGGTGAAAATCGGCGCCGGCTGCGTGCTGAAAAACTGCGTGATTGGTGATGACTGCGAGATCAGCCCTTACAGCGTGCTGGAAGACAGCGTGTTGGCAGCCGAGTGCACTGTGGGGCCGTTCGCCCGCCTGCGCCCTGGCGCGGAGCTGGCGGCAGGTGCTCACGTCGGCAACTTCGTGGAAATGAAGAAGGCGCGTCTGGGCAAAGGCTCCAAGGCCGGTCACCTCAGCTACCTGGGCGATGCCGAAATTGGCGATGACGTGAATATTGGCGCCGGCACCATCACCTGCAACTACGATGGCGCCAACAAGCACAAGACGCTGATCGGCGACGGCGTGTTCGTCGGTTCCGATACTCAGCTGGTGGCGCCGGTGTCGGTCGGCAAAGGCTCCACCATCGCCGCCGGCACCACGGTGACGCGCGATATCGCCGAGAACGAACTGGTGCTGAGCCGCGTCAAGCAGGTGCACATTCAGGGCTGGCAACGTCCGGTGAAGAAGAAGTCATAGTGTGTTTTGCGTTGGGCTCCGTTCACGAGCCCAATACAAAACATAATAATCCCCACCATCTACAGGCTCGGGGCTGCACGGTAAAAACCGGCAAAAATCAGGTCAAGGCATCGAAAACGCCCATGAAGGGCGTTCATTAGGAATATAACTGAATGTGTGGAATTGTAGGCGCAGTAGCGCAACGTGATATCGCAGAAATTCTGTTGGAAGGTTTACGTCGTCTCGAGTACCGCGGTTACGACTCCGCCGGTCTGGCGGTGGTTGATGAGCAAGGCAACGTCAGTCGCCTGCGTCGCGTAGGCAAGGTGCAAAAACTGGCCGAAGCGGCGGAGCAGACCGATCTGCACGGCGGTACCGGCATCGCTCACACCCGTTGGGCAACGCACGGTGAACCGACCGAAGCGAACGCGCACCCGCATGTTTCCGATTACATTACCGTGGTGCATAACGGCATCATCGAAAACCACGAACCGCTGCGCGAACTGCTGATCGAACGCGGTTACCGCTTCAGTTCTGAAACCGATACCGAAGTGATCGCCCATCTGGTGCACTGGGAACAGCTGCAGGGCGGTACGCTGCTGGAAGTGGTTCAGCGTGTGATCCCGCAGCTGCGCGGTGCCTACGGCACCGTGGTGATGGACAGCCGCGATCCGAGCGTGCTGGTCGCTGCGCGCTCCGGCAGCCCGCTGGTTATCGGCCGCGGCGTCGGGGAGAACTTCATCGCTTCCGATCAGCTGGCGCTGCTGCCGGTGACTCGCCGCTTCATCTTCCTGGAAGAGGGCGACGTGGTGGAAGTAACTCGCCGCACCGTCAACATCTTCGACAAGCAGGGCAACGCCATCGAGCGCCCTGAGATCGAATCCCAGGTGCAGTATGACGCCGGCGACAAAGGCGCTTACCGCCACTACATGCAAAAAGAGATCTACGAACAGCCGCTGGCGCTGAAAAACACCCTGGAAGGGCGCTTCAGCCATGGCCAAATCAACCTGAGCGAGCTGGGCCCACACGCCGACGAGTTGCTGGCCAAGGTGCAGCACGTGCAGATCATCGCCTGCGGGACGTCTTACCACTCCGGCATGGTGGCGCGTTACTGGTTCGAAGCGCTGGCCGGCGTGCCGTGCGACGTCGAGATCGCGTCCGAATTCCGTTACCGCAAATCGGCAGTGCGTCCGGGCAGCCTGATCATCACCCTGTCGCAGTCCGGCGAAACCGCTGACACCCTGGCGGCGCTGCGTCTGTCCAAAGAGCTGGGCTATCTCGGTTCGCTGGCCGTTTGTAACGTTGCCGGCTCTTCGCTGGTGCGCGAATCCGATCTGGCGCTGATGACCAAAGCCGGTACGGAAATTGGCGTCGCCTCAACCAAAGCCTTCACCACTCAGCTTACCGTGCTGTTGATGCTGGTGGCGCGCCTGGGCCGCCTGAAAGGCATGGCGGAAAGCGTGGAGCAAGAGATCGTGCACGGCTTGCAGGCGCTGCCGGCGCGTATCGAGCAAATGCTGTCGATGGATAAACAGATCGAAGCGCTGGCGGAAGGTTTCTCCGACAAGCACCATGCGCTGTTCCTCGGCCGCGGCGATCAGTATCCGATCGCCATGGAAGGGGCGCTGAAGCTGAAAGAGATCTCCTATATTCATGCTGAAGCTTATGCGGCGGGCGAGTTGAAACACGGCCCACTGGCGCTGATCGATGCCGATATGCCGGTGATCGTCGTGGCGCCGAACAACGAACTGCTGGAAAAGCTGAAGTCCAACATTGAAGAAGTGCGCGCGCGCGGCGGTCAGCTGTACGTGTTCGCCGATCAGGACGCCGGTTTCGTCAGCAGCGAAGGCATGACCATCATTCCTCTGCCGCACGTCGAGGAAATCGTGGCGCCTATCTTCTACACCGTGCCGTTGCAGCTGCTGTCTTACCACGTGGCGCTGATCAAAGGCACCGACGTTGACCAGCCGCGCAACCTGGCGAAGTCTGTCACCGTAGAGTAATCTGCCGCAGGTAAACTGCAAAAGCCGGCCTTCGCGCCGGCTTTTTTCATGAGCAGCGTAAAAGATGACGGCGAGGTTGATTCGGCGATAAAGGTTGTCATATTCAAGCGGATAGGTCGTGCCAAAACGGTTTTTTTATTGTTTGGCAATTGCGCTGTTTTTAATCTAACGAATTGATTTGTAAGTAAACAAACACCATTCAGACAGACTGTAATATAACTGTCATATTGCGTACATTTTTCTGTCACCAAACTGTCCTATTTTCCCTCCTGCAGCAATACTTACTCTGATTAAAACGACTCGAAGTCGATTTTAAATATCCCATTAGGAGGGATTATGAAACTGATGCGTACCACCGTCGCCAGTATTGTGGCAGCGACCTTCTCCCTGACCGCCGTGTCCGCGTTCGCTGCTGCCAGCCTGACCGGTGCAGGTGCGACATTCCCCGCTCCGGTTTACGCCAAGTGGGCAGATTCTTATCAGAAAGAAACCGGCAATAAAGTTAACTATCAGGGCATCGGCTCCTCTGGCGGCGTGAAGCAAATCGTGGCCAACACCGTTGACTTTGGCGCCTCCGACGCCCCGCTGTCTGACGACAAGCTGGCGGCCGATGGCCTGTTCCAGTTCCCGACCGTGATCGGCGGCGTGGTGCTGGCCGTGAATATCCCGGGCATCAAATCCGGCGAACTGACTCTGGACGGTAAAACCCTGGGTGATATCTACCTGGGCAACGTCAAAAAATGGAACGATCCGGCTATCACCAAGCTGAACCCTGGCGTGAAACTGCCTGACCAGAACATCGCCGTGGTGCGCCGCGCCGACGGTTCCGGCACCTCGTTCGTGTTCACCAGCTACCTGTCCAAGGCCAACGCGCAGTGGAAAGAGAAGATTGGCGCCGGTTCTACCGTTAACTGGCCGACCGGTCTGGGCGGCAAAGGCAACGACGGCATCGCCGCCTTCGTTCAGCGTCTGCCTGGCTCTATCGGCTATGTAGAATACGCGTACGCCAAGCAGAACAACCTGGCTTACACCAAGCTGATTTCCGCCGACGGCAAGCCGGTCAGCCCGACCGAAGAGAGCTTCAGCAACGCCGCCAAAGGCGCGGATTGGAGCAAAACCTTCGCTCAGGATCTGACCGATCAGAAAGGCGACAACGTGTGGCCAATCACCTCCACCACCTTCATTCTGGTGCACAAAGAGCAGAAAAATCCTGCTCAGGGTGCCGAAGTGCTGAAGTTCTTCGACTGGGCCTACAAAACCGGCGGCAAACAGGCTAACGAGCTGGATTACGCCACTCTGCCGAAAGAAGTGGTTGAGCAGGTGCGTGCAGCCTGGAAAACCAACGTAAAAGACAGTTCAGGTAAAGCGCTGTACTAACAACGCAGGGGCGCGGGTTCGCCGCGCCCCACAAGTTCTTCAGGCTCCAATCCCGGTTGGGGCTGCCAGGGTTCAAACAGAGAGTAATCTATGGCTGAGTACAAGCCGACCATCAAAGCACCGGGCAAAAACGGTGACATCATTTTCAGCGCGCTGGTGAGACTGGCTGCGCTGATTACCCTATTGTTGCTGGGCGGCATCATCGTTTCGCTGATCTTCGCCTCCTGGCCAAGCATGCAGAAATTCGGCTTCGCTTTCCTGTGGACCAAAGAGTGGGATGCGCCGGCGGAGCAGTTCGGCGCGCTGGTGCCGATCTACGGCACCGTGGTCACCTCGCTTATCGCGCTGATCATCGCCGTGCCGGTCAGTTTCGGCATCGCGCTGTTCCTGACCGAACTGGCGCCGAACTGGTTGAAGCGGCCGCTGGGCATCGCCATTGAGCTGTTGGCGGCCATTCCGAGCATCGTCTACGGCATGTGGGGCCTGTTCGTGTTCGCCCCGCTGTTCGCCGAATATTTCCAGACGCCGGTGGGCGAAGTGCTGTCGGGCATTCCGATCGTCGGCGAGCTGTTCTCCGGCCCGGCCTTCGGCATCGGCATCCTGGCCGCCGGGGTGATCCTGGCTATCATGATCATTCCTTACATCGCCGCGGTGATGCGCGACGTGTTCGAACAGACCCCGGTAATGATGAAAGAGTCGGCCTACGGCATCGGCTGCACCACCTGGGAAGTCATCTGGCGCATCGTGCTGCCGTTCACCAAAAACGGCGTTATCGGCGGCGTGATGCTGGGCCTGGGCCGCGCGCTGGGGGAAACCATGGCGGTGACCTTTATCATCGGCAACACCTACCAGCTCGACAGCGCTTCGCTGTATATGCCGGGCAACAGCATCACCTCGGCGCTGGCCAACGAATTCGCCGAAGCCGAGTCCGGCGTGCACACCGCCGCGTTGATGGAGCTGGGCCTGATTCTGTTTGTTATCACCTTTATCGTGCTGGCGCTGTCGAAACTGATGATCATGCGTCTGGCCAAGAATGAGGGGCGTTAACATGGCGACGATGGATATGCAAAACGCAGTCGTGCTGGCGGAAAGCCGCCGCAAAATGCAGGCCTGGCGCCGGCAGAAAAACCGCCTCGCGCTGTTCTTGTCGATGGCGACCATGGCGTTCGGGTTGTTCTGGCTGATCTGGATCCTGATTGCCACCGTCACCAAAGGCTTCGACGGCATGTCGCTGGCGCTGTTCACCGAGATGACCCCGCCACCGAACACCGCGGGCGGCGGCCTGGCCAACGCCATCGCCGGCAGCGGCCTGCTGATCCTGTGGGCGACCATCTTCGGTACGCCGCTCGGCATCATGGCCGGCATCTATCTGGCGGAATACGGCCGCAAATCCTGGCTGGCGGAAGTGATCCGCTTTATCAACGACATTCTGCTGTCCGCACCGTCGATCGTGGTGGGCCTGTTCGTTTACACCATCGTGGTGGCGAAGATGGAACACTTCTCCGGCTGGGCCGGCATCGTGGCGCTGGCGCTGCTGCAGGTGCCGATCGTCATTCGCACCACCGAGAACATGCTGAAGCTGGTACCGGATACGCTGCGCGAGGCCGCCTACGCTCTGGGCACGCCGAAATGGCGCATGATTTCCGCCATCACGCTGAAGGCGTCGGTGTCCGGCATCATCACCGGCGTGCTGCTGGCGATTGCGCGCATCGCGGGGGAAACGGCGCCGCTGCTGTTCACCTCGCTGTCGAACCAGTTCTGGAGCACCGACCTGATGCAGCCGATCGCCAACCTGCCGGTGACCATCTTCAAATTCGCCATGAGCCCGTTCGCCGAATGGCAACAGCTGGCCTGGGCCGGGGTACTGTTGATCACCCTGTGCGTACTGTTACTGAATATCCTGGCGCGCGTGATTTTCGCCAAGAAAAAGCATTCATAAAATTTTGAGCGCCGCTTTGGCGGCGCTGATGAAAAGAGAGAAGTCTTGATGAGTATGGTTACTGACGCTTCCAGCAGCAAAATTCAGGTACGCGATCTGAACTTCTACTATGGCAAATTCCATGCGCTGAAAAACATCACGCTGGATATCGCCAAGAACAAGGTCACCGCGTTTATCGGCCCGTCCGGCTGCGGCAAATCCACCCTGCTGCGTACCTTCAACAAGATGTACCAGCTGTACCCGGAACAGCGTGCGGAAGGCGGCATCCTGCTGGATGGCCAGAACATTCTGACCGACAACTCGGATATCGCGCTGCTGCGCGCCAAGGTCGGCATGGTGTTCCAGAAGCCGACGCCGTTCCCGATGTCGATTTACGACAACATCGCCTTCGGCGTTCGCCTGTTTGAAAAGCTGTCGCGCGCCGATATGGACGAGCGCGTACAGTGGGCGCTGACCAAAGCGGCGCTGTGGAACGAAACCAAAGACAAGCTGCACCAGAGCGGCTATAGCCTCTCCGGCGGCCAGCAGCAGCGTCTGTGCATCGCCCGCGGCATCGCCATTCGTCCGGAAGTGTTGTTGTTGGATGAGCCTTGCTCGGCGCTGGATCCGATCTCCACCGGCAAGATTGAAGAGCTGATCAGCGAGCTGAAGGCCGACTACACCGTGGTGATCGTGACGCACAACATGCAGCAGGCGGCGCGTTGCTCCGACTCTACCGCATTTATGTACCTGGGCGAGCTGATCGAGTTCAGTGATACTGATAACCTGTTCACTGCGCCGCAGAAAAAGCAGACTGAAGACTACATCACTGGCCGTTATGGTTGATAGGAAGCATCATGGATAACCTGAATTTAAACAAACACATTTCCGGCCAGTTCAACGCAGAGCTTGAGCATATCCGCACCCAGGTGCTGACCATGGGCGGGCTGGTGGAGCAGCAGCTGACCGACGCCATCACCGCGATGCACAATCAGGATGGCGAGCTGGCCAAGCGCGTGATCGAAGGCGACGCCAAGGTCAACATGATGGAAGTGGCGATCGACGAAGCCTGCGTGCGCATCATCGCCAAACGCCAGCCGACCGCCAGCGATCTGCGCCTGGTCATGGCGATCATCAAAACCATTTCCGAGCTGGAACGCATCGGCGACGTGGCGGACAAAATCTGCCGCACTGCGCTGGAGAAGTTCTCGCACCAGCACCAGCCGCTGCTGGTGAGCCTGGAGTCGCTGGGGCGCCACACCGTGCAGATGCTGCACGACGTGCTGGACGCCTTTGCGCGCATGGATCTGGACGAGGCGATCCGTATTTACCGCGAAGATAAAAAGGTTGACCAGGAATACGAAGGCATCGTGCGTCAGCTGATGACTTACATGATGGAAGACTCGCGCACCATTCCGAGCGTGCTGACCGCGTTGTTCTGCGCCCGTTCTATCGAGCGCATCGGCGACCGCTGCCAGAACATCTGCGAATTTATCTTCTATTTCGTCAAAGGGCAGGATTTCCGTCATCTGGGCGGCGACGCCTTGGAAAAGCTGCTGTCTCCAGGCGGTAAAGACGAAAAGGACGACTAACCCTTTCCGGGTAATATCCTTCGAAGGCGCGGTTTCCCGCGCCTTTATTCCATCTTCAGCGCGTAAAGATAAAAAGGTTATAAATATAGCTTTTTATATTATTTCCTGACCTATGTGGCGCTTGCTAGCTTATCCGCCAGCAGGACATCAACCACTTAGGAGCTCTCTATGAAACATCGCGCTTTGGCCTTAACGTTGTTAGCCAGTCTGACCGGCCTCGCCGCCGGCGCCGCGCACGCGGACAAACTTGACGATATCAAGCAAGCCGGCGTGGTGCGCATCGCGGTGTTCGACAGCAACCCGCCGTTCGGCTACATCGATCCGCAGAGCAAGAAGCTGGTGGGTTACGATGTGGATGTCGCCGACGCGATCGGCAAAGCGCTGGGCGTGAAAGTGGAGCTGCGCGCCACCAACCCGGCTAACCGCATTCCGCTGCTGGTGTCGAAGAAGGTTGACCTGATCGCCGCCAACTTCACCATTACCGACGAGCGCGCCAAGGAAGTGAACTTCAGCGTGCCGTATTTCGCCACCGGCCAGAAATTCATCGCTCGCAAAGGCGTGCTGAAAACGCCGGAAGACATCAAGAAGCTGCGCATCGGCGCGGACAAGGGCACGGTGCAGGAAATCACCCTGCGCGAGCGTTTCCCGACGGCGAAAGTGATCTCCTACGATGACACCCCGCTGGCTTTCGTGGCGCTGCGCAATGGCAACGTACAGGCGATCACTCAGGACGACGCCAAGCTGGTTGGCCTGCTCGGCAATCTGCCGGCGGCGCAGAAGGCCGAGTTTGAGATTTCGCCGTTCAGCCTGACCAAAGAGTATCAGGGTGTCGGCATTCCCAAAGGCGAAGATCGCCTGACCGCCGCGGTGAACGAGACGTTGATCAAGCTGGAAAAAGACGGTGAAGCGGTTAAGATTTACGATCGCTGGTTCGGGCCGGAAACCCAATCCGCCCAGCCGCGCGGCGATTTCAAAATCGCGCCTTTGGATCAGCAACCGAAAGCCTGATGTAACCGCGCGCGGTGAGATCGGTACGGAGGGGCGCAGCTTGCTGCGCCCCTGATGCATTCTGCAAGACAAGGATTGAACATGAACCTGGACTGGCTGCTGGCGCCGCAATATCTGAGCTGGCTGTGGCACGGTTTTCTGCTGACGCTGTGGCTTTCCGCCTGCGCGGGCCTGGCGGCCACGTTGCTGGGCTTTGTGCTGGCGGCGATGCGCGACAGCAGCCTGCGGCCGTTGCGCTGGCTGGCGATGGGCTACAGCTCGCTGTTTCGCAATACGCCGTTGCTGGTGCAGCTGTTCTTCTGGTACTTCGCCGCCGGGCAGATCCTGCCTTCCGCCGCCATGCAGTGGCTGAACAGCACCCATCAGGTCGGCCCGCTTGAGTGGCCGTCGTTCGAGTTTCTCGCCGGTTTCTTCGGCCTGACGCTCTATTCCACCGCCTTTATCGCCGAAGAGATCCGTTCCGGCATTCGCGGCGTCGCCGGCGGGCAGAAATATGCCGCTCAGGCGCTGGGGCTGACCGGTTGGCAGGCGATGCGCTACGTGGTGCTGCCGCAGGCGCTGAAAATCGCGCTGCCGCCGCTGCTGGGCCAATACATGAACGTAATCAAAAACTCGTCGCTGACCATGGCGATCGGCGTTGCCGAACTCTCTTACGCTTCGCGTCAGGTCGAAACCGAAACGTTGCGCACCTTCCAGGCGTTTGGCGTGGCGACGGTGCTGTATATCGCCATTATCGCGCTGCTGGAAGGCTGGGGCATGTGGCGCCAACAGCGTAAACCGCTGGGAGGACATTGAGATGGATTTCAGCGTGATTCACGATAACCTGGGCTATCTGCTGTGGGGCACCTGGCCGGACGGGCCGCTGGGTGGCGCGGCGCTGACGTTGGCGATCAGTCTGATGGCCGGCGTAGCCTCGGCGGTGCTCGGTACCTTACTCGGCGTGGCGCTGGCGATGTCGCGCGGCGTGGCCGCCGGGCTGCTGGCGGCGCTGCTGGGCTTTTTCCGCGCTATTCCGGTCATCATGCTGATCTTCTGGACCTATTTCCTGCTGCCGATGGTGTTTGGCGTCGAGATCCCGGAAATCACCACCGTGGTGTGCGCGCTGGCGCTGATCGCCTCAGCCTATTTGGCCCACGCGGTGAAAGCCGGCATCGCCGCCATCGGCCCCGGCCAGTGGCAGGCCGGGCTCTCTCTGGGGCTGACCCGCTGGCAGACGCTGCGCATGATCGTGCTGCCGCAGGCGCTGCGCATGATGGTGCCGTCGTTCATCAACCAGTGGATCTCCCTGATCAAAGACACCTCGCTGGCTTATATCGTCGGCGTTGGCGAACTGACCTTCCTGGCGACTCAGGTCAACAACCGCAGCATGGTCTACCCGATGGAAGTGTTCCTGTTCGTGGCGCTGGTCTATTTTGTGTTCTGCCTGGCGCTCGACCTGCTGGCCAACGCGGTCAACCGCCGCTTCGGCGCACAAACCCGCGCGCTGAAGCGGTCCTGGCGCTGGTGGCGCAACAAACCGCCGTTGCCGGCCAGTTAATCGGCCGTCAGCCGCCAGCCGCGTTCACGCCACAGCGCGGGCAGCTGAGCCAAATCGTCGAACGTCGTCACCAGCGGGTGGTCGATCGGCGGGTTATGCGGATCGGCGCAGAAGTAAAATACCGGAATGCCGGCGGCGATCCCGGCCTGCGCGCCGGCGGGCGAGTCGTCTACCAGGAGACAGCGCGTCACCGGCACCTGCATCTGTTCGGCGGCGTGAAACACGATCGCCGGATCCGGCTTCCAGCGCTGAATGTCATAGCCGCTGAACAACCGGTCATCAAAATAGGGCAGCATGCCGGTCAGGCCGAGCGAGTGCTGCATCTTGCTGACCGGCCCATTGGAGACGGTGCAGATTGGCACCGTCACCTGCGCCAGCAACTCGCGGGCGCCGGCGATCTGCTGCAGCTCGCTGTCGAACAGCCGCGCCACTTCCTGCCGATACAGCGGTTCCAGCGTCTCTTTTGCCAGATCGGTGCCCTGCTCGGCGTTGACCCGATCGATGATCTCGTACAGTTTCACCCCTTTGTATTTCTTGAACACCTCTTCCAGCGACAGATGAATGCCGTAGTGGGCGAACATGTGCACATAGGCTTTGCTGCACAGCACTTCGCTGTCCACCAGCGTGCCGTCGCAGTCGAACAAAATGCAGTCAATCTGATTCATGCGGGACAGGTTCCTTCGGGTTAGCGCCGCTGGCGGTGCTCAGCGATCACTTGATCAGGTTACGCGCCTTGAGATCGTGCAAAATCAGCGCGGCGACATGTGAGCAATGCGGCAGATCGCGGCTGTCGCACCATCTCAGTTCGGCGATTTCGGCGGCCGGCTGCAGCTGCCCGGTAAAGCCGGCCTGGTAGCAGCGAATGCGCACCTGGGTGCCGTCCTGCTTGCCGTCTGCCGGGCCGGAGAACTCGCCGTAAAACGCGATGGAGTTCGGCTGCAGCGCGACGGTCAGCTCTTCGTCGATTTCGCGGCACAGCGCCTGTTCGTCGGTTTCACCCGCTTCGCGCTTTCCACCAGGCATATAAAACAGCGTCTTATTGTGTGAGCGCACCAGCGCCACTTTGTCATCTTTCAGCGCGATCAACGCGAGCTTATCGATAAAGGTCGAAGACATGCGGGTTCCTGTTTCTTAACGGATGAGGAAAGAGGGGCGATAGGCCATTTTATCGGCCGTGCCGACAAACGGCAACGCAATGGGCGGTCAGGGGATGAATGTCTGTAAATACAAGCCGTTGACACGTTTAGCCGTAAAGACGGCGAAAAAAACCGGTGTTCGGCGTCAAAAGCCCCACTTTTTGTTATAGGATAGCCGGCGACTGTCCATTCCCATTTTCGGAATTCTGATAATGACCAAACCAGTATCTGGCCTTGACGCTGAGCAAGGCTTGCTTGGGCGCGTGTTTAAACTCAAGCAACATGGCACGACGGCGCGTACGGAAACGATTGCCGGTATCACCACCTTCCTCACCATGGTGTATATCGTGTTCGTTAACCCGCAAATTTTGGGCGCGGCGGGCATGGATACCCAGGCGGTATTTGTCACCACCTGTTTGATCGCCGCCTTCGGCAGCATCTTCATGGGGCTGCTGGCGAACCTGCCGGTGGCGCTGGCGCCGGCGATGGGCTTGAACGCCTTCTTCGCCTTCGTGGTGGTCGGGGCGATGGGCATCTCCTGGCAGGTGGGCATGGGCGCCATCTTCTGGGGAGCTGTCGGCCTGCTGCTGCTGACCATTTTCCGCATTCGCTATTGGATGATCGCCAATATTCCGGTCAGCCTGCGGGTCGGCATCACCAGCGGCATCGGCCTGTTCATCGGCATGATGGGGCTGAAAAACGCCGGCATCGTAGTGGCCAACCCGGACACCCTGGTGACCATCGGTAGCCTGACCTCGCACAACGTGCTGCTGGGGGCGCTCGGCTTCTTCATCATCGCAGTGCTTTCTTCGCGTAACTTCCACGCGGCAGTGCTGGTGTCGATCGTGGTCACTACCCTGATCGGTTGGATGCTGGGCGACGTGAAATACGGCGGCCTGTTCTCGCTGCCGCCGAGCATTACCTCGGTGGTGGGCCAGGTCGACGTGGCCGGCGCGCTGAACATCGGGCTGGCCGGGGTCATCTTCTCGTTTATGCTGGTGAACCTGTTCGACTCCTCCGGTACGCTGATCGGCGTCACCGATAAAGCCGGCCTGACCGATAACCAGGGCAAGTTCCCGCGCATGAAGCAGGCCCTGTACGTAGACAGCATCAGCTCAGTGGCTGGTTCGCTGGCGGGCACTTCTTCCGTGACCGCTTACATCGAAAGCTCGTCCGGCGTCGCCGTCGGCGGCCGCACCGGTTTGACGGCGGTGGTCACCGGCCTGCTGTTCCTGCTGGTGATCTTCCTGTCGCCGCTGGCGGGCATGGTGCCGGCTTACGCCGCCGCCGGCGCGCTGATCTACGTCGGCGTGCTGATGACCTCCAGCCTGGCGCGGGTGAAGTGGGACGATCTGACCGAAGCGGTTCCGGCGTTTGTTACTGCGGTGATGATGCCGTTCAGCTTCTCGATCACCGAGGGCATCGCGCTCGGCTTTATTTCCTATTGCGTGATGAAGCTGGGTACCGGCCGCTGGCGTGAAATCAGTCCGTGCGTGGTGGTCGTGGCGCTGCTGTTCGTGCTGAAGATCGTCTTCGTCGACGGCCATTGATCGCTAAAGGGCCGACGGCGGTCGGCCCTGAATCCCTAGACGCCCGGCGTCGCATCCGGCGCCTGATCCAACACCCACTGCAATGGCCGCCTGAAGCGCGCCTGCCAGCTGCCGGCGGCATCCTCTCCCTGGGCGAAGTGCAGCGTCTGCACCTGATTCTCCTCCCCGAACAGATTGGCGAAATGTAGCGCCAGCGCCTGTTCGCTGAAGTTTTGCCGATCGTAATACGCCATCACGATTTTCTTTTGCGCCGCCAGCGACTGCTGGGCGGGTTTGATTTCGCCGTGGGGGGCGATCAGCAGCGCACCGGCGTAAAACTGCGGGTATTTCGCGAGCAGGTTAGCGGCGTGCAGCGCGCCCTGGCCGCGGGCGCTGAGGTAAATCCGTTGGGGATTCAGCTTTAGCTGCGGGGCCAGCTGTTGCACCGTGCGCTGCAGGGCGGTTTGGGTGCTCTCGTCGCTGTAATTTGACCAGCGGAAGCTGTTTTCCGACAGCATCTGCGTGCCGTTGATCTCGATGTAGGCCACGCCCATTTCGCCGAACAGCAGCCGCTCCTCGGGGCTGATGGCGGCGGCTTTGCCGTAGGTATGCAGGAAGATCACCGTTGGCCAACCTGCGGGCGGCGCTTCGCCGTCCGGCACCGCGTAGCTGGCTTTGCCTTCATACTGGCGTGCGTGCTGCAGATAGCGCGCTTTGGTGGCGGCCAAAATGGATTGGTAAGTGGCGGAGTGTTGGATGCTGTTGAAGGCGTCGTCCTCCAGCAGGTTGTAGTAGTACCACAGGCCGCGGTCGGCGCTCAGCTGCAGGTAACGCTCCGCCAGCTCGGTTTGCCCTTTCTCCGCCGACGACACCGCCAGTTGGTAGGGGGCCCAGACGTTGCGGCCGTCTTCGCGCATCAGCGTCAGGTACAGCGACATGGCGCCGAGCTTTTTATCTTCCTGGTTTTGCGCGGATCGCGACAGTTGGGCGTTGAGCGCGCTGTGCGCAGGCAGCTCCAGCGGCTCTTCACCGGCGGGATAACGCATGTCTGCGGCGAAAGCGGGACTGGTGATGGCAACAAAAAATAACGCTAAAATGAAAAAATACATGATGCTATGGCTTTAATTTCTAATGAATTGACGGACTTCATGTCCTGTTGCGGCGCCCGGCAGGCGCCGCGAGACCTTCACTCCACGCGGCGAATAAAATCGCTGAATGCGGACAGCTGGCCAGTCAGGAAATCCAGCGTTCCCTGATCGCTCAGTTCACCAGCCTGTTCATCCACCTTGCTCTGGATCACACCGCCCATAAACTCAGGCTTGTTCATTACCATCGCATCGAGGAACACCAGGATCTGGCGCAGGTGATATTGGCAGCGCGCGCCGCCGATCGGCCCCATCGAACTGGTTTGAATGGCGACCGGCTTACCGGCCAGCGGCTGATTCGGCAAGCGCGACAGCCAGTCGATGGCGTTTTTCAACCCGCCGGGCACGGAATAGTTGTATTCGGGGGTAACGATGATCACGCCGTCGGCCTGGCGGATCTGCTCGGCGATCGCCTCGACCGCGGCAGGGAAACCTTCACCCTGCTGCAGGTCGGCATCGTACAGAGGGATATCGCGGATGGAAGGCAGCGCTTCAATGGTGACGCCCTGCGGAGCCAGGCCTGGCAAGGCGCGGGCCACCATGGCGTTGTAGGAGCCTTTGCGCAGGCTGCCGAGCAGAGTGACGATTTTTAAGGCTTGGTCTGACATGGTGATTCTCCCTTTCGAATGAGCAGATTCAGCGAACAACATGGGCGAATAGTAGGCTAAAGCTCGGGTCGAGAATAGGCGATTGCTCAACATTTAGCTGTTTTTACAATTTAATGCAGAAACTCGTGCGGCAAAGACAAGTGCTGTCCGCTTTGCACCGCCTTAACCGGGCGTCGTCAGGCCCGTCAATTTGACGAAACGCGAGGACGCCGCCGGACTGCGCGGCGAGATCTCCCCGTCTTTGCGCAAACCGTGGCGCTCTTCGTAGCGCCAGCACAGCAGGCGATCCAGGCTGGGGCTGCCGGCGCACGCCCAGCTCAGGTATTCGTCGGCGTCGCTCATCACCTGAACGTCCGGCGTGGCGCTGGAGCGCAGGTGACCGGAGAAGGGATGCAGACGCAGCGTCGATTGGCCGCTGTTGCCGAGGCCGGAAATTTTCAGCACGCTTTGCCGGATGCTCCACAGCTGAGTCTCCGCTTCCAGCCGATCGTCCTGTGCGCCGATCCAGGCGTTTTCCGCCGGCGTCTGGTGCGCGTGTTGCAACGCGCTTTGCCGGGTGCCGCGCGCGCGCATCACTTCGATATCCAGGCCAACTTTGCCTTCGTCGCTCAGCAGCACGCCCACGGTGTTGCTGGCGTAAGCGAGGCTGAAATCGGGCAGTTGATGATCGGCGAAGCAGGGGCGCCCGGTCGGGGTGGTGGCGATGGGGGGCAGCGTCGGCAGGCCGTACAGATAGAACATCATTTCGGCGAGCAGAATGCGCCCTTGCAGGTAGCGCGTGCGGCGTTTAACGGAAAAGGTGCGGGTGGCGGCAATCACTTCGTCGGAGAGTCTCTGGGTATCCAGGACGGCGGAGGCCGGGGTCCATCGGGCAAAATGACACGCCATTGTTCACTCCATTACAGAGGGTCGCTAAGAACGCAGGGGTGTTAGATTAAGACTAAGTTGAGGATTTATCATCAAAAAACACTATGCGTTTTATCCGATTTGTTGCCAATTTCAGTGATGAGCGGCGCAGGCGTTATTCCAGGATCCAGCTATCGCCGGTGGCCGGCGCGATCCCTTCCGGCAGCCATAGCCGACCCCACGCGCCGGTACAGTGGCAGCCCATGATCTTTTCCGGCTGATGCTGCTTTAAAAAACGGCGGACGCGCCAGAGGGTACGCGGAGAAGCGCAACGCAGATGAAAACCGCCAATCAAGGCGTGGATCCGATCGATCCCGGTGATTTTCTGGCAGTGGCGCACAATATTCACGATCCCGCGATGCCCGCAGCCGGTCACGATCACCAGACCGCGATCCGATTTGTAAATCAGCACTCCTTCGTCGATAACGTAATCCACCGCCGCGTTTTCCCCGGTAATCACCCCGTAGGCGCGCGGTGCGGGCACGGCGATTTCACCTGACCACATAAAGCGATCGCCGATCGCCAGCGGCGTGCGGCTGTAGTGCATGTTATGGCGCGAGTAGTCGATATCCAAAGAGAGCTTTTTGATTTTGTGGGTGTGGCCCAGCACCTTCAGCGCCGCATAGCGCTCATCGCCGACCTGCGGGTGGCAGATGATGCGGCTGTTGTCCGGCAGCCAGGCGACGCCGCCGCAGTGGTCATAGTGGCCGTGGGAGAGCACCGTCGCGGTGATGCGGGAGAGATCGACGCCCATCAGCGCCGCATTGCGCAGGAAGCTGTCGTCGGGGCCGGTGTCGAACAGTATGGAGGTCGTCTCGTCCTCAATCAGCAGGCTTAACCCGGCCTTGGCCTGCAATAGCGGGTTGGCGCCGGCGGCGCGGCGGTTTTCCAGCAATACCTTGAGGGTTAACGCCATGTTGACTCGTTCCTGAGGAAGACACCTGACCGTCCAGTATATCGCGGGCCGTTGCGGCGGCGCTGTGAGCCAGCGCGCAGAGCGAGAGCGGGAAAGAAAAACGGCCGGAACAGGGTGCCCCGGCCGTGAAGGCGTCTGGCAGCGCGTTATTTGCCGATACAGAAGCTGGAGAAGATACGGCCCAGCAGATCGTCGGAGGTGAATTCGCCGGTGATTTCGCTCAAGGCCAGCTGCGCCTGGCGCAGTTCCTCGGCCAGCAGCTCGCCCGCGTAAGCGCTCACTAACTGTTCTTTGCCTTGCACCAGATGCTGCGCCGCCAGTTCCAGCGCCTGCAGGTGGCGACGGCGCGCCAGGAAGCCGCCTTCCATGTTGCTGGTGAAGCCCATGCTCTGTTTAAGATGATCGCGCAGCACATCGACGCCTTCGCCGGTGCGGGCCGACAGGCGAATAAGCGAGTGGTTGTTCACTTCCGTCATACCCAGCGTTTCGCCGGTGATGTCGGCCTTGTTACGCACCACGGTGATCGGCAGCGTGTCCGGCAGGCGCGCCATAAACTCCGGCCAGATCTCGGCCGGCTCGGTGGCGGCGGTGGTGGTGCCGTCAACCATAAACAGCACTCTGTCGGCCTGTTCGATCTCGTTCCATGCACGTTCGATGCCGATGCGCTCCACTTCGTCGCTGGCGTCGCGCAGGCCGGCGGTGTCGATGATGTGCAGCGGCATGCCGTCGATATGGATGTGTTCGCGCAGAACGTCGCGGGTGGTGCCGGCGATATCGGTGACGATCGCCGCTTCGCGCCCGGCCAACGCATTGAGCAGGCTGGATTTGCCGGCGTTAGGACGCCCGGCGATCACCACCTTCATCCCTTCGCGCAGCAGGCTGCCCTGGCGCGCTTCACCGCGCACGTTGTCCAGATCCGCCATCACGTCATTGAGCTGCGCCTCGATTTTACCGTCGGACAGGAAGTCGATTTCCTCGTCCGGGAAGTCGATCGCCGCCTCCACGTAGATTCGCAGGTGAGTGAGCGCTTCCACGAGCTGGTGGATGCGGGTGGAGAACGCGCCCTGCAGCGAGTTCATCGCCGAACGCGCCGCCTGTTCGGAGCTGGCGTCGATCAGATCGGCGATCGCTTCGGCCTGCGCCAAATCGAGTTTGTCGTTGAGAAACGCGCGTTCGGAGAACTCGCCGGGCCGTGCGATGCGTACGTCGGGCAGCGCCAGCACGCGCTTGAGCAGCAGATCGAGGATCACCGGCCCACCGTGGCCCTGCAGCTCCAGCACGTCTTCGCCGGTAAAGGAGTTCGGCCCGGGGAACCACAGCGCGATGCCCTGATCGAGAGTGTCACCAGTGGCGTCGCGGAACGGCAGATAGTCAGCGTAGCGCGGCTTCGGCAGCTTGCCGAGCAACGCCTGGGCGACGTCTTTGGCCTTGCTTCCGGAAATGCGCAGAATGCCGACGCCGCCGCGTCCCGGCGGGGTGGCTTGGGCTACGATGGTATCGGTGGTGCTCATAACGGTTCTCTCTGACGATTAAGATGCAAAAAGGCGGTCTAATGACCGCCTTTGGTGTGACTGCAAGGGTCGGCGCGCCGAACCCCTACAATACGCTTAGCTTTTTTTCTTGTCGCGGCTGTGCAGACCGCGTTTTTCCAGACCACGGTAAATCAGCTGCTGTTGCAGGATGGTCACCAGGTTGCTGACGATGTAGTACAGCACCAGACCGGACGGGAACCACAGGAAGAACACTGTGAAGATCACCGGCATGAAGGTCATGATTTTCTGCTGCATCGGGTCAGTCACGGTGGTCGGCGACATCTTCTGAATGAAGAACATCGTCACGCCCATCAGGATTGGCAGGATGTAGTACGGGTCTTGCGCCGACAGGTCATGGATCCACAGGGCGAACGGCGCGTGGCGCAGCTCGACCGAACCCATCAGCATGTAGTACAGCGCCAGGAAGATCGGCATCTGAATGATCAGCGGCAGACAGCCGCCGAGCGGGTTCACTTTCTCCGCCTTGTACAGCGCCATCATCTCTTGGCTCATGCGCTGTTTGTCATCGCCGATACGCTCGCGCATCGCCTGCAGTTTCGGCTGCAGCATGCGCATTTTCGCCATCGAGGTGTACTGCGCCTTGGTCAGCGGGTACATGATGCCGCGCACGATGAAGGTGATGATGATGATGGAGAAGCCCCAGTTGCCGATAAAGCCGTGGATGAACTTCAGCAGTTTGAACAGCGGCTGGGAGATGAACCACAGCCAACCGTAATCCACGGTCAGGTCCAGGTGCGGCGCCAGCTGGGCCATCTGGTCCTGCAGCTCCGGACCGACCCACAGGGTGGCGTTCAGCTGTTGCTGAGCGCCCGGCTGCACCACGACCGGCGTAGACTTGAAGCCGATGGTGGACAGGTTGTCACCCGGTTTGGCGGTGTAGAAGGTGTTGTCACCCTTGGTCGCCGGCACCCACGCGGTGGCAAAGTACTGTTGCAGCATCGCGACCCAACCGTCTTTGGTGGTGACGCTCAGGTTTTCGTCTTTGTCGAACGCGTATTTCTGGTACTTGTCTTCGCTGGACGAGTACGCCGCGCCGCGGAAGGTGTGCAGCGCGAAGTTGCTGCTGCCGGTGTCGCGGTGCTTAGGCAATTCGGTGGTCTGCTTCAGCTGGCCGAACAGGGTCAGCTCCAGCGGCGTCGCGCCTTTGTTGTCGATGCTGTAATCCACGCCGACCGCATAGTGATCGCGTTTGAGCACGAAGGTCTTGGTGTAGACCGCGCCGTCTTTATCGGTGTAGGTCAGCGGAATGCGCAGCTCGTCCTGGCCTTCCGGCAGGGTGTAGCTGTCTTGTGCCGCCTGATACAGCGGGCGTTCGCCGTTGGCCGGGTTGTCCGGGCCGTTTTTACCGGTCAGGCCGCTTTGCGCCTGATAGACGAACGACGGGGTGGTTTCCAGCAGTTGGAACGGAGTCGATGAACCCAGAGTATCCGGGTAGGCCAACAGTTTAGCCTGCTCGATATCGCCACCACGGGTGTTGATGGTCAGCGACAGCACGTCGGTGTTCACGGTAATCAGCTTACCCTGACCACTGGCTGGCACGGCCTGGCTGGCGGCATCACCGGCTACTGCGTTCGAAGTCTGTTGCGTGGTCTGTGCGGCCGGCTGCGGAGCGTTGTCCGTTTGCCATGCCTGCCAGATCATGAAAGACACGAACAGCAGAGCGATGAGGAGAAGATTGCGTTGCGAATCCATCGTTAGTGTTCTCTGTTATCGTCGGTTTTTGGCGGCACCGGATCATCGCCACCTGGGTTCAAAGGGTGGCATTTTAATACGCGTTTCAATGCTAACCAACTGCCTTTTATCATGCCAAACCTGCTTAATGCCTCAATTGCGTAATGAGAGCATGTCGGCTGGAAGCGACAACGAGGCCCTAGCAGCGGACTGATGACGAGCTGATAGGCTCGCACCAGCCCGATCAGGATGCGGGAGCCTGGCGACAGTGGCGACGCCATAATTTATCCAAAGCTTCCGTCAGCGCGCGGTTATCCAAATCCGCTATCCCCTTTTTGGCCACCACGACAAAATCCATCGCCGGTAATTCGTGCTGGCGCAGGCGGAAGCTTTCGCGGGTTAGGCGTTTGATCCGATTACGCTCGTGCGCGCGTTTGACGTGTTTTTTGGCGACGGTAAGACCGATGCGGGGATGCCCCAGCTGGTTCAGGCGGCCGAGGATGGTGATTTGCGGCGTGCCAGCCCGTTGTGGTTGCTGGAAGACGAAAGTGAAATGAGTGGGAGTTAACAAACGTAACTCCCTGGGAAAAGCGAGCTTAACCACTCAGCGGGTTAGCTTTATTACTTAGAAACAGTCAGACGAGCACGGCCTTTCGCACGACGGCGGGCCAGAACTTGACGACCATTTTTGGTGGCCATACGAGCACGGAAACCGTGGCTACGGTTGCGCTTCAATACGGACGGTTGGAAAGTGCGTTTCATAGCGATTTCTACCTAAACTTAAAATAATTACTGATCAGTAAACGCGTTTGGCTACTCGGCGTGAAGATGACCGACGCCTCAATCGCAATACATAAAGAAGCGGGATTGTAATAATTGTACAGTCCTGAGTCAATTCGCATCGCGCCAGCCTACCTGGTTGTCTGCCAATAACGGAACAAAATCCGGTCTTGGCCCGTGGTCACCGCAGAATCCTGTCTGGCTAATGACGCACCATAAGGAACCAGGTATCACACGTAGGGCGAAGATTATACGGACTCGGGGTGAAATCGCAAGGATCCCCGTGAGATCCTTTGCGCGCGATCCCAGGATCCGGCGTGGATAACAGGGTATAACCGGTTGACAATGTAAAAAACGCGGTGCAGCGGCCGGGATCTGCACGGTCGTGCGGCCGCAGCGGTGAAAAGATCGCCGCCGGCCGCGGCCTGTGGATAAAATGGATCTAATCTGTGAGGAAGGGGAGGATCTCTTGCGCGGATTGCGCTATGATCCGTCATTCCGATCGCGATCCCTCATGCCGGGATCGTGAGGGACACAAACCGTGAAAGGCGGTTCGCATCCCCCACAGGCAAACAGCCGATGCCGGGTATGTGTCAAAAATCATGAGTTATAAAAAAGTTGCCCGTTTCTTTTCTTTATTGATCTTGTTCGAGTGGAGTCCGCCGTGTCACTTTCGCTTTGGCAGCAGTGTCTTGCCCGATTGCAGGATGAGTTACCTGCCACAGAATTTAGTATGTGGATTCGCCCATTGCAGGCGGAACTGAGTGACAACACCCTGGCGCTGTACGCGCCTAACCGTTTTGTGCTGGATTGGGTTCGCGATAAGTACTTAAACAACATCAATGGTCTGCTGAATGATTTCTGCGGCACGGACGCGCCTTTGCTGCGTTTTGAAGTCGGCAGCAAGCCGATCACGCAGGTGATCAGCCAGACCGTGACCGCCAGCGTCAGCAGCGCCCCTGCGGCTCCGGCGGCGCGCACGGCCGCGCCTTCGCGCCCGAGCTGGGACAACGCGGCGGCGCAGCCCGAGCTCTCTTACCGCTCCAACGTCAACCCTAAACACACCTTCGACAACTTCGTCGAGGGTAAGTCCAACCAGCTGGCGCGCGCGGCGGCTCGCCAGGTGGCGGACAATCCGGGCGGCGCCTACAACCCTTTGTTCCTGTATGGCGGCACCGGCCTGGGTAAAACTCACCTGCTGCACGCGGTGGGCAACGGCATCATGGCGCGCAAGGCCAACGCCAAAGTGGTCTACATGCACTCGGAACGCTTTGTGCAGGACATGGTCAAAGCGTTGCAGAACAATGCCATCGAAGAGTTTAAGCGCTACTACCGTTCGGTCGACGCGTTGCTGATCGATGACATCCAATTCTTTGCCAACAAGGAGCGTTCGCAGGAAGAGTTCTTCCATACCTTTAACGCCCTGTTGGAAGGCAATCAGCAGATTATCCTGACCTCGGATCGCTACCCTAAAGAGATCAACGGGGTGGAAGATCGTCTGAAGTCCCGCTTCGGCTGGGGGCTGACGGTGGCGATCGAGCCGCCGGAACTGGAAACCCGCGTGGCGATCCTGATGAAAAAGGCCGACGAAAACGACATTCGCCTGCCGGGCGAAGTGGCGTTCTTCATCGCCAAGCGCCTGCGTTCCAACGTGCGTGAGCTCGAAGGGGCGCTGAACCGCGTGATCGCCAATGCCAACTTTACCGGCCGGGCCATCACCATCGATTTCGTGCGCGAAGCGCTGCGCGATCTGCTGGCGCTGCAGGAAAAGCTGGTCACCATCGACAATATCCAAAAGACGGTGGCGGAGTATTACAAGATTAAAGTCGCGGATTTGCTGTCCAAGCGGCGTTCGCGATCCGTTGCCCGCCCGCGCCAGATGGCGATGGCGCTGGCGAAGGAACTCACCAACCACAGCCTGCCGGAAATCGGCGATGCGTTTGGTGGCCGCGACCATACCACGGTGTTGCACGCCTGCCGGAAGATCGAGCAGCTGCGTGAGGAAAGTCACGACATCAAAGAAGATTTCTCCAATTTAATCAGAACATTATCTTCATAGCGCTATGAAATTTATCGTTGAACGTGAGCATCTGCTAAAACCGCTGCAACAGGTGAGCAGCCCGCTGGGCGGCCGCCCGACCTTGCCGATCCTGGGCAACCTGCTGCTGCAGGTGACGGAAGGCTCCCTGCTGCTGACCGGCACCGATCTGGAGATGGAGATGGTGGCGCGCGTCGCCCTGTCCCAGCCGCATGAGCCGGGCGCGACCACCGTGCCCGCGCGCAAATTCTTTGATATCTGCCGTGGCCTGCCGGAAGGGGCGGAGATCGCCGTCACGCTGGAAAGCGAGCGCATGCTGGTGCGATCCGGCCGCAGCCGTTTCTCGCTCTCCACGCTGCCGGCGGCGGACTTCCCGAACCTGGACGACTGGCAGAGCGAGGTGGAATTCACCTTGCCGCAGGCGACGCTGAAGCGCCTGATCGAAGCCACCCAGTTCTCGATGGCCCATCAGGACGTGCGTTACTACCTGAACGGTATGCTGTTTGAAACCGAAGGCGAAGAGCTGCGCACCGTCGCGACCGACGGCCACCGCCTGGCGGTGTGCTCGATGCCGATCGGCCAACAGCTGCCGTCGCATTCGGTGATCGTGCCGCGTAAAGGGGTGATGGAGCTGGTGCGTCTGCTGGACGGCGGCGATTCGCTGCTGCAGCTGCAGATCGGCAGCAACAACATCCGCGCTCACGTCGGCGATTTCATCTTCACCTCCAAGCTGGTTGACGGCCGTTTCCCGGACTATCGCCGCGTCTTGCCGAAGAACCCGGACAAAACGCTGGAAGCCGGCTGCGATCTGCTCAAGCAGGCGTTCGCCCGCGCGGCCATTCTCTCGAACGAGAAATTCCGCGGCGTGCGGCTGTACGTCAGCCAGAACCAGCTGAAGATCACCGCCAACAACCCGGAGCAGGAAGAGGCGGAAGAGATCCTCGACGTCAGCTACGACGGCGCGGAGATGGAGATCGGTTTCAACGTCAGCTACGTGCTGGACGTGTTGAACGCGCTCAAGTGTGAAGACGTGCGCCTGCTGTTGACCGACTCGGTCTCCAGCGTGCAGATCGAAGACGGCGCCAGCCAGGCGGCGGCCTACGTTGTCATGCCAATGCGGTTGTAGTCTCGTTACCTTGAATTACAGCACCGTCATCGGTAAAGAGATTGCATGGCTCTGACGCGTTTATTGATTAAAGACTTCCGCAATATCGAGGCGGCGGATTTGGCGCTGGCGCCGGGATTCAACTTCCTGGTCGGTGCCAACGGCAGCGGCAAGACCAGCGTGCTGGAAGCAGTGTATACGCTCGGCCATGGCCGCGCCTTTCGCAGCCTGCAGGCCGGGCGGGTAATCCGCCACGACCAACCGGAGTTCGTGCTGCACGGCCGCATCGAAGGCGCGGAGCGCGAGCTGTCGGTAGGATTGAGCAAGAGCCGTCAGGGTGACAGCAAAGTACGCATCGATGGCAGCGACGGCCACAAGGTGGCCGAGCTGGCGCAGCTGCTGCCCATGCAGCTGATCACCCCCGAAGGTTTTACCCTGCTGAACGGCGGGCCGAAATTCCGGCGCGCCTTCCTGGACTGGGGCTGTTTTCATAACGAACCCGGTTTTTTCACCGCCTGGAGCAACCTGAAACGGTTACTGAAGCAGCGCAATGCCGCGCTGCGCCAGGTGAGTCGCTATGCGCAGATCCGCGCCTGGGATCAGGAACTGATCCCGCTCGCGGAGCGCATCAGCGAATGGCGGGCGGAATACAGCGACGCGATCGCCGCGGATATCACCGCGACCTGCGCGCAGTTTCTGCCTGAATTTGCCCTGAGCTTCTCCTTCCAGCGCGGCTGGGACAAAGAGAGCGACTATGGCGAGCTGCTGGAGCGCCAGTTCGAGCGCGACAGGGCGTTGACCTATACCGCGGTGGGGCCGCATAAAGCGGACTTTCGCATTCGTGCCGACGGCACGCCGGTAGAGGATTTGTTATCGCGCGGTCAGCTTAAGCTGCTGATGTGCGCGTTGCGCTTGGCGCAGGGTGAGTTTCTCACCCGGCAGAGCGGGCGGCGTTGCCTGTATCTGATTGATGATTTTGCCTCCGAGCTGGACACCGGCCGTCGCCGGTTGCTGGCCGAACGCCTGAAAGCCACCCAGGCCCAGGTTTTTGTCAGCGCGGTCAGCGCTGAACAAGTGACCGACATGGCCGGTGAAAAGGGCAAGATGTTCCGCGTGGAACAGGGTAAAATAGAGGTTCAACCACAGGACTAAAATGAGCGAGAAACGTTGATGTCGAATTCTTATGACTCCTCAAGTATCAAGGTATTAAAAGGGCTGGATGCGGTGCGCAAGCGCCCGGGCATGTATATCGGCGACACCGATGACGGCACCGGTCTGCACCACATGGTATTCGAGGTTGTGGACAACGCTATCGACGAAGCGCTCGCGGGCCACTGTAGTGACATTCAGGTCACCATCCATGCCGACAACTCGGTATCGGTGCAGGATGACGGCCGCGGCATTCCGACCGGCATTCACCCGGAAGAAGGGGTTTCAGCCGCAGAGGTCATCATGACCGTGCTGCACGCCGGCGGTAAATTCGACGACAACTCCTATAAAGTTTCCGGCGGCCTGCACGGCGTGGGCGTCTCGGTGGTTAACGCCCTGTCGGAGAAACTGGAGCTGGTGATCCGCCGCGAAGGCAAGGTGCACGAACAAACCTACAGTCACGGTGAGCCGCAGGCGCCGCTGAACGTGGTGGGCGAAACCGAACAGACCGGCACCATGGTGCGTTTCTGGCCGAGCCACCAGACTTTCACCAACGTGACCGAATTCGAGTACGACATTCTGGCCAAGCGTCTGCGCGAGCTGTCCTTCCTCAACTCCGGCGTGTCCATCCGCCTGAAGGACAAGCGCACCGACCGTGAAGACCACTTCCATTACGAAGGCGGCATCAAGGCGTTTGTCGAGTACCTGAACAAGAACAAAACCCCGATCCACCCGAACGTGTTCTACTTCTCCACCGTGAAAGACGACATCGGCGTGGAAGTGGCGCTGCAGTGGAACGACGGTTTCCAGGAAAACATCTACTGCTTCACCAACAACATTCCGCAGCGCGACGGCGGCACGCACCTGGTCGGTTTCCGTACCGCGATGACCCGCACGCTGAACAGCTACATGGAGAAGGAAGGCTACAGCAAGAAGGCCAAGGTCAGCGCCACCGGCGATGACGCGCGTGAAGGCCTGATCGCCGTAGTGTCGGTGAAGGTGCCGGATCCTAAGTTCTCCTCTCAGACCAAGGACAAGCTGGTCTCTTCCGAGGTGAAAACCGCGGTTGAAACGCTGATGAACGAGAAGCTGGTGGATTACCTGATGGAGAATCCAGGCGACGCGAAAATCGTGGTCGGCAAAATCATCGACGCGGCGCGCGCGCGCGAAGCGGCGCGTAAGGCGCGTGAGATGACCCGCCGCAAAGGCGCGCTGGATCTGGCCGGCCTGCCGGGCAAGCTGGCGGACTGCCAGGAACGCGATCCGGCGCTGTCCGAACTGTACCTGGTGGAAGGGGACTCCGCGGGCGGCTCTGCCAAGCAGGGGCGTAACCGCAAGAACCAGGCTATCTTGCCGCTGAAGGGGAAAATCCTCAACGTCGAGAAAGCGCGTTTCGACAAAATGCTTTCTTCGCAGGAAGTGGCGACGCTGATCACCGCGCTGGGTTGCGGCATCGGCCGCGACGAGTACAGCCCGGACAAGCTGCGTTACCACAGCATCATCATCATGACCGATGCCGACGTCGACGGTTCGCACATCCGTACGCTGCTGTTGACCTTCTTCTACCGCCAGATGCCGGAAATCATCGAGCGCGGCCACGTGTTCATCGCGCAGCCGCCGCTGTACAAGGTGAAGAAAGGCAAGCAAGAGCAGTACATCAAAGATGACGAGGCGATGGATCAGTACCAGATCGCCATCGCGATGGACGGCGCTACGCTGCACACCAACGCCAACGCGCCGGCGCTCGGCGGCGAGCAGCTGGAGAAACTGGTGGCTGAGCACTATAGCGTGCAGAAGCTGATCGGCCGCATGGAGCGCCGCTACCCGCGCGCGCTGCTGAACAGCCTGATCTACCAGCCGACGCTGAACGAAGGCGATCTCAGCGATGAAGCCAAGGTGAAAGCCTGGATCGCTTCGCTGGTGCAGGCGCTGAACGACAAAGAACAGCATGGCAGCAGCTATGACTTCGTGATCTTCGAGAACCGTGAACGCCAGATGTTCGAACCGGCGCTGCGCATCCGCACCCACGGCGTGGATACCGATTATAAGCTGGACTTCGACTTCATCCACGGCGGCGAATACCGCAAGATCTGCCAGCTGGGCGAGAAGCTGCGCGGGCTGATCGAAGAGGGTGCGTTCATCGAGCGTGGCGAACGCCGTCAGCCGGTAGACAGCTTCGAGCAGGCGCTGGAGTGGCTGGTGAAAGAGTCGCGCCGCGGTCTGTCGGTGCAACGTTATAAAGGTCTGGGCGAGATGAACCCGGAACAGCTGTGGGAAACCACCATGGATCCGGAAAGCCGCCGCATGCTGCGCGTGACCGTCAAGGACGCCATCGCCGCCGATCAGCTGTTCACCACGCTGATGGGCGATGCGGTTGAACCGCGTCGCGCCTTTATCGAAGAAAACGCCCTGAAAGCGGCGAACATCGATATTTGATGCGTTAATGGCTGTGAAAATCCGCGCCGGGCGACCCGCGCGGATTTTTTTACGCCTTTTTTGGCGCTGACAGCCGAGGCTGAAACGCGTTAGCATGGAAAAAAAACCACTGGGAGAAGCGTTGAATGGCTATTGAACTGATTGCGATCGACATGGATGGCACGTTGCTGGATCCGCAGCACCAAATCACGCCGGCGGTAAAGCAGGCTATCGCGGCGGCGCGGCGCAAAGGGGTGCATGTGGTGCTGGCCACCGGGCGGCCTTATGTCGGGGTGCAGGACTATCTGCGTCAGTTGGACATTCAGGGCCCCGGCGATTTTTGCATCACCTACAACGGCGCGCTGGTGCTGCGTGCGGCCGACGGCGCCTGCATCCTGCAGGAAACCCTGGGCTTCGAGGATTATCTGCACTTCGAGCAGATGGCGCGCGAGTTCGGCGTTCACTACCAGGCGTTTGATTTCGATACCCTCTATACCCCGAACAAGGACATCGGCAAGTACACCATCCACGAGGCGGCAATGACCGGCATCCCGCTGAAATACCGCAGCGTGGAAGAGATGGATCGCCAGATGCGTTTCCCGAAAGTGATGATGATCGACGAGCCGGAGCTGCTGGACAGCGCCATTGCGCGCATCCCGGCGGAAACGCGCGAGCGCTACACTATCCTCAAAAGCGCGCCTTACTTCCTCGAAATCCTGCATAAGAACGTCGATAAGGGCGCCGGGGTGAGAATGCTGGCCGAGCACCTCGGCGTGGCGCGGGAAAATATCATGACGCTGGGAGATCAGGCCAACGATACGGCGATGATCGAATATGCCGGCGTCGGCGTGGCGATGGGCAACGCCATTCCCGAGCTGAAAGCAGTGGCGCAGTTTGTCACCAGCGCCAATACCGAAGACGGCGTGGCGCGCGCCATCGAGAAATTTGTGCTCAACGCCTGAGAAAACGGGGCGCTGCGGCGCCCCTTTATATTGTCGCCAGCACCCCTTTGGCGATCTGCAGATCCTGAATCGCCAGCCCGGTAAGATCGGCGATGGTGATGTGCTGCGGCTCGCTTCGCACCCGCTCCCCCTGCGCCAATGCGGTGCCAATTTCGACGATCGGCGTTGAAGTCAGCTTGTTCTGCCGATAAGCCGTCGCGATCTCGCCATATTCCGCACACTGCGTCAGCGCATCGACCAGCAGCGTGTCCGCCTTGGCCACCAGATCGGTCGCCAGCTCCTGCTTGCCGGGCGCGTCGGCGCCCACGGCGGTAATGTGCGTGCCGGGCCGGATATCCGCCGCCTGCAAGATCGGTTCGCGGCTGGGCGTGGTGGTCACGATCAGCTGGCAGTGCGCCGCCAGCTCCGCCGCATCCTGCGTGACCCATACCCGAAATCCCTCGGCTTCGGCATCGCGCCGATACGCCGCCAGCGCCTGTTCGTTGCGGCCCCATACCCATACCTCGCGGCAATCGGTCACCGGTTTCAGACACTGCAGCTGCAGCCGTGCCTGCAGCCCGGTACCGACCATGCCTATCGCCTGAATATGCGGCGGCGCGCATAGCTCGGCGGCGATGCGGCCGGCCAGAGCGGTGCGCAGCGCGGTCAACCACCCCTCATCCTGCAGCAGCGCGCGGGGCTCGCCGGTCTGGGCGGAGAACGCCATCATCAACCCCTGATTGCTGGCCAGACCGTGCTCGGCGTTGCGATAGAAACCGGCGGACACTTTGGCCACGAACAGCTCGTCGCCTTCCAGCCAGGCGGATTTGATGCAGCAGTCGCCGGCGGCCCGATCGAACTTGAAATGCTGCACTGGCGGCTGTTGCACCCGTTGCTGCGAGTAGGCGATAAACCCCTGCTTCAGCAGCGGCGTAATGGCCTCGGCGTCGAATGCGGCGAGGATTTGCTGCCGGTTAAGGATGCGCATCGGCGATGGCCTTGAGGTATTTCTCCAGCACGATGTTTTTACCGCACAGCACCACCGCCACCTTTTTCCCCTGGTATTCCGGCGCCAGTTTGATCGCCGCCGCCAGTGCCACGCCGGCCGCACCTTCGATAATCCACCGATCGCTGGCGGCGATCAGACGCATCGCATGCTTGATCTCCGCCTCGCTGACCAGCACTTTGCGGTCGATCAGCTGCTGGCACAGTGGAAAGGTCACGGCGCCCGGCTCGACGCCGCCGGCGGTGCCGTCAGACAGGGTTTCTTGCTCTGCCACCGGAAAGATATGGCCCGCTTCCAGCGCGCTGTACATGCTGGTGGCGTTTTCCGGCCAGCAGGCGATAAGCTGCGTGTTCGGCGACAATTGCCGCAAAACGGTGCCGATGCCGGCGATATAGCCACCGCCGCCCACCGCCACGAATACCGCGTCCAGTTCGGCGAGTTGTTCAACCAGCTCCATGCCGCAGGTGCCCTGGCCGGCAATGACCTGCTCGTCGTTATACGGCGAGATATAGGTTTTCCCCTGCTGGCGTGCGGCTTGTTCCCCCGCCAGTTCGGCGTTCAGCGCGTCGCCCGGCACCAGTTCCACGGCGCCGCCCAGCGCGCGGATGGTGTCGAGCTTGATGCTCGCCGCCGTCTCCGGCGCATAAACCGTGACGCCAACGCCCATCAGCTGCCCCGCTAGGGCGACCGCCTGGCCGTGGTTGCCGGTTGAGGCGGCGATCACGCCGCGCCGGCGTTGTTCGCTATCCAGTAGCCGCAGCTTGTTGCTGGCGCCGCGAAATTTAAAGGAACCGGTGTGCTGCAGATGATCGCACTTCAGATACAGCTCGCAGCCCAACTGCTGTGAAAGCAGCACGCTGCGCTCCAACGGCGTGACCCGCACCTGAGGGCGCAGTTGCTGATGGGCAGAAACAATGGCATCGAAGAGGGGGTTCATACCGGCTCCAGAATTTTATTGTACTTAAAAATCCAGTTTGTACTTTTTTGTATTGGTTGTAAACCCCGTCGCCCGGGCGTCTGGCTAACCGGCCAGGCAGGGGAAACGGCATCGCGTTTGCGGTGAAAATAATCATTAATTTATCGCTTAGCGGCATGATTTTTTATTTATTTGCGTTAAGTAAGGCGCCGCCACTGCCTTATTCTTATGAGGGAAATGAGAATGAAAAAATAGCGCTCGTCTCATTCACTTATACCGCATTGGCGCCGTTGAGTTTCTCCGCCAGGCATATGGCCGGCTAATCGGGCGCTTATTTCCTGCCGGTGCCGCCGATAGCCTTCAATGATAAGACAGGGGAAAAGTCTGGCGTAATTCCGCACCGAAAAAGCCCTTTGGGCTACCCTTGTTGGCTATGTGAAACGCCGCCGTCGATCCGGTAAGATGGCGGCTCAGTGCCAGCATGCGCAGGAGAGCCGTCATGAGCCATCGGGAAAAACAACTGACTTTCGACCCACGCGGGCATCAGTTAACCAATATCAACGTCTGGACGCCGGACAGCCAATGGCTCGCTTATGACGTGCGCCCGCGCGGCGCCTCTTTCACCGGCCTGAGCATCGAGCGGGTCAACGTCGCCAGCGGCGCGGTGGAAGTGGTGTATCGCGCCCAGCACGGCGCGCACGTCGGCGTGGTCACGGTCAGCCCCGATGCGCCGGCGCGCTATGTATTCATCCATGGCCCGGAGCATCCGGACAGCGCCTGGCAGTATGATTTTCACCACCGTCGCGGGGTGATCGTCAGCGAACCGGATCGCGAGTTGGCCATCACCCTCGACGCGCTGGATATCACCGCGCCCTATACGCCCGGCGCGCTGCGCGGCGGCAGCCATGTGCACGTTTTCAGCCCGGACGGCAGCCGCCTCAGCTTTACCTACAACGACCATGTGATGCATGAACGCGATCCGGCGCGCGATCTGCGCAACGTCGGCGTGGCTGTGCCGCTGCACGGGGTTAATCCGCCGAAACAGCACCCGCGCGAATATGACGGCAGCCACTATTGCGTGCTGGTCAGCGAGACCGTACCGCAGCCGCAGCCGGGCAGCGATCAGATCAATCGCGCCTACGAAGAAGGCTGGATTGGCCGCGAAGGTTACCGCAAGGCCGACGGCAGCCGGCAGCGTTGGGCGCTGGCGTTCATCGGCGATACGCTGTCCGCCGCCGGCGAGAAGCTGCCGGAGGTGTTTATCGTCGATCTGCCGGAAAACGACGCCGACTACGCCGCTGCGGGCGCTCTGCCGCTGCAGGGGACGGAAAGCGAGCTGCCCGCGCCGCCGCTGGGCGTCAGGCAACGGCGGGTGACCTTTACCGGGGAACGCCGTTTTCCGGGCGTAGCCGGCGCGCCGCGCCACTGGCTGCGCAGCTCGCCGGATGGCAGCCAGATCGCGTTTTTGATGAAGGATGACGGCGGCGTGGTGCAGCTGTGGACGGTGTCGCCGAACGGCGGCGAGCCGCGCCAGGTGAGCCGCAGCGAGCATGACATTCAGTCGGCGTTCAGCTGGCACCCGCAGGGCGGGACGATTGCGCTGGTGTGCGATAACAGCGTGATGCTGTGCGAGGTCGCCAGCGGCCGCCTGCAGCGTTTGACGCAGCGCAGCGCGCAGCCGCCGTCGGGCGATGCCGTGGTATTTTCGCCGGATGGCAAGAAAGTGGCGTTTATGCGTGAGATAGCGGGGTTCAACCAGATCTTCGTGGTTGAGGCGTAAGGCGGGCCTGACGGCCCGCAGCGTGCGTGATTAATGCGTGGCGGCGCTGTCGTTACCCTCGCCGGGATTGCCGGTCGCCGCCAGATTCTGCTGCTCGCTGCGCAGGATACGCGCTTTCGGCGAGTCTGCGGTGGCGTCATCGCCGGAACGCAGATAGTCGTAAGGTAACAGTACGGTATCCATCACCGCGGAGAACGGCAGATCCAGCGCCACCAGCGGCATCATCGCCCAACTGGTGTTGTCGTCCTTCAGCATGTCCACGCTGGCGCGGGTGCCGGGATAGTAACCCTGATTCGGGCCAGTATGGCTCATCACGCTGGAGCAACCGCTGGTCGCCAACAGCATGCAGCCCGTCGCTATCGCTTTCATCGTCGTCATTAATCCATCCTGCAGGGTTGCTGTGCCCCTTAATTAAGCCGATTTATAACATCCTGTTGCTGCTTGAAAAGAAGCAAAATCCCGCTCTGTGGCGGCTCTCTCACTTTAGTGTAAGTGGTAAAAAAACTTTCACCTAACCGGAATGAGCTTTTTTTGATCCTCGCCTGTTGAATTGACGAAATCAACCCCCATTTTATCATCAGAGCCGAATTGAGAATTCGCCGTAAGGGGATTCTGGCTTAATTAGCCTGTCCAGAATGGAAGGCGTATTTATTTCAACCTCGCTGAAGTGCCTTAGGAGGCTGTTTTATGCGTAATTTTGATCTTTCCCCGCTATACCGTTCCGCCATTGGTTTCGATCGCCTGTTCAACGCGTTGGAGGTCGGCCAGAGCCAGGGCAACGGCGGTTATCCGCCTTATAATGTCGAGCTGGTGGACGAAAATCATTATCGCATCGCTATCGCGGTAGCCGGGTTTGCCGAGCAGGAGCTGGAGATCACCACGCAAGATAATCTGCTGATCGTGCGCGGGGCGCACAATAATGAACCGGCAGAGAAAACCTATTTATACCAGGGCATCGCCGAACGTAATTTCGAGCGTAAATTCCAGCTGGCCGAACATATTCAAATTAAAGGCGCCAAATTGGAGAACGGCCTGCTGTATATCGACATGCAACGCATCGTGCCGGAAACATTAAAACCGCGCCGCATCGAAATTAAATAATTCCCGTTTCGCCGGCAGTTACGCTGCCGGTAAATATGCAGTCATGACACGCCCGCCGTCAGGGGGCTGAATAAACACATCTCGCTTAATGAAAGGAGTTGTTCCTATGCGTAATTACGATTTATCCCCGCTTCTGCGTCAATGGATTGGTTTTGATAAATTGGCCAGCTCAATGGGGGGCCAGGAGCCTCAGGGGTTCCCGCCGTATAACATCGAGAAAAGCGATGACAATCACTACCGCATTTCTCTGGCGCTGGCCGGTTTTCGGCAGAGCGAACTGAATATCGAAGTGGAAGGGCCGCGCTTGACCGTCAGCGGTAAACCCACACCGCCGGAAAAACAGGTCGAATACCTGCATCAGGGCCTGGTGTGCAAAGAGTTCCAGTTGACCTTCACTCTGGCGGAGCATCTGCAGGTGTCCGAGGCCAAATTTGAAAATGGCCTGTTGCACATCGATCTGGTGCGTCAGGTGCCGGAAGCCTTGCAGCCGCAGCGCATCGCCATCGGCGCGACGCCGGAGCTGGAAGCCAAATAACCGACTGAAAAACGGTCATCATCATGCGGGGGAGATCCAGACGGATCTCCCCCGTTGCGTTATGTGGCGCACGCCACAGACCCCCCGTCAGCCCGATGTCATAATCCTTGTTAATTGTGTGTCTTTGGCCGCAAACCCATTGTTCAACTTTGGCAAGGATGTGACCTATGAGCGATATCGCCCTGACCGTCAGCATGTTGGCGCTGGCGGCCGTCATTGGGCTGTGGATGGGGAACTGGAAGCTGTACGGCGTCGGGTTGGGCATCGGTGGCGTGCTGTTCGGCGGCATTCTGGTCGGGCACTTCGCCCAGAGTGGGCAAATCAGCCTGAACGGCGACATGCTGCACTTTATCCAGGAGTTTGGCCTGATCCTGTTCGTCTATACCATCGGCATTCAGGTCGGCCCCGGTTTCTTCTCTTCGCTGCGCGTCTCCGGTTTGCGGCTTAACGCCTTCGCGGTGCTGCTGGTGCTGACCGGCGGCGTAGTGGCAGCGGCGGTACATAAGCTGTTCGACGTGCCGCTGCCGATCATCCTCGGCGTGTTCTCCGGCGCGGTTACCAACACCCCGGCGTTGGGCGCCGGCCAACAGATTCTGACCGATCTCGGCTCCGATCCGGCGTTGGTGGACGGCATGGGCATGGGCTACGCCATGGCCTATCCGTTCGGCATTTGCGGCATTCTGCTGGTGATGTGGCTGATCCGACTGTTTTTCCGCATCAATATCGAGCGCGAGGCGCAGGCGTTTGAAAGCAGCCTGGGCAATCAGCGCGAGCTGCTGCACGCCATGAACGTGGCGGTACGCAATCCCAATTTGCAGGGCATGGCGATCAAGCAGGTGCCGCTGCTCAACGGTGAAGCGATCGTCTGTTCACGCCTCAAGCGTGGGGAGCTGCTGATGGTGCCGGCGCCGCACGAGCGGCTGGAGCTTGGCGACTACCTGCATTTGGTGGGCAAGCGCGAAGACCTGGAGAATGCCCGGTTGGTGATCGGCGAAGAGGTAGACGCGTCGCTCTCGACGCGCGGCACCGCGCTGCAGGTGGTGAGGGCGGTGGTGACCAACGAGCAGGTGCTGGGTAAAAAAATCCGCGATCTGAACCTGAAGCAAAAGTATGACGTGGTGATTTCACGCCTCAACCGCGCCGGCGTCGAGCTGGTGGCCGGCAGCAACGTGACGCTGCAGTTCGGCGACATCCTCAACCTGGTCGGTCGGCCGGAGGCCATCGACGCGGTGACGGCAATCGTCGGCAACGCCCAACAAAAACTGCAGCAGGTGCAGATGCTGCCGGTGTTTATCGGTATCGGCCTCGGGGTGCTGCTCGGTTCCATTCCGCTGTTCGTGCCCGGCTTCCCGGCGGCATTGCGGCTGGGGCTGGCCGGCGGGCCGCTGGTGGCGGCGCTGATCCTGGGGCGCATCGGCAGTATCGGCAAGCTGTACTGGTTTATGCCGCCGAGCGCCAACCTGGCGCTGCGCGAACTGGGCATCGTGCTGTTTCTGGCGGTAGTCGGGTTGAAGTCGGGCGGCAACTTCATCGAGACGTTGCTGCACGGCGAGGGGCTGACGTGGGTGGGATACGGCGCGTTGATCACCGCCATTCCGCTGCTGAGCGTCGGTATTCTGGCGCGCACGGTGGGCAAGATGAACTACCTGACGCTGTCCGGCATGTTGGCGGGGTCGATGACCGATCCGCCGGCGCTGGCCTTCGCCAACGGCCTGCACCCGACCAGCGGCGCCGCCGCGCTGTCTTACGCCACCGTTTATCCGCTGGCGATGTTCCTGCGCATCATGTCGCCGCAGCTGCTGGCGGTGCTGTTCTGGACGCTGTAACGCTGCTCGACTACAGCCGATAAGGCATTAACACGCCGTTGTCAGTGCCAAAATCTTTGGGGTTGCGGGAGATGAGCGTCCGGAACCCCACCTGCGCGGTGGCCCAGATAATGGCGTCCGGCAGCTTCACAAGCTGTGAGTGGCGCAGTTCTACGGCGCGTTCGGCAACTTCATCGGTAATAGGCAGCAGCAGAAATTGCCCTAAAAACTGGCGCGTTTTCAGCTCCAGCGCCGCCCCCTGCTTTTTGGCACCCACCATCACTTCCATCCAGGTGATGGCGCTAATAGCCGGGTTAATGTGGTATTCGGTCAGAACGTCTTTGGCTTGAGGAATGCCGTTGAGATAATCGATCAGAATATTGGTGTCAAATAACGCCCGTTGAGCCACCATTATTCCCACTCCTCGCGCTGACGATTTTCGTAGTCCACGCCATCTCCCATCGCCCCGGACCAGAGCCCGAAAGCATTGCTGGGATCTTCCACGTGGTTCTCCGTCAGATAGCGGGAGACGGCCTGACGGATGATTTCGGCCCGGGGAACGTGGCGGATATTTTTCAGATTGTCGAGCTGCCGCAGGTCTTCTTCAGGTAAATCGATCACGATGCGAGTCATAGCTGGCTCTCCTAAAAAAGATATACGATATATGCATCGTATATCTTTATCGGTCGATTTTCAACCAGCCGGCGTTAGCCTTCCTGATGCGCGCGTTCGATCTCTTCCGCCAGAATAGCCACGCCGCGCTCGATTTTCTCCGGGTCGGGCACGTAGTTCATGCGCATGCACTGGTGGGTATGTGGCCAGTCGTGCTCCAGCCCCGGGAAGAAGTAGTGGCCCGGCACCATCAGCACGCCGCGCTTTTTCAGGCGCTGATACAGCACCTCGGTAGTGATCGGCAGATCCTTGAACCACAGCCAGAGGAAGATAGCCCCTTCCGGTTTGTGGATCAGGCAGCGTTCCGGCGACAGGTAGCGGCGGATAATCTCGATGGTGTGTTCGACACGCTGTTTGTAGAACGGGCGAATCACCTCGTTCGACAGGCGCAGCAGATCGCCGCGCTCGATCATTTCCGTCGCCATCGCCGGCCCCATGCTGCCCGGCGACAGGCTGATGATGCCGTTCATGTTGGTCAGCGCGGTGATCACCTTCTCGTCGGCGATCACGATGCCACAGCGCGAGCCCGGCAGGCCGAGCTTGGACAGACTCATGCACAGGATGGTATTCGGGTTCCACAGCGGCGTGGCGTCGCTGAAGATGATACCGGGAAAAGGCACGCCGTAGGCGTTGTCGATCACCAGCGGAATATTGCGCTGCTGCGCCAACCGATCGAGCTTTATCAGCTCTTCGTCGGTGATCACGTTGCCTGTTGGGTTGGTCGGCCGCGAAACGCAGATCATGCCGATGTCATCGCCGATATTCAGGTGCTCGAAATCAACGTGATATTTGAACTGGCCTTCCGGCAGCAGCTCGATGTTCGGTTTAGCGGAGACGAACAGCCCTTCGTCCAGCCCGGCGTCGGCATAGCCGATATATTCCGGCGCCAGCGGGAACAGCACGCGGCGGCGTGAACCGTCGGCGTAGCGGCCGGCGAACAGGTTGAACAAGTAGAAAAACGCGCTCTGACTGCCGTTAGTCAGTGCAATATTCTGTGGCGAGATCTCCCAGCCGAGCTCGTCGCGCAGCAGATTGGCCAGCGCTTTCAGCAGCGCGTCCTTGCCTTGCGGGCCGTCGTAGTTGCACAGCGCTTCGGTCAGTTTGCCCTGATCGAGCATCTCCTGGCACAGCTGTTTGAAGTAGGCTTCCATCTCTGGGATCTGCGCGGGGTTGCCGCCGCCGAGCATGATGGCACCGGGGGTGCGCAGGCCTTCGTTCAGATCGTCCATCAAACGGGTGATGCCCGCATAACGGGTAAATTTGTCGCCGAAAAGTGAGAAAGTCATAGGTGCAGCAGTACTGTTTTTTAGCAGGTAATCACCCACCATACCGCCAGATAAATCCCGCTGCAATGCGGCCGAAAAATAGACCACTGGGCATAAGTTTTACTCAATGGTCTATTGGTAGCATATTACGCTGAATTATTGTGACCGTTCGCCGGCCCACACTATCATCACCTTATCGTCGCCGAGCCGGCGGCTGAAGGCATAGTAAGCGGCGTGCGGCTGCGGGATTTGCACGCCGCCGCCGATCGCCGGGTGGCGGGCGCGAAACTGCCCCAGCCGCTGCCAGTGGGCCAGCAACGGAGCTTTCTCCCCCTGCAGTTCGCGCCAGTTCATGTCGGAGCGGGTGCCCTGCAGCGGATCGGAACCGGTCGGGCCGAGCGGGCGGCCGCTTTCGTCGCCGTAGTAAATCTGCACCGCGCCCGGCGCCAGCAACAGCAGGTTCGCCGCCCGCTGTTGCCGCGACAGCGAGCCTTTGGCATCGTCGGCGAAGAACAGCCGGGTGTCGTGCGACGAGAGGTAGCTCAGCACGTTGAAATCCTGCAGCCGCTCGGCCATCTGCCGGTAGGTGGCGTCGATGTCGGCAAAGCAGCCCAACGCCAGTGACGCCTGGTCCTGGAAGTCGAAGTTGATCATCGCGTCGAAACCGTTCTGGTAATAGTCGCTTTTCATCACCCCGTGCCCCCAGGCTTCGCCGGTCATCCAGAACGGTGCGTCATCCAGCGCCTGCTGCGGGTGTTCCGCTTTCCACGCCGCCAGCGCCGCCGTGGCGCGTTGCTTCAACAGCGCCAGCGTCGGTTTTTCCACGTGTTTGGCGGTATCGACGCGGAAACCGTCGATGCCGTAATCACGCACCCACTGGCTGAGCCAGACGGTCAGGTAATCGCGGGTAGTGGCACCGGGGATATCGTGTGCGGCGGTGTCGGGCTTATGGCGGTAGAACAGCGGCAGGCCGCTGGCGCCGGGCGCTTCGGTTTTGATGTCCGGCAAGAAGGCCAGCGACATCGTCAGATCATCATAGCCCGGCGCGTCATAGTCGCCGATATCGGTGCGGATCCAGTTTTTCCCCCACCATTGGCGCCAGCCCGCCTTGTTGCTGAAGTTGATGTAGTCGTTGAAGCTGTGCCAGTTTTGCCCCGGCCCAGGACGCCAGTCGCCCCAGTTTTTCCCCAGGATGCTTTCCACCTCCGTGCCCTGCAGATACAGCGAGCCGAAGTGAAACGTCTGCATATCCGCCAGCGTGGCGTAGCCGACGTGGTTCACTACCACGTCGAACAGAATTCGAATGCCGCGCTGATGCGCCTGCTCGACCAGCGTGCGCAGCTCCTGTTCGGTGCCCATGTTGGCGTCGAGGCGGGTCCAGTCCAGCGCGTAATAGCCGTGATAGGCGTAATGCGGGAAGTCGCCCTTGGCGCCGCCGCCGACCCAGCCGTGGATCTGCTCCAGCGGCGAGCTAATCCACAAGGCGTTGACGCCGAGTTGCTGCAGATAATCCAGCTTCTGCGTCAGGCCAGCCAGATCGCCGCCGTGAAAGGTGCCGATCTCCTGCAGGCCGTCGCTGCGGCGCCCGTAGCTGTGGTCATTGGCGGGATTGCCGTTCTCAAAGCGATCGGTCAGCACGAAATAAACTGTGGCGTTATGCCAGCTGAACGCCGCCGGTTTGGTGGTGGCGGCGGATTCCAGCAGCAACAAGCCGCCGCTGACGGCGGCGGGCTGCAGCGTGATTTTACCCTGGCTCACCTGCGCCGTTTGGCCGGAATAGAAATCGCGCAGCGTTTCGCCTTCGGCGAAGGTCGAGGCGACGTCGACCGTGACCGGCTTGCCGTCCCAGCGCGGGCAGCTGCGGATGGCAACGGCGGCGCTTTCCGGCGCGCTGCGCAGGCTGAGCCGCAGCGTGGGGGTACCGCTGCGGGTGTCGATGTGCGCCTGATAGTCGCCGGCGCGGAACTGCCGCCAGCTGGCCGGCGGGTTGACGCCGCAGGGCTGCAGCGACAGCGTCTGGTTAAGCTTCACCGCCTCGGCCGGCTGCCAGCATTGGTTATCCTGATACAGCTGCAGCGGCCGCTGGCCTTTAGGCAGCGGGGCCTGGCTGATGAACAGCCCGGCGGCGGTTTCGTCGAAGGCCGGAAAGCCGGGCAGCGTCCAGGCGGCCAGCGCTGCTGGCGACAACAGCATCAACAAGGGCAGGGGTAACAGTTTCATGGCTCTCCTTACGCGCGGCAGGAAGCGTTTTTGTCGCAGGGTAGCGCCCAGTGTGGCAAACGGTGAAAAAACGGCCTCCTCCCTGCGGTTTTTTTTCGGGGAGGAGAGGGAGGGCGGAGCGTTTTCGGATTGATTCGGCTTGGCTTTGCGCGTGCGCTGCGGCAGATTAAACGATGAACATCAAAGGAGGTTAGCGATGACGGACAAAAACTGGCGAGAAGAGATCGTTCAGGCAATTCAGGATGCCGAATTGCAGCACTTCGCCGAAGAACATCAGCTGCAGGCGCTGTTCGCGCCGCAGCAGGAAGAGCAACACGGCCGGTTATCCGCAGACCACCGGCCGCGCTAAGTTATTTCTGCAACAGCTGCGGGTTGACGCAGTTTTCTTTCACCGTGCCGGTCAATGCGGCGATCAAGTTATCCACCGCGCAGGCGGCCATGCCGTAGCGCGTTTCATGGGTGGCGGAGCCGATGTGCGGCAACGCCACCACGTTCGGCATGCTGAGCAGCGGCGAGTTGGCCGGCAGCGGCTCTTTCTCGAACACGTCCAACCCGGCGGCGTGGATCACGCCGTTTTGCAGCGCTTCGATCAGCGCCTGCTCATCCACCACCGGCCCGCGGCCGGCGTTGATCAGAATGCCGCTTTTCTTCATCTTCGCCAGCTGATCGCGGCCGATCATGTGGAAGGTTTGCTCGGTCAGCGGCAGCGTGATGCAAACGAAATCCGACTCGGCCAGCAGGGTATCCAGATCGCAGCGGCGCGCGTTGAAGCGCTGTTCCGCCTCTTCGTGCGTGCGGCGGGCGTTGTACAGCACCGGCATGCCGAAGCCGAAGTGCGCGCGCTGCGCCAGCGCCAGGCCGATGCGGCCCATGCCGAGGATGCCGATGGTTTTGTGGTGCACGTCGACGCCGAACCAGTCTGGCCCGATGCTGCCGCGCCATTCGCCGGCCTTCACCCGTTCGGCCACTTCCACCACCCGGCGCGCGGTCGCCAGCACCAGGCTCATGATGGTGTCGGCGACGGTTTCGGTCAGCACCGTCGGGGTGTGCATCAGCAGCACGTTATGCGCGTTGAGCGCCTCGACGTCGAAGTTGTCGTAGCCGACGGAAACAGTCGAGGCCGCGCGCAGTTTGGGCGCCTGCTGCAGGAAGGCTTCGTCAATTTTACCGCCGGAACCGATGATCCCTTCGGCCTGCTGCAGCGCCTGGCGCAGTTCGTCGCGGTTCTCCGGCTGCAGGCCGTTGAAGGCGTGCACGGTGAAGTGCTGTTCCAGGCGTTCACGCAGGTCGGCAGGCAGGCTTTTGTACAATACGATAGAAGGCTTCATCACGAACTCCAGCTGGGCCAAAGGGGGCCTGGCGCCCCCCCGGTTGGGTTAACAGATAAAAAGTATAACCGGATCAAGCCAATTGCGGCTGGATCTCGTTGCGGGCGGGTTTGACGATCAGCGTCAGCACCACCGCCACCACCAGTGCGATGGCCATAAACATGTAAGAGGCCGCCGGGCTGCCGGTGGCGCCATTCAGATAGCCGACGAACCAGGAACCGAAGAACGAACCCAGCGCGCCCATGCTGTTGATCAGCGCCATGGCGCCGCCAGCGACGTTTTTCGGCAGCATTTCCGGAATGATGGCGAAGAACGGCCCGTAAGGGGCGTACATCGCGGCGCCGGCGACCACCAGCAGGCCGTAGGAGATCCAGAAGTGGTTGGTGCCGACGGCGTAAGAACCGAAGAACGCCAGCGCGCCGATCAGCAGCAGCGGCCAGACGAACAGTTTGCGGTTTTGCATTTTGTCCGACGCCCAGGAGACCACGATCATGGCGATGGTCGCCGCCAGGTAAGGTACCGCCGACAGCCAACCGGCTTCCACCATGCCCATCTGCATGCCGCTGCGCAGGATGGAAGGCAGCCACAGCACGAAGCCGTACACGCCGATGCTCCAGGCGAAGTACTGCACGCACAGCAGGATCACGTTGCGCGAGCGGAAGGCTTCGCCGTAGTTGCGCACGGCCTTGATGCCCTTCTGCTCTTCGTCCAGCTGCTGTTGCAGCGCCCGTTTCTCATCGGCGCTCAGCCAGCCGGCCTGCGCCGGTTTGTCTTTCGCCAGCACCCACCAGCAGAACGCCCAGATGACCGCCGGAATGCCCTCTATGATGAACATTTCGCGCCAGCCGAAGGCGTGGATCAGGTAGCCGGACACCACCGACATCCACAGCACCGTCACCGGGTTGCCGAGGATCAGGAAGGTATTGGCGCGTGACCGCTCCGATTTGGTGAACCAGTTGCTGATGTAGATCAGCATCGCCGGCATCACCGCCGCCTCCACCACGCCGAGGATAAAGCGAATGGCGGCCAGCATCGGGATATTGCTGACCACGCCGGTCAGCGAGGCGCAGCCGCCCCACAGGATCAGGCACCAGAAGATCAGTTTTTTGACGCTGCGGCGTTCGGCGTAGATGGCGCCGGGAATTTGGAAGAAGAAATAACCGAGGAAAAACAGCGCGCCCAGCAGCGAGGCCATGCCTTTGGTGATGCCGAGATCTTCATTGATGCCGGCGGCGGAGGCGAAGCTGAAGTTGGCGCGATCGAGATAGGCCAGGCTATAGGTGATAAACACGATGGGCATGATGTACCACCAGCGTTTGGCCGCGACAGTCGCTTTGTTCATGTTCAGTATCCTTCAGTGGTGTTGCATCCCCTTCGCCGGCATGCCAGAAGAAGGGGCAGATGCTCTCCCGACGCGTCCCGGTTGTAGGGCCAGAGGCTGACGTCATGCGGAGAAGTCGTATTTTTTATTATTATTCGGCCAGCGCCGCGCGGGTCGGCAAGCCTTCGCTGTCGCCGATGGCCTGGATCGCCAGCGAGCCGATTTTGTTGCCGCGCTGCACCGCCTGTTTCAGCGTTTTGCCTTCCAGCAGGGCGCTGAGGGTGCCGACGGCAAAGCCGTCACCTGCGCCCACGGTATCCACCACGTTGTCGACCTTGACCGCAGCTACTGCCGCTTTATCGCCGGCGGCGGTTTTAAACCAGGCGCCGTCCGGGCCGGTTTTGATGATCACCGCCTGCACGCCGCGCTCCAGATAGAAATCGGCGATGCCTTCCGGCGTCGATTGGCCGGTGAGGATCTGCCCCTCTTTCAGCCCCGGCAGCACCCAATCGGCGGCGAACGCCAGCTGGTTGAGCTGCTCGATCATCACCTCGCGGCTGGGCCACAGCACCGGGCGCAGGTTGGGGTCGAACGAAATGGTTTTGCCCAGGGCGCGCATTTCGCGCGCCGCATGGTGGCACAGCGCCAGCGATTGGCTGGACAGCGCCGCCGCTACGCCGCTCAGGTGCAGGTGGCGCGCTGAAGCGAAATACTCACGGTTGAAATCGGCGACCGAAAGGTGGCTGGCCGCCGAGCCTTTGCGGAAATACTCCACGCTGGGATCGGTACCATCGGTGGTTTTGGACTTCACCTGAAAACCGGTCGGATACTGGCCGTCAACCGTGACCTGCCGGTAGTTGATGCCCTCTTTTTTCAGCTGCTGCAGGGTGAAGCGGCCGAACGAGTCGTTGCCGACGCGGCTGACCCAGCCGACGTTCATGCCCAGGCGCGCCAGGCCGATCGCCACGTTCAGTTCGGCGCCGGCGATGCGTTTGGTGAAGGTTTCCACCTCCGCCAGATCGCCGGTCTGTGCCGCCACGAACATCGCCATGGCTTCGCCCAGCGTGACCACATCCAGGGGCGCCTGTTGCGCCGTCGTTGCCGTTAACGTTGTCATCATGGGGTTACTCCGCACGCAAAATATTGACGTAATGGCGGGTGACGGCTTCCAGATCATCGCCCTGCAACGGGAATTCGATGCCGCGCGGCGCGTCGTGCGGCAGGCGGGCCAAGAGATCGCGCCAGCTGCCGTCGGTATCGTCCAGTGCCACGGCGCGCCAGCCGCGTGGGCCTTGGGTGGCGGCTTTGACGTGCACGTAACCGACGTGACGGGCCAGGCGATCGGCGGCGGCGAAGGCGTCTTGTCCTACCCACAGCCAGTTGGCCATATCGAAGGTCATGCTGACCGGCAGGTGGCTATCTTCCGCCGCATGGAAAAAGGCGTTCAGCATCGACAAAATGCCGCAGTCCGGCGTCTGGTCGTTTTCTACCACCAGCTTGACCGGGTGTTGTTCCAGCGCCACTTTCAGCTCGGTAAAGTCGAAGCCGGGGCGGAAATGGCCGAGGGACAGCTTCAGCTGGCGCGCATTCAGCGCCTGTGCCTCCGCCAGCAGCGCCGGCAGGTTGGGGTTCAGCGTATGTTGCGGGGTGAACAGCGCCTCAGGGGCGGAATAGACGGAGAACAGTTGCTGGCGCTCGATCTCCTGCGCCAGCGCCGGCAGGCTGTCCAGCTCGCCGGCGGCGAACAGTTCGCGGCGGATCTCGACGCCGTCGGCGCCGGCACCGGCGATGAGGGGCAACAGCGCGCGCTGGCCGCCGTGTTGTTTGACGGTATCGGTGCCGTAGGCGCCGGTGACCACGATGATTTCTGTTTTCATTTTGACTCCTGAGGCGGCATTGTCGCCGCCGCTGCTGTTACCGGTACGTTAAATGGAACCGGTTCCAGCGAAAAGCGACAGAGTGTAAAAATATGATCGCAATCACGAAGCTGAGCAAAAAACAGCCGATGCGGAGGGGCGGTCAACGGCCCATGGGAAAGTCAGTCAGCGGGTGGTGGAGCCGCGGACGATCAGCTCGCCGGAGAACATTTGATCGCCACTGGGGGCGGCCAGGCCCTGAATGCGCTGCACCAGCCGCTCCAGCGCCGCATGCCCCATTTGGTAGGTGGGCTGCTTCAGCGTGGTGATGCCGACGCCCGCCAGCTCCGCCCACTCCAGTTCATCAAAGCCCAGCAGGCCGATGTCGTTGCCCCACTGGATGCCCAGCCGGCGCATGGCGCGCGCCACCTGCAGCGTCAGGGCGCCATTGGCGGAGATCACCGCCTTGCGCATGCCGCGATGGCGGCCGCTGAAATCGCTCAACACTTGCTCCAGCTTCTGCCGATCGTTGAGCGGCGTTTCGGCCTGCTCCGCCAACAGCGCGGGGTGCTGCGCCATGGTATGCCTGAAGGCGTGCAGGCGTTCCAGACGGGTGTTGACCGTGCCGAGCGGCTCGCTGAGGAACAGGATCGCTTCGAAACCTTGTTGCAGCAGATGTTCGGTGGCGACGGTGGCGGCTTCGCGGTTGTTCAGGCCCACCACGTCGCAGGCGAAGTCGGGGATCTTGCGGTCGATCAGCACCATCGGCAGCATCGACTGTTGCAGCGTGGATAAGGCTTCCTCGCGCATGCCGACCGCGTTGACCACGATGCCTTCCACCCGATAACTGCTGAGCAGCTGCAGATAGTGCTGCTCCTGATTGACTTCGTTGTTGGTGTTACACACCAGCAGGGTAAAACCGTGCTGGCGACAGGCGGCTTCAATACCGCGCATCACGTCCACCGAATAGGGGTTGGTGATATCGGCGAGGATCAGGCCGATCAGGCGGGTCTGGCCGCCCTTCAGGCTGCGTGCCATCTGGCTTGGCCGGTAGTCGAGCTGCTGAATGGCCTGTTCGATGCGCTGTTTGAGATCGTCGGAAAGCAGGTGCTGTTCACCATTCAGATAGCGCGACACGCTGGTCTTGCCGGTTTTGGCGATGCTTGCCACATCGCTGATGGTGGCGCGTCCTGAGGCGCGCGTTGCCTTGCCTGTGCTCACAGCCGATCTCTCCCGCGGTTAATTGCCAAGGAGACTACCATACCCGATGTGCGAGCGGGAATGTTGAAGGATAAGGAGAAAGTCGGGAGGAAGCGGCGGGGCGTCGGTTGCGCCCCGCACGGGATTACTGCAGCGGGCTGAGGGTGATCTCGACGCGACGGTTCTGCGCCTTGCCTTCCGCGGTGCTGTTGGAGGCGATCGGGTTGTCCGGGCCGGCGCCGGTAGTGCGAATACGGTTCGCCGCCACGCCCTGAGTGATCAGCGCGCTGGCTACGCCGTCGGCGCGCTGTTGCGACAGGTTCATGTTGAGCGAGCGAGAACCGGTGCTGTCGGTGTAGCCGACCACGTTGACCGCGGTTTTCGGATACTCTTTCAGCACCATGGCGACGCCGGTCAGGGTGTTGGCGCCCGCCGGTTTCAGCGTGGCGCTGCTGCTGTCGAAGGTCACGTTGTTCGGCATGTTCAGCACGATGTTGTCGCCCTGGCGGGTGACGCTGACGCCGGTGCCTTTCATCTTGTCGCGCAGTTTGGCTTCCTGCACATCCATGTAATAACCCGCGCCGCCGCCGAGCGCTGCACCGGCCGCCGCGCCGATCAGCGCGCCTTTGCCGCGATCTTTCTTGGAGGAGGACAGCACGCCGACGCCGGCGCCCAGTGCGGCCCCGAGGCCTGCACCGATACCGGATTTACCGACTTCGGATTCGCCGGTGTAAGGGTTGGTGGTACAGGCCGACAGGGTGAGCGCTACGCTCACTGCGCCGGCAATAATGGCAATGCGTTTTTTCATGTTCTTGTCCTTAATGGCATCAAAATCTGTACGCGCCGGCCCAAAACGGGGGCGCAAAAAATGGGCGCCGCGGGAAGCCCGCGCCACCGCGCTACTATGACGCGCTGGTTCGCCGGCAGTTCCGGAGAAAAGCGTGACAAATGATGAGCGCGGGGGAGTGCTGGGGGGTGTTATGCGACAAAATGCCGGGCGGCGCCATGCAGCGGATTCCTAATTGCGCGCCGCCGGGGTGTGAATGCGCCTTTTTTAACCGCAACCGGTTGAATTTTCGATTGCCGGCCAATTCATGATCAGCGTATAGGCCAGGGTTTCGTCGTTGAACAGGCGCTGCGTCACCTGAAAACCGTGCTTGTGGTAGAACGCGCAGGCGCGCAGGTTCTGCTGATAAACCTCCAGGCTGAGCCGGCGGTAGCGCTGCTGCACATGCGCCATCAGCGCCTGGGCGACGCCGCGGCCGTGGAACGCCCGATCGACGAACAGCGCGCCGATGAACTGCTCGTCCAGCACGCTGATAAAGCCGACGATCTCGTCGTCATGCCAGCAGGCCCAGCTTTGCGCGCGCGGCAGGTAGTTTTCTCGTACCAGCGCGGCGCTCTCGCGCCAGTATTTTTCCGCCACGAACGGATGGGCGGCGATGGTGCTGGGCAGCCACAGCGCCATCAGCCGGTCGATATCCTCCAGGCCGCTGGGGCGGATCACCGTGGCTTTGGGTAGCACATGCACCCCGTCAGGTGATCGTTCACCAGCCCGCTGGCCTGCATGAAGGCGTAACAGATGGTGGAGCCGATAAACTTGAAGCCGCGCTTTTTCAGCGCCTTGGACATGGCGTCGGACTGCTCGGTTTTAGCCGGGACCTGGCTTAGCGCTTGCCAGCGGTTGAGCTGCGGCTGGCCGCCGACGAAATCCCAAATGAAGGTGACGAAATTCTCCCCGGCCTCCTCCATCGCCAGATAGGCCCTGGCGTTGGCGATAATGGCTTCTATCTTGCCGCGATGGCGGATGATGCCGCTGTCCTGCAGCAATCGTTCCACGTCCTGCTCGCTCATGGCGGCGACCCGCTGCGGATCGAACTGGTGGAAAGCGCGGCGGTAGTTCTCGCGCTTTTTCAGCACGGTGATCCAGGAAAGGCCGGCCTGTTGCCCCTCCAGACAGAGCATTTCAAACAGCTCGCGCGCGTCGGTGGTGGGCGCGCCCCATTCCTTGTCGTGATACTCGAGATACAACGGATCGGCCGTCACCCAACCGCAACGTTCGTCTGCCATCCTGAATGTCCTTGTGCTGTATTTATGAACAGTAATCATCGCTCGAAGCGGCGAACTTGGCAAGCCTCTGATTGTTTTGTCATCAGCCCGCTTGACGTGACGGAAAAGCCGACAATAGTTACTACATGGTCGGTGGAAAACCGGTCAACGATAAAAACGATATTGCCTTCATTTGCAGGCTCTCAGGAGTCGATTCATGCCTCTAAAAATAACGTGCATGCCCCGCCCGGCGGCGCTTGCAGTGGCGCTACTTTGCAGTGTGACCCTTCCGGCTCAGGCGTATGACCAACTCTACGTCTTTGGCGACAGCCTGAGCGATACCGGCAACAACGGCCGGTTCACCTATGACGGCAGCCAGCATCTGCTGTACGACGAGGCGTTGGCGCAGCGCATCGGCGCGGCGCTGGTGGCTTCGGACAACGGCGGTGAAAACTATGCCGCCGGCGGCGCTGTGGCGGTGCCGGGCCTGAATCCGGTCGATAATACCCAGGATCAGGTACAGCGCTATCTGAACCGGGTTAACGGCCAGGCCGATGGCGACGGTTTGTACATTCATTGGATCGGCGGTAACGATCTGGCGGCGGCGGCGTTGAACGCCGCGACCGCACCCGGTGTGGCCTATAACAGCGCGGCGGCCGCCGCCGCGCAGGTGCATTCGCTGCTGAACGCCGGCGCCGGCACGGTGATCGTGCCGACGGTGCCGAACATCGGCTCCACGCCGCAGCTGATGGAGTTGATCATTCAACAGGCGCTGTCTCCGGTGCAGGGGGCGGCGATCCAGGCGGCCTACGCCACGCTCAATTCGCTGGCGACGCCGGACAACGCGTCGCGCACGCAGGCGATCCACGCGGCGTTGGCCGCTGCGGCGAAGCAGGGCAGCGCCATTCCTCAGGTACAGCAGGCGATCGCCACCCAGCTCATCGCGGCGTATGACAGCCTGAGCGCGCAGGCCGGTCAGCTGACCGATTTCTATAATCAAAGTGAAGACCGTTTGCTGGCGCAGGGCGGCGGCAATATCGTGCGGGTGGACGTCAACAAACTGTTTGCAGAAGCGATTGCCAATCCGGCGCAGTTCGGCTTCGCCAACACCGCCGGCATGGCTTGTCCGCCGGGCGTTTCCTCGGCGGTCTGCCGTTCCGACATGCCCGGCTTCGATGCCAGCCAATCCTATCTGTTCTCCGACCACTTCCACCCGAGCCCGCAGGCGCACCTGCTGATTGCGGATTATATCCAGGCGGTGTTGGATGGCCCGGCGCAGGTGGTGGCGCTGAATCAGGCGACGGCGGCGATGGCGCGCGACAGCCGCGCCACGCTCGACAGCCGCTTCCAGCAGCTGCGCCACGGCGAAAACCCGCAGGGCTCGCTGGGCGTGTTCGGCGGTTACGCCGGCCAGCACTACGACTATGCCGATAACCGGGCGGCGGGGGACGGCAACGCCACCACCCACAACCTGACCGTCGGCGTGGACTATCAGCTGACCGACGGCTGGTTGATCGGTGCGTTGATCGCCGGTTCCAACGACGATCAGCATCCTTCCAGCCGTTATGATTACAAGGCGCGTGGGCTGCTGCTGTCGGCCTTCAGTTCGCTGGCGATATTCGAGCACGGTTGGGTCAACGCCGATCTGCACTATGCGGCGATGGATTATGACGATATTCGCCGCAGCATGCGGCTGGGGCCGCTGACGCGTACCGAAACCGGTTCGACTTCCGGCAAGCAGTGGGGCGCGCGCGTGACCGCCGGCTATGACTTCCCGATCGCTTCTTACCTGACCACCGGGCCGGTGGCGCAGTTCGCCTGGGATTACAGCCGCGTTTCCGGCTACAGCGAAGACGGCGATGACAGCACCGCCATGCGCTTCAACGATCAAACCTACCACTCGCAGATCGGTGCGCTGGGCTGGCGGCTGGATACGCAATTCGGCGTATTTAACCCTTATGCGGAAGTGAGCTATCAGCATCAGTTCGGCGACGACGTCTACCGCGCCGGCGGTGGCCTGAAATCGACGCAAACCTCGTTTACCCGCGACAGTGCGGGCCAGGACAAAAACTGGGTGGATGTCACGCTGGGGGCCAACATGCCGCTGACGGACAGGGTATCGGCCTTCGCCACCGTCTCGCAAACCGGCGGGCTGAGCAGCGGCGAGCAGTTTATGTATAACGTCGGCGTCAGCGCGCGCTTTTGAATGGGTTGCCTGCAGAGCGCGTTTGCCAAAGGCGCGCTAAATGGCATTGCGTAAGCGATACGTTCTTATAAGGGAAGCTAATTAAGAGGAAGCGGACGGGAATTAATTATGCGGGCCGTCATGACGCTGACGGAAATACAAAAAAAAACTGATCCTATGAAAGGATCAGGTAGCCACTTGGCCAACACCAGGGAAAATTTTAATTATTATTGTATAACCAAAGATTAACTGTCAATGGGTTTCTGTGGCTCATTGTTGGCGTATTACATATCCGCTTGTTTCTCCTCGAGTCGCTGCAGCGGCCCGTCGCGTGATATCGCCTTATTTTTCACGATATAAGAAATAATTTGGCGCTTAGTCACATTATCTGCCGGTGAGGCGAGTTTTTTAGTTGATAAAATTAACAAAAATAACATTGGCGTAACTTTGCCCTGTGGCAAATATAAGCATGTGTGCATTTCAATCGGCGTAAATAGGGTTGATGAGAACAGGAGCTGCGGGCGAATAAGTGACGATTTAAGCAACGATTAGTCTCGTTTTTTGTTAAGTTATTCTAATGTTTTTGGCGGGCCGTATTTTCGCCACGTTCGTCGCCGGTGAAATAAGCCGGCTAACCGGCGTCCTGTCCTGCGCGCACCGCGCGCGAAAATCCAGCGCTTCTCGCCCCGATTCGCACTTGTTGCCGGATTCTGGCTGTATATCTTACGGTCAACGGGTATACTGGCTCATTCCATCTAAATCCACTTGTATCGCGTGCGAATTCAACATGCAAAAGTTTGATACCAAGACCTTCCAGGGCCTGATCCTGACACTGCAGGATTATTGGGCGCGCCAGGGCTGCACCATCGTTCAACCATTGGACATGGAAGTCGGCGCGGGAACCTCACACCCGATGACGTGCCTGCGCGCACTGGGGCCGGAGCCGATGGCCGCCGCCTACGTGCAGCCATCCCGCCGTCCGACCGACGGCCGCTACGGCGAAAACCCGAACCGTCTGCAGCACTACTACCAGTTCCAGGTGGTGATTAAGCCATCGCCGGACAACATTCAGGAACTCTACCTGGGCTCGTTGAAAGAGCTGGGTCTGGATCCGACCATCCACGACATCCGCTTCGTGGAAGACAACTGGGAAAACCCGACGCTCGGCGCCTGGGGCCTGGGTTGGGAAGTGTGGCTGAACGGCATGGAAGTGACGCAGTTCACCTACTTCCAGCAGGTCGGCGGCCTGGAGTGCAAGCCGGTAACCGGCGAGATCACCTACGGTCTGGAGCGTCTGGCGATGTACATCCAGGGCGTGGACAGCGTGTATGATCTGGTGTGGAGCAACGGCCCGCTGGGCGTCACCACCTACGGCGACGTGTTCCACCAGAACGAAGTGGAGCAGTCCACCTACAACTTCGAATACGCCGACGTCGACTTCCTGTTCTCCTGCTTCGAGCAGTACGAGAAAGAGGCCCAGTCGCTGCTGGCGCTGGAAAAACCGCTGCCGCTGCCGGCCTACGAACGCATCCTGAAGGCGGGTCATACCTTCAACCTGCTGGACGCGCGCAAGGCGATTTCGGTGACCGAGCGTCAACGCTACATTCTGCGCATCCGCACGCTGACCAAAGCCGTTGCCGAAGCCTACTACGCTTCCCGCGAAGCGCTGGGCTTCCCGATGTGCAACAAGAAGAACGAGAACTAAGAGGCAGCCATGACTCAACAGACTTTCCTGGTGGAAATCGGCACGGAAGAGCTGCCGCCGAAGGCTCTTCGTTCCCTGGCGGAATCTTTCGCCGCCAACTTCACTGCCGAGCTGGATAACGCCGGCCTGGAACACGGTGAAGTGAGCTGGTTCGCCGCACCGCGCCGCCTGGCGCTGAAAGTGGCCAACCTGAGCGCGGCGCAGGCCGATCGCGAAATTGAAAAACGCGGCCCGGCGATCGCTCAAGCGTTCGACGCCGAAGGCAAACCGAGCAAAGCGGCCGAAGGCTGGGCGCGCGGCTGCGGCATCACCGTCGATCAGGCTGAACGCCTGGTGACCGACAAGGGCGAGTGGTTGATGTACCGCGCCCACGTCAAAGGCCAGTCGGCGCAGCAACTGCTGGCCGGCATGGTCAGCACCGCGCTCGGCAAGCTGCCGATCCCGAAACTGATGCGCTGGGGCGATTCTGACGTGCAGTTCGTGCGTCCGGTGCACACCGTCACGATGCTGCTGGGCGCCGATCTGATCCCGGGCACCGTGCTGGGCATCGACTCTGCGCGTACCGTGCGCGGCCACCGCTTCATGGGCGAAGCCGAGTTTACCCTCGACAACGCCGACCAATACCCGCAGATCCTGCTGGAGCGCGGCAAAGTGGTCGCCGACTATGAAGCGCGTAAAGCGCTCATCAAGCGCGACGCCGAGCTGGCGGCGCAGAAGATTGGCGGCAAGGCCGATCTGAGCGACAGCCTGCTGGAAGAAGTGGCCTCGCTGGTGGAATGGCCGGTGGTGCTGACCGCCAAATTCGAAGAGAAATTCCTGGCGGTGCCGGCGGAAGCGCTGGTGTACACCATGAAGGGCGATCAGAAGTATTTCCCGGTGTACGACGCCGCGGGCAAACTGCTGCCGAACTTTATCTTCGTGGCCAACATCGAGTCGAAAGACCCGCAGCAGATCATCTCCGGTAACGAGAAGGTGGTGCGTCCGCGTCTGGCCGACGCCGAGTTCTTCTTCAACACCGACCGCAAGAAACGTCTGGAAGACAATCTGCCGCGCCTGGAAACCGTGCTGTTCCAACAGCAGTTGGGCACCCTGCGCGACAAGACCGATCGCATTCAGGCGCTGGCGGGCTGGGTTGCCGGCCAGATCGGCGCCGACGTCAACCACGCCACCCGTGCGGGCCTGCTGTCGAAGTGCGACCTGATGACCAACATGGTGTTCGAATTCACCGACACCCAGGGCGTGATGGGCATGCACTACGCGCGCCACGACGGTGAGGCGGAAGACGTCGCCGTTGCGCTGAACGAGCAGTATCAGCCGCGCTACGCCGGTGATGCGCTGCCGCAGTCGCTGGTGGCTTGTTCACTGGCGATCGCCGACAAAATGGACACCCTGGCCGGCATCTTCGGCATCGGGCAGCATCCGAAAGGCGATAAAGACCCGTTCGCGCTGCGCCGCGCCGCGCTGGGCGTGCTGCGCATCATCGTCGAGAAAAACCTGCCGCTGGATCTGCAGACTCTGACCGAAGAGGCCGTGCGCCTGTACGGCAGCAAGCTGACCAACGCCAAAGTGGTCGATGAGGTGGTGGAATTCATGCTGGGCCGCTTCCGCGCCTGGTATCAGGAAGAAGGCCACGCGGTCGATACCATTCAGGCGGTGCTGGCGCGCCGTCCGACCAAGCCGGCCGACTTCGACGCACGCGTCAAGGCGGTATCCCACTTCCGCACGCTGGACGAAGCGGCGGCGTTGGCTGCGGCCAACAAACGCGTCTCCAACATCCTGGCCAAATCTACCGAAACGCTGAACGACAGCGTGCGCGCCTCGGTGCTGAAGGACGCGGCGGAGATCCAGTTGGCGACCCACCTGGTGGTGCTGCGCGACAAGCTGCAGCCGTACTTCGCGGCGGGCAACTACCAGGAAGCGCTGGTGGAACTGGCTGCGCTGCGTGAGCCGGTGGATGCGTTCTTCGACAACGTGATGGTAATGGCGGACGATGCGGAAGTGCGCGTGAATCGTCTGACGCTGCTGAGCAAACTGCGTGAACTGTTCCTGCAGGTGGCGGATATCTCCGTACTGCAGTAAAACGGCTCTGTGCTGTGAAAAGGCGCCTGCGGGCGCCTTTTTTATGGCTGGCGTAACTGTTTGATACCGGCTGCGGTCAAGCGATAGCGTTGTAAACGGCTCTTGGGCTTATCCGGTAACGTCATTTCAATCCAACCGGCATTCAAGGCCGGTTGGAGATAGCGTTCGCGGAAAGATTTTCGATCCTGCAACTGTAGAACATTCTGGAGTGCTTCTCGCGACATCTCACCTTGCAGCGCCGCCAGCAAGTCATCGACTTGGGGGGTGACTTGGGGGGTGACTTGGGGGGTAATACTCAGCTCAAGCGCTTTTAGAATCATTTCCAGCATGAATTCAACGAAGGGTGAACAATCGGTTTTTTGGTTGCTGGCATTCAGCGCTTGGTAATATCCGGACTGGTTATCATGCACCAGGCTCTCAACCGGCACGTTGGCGAACAAAGGATCCCAGCGTGACAAAATCAGCGTTTGCCACAACCGTCCCATGCGGCCGTTTCCATCGGCAAACGGGTGGATGAATTCGAATTCATAGTGAAATACACAGCTGCCGATCAGCGGTGGCAGATCGGTTTGTTGCAGCCAGATGAGCAGTTGGCGGATCAGCAACGGTACGCGTTCCGCCGGGGGAGCCATATGGATCACGACGTTGCCGTTCATCACGCCGACGCCGCTCTGACGATAGCGGCCGGCATCAGGTAGCAAGCTGTTCATCAGCATCCCATGTGCGGCAAGCAGATCGCGTTCATTTTCGGGATGCCAATGATTCAGGTTGGTATAGCAATGGATGGCATTCATCGCTTCCTGAACGTCTCGCGGAGGGGCGATGACGCGTTTACCTGCGATGATAGCGGTGATCTGCTCTTCGCTCAGGGTATTGCCTTCGATCGCCAACGAACCTTGAATGGTACGGATCCGATTGATGCGCCTTAGCCGCAACGCATGCTCTTGTTCCGCTTGCATTGTCAAACGGGCCAACGCTGCCCCTACGTCTGTCGCCAGATGCAGAATGGAGGGGGTGATGGTCAACGGCGGTTGATAAGAGGACATGAGCAAGTTGGCCCGGCGATAAACGTTGGAAAAGTGTACCATGCGTACGTGGTACACGCAGTACGCCGTTTTTAACCAGACAATGTTCACCGCAAGCGGAATCGCGTATCGGAACGCCGCCAGTTGATCTATTCTTATAGGCGCACGGAGTGCGGAAAAAGGGGCGGAGTCCAATGAAAAAGCAGGTTTATAACAGGAGTTATGTCACATGGCGGTAGGGATCCAGAGCAGAGTTTTCGCGCGTTGGTTGGCACCGGTATTGGCATTGTTGGTGGTCATGCAATTGACCGCCTGCGGCGATAAAGAGCCGGAACAGCGCAAAGCATTCATTGATTACTTACAGAATACCGTGATGCGCAGCGGGGCGAACATCCCCACGCTGAGCGAAGACCAGAAACAGAAGTTCGGCAACTATGCCGGCGATTATGCGATTTTGGTCGGTTTTTCCCAGCAGTTGTCCAAATCGGTCGGCGCCAGCCTGACGCCGGCGCTGGACCAGATTAACCAGATCCGCACCGCGCAGGACTACCTGAACAAACGCGACGCGCTGCAGCAATCGGTCGGAGCATTGAACCTGCTGGGCCAGCAGATCCAGTCCGCCAAATCGCAGGCGGATACCGCCCGTGCGGCGCTGAAGCAGCCCGACGATCTGAAGGCGGTGTACAACCAGGCCTATGACAAGATCGTCACCGCGCCGGCCAACGCCCTGATGCCGGCGATCCCGACCACCGCCAGCTTCGTGCAGGATCTGGTGCAGGTTGGCGATTTCCTGCAGAGCCAGGGCAATCAGGTCAGCTTTAACAACAACGGCGTGCAGTTCCGCACCGCGCAACAGGTGGCGCAATACAACACCATGATGTCGAATCTGGTGGCTAAACAGCAGAACCTGGTGAACGCGCAGAAAACCATTCAAAGCGTGACGCAATAACGCCCCCGCGCACGAGAGACAGGCCGGCATTGCCGGCCTGTTTTATTTCCCCCCTCAGCGTTTCCAATAACTTGCTGGCTTATTGCGCAGGCTTCTGTACTACACTTCAATTAATCCATTCATTAGGCAATGTAGTTTTCTTTCACTCATCACTTCGCTAGTTCCCGGCGGGATGAGTGCTCACAGGGAAGATCAAACAGCGCGTTGTTATCGGGCGCGGCGGCCAAAAATAAATTGTGATGTTTGTCACAATTTAAAAACAAAACACCAAGTTAAAAATGTGATGCGCATCACTTTATTGCGGGTTTTAAGGCGATTTCTTTCTCACTGTGCTTTTTTTACACGCCATAATTGTGATCAGCATCACTATAAGTGGTGGTTTGTTGGGGTGTTGTATGTGATTTGTATCACAAAAAATTCGTGAAGTTCGCGTGACAAAAACAGCGTGATAGAGTCCGTTTCGCATACAGCGGCAACACGGCTGGATCGTCACAACAATAATCACGCGCTCTATTGTCAGCGCGTAACAATAGGGGTGTGTTTTATGTTTTCACCAGACATCAAGGTTAAAGTGCAAAACTTTGGCCGCTTCCTGAGCAACATGGTGATGCCCAACATCGGCGCCTTTATCGCCTGGGGGATTATCACCGCACTGTTCATTCCAACCGGCTGGCTGCCGAATGAAACCTTAGCCAAGCTGGTCGGCCCGATGATCACCTACCTGCTGCCGTTGCTGATCGGCTACACCGGCGGGCGACTGGTAGGCGGCGATCGCGGCGGCGTAGTCGGCGCCATCACCACCATGGGCGTCATCGTCGGCGCCGACATGCCGATGTTCCTCGGCGCGATGATCGCCGGCCCGCTGGGCGGCTGGGCTATCAAGCACTTCGACCGCTGGGTGGACGGCAAGATCAAAAGCGGCTTTGAAATGCTGGTGAACAACTTCTCCGCCGGCATCATCGGCATGCTGCTGGCGATCCTGGCCTTCCTGGGCATCGGGCCGCTGGTGGAGGTGCTCTCCAAACTGCTGGCGGCGGGCGTGCACGTGATGGTGACGAACAACCTGCTGCCGTTGGCGTCCATCTTCGTTGAACCGGCGAAAATCCTGTTCCTGAACAACGCCATCAACCACGGCATCTTCTCGCCGCTGGGCATTCAGCAGGCCACGGAAGCCGGCAAGTCGGTATTCTTCCTGATTGAAGCCAACCCAGGCCCGGGCATGGGCGTGCTGATGGCCTACATGTTCTTTGGCCGCGGCAGCGCCAAGCAATCCGCCGGCGGTGCAGCGATCATTCACTTCCTGGGCGGCATCCACGAAATCTACTTCCCGTACGTGCTGATGAACCCACGTCTGCTGCTGGCGGTGATCCTGGGCGGCATGACCGGCGTCTTTACCCTGACGATGCTGAACGGTGGCCTGGTGTCTCCGGCTTCCCCTGGGTCGATTCTGGCGGTGCTGGCGATGACCCCGAAAGGCGCCTATTTCGCCAACATTGCGGCGGTGTTCGCAGCCTTTGCCGTCTCCTTCGTGGTGTCCGCTTTCCTGCTGAAAACCTCCAAGGTGAAAGAGGATGATGATCTGGAAGCCGCGACCCGTCGCGTGCAAGAGATGAAATCGCAGTCCAAGGGCGGCGCGGCCGCGCCGTCGGCGGTCGATGGCGATCTGAGCACCGTGCGCAAAATCATCGTCGCCTGCGATGCGGGCATGGGCTCCAGCGCCATGGGCGCCGGGGTGCTGCGCAAGAAAGTGGCCGACGCCGGGCTGAAGAACATCTCGGTGACCAACAGCGCCATCAACAGTCTGCCGGACGATGTGGACCTGGTGATCACCCACCGCGATCTGACAGAACGCGCGATGCGCCATGCGCCGCAGGCCCAGCACATTTCACTGACCAACTTCCTCGACAGCAAGCTGTATGGCGATCTGGTCGAGCGTTTGCTGGCGGTGAATACCGCTGCCGCAGCGGCCCCGCAGAGCGGCGCGCACGCGGCTGCAGAGGCCGGCGAACAGGGGCTGTTCAAGCTAAGCGAGAGCAACGTGTTCCTCAACCTGCAGGTCAGCGACAAAGAGCAGGCGATCCGTTTCGCCGGCGAGCAGCTGGTGAAGGGCGGCTACGTTGAGCCGGAATACGTGCCGGCGATGCTGGAGCGCGAAAAGCTCACGTCCACCTACTTGGGCGAGTCGATCGCCGTGCCGCACGGCACCATCGAGGCTAAAGACCGGGTGCTGCGTACCGGCGTGGTGTTCTGCCAATACCCGCAGGGCGTGCGCTTCGGCGATGAAGAGGACGAAGTGGCGCGCCTGGTGATCGGCATTGCCGCGCGCAACAACGAGCATATCCAGGTGATCACCAGCCTGACCAACGCGCTGGATGACGAGAGCGTGATCGAGCGGCTGGCGAATACCACCAGCGTCCAGGAAGTGCTGGACCTGCTCGGCGGCAAAAAAGCCGGATAACAGAATCATTTTAAAGGGTGCAGCTTGCTGCACCCTTCGACATTAAGAAGGTAGAGTTATGAAAGCATTACATTTTGGCGCAGGGAACATCGGCCGCGGTTTTATCGGCAAGCTGCTGGCGGACGCGGGCGTTGAGCTGACCTTCGCCGACGTCAATCAAACGGTGCTGGATCTGCTGAACAGCCGTAAAAGCTACCAGGTGCACGTGGTGGGCGAGCAAGAGCGCGTAGAGAGCGTCAACAACGTCAGCGCCGTCAACAGCGGCAGCGAAGCCGCGGTAGCGCTGATCGCCGAGGCGGATCTGGTGACCACCGCCGTGGGCCCGCAAATTCTCGCCAAAATCGCCGGCACGATCGCCAAAGGGTTGGTGTTGCGCCATCAGCAGGGCAATGCGCAGCCGCTGAACATCATCGCCTGTGAGAACATGGTGCGCGGCACCAGCCAGCTGAAGCAGCACGTGTTTGCCGCGCTGCCGCAGGACGAGCAAGCATGGGTTGAGCAGCACGTCGGCTTCGTCGATTCGGCGGTCGACCGCATCGTGCCGCCGGCGGACAGCAGCGATCCGCTGGAAGTCACAGTGGAAACCTTCAGCGAATGGATCGTCGACCAGACGCAGTTTAAAGGCCAGCCTCCGGCGATCGCCGGCATGGAGCTGACCGATAACCTGATGGCTTTCGTCGAGCGCAAGCTGTTCACCCTCAACACCGGTCACGCCATCACCGCCTATCTCGGCCAGCTGGCTGGGTTGCAAACCATTCGCGACGCCATTCTTGACCCGGCGATCCGCCGCGTGGTGAAAGGGGCGATGGAAGAGAGCGGCGCGGTGCTGATCAAGCGCTATGGCTTTGACGCCGATAAGCACGCCGCCTACATCAATAAAATCCTCGGCCGCTTTGAAAACCCGTATCTGCATGACGACGTCGAGCGCGTAGGGCGCCAGCCGCTGCGCAAACTGAGCGCTGGCGATCGCCTGATCAAGCCGTTGCTGGGCACGCTGGAATATGGCCTGCCGCACGCCAACCTGATCCAGGGCATCGCCGCCGCCATGAGTTACCGCAGCGAACAGGATCCGCAGGCGCTGGAATTGGCGGAACTGCTGAGCACCCTGGGGCCGAAAGCCGCGCTGGCGCAAATTTCCGGCTTGCCGGCGGAAAGCGAGGTTGTAGAACAGGCCGTTGCTGTGTATAACGCCATGCACAAGTAGATCCGTGATGATGAACACCCGAGCGCAGCTTGCTGCGCTCCTGCAACCCGAGTTCGGCATCGACGGCCCTCCCCACGCCTTTCGAAAAGCGACGATGGAAGAAGCACAGGCATTTGAAAACCAGGTTCTGGAAAAGCTGAACGCGGGCAAAACGGTGCGCAGCTTCCTGATCGCGGCGGTAGAGCTGCTGGCGGAAGCGCTCAACGTGCTGGTGGTGCAGGTATTTCGCAAGGACGACTACGCGGTGAAATATGCCGTCGAACCGCTATTGTCCGGCAGCGGCCCGTTGGGGGAGCTGTCGGTGCGCCTGAAGCTGATGTACGGGCTGGGGGTGATTTCCCGCCACGAATATGAAGACGCCGAGCTGCTGATGGCGATGCGGGAAGAACTGAACCATGACGGTTCGGAATACCGCTTCGTTGACGACGAAATCCTCGGACCGTTCGGCGAGCTGCACTGCGTGGCTGCGCTGCCGCCGGTGCCGACCTTCCTGCAGCCGGGTGAGGCGGATGAAGCGCTGATCGCCATGCAGCGCCAACGCTATCAGCAGATGGTGCGCTCCACCATGGTGCTGTCCATTACCGATCTGATCGCCGGTATCGGCGCCAAACAACCCTCCCGGCTTTCTCCTCTCGGCCGCGGCTAAGCAAAGGCCGCGCGCCACTCGTCGAACAGCAACCACAGCGCGGTGGCGGCCATCAGGCCTGACATCGCGCCGTTGAACACCCGCAGTTTCCAGGTGACCCGCAGCGCGTTGCGCAACCGATCGCCCAGCACCGCCCACAGCAGCACGCAAGGCAAGTTCAGCAGCGCGAAACCGGCGATGACCGACAGCGTATGGACAAAGGTGGCGCCTTCGCGCGGGGTGAACAGGATCGCCACGTTGATCACCATCAGCCAGGCCTTGGGATTGACCGCCTGAAACAGCGCGCCGTTGAGCAGGCTCATCGGCTGCGCCTGCTCTTTGGCGTCCGGCGAGGCGGCCTGGAACAGTTTCCACGACAGCCACAGCAGGTAGGCGCAGCCGATCACCGCCAGCGGGAAGCGGATGACGCCGGCCCAGCTCAACGCCAGCGCCAGCAGCGGGATAATGATCGCCAGCTGCACCGCGCAGCCGACGCAGATGCCGAACAGCATCGGCAGGGTGCGGCGCAGGCCGAAGTTGACGCCCGACGAGGCCAGCAGCAGGTTGTTGGGGCCGGGGGTGATCGACATGACGGTGACGTAGCTGACAAAGGCGGAGTCCAGCATGGCAGGTTCCTTGAAAATGACGGTGATAACGAGAGGATCAGCATAATCGCTGCGATGGGATGGTGACAGAATCACAAATCGTATATTGTCATGGTTACAGTTGTACGAAATGTAAACTGTAACCATTGCCTGGAGAGAAACTGTGACCCTGCTCGATGAGACCCCGGATACCCGTTACCTGCAGCTGGCGGATACGCTGGCTGAGGCCATTCGCCGCGGCACGCTGCTGCCCGGTGACCGCTTGCCCTCGGTGCGGCGCTGTGCGCAAACCCATCGCGTCAGCATCAATACCGTGGTGTCGGCTTACCGCACGCTGGAGGATCGCGGGCTGATTGAAGCACGGCCACAGTCGGGGTTTTATGTGCGCAGCACGCTGCCGGCGCTGAAGATGGCCTCGGCGCCCAGCGGCCGTATCGAACCGCCGGCGGACGACGTGCTGGCGCTGATCGATACGGTGTTCGCCGCCCAGCAAAACCCGGCCTTCACCAACATTGCGCTGGCCTGCCCGCAGACCAGCGATTTCTATCCCGGCGGCAAGCTGGGGCGCATGCTGTCCTCTCAGCTGCGCCGCCAGCCGGATCTGATCGGGCAGTACCCGTTGCCGCCCGGCAGCCTGCGGCTGCGCCAGCAGATCGCTCGCCGCTCGATGACGCTGGGTATGCTGCTGGAGCCGGGCGACGTGGTGCTGACCCACGGCTGCATGGAAGCGCTGCAGCTGGCGCTGCGCGTCACCACCCAACCGGGCGACTGCGTCGGGCTGGAGTCGCCGACCTACTTTTATCTGCTGCCGCTGCTGGCCAGCCTGGGGCTGAAAGCGCTGGAAATCCCCACCGACCCCCAGCTGGGGCTGTCGCTGGATGCGCTGGAACTGCTATTGAACGAGAAGCGGCTGAATGCGGTGATCGCCATGCCGACGGTGCAAAACCCGCTGGGTTGCACCATGCCGCTGGCGGCGAAAAAGCGACTGGCGCGGCTGATGAACGATCATCAGGTGCCGTTGATTGAAGACGGGCTGTATGCCGAGATCCAGTTCGGCGGCGCGCTGTCACCGGCGGTGAAGGCGTTCGATCGCGACGGCTGGGTGCTGTTTTGCTCCAGCTTCACCAAAACGCTGGCGCCGGATTTTCGCGTCGGCTGGATCTGCGGCGGCCGTTTCCATGAGGCGTTGCGCAAGCTGAAGGCGGTGTCATCGATGTCCGAGTCGCAGCTACTGTCGGAAACGCTGGCGACCTTCCTGGAGAGCGGCGGCTACGATCACCATTTGCGCAACCTGCGTAAGCGCTACGCCGCTCAGGTGGACGAGGCGCGGGCGCTGATCGCCCGGCATTTCCCGCGCGGCACGCTGGCCACGCAGCCGGCGGGCGGCTTCGTGTTTTGGGTCGAGTTCCCTCCTAACGTGGACAGCGTGGCGCTGTTCCATCAACTGCTGGAGGAGCAGATCTGTTTGACGCCGGGCACCCTGTATTCCCCCAGCGGGCGCTACCGCAACGCGCTGCGGCTCTCCTGCTGCTACCCGTTCAACGCGCGCTACACCCAGGCGCTGGCCCGGCTGGGCGCCAAAGCCTGCGAGATGAGCGGCCTGCCGCCCGGTATTGCGCAGGACGGGTAACGGCGCGCGCCTTTTGCTACAATGCCGGTATTGTTGATTAGCGTGCCATTTTGGGCACAACGGGCCAGAGACCATGAAAGAGAAAGAAAAGGCAGAGATCAAGCGCCTGAGCGACCTGCTGGACGCCTTGAACCACAAAGACGTCACCGTGATCCAACAGGGCAATCCTGAGTTGATCGCGCAGCACACCAAAGAAAAAGAGAAGCTGGCGGCGGAGATCGAGCGCCTGAAAAACGTGCGCGGCGAGAAGCTGAGCGCCGAAGCGCAGAAGCTGAGCAAGCTGCCGTTCAGCCGTGAAATCACCAAGAAAGAGCAGGCCGATATGGGCGCGCTGAAGAAAAGCGCACGCGGGCTGATCGTGGTGCACCCGATGACCGCACTGGGCCGTGAGATGGGCCTGAAAGCGGTCACCGGTTACGCCAAGAAAGCGTTCTGAACCCCGGGCGTCAGACCTTGGTGGTGAAATACGCCTTGGTCTGATAGGGCACGGTTATCGTGTCCTGGCCCTGCAGCTCCTCTTCTTCCGCCACCAGTTGGCGCAATTGATCGATAACCTGCTCCTGTTGCGGCTGCGGCAGCGCGGCGATAAAGCTGGTTGAACGCACGCGGTTGTAGATCACGTCCTCCACTGCGCCCCGGTGGCCCAGCATAAACACCTGCTCCTGCAGAGGTTCAAAGCCTTTGAACGGGAAGAACTTGCGCCATTCACCGGTATAGAAACGCGGCGCATCGCCTTCGTGGCGATCGACGATCTGATTCAGTTTACGCACCCAACCGACGCGCGCATCGCGCATGTTCCACACCAGACCGAGTTTGCCGCCGGGCTTGAGAATGCGCTGGATTTCCGCCAGCGCCTGCGGCGTGGCGAACCAGTGGAAGGATTGGGCGCACACCACGGCATCGACCGACTCGTCCGGCAGCGGGATCGCCTCGGCGGTGCCCGCCAGCGTTTTCACCTGCGGCAGCGCCGCCGACAGTTTTTCCAGCATTTGCGGCACCGGTTCGACGGCGATCACCTGCGCGCCGGTTTCCAGCAGGCGCGGGGTGAACTTGCCGGTGCCGGCACCGAGATCGATAACCGTCATGCCGGCGTGCAAACCGATGACGTCACGCAGCCAGACGGCGATTTCCGGCGGGTAATCCGGCCGGCCTTTCACATAGCGATCGGCATTGGCCTGATAGCCTTCGGCGGCGGCGTGATGAATCGAATGGGTCGGGGTGGTCATATACCTGGCTCCTGGCTGAAAAAACGTGCGGCTACAGTATAGGCGGAAGAAAATGTTTAGCGCGGCATCCGGCGCACGTTTTTCATCTTTTCCGCCCGCGTGTTCAACGGCCGAGCAGGCGGCGATTGAAGTCCTCGAGGCGCCCTTCGGCGAGCCGCGTGAGCATGGTCTTGCTCCAGCTGGCGGAGAGGCCGGCCACCGCCAACAGGCGGCGGTACTGTTCCGCGTCGAACGGCATATGCCAGGCGATGGCGATAGCTTCGGCGACCGTCACGTCGCTGCTGCGCGCCGCCAGCGCCAGCGGACGGTCGCCGCTGACCGCGCCCGGCGACACCACCCGATACAGCCAGCCGCAGCGGCCGCTTTGCTGCATCAGCACCGAAATGTCCTCGATGGCGAAGTGATAATTGAGCTTGAAGCACGGCGAGCGCGGCTGGGTGACCTGGATCAGCGCCTCGCCCCAGCGGAAGATGTCGCCCATAAACACATTGTGTTCGGTCAGCCCTTCGGTGGAGATGTTCTCGCCGAAGGCCGGGGCGCAAAATTGCTCGGCCTGCGCCGGAAACTGCTCGCGCCAGTGGGCATAATGCTCGCGCGGGTAGTGGCACAGCGCGCGGTCCGGCCCGCCGTGGTAGCTTTTTTCGGCCTGTTCGTCGCCTTCCAGCCCGAGCGGCGTGAGCCGGATGGCGCCATCCACCTGGCGTTTGGCGATGGCGCTGGGGCGCCCGCCTTCATAGGGTTGGATGCTGCCGATGTAAACGTCTGGGTGATGCATGTGCGCCTCCGTGTCTCGCGTCGAGGGCTCAGCATAGCCTGAGTTGTTCCCGTACACTACCCGGCGTTTACCTGTACGGAAGGATGTGTTTTTCCTGTCTATATTTAGGCTTTTATCGTCGAGAAAAAACCATGCGTTTCATTGTATTGAGGCATGCGGAGTCAGAATGGAACCGCTCGGGGATTATTCAGGGGCGAAGTGACAGTCCGCTGACAGAAGAGGGGCGACGTCAAATCGCTGGGCTTGGCGCTCGCTTGCAAATGTTATCGGTCACTTTGTTGATCAGTTCACCGGCTGGCCGGGCTTTTACGACAGCGGAGACGTTGGCTGAGAGATGTGGCTGCACTGTGCAAATGGATAAGCGTTTGCAGGAGCAAGATTTTGGCCGACTGGAAGGATTATCTTATGCGCAGGCCATGCGCGATTATCCTGAAGCGACGCAGTGCCTCTTTGCCGGTAAGGCAGAGGCGTCGGCTCCGGGAGGGGAGAATGCTTATGAGGTTGCCTGGCGCCTGATGGCTTGTCTGTCCGATCTGGCTGTCGATGGACAAAATCAAACGCTTGGTGTGGTTACGCACGGCCATGCTCTGCAGGCACTGATTTGGTGGCTTAAAGGGGCTGACCCGCAGGAGGACCTCCGCAGATACGGTCATCGCAATTGCGGCTACGCAATGCTTGATGCGACCGCCTCTGGTTTTAATTTGTTGAATTGGGGAGTCGCGACCCACCTGTTGCCACAAAGATAGGGCGAGGAACGGATATTCCTCGCCTGAGGGCGTCAGAAGGTGGTCCAGTTCTCTTCCGCTGCGGCGTTGGCGGCCGCGGGTTTTACGGCCGGCGCTTTCGGCGCGGCGGCTTTCACGGTGGCGGGTTCGGTCTGCTCCGCCAAACGGAACACCGAAACGCTCTGCAGCAGCATCTCCGCCTGCTCTTCCAGCGAATCGGCGGCGGCGGCGGACTCTTCCACCAACGCGGCGTTCTGCTGGGTGGTGTGGTCCATTTCTACGATCGCCTGGCCAATCTGGGCGATGCCGCGCGTCTGTTCATCGGAGGCGGCGGCGATCTCGGCCATGATGTCGCGCACGTGGGTAACCGAGCGGACGATCTGCTCCATGGTGTTGCCGGTGCTTTCCACCAGTTCGGTGCCGGTTTTCACCCGGCTGACCGATTCGGCGATCAACCCTTCGATCTCTTTGGCTGCCTGGGCGCTGCGGCTCGCCAGGCTGCGCACTTCGCTGGCGACCACCGAGAAGCCGCGGCCCTGTTCGCCGGCGCGTGCCGCTTCGACAGCGGCGTTGAGCGCCAGGATGTTGGTCTGGAAGGCAATGCCGTTGATCAGGGTGGTAATTTCGGCGATACGTTGCGAACTGCTGGAGATATCGCGCATGGTGCTGACCACGTTTTCCACCAGCTTGCCGCCCTGCTGCGCGGTCTGCGAAGCGTCGGTGGCCAGCTGATTGGCGTGATGGGCGTTGTCGGCGTTCTGTTTCACCGTGGCGGTCAGCTGTTCCATGCTGGCGGCGGTTTCCTCGACCGCCGCCGCCTGCTGTTCGGTACGGGAAGAGAGATCGGTGTTGCCGGCGGCGATTTCCGCCGAGGCGGTGGAAACCTGGCTGACGCCCATCTGGATCTTTTCAATCATGGTGCGCAGATTTTGGCTCATCGCCGCCACCGCGTTCAGCAGCTGCCCCAGCTCATCGCGGCGGGTGCTGGTCTGCGCCTGGCGCAGGTCGCCGCTGGCGATGCGTTCCGCCATCGCCAGCGTGCTGTGCAGCGGACGGATGATCTGCAGCGTGATGCGCCAGGCGATAAGCACTCCGGCGATGATGGCGATCAGGGTGGTGATGCCCATCTGCAGCTGCGCCAGATTGATGTTGTTGCGCGTTTGCACCAGCTCGTCCTGCATAAAGGCGTTCACCAGCGTGCCGATCGCCTGCGCGCGTTCGCCGAGCTGCCGGCTGATCTGCTGCTCGTGCTCATAGGCCGGCAGGTAGGCCGCAATGCGGTTTTTGTAATCGTCCAAAGCGGCCAGCAGCGGCTGCAGCTGCGGGCGCTGCGCGTCGCTGACCCGGCGGCTCAGGGCGTTGGCCGCGTCACGCGCGTCGTCAATGGCCGCCATCAGCGGCGCCTCGGTTTCCTTGTTCAGGCTCAGCAGCAGGCCGCGCGCGCCGTAGCGCACCTGGGTCAGCTTTTGGTTCAGCTGGATAAAGGCCAGCTGCAGATCGCCGTTGGTCAGCTGACGTTCCACCTGGCTCAGGCTGGCCTGCACTTCCGACATGTTCCAGCTCTGGCGCACCGCATCTTTGGCCGCCACCGCCTGCTCAAAGACTTTTTGCTGCTGCTGGTATTCCCCGATCAGCGTCACCAGACGCTGCAGATCCTTGCGGCTTTGGGCGTCCCAGTCCAACGCCTGCCCCTGGTCTATCAGTTTGACGGCGTTGTCGATATTGGCGCGATTGTTCTGAATATATTCCGGCTGGTAGGTCTGGCCATACATGGCGCGGTTGTATTTGGCCTGATTGATCTCCTCGTTCAGCCGGTTGCTGAAGTCGATGCGATCGGCGCGGGATTCGATGATGTGCAGGTATTGCGCTCCGGTGCCGGCGATGACGACCGCCAACAGCAGCAACAGCGCGAAGCCGAGACCGAGCTTTTTACCTACGGTGAGATGAGTGAACTTTCCTGCCAATGCTTGCAATGCCGCCATAGCGTTTTTCCTTCTCCGGGCGAACGTCAATTGAACAAACCATCGGCAAGAAGTGGTCAAACTTTAGCGGATTTCAGGCAAAAAAATACCCGCCGGCGGCGGGCATCTTCATCAGCGGGGGCGAATTACTTCTTCGCAGCGAAGCGTGCGGCCGCTTCGTCCCAGTTGACCACGTTCCAGAACGCCTTGATGTAGTCAGGGCGTTTGTTCTGATATTTCAGGTAGTAAGCGTGTTCCCATACGTCCAGACCGATGATTGGGAAACCGGAAGCGCCGGCGACGGCTTCGCCCATCAGCGGGCTGTCCTGGTTGGCGGTAGACACCACGGCCAGTTTGCCGTCTTTCAGCACCAGCCAGGCCCAACCGGAACCGAAGCGGGTGGCTGCGGCTTTTTCGAACTCTTCCTGGAATTTCTCAACGCTGCCGAAATCGCGCTCGATGGCCGCTTTCAGATCGCCGCCCAGCGTGGTGCCGGTTTTCAGGTTTTTCCAGAAGAAGCTGTGGTTGGCGTGGCCGCCGGCGTTGTTGCGCATGAAGGTGCGTTTGTCGGCAGGCACTTTATCCAGATCCTGGATCAGCTCTTCAACGCTGTATTTGGCCAGCTCAGGGTAGGCTTCCAGCACGGTGTTGGCGTTGTTGACATAGGTCTGGTGGTGTTTGGTGTGATGGATTTCCATCGTCTGCTTGTCGAAATGCGGTTCCAGTGCGTCGTAAGCGTACGGCAGGGATGGCAGTGAATAACTCATAATCATCATCTCCAGTGGTGTATGGGCGGCGCAAAGGGCGAGCACCGCGTAAGCAGTCGGATCATTATAGTTAATTAAATGATATTGAAAATGATTATCAATGCCCTGTGAAGTGTGTGGTTAATGAACAAATCGCTGCGTTAACAGACTGATAGAAAAGAAGCCTTGAGCGCCACCTGATGCCCTCGCGCCGACATGTTGGTTACTCTCTATACTGTAGAGAGCGCCGGGCCTGTACAGACGCCGAAATGTATCGAAATGTGCCAATGCGTTCACTGAATGAGCACGAGTGTGTAACAACCACAAGCACGCTGTGGTAATATCGCCGCGTCGCGTATCAGCATAACAACAGTGACATTAGCGCTCTGCCGTTTTGGCGAAGAGCGCCATTTGAACAATGTGACAATCGAGTGTAAAGGAGACCCCCATGCAGGTCAGCAGAAGGCAGTTCTTTAAGATCTGCGCTGGCGGTATGGCAGGAACGACGGTGGCCGCGCTGGGCTTTGCCCCTGAAGTGGCGTTGGCGGAAACCCGGCAGTACAAACTGCTGCGCGCCCGCGAGACCCGTAATACCTGTACGTATTGTTCCGTCGGCTGTGGGCTGTTGATGTACAGCCTTGGTGATGGCGCCAAAAACGCCAAAGAAAGCATTTTCCATATCGAAGGGGATCCGGATCATCCGGTAAACCGCGGCGCGCTTTGCCCGAAAGGTGCCGGCCTGGTTGACTTCATCCACAGCGAAAGCCGCCTCAAGTACCCGGAATATCGGGCGCCAGGGTCGGACAAATGGCAGCGCATCAGCTGGGACGACGCCTTTACCCGCATCGCCAAGCTGGTGAAAGAAGACCGTGACGCCAACTTCATCAAAACCAACGATCAGGGCGTTACCGTCAACCGTTGGCTGACCACCGGCATGCTGTGCGCCTCGGCCGCCAGCAACGAAACCGGTTTTCTGTCGCAAAAATTTAGTCGCGCTCTCGGCATGCTTGCCGTAGACAACCAGGCGCGTGTCTGACACGGACCAACGGTAGCAAGTCTTGCTCCAACATTTGGTCGCGGTGCGATGACCAACCACTGGGTTGATATCAAGAACGCGAATTTGATTATCGTCATGGGCGGTAATGCGGCGGAAGCGCATCCGGTGGGGTTCCGCTGGGCGATGGAAGCCAAAATACACAACAATGCCAAGCTGATCGTAATCGATCCGCGCTTTACCCGAACCGCATCGGTGGCGGACTTCTACACGCCGATCCGCTCCGGGACCGACATCGCTTTCCTGTCGGGCGTGTTGCTGTATCTGATGACCAACAACAAATTTAACCGCGAGTACGTCGAGGCCTATACCAACGCCAGCCTGCTGGTGCGGGAAGACTTTGCCTTCGAAGACGGCTTGTTCAGCGGCTACGACGCGGAAAACCGCAAGTACGACAAAACCACCTGGAACTATCAGTTCGACGAGAACGGCTTCGCCAAGCGCGACGTCACGCTGCAGGATCCGCGCTGCGTGTGGAACCTGCTGAAGCAGCACGTGAGCCGCTACACCCCTGACGTGGTGAACAACATCTGCGGCACGCCGAAGGACGATTTCCTCAAGGTGTGCGAATACATCGCCGAAACCTGCGTGGCGGATAAAACTGCGTCGTTCCTGTATGCCCTGGGCTGGACTCAGCACTCGGTCGGCGCGCAGAACATCCGCACCATGGCGATGATCCAGCTGCTGCTCGGCAACATGGGCATGGCGGGCGGCGGCGTCAACGCGCTGCGCGGCCACTCCAACATCCAGGGTCTGACCGATCTCGGCCTGCTGTCGCAGAGCCTGCCGGGCTACATGACGCTGCCGTCGGAGAAACAGACCGATCTCGAGACTTACCTGAAGGCCAACACGCCGAAGGCGCTGCTGCCGGGCCAGGTGAACTACTGGGGCAACTACCCGAAATTCTTCGTCAGCATGATGAAGACCTTCTACGGCGACAAGGCGCAGAAGGACAACAGCTGGGGCTTTGACTGGTTGCCGAAGTGGGACAAAGGCTACGACGTGCTGCAGTACTTCGAGATGATGGCGCAGGGCAAGGTCAACGGCTACTTCTGCCAGGGCTTTAACCCGGTGGCGTCGTTCCCGAACAAAAACAAGGTGGTGGCTTCACTGTCCAAGCTGAAGTTCCTGGTGACCATCGATCCGTTGAACACCGAGACCTCCAACTTCTGGCAGAACCACGGCGAGTTCAACGAAGTGGATCCGTCGCAGATCCAGACCGAAGTGTTCCGCCTGCCGTCCACCTGCTTCGCCGAAGAGAACGGCTCGATCGTCAACTCCGGCCGCTGGCTGCAGTGGCACTGGAAAGGCGCGGACGCCCCGGGCGAAGCGCTGAACGACGGCGAGATCCTGGCGGGCATCTTCAGCCGCCTGCGCGAGATGTATGCGCGCGACGGCGGTGCGGTGCCGGAGCAGGTGCTGAACATGCGCTGGGACTACCTGACGCCGGACAACCCGGCGCCGGAAGAGGTGGCGCAGGAGAACAACGGCAAGGCGCTGGCGGATCTGCTGGATGCCGACGGCAAAGTGCTGGTGAAAAAAGGCGAGCTGCTCAGCTCGTTCGCGCAGCTGCGCGACGACGGCACCACCGCCAGCGGCTGCTGGATCTTCGCGGGCAGCTGGACGCCGGCCGGCAACCAGATGGCGCGGCGCGACAACGCCGATCCGTCCGGCCTCGGCAATACGCTGGGCTGGGCCTGGGCATGGCCGCTCAACCGTCGCATCCTGTACAACCGCGCCTCGGCGGACCCACAGGGGAAACCTTGGGATCCGAAACGCCAGCTGCTGGAGTGGGACGGCGCCAAGTGGGTCGGGGCCGATATCCCGGACTACAGCACCGCAGCACCGGGCAGCGACGTCGGGCCGTTCATCATGCAGCCGGAAGGCATGGGCCGCCTGTTCGCCACCGACAAGATGGCGGAAGGGCCGTTCCCTGAACACTACGAGCCGTTCGAAACGCCGCTCGGCACCAACCCGCTGCACCCGAACGTGGTGTCCAACCCGGCGGCGCGCGTGTTCAAGGACGATCTGGCGGCGATGGGCAAATCCGACAAGTTCCCGTACGTCGGCACCACCTATCGTCTGACCGAGCACTTCCACTACTGGACCAAGCACGCGCGGCTGAATGCCATTGCGCAGCCGGAGCAGTTCGTGGAGATCGGCGAGAAGCTGGCGGAGAAGAAAGGCATCAAGCAGGGCGATACCGTGAAAGTCAGCTCCAACCGTGGCTACATCAAGGCCAAGGCGGTGGTGACCAAGCGCATTCGCACGCTGCAGGTGCACGGCCAGGAAGTCGACACCATCGGCATCCCGATCCACTGGGGTTACGAAGGGGTGGCGAAGAAAGGCTTTATCGCCAACACGCTGACGCCGTTCGTCGGCGACGCCAATACGCAAACGCCGGAGTTCAAGGCGTTCCTGGTCAACGTGGAAAAGGTGTAACGGAGACGAATTATGGCCATGCAATCTCAAGACATCATTCGTAAATCCGCCACCAATGGCTTCACGCCGGCGCCGCGCGCCCGTGACCACCAGGAAGAAGTGGCCAAACTGATCGATGTCACCACCTGTATCGGCTGCAAAGCCTGTCAGGTGGCCTGTTCCGAATGGAACGACATCCGCGACGAAGTGGGGCACAACGTCGGGGTGTACGATAACCCCGCCGATCTGACCGCCAAGTCGTGGACGGTGATGCGCTTCTCCGAGGTGGAGGAAAACGGCAAGCTGGAATGGCTGATCCGCAAGGACGGCTGCATGCACTGCGCCGATCCGGGCTGCCTGAAGGCCTGCCCGTCGGAAGGCGCGATCATTCAGTACGCCAACGGCATCGTCGACTTCCAGTCCGAGCACTGCATCGGCTGCGGCTACTGCATCGCCGGCTGCCCGTTCGACGTACCGCGCATGAACAAGGACGACAACCGGGTGTACAAGTGCACCCTGTGCGTCGACCGCGTGGACGTCGGCCAGGAACCGGCCTGCGTGAAAACCTGCCCGACCGGCGCGATTCACTTCGGCACCAAGGAAGCGATGAAGCAGGTGGCGGCGGATCGCGTCAGCGAGCTGAACACCCGCGGCTACCAGAACGCCGGTCTGTACGATCCGGCGGGGGTGGGCGGTACGCACGTGATGTATGTGCTGCACCACGCCGACAAACCGCAGCTGTACCACGGTTTGCCGGACAACCCGAGCATCAGCCCGGCGGTGACCTTCTGGAAGGGCGTGTGGAAACCCCTGGCGGCCATCGGCTTTGCCGCCACCTTCGCGGCGAGCGTGTTCCACTATGTCGGCGTCGGGCCTAACCGCGTCGAAGATGAGGACGAGCACGACGAGTCGCATGACGAGGAGACGCGCAAATGAGAAAGGAAAAGCCCATTCAGCGTTACAGCGCACCGGAGCGCATCAACCACTGGATCGTGGCGTTCTGCTTCGTGTTCGCCGCCATCAGCGGGCTGGGGTTCTTCTTCCCCTCCTTCAACTGGCTGATGAACATCTTCGGGACGCCGCAGCTGGCGCGCATTCTGCACCCGTTTGTCGGGGTGATCATGTTTGCCGCGTTCCTGCTGATGTTCCTGCGCTACTGGAAGCATAACCTGATCAACCGGGAAGATATCGTCTGGGCCAAGAACATCCACAAAATCGCCATGAACGAGGAAGTGGGTGATACCGGGCGCTATAATTTCGGCCAGAAGTGCGTGTTCTGGGCAGCGATTATCAGCCTGGTGCTGCTGCTGGCCAGCGGCGTGGTGATCTGGCGGCCGTATTTTGCGCCGTCGTTCTCCATCCCGCTGATCCGCATCGCGCTGCTGGTGCATTCGCTGGCCGCGGTCGGCCTTATCATCGTGATTATGGTGCACATTTACGCCGCATTGTGGGTAAAAGGCACCATTACCGCGATGGTGGAAGGCTGGGTGCCGGCGGCCTGGGCCAAGAAACATCATCCGCGCTGGTACCGTGAGGTCCGCGAGAAACGACAGGAAGACAAACCCTGATGAGTATCCGCATCGTTCCTAAAGAGCAGTTAGGGGCACAGCGTGAGAAGTCCACAACGGCGGAGAACATCCCGCCGTTACTTTTCGCCAACCTGAAAAGCCTCTACAGCCGCCGCGCCGAACGCCTGCGTCAGCTGGCGGTCGACAACCCGCTGGGCGACTACCTGAACTTCGCCGCCGAGCTGGCGCAGGCGCAGCAGCATGCGCTGCACGACAATCCGCTGGAGCTCGATCTGAGCGAAGCGTTGGCGCAGGGCGCCGCCAGCGGCAAACCGCCGCTTGATCTGAGCGTGTTTCCGCGCAGCGAGCACTGGCGCAAGCTGCTGACGTCGCTGATCGCCGAGCTGCGCCCACAGGCGCCGGAGCACATTCTGGCGGTGCTGGACAACCTGGAGAAGGCCTCGGCGCACGAGCTGGAGCTGATGGCCGACGCCTTGCTCAACCGCGAGTTCGGCAAGGTGGGCAGCGAGAAGGCGCCGTTCCTTTGGGCCGCGCTGTCGCTCTATTGGGCGCAGATGGCCAGCCTGATCCCCGGCAAGGCGCGCGCCGAATACGGCGAGCAGCGCCAGTTCTGCCCGGTGTGCGGCAGCATCCCGGTCTCCAGCATGGTGCACATCGGCACCGTCAACGGCCTGCGCTACCTGCACTGCAACCTGTGCGAAAGCGAATGGCACGTGGTGCGGGTGAAGTGCAGCAACTGCGAGCAGACCCGCGATCTCAACTATTGGTCGCTGGACAGCGAGCAGGCGGCGGTGAAGGCGGAAAGCTGCGGCGACTGCGGCACTTACCTGAAGATCCTCTATCAGGAAAAAGACCCGCAGGTCGAAGCGGTGGCCGACGATCTGGCTTCACTGGTGCTGGACGCCCGTATGGAAGAAGAAGGCTTCGGCCGCAGCAGCATCAATCCGTTCCTGTTCCCGGCGGAGTAACCGCCCGGCCCCGTTCGCGCGGGGCCGAATGAGCAATTTCAGAACGGGCTTCTGGCATTCGCCCGGGCGAGTTGCTACGTTTAGGCCATGACGCGCCAAGCGAAAGGAACCACGATGTTAAACACCCTGGCAAAACTGACTGCGGTCGCCGTACTGGCGTTCGGACTGGCGGCCTGCGACAACAAGGACGACACCAAACCGGCGGTGCCGCCACCCGATACCAAGCCGACCGTGACGCAGCCCGCGCCACCGCCGCCGCCTGCGCCGGTAGAGACGCCACCTGCGCCGCCGGGGCTGAACGTGTCGCTGCAGAAGGGCAAAATCACCTTCGAACTGCCGCCGGGCTTCAGCGATCAGACGCTGAACAGCGGCATCATCAACGACAGCACCTCCACCATCCAGCGTTTCCTCGACGGCAAGTCGCGCCAGAGTGCGGTCTCGTCCGAAGTGATCCCGCCGGATGACATGAAGCTCAACACCAGCGACAAAATGCTGAAAGAGCTGGCGCAGAGCGCCATCACGGTGTTGGCCGAGCGTTATCAGAACATCCAGACCACCAAAGAAGAGAACTTCACCGTCGGCAAACAGAAGTTTCGTCGGGTAGATACCGAGCAGACCGTCAACGGGCAAAAAGTGGTTTCCACGCTGGTGTTGACGGTGTTCAACAAGCGGGTGGTAACGCTGCAAATGCTGTCGCCGGCCAAAACGCCGGAGGTGCATCAGGCGCTGGTGCAGCGGATTATCGATACTCTGACGGTGAAGTAAGGGCGCCGCGCCGCGGCCAGGACGAAGCGGAGGAGAACGGATGAAACTTATCGGCAGTTACACCAGCCCCTTTGTGCGCAAGATTTCCGTGCTGCTGCTGGAGAAGGGGATCGCGTTCGAATTCGTCAACGATCCGCCGTATGAGCCCGGCAGCCGGGTGAAGGAATGGAACCCGCTCGCCAAGGTGCCGGTGCTGATCGCCGATGACGGCGAGGTGTTTTATGACTCGCCGATCGTGGCCGAATACCTTGAGCTGCTGGCGGTGGAACCGGCGTTTTTGCCGGTCGAGCGCGCCGCTGCGCTGCGCGTTCGTCAGGTGGCGGCGCTGGCGGACGGCGTGACCGAAGCGGCGGCGACGCTGTTTCGCGAAAGCCGGCGCGCGCCGGAAAAACAGGACGAAAGCTGGATGCTGCGCCAGCGCGACAAGCTGACGCACGGCCTGGACGCGCTGGAAACGCTGGCGCGGGAAAAAGCGTGGCTCAATGCCGAGCGGCTGACGCTGGCGGATATCGCCGTCGGCTGCGCGCTGGGCTACCTCAATTTCCGCCGCATCCTGCCCAACTGGTGCGTCGAGCGCCCGGCGCTGGTCAAGCTGGCTGAACGCCTGTTCGCCCGCGAAAGCTTCGCCCGCACTGCGCCGCCCTGAGCTTTCTTTTCTCCCCCGCTGCGGCGGGGTTTTGCTATGCCGATACGTCTAAACTGAAAACCGAGCGACCATGAGCACTGAATCCCACCTTCTTTACAGCCAACTGCCCGCCATCGACCGCCTGCTGCGTGAACCCGCGATTGAACCGCTGGTGGCGCAGCATGGCCAGACGCTGATCGGCGAACTGCTGCGCCGGCTGCAGACCCAGGCGCGCGACGCGATCAAACAACAGCAACGCTTACCGGCCTGGTGCGACGACTGGCCGCAGGCGCTGCGGGCCGAGCTGGCCCGGCAGCAACGCCCGGCTTTGTTGCCGGTGTTCAACCTCAGCGGCACCGTGCTGCACACCAACCTCGGGCGCGCCCTGCTGGCGCAGCCGGTGAAGGATGCGGTGAGTGCGGTGATGGGGGAGGCGGTGACGCTGGAGTACGATCTGGACGGCGCCGGGCGCGGCCATCGCGATCGGGCGGTGGCGAGTCTGCTGTGCCGGCTGACCGGCGCGGAAGACGCCTGCATCGTCAATAACAACGCGGCGGCGGTGCTGCTGATGCTGGCGGCGGTCGCCCCCGGCAAAGAGGTGGTGGTGTCGCGCGGCGAGCTGGTGGAGATCGGCGGCGCGTTCCGCATTCCTGACGTGATGCGCCAGGCAGGTTGCCAATTGGTGGAGGTCGGCACCACCAACCGCACCCATCTGAAAGATTACCAGCACGCCATCAACGAGCAGACCGGCCTGTTGATGAAGGTGCACACCAGCAACTACAGCATTCAGGGCTTTACCGCAGCGGTCGACGAGGCCGAGCTGGCGCAGCTCGGGGCCGAACGGGGCGTACCGACCGCCACCGATCTGGGCAGCGGCTCGCTGATCGATATGGCGCAGTACGGTCTGCCCGCCGAACCGATGCCGCAGCGGCTGTTGGCCGCCGGCGTCGATCTGGTGACGTTCTCCGGCGATAAGCTGCTGGGCGGCCCGCAGGCCGGGATCATCGTCGGCAAAAAGGCGCTGATCGCTTGCCTGCAGCAGCATCCGCTCAAGCGCGCGCTGCGCGTCGGCAAGCTGACGCTGGCGGCTCTGGAGGCCACGCTGCGGCTCTATCTGCAGCCGGAAAAACTGGCTGAGCAGCTGCCGACGCTGCGGCTGCTAACCCGCCCGCAGCAGGAGATGCAACAGGCGGCCGAGCGGTTGCTGGCGGCGCTGACGCCGCAGTTCACCACTGATTTCGACCTGCGCGCCGAACCGTGCTGGTCGCAGATCGGCAGCGGTTCGCTGCCGGTGGATCGCCTGCCCAGCTATGCCCTGACCTTCACGCCGCGCGACGGCCGCGGCGCCACGCTGGAAGCGCTGGCCGAACGCTGGCGCCGCCTGCCGCAGCCGGTGATCGGCCGCCTCGGCGACGGCAGGCTGTGGCTGGATCTGCGCTGCCTGGAACAGGAAGGGGCGCTGATCGCAGCGCTGAGTGCATCATGATCATCGCCACCGCCGGCCATGTCGATCATGGCAAAACCACCTTGCTGCAGGCGATCTCCGGCATCAACGCGGATCGCCTGCCGGAAGAAAAGCGCCGCGGTATGACCATCGATCTGGGCTACGCCTATTGGCCGCAGCCGGACGGCCGGGTGCTGGGGTTTATCGACGTGCCCGGCCACGAGAAATTCCTCGCCAATATGCTGGCGGGCGTCGGCGGCATCGACCATGCGTTGCTGGTGGTGGCCTGCGATGATGGCGTGATGGCGCAGACCCGCGAGCATCTGGCGATCCTGCGCCTGAGCGGGCACCCGGCGTTGACGGTGGCGCTGACCAAGGCCGACCGGGTGGACGCGGCGCGTGTCGATGAAGTGCGTAGCCAGGTGCGCGACGAGCTGGCGCGCCAGGGGTGGCCCGATGCGCCGCTGTTCGTGACCGCGGCGGCGGCGGGCGAGGGCATCGAGGCGCTGCGCACGCATTTGCTGGCGTTGTCGCCCGCTGAACATGCGCTGACGCGCCGTTTTCGCCTGGCGGTAGACCGTGCGTTCAGCGTCAAAGGGGCGGGGCTGGTGGTGACCGGCACCGCGCTCGGCGGCCGGGTGAAGGTGGGGGATACGCTGTGGCTGACCGGCGCCGACGCGCCGGTGCGGGTGCGTGGCCTGCATGCCCAGAATCAGACCGTGGAGCAGGCGCAGGCCGGGCAGCGCATTGCGCTTAACATCAGCGGCGATGTCGATAAAGAGCGGATCGCGCGCGGCGATTGGCTGCTGGCGCAGCGTCCGCCCGAAGCGGCGGAACGCATTCTGGTGGCGTTGGAGACGGATCGGCCGATCCGCCATTGGCAGCCGCTGCATCTGCACCATGCCGCCAGCCACATCACCGGGCGCATTTCGTTGCTGAACGACGGGCTGGCGGAACTGATCCTCGATCGCCCGCTGTGGTTGGCGCAGAACGATCGGTTGGTGCTGCGCGATATCGGCGCACGGCAAACGCTGGGCGCGGCCCGGGTGCTCAGGCTGAATGCGCCCAAGCGCGGCAAGCGTCAGCCGGACTATCTGGCATGGCTGCAGGCCCTGGCGCAGGCGCAAGACGATGCGCAGGCGCTGGCGCTTGAGTTGCCGCACGGCGCGCTGTCGCTGGCGGCGTTCGCCTGGGCGCGGCAATTGACTGACGACGGTCTGAACGAGCTGCTGGCGAACGGCGATCTGCTGATCGTCGGTGACCGGGCGCTGGCGCTGGATCAGGTGCAACAGGCGGAAAGCCGCCTGCTGCAGGTGCTGACGGAGTACCACCAACAGCACGCCGATCAGCTGGGCTTAGGGCGCGCCCGCCTGCGGCGCATGGCGCTGCCGCAGCAGCCTGAAGCGCTGGTGTTTATGATGATCGATCGGCTGCTGAAGGCCGGCGCGCTGCGCAATACGCGCGGCTGGCTGCACCTGCCGGAGCACGGCCTGGCGTTCAGCGCCGAAGAGGCGCCGCTGTGGGCGCGCATCGAACCGCTGTTCGGCGACGAACCGTGGTGGGTGCGCGATCTGGCGCTCGAATTGGGCGAGGAGGAGAGCCGGGTGCGAACGCTGCTGCGCAAGGCGGCCCAACTGGGCCATGTGACGGCGGTGGTGGTGGATCGCTATTACCTCAGCCGACGCATCGAGCAGTTTGCGGCGCTGATCCGCGCGCTGGATGCGGAGCGGGGTGGCGCCAACGCCGCCGACTTCCGCGATCGGCTTGGCGTCGGGCGCAAGCTGGCGATCCAGGTGCTGGAGTTCTTCGATCGCAGCGGCTTTACCCGCCGCAAGGGCAACGAGCATCTGCTGCGCGACGGCGGGCTGTTCGGTAGCGAGTCCCCTACCCGATAAATCTAACGGCGGCCCGGCTCACGTCGGGCGTCTGGGCGGCGAGAAACGCCTGTAAGCGTTCGATCAGCGGCCGCTTTGCCGACTCCGCCGGCCAAACCAGATAATAACCGTCGCCGGTGCGCACGGCGGCGTCACAAGGCAGCGCCAATAACCCCTCCTCAATGGTCCGCAGGCTCAGCGCCAGATCGCCGATCGAGATGCCGTGCCCAGCGATGGCCGCCGCATTGCCCTGTTCCAGCGAGTCGAACACCTGGCCGCGCGCGAGATCGATCGGGGCTGCTATGCCGCTTTTCTGCAGCCAGCGCCGCCAGTCGCGCCGATCGGGCGACGGATGGATCAGCGGGCAGGTGGCGAGGCTGCGCTGCCCGTCGGCGAGCAGCGCAGGGGCGCAAATCGGGATCAGCCATTCGTCGAACAGCTTTACGGCGGCGGTGTTGGCGCCGAAATAGCCGTTGCCGAGCAGGATGGCGCAGTCGTAGGGTTCGCTGAAAAAATCCACGCTGTCGATGTCCATCCAGACGCTGGCTGCCTGCACCTCGAATGCCTGCGCCGTTTGCCGGAACCGGCTCAGGCAGTCCAGCAGCCAGCGCATGGTCAGGGTGGAAGGCGCCTTCAGCCGCAGCAGATCGCGGTGGCTCTTGAACAGCTCGCAGGCTTGTTCGATGCGCCCCAACCCTTGCTGCAGCTCGGCGGCGAAGATTTTTCCTTGCGGCGTGACCTCGATGCGCGGGCCATTGCGCTGGAACAGGCGACAGCCGAAGTGCTGCTCCAGCGTTTTGATGTGCTTGCTGACGGCGCTGGGGGTGAGGTGCAGCTCGGTGGCGGCCTGCGTGAACGAGCCGGTGCGGGCAGCGCTTTCGAAGGCGCGCAGGGCATAAAGCGGCGGAAGGGAACTGGCCATCGCGGCGTCTCTCAAGATGAGTATGACTCACAGTAAACGACAGGATTACTCCTTTTTCAAGGCGGGGGCGGCGGGATGATAATGGCGCGAAGCCAACCGCCTGAATGTGAGTGAAATAAAGATGAACCTGTCGTTGCTGGCGGCGTATTTCGCCGCCATTTTCCTGCTGATCGCCACCCCGGGGCCGGTGGTGATGATGGTGGCCAACACCGCGGCGCGCTTTGGCGCCCGGCGCGCGCTGCTGACCGCGCTCGGCAGCAACTGGGCCTCCTTGCTGCTGATCGGCATCGCGGCGCTGATCATCACCGGGCTGTTCGCCGTGGATATGCGCATGCTGCAGTGGGTAAGCCTGTTGGGCTGTCTGTTCATCGCCCGCATGGCGATTGTCTCACTCTATGAGGATTTATCTTCATTTAGCGAGGCACCGAGCGCGCCGCGCCCAGCGGGGCCGCACAAGCGCTCGGCGATCGTGAACGGCTTTCTGGTGGGCATCGCCAACCCGAAAGATATCATCTTCTTCGTCGCCTTTTTTCCGCAGTTCATCGCCGTCACCCCCTCGGTCGGCGCCAGCCTGACGCTGCTGACCACGCTGTGGGTGCTGGCGGACTTCGCCATCTTGCTGGCCTATATCATTCTGCTGTCGGGCTCGGTGCTGCAGCGCGCGCGCCGGACGATTTCCATTCTGTCGGCAGCGTTGCTGTTGGTGGTGGCGGTGGTGGGAACGGGGTATGCGCTGTGGGGGCTGCTCGGCTGAAGCCGCATAAAAAACGCCGGTCGGAAAACCGGACCGGCGTTTATCGTCATGTTTAAGCCGCGCCGTTCGGCTGCGGCGTGGGGTCGCCGTTGCGGCGTTTGCCGAGGAACAGCGCCACCAGCGTCAGCCAGCACAGGCCGCTGATGAGGTTGAACAGGTTGAACAGCCCGCTGCCGCCCCAGACGTAGGCGACCTTGGCCAGCTCGATGCCGACGGTGAACACCATCATGCTCAGCATGCCCATGGTGGCGGACACCGTACCTTTGCTGACGTTGCTGGAGAACAGCGTCAGGCGGTACAGCCCGGCGTTGGCGAGGCCAATGCCGAAGGCGTACAGGCTCAGGCCGGCGGTCATCCACAGGTAGGCGTGGCTGGAGAACTGGGTCGCCAGTGCGGCGATCAGCAGCCCCAGCAGCATCGGGCCCGCGCCCAGCTTGATCAGGCGCTCCACGCTGTTCTTGCCGGTCAGGCGCGCCAGCGTCAGGTTGCCGAGGATAAGCGCGCCGAACACCGGGATCTGCAGCAGGCCGTAGTCCAACGTCGACAGCGACTCGCCGCTGATCAGGATCACCGGCGATTGGGCGATCCAGGCCAGCAGCGGCAGGCTGGCGAAACCGATCGCCAGGGCGCCGCACAGGAAGCGGCGGTTGCCCAACACCTGGCGGTAGTCGCGCCACAGGTTGGCGGCGGAAAACGCCTCGCCCTGCAGCGTGGCGGTTTCCGGCATGGCTTTCCACAGGCCATAGAAGGCGATGGCCGCCAGCGCCGCAAACAGCACGAACATGCTCTGCCACGGCGCGACGTGGATCAGCGCCGCGCCGGCCAGTGGCCCCAGCAGCGGGGCGATCAGCGCCACGTTAGCCATCAGGGCGGTGATTTTGATGCACACCGCCTCCTCGAACGACTCCTGGATCGTGGCGTAGCCGACCGCGCCGATAAAGCATAGGCCGATGCCCTGCAGGAAACGCATGGCGATAAACTGCTCGATGGTGGTGACCAGCAGGATCGCCAGGCAGGAGACGATAAAGAACGCCACCCCGGCCAGCATCACCGGGCGACGGCCGCGGCGATCCGACAGCGGCCCGAGCAGCCACTGCAGGAAGATGCCGCCGGCCAGATAGGCGGTCATCGAGGTGGGCACCCACTCTTCGCCGGCGTTGAAATCTGCCACGACGGCCAGCATGCCCGGCTGAATCATATCGTTGCCGATATAGGTGGCGAACTCGAACAGCACCAGACAAAGAGGGAATAAAAGCGCCTGCCGGCCCAAACGTGCCGCAGGTGGTAATGTTGTTTTCATATTATTGTACTGATAGTAAAAGAGAAAAAGGAACTGCCAGGGCGGGAAGCGCAAACTGAGCGAGTTATGGCGGCTATTTTGCCGCCAATTGTTCACCTTCGCAATCATAAGGTGCGGTTTAAGTGCATTCTGATATTTCGCTTTTGGGTTGTCGCCGAACGCTGCGCCCGATAACCTCTTATTAACATACCAATATGACACAAGATCGAGCGAGCGTTTGAGCGAGAAAATCGGCTGGATAGACAACCTGCGGGCGATAGCGTGCATGATGGTGGTGATGATCCACGCCACCACTTATTACGTCACCAACGGCGCGGCGATAGGGCTGCATAACTGGGATATCGCCAACGTGTTGAATTCGCTGTCGCGCGTGTCGGTGCCGCTGTTCTTCATGATTTCCGGCTACCTGTTCTTCGGCGAAAAGAGCGCCGGCCGCCGGCATTTCACCCGCATCGCCTGCTGCATTCTGTTCTACAGCGCCATCGCGCTGATCTATATCGCGGCTTTCACCAAGATCGGTTTCTGGCCGTCGCTGCGCGGCATTCTGCAAAAGCCGGTGTTCTATCATCTGTGGTTTTTCTACGCCATCGCGGTGATTTACCTGCTGTCGCCGCTGATCGGCGTCAAGCCGGTGTCGCGCCGTTACCTGGCCGCCGTGCTGGTGGTGTTGGCGGTGATCGCCAACCCGAATACCGACAAGCTGACCTTCGGCAACGCGCACCTGCTGCCGGTTAACCTGTATATCTACGGCGATACCTTCTACTACCTGCTGTATGCGCTGGCCGGGCGGGCGATGGGCATGATGGAGGCGCGCGGGCGTGCCGTGGGCTGGCTGGCGGCGGTGGGATTTGCGCTGTGCGTGGCGTTGATCGCGCGCGGCACCAAGCACCAGCTGTTCATCAACGGCAACTTCGCCGATACCTACTATATCTACAGCGGCCCGCTGGTGTTTATGGCGGCGGTAGCGCTGCTGGTGTGGGTGAAACATTGCCTGCCGCAGCCGATCGGTTGGTTGGGCGTGTTTTCCCGCCATTCGCTGGCGATCTACGGTTTTCACGCCCTTATCGTCAACATGATGCGCAATCGGCACCTGGATTTCACCGGCCACCCGCTGCTGGATATCTTCTGGGTGTTCGGCGTGGCGCTGGGGCTCAGCCTGCTGCTGTCTGTCGGCCTGCAGCGGCTGGATACCCGCCGACTGGTGTCATAGCGGCGAGTGCTGGCGCTGCTGGGCGCGGCGCAGCTGCCGCCCGGAAGAAAAACCGGCCGCCAACGCGGCCTTTTCCAACCCATACCCTTGCTGCAGGCGCTGTTGCGCCACCGCCAACCGCAGCTGTTCATGATATTCCCGCACGCTGATGCCGACGTGGCTGCGAAACAGCCGCGCCAGGTGTCGGCTGCTGACGTGCGCCTTTTCCGCTATCTGCGGCACCGACCAGTCGGCCTCCGGCTCGGCGGCCATCACGTCCTGCGCGCGGTGTACCGCCGGGTGCAGGTGGTTGCGGTAGCGCAGCCAAGGCGACAGCTGCGGATCGTCGCCGGCACGGCGGAAATAGACCACCATGTCGCGTGCGACGTCGCGCGCCCGGCCGGAGCCGCAGTGGCGGTGAACCAGATGCAGTGCCAAATCGATGCCGGTGGTGATGCCCGCGCTGGTATAGACGCCGCGGTCTTCGACGAAGATGCGGTTCTCTTTCACCTGCGCCGCCGGCGCCTGCAGGCGGATGCGTTCGATGACGTCGTGGTGGGTGGTGCACTGATAGCCGTCGAGCAGCCCGGCCTGCGCCGCCAGCAGCGCGCCGGAGCAGATGCACACCAGAGTGATGCGCTGCCGCTGCAGATCGGGCCGCAGCGTCGCCAGCCAGCGGCGGGCCTGCTCGGCCTCTTCACCGGCGAAATAGCGCTGCGAATCGCCGACGCCCGGCAACACCAGAATAGCGCCGTCTTCCAGGCGTTCGGGCAACGGCTGCAGGCCGCTCAGCGTCATGCCGATGGAGCAGACGACCTGCGGCGCCGGGCTGAGGTAACGCAGGCTGAACGACCCGGCGAGGCGCAGGGTTTCCGCCGGGCCGCTGACGTCGAGCGACAGCACGTTGGGCAACAGCAGAAAATAGACGGCCTGCGGCATGGTTACTCCTGTGCGAGTTGCGCCAGCGCCTCATCCACGCTGGCGATGTGGGCGAAACGATCGACCAGTACGGTTTCAGTATGCCGCTTCAGCTGCGCGGGGGTAAAGACTTCACCGTCGGGATGGCGCATCGGGAAGGTCAGCGTCGCCTCGGTGACGAAGGTCACCCGATAACCGAGATCGGACGCCACCCGGGTGGTGGTTTCACAGCACTGTTCGGTGCGGATGCCGGAGATGATCAGGTGGTTGATATCCCGCTCGCGCAGCCAGGCGTCGAGGCCGGATTCGGTCAGCGCATTGTGCACATGCTTATGCACGGTGATATCCGCCTGGTGAGTGAGGAACGGCAGGCGCTGCACGTGGCCCGAAGCCAGCGAGAACGGCCCCTGCGGCGAGACGTGCAGCACGTCGACCAGCGCCGCGCCGCGTTGCTGACAGCCCGCGATCAGACGGGTCAGCGCCTGTTGAAACGCCGGCAGATCGTCCTCCTGCCAGAATGGACGGTGCTGGAATGATTGCTGGACATCGATGATCAATAACGCGCTCTGTGACATTTTCGGCCCTCCGCCAGTGTGTGTAGCGACCATCTTGCGCCGCGCCTTACTCTGGCAGAAGGCCAAAAACGGCCATCATGATGACAACAGCGGACCGACCTTAGGCTTTGCTCACCTGGCCGGCCACCAGACGCCCCTGATGGAAGGTGGCGCTGCGCGCCGGCAGGCGAGCGACCGCCTCGGCGGAGCAGCTGGCGTTGACCAGAACGAACTCGGCGGCGTCGCCGGCTTTCGGCCAGACGCGCTGGCCCTTATCGTCCAGCGGCAGCACGCCGCCGGTGGAGATGGCCATGGCGCGCGACAGGTGATACTCGTCGGAGCCGCGGTACAGCTGGGCGTACAGGTTAGCCTTCTCCAGAATGTCGCCGGTGCCGAACGGCGACCAGTGGTCGATTACGCTGTCGGTGCCGGTCATCACGAACACCCCTTTCTCGCTGAGCTGCGGCAGCGGCATCATCAGGCCGCCGATCGGTACCGTGGAGGCGATGGTGATCTGCTGCGCCGCCAGCCGGGTGGCGGTTTCCGCCAGTTCGCCCGGCGTCAGCGTGGTCAGGGCGAAAGCGTGGCTGATGGTGACCTTGCCGCGCAGCGCCGGGTTTTGCTCCACGGTGGCGATCATATAGTTAATGGCGGCGACCCCGGCCGGGCTGGTCTCATGCAGGTGGATATCCACGCCTTTGCCGGTATCGAGGGCGATCTGGAACATGGCGTCCAGCGATTTCTCCATCGCGCCGTCGACGTTGGTCGGATCGAGCCCGCCGACGTACTGCACGCCCATCTGCATCGCTTCACGCATCAGCGCATCGACCCTGGAGTGCAGCAGGCCATGCTGCGGGAAAGCGACGATTTCACAGCTGAAGTCCGCCCGGTGGTTTTCCAGCGCGCGCTGCAGGTGCTCCAGGCTTTTCAGGCCGCTGACCGGATCGATATTGCAGTGGCTGCGCGCCACGGTGCTGCCTTTGGATTGCAGCAGGGCGATCAGATTTTCCGCCCGCTGCTGCGAGGTGGGCAGCAGTTTCGGGATCAGCGTCTGCTCCAGCGCGATCATGTCCATGATGGTTTTGCCCTGGCGCGGGCGCGGCGCCTGCCACGGGCCGCTGTAGAAGGTTTTGTCCAGGTGGATGTGCATATCGCGAAACGCCGGCAGCAGCAGCTGGCCCTGTGCCTTATAGCGGGGCACGCCGGCAGGCAGCGCGGCGTTGGCGGCATGAATGGCGGCGATCTTGCCGTCTTTGATCTCAAGCGTATACAGCGCGGTGCGGGTGCCGATCACCGTGTCGCCGTCGTATTCAAAGCCGTCTTCCAGCCGCACCTCGCTCAGGCAATAGTGACGTTCGGTCAGGGTCATCGGTGCCGGCGCGCACTGCTCGCCGCCAAGAGACGCGGCCTGTGCCACACCGCCGGTCAGGCCGATCACCGCGCAGGCGGTGGTGAGTTTGCCGGTTTGGCTGAGGAAGGCTCTGCGGCCCGGTTGTTGAGGGTTTTCCACGTTCGGTTCCTTAATCCAGAGGTGAGGTGGGTGAAAACATCCCCCAATTTAGGAGAGGAAGCGGTCGGTTGGCAGCGACATTTGCCACTGGTGACTATTCGATTTGGTAATGACCGGCGCCCATCGGTTGAATGGCTTTCCTGGCTTGCTCTTTCGTAGCTTTAATGGCTACATTTGTAGTCATTAAAGCTACATTGAGGTTAGCGTGATGCACGATCCGATGCTCGAACTGCTGTTCAGCGAATACCGTATAAAAGTGCTAAGCCTGCTGTTTATTGAGCCCGGGCGAGCGTTTCACGTGCGGGAAATTGCGCGGCGTACCACAACTCAGGCCGGTACTTTACATAAAGAGTTGAGCAGGCTGGCTGAGGGGGGCATTTTGCTCAGGCAGCGGCAGGGCAATCAAATTTGCTATCAGGCCAACGTTGATTGCCTGATTTTCCCAGAGCTGGCGGCTATTTTTCGCAAGGCTTGCGGGCCAGTGGAGCGCTTAAGGCAGACATTGGCAGATTTTGGTGCAGCTATTGAACGGGCCTTTATTTTTGGTTCAGTCGCCAGTGGCAAAGCGACGGCGGCCAGCGATATCGATGTGTTGATCGTTGGCAAACTGTCTTTTTCACAGGTGATTCAGGCTATTTATCCGCTGCAGGAAACGCTGGGACGGGAAATTAACCCCAAACTGTACTCGCCGGAAGAGTGGCGGGCGGCTTTGGCCGAGAACTCCGCGTTTATACAGGACATTATGCAGAAACCCCAACTCTGGATTGCGGGAGACAAGGATGACGCTGGACAATCTGGTCGGGCTGGGACTGGAGGTGATAACGCCTGACTCGGGGGCAATTAAAAAATTGCTGGCCGCCGCCGCGCGCAACCGCCGTGATGCGGGTATCACTCAGCTCAGCAATGAGAGCCGTTTCGACACGGCATATAAGGCGGTCATGCAAATGGCTAATGCCGCTTTGCAAGCCAAGGGGTACCGGACGCTGACCAGCAAACCCGGTCATCACCAGACCATGATCCAAACGTTGCCGCTCACCGTAGGGTTGCCGCGCGAGGCAATGATCTGCCTGGATGCATTGCGAAAACAGCGCAATGTGGCGGATTATTCCGGCGATTTGGTGACGGATGCGGCGGTACAGGCTTGCCTTGAGCAGACCGATGCGCTGTGGGTGCGGATTATCGACTGGCTGCAGCGCGAATATCCGCAGATAGTGGCGTAACCGATCTCACTTCAACCCGCAAAACACCGCCAGCCGCTGGGCCAGCGCCAGCGTGGCGGCGGGGGCGCCGTCGCGGTAGTAGAGCGCCAGTTCGAAGCTGTCTATCGGCGGCAATCCTTCGGCCGCGCCCAGCACCCGGTGTGTGGGCAAACGACAGCCGGCCGGCAGCAGGGTGACGCCCAGCCCGGCGGCGGAAGCGACGGTCAGCGCCGCCAGGCTGGCGCTGCTGTAGCCGATACGCCAGCGTTTGCCGAGGTTGTCCAGCGCCTGGCACAGCTCGTCGCGGTACAGGCCGTTGAGTGGAAATACCGCCAGCGGCACCGGCGATTGCTCGATAGCCGGGAAGGCCAGGCTGTCCAGCCACAGCAGCGGTTCCGGCCGCGCGGCGCGCGGCGGTTGCTGGCGGCGCTGCTTCACCAGGATCAGATCCAGCTCTTCACGTGCGTAGGCGCTGTGCAGATCGGCGCTCAGGCCGCTGGCTACGTCCAGCCGCAGGTGCGGGTGCTCGCGGCTGAATTCCGCCAGCAGCTCGGTGGTGGGCACGGCGAAATCTTCCGGCATGCCGATCCGTAGCACGCCGTCGCGCCAGATGCCGGTCAGCGCGTCGTGGGCTTCTTCATTCAGCGCGATGATGCGGCGCGCGTAGCTCAACAACTTGACGCCTTCTTCAGTCAGCAGCACCTGATGCGAGGAGCGTTCAAACAACGGTTTGCCCAACATCTCTTCCAGCCGACGCACCTGTTGGCTGACGGTGGACTGCGACAAGAACACTCGCTCTGCGGCGCGGGTGAAGCTGTTGCTGTCGCACACGGCGACGAAGCTGAGCAGCAGCTGCGGATTGAACATCGGGTAGCGATTCATTTTCCCACTGTTGGCTATTTTATTATTTAATTTCCCAATACTAGCGGCGTTACCTACAGTAACGCAACGCTGCGGCGATCGCGCTGTGACGCCGCACTTTTCATTTCGCAGTACCAGGAATATACCGTGTTAAATCATTCTGTTAATTCACCTTCTCCACGTCGCTGGTTCAACCCCCTGTTGCTGGCGCTGGTGTTGATCGGCCTGAACATGCGGCCGCTGTTGACCTCGATCGGCCCGTTGCTGCCGACGCTGCGCCAGGCCACCGGGCTGAGCTTTGGCGGCGCGGCGCTGTTGACCACGCTGCCGGTGCTGATGATGGGGCTGATGGCGCTGGCGGGCGGCGCCATCAATCGGCTGTTCAGCGAACGCAGCGCCGTGACGTTGAGCCTGCTGGCGATCGGGCTGGGCGCGCTTTGGCGCGAACTGGCCCCCGGCAGCGTGCAACTGTTAATGAGCGCGGTGCTGGGCGGGCTCGGCATCGGGGTGATCCAGGCGGTGATGCCCGGCATCATCAAGCATCACTTCCTCAAAAGCATGGCGCTGGTGGCCGGGCTGTGGTCGGCGGCGTTGATGGGGGGCGGCGGCCTGGGGGCGGCGATCACCCCATGGCTGATGAGTACGGGGCGCGACTGGCACAGCGCGCTGGCCTGGTGGGCGTTGCCGGCCCTGGTGGCGCTGTTGGCGTGGTGGCCGGTCAGCCGCGGGCTGTCTCGCCTGGGCGCGGCGGGCGAAAACCGCGGCCCAAGCCTGCTGCGCAACCGGCGCGCCTGGCTGCTCGGCGCCTATTTCGGCCTGATCAACGGCGGTTATACCAGCCTGATCGCCTGGCTGCCGCCGTACTACATGCAGCTCGGCTGGCAGCCGCAGGCCAGCGGTTCGCTGCTGGCGCTGATGACCTTCGGCCAGGTGATGGGCGCGCTGCTGCTGCCGGCGCTGGCGCGCAATCATGACCGGCGGCCGCTGCTGCTGTTGGCCTTGATGATGCAACTGATCGGCTTTATCGGTCTGATTTACCTGCCGCAGACGCTGCCGTGGCTGTGGGTGTTGGTTTCCGGGCTGGGGCTGGGCGGCGCGTTCCCGCTGTGCCTGGTGCTGGCGCTTGATCACCTGCACCAGCCGGCGGCGGCCGGGCGGCTGGTGGCCTTTATGCAGGGCGTCGGTTTTCTGCTGGCGGGCGTGACGCCCTACCTCTCCGGCCTGCTGCGCGATTACAGCGGCGGCTTCATGCTGGACTGGCAAATCCACGCGCTGCTGGTGGTGGTACTGATTGCCATCACCTGGCGCTTCCACCCGCACAGCTACCAGCGGGCGTTCGCCGAATAATATTTCTGTCATTGCCGCTCCCTATAGTGACGTTGCTTTTACTTCTGGGCGATAACAACGAAAAGGGACAATGACATGCACAACACCAAAACCCGGCTGGCGCTGCTGGTCGGCTGCATGGCGCTGAGCGCCAACCTGTGGGCCGAGGCGCAGCCGGTGCAGGCGACGCTGGCCGGGCATGCGCTGCTGCCGGTAAAATCCGCCGTTTCCACGCCGAAAGATGCACCGAGCGATCTGCAACAGAGCGGCAAATACACCAGCGGCAAACGCGTCACCGAGCTGGGCAGCGTGGCGGGCAAATCCGCCGATCGCCTGACCGGCCTCGGCCTGCCGATCAACGGTCAGCCGCTGCAGGGCCACTCCGGCATCAAACACATGCCCGACGGCACCTACTGGGTGCTGACCGACAACGGCTTCGGCAGCAAGGCCAACTCCCCGGACGCCATGCTGTACCTCAATCACTACAAGATCGATTTTAAAGACGGCACGGTTGCGCCGCTGAAGACGGTGTTCCTGCACGATCCGGATAAAAAGGTGCCGTTCCACATCATCAACGAGAGCACCGAACAGCGCTATCTGACCGGCAGCGATTTCGATCCGGAAAGCTTCCAGTTTGCCGACGATGCCTTGTGGATCGGCGAAGAATTCGGGCCTTACCTGATCAAGGCCGACCTGAACGGCAAAGTGCTGGCGGTGTTCGACACGCAGGTGGACGGCAAGGTGGTGAAGTCGCCGGACAACCCGACGCTGACCCTGCCGGGCGCGCCGGACGGCAAGCAAAACTTCCAGGTGGCGCGCTCCAAGGGCTTTGAAGGCATGGCCGCCTCGCCGGACGGCAGCAAGCTGTACCCGCTGCTGGAAGGGGCGCTGTGGGACGGCGAGCAGTTCGAGAACGTCGGCGGCAAACGCTACCTGCGGGTGCTGGAGTTTGACGTCAAACGGCAGGCCTGGACCGGCCGCAGCTGGCAGTACGTGCTGGAAGACAACCAGAACGCCATCGGCGACTTCAACATGATCGACGCCACCCACGGGTTGGTGATCGAGCGCGACAACGGCGAAGGCACGCCGGACAAAGCCTGCGCCGCCGGTGCGCCAACCGACAACTGCTTCAGCCAGGTGGCCAAGTTCAAGCGGGTATATAAAATCGCCTTCTCGGACGCCAACGTCGGCAAACCGGTCGAAAAACTGGGCTATATCGACCTGATGAACATTCAGGATCCGAACAAGCTGGCGCGCAAGCCGCTGAACGACGGCGTGCTGACCTTCCCGTTCTTCACCATCGAGAACGTGGACGTGGTGGACGCCAACCACATCATCGTCGGCAACGACAACAACTTCCCGTTCTCCTCCAGCCGCCAGCCCAATATGGCGGATGACAACGAGTTCATCCTGCTGGACGTGAAGGATTTCCTGAAGTAGCTCCCCCCCGGCCGCCGAATCGCCGGCGGCCGCCATTTCCCGCTTAGCGCAGCGAACGAACTGCGCTATAATCAGCGCCTTGCTTCCCTCTTCTCCAAGGAAGATCCTCGTCCCCGGTGGGGCGGCCGGACTTCAAATCCGGTTGGGGCCGCCAGCGGTCCTGGGCAGGTTCGACTCCTGTGATCTTCCGCCACCTTATCGCCAATAACCCCCTCACTCCCGCTGCAAAAAGAACTGCTTGATGGTCTGCCGCAGCCAGCGGTGCGCCGGATCGCGATCGAGGCGCGGATGCCAGGCCTGCACGATAAACACCGACTCCAACTCGAGCGGCAGCTCGATCTCCGCCAATGGCAGGTGGATGTTGCTCACCCCCTGCAGCACGTGGCGCGGCAGCGGCAGGATAAAGTCCGATTTCATGGTCAACATCATCGCCGAATGGAAGCCCGGCAGGGTCAGAGCGACGTTGCGCTGCAGGCCGAGATCGCGCAGCGCATCGTCGATCGGCCCCTGCGTACGCCCGCGGCGGGAGACGCTGATATGCGGGTAATGGGTCAGGGTTTCAGGCGTTACCCGGCCGATGATCGGGTGCCCCGGCCGCACCAGCGCCTGAAAGGTGCTGGTGAACAGGCTCTGCGTCTTGATTTCCGGGTGCCAATCGCGTGAGGAACCGATCACCAGATCCACTTTGCCGCTGCGCAGCGCGTCATCCTCGCCGTCGCTTTCGGCGATGAATTTCAGGCCGCTCAGCGGCGCCGATTCCCGCAGCGTCTCCAGCAATCCGCCTGCCAGCGCGCCGATAAAGATGTCGTTGGCGCGAATGGTGAAGGTTCTGGTCAGCTTGCCGGGTTCGAACGCATCATTCGGTGCGATCAGCGCGGCGGCCTGTTCGATGATCTCGCCGAGCTGGCGTTTCAATTCCAGCGCGCGCGGCGTCGGCACCAGATGCTTGCCGGCCCTGACCATGATCGGATCGTCGAACTGCCGGCGGATGCGCCCCAGAATGCGGCTCATCGCCGGCGCGCTCAGGTTCATCTTTTCGGCAGCGCCGCTCACGCTCCCTTCTTCCAGCAGCAGATTCAGCGCATAGATCAGATTGAAATCAATTTTTTGCGGCATGGCCTCTCCGGTCGTGGTGTGCGTAGTGGATTGCGTTTTGTGCAACTAGTTAATTACATGATTTCATTTTAAACAATCGAAATAAGTCCGGATACTGCCCACGACAACAAAGATTGAGGCTGAAACAGCAGGAGTGGGGAATGGTTGAGGTGTCTGTTACGCCGCACCACAAAAATCGATGGCTCGCCAGCGCCGGTGAAATCAACGGCCGCACCTGGCTGGGGCTGTTCGGCGTGTTTTTGGCGGTGATGGCCAGCGGCGTGGGGGAAAACGCCAGCAAGTTCGCGCTGGCGGACATACAGGGCGGCATGCTGCTGAGCTTCGATGCCGGCAGCTGGCTGACTACCTGTTACGTCACCGGTTTTGTGATCGGTTCCGGGTTCACGCCCTGTTTTTGGCCGACTTTTTCGCTGCGCCGGGTGGCGTTGACGATGTGCGGCATTTATCTGGCCGGCGGGCTGCTGACGCCCTGGCTGGGAGAACAGTATGGCGCGCTGTTGGCGGTGCGCAGCCTGCAGGGCTTCGCCGGCGGCGCGTTGCCGCCGATGCTGATGACGGTGGTGCTGCGTTTTATGCCGCCGCTGATCAAGGTGCTGGGGCTGGGCGCCTACGGCTGGGTCTCGGCCTGGAGCGCCACGCTGGGCGCTACCGCCGCCGCCTTCGCCTTTCACTGGGGTTGGAGCGGGTATTTCTACTGGAACCTGCCGCTGATGGCGATCGCCGCCTTGTGCATCGGCTACGGTCTGCCACAGGATCCGCTGCGGCTGGAGCGCCTGCGGCAGTTCAATTGGCGCGGCCTGCTGCTCGGCGGCATGGCGCTCGGCATGCTGACGGTGGGCATTTCACAGGGGGAGCGCCTCGACTGGCTGAATTCGCCGCTGATCTACGTTTTATTATTGGGCGGCGGCGGATTATTGGCGCTATTTCTGATTAACGAATGGTACCACCCGCTGCCCTTTTTTAATTTACAGCTATTAAGCAAAAGGAATTTGTCTTTCTCCTTAATTACGCTGGGTGGTGTGCTGTTAATTATGGTGTCGCTGGTTAATATCACGTCGGGATATTTAGCCGCGATTCAAGGTTATCGTCAGGAACAAACCTCCGACTTAATGCTGTGGGTTGCGTTGCCGCAATTAATTACGCTGCCGATTGTCGCCATAATTTGCAATACGCCGCGAGTGGATTGCCGCTGGGTGCTGGCGATCAGCCTGCTGTTGATGGCCACCGCCTGCGTGCTGGCGGCTCAGCTGACGCCGGAATGGAATGGCGACACGTTCCGCGTCATCGCGCTGTTGCAGGCGGTCGCTCAACCGATGGCGATCATCCCGTTGCTGATGCAGGCGACCGGTGGGCTGTTGCCGACCGACGGGCCGTTTGCGGCGGCCTGGTTCAACGCGGTGAAAGGCTTCGCGGCCACCGCAGCCGGCGGCGCCATCGCGTTGCTCAGCCGCCAGCGCGGGGATTATCACGCCGGCACGATCGCCGACGGTTTCGGCTCGGCCTACAGTAGCGCATCGGGCGGTGCGGAACAGCTGGCGCAGCTCGCCGCCCGGCAGAGCCACGTGCTGGCCAGCGCCGATCTTTATCTGTTGGTTGCCGGCCTGGCGTTATTACTGACCGCGCTGATTTTATTTATGCCGACCCGTATTTATCCGCCGCGATCGGTCGCCGCCTGACATTTCATCATCAGAAATACCTATTATATGGAGTCACTTTTATGGCTAATAAGAAAGTCGCCATTGCCGTATTGGCGGTCGCCGCCATTACGCTGGGATTATTAATCAATAAATTCTTTATTAAAGATACACAGCAACACACCAACGATGCCTATATTCGCGCCGATATTTCGCGTATTTCTCCGCAGATCGCCGGTGAAATTGCACAGGTGTTGGTCAAGGACAACCAGTGGGTCAAGCAGGGGGAGTTGCTGGCGGTGATCGACCCGCGTGAGTTCAACGTTGCCCTGGCGCAGGCGACGGCGCAGGAGCAATCGGCCCGCGCCCGGCAAGACGACGCCAGGGCTAACCTCACCCGGCAGAGTGCGCTGATCGCCGCCGCGCAGGCGGAGCGGCAGGCGGCGCAGGCGGAGCTGGCGTTTGCGCGCCAGGAGCAGAACCGCTACCAGCGAATGGCCAGCAGCGGCGCGGGTTCGCAGCAGGCGGCGCAGCAGGCGACGACGCGGGTGCACACGCTTTCCGCCAATGTGGCGCAGGCGGAGGCGACGCTCAAAGCGGCGAAAAATATGGAGCAGGTGCTGCAGGCCAAGCTGGCGGACAGCGATGCCGAACTGATGTTGGCGCAGGCGAAGAAAGCGATGGCCGAACTGAACCTGTCTTATACCCGCATCACCGCGCCTATCGGCGGCGTGGTCGGCAAGAAAAGCTTGCGGGTCGGGGAGTTCGTCAAACCGGGCGATGCGCTGCTGGCCATCGTGCCGCAGGACAAGCTGTACATCATCGCCAACTACCAGGAAACCCAGTTGGAAAACATTGCGCACGGGCAGTCGGTAGACATCCATATCGATACCTTTCCCGGCCAAACGCTGAAAGGGCAGGTGGACAGCATCGCGCCAGCTTCCGGCGTCAGTTTCTCGGCCGTGGCGCCGGAAAACGCCACCGGTAACTTCACCAAGATCGTCCAGCGCATCCCGGTGAAGATTGTGTTTGATATCAACAAGGAGCACGCCGCTTTGCTGAGCGCGCTGCGCGTCGGCATGTCTGCGGACGTCAGCATCAATACGCTGGACGGGGGGCTGTAATGAACAGAGCCGTGATACCGCTCTTGCTGATTGCGCTGAGCGGCTGCCGGGCGGTGGGGCCGGATTATGCTCAGCCACAGAACACATTGCCCGAGAGCTGGGGTCAGCAGGCCGGCGGCGGGGCATTGCCGGTGGCCTGGTGGTCGATATTCAACGATGCGCCGCTGTCGCAGCTGGCGCAGCGCGTGGCGGCCGGTAACCTGGATCTGCAGCTCGCCACGGCGCGCCTGCAGCAGAGCCGCGCCCTGCTGGGGGTGACGGAGGCGGCGCTGATGCCGGATCTGAGCCTGGATGGCGCCTATCAGCGCCAGCGCGCCACCTCAGTGGGCAGCATGGATCCGTCCGGCAACGGCGGAGAGGCGGATTACAACCTCTGGCGCGGCGGCTTCAGCGCCGCCTGGGAGCTGGACATGTGGGGCAAGCTGCGCCGCGCGTCGGAAAGCGCGCGCGCCGGCTTCGCCGCTTCGCAGGAGAATCGGCGCGCACTGCTGACGTCGGTGACGGCGGAGGTGGCGAGCAACTATCTGCGCCTGCGCGCCACGCAGCAGCAGCTGGCGGTGGCGCAGGAAAACCGCGCCACCGCGCTGCGCACGCTGCAGCTGACGCAAAGCCGTTATCAAAGCGGCGCGGGCAACGAACTGGATATCGATCAGGCGCAGGTGCAGTTGGCGCAGGTGGATGCCCTGCTGCCGACGTTGGCCGATCGGCAGGAACGCTTGATCAACGCCATCAGTCTGCTGTTGGGCGAGCGGCCGGGCGCGCTGAAGGCGATGCTGTCGCCGCCGGGGCCGCTGCCGACGCTGGCGCGCGCGGTGCCGATGGGGGTGGCGTCGGATCTGGCGCTGCGCAGGCCGGATATTCGCGAAGCGGCGGAGCGTTTGCATCAGGCCACCGCCGAGATCGGCGTCGCCACCGCCGACTACTACCCGCGCATCACGCTGACCGGCAACGCGGGCTACCAGGCATTGGCCTTGTCGGATATGGGCAGTTGGTCCACGCATACCTTCGCCATCGGCCCCGTTTTGTATCTGCCGTTGTTCGACGGGGGAAAAATCACCCAGCGGGTACGCCTGAGCGAATATCGCCAGCAGGAAATGGCCATCGCCTACCAGCAAACGGTGCTGCGTGCCTGGCATGAGATCGACGACGCGCTTTCCGGCTATCGCGCCCAGCAGCGCCGCCAGACGCACCTGGCCGAAGCGCTGGCCGCCAACCGACACGCGTTTGCGCTGGCGCGCGACAGCTATCTGAACGGCGCCAGCGATTTTATCCACGTTCTGAGCACGCAGCGCGCGCTGCTGGATCTGCAGTCCGCGCAAATTGTTTCAGAGGAGGAGACGGCGATCGCCGTGATGAATATCTATCGAGCGCTGGGCGGCGGCTGGGAACACACCTATCCGTCTGCGGCGCCACAGGAGAAGGCTGATGCACAACACGCTGAATAAGATGGTCGACGAGATGCTGGAAAGAGATACCCGCCGCAAGCGGGAGGCGCGGGTGAGCGCGGTGCGGCAAGTTAGCGCGCGGATCAGGCGCATCACTTTGAGCGGCGACGATGTGGACAAGTTTATCGCCGATCCGCGCGCGCAGGAGCCGGCCAGCTGGGTCAAGGTGTTCTTTCCGTGGCGCGACACGCTGGCCGGGCGAGCTTACACCCTGAGCGGCATCGATAAACTCGCCCGCACCTTCGATATCGACATGGTGCTGCACGGCGAAGGCCCGGCGTCGAACTGGGCGCGCGACGCGATGCCGGGCGACAAGCTGGGGTTCGCCGGCCCTTGCTCCGGCGGCTTCCGGCTGCTGCCGCAAACCCGCTGGCTTTTGTTGCTGGGCGATGAGACCGCGTTGCCCGCCATGCGCACCATCCTCGCCTCGCTCTCCGATCCGTTGCCGGTGCTGTGGTTCGCCGAAGTGGGCGATGCGCAGGAGATCCAGGACGTCGATTGCTCCTTTTTGCAGGTGAACAGCTGGCAAATACGCACCCGGCATTTTGACAGCGTGATGAACAGCCCGCTGGTGCAGGCCGTCAGCCACTGCGAGTTGCCGGCCGGGGAAGGGCAGGTGTGGCTGGCCTGCGAACATCAGGTCGCCGCGTATCTGAAGGCGCGTTTTATCAACGAAATGGGCATCTCCCGCGCCGCTTTGTTTGCCAAAGGTTATTGGAAAAAGGGCGAAGCCAATTTCAAGGGCGCGATTTAACTCGGTCGAATGAGGATGGTTATGATTGAGAGAGTGTTATTGGCGGTGGACTGCTTTGAACACAGCGGCAACGCCCTGGAGTTTATGGCGCGTCTGCAAGGCAGCATCGGCGGCGTGATCGTGCTGACGGTGGTGGACAATGCCTTCACGCTTAGCCGCAGCGGCCTGCGTTTCGACAGCGACGAGCGCGAAGAATATCCCGCCGCCCAGCGCGAAGAGGCGCTGGCGGAAAAGCAGGTCGGGCAGGTGACGCGGGCGTTGAAACAGATGGGCTTCAACGCCCAGGGCCTGCTGGCCGCCGGGGCGCCCATCGAGGTGATCCCGGAGCAGATGGCGCTGTTCAACTGCGATCTGTTGATCATCTCGCACCGCCACCTGTCTTCGTTGGAGCGCTGGCTGAACGCCTCGGTCACGCGCGGCCTGCTGGATGAGATTGGTCAACCGGTATTGGTGATCCCGCGCTAAGCTATGGGGAAGGGCAGCCGCATGCGGCGGCGCGCGTTCGGCGACGAAGGCCACACATACCGGAGGTCAACATGCGAAGTCTGGAAGATCAACTTACCGCTTATGCCGCCTATCATCGCGATGCGCGCAATATCGCCACACATTTTATCGGCATCCCGCTGATCGTCGTCAGCCTGTTGGCGCTGCTCTCTCGGCCGGCATGGGGGGCGGGATGGCTGCCGTTCTCGCCGGCCTGCGCGCTGGTTATCGTCTCGGCGCTCTATTACCTGTGGCTGAATCTGCGCCTTGGCGCCATGATGTTGGCGTTGCTGGTGCTGTGCCTCGGGTTCGGCGCCTGGGTGGCGTCGCTGTCGACGGCGGCGTGGCTGAGCGTCAGCGTCGGCGGTTTCGTGATCGGCTGGCTGTTTCAGTTCGTCGGGCATTTCTGGGAGGGGCGAAAACCGGCGTTTATGGACGACGTGGCGGGCCTTATCATCGGCCCGCTGTTCGTGCTGGCGGAAGCCTGCTTCCTGGCCGGCGGGCTGCCTGAGCTGGCGCGGAATATCGAAATGCGCGCGGGCAAGGTGCGCCGCGGGAGGGCCTGAGGTGGCGTTGATTCCCACGGTGACGGCGTTTCCGCTGCAGCTGGCTTTTATCCCGCTGCTGGAGGCGCTGACGACGGGGCTGCCGCGCCAATTCCCGGCGCTCATCCACAGCATTTACCTCTACGGCAGCGTCGCGCGCGGCGAAGCCCTTCCCGGCGTGTCCGATCTGGACATCACGCTGTTGCTCATCAAGCCGGCCGATAGCGGGACGTTGCGGCGCCTTGAAGCGTGGCGGCAAGCCTTTCAGTGGGAGCAGCGGATCGTGAGCAAGGTCGACTTTGACATCGGCAGCGTTGATGAAGCGTTGGCACCGGAGCATCACGATTCCTGGGGATTTTGGCTGAAGCATCACTGCCGCTGCCTGTGGGGCGAAGACGTGTCCGCCGCTTTTTCGCTGTTTCGGCCCGATCGGCGCATCGCGCTGGCGGTCAATGCCGATTTACGGCCCGCGTTGGCGCGTTATCGGGAGCAACTGCTGCAGGCAAGGACGGTATCGGATGAGAGGCGCTTAAAGCGCGAAGCGGCCAGAAAGCTGATCCGCGCCACCAATATGTTGCGCGCCGAGGGAAGCCCGTTCTGGCCGATAACGCTAACCGAGTATGCCGAACAGCTGCTGGCACGCTATCCGGCACAGCAGGCTGACATGACGTACTTGCTGGCTCATGCGGTTGGCGAGGCGAACGACGCCGTCTTTGTCGACCGGATGATGGATTTTCTTGCCTGGATGGAAGGGCAGCGGTAGGACGGCCACCACGCGTGATCACACCGGATGACGGATGCCGCCTCCCGCCGCACTTTTAACAAAATCGCAAAAGTCTTTTAGCCTTCCGCCGGCTTATCTTTGCTGTGACCAATGTCATACTTTCGGCATCTTAACTGTTCCCGCGCTTCGGCAGCGGTAAACCGGAGTTGTTGCATGAAAGTGAATTATCCCTTGTTAGCCCTGGCGGTGGGGGCGTTCGGTATCGGCACCACCGAGTTTTCCCCCATGGGGTTGCTGCCAACCATCGCCAAAGGGGTGGACGTTTCCATTCCGATGGCCGGCATGTTGATCAGCGCCTACGCCGTTGGCGTGATGGTCGGCGCACCGTTGATGACGCTGCTGCTGTCGCACCGGGCGCGCAGAAGCGCGCTGATCTTCCTGATGGCGATCTTTACCCTCGGTAACGTGCTGTCGGCCCTCGCGCCGGATTACACCACCCTGATGCTGTCGCGCATCATCACCAGCCTGAACCATGGCGCTTTCTTTGGCCTTGGGTCGGTGGTGGCCGCCAGCGTGGTGCCGAAGGAGAAACAGGCCAGCGCCGTGGCGACCATGTTTATGGGCCTGACCATCGCCAATATCGGCGGGGTGCCGGCCGCGACCTGGCTGGGTGAAACCATCGGCTGGCGCATGTCGTTCCTGGCTACCGCAGGGTTAGGCGTGGTCGCCATGCTGGGGCTGTGGTTCTCGTTGCCGCAAGGCAGCGCCGGGGCGCGGCCCGATGTGAAACGCGAACTGTCGGTGCTGGTGCGGCCGCAGGTATTGACCGCGCTGCTGACCACCGTGCTGGGCGCGGGCGCGATGTTCACGCTCTATACCTATATCTCGCCGGTATTGCAGCACATCACTGAGGCGACGCCGTTGTTCGTGACGGTGATGCTGGTATTGATCGGCGTTGGTTTCTCCATCGGCAATTACCTCGGCGGCAAATTTGCTGACCGCTCCGAAAGCGCGACGCTGAAAGGCTTCCTGCTGTTGCTGGCGGCCATCATGCTGCTGATCCCGTTGCTGGCGCGCAGTGAAATCGGCGCGGCGGTCAGCATGGTGATTTGGGGGGCGGCGACCTTCGCCGTGGTGCCGCCGCTGCAGATGCGTGTGATGCGCGTCGCCAGCGAAGCGCCGGGCCTGTCGTCTTCGGTCAATATCGGCGCTTTCAACCTGGGCAATGCGCTCGGTGCCGCCGCCGGCGGCGCGGTGGTCTCCGCCGGGCTGGGATACAGCTTCGTGCCGGTGATGGGGGCGATTATCGCCGGGCTGGCGCTGCTGTTGGTGCTGTTTACCAGCCGCCGAGCCGAAAAGGTGGTCTACGCCAACGGCTAAAAACGACGGCGTGCGGCGGGTTTTACCCGTCGCACGCCGTTAGCCGCATAAAACATAAACGCTTATCCACTCCCGCCCCCATTTATCTGTTCGGCATCTAGTCTTAGCCGCTATCATTACCCATGTATATGCATGGTGGCCGCTAGCACGGCACCTCTGGGATAATGAAAGACCTGCCTAAGGAAAGATCCACATGAGAAATATCTTCTTCTTCGATGCGATGCTGACGCCAAAAATCATCACCGCCGTTTACTGGCTGGCGCTGTTGGGCGTGTTGATCAGCGGTATTGGCATGATGTTTTACGGCGAGTTCTTCCGCGGACTGTTCGGCATCATCGTCGGCGGCGTGTTCGTGCGCGTGGCGTTCGAGATGATCATCATTGCGTTTAAAAATAACGAATATCTGCGCAAAATCGCCGAAAAACCGTAATTTCCCGCCAGGCGCCGGGTTCTGCCCGGCGTTGTTCTCTCCCCCCTTGCCGCCTGCTACTCGAAACCGAGCAGGCTGAACGCATCGTCCTGCGGGTAGTAACCGAGCAAACGGCTGGTCTCTTCCAGCGATAAACGTTTGTAACGGTTATTGGAAACCCCATGCACCACCGCATATTGCACCTCTGCGACACGAATGCAGCGCTCCAGCAGATCGGCGGCATCGCGATGGCTGAGAAACGCGCTCATGTCGCGGGCGCTGAGGCGATCGCCCGGGCTCAGGGCCGTGAAGTTGGCGATGCGCACCGACAGGGCGGAAAGCCCCTCCTGGTGGGCGAAATAGGCGGCGATACCTTCACCGAACGCCTTGCTGGCGCCGTACAGGTTTTTCGGTTTCGGCGCGTCATCCGGGCGGATTTGGTAATCGAGCGGATAACCTTCCACCGCCTGTGCGCTGCTGGCGAACACCACCCGGCGGCAGCCGGCATCTTTCGCCGCGCGGAAGATATTGAAGGTGCCGAGAATGTTGTTGTCCATCAACGAACTGCAAAAATCGGCGTCGGGAGCCGGATCGGCGGCCAGGTGCAACACGGTGTCGATGTTGGCGCAGGCTGCGCGGCAGGCGTCGAGATCGGCAATGTTGAAGCTGATGATCTCATCGCCGGGCAGCCGATCGCTCAGCAGGCTGATGTCGCGTTCCGCCAGGCGCAGCGCGTAGCGATCGCCCATGGCCTGACGAAACGCCGTGGCGACCCGGCCGCCGGCGCCGGTAATCAAAATCCGTCCTACATCAGTACGCAACACCATGATGATGGTCATCCCTACTCTCGATTAAGCGTTGACCAGTAATAATCCCCTGCGTGACTTTTGTCCAGTATTTATATTAGTTACGCTGATGGTTTATGCCGGCAATGGGCACGTTTTACCGAGCGTCTCGACCAGGAAAGTCATCACTGCGCGCACGGCGGCGGTACGCGCCAAATCGGGATACGTCACCAGCCAAAGCTCGCGCGTTGGCGCGGCGCTCGCCGTGGGCAACGGCACCAGATCCGGATCGTTATCGGCGACAAACGTCGGCAAAACGGCGGCGCCCAACCCTGAGCGTGCCGCTTGTTGCAGTGAAAACAGATCGCTGGCCTGAAAGACCACCGGCCGCCCCTGTAACAGCTGCTGCAACCATTGCTGATGCGGCTGCTGTCGGTAGTGAGGGTCATAGGCGAGAAAGCGGCGTGCCGCGTCGGGCAGTGCGGCATGCTCCGGCGCGGCGTACAGCGCGTAGCGCATCATGCCGATGCGCTGTGCCAGCAGCTCCGGCTGCTGTGGGCGCACCATGCGCACGGCGATGTCCGCTTCGCCGCGATCCAACTCTGCGAGCGCGGATTCACCCGCCAGCGTCACGACGATTTGTGGGAAAGCCTGATTAAATTCGGCAATGCGCGGAGCGAGAATATGCGCGGCGATCGACGGCGGCGCGCTGATGCGCACGCTGGCCTGTGGCGTTGCGCCGGCGCTGCGCGCATGGCGGATAATGGCCTGGCTCTGCGCGTCGATCCCGGCCGCCAGTCCGGCGATGGCCAGCCCGTCCTGGGTCAGCGGGGTGCTGCGCGGGTGACGTACGATCAAACGCAGGCCGAGCGCTTGTTCCAGCGCCGCTACGCGCCGCCCGACGGTGGCGTGATCGCAGCCCAATTCCCGCGCCGCCGCCGACAGCGAACCGGTGCGCGCCAATGCCACGAAGTGTTTTAAATCCTGCCAGTCAAACATCGGTGAATTCCTGCACATTAACGATGCGGTTTTCAGGAATATTCACACGGATAGCGTCGTGATTCAATGTGCGAACACATCCTTTTAAATTGAATTATTCAATTAGGGTTTCTTATGAATTTGCAATTGCAACAACGCACGGCATTGGTCACGGGAGCCAGCGAAGGGATCGGTGCCGGCATGGTCAGGGTGCTGGCCGCTCAAGGGGTCACGGTAGTGGCCACCGCACGACGCGGCGATCGGCTGCAGGCCTTGGCGGATGAGGTGGAACGGCAAGGCGCTGTGCGCCCGTGGGTCGCCGTTGCAGACGTTACCGACCCCGAAGCGTTAACCCAACTGGCGGCGCAGGCGCTGCGTCAGCTGGGGACCGTCGATATTCTGATCAACGCGGTCGGCGCATTTCACCCCACGGCGCTGGACGAAAGCGATCGCGGTTGGGAAGAGGCTTTCGCTTTGAATTTCACGCCGGCCCGGCGGTTGACTCAGGCGCTGTTGCCGGCCATGCAGGCGCAGGGCTGGGGGCGGGTTATCAACATCAGCGGCTCGATGGAACCGCGCAGCCTGAGCGCCGCCAGCGCCGCCAAGGGCGCGCTGCATCTGTGGGCCAAGGGGCTGGCCGGCGACGTGGCTGCGCAGGGGATTACCGTCAATACGTTACAGCCGGGGCGCATCAACAGCGAACAGATCCGCGAGCGCTTATACGCATCCGATGAAGCGCGCCAGGCGTTCATTGCGCAACATATCCCGATAGGCTACTTCGGCGAGCCGGAAGATATGGCCTATCTGGCGGCGTTTCTTTGTTCCCCGCTCGCGCGATATATCACCGGCGCAGTGATCCCGGTAGATGGCGGCATGCATTATTTCGCGCATTGAGGCCGTTTTGCCCCCGCGATCACAGTTCGAGAATTTGCCGCCGCAAAGCCTTGCCCCGGCAAAATCCGCGGTGGTAACGTCATAACTCAACCGATTTAGGGTTGTTACTGCTGCGGCAGGCAAAACCTAAACCTCGCGTTTTTGTCCCTCGATGGGGCAGAGGCAGCGAGGTTTAGGTTTTTTTTTGCGCCGCATTTCGCCCCCGGCGCCAGGCCAGCGCGGGGCGGGGAGCGGCAGAACGCGAAGTCTAAGGATAACCGTATGAAATATGACACATTAGCCAGTGAGATTTTGGCCGGCGTCGGTGGCCGCGACAATGTGAAAAGTCTGGTGCACTGCGCCACTCGCCTGCGTTTCAAGCTGCGTGACGACAGCCATGCCAATGCCGAGGCGCTGAAGAAAAATCCCGGCGTTATCATGGTGGTGGAGAGCGGCGGCCAGTTCCAGGTGGTGGTGGGCAACCACGTCGCGGAGGTGTTCGATGCGGTCAACCGGGTCGGTGGGCTGACCGAAGGCGCGCCGAATGGCGACGAGGCGGACGGCAAGAAGGATAACCTGCTCAGCCGCTTTATCGATCTGGTGTCCGGCATTTTCACCCCGTTGCTCGGGGTGATGGCCGCTTCGGGGATCCTGAAAGGGTTCCTGGCGCTGAGCCTGGCCTGCGGTTGGCTGCTGGAAAGCGGCGGCACCTTCAAAATGCTGTTCGCCGCCAGCGACGCGCTGTTCTACTTCTTCCCGATCATGCTCGGCTATACCGCCGGGAAAAAATTCGGCGGCAACCCGTTCGTCACCATGGCGATCGGCGGCGCGCTGACGCACCCGCTGATGATGGCGGCCTTCGAGGCGGCGCAGCAGCCGGGCGCGGTGCGCGAATACTTCTTCGGCATTCCGTTGACCTTCATCAACTACAGCTCGTCGGTGATTCCGATCATCTTTGCGGCCTGGGTGTCCTGCCGCCTGGAGCCGCTGTTCAACCGGGTGATCCACAGCGCGCTGCGCAATTTCATCACGCCGCTGCTGTGTCTGGCGATCACCGTGCCGCTGACCTTCCTGTTGATCGGCCCGGCGGCGACCTGGCTCAGCCATCTGCTGGCCAACGGTTATCAGAGCATTTACGCCTTCAACCCGATCATTGCCGGCGCCTTTATGGGCGCGATGTGGCAGGTGTGCGTGATCTTCGGCCTGCATTGGGGACTGGTGCCGTTGATGATCAACAACCTGAGCGTGCTGGGGCGTGACACCATGGTGCCGCTGCTGCTGCCGGCGGTGATGGGGCAGGTCGGCGCCACGCTGGGCGTGATGCTGCGCACCCGTGACGCCAAGCTGCGGGCGCTGTCCGCGTCGGCGATCGGCGCCGGCATTTTCGGCATCACCGAGCCGGCGGTGTACGGCGTCACCTTGCCGAACAAGCGCCCGTTCATCTTCGGTTGCATCGGCGGCGCGCTGGGCGGCGCGGTGATCGGCTACTTCCATACTTCGGTTTACTCGTTTGGCCTGGTGAGCGTGTTCACCTTCGCGCAGATCATCCCCGGCGGCGGCATCGACGCCACGGTGTGGGGCGCGATCGGCGGCACCCTGCTGTCGTTCGTGTTCGCCGCGCTGGCCAGCTATCTGTTCGGCGTCGCGCCGGCGGAAGAGGCCGCCGCGCAGCCTGAAGCCGCTTCACCGCTCAACCGCAAACAGGCGATCCTCAGCCCGATCGCCGGCGATATCGTGCCGCTGGAGCAGGTGAACGACGCCACCTTCGCCAGCGGTTTGCTGGGGAAAGGCGTGGCGATTGCGCCGCAGCAGGGGCGCGTAGTGGCACCGGTGAGCGGCAGCGTGGCGTCGCTGTTCAAAACCAAACACGCCATCGGTATCGAATCGGACGACGGCGCGGAGATTCTCATCCACGTCGGCATCGATACCGTGAAGCTCGACGGGGCGCATTTCACTGCCCACGTGCGGGAAGGCGAACGGATCGCCCCGGGCGATCTGCTGATCGAGTTCGACCAGGCGGCGATCCATGCCGCCGGCTATGACACCACCACGCCGATCATCATCAGCAACAGCGATGACTACGTGGACGTGTTGACCAGCGGCCTGTCTCCGGTGCAGGAACAGGCGCCGCTGCTGACTTTATTACGTTAATTGAGGAGCAAGCGATGAACGGCAAGTTTCCGCAACATTTTCTGTGGGGCGGCGCGGTAGCGGCGAACCAGGTAGAAGGCGCATATCAGGCTGACGGCAAGGGGCTGTCGACCTCCGATCTGCAGCCGCAGGGCATTTTCGGCGCCATCACGCCGCGCATGCCGGGCGACAGCGGCATCAAGGACGTGGCGATCGATTTCTATCATCGCTATCCGGAAGACATCGCGCTGTTCGCCGAAATGGGTTTCAAGTGCCTGCGCACCTCGATCGCCTGGACGCGCATTTTCCCGCAGGGCGATGAAGAGACCCCTAACGAGGCCGGGCTGGCGTTTTACGATCGGCTGTTCGACGAGATGGCGAAGTATGGCATCCAGCCGCTGATCACGCTGTCGCACTATGAGATGCCTTACGGCCTGGTGAAGAATTACGGCGGTTGGGGCGATCGCCGGACCATCGCTTTCTTCGAGCGCTATGCGCGCACCGTATTCGAACGCTATAAGCACAAGGTCAAACACTGGCTGACTTTCAACGAGATCAACATGTCGCTGCACGCGCCCTTCACCGGCGTCGGCTTGCCGCCGGAGAGCGACCTGAGCGCCATCTATCAGGCGATCCACCATCAGCTGGTGGCCAGCGCCAAAGCGGTGAAGGCCTGTCACGAGATCGTGCCGGAGGGTAAAATCGGCAACATGCTGTTGGGCGGCATCCTGTATCCGCTGAGTTGCAGGCCGGAAGATCTGCTGGAAACCCAGCGCCAAAACCGCGACTGGCTGTTCTTCGGCGACGTGCAGGCGCGCGGCTATTACCCGGCCTATATGCAGCGATTCTTCCGCGAAAACGGCATCCAGGTGGAGATCACCAACGAAGACCGGCAAACGCTGCGTGAAACCATCGATTTCATCTCGTTCAGCTACTACATGAGCGGCTGCGTAACCGCCGATCCGGAGCAGTACGAAACGGCGCGCGGCAACATTCTCGACATGGTGCCGAACCCGCACCTGGCCAGCTCGGAGTGGGGGTGGCAAATCGATCCGATCGGGCTGCGCTACCTGCTCAACGTGTTGTACGACCGCTATCAGAAGCCGTTGTTTATCGTTGAGAACGGGCTGGGCGCCAAAGACCGCGTCGAGGCCGACGGCAGCATCAACGACGATTACCGCATCAACTACCTGAATGATCATCTGGTGCAGGTGGCCGAGGCGATCGATGACGGCGTCGAGGTGATGGGCTATACCAGCTGGGGGCCGATCGATCTGGTCAGCGCCTCGAAGGCCGAAATGTCGAAGCGTTACGGCTTCATTCACGTCGACAGAGACGATGCTGGCAACGGTAGCCTCGAGCGTCGCCGCAAGAAGAGTTTCTACTGGTATCGCGATGTGATCCACAGCAACGGCGCCAGCCTGAAAGACCGACGCTAGCCCTTCAGCCCGGCGGCAAACGCCGGGCATTAACCTTTATTCGCTGCTGTTCATGATGGGAAATTCTCTCCCAGGGAATGCTGTTGCCCGCAGTCAGCCGTTATGCGGAGAAATATAATAATGATGAAAAGCTTATTACCTCGTTCCATGACTCTGGCGGCGCTGGCGCTGTGGTGCAGCCAGGCGCAGGCGGAAACGCTGCAGACCGGCAAGGACGTCGAAGCCCCCACCGCCAAATGGGAAGGGGTGGCGCTCGGTTTTGAACCGCCGCAGCCTGGGCTATTGGGGGATATGCTGGGGATCAGGCCGATCCTGGAGGATCACGGTTTCCACTATAATCTCGGTTACCTCAGCCAGCTGTCGTATAACGCCGGCGGCGGTTACAACCACGATAAGCAGGCGTCGTACATCGACCAATTTTCGCTGACCTTCAGCCAGGATCTGCAGGCGCTGACCGGCATTCCGGACGCGGCGATCGAAGGCAATATCGTCAACCGCAACCATGACAACAGCCTGACCCGCGATCGGCTGCAGGATCCGCGCGTCGGCCTGACCGATCTGTCGCAGGAGAGCTTTGGCGGGCAGTCGATTACCCGCCTGGGCTGGTTGACCTTCAGCCGTTCCTTCCTCGACAGCCGGCTGCAGTGGCGCATTGGCATGATGAACAAGGTGCAGGATTTCGATCAGATCATCCCCTGCGATTTCCAAACGCTGACGCTGTGCGGCGGCAAGTCCGCCAACTCGTTGACCTGGTACAACTGGAACGTGCATTACTGGGGCACCACGCTGCAGTACAAGCTGACCGATGGCCTGACGCTCAAGGGCGGCGTGATGGAACAGAACCCGAGCGCCCCCAGCCGCAGCCACGCCTGGAGTTGGTCCACCAAGGGCAGCAAAGGCTTTCTGTTGCCGATGGAGCTGGAGCTGAAAACCCACGCCGTCAACCAGCTGCCGGGGGTGTATAACCTGGGCGTGCTGTTCACCAACGCGCGCCAGAGCGATCTCTATGAAGGGGTATCCGGCGGGCCGGGCGCCAGCGATCCGCAGGGCTATCGCAGCCACGATCGCACCTGGTTCCTGTACACCGGTTTCAACCAGCAGGTGACGCGCCATGCGGATGACGCCAACCGCGGTCTGAGCTTGTTTTACAGCCTGGGGCTGGGGGATCAGCGCAGCAACTACCTGCACTGGTCCACCTCGACCGGCATCCGTTACCGCGGGCTGTTCGATGCGCGGCCGGACGACTGGCTGGGGCTGGGTGTCTCGGTAGTGAAGCTGAGCGATCGCTATAAAGACAATCAGCGCTATCTCAACCAACTCAACGGCGTCAGTGATTATCACGATCCGAACTACCGGCCGGTACCGGGCCATTCGGTGACGGCGGAGCTCTATTATCGGGTGAACGTCACGCCGTGGCTGCAGCTGCAGCCGGGCCTGCAGTATTGGCATCACCCGGCGGGCGTCAGCGAGACGCAGGACGCCTGGGTGACGGCGTTGAAAACGGTAGTGACCTTCTGATCAGGCCGCGTCGCTCTCGCGGTAGCGCCGGCGGGCATGATCGAACCAGCTGGCCGGCACGTTGTGCGGCGGCTGCTGCAGTCTGAGCAGCCCCTGTTCGACGATATGGCTGGCCTGGCGCCACAGCGTCGGGTCGCCTTCGGTCAGTACCTCCAGCAGGCGCTGCTTCTCGATCAGGTAGGTCTGGGCGAAGTGGCTGTCGTAGTCCAGCAGCGAGCGGGTGTTGTCGATCAGATCCGCCAGCTTGATGGTTTTGGCCTGTGGCGATGCGCTTGCGCTGTGGCGCCGATCGCGGTTTTTGCGCTCGAAGCGGTTGCCGTCCTCGGCGTGGCTGACGTTGGTCAACATCCGCACCAGCTCCGCTACCTGCGGCCCAAAGTGGCTTTCGATATCGCCGAGGGTGGTGGGCGTGTCTTCCACCGTGTCATGCAGCCAGGCGGCCGCCAGCATCTCTTCGGTATGCGGCACGCTACGCACCAGTTCCATGACCGCCTGCGGGTGGACGATATAAGGTGCGCCAGTATATTTGCGGCGCTGATCGATGGCCGCATGCGCCTTGGTGGCGTAGCGGCGCGCGCGTTCTGCAAGCGTGTTCGTCATTTCCTTTCCCTCCGGGCTTCCTCTGCATGAAAAAAATGTAGCACACCTCACAAAAAATAGCTTGCGATTACATCGTGCACTATCTATATTCACACACATGAAAAGCACCGATACCGAACAATTCAAGGCGAAGAACCTGCTGCAGCTCGATCAGCAGCTCTGTTTCGCGCTGTACTCCGCCAACCTGGCGCTGCACAAAGTTTACCGTAAGCTGTTGAATCAGCTAGAACTAACCTACCCGCAATACCTGGTGATGATGGTGCTGTGGGAGCGCGATCGGGTGACGGTATCGGATATCGGCGAGCGGCTGTTCCTCGATTCCGCCACGCTGACGCCGCTGCTGAAACGGCTGGAAACCGCCGGTTTGCTGGTGCGCTATCGCGCCACCACCGACGAACGGCAGGTGATCATCGCGCTCACCGAAGCCGGCCGCGCGCTGCGCGAGCGGGCGCAATCGGTGCCCGAGGCGGTGATGTGCGCCACCGACTGCAGCCTGGACGAGATCGTTTCGCTTAAACAGCAGCTGGAAAAGCTGCGCGGCAGCCTGATCGATCAGATTTGACCCGTCGCCGCCGAACGCAAGAACGGCGCGGGTGGTCTACACTGGTTAATAAGTGTCAAAAATAAGTAGTGCGCGATTTAATCGCAAAAGATAAATATGTGACCGGTTTTCCCTCGTGGAAGCCGTAGTCATCTCGCCAACCAGCAAGAAGGAATGAACGATGTCTATTGAGAAAGTGGTTTACCGCGCTCACGCCACCGCAACCGGCGGCCGCGACGGCCGTGCGACCTCCTCCGACGGCGTGTTGGACGTGAAACTGGGCGTGCCGAAAGAGATGGGCGGCGCCGGCGGCGAAGTCACCAACCCCGAGCAGCTGTTTGCTGCCGGTTATTCCGCCTGCTTCCTCGGCGCGCTGAAGTTCGTCGCGGCGAAAGAAAAGGTTAAAATTCCGGCCGAAGCGAAGATCGACGGCACCGTCGGCATCGGTGAAATCCCGAACGGCTTCGGCATCGAAGTGCAGTTGGATATTTCGCTGCCGGGCATCGAACGCAGCGTGGCGGAAGATCTGGTGAAAAAGGCGCACGTGGTGTGCCCGTATTCCAACGCTACTCGCGGCAATATCGACGTCACTCTGAACGTTAAGTAAGATTTTCGCCGACACCTTGGAAAAAATGGAGGGTTTATCCCTCCATTTTCATGTCCGTCCCGCCTGAAAACAGTTCACGTAAATGGCAAAAAATGTCCGTTTTGTGAGAATTCTCTTGATTGTTGCCTGCCAAATCACGCTTATTGCCGGTTGGCTGAACCTGCAGCCGCATTGACTGTCTGAAAAACTCAGAACTGCTATCGCCCTCCGGAGCCACCGCACTACATGAACAAAATAAAATCGCTATCGCAGCAGAATTTATCGTTATTGTTAGCGATCTATATCGGCATCTTTTTAAACCTGTCCGTTTTTTATCGCCGTTTTGACTCGCTCGCGCACGGCATTCAGGGAATTAAGCTTATTTCGGCGGTGACGGAAGTGATCGCTATCGTTTTGTTCACTTTCTTTATCATGCGGTTGGTGTCGCTCGGCGGCCGTTTGTTTTATCGCATTGTCGCCTCGCTGCTGGTGCTGATTTCGGTTGCCGCCAGCTACTACATGACGTTTTTCAATGTGGTGATCGGCTACGGCATCGTGGTTTCGGTGATGACCACCGATATCGATCTGTCGAAAGAGGTTGTCGGCTTGCACTTCGTGCTGTGGATGATGGCGCTCAGCGCCTTGCCGCTGCTGCTGATCTGGAAAAACAGCCTGCGCCACACCCTGATAGAGCAGCTGAAAACCCCCGGCCACCGCATCAAGCCGCTGCTGGTCTTGCTGGCGGTGGTGGCATTGGTATGGCTGCCGCTGCGCATGCTGGACGATGAACAAAGCGTGCAGGAGAAGCTCGCCAACGTCGATCTGCCGAGCTACGGCGGCGTGGTGGCGCATTCGTACCTGCCGTCCAACTGGCTGTCGGCGCTGGGGCTGTTCGCCTATACCCGCTATGACGAAAGCCAGGATCAGAGCACGCTGTTCGATCCGGGCAAACACTTCACCTATGTACCGCCGGCCGACATCGACGATACCTATGTGGTGTTCATCATCGGCGAAACCACCCGCTGGGATCACATGGGCATGCTGGGCTACGAGCGCGATACCACGCCGCGGCTGTCGAAAGAGAAGAATCTGGTGGCGTTCCGCGGCGAGTCGTGCGACACCGCCACCAAACTGTCGCTGCGCTGCATGTTCGTGCGTGAAGGCGGTGCCGAGGACAACCCGCAGCGCACGCTGAAAGAGCAGAACGTGTTTGCGGTGCTGAGAGAGCTGGGCTTCTCTTCCGAACTGTTCGCCATGCAGAGCGAGGTGTGGTTTTACAACAATACCGACGTGAACAACTATTCGTTCCGCGAGATGATCGCGTCCGAGAAGCGCAACGACGGCAAGGCGGTCGACGATATGCTGCTGGTGGATGAAATGAAGGAGTCGCTGGCGCGTTATCCGAAGGGCAAACACCTGGTGATCCTGCATACCAAAGGCTCACACTACCTGTACTCGCAGCGTTATCCGCGCAGCTATGCGCGCTATCAGCCGGAGTGTATGGGGGTGGATGACTCTTGCACCAAGGCGCAGCTGATCAACGCCTTCGATAACACCGTGTTGTATACCGACAGCTTTATCAGCAACGTGATCGATCAGGTGCGCGACAAGAAGGCCATCGTGTTCTACGCCGCCGATCACGGCGAATCGATCGGCGAGAATACACACCTGCACGGCACGCCGCGCGAAATGGCGCCGCCGGAGCAGTTCCGCGTGCCGATGATAGTGTGGGCGTCGGACAAGTACCTCGAGAATCCGCAGCACCTCAGCGCCTTTGAGCAGCTGCAGGCGCAGCAGCGCATCGGCAGAACGCACCGCCACGTCGAGCTGTTCGACACCATTCTTGGCTGTCTCGGCTACACCTCGCCGAACGGCGGCATCGTGGATAAAAACAACTGGTGCCATGTGCCGCAGCCGAAAGCGGCGCCCGCCCGCCTGTAATCCCCCTGCCGGGCGCCATGTGCGCCCGGCTATTTCACCTAATACATTCTCTTCATCAATTATTCCGGTGTGTGCATACGGTATACTTGCGCACTTTCCCTGCTAACCGGAGATTTCCATGACCCTGCGCGTGGCGTTTATCGACGATCATGACATTGTGCGTTCGGGCTTTGTGCAGCTGCTGTCGCTGGAGGCCGATATTCAGGTGGTGGGCGAATTCAGCAGCGCGGCGCAGGCGCGTGCCGGCCTGCCGGGGCTGGAGGCGGAAATCTGCATCTGCGATATTTCGATGCCGGACGGCAGCGGCTTGGATCTGCTGGCGGACATTCCTTCCGGCATTCGCGTGGTGATGCTGTCGATGCACGATAACCCGGCGCTGGTGGAAATGGCGCTGGAGCGCGGCGCCAGCGGCTTTCTCTCCAAGCGTTGCAAGCCGGAAGATCTGATCACCGCAGTGCGCACCGTCGCCGGCGGCGGCGTCTACCTGATGCCGGAAATCGCCCAGCAGCTGGCGCGGGTGAAGGTGGATCCGCTCACCCGCCGCGAGCGCGAGATCGCGCTGCTGTTGGCGCAGGGGCAGGAGGTGCGCGAGATTGCCGCCGTGCTGGGGCTGTCGCCGAAGACGGTGCATGTGCATCGCGCCAACCTGTTTGCCAAACTGGGCATCAATAACAACGTCGAGCTGGCCAGACGGATGTTGAATCTGTGACGCAGCGCCTGATCACCCAGCTGGCGCTGTTTTTCATCTATGCCGCCAGCGCGTTTTGCCTGTGGGGCATCGGCACCGCACTGATCGATCCGCCCTGGCAGGCGCTGTTGCTGTTCCCGTTCGGCCTGCGCATGGGCATTCTGCTGCAGAGCCCGTACCGTTTCTGGCCGGGGATCCTGCTGGCTGACCTGCTGCTGATGGCGCTGCTGGCGGATCAGTTCGGCTATGGCCCGGCGCTGTGGGCATCGGTGGCGGTGCTGGTATTGACGGTGCTGCTCAGCCTGCTGGCCTCGCCGTGGTTGCTGCGCCATCAGCAGAGCGACAGTGAATGGCGCTGGCCGCTGTTGCAGGGCGCGGTGGTGGCCGCTGCCGCTTTATTGCAGGCGCTGGTGTGGCAACTGGTGAGCGGCGAGGGCGCCCGTGCGCTGCTGCTCGGCCTGACCGGCGGTTTCACCATCGCGCCGACCTGCCTGCTGCTGTGGCACTATCTGGCGCGCCAAATCTGGGTGCCGCTGGAGCCGGGGCTGATCCACAAACCGGTGGAGTTGCGCCTGGGTCACCTGGCCAGCTATCTGCTGCTGTTTGCGTTCAGCATCTGGCTGCAGCAGCAGGTTAACGCCGCCGAGCTGCGCCGTTTCGCGCCTTTCTGCCTGGCGATCCCAATCGTGTTCATGTCTTACCGCTACGGCTGGCAGGGGGCGCTGTTGGCGACGCTGCTCAACGGCGTGGCGCTGATGGTCAACGAGCCGCCGCAGCCGGAGTCGCACCGCGATCTGCTGTTGTCGTTGCTGGCCCAAAGCCTGACCGGGTTGCTGCTGGGGGCCGGCATTCAGCGCCAGCGCGAGCTGAATCAGCAACTGAGGCTGAGGCTGGAAGAGAATCGGCAGCTGGCGCGGGCGCTGGTGACGGCGGAGGAACAAACCCGGCGTGAGGTGGCGCGCGAGCTGCACGATGAAGTGGGGCAGACCATCACCGTTATTCGCACTCAGGCCAGCATCGTCAAGCGCCTGGCGCCGGAGCCGGCGGTGATCGGCTGCGCCGACGCCATCGATGCGTTGGCGCTGCGGGTCTACGACGGGGTGCACGATGTGCTGACCCAGCTGTGGCCGGCGGCGCTGAACAACCTGCCGCTGTCGGCGGCGGTGGCGGCGATGCTGCGGGAGTCGCTGCCGCAGGACGCGTCGCTGGTGAGCAGCATGCAGTGGCAGGTACCGGACGAACTGCTGGATGAAACGCTGAAAATCACGCTGTATCGGGTGTGCCAGGAAGGCGTGACCAATGTGTGCCGCCACGCCGGCGCCAGCCGCCTGGAGTTGGACGCGCGCCTGCAACCGCGCAAAGGCGCCGCGCCGCAGATCGCCCTGACCATCCGTGACAACGGCGTGGGTTTTGCAGCGGATAACCATCAGCCGGGATACGGCCTGCGCGGTATGCAGGAGCGCATCAGCGCCCTCGGCGGCAGCCTGCGGCTCACCTCTGAACGGGGCGCCTGTTTGAGTGTGATCTTGCCCACAGTTTCGCCGGCGCAGGCACAAAACTAGGAAAAACTCCTAGCCGCGTCGGGAATCCGGCGTAAGCTCCGCGCGCGCGCGAGGAGCATCATAGCGGCACTTTATTCAATCCTCTGAGGTTCCACATGTGGTCTTTCCTTAAAAGCCGCCCGGACGCGCCGCAGGTCACCGATCAACGGCAGATCGACGCCAGCTACAAATACTGGCGCATCCAGCTGATGTGCACCATGTACATCGGCTACGCCGCGTTTTACTTCACGCGCAAAAGCTTCAACTTCATCATGCCGGCGATGCTGAGCGATCTGGGCCTGACGATGTCCGACGTCGGCATTCTCGGCACGCTGTTCTACATCACCTACGGCTGCTCGAAATTCATTTCCGGCATGATCAGCGATCGTTCCAACCCGCGTTACTTTATGGGCCTGGGCCTGATCATGACCGGGGTGCTGAATATCTTCTTTGGCCTCAGCTCGTCATTGATGATGCTGGGCACGCTGTGGATCCTCAACGCCTTCTTCCAGGGCTGGGGCTGGCCGCCGTGCTCCAAAATCCTCACCAGCTGGTATTCGCGCTCCGAGCGCGGCAGTTGGTGGGCGATCTGGAACACGTCGCACAACGTCGGCGGCGCGCTGATCCCGCTGCTGGTGGGCTTTATCTCGCTGCACTTCAGTTGGCGTTACGGCATGATCATTCCCGGCATCATCGGCGTGGTGCTGGGCCTGCTGATGTGCTGGCGCCTGCGCGACAAGCCGACCAGCATGGGGCTGCCGAGCGTCGGCAAATGGCGCAACGACGCCATGGAGCTGGTGCAGGAGTCGGAAGGTCAGGGGCTGAGCAATCGCGAGATCATCAAGCGCTACGTGCTGACCAACAAGTACATCTGGCTGCTGGCGGTCTCTTACGTACTGGTGTACATCGTGCGTACCGCGATCAACGACTGGGGCAACCTCTATCTGACGCAGGAAAAAGGTTATTCGCTGATGACCGCCAACTCGGCTATCTCGCTGTTTGAAGTGGGCGGCTTTATCGGTTCGCTGGTGGCCGGTTGGGGTTCCGACAAGCTGTTCCGCGGCAACCGCGGCCCGATGAACCTGATCTTCGCTATCGGTATCTTCCTGTCGGTAGCCGCGCTGTGGCTGATGCCGGGCGTCACCTACCTGCTGCAGGCCTGCTGCTTCTTCGCCATCGGCTTCTTCATCTTCGGCCCGCAGATGCTGATCGGCATGGCGGCGGCGGAGTGCTCGCACAAGGATGCGGCGGGCGCGGCGACCGGTTTCGTCGGCCTGTTCGCCTACCTGGGCGCGGCGCTGTCTGGCTATCCGATTGCGCGGGTGATGGAAATCTGGCATTGGAACGGCTTCTTCGTGGTGATTTCCATCGCCGCCTGCCTGTCGGCGCTGTTCCTGCTGCCGTTCCTGCGTGCGCAGACGCCGGCGCTGAAAACCGCCAAAGCCTGAGCATCCTGCGCTGCGCAACCCCCGGTGCAGCGCATTATGGCGCTTTTATCACCACTTGAAATACGGGGGCAAAAAAGTGATTGACGCCTATAACCGCCAGCAGTAAGATGCGCCCCGCATCGGCGAGTAGCGCAGCTTGGTAGCGCAACTGGTTTGGGACCAGTGGGTCGGAGGTTCGAATCCTCTCTCGCCGACCACCATTCGAAAAACCTGCTTTTTAAAGCAGGTTTTTTTTCGCCTGCAGTTTATGAGGATGAGTACCTCCGCAGGAGGTTCGAGCCTCGCGAAGCGAGACAACGTTGCTTCAGCAACGGCCCGCAGGGCGCGCATCAAGGATGCGCGTAATCCTCTCTCGCCGACCACCATTCGAAAAACCTGCTTTTAAAGCAGGTTTTTTTTCGCCTGCAGTTTAGGCGGCTTTGCCTACAACGAAGTCAAAATGGATTTCGTCATAGGGGAAAATCACGCCTTGTTCACCTTTATCGACGATGCCGCAGCCTAACAGCGCCTGCAGATCGGTATGCACCGCTTTCACATCACGTTTCACTCGGCGTGCAACTTCCCGAATGGAAAGTTCGCCGGCGCCGGTCATGGTATGCAAGATATGCATTTTCTTGGGTGATAAGGTTTTCCACAGCCGCTCCCAATCCAGGAATGTGATGTAATGCCCTTGAGCGCTTTGCTGGCCTGTTGCGGCTTCCTTCAGTGCGAGTTTCATTTCTTCGACTGAAGCGACCCGAATGGTGACTGTGTTCATCATGACTCCTCTGTAAGCTGCATAACCTCGCGCCAGAAACTGTCGAGCAAGGCATCAATGGTCGTGAAATTAAGCGGCTCTTCTTTGCCATCGATATGTTTGTGATCGCCTTTGCCCGCTTCATTGTCATACCGCAGTCGACAAATGCCGTCTTTTACATAGGCAAATCGGTATTTATAACAGTGGCCGCTGGCCCTGACGGGCGGCTCTACCCGCCAAATGACGAGCTGTGCAAATGCGGCAGGTGCCAGGGGGATCCTGTCTTGGTAAATTAGCTGCGAAGGCATGCTCTTTCCTTAAGTGTTGTTCACAGTACCAACACAGTCAGGGCGTTGTCAATAATGACAACACCCTGACTGCAGAGTGTGGTGTAATCCTGATAAATATTTATCTTTCCTTAATAAAAAATTCACTATCCTTATTTGTCGTGCTTTCTTTTATTTATATTAAAATAAATTCACACTTGCTGAATAAAACCCAGTTGATAGCGCTCTTGTTTTCACGCCTTTTTTATTTATAGTCTGAATGTACGCGGTGGGAATGATTATTTCGCCACGTGGTAAGACGCTGTTGCTATTTATTGATTTTAATCTTCGTGGATTATTGCGGAATTTTTTCGCTTCGGCAATGCATCGCGACGATTAACTCTTTATGTTTATCCTCTCGGAATAAAGGAATCAGTTATGCGCAAATTTAATAAACCGCTGTTGGCGCTGTTGATCGGCAGTACGCTGTGTTCCGCGGCGCAGGCCGCCGCGCCGGGCAAGCCGACCATCGCCTGGGGTAACACCAAGTTCGCCATCGTCGAAGTCGATCAGGCGGCCACCGCTTATAATAATCTGGTGAAGGTAAAAAATGCCGCCGACGTTTCGGTCTCCTGGAATTTATGGAATGGCGACGCGGGCACGACGGCCAAGATTTTATTAAATGGCAAAGAGGCGTGGAGCGGCCCTTCAACCGGTTCTTCCGGTACGGCGAATTTTAAAGTCAATAAAGGCGGCCGTTATCAAATGCAGGTGGCATTGTGCAATGCCGACGGCTGCACCGCCAGCGACGCCACCGAAATTGTGGTGGCCGACACCGACGGCAGTCATTTGGCGCCGTTGAAAGAGCCGCTGTTGGAAAAGAATAAACCTTATAAACAGAACTCCGGCAAAGTGGTCGGTTCTTATTTCGTCGAGTGGGGCGTTTACGGGCGCAATTTCACCGTCGACAAGATCCCGGCGCAGAACCTGACCCACCTGCTGTACGGCTTTATCCCGATCTGCGGCGGCAACGGCATCAACGACAGCCTGAAAGAGATTGAAGGCAGCTTCCAGGCGCTGCAGCGCTCCTGCCAGGGGCGTGAGGACTTCAAAGTCTCTATCCACGATCCGTTCGCCGCGCTGCAAAAAGCGCAGAAGGGCGTCACCGCCTGGGATGACCCCTACAAGGGCAACTTCGGCCAACTGATGGCGCTGAAGCAGGCGCGTCCCGATCTGAAAATCCTGCCGTCGATCGGCGGCTGGACGCTGTCTGACCCGTTCTTCTTCATGGGCGACAAGGTGAAGCGCGATCGTTTCGTCGGCTCGGTGAAAGAGTTCCTGCAGACCTGGAAGTTCTTCGACGGCGTGGATATCGACTGGGAATTCCCCGGTGGCAAAGGCGCCAACCCGAACCTGGGCAGCCCGCAGGACGGGGAAACCTATGTGCTGCTGATGAAAGAGCTGCGGGCGATGCTGGATCAGCTGTCGGCGGAAACCGGCCGCAAGTATGAGCTGACCTCCGCCATCAGCGCCGGCAAGGACAAGATCGACAAGGTGGCGTACAACGTCGCGCAGAACTCGATGGATCACATTTTCCTGATGAGCTACGACTTCTACGGCGCCTTCGATCTGAAGAATCTGGGGCATCAGACCGCGCTGAATGCGCCGGCCTGGAAGCCGGACACCGCTTACACCACGGTGAACGGCGTCAATGCGCTGCTGGCGCAGGGCGTCACGCCGGGCAAGATCGTGGTCGGCACCGCCATGTATGGCCGCGGCTGGACCGGGGTGAACGGCTACCAGAACAATATTCCGTTCACCGGCACCGCCACCGGGCCGGTCAAAGGCACCTGGGAGAACGGCATCGTGGATTATCGCCAAATCGCCAGCCAGTTCATGAGCGGCGAGTGGCAGTACACCTACGACGCTACGGCGGAAGCGCCATACGTGTTCAAGCCTTCCACCGGCGATCTGATCACCTTCGACGATGCCCGCTCGGTGCAGGCCAAAGGTAAGTACGTGCTGGATAAGCAGTTGGGCGGCCTGTTCTCCTGGGAGATCGACGCGGATAACGGCGATATTCTCAACAGCATGAACGCCAGCCTGGGCAACAGCGCCGGCGTTCAATAATCGGTTGCAGTGCGTTGCCGGGGGATATCCTTTCGCCCCCGGCTTTTTCGCCGCCGAAAGTTTTTTTACGCCGCACAGATTGTGGCTCTGCCCCGAGCAAAACGCGGTCATCGGACTCACCCTTTTGGGTAATCCTTCAGCATTTCCTTCTGTCTTTAACGGCGATCACAAAAATAACCGTTCAGATATTCATCATTCAGCAACAAAGTTTTGGCGTTTTTTAACGGAGTTAAAAACCAGTAAGTTTGTGGGGGTCAGACCAATGCGCTAAAAATGACCGCTTAGCATAAATTTTCATGCTGGAACTGTTAACAAAAGGTTTTTTTTATGTTTGTTTGCTGTTTCTCACAGTCTGCGTAAATCCCCACTGGTTATATTGACGACACCCCAAACAGTTGGCAACTTGATAGCCTCAGGGATAAGAGCGAGAGTTGTTTGAGTGAATTCCACGCGCTCAGACGTCCCCGCCGCGATGCGTTCCATCCGGCATTCTCTCCTCTCATACCTTCTGCCTTCGGGCGCCGACCGCACAGACCACGCAATAAAAAATACAGGTCTGGCGGCAATTACACACATCACATCACACAATGGAGCACTAACGATGACACGTTCCTTGGGTAAATCGGGGGTTCTGAAATTCGGCATTGGGCTGATCGCGCTGACCGTGGCGGCCAGCGTACAGGCCAAGACGTTGGTTTACTGTTCTGAAGGTTCCCCGGAAGGGTTCAACCCGCAGCTGTTCACCTCCGGCACCACCTACGACGCCAGCTCGGTACCGATCTACAACCGTCTGGTCGAATTCAAAATCGGCACCACCGAACTGCAGCCAGGTCTGGCGGAGAAGTGGGACGTCAGCGAAGACGGCAAAACCTACACCTTCCACCTGCGCAAAGGCGTGAAGTGGCAGAGCAGCAAAGATTTCAAGCCGACGCGCGATTTCAACGCCGACGACGTGGTGTTCTCCTTTGAGCGCCAGTTGGATGCCAACAACGCCTATCACAAGGTGTCCGGCGGCAGTTACGAATACTTCGAAGGCATGGACATGCCTAAGCTGATCGCCAAGATCGAAAAAGTCGACGACAACACGGTGCGCTTCGTGCTGAATCGCCCGGAGGCACCGTTCCTGGCTGACCTGGGCATGGACTTCGCGTCCATCCTGTCCGCCGAATACGCTGACGTGATGATGAAAGCCGGCACGCCGGAGAAAGTCGACCTGAATCCGATCGGCACCGGCCCATTCCAGCTGCTGCAATACCAGAAAGACTCCAAGATCCTGTACAAGGCGTTCGACGGTTTCTGGGGCACCAAGCCGAAGATCGATCGCCTGGTGTTCTCCATCACGCCTGACGCCTCCGTGCGTTACGCCAAACTGCAGAAAAACGAATGCCAGGTGATGCCGTATCCGAACCCGGCCGATATCGCCCGCATGAAGCAGGACAAGTCCATCAACCTGATGGAACAGCCGGGCCTGAACGTGGGCTACCTGTCGTTCAACGTCGAGAAAAAGCCGCTGGATAACCTGAAGGTACGTCAGGCGTTGACCATGGCGGTCAACAAGCAGGCGATCATCGATGCGGTCTATCAGGGCGCGGGCCAGGCGGCCAAGAACCTGATCCCGCCGACCATGTGGGGCTATAACGACGCGGTGCAGGATTACGCTTACGATCCGGCCAAGGCGAAAGAGCTGCTGAAAGAAGCGGGCATGGCCGACGGTTTCAGCATCGATCTGTGGGCGATGCCGGTACAGCGTCCTTACAACCCGAACGCGCGCCGCATGGCGGAAATGATCCAGGCCGACTGGGCCAAGATCGGCGTGAAAGCCAAAATCGTGACCTATGAGTGGGGTGAATACCTCAAGCGCGCCAAAGCGGGCGAGCACCAGACGGTGATGATGGGCTGGACCGGCGACAACGGGGATCCGGACAACTTCTTCGCCACGCTGTTCAGCTGCGCGGCGGCGAAAGACGGCTCCAACTACTCCCGCTGGTGCTACAAGCCGTTTGAAGATCTGATTCAACCGGCGCGCGCCGAATCCAACCACGACAAGCGTATCGAACTGTACAAACAGGCGCAGGTGGTGATGCACGATCAGGCTCCGGCGCTGATTGTCGCACACTCCACCGTGTATGAGCCTGTGCGTAAGGAAGTGAAAGGCTACGTCGTGGATCCGCTCGGTAAGCATCACTTCGAGAATGTCTCTGTAGACTGATTTCGACCGCTTTACCGGAGACGCACGAATGGACTTGCAGGGGCGCAACAGGTTTGCGCCTCTGCTGACCAGTCTCCGGCGTATGGCCGTCGAATCGTTCAAAGGCATGTGAGCGTTAATAAGCCTGGCGGACGATGAGCTGCCGGGCATTGATACAGAGAGTTCGGGATATGTTGCAGTTCATACTCCGACGTTTGGGGTTAGTTATCCCAACGTTTATCGGCATTACGTTGCTGACTTTTGCATTCGTCCATATGATCCCCGGCGACCCGGTGACCATCATGGCCGGGGAACGCGGTATCTCCGCCGAGCGCCACGCGCAGCTGATGGCGGAAATGGGGCTGGACAAGCCGCTTTATCAACAATATTTCTCCTACGTGTCCAACGTGCTGCACGGCGATTTGGGCACCTCACTCAAAAGCCGCATCTCCGTCTGGAGCGAGTTCGTTCCGCGCTTCCAGGCTACGCTGGAGCTGGGTTTCTGCGCGATGCTGTTCGCGGTGCTGGTGGGCATCCCGGTCGGGGTGCTGGCGGCGGTCAAACGCGGTTCGGTCTTCGATCACACCGCGGTGGGCATCTCGCTGACCGGCTATTCGATGCCAATTTTCTGGTGGGGCATGATGCTGATCATGCTGGTGTCGGTGCAGCTTAACCTGACGCCGGTGTCGGGGCGCATCAGCGACACGGTATTCCTCGACGACAGCCATCCGCTGACCGGCTTCATGCTGATAGACACCCTGATCTGGGGCGAGCCGGGCGACTTTATCGATGCCGTGATGCATATGATCCTGCCGGCCATTGTGCTGGGCACTATCCCGCTGGCGGTGATCGTGCGCATGACCCGCTCCTCGATGCTGGAAGTGCTGGGCGAAGACTATATCCGCACCGCGCGCGCCAAGGGCGTGAGCCGCATGCGGGTGATCGTCGTTCACGCGCTGCGCAACGCGCTGCTGCCGGTGGTGACGGTGATTGGGCTGCAGGTCGGCACCATGCTGGCCGGCGCCATTCTGACTGAAACCATCTTCTCCTGGCCGGGGCTCGGCCGCTGGCTGATCGACGCGCTGCAGCGCCGCGATTACCCGGTGGTGCAGGGCGGGGTGTTGCTGGTCGCCTGTATGATCATTCTGGTTAACCTGCTGGTAGACGTGCTCTACGGCGTGGTCAACCCGCGTATTCGCCACAAGAAATAAGGGGCGCTCTCATGTCTCAAGTTACTGAGTCTGCAGTTAAAGGTGCGCCGAAGCCGATGACCCCGTTCCAGGAGTTCTGGCACTATTTCAAGCGCAATAAAGGGGCCGTGGTCGGCCTGGTGTATATCGTTCTGATGCTGGTGATCGCGCTCGGTGCCGGGGTGCTGGCGCCGCATGCGCCGGCGGACCAGTTCCGCGACGCGCTGCTCAAGCCGCCGGTGTGGCAAGAGGGCGGCAGCTGGCAATACATTCTCGGCACTGACGACGTCGGCCGCGACGTGCTGTCGCGCCTGATGTACGGCGCGCGCCTGTCGCTGCTGGTCGGCTGTCTGGTGGTGGTGCTGTCGCTGATCATGGGCGTGGTGCTCGGCCTGCTGGCCGGTTACTTCGGCGGCGCGGTGGACGCGGTGATCATGCGCGTCGTCGACATCATGCTGGCCCTGCCGAGCCTGCTGCTGGCGCTGGTGCTGGTGGCGGTCTTCGGGCCGTCGATCGTCAACGCCTCGTTGGCGCTCACCTTCGTCGCCCTGCCGCACTATGTGCGTCTGACGCGCGCGGCGGTGCTGGCGGAAGTGAACCGCGATTACGTCACCGCCTCGCGGGTGGCGGGCGCCGGCGCGCTGCGCCAGATGTTCGTCAATATTCTGCCTAACTGCCTGGCGCCTTTGATCGTTCAGGCTTCTCTCGGTTTCTCGAACGCCATTCTGGACATGGCCGCTCTCGGCTTCCTGGGCATGGGCGCGCAACCGCCGACGCCGGAGTGGGGCACCATGCTCTCCGACGTGCTGCAGTTCGCGCAAAGCGCCTGGTGGGTCGTGACCTTCCCCGGTCTGGCGATCCTGCTGACGGTTCTGGCATTTAACCTGATGGGGGACGGCTTGCGTGATGCTCTCGACCCCAAACTCAAGCAGTAACAGAGGACGAGAGAGATGGCGTTATTGAATGTAGACAAGCTTTCGGTGCACTTCGGTGACGAAGGCACCCCGTTCCGCGCAGTGGACCGCATCAGTTACAGCGTGGATCAAGGCCAGGTGGTCGGCATCGTCGGTGAATCCGGCTCCGGCAAATCCGTCAGCTCGCTGGCGATCATGGGCCTGATCGATTTTCCCGGCAAGGTGATGGCCGACAAGCTGGAGTTCAACGGCCAGGATTTGCGCAAGATCTCCGAAAAAGAGCGCCGCCAGCTGGTGGGCTCCGAAGTGGCGATGATCTTCCAGGATCCGATGACCAGCCTGAACCCGTGCTACACCGTCGGCTATCAAATCATGGAAGCGCTGAAGGTGCATCAGGGCGGCAACCGCCGCACCCGTCGCCAGCGCGCCATCGACCTGCTGACGCAGGTGGGTATCCCCGATCCGGCCTCGCGGCTGGACGTGTACCCGCACCAACTTTCCGGCGGTATGAGCCAGCGCGTGATGATCGCCATGGCCATCGCCTGTCGGCCGAAGCTGCTGATCGCCGATGAGCCGACGACCGCGCTCGACGTGACCATCCAGGCGCAGATCATCGAACTGCTGCTGGATCTGCAACAACGCGAGAATATGGCGCTGGTGCTGATCACCCACGATCTGGCGCTGGTGGCGGAAGCGGCGCATCACATCATCGTGATGTACGCCGGCCAGGTGGTGGAATCCGGCAAGGCGGCGGAGATTTTCCGTGCTCCGCGTCACCCTTATACCCAGGCGCTGCTGCGCGCGCTGCCGGAGTTCGCCGCCGACAAGGCGCGGCTGGCTTCGCTGCCGGGCGTGGTGCCGGGCAAATACGATCGCCCGACCGGCTGCCTGCTCAATCCGCGTTGTCCCTACGCCAACGAGCGCTGCCGTAACGAGGAGCCGGAACTGCGCAGCATTCCCGGCCGTCAGGTTAAATGTCACACACCGCTGGATGATGCGGGGAGGCCGACCGTATGAGCCAGAATCAACCTTTACTGCAGGCGATCGACCTGAAGAAGCATTACCCGGTGAAAAAGGGCCTGTTCGCGCCGGAGCGGCTGGTCAAGGCGCTGGATGGCGTCTCCTTCACCCTGGAGCGCGGCAAAACGCTGGCGGTGGTCGGCGAGTCGGGCTGCGGCAAATCGACGCTCGGCCGCCTGCTGACGATGATCGAAGTGCCGACCGGCGGCGAGCTGTATTACCAGGGGCAGGATCTGCTGAAGCCGGACGTTTCCGCCGAGAAGCTGCGCCGCCAGAAGATCCAAATCGTGTTCCAGAATCCTTACGGATCGCTCAACCCGCGCAAGAAGGTCGGGCAGATCCTCGAGGAGCCGCTGTTGATCAACACGCCCCTCAGCGCCGCCGAGCGGCGGGAAAAAGCGCTGGAGATGATGGCGAAGGTCGGCCTGAAAACCGAGCATTACGACCGTTACCCGCACATGTTTTCCGGCGGCCAGCGTCAGCGTATCGCCATCGCCCGCGGGCTGATGCTGAACCCGGACGTGGTGATCGCCGATGAGCCGGTGTCGGCGCTGGACGTGTCGGTGCGCGCTCAGGTGCTGAACCTGATGATGGATCTGCAGCAGGAGCTGGGGCTGTCCTATGTGTTCATTTCGCACGATCTGTCGGTGGTGGAACACATCGCCGACGAGGTGATGGTGATGTACCTCGGCCGCTGCGTGGAAAAGGGCAGTAAAGAGGCGATCTTCAACAACCCGCGCCATCCGTACACCCAGGCGTTGCTGTCGGCGACGCCGCGGTTGAACCCGGATATGCGCCGCGAGCGCATCAAGCTGACCGGCGAACTGCCCAGCCCGATGAACCCGCCGCCGGGCTGTGCGTTCAACGCCCGCTGCCGCCGCGCCTTTGGCACCTGCGTGCAGCTGCAGCCTCAGCTCAAACAGTACGGTGAGCAGATGGTAGCCTGTTTTGCGGTCGATCAGGATGAACATCCGGGAACGTAAGGCGCCTGAGGTCACTGCGTAAACCCACGCCGGCATAACGCCGGCGTTTTTTATTATTTAATCAACGGGTTAATCATTAAACTATCTTCATCACCCGCGATTTAACGACTTTCTTGCTGTAAGTCGAGTGGTGGTTATTTTTTTAAGAATCTTCGCATGGCAATAATTATCGGATAATAGAATTTAACGGTTTGTTGTTAATAACATTTTGTCGGTCGATCGGTTTAACTATTTTTATTATAAAAACCAAATAAAAAAGCACGCCGCCGGCGTGCTTTGAGTTGCTGAGGCCGTACTTATTGCGGATAGGGCACCCAGTCGCCGCCGTTCAGGCGAATGTAGGGCTTGCCCTGATACTGCATCACGATAGCGTTGTCGTTTTCGGAGATGACCGGGGTCTGCGGCAGCCCCTGCGTCAGCGCCTGCCAGTCGACGCTGGATTCGCTGAAGACTTTGCCGTCCACCAGGCGCGACACCAGTTCAGACAGCGCCAGATAGCTGCTCGGCGTTTTGATCTGCAGCGGGCTGCCCTGATGCGGCGCCTTCATGCCAACCAGTTTGATGCCGACCGGCGTATGGGTAATGTTCGGGCTGGGAATGTCGCGCAGGCCGGACATCTGCATCTTGTCGCCCACCAACGCCGCGCCGTGTTCAGGCACGATCACCACCACCACTTTGCGGCCGGATTTCTCCAGCTGGTCGAGGAAGGTGTTCAGCTGATCGAACAGCTTCTGCGCGCGCGGCTGGTAGTCGGCGCTCTTGTTGGAGCCGACAAAGCGGTTGCCGTCGTGCAGCGGAATGATGTTGAAGAAGGTGGCGGTGCGGCCGTCGCCGCCTTTTTGCTGCTGATCCAGCCAGCGGCTCAGCAATTCGAGATCGTTATAAATCGGCTCGCCGTCGAACGATGTCAGCTCGTTGCCGATGCCGGCCTGCGACATCAGCGGCGCCTGCATGTCGCCCTGTTCGCGCAGCTCTTTCAGGAAGTTGCCGAATACCCCGGAGTGATCGAGCATCAGCTGTTCCTTGAAGCCGAGCTTCGCCAGATTGTCGAACAGGTAACACTGCTGGTTCACCGGCTGATACAGATCGTGATGCGAAAGCTGGCCGCAGCTGGCGCGCAGCAAGCGGATGGCTGCCGGGCCGCTGTAGGCGGTGGCTGAGTTGAAACTGTCGAACATGATGTCCATTTTCGACCACAGCGGATGATTCTGCAGATTGACCGCCTCCATATCGGCCCAGGCCAGCGAACAGATGTTGATCACCAGCAGATCGAACGGCTGGGCGTCGGCGGGCAAGGTGGCCGGGAACGCGGTGGCACGGCCTTTTTCCCGCTCGTAGAACTGATTCAGGTAGGCCGTCAGGTTGGCGCTGGTCGGCGGCAGGCTGTCTGCCGGCGCGGCGTCCCCGGCCGCCGGCGCAGAGGTGGCCGGTGCATTGGCACTGCCGCTTGAGGCCGTGGAGGTGGCGGGCAGCAGTGAGACCGCCGGCCCGGCGATGTTGACGATATTGAGCCACACCAGCGCCGCTACGGTGAACACCGTGACGCGCACCCACTGGGCAACGAACAGGTAGGCGATAAGCAGCACGAAGGCGGCGCCGACCATCTGCCAGTTGATGAAGCGGTTGACCAGCTCCAGCAGATACTGGGCGCTGAAGCCGGTCAACTGCGAGCCCTGGCTGAGAATGCTGTTGATGCCCGGCAGCCAGGTGTCGTGATAGAACAGCGCGATGCCGATCGGGATGGCAAGGTAATGGCGCCAGCGGTGCAGGCGTTGCGAGGGGATCGGCATCAGTAGAAACGCCATGAACACCAGGTTCGGCAGCGCATGGAAGTTCAGATAGCCGAACCACAGCAGGGCGAATTTGGCCAGAAAGTAGAGGTTCCAGCCGCCCAGCCCGCGCCAGTAGCGCCACAGTGCGTTATCGGATTGCGTATTCGAGTTTGAATTCATGGCTGCTTCTTATCACGTTTAATCTGAGATGAGGCGCCTGTGCGCACCCACAAACCGGCGGATTTCAAATAGCGCGGCGATAACAACAGGTTTTGCCAGTATTGGCGCAAATGTGGAAAACGCCGATGAAAGGCGTAGCCCAGCGGAATGAAGATCAGCGCGCACAGCAGGATCAGTTGCACGATGTCGTTAAGGTTCAGCATGCTTTTCCTCCTGCGGGCTGAGCGGCAGCGTGAAGGCGACCGGCTGGCGCCGTTCTGTGGGCTCTGCGCTGGCCGCCACGTTCGGACGCGGCGCGGCACCGGCGGCGCCGGTGGCCGAGATTTGCCAGCGCCCCTGGGCCATGCGTTTGATTTCCGAAATGATATCGACATCCTGGTGCCACACCACCCGGTTACTGAAGGCCTCATCCACCGGCAGGCGAAAGATGAATTTCAGCGCGGTATCCAGATCGTTGATGCGGCAGGTGGAGAGGAACAGCACCAGTCGCCCCTGCACCACGGTCATCACGTCGCCGAAACGCCGCAGGTGGCACAGGGTCATCGCCTGTTCGGCGCGCAGGCCGGTGGCCGGGCGCAGCGCCACCATCACGCCCTTGCCGTCTTCGGGCAGCAGCGTGTTGCCCATCAGCGAGAGCACCGCCTGGCTGAACGCTTCCGGCCGCATGTAGCCTTTCAGCTGCAGCGGGCGCAAACCGGCCAGCAGCGCATCGATGTCGGCGGGCACATGGCGTGAGAAACGCTGCCCCTGGATGCCCTCAAGCATGGTCAGAAAACGCGACAGCGGCGCGACGTGCGGCACGATCAGGTTGGCGCCGCAGGCCAGCAGCAGCCGTTCGTCGCTGTAACGCAGGCTGGCGCTCATTTCGCGCACCGCGATTTTGATCCCGTTGCCGCGGCTGCGGCGCAGGGTGTGGATCTGGTGCGCCAGGTGATCGATTTGGTCGCTTTGGTACAGGGCGAAAATCAGCGTCGCCGAGAGTCTCAGCATGCCGTGCTGCGCCAGCTCGTCGTTGCTCTCCAGCAGTTGCCAGTTGGCGGACAGCGGCGGCGCGCCTTCCAGAATGCTGCGTTCGGCCAGATACAGGCCTTCGTCGCTGCGCAGGGCGGTGGGGGAGGGCTGGCTATTTTCATCCTCGCCCTGCCAACCGCCCTCCGCGGCGTACAGCGTCAGCAGCTGATTGGCGTTGATGCCGTTTTCGGTGCTCCACCAGTTCACCAGGTATTGCGCGCTGTCCTGCTGCCATTGCAGGCTGGACAAGCCGTTCAGAATGCGGTGCTGCGCGCTGAGCTGGCCCTTGAGCTTATTGATACCGCCGCCGTGGCTGAGGATCAGCAACGTGCATTCCTGACGCCGCAGCCAGGCGGCGAGCGCGCGCGTCCACTCGCGCAGTTCTTCGGTGGTGAAGGTTTGCCACAGGTTGGCGTGGGCCAGCAGGATCAGTAAGCGATTTTGCGGCCGCAGGGCGCGCATCAAATCGTCGCTCAGCTGCGTCAGCGCGGCTTTTTTCTCCGGCAATTGATACAGCGGCAGCTTCTGCAGGGCAGGCGACGCCAGCTCGGCCAATAGGCGATCGGGTTTGTCGCCGCTGCAGATCAGGGCAACTTTGTGGGTAGCCGGTTGGGCGGCGATGGCCTGACGACACAGCAACGCGGCGTCGCTTTGCCGATCGATATTCACCCAATAAAGGCCGGGTGCCTGCATCACCGACAGCTCTTCCCAAATCTGCCGAATGCCTAGAGAAAAAGAGTGCGCCATAGGATGTGTTCTACTTTCGTTGAAAGCCGACTAAAGGCGTTTATATTTAAAGATAGCCATTTTTACTCTGGCAATAACAAATCTCCGACGCTCTGCAACAATATTTGTTGAGAATCATCTTATTGCCTCTCTCTTTTTGTATCGTTGCTATAGTTAATTAACATAGCCTATTTTCGCAAAGGCGGAAGAATGAATAACGCACCCACCCATTTTCGTGCAGCGGCACCTGGGGAGAGCCAGGATGACCTGCAGGCGCTCAGCCAGGCTTTTTCATTGCCGAAATTAAGCTATGTCGATATTTCACGGCAGGAGCGGTTAACGCAAATGATGACGCGTTGGCCTCTGTTGGCCGAATTGGCGCAGACCACGGGGAGCCATTGATCTATGCCGGTGATCGCGCTGCAAGGGTTGCGGGGTGGAATGGGGACGACGTCGGTCACGGCGGCGCTCGCCTGGGCGTTGCAGCAGTTGGGCGAATCGGTGCTGGCGATCGATTTCACGCCGGATAATCTGCTGCGTCTGCATTTCAACACGCCGTTCGAGCTGACGCGCGGCTGGGCCCGCGCAGAACATGACGGCGGCGGCTGGCGGGAAGGCGCGCTGCGTTATTGCGAAAACCTCGACTTTTTACCGTTTGGCCGCCTGAATGCGGCGGAACGGCTGGAAGTGCAACGTCAATGTCAGCAGCAGCCCGAGCGCTGGCGCGACAATGTGCGCCAACTGATCGCCGGCGAGCCGCAGCGCTGGATCCTGCTGGATGTTCCGGTCGGGGACGGCGCGCTGGCGCAACAGGCGCTGCAGCTTGCCGACAGCGTGTTCGTGCTGTTGAATCCCGACGCCAACTGCCAGGTTCGGCTCCATCAGCAGACGCTGCCGAACGATTGTCGTTTCCTGGTCAATCACTACTCCTCCGCCAGCCAGCTGCAGCAGGATCTGCATCAGCTGTGGCTGCAAACCCTGGGCGGTCTGCTGCCTGTGGTGATCCATCGCGATGAAGCGTTGGCGGAAGCGATGGCGGTCAAGCAGCCGTTGGGCGAGTACCGCCCCGAGAGCCTGGCGGCGGATGAAGTGCTGACGCTGGCCAACTGGTGTCTGATCAATCTTAAACCGGGCGTTGCGCCATGAGTCGGGTGCTGAGCCTGCTGCTGGTGCCGCCGGTGCGTCAGGCGGTGCAGGCGCGCTATCGCGGCTATCGCCGCAGCGGCGCGTCGGCGCTGACCGCCTTTTTCGCCACGCTGCTGGTGGCGTTGGGGTGGCTGCTGCTGCGCTTCGAGTCGCCGGCCTGGCAACGCGTGCGCGCCGGCCGCGCTTATTGGTTCCCGCACCTGTCCGCCGAACGTCCGCGTCCGGCGGATGCGCTGCGCTATCTGCTGCAAGGGCTGTGGCTGCTGCTGTTTCGCAGCGGCCGCGCGCCGGTGCAGCGCGACTATTTCGCCGGCTGGCGCCGCCTGCAGCAGCGCTATGCCGACTGGTTGCAGAGCCTGCCGCAACGGCTGGAAAACGCCGGCGTGGAGCAGCGCTCGGTGGCGCGCCTTGGCCGCATGAGCCGCGGCATGCGGCGCGCGCTGTTTATCCTGATCGGGGTGTTGGCGGCGATCCTCGCCATGCTGTGCATTTCGCAGCCGTTCGATCTGCCGGCGCAGTTCGTGTTCGTTCTGCTGCTGTGGGGAATCGCCATGGTGGTGCGCCGGGTGCCGGGGCGCTTGCCGGGGCTGATGCTGATCGTCCTGTCGCTGACCGTGTCCTGCCGCTACCTGTGGTGGCGCTATACCGCCACGCTGAACTGGGACGATCCGCTCAGCCTGACATGCGGCCTGCTGCTGCTGGTGGCGGAGACCTATGCCTGGGTGGTGCTGGTGCTGGGCTATTTCCAGACCGTTTGGCCGCTTAACCGCCAGCCGGTGCCGTTGCCCGAAGACAGCGCGACCTGGCCGACCATCGATCTGATGGTGCCGACCTACAACGAAGACCTCGGGGTGGTGAAGCCCACCATCTATGCGGCGTTGGGTATCGACTGGCCGAAGGAAAAGGTGAACATCTATATCCTCGACGACGGTAATCGCCCCGAATTCCGGGCGTTCGCTGCCGAAGTCGGCGTGAAGTACATCGCCAGGCCGACCCACGAACACGCCAAGGCCGGCAACATCAACAATGCGCTGAAGCAGGCCACCGGCGAATTCGTGGCGATTTTCGACTGCGACCACGTGCCGACGCGCTCCTTCCTGCAGCTGACCATGGGCTGGTTCTTCAAAGACAAAAAGCTGGCGATGCTGCAGACCCCGCACCACTTCTTCTCGCCGGATCCGTTCGAGCGCAACCTCGGCCGCTTCCGCCAGACGCCTAACGAAGGCACTTTGTTCTACGGGCTGGTGCAGGACGGCAACGACATGTGGGACGCTACTTTCTTCTGCGGTTCTTGCGCCATCCTGCGCCGCAGCGCGCTCGACGAGATCGGCGGCATTGCGGTGGAAACCGTCACCGAAGACGCCCATACCTCGCTGCGTCTGCACCGGCGTGGGCACACCTCGGCCTACATCCGCATTCCGCAGGCCGCCGGGCTGGCGACCGAAAGCCTGTCGGCGCATATCGGCCAGCGCATTCGCTGGGCACGCGGCATGGTGCAGATCTTCCGGCTCGACAACCCGCTGCTGGGCAAGGGGCTGAAACTGGCCCAGCGCCTGTGCTATGCCAACGCCATGCTGCATTTCCTGTCGGGCATTCCGCGCCTGATCTTCCTCACCGCGCCGCTGGCGTTTTTGCTGCTGCATGCCTACATCATTTTTGCGCCGGCGCTGGCGATCGCGCTGTATGTGCTGCCGCACATGATCCACGCCAGCCTGACCAACTCGCGCATTCAGGGGAAATACCGCCATTCGTTCTGGAGCGAGATCTATGAAACGGTGCTGGCCTGGTATATCGCGCGGCCGACGACGGTAGCGCTGTTCAATCCGCACAAGGGCAAATTCAACGTCACCGCCAAAGGCGGCCTGGTGGAAGAGGAACACGTCGACTGGGTGATCACCCGGCCTTACATGTTCCTGGTCGTGCTGAATCTGGCCGGGCTGGCGTTCGGCGCCTGGCGGTTGGCCTATGGCCCGACGGACGAGGTGATGACGGTGATCATCAGCCTGGTGTGGGTGCTGTACAACATGACGATTCTCGGCGGCGCGGTGGCGGTGGCGGTGGAGGCCAAACAGGTGCGCCAGGCGCACCGCGTGGAGATCGCCATGCCGGCGGCGATCGCGCGCGCCGACGGTCATCTGTATCCCTGCACGCTGCGCGATTACTCCGATGGCGGCGTGGGCATCGAGATGCGGGTGGAGAATGCGTTGAAAGACGGCGACAAGGTTTCGCTGTTGCTCAAACGTGGCCAGCAGGAATACAGCTTCCCCTGCGTGGTGACGCGCGCCTTCGGCAACAAGGTGGGGGTGCGCCTGGTCGAGCTCTCTACCTGTGAACATATCGATTTCATTCAGTGCACCTTCGCCCGCGCCGATACCTGGGCGCTGTGGCAGGACGGGTTCCCTGAAGACCGGCCGATCGACAGCCTGCGCGACGTGCTGGCGCTGGGTTTCCGAGGGTATGTGCGCATGGCGGACTACGCGCCGCCGCTGGTGCGCGGTCTGCTGGTCGGGGTCACTTCGCTGACCGCCTGGGTAGTGTCGTTTATTCCGCGCGGCGTCGGCAGGGATCCGACTTTGGGTCAACAAGAAACAGTGGGTTAGCTGCGAGTTCAACCGCCCGCTCACTCGCCCGGTGAACAGGCTCCAACATTGATGATGATACGATGACGAGAAAAATAACCTGGTTAACTGCTCTGGCCTTAGGCATCAGTACCCTGTCGCAGGCCGAAACCGCCACCGCGCCGACCGTGGCGGCACAGCCGCCGATTGCGGCGCCGGCCGATACCTCGAACGCGCCGCCGCTCGCCGTGCCGCAGGATCCGAATGCGCCGGTGCGCGACGTGTCGCTGCCGTTCGCGCAGATAGCGCCGCCGCCGGGCACCTTTATTCTGCGCGGCACCCGCCCGGATGGGCAGATTGAATTCGGCGTGCGCAGCGATGAAGTGGTTTCGCAGGCGATGCTCGATATGGAGTTTACGCCGTCGCCGGCGCTGATCCCGGTGGAGTCGCACGTCAAGGTCTACCTCAACGACGAGTTGATGGGCGTAACCACTATCGCCAAAGAGCAGCTGGGCAAGCCCAATCGCATCCAGATGGCGATCGATCCGCGCTATATCACCGATTTTAACCGCGTCCGGCTGGTGTTTGTCGGTCATTATCAGAACATTTGCGAAAACCCGGCCAGCACCTCGCTGTGGCTCGACGTCAGCAAATCCAGCGCGCTGAAGCTGCGTTTCCAGACGCTGCCGGTGAAAAACGAACTGTCGCATTTCCCTGAGCCGTTCTTCGACAGCCGCGATAATCGGCCGCTGACGCTGCCGATGGTGTTTGCCGGCCAGCCGGATCTCGCCCAGCAGCGCGCGGCGGGCATCCTGGCCTCCTGGTTCGGCAGCAAGGCGCAGTGGCGCGGGCAGTCTTTCCCGACGCTGTATAATGCGCTGCCGACGCAGCATGCGGTGGTGTTCGCCACCAACCAGCAGCGCCCGGATTTCCTGCGCGATTACCCGGCGGTCAACGGCCCGACGGTGGAGATGATCAGCCACCCGGACAATCCGTACGTCAAACTGCTGCTGATTCAGGGGCGCGACGACAACGATTTGATCACCGCAGTGAAAGGCATCGCGCAGGGCAACATCCTGTTCCGCGGCCAGAACGTAACGGTGGACAAGGTGGAGCAACTTGCGCCGCGCCAGCCTTACGACGCGCCGAACTGGGTGCGCACCGATCGGCCGATGACCTTCGCCGAACTGCAGCAATACGCCGAACAGCTGCAGACCAGCGGCATCGAACCCGGCCCGATTTCGTTGACCATGAACCTGCCGCCGGACCTGTTCCTGATCCGCAGCACCGGCATCGACATGCACCTGAAGTACCGTTACACCGCGCCGCGCATTCAGGACGGTTCACGGCTAAGCGTCAGCCTGAACAACCAGTTCGTGCAGGCTTACTCGCTGGTGCCGGAACACGAGCAGGGGGCGCAGCTGCTGCGCCTGCCGTTGACGCAGGGGCTGCTCGATTCCGACAAGAACGTCAGCATCCCGGCGCTGCGTCTGGGGGCCACCAACCAGCTGCGCTTTGACTTCGACTACACCACGCTGCTGGCCAGCGGCGCCGAAGGGCGCTGCGAAACGTATTCCTTCACGCAAAACCACGCGGTGATCGACGGTGCTTCCACCATCGATTTCTCCGGCTACCGCCACTTTATGGCGATGCCGGATCTGCGCGCCTTCGCCAACGCCGGCTTCCCGTTCAGCCGCCTGGCGGATCTGTCGCAAACGCTGGTGTTGGTGAACCAGAAACCTCAGCCGGCGCAGGTCAGCGCGCTGCTGAATGCGCTGGGGGTGATCGGTGCGCAAACCGGCTATCCGGCGCTGGCCTTCACGCTCAGCGACGACTGGTCGCAGGCCAAAGATCGCGACGACGATATCTTGATGGTCGGTACCATCCCGCCGGAGCTGCGTGACGATAAGAAAATCAGCCTGTTGGTGGACGCCACCCAAAGCTGGGTGAAACAGCCGACGCGCCAACCGCCGCTGCCCAGCGCAGAAGTGCTGGCGGAAGATACCAAACCGGACAGTAAAACGACCGTCAGCTCAGAGGGGGCGATGTCGGCGATTATCGGCGTGCAGTCGCCGTTCAACGACCAGCGCAGCATCGTGGCGCTGTTGGCGGACAGCCCGCGCGGCTATGAGTTGCTGAATGACGCCTTGCTGGACAGCGGCAAGCGCGCCGCGGTGTTCGGTTCGGTGGCGGTGATCCGCGAATCGGGGGTCAACAGCCTGCGCGTCGGCGATGTTTACTATGTTGGCCACCTGCCGTGGTGGGAGCGGCTGTGGTATGCCCTCTCCACCCATCCGGTCCTGCTGGCGGCGATCGCGGTGGTGCTGGTGGTGATCCTGGGGCTGATGCTGTGGCGCGGCCTGAAGGCCTTCAGCCGGCGTCGCCTGGCGCCTGAAGATCGGGATTGACGGCGGTGAACGCGATGCTGCAACGCCTGTCGCTCGGCATGCTGCTGCTGTGCGCCTTCAGCGCGGCGGCGGCCTGCGAGTGGCCGGGCTGGCAACAGTACAAGCAGTTCTACATCAGTCCGCAGGGGCGGGTGATCGACCCGAGCAGCCCGAACAAAATCACCACCTCGGAGGGGCAGAGTTACGGCCTGTTCTTCGCCCTGGTGGCCAACGACCGGCCGACCTTCGACCGGCTGTTGACCTGGACGGAGAACAACCTGGCGGCGGGCGATCTCAGCGCGCATTTGCCTGCCTGGCTGTGGGGCGAAGGCGACGACAAGCAGTGGAAGGTGCTGGACGCCAACTCGGCATCGGACGCCGATCTGTGGATAGCATACAACCTGCTCGAAGCCGGCCGCCTGTGGAAAAGCCGGCGTTATCAAACCCTGGGAACGCTGCTGCTGCAACGCATCGGCCGCGAGGAAGTGGCCGACATTCCCGGCCTGGGGTTGATGCTGCTGCCGGGCAAGGTCGGGTTCGTGGCGGAAGATCGTTGGCGCTTGAACCCCAGCTATCTGCCGCCGCAGCTGTTGGCGCGCTTTGCGGCGCTGAACGGCCCGTGGCGCGCGATGCGCGAGATCAATCAGCGGCTGTGGCTGGACACCGCGCCGCACGGTTTCTCACCGGACTGGGTGGTGTGGCGGGTCGGTACCGGCTGGCAGCCGGACCCCGTCAAGCCGAACGTCGGCAGTTACGACGCCATTCGGGTCTATCTGTGGGCCGGCATGCTGGCGGACGACGATGAGCACAAGGCGGCGCTGCTTGAACGCTTCCAGCCGATGGCGCAGCTCACCGCCAAACAGGGCGTGCCGCCGGAGAAAACCGATACCGCCAGCGGCAAAACGACCGGCGACGGCCCGGTCGGTTTCTCCGCTTCCATGCTACCGATGCTGGCGACGCAGGCTGAAGCGCTGGCGGTGCAGCGGCAGCGCATCAGCGATCATCCGCCGGGCGACGACGCCTATTTCAGCGCCTCGCTGACGCTATTCGGTCAGGGATGGGATCAACAACGTTATCGCTTTAATCGTCAGGGTGAATTGCAACCCTCGTGGGACGGCCAATGCACAACTTCAAAATAAACTGGCTGAATTTGATTCCGCTGAGTCTGGCGATGCTGCCGCAGGCGCGCGCCGCGGAGGCCGTGGCCCCGGAGCAGTGGCTGTTGGAGCAGGTGCGCATCGGCGAGGCCGGCAACAAGGACGATCTGGTGCGCCAGTCGCTGTACCGGCTCGAGCTGATGGATCCGAACAACCCGGACGTGATCGCCGCGCGCATGCGTTTGGCGCTGCGGCAGGGCAACATGGCGCTGGCGCAGCAGCAGCTGGATAAGCTGAAAACCCTCGCGCCGCAATCCAGCGCCTATCGCCAGGCGCAAATGAACATGCTGCTGACCCAGCCGGAAACCCGGCAAAAGCTGCAGCAGGCGCGCCTGATGGCGACCGCCGGCCGGTTGCCGGAGGCCAAGGCGCAGTACGATGCGCTGTTCCACGGCGAGCCGCCGACGCTCGACCTGGCGGTGGAATACTGGCGGCTGGTGGCGCGCTTGCCGGGGCAGGAAGCGAAGGCGCTGAAGCAGCTGCAGGCGCTGGACCAGCAATATTCAGGCAACGTGGCGCTGCGCATGTCGCTGGCGCGCATGCTGTTCAGTCAGAATCAGGACGCGCAGGCTTATGAACTGCTGCAGAAGATCGCCGCCGATCCGGCCGGGCGCGGCGATGCCGCCGACCTGTGGTTGGACAAGGTCAAAGCGATGCCGGTCAGCGTGCAAAGCGTGGCGGCGCTCAACCGTTTCCTCGGCGTGTTCGACACCGGCGATCAGGCGACCAGCGCCCGCGAAGAGCTGGCCAGACAGCAGAAATTGTTGGCCGATCCGGCCTATCAGGCGCGGGTGCGCGGCCTGGCGCAGGTGGATAAAGGCGGCAGCCGGGCGGCTATTCCGGAATTGCAAAAGGCGCTGGCGGCGACGCCGAACGACGCCGAGGTGCTGGGTGCGCTCGGCCAGGCCTATTCGCGCGCCGGCAATCGCCCGCAGGCGCTGAAGCTGTTTCGTCAGGCGCTGGCCGCCGACAAGAACGGCTACGACAGCGGCAAGTGGCAAAGCCTGATCAAGAGCACCGGCTACTGGCTGGCGATCGATGAGGGCGACAAGGCGCTGAAGGCCGGTAATCTCTCGCTGGCCCGCCAGAAATATCAGCAGGCGCGTCAGCTCGACGACAGCGACGGCGACGCGTTCATCGGCCTGGGCGATGTGGCGGTGGTGAGCAAAGATGACGCCGCAGCGGAAGGGTTTTATCGGCAGGCGCTGCGGCGCGATCCCGGTAACGGCAGCGCGTTGCGCGGCCTGGTGAATATCTATCAACGGCAGTCGCCGGAAAAAGCGTTGGCCTACCTTAATGGGCTGCCAGGCAGCCAGCAGGCCAAACTGCGCAGCACCCTCGACGGACTGCGGCTCGATATGCTGAAACAGCAGGCGGAGGCATTGGCGGCGCAACAGCAGTGGCGGCAGGCGGCGGAAATCTATCGCCGCGCCCAGCCGATGGATCCCGACGACGTCTGGCTGACCTACCGCTACGCCCAGGCGCTGCGCCAGGCCGGGCAGCCGCAGCAGGCGGATGCCTTATTCCGACAGTTGGCGCAGCGTCAGCACGCCAATCCGCAGTTGGTCTACGCCTATGCGCTCTACCTTTCCGGCAGCGATCGCGACGATCAGGCGCTGGCGCAGCTCAATACGCTGCCTGTTGCGCAGTGGAACGACAACATGCGCGAGCTGGCGCAGCGGCTGAAAATGCAGGCGGTGATCGATCATGCCGAACGGCTGCGGGCGGCCGGTGACGAACCGGCGGCGGAAGCCTATCTGCGCCGGCAGCCGGCGGACACGCGCATCGATTTGCTGCTGGCCGACTGGGCGCTGGCGCGCGGGGAGTATGCGGCGGCGCTGGACGACTATCAGCGGGTGAAACGGCGTGAACCGAATAACCCGGATGCGCAACTGGGCGAGATTGAAGCCTATGTGGCGCAGGGGGATCTGGAAGCGGCGCGTCAACGGCTGAAAACCGAACCGCAGCCACAAGACGCTTCGCTCAACAGCCAGCGGCGAGTCGCCAACGCCTGGGGGGCGGTCGGCGATCCGCAGCAGGCCGAAGCTATCTTCGACCGACTGAAAACGGCGGCGGCTTCGGAGCCCGTCGGGCAGACCAAGGCGCTGGTTTACCGTGACGCCGCCCGGCTGGAGCGGGCTCAGCAACAGCCTGAGCGGGCGCAGCAGGATTACCGCCAGGCGATGGTGGCCAGCGGCATCACGCCGACGCTGCCGCAGGGCAATGACAGTTACACCTATTTGACGCGCAATAATCCGAGCGACGACTGGCTGAAACGCGGCATCCGCTCCGACGCGGCGGATCTGTATCGACAGCAAGACGTGAACGTCACGCTCGATCACGATTACTGGCGCTCGAGCGGCACCGGCGGCATTTCCGATTTCAACGCGCATGACACCATGCTGCAGATGGACATGCCGCTGTATGACGGGCGCGCCTTCTTGCGCACCGACACCGTGCAGCTGGATGCCGGCCGCTTCTCGACCGACGGCAGCGGCAAATACTACGAGACCTTCGGCACCTGCCACACGCAAGGGTGCCGCGGCGATGAACACCAGAAAACCACCGGTACCAGCGTGGCGGCCGGCTGGAAAAACGATCGCTGGGCCGCCGACATCGGCACGACGCCGATGGGCTTTGAGGTGGTCGACTGGACCGGCGGCCTGGCCTACAGCGGCGATTGGAACCACATCGGCTGGACGCTGGCGGCTTCGCGGCGGCCAATCTCCAGCTCGCTGCTGGCGTTCGGCGGCGCCAAAGACCCGAATACCGGCGTCACCTGGGGCGGCGTGCGCGCCACCGGCGTCAGCCTGAGCGCCAGCTACGATCGCGGCGAGGCGAACGGCGTCTGGGCCGATCTCAGCGCGCACCAGATTACCGGCAAGAACGTGGCGGACAACCAGCGGCAGCGGTTGATGGCCGGCTATTACTACAAGCTGATCAACGAAGACAATCGCCGTCTGAGCATCGGGCTCAATACCATGCTGTGGCACTATCAGAAGGATTTGAGCGGCTATTCGCTGGGACAGGGCGGCTATTACAGCCCGCAGCAATATCTGTCGCTGTCACTGCCGGTCAACTACCGCCAGCGCACCGAGAACTGGTCGTGGGAGCTGGGCGGTTCGGTGTCGTTGTCCCATTCAAAAACCGACAGCCAGCGCCGCTATCCGCTGCAGGGCCTGATCCCGGACTCGCTGCCCGACAAGTTCGCCGTCGAGGACGGCAGTTCCTCGAGCGGCGTCGGCTATACCCTGCGGGCGATCGTCGAACGCCGCCTCAGTTCGCACTGGACGCTCGGCGCCGGCATCGATATCCAGCAGGCGAAAGACTATACGCCGAGCCACGCATTAATTTATCTGCGCTATTCGCTGGCCGGCTGGCAGGGGGATCTCGATTTGCCGCCGCAGCCGCTGACGCCATACGCCGACTTCAAGTAGCCGGGAGGGGGAAGATTCGGAGTGTCGGACACCGGGGAGTTTTGTTACCCTGTGTCCGGGTTGCGTTTGTCCGCTTTAGGAAAAGACTGAAACCCGCGATTTTCTTGGTTCTGCCTGCGGCATAGCCAGATAAAAACAGCCGATGATCGAGTATACTCAGCCCGGTTCGAGGGGGCGGGTAAGAGTCAGCCCCCTTTTTTGTTTCAGCCCGATTTTACGGAGAGCAGGTTTGCGGGTCAGGCGTTCGTTAACGATTAAGCAGATGGCGACGGTGTCCGGCGTGGCGCTGGTCACGATCTGCATTTTTATCGTGATCCAGTTATTCCACTTTGTGCAGCAGCGCAGGGATGACTACGCCCAGCAACTGGAGAATATCGCCCACTCCGTGCGCCAGCCACTGGCGGAAGCGGTGCTGCGCATGGACGTGCCGGAAGCCAAAAAGGTGCTGAACACGCTGTTGCCGGTCGGCATTCTGAGCCGGGCGGATATCGTCTTGCCGAATGAGTTTCAGGCGCTGCATGCCAATTTTCCGCCGGAGCGGCCGGTGCCGACGCTGATCGCCCGGCTGTTTGAATTGCCTATCCAAATTTCCGTGCCGCTTTATTCGCTGGAGCGGGTGCCGGCCAACCAGCAGCCGCTGGCTTATCTGGTGCTGCAGGCCGATTCGTTCCGCATGTACCAGTTTATCCTCAGCATTTTGTCGACCATGCTGTCGACGTACCTGCTGCTGGCGCTGATCCTGTCGGTGGCCATCACCTGGTGCATGAACCGGCTGATGGTGCATCCACTGCGCGCGATGGCCAAAGAGCTGGAAAACATCTCGCAGGACGAAGCGCCTTATCACCAGCTGATGCTGCCGGCGCTGCATCAGGACGACGAGCTCGGCCTGCTGGTGCGCAACTACAACCGCAATCAACAGACGCTGGCCAAGGCGCATGCCGACATGAGCCGCCTCAGCACCCGTCACCCGGTGACCGAACTGCCGAATGCGGTGCTCTTGAACGCGCTGCTGGAACAGCATATCGCCTCCAGCCTGCGCCCTGAGCGTTTTAATCTGCTGGTGATCGGCATCGAGACATTGCATGAGGCCTCCGGCGTGATGAGCCCGGCGATGCGTGAAGCCCTGCTGTTGGCGCTGGCGAAGAAACTGCGCGGCTGCATCGACGAAAACGGCGTGCTGGCGCAGCTGAGCAATACCGAATTCGCCATCCTGGCCAAGGGCATCGAGCGGCCGTTCCACGCCATGCAGCTGGCGCGGCGCATCATGGCGGAGATCAACGCGCCGTTGACGCTGGAAGGCCTGGCGCTGCGGCCTAACGCCAGCATCGGCATCGCGCACTACCTCAATCAGGAGGAGAGCGCGGAACAGCTGCTGCGCAGCGCTACCTCGGCGATGATGTCCGCGCACCGCGAAGGAAAAAATCAGATCCTGTTCTTCGAACCCAGCCTGACGGAACGCACGCAGAAGCGGCTGACGCAGGAGAGCGAGATCCTGCACGGCATTGAACAGCGGCATTTCACGCTGTTCCTGCAGCCGCAGATCGACATGCAATCCAATGAGGTGATCGGCGCCGAAGCGCTGTTGCGTTGGCAGCAGTACGACGGCAGCTATACCCTGCCGGCCGACGTCATCCCGCTTGCGGAAGAGCTGGGCGTGATCGTGCCCCTCGGCAACTGGGTGCTGGAAGAGTCTTGCCGTATCCTGGCGGACTGGCAGCAGCGCGGCATTGCGCTGCCGCTGGCGGTCAACGTTTCCGGCATTCAGATGCAGGACGAGGCGTTCGTTCCGCATCTGAAAAGTCTGCTGGCGCAGTATCGGATCGATCCGCGCAAGCTGCTGCTGGAGATCACCGAGACGGTACGCATCGACGATCTCGACCGCGCGCTGGCGCTGCTGCGCGAGCTGCACGATCTGGGGCTGTCGATCGCGCTGGACGACTTCGGCATGGGCTACTCCAGCCTGGAGTACCTGAACCGGTTGAAATCCCTGCCGATCGATTTGATTAAAATCGACCGCAGCTTCATTCAGGGGCTGCCGGCCGACGATGCGATGGTACGCATCGTCAGTTCGATCTCCGAAGTGCTGGCGCTGCCGGTGATGGCCGAAGGCGTGGAAAACGCCGAGCAGCGCGACTGGCTGCTGAGGCACGGCATTCGCAGCGGGCAAGGGTTCCTGTTCGCCCGGCCGCTGCCGCGCGAAGCCTTCGAAGCCGAGTTTTGCCGCGCGGCGCCTTGAGCGCCGCGTGACCTTTCCGGTACTTTTCCCTGTCCGAAAACCGCCATTCTCTCCCTACCTCTTTTGCGTTAGTGCAAACATAGGCTTACGCAATTTTCAGCTTTGCACCCGGACTGACGCGTTTCAGCTCTTAAATTCACATCAACCCCGAGGCTGGGGTGCAACAAATTATTTCCATGTTGTTAAGTGGGTGTTATTTTCCGCGCAAGCAATGAACAGGCTGGATTTTTAGACTGCTGCCTGGTGCGTGTCTTCCCCCCATAGGATGTTCATATGAAAACAACGATTTTTAAGAGCCTCTATTTTCAGGTGCTGACGGCGATCACGCTGGGTATCCTGCTTGGCCACTTCTACCCTGACCTCGGCGCCCAAATGAAACCCCTGGGCGATGGCTTCGTCAAACTGATCAAGATGATTATCGCCCCGGTGATCTTCTGCACCGTGGTGACCGGTATCGCCGGTATGGAAAGCATGAAGGCGGTGGGGCGCACCGGCGCCATCGCGCTGCTGTATTTTGAAATCGTCAGCACCATTGCGCTGATTATCGGCCTGGTGATCGTCAACCTGGTGCAACCGGGCGCCGGCATGAACGTCGATCCCGGCACGCTGGACGCCAAAGCGGTGGCGGTCTATGCCGAGCAGGCGCAGCAGCAGGGCATCATTCCGTTCCTGCTGGATATCATCCCCGGCAGCGTGATCGGCGCGTTCGCCAGCGGCAACATTCTGCAGGTGCTGCTGTTCGCGGTGCTGTTCGGCTTCGCTCTGCATCGTCTGGGCGAGAAAGGGCAGCTGATCTTCAACGTGATTGACAGCTTCTCGCGGGTGATTTTCGGCATCATCAACATGATCATGCGCCTGGCGCCGCTGGGGGCCTTCGGCGCCATGGCGTTTACCATCGGTAAATATGGCGTCGGCACGCTGGTGCAACTCGGCCAGCTGATCGTGTGCTTCTATATCACCTGTATCCTGTTCGTGGTGGTGGTGTTGGGCAGCATCGCCCGCGCCAACGGCTTCAGCATCTTCAAATTCGTCAACTACATCAAAGAAGAGCTGCTGATCGTGCTGGGGACATCGTCGTCCGAGTCGGCGCTGCCGCGCATGCTGGATAAAATGGAGAAGCTGGGCTGCAAGAAATCGGTGGTGGGCCTGGTGATCCCGACCGGGTACTCCTTCAACCTGGACGGCACCTCGATCTACCTGACCATGGCCGCGGTGTTTATCGCGCAGGCGACCAACACCCATATGGACATCATGCATCAGGTTACCTTGCTGGTGGTGCTGCTGCTTTCTTCCAAAGGGGCAGCGGGCGTGACCGGCAGCGGCTTTATCGTGTTGGCCGCCACCATCTCCGCCGTCGGCCACCTGCCGTTGGCCGGCCTGGCGCTGATCCTCGGCATCGACCGCTTTATGTCGGAGGCCCGCGCGTTGACCAACCTGGTGGGCAATGGCGTGGCGACCGTGGTGGTGGCGAAATGGTGTAATCAGCTGGATGAGCAACAGCTGAAAGACACGCTGAACAACAAAAACGCCGGCGCGGACAAAACGCTGCCTTCCGCCTGATATCGGCGGTAAATCACCGGCCGCAGCCGCGGCCGGTGAGGTTCTATCCCTGCCTCGTAACGATTTCTTGCATTAAAAACCCCGCTATCCATTATTTTTCACTCTAATGAGTGACATCCGCAAAGGCGCGCGGTCTAACACGATGGTACACTTTCTGCTTTCCGCCCCACTGTGAAACTCAGGGCGTATTTTTATGATTCCATTGAATGGAATACACGCATTTGCATAAGAAATTGGATAGTCATTAAGTAGGGGTTCACATGCAGGGCACCAGAATTCATCTTATAGTTGGTGGGCTGCTATTGGCTGCAGCCAGTAGCAGCGTGCAGGCTGAAGCACTACAACCCGATCCTGCCTGGCAGCAGGGGGCGTTGGCCAACGGGTTTTCATGGCAGATTCTCGATACGCCGCAGCGGCCGAGCGACCGCGTCGAACTGCGGCTGATCGTCAATACCGGCTCTTTGGTGGAGTCTTCTCAACAGACCGGCTTCGCCCACTTGCTGCCGCGGCTGGCGTTGGCGCGTAGCGAAAGCTTCACCGCGCCGCAGCTGCGCGCCCTGTGGCAACAGAGCGTGGATAACGAGCGACCGCTGCCGCCGGCTATCATCTCGTATGACTTCACCATGTATAACCTCAGCTTGCCGAACAACCGGCCCGACCTGCTGAAGGAAGCGCTGGCCTGGCTGGCGGACACCACCGGCAAACTGGCGATCGACGAGCATACGGTGCATGCGGTGATGAACTCCAGCATCAATCCGGTCGGCACGTTCCCGCCCAATACCAAAGACGCCTGGTGGCGTTACCGCCTGAAAGGCTCGACGCTGCTGGCGCACGATCCGGCGCAGCCGGCGAAACGGCCGGTCAATCTCGAACAGCTGAAGAAATTCTATCAGCAGTGGTATACCCCGGACGCCATGACGCTGTTCGTGGTCGGCAAAGTCGACAGCCGCAGCCTGGGCGAGCAGATCAACAAGGCGTTCTCGCCGCTGCAAGGCAAGCGTGAAACCCCGGCCCCGATGCCGACCCTGACGCCGCTGCCGCAGCAGCCGGTGAGCCTGATCAGCGAGCAGGTGAAACAGGATACGCTGTCGATCATGTGGGATTCGCCGTGGCACCCAATTCGCGATTCGCAGAGCCTGCTCCGCTATTGGCGTGGCGATCTCGCCCGCGAGGCGCTGTTCTGGCATCTCCAGCAAACGCTGGAAAAAAGCGACCAGAAGAACCTGCATCTGGGCTTTGACTGCCGCGTGCAGTACCAGCGCGGGCAGTGCGCCATCCACCTGGATACGCCGAACAACAACCTGAACGGTAGCCTGGGTTTTATCGCCCGCGAGCTGGCCAACGTGCGTGACAACGGCCTGTCGAAAGAGGAATTCGATGCGCTGCTGGCGCAGAAAAACGATCAGCTGAGCAAGCTGTTCGCCACCTACGCTCGCACCGACACCGACGTGCTGATGAGCCAGCGCCTGCGTTCGCAGCAGAGCGGGGTGGTGGATATCGCGCCGGAGCTGTATCAGAAGCTGCGCCAGGAGTTCTTGTCCAGCCTGACGCTGGAGACGCTGAATCAGGCGCTGAAGCTGCAGCTGTCTCAGGAGGCGACGCTGGTGCTGTTGCAGCCGAAGGGCGAGCCGGAAATGAGCATGAAGCAGCTGCAGGAAACCTATGACGGCATCATGATGCCGGCGCCGGCGGTGGTGACGGAAGAAGCCAAACCGGCCGACACCGCGGTGGCTGCGCCGGCGACGGACGCCAGCGCGCAGTAATTTGCAGCAGGGGGCGCAGGCCCCCTAGTTGCGGTACAGCACCTTGATGATGTGGTAACCGAACTGGGTTTTGACCGGGCCGTAGGGTTTGAGCAGCGGAATGCTGAACACCGCTTTGTCGAACGCCGGTACCATCGCGCCCTTGTTGAATTCGCCCAGCGAGCCGCCGTTGCGTTTTGACGGGCAGCTCGAGTATTTGCGCGCCAGCGTGTCGAAGCTGACGCCGCGCTTCAGCTTGGCCAGCAGCTCGTTGGCCAGCTTTTCATTGTCTACCAGAATGTGCAGGGCGCACGCCGTTTTTGCCATGGTAATGCCTTTGTCGATGCGAAAATTGCGCTGATTATACCCGCTAAATCTCATCGGCGCTTTCTGCTACAATTCCCTTCCACGTTTTACAGTCGAGCAAGTCAGCACCATGCGATTAAACCCCAGCCAACAACAAGCCGTCGAATTCGTTACCGGGCCCTGCCTGGTGTTGGCCGGCGCCGGTTCCGGCAAGACGCGCGTTATCACTAACAAGATAGCTCACCTGATCCACCACTGCGGCTATCAGGCGCGGCATATCGCCGCCGTGACCTTCACCAACAAGGCCGCGCGCGAGATGAAAGAGCGCGTGTCGCAAACCCTGGGCCGCAAAGAGGCGCGCGGGCTGATGATTTCCACCTTCCATACCCTGGGGCTGGAGATCATCAAACGGGAATACGTGGCGCTGGGAATGAAGTCCAACTTCTCGCTGTTCGACGACCAGGATCAGCTGGCGCTGTTGAAAGAGCTGACCGAAAAGTGGTTGGAGAGTGACAAAACGCTGGTGGCGCAGCTGATCTCGACCATCTCCAACTGGAAAAACGACTTGATCGATCCTCAGCGGGCGGCGGAGCTGGCGCGCTCGGAGCGCGACAAGCTGTTCGCCCACTGCTACGGCCTGTACCACGCCCATATGCGGGCGTGCAACGTGCTGGACTTTGACGATCTGATCCTGTTGCCGACGCTGTTGCTGCAACGCAACGAAGAGGTGCGCGAACGCTGGCAGCAGCGCATCCGCTATCTGCTGGTGGATGAGTATCAGGATACCAACACCAGCCAGTACGAGCTGGTGAAGCTGCTGGTGGGCAACCGCGCGCGCTTTACCGTGGTGGGCGACGACGATCAGTCGATCTACTCCTGGCGCGGCGCGCGGCCGCAGAACCTGGTGCTGTTGAAGGAAGATTTCCCGGCGCTGCAGGTGATCAAGCTGGAGCAAAATTATCGCTCCAGCGAGCGCATTCTGAAGGCGGCCAACATCCTGATCGCCAATAACCCGCACGTGTTTGAAAAACGGCTGTTTTCCGAACTCGGGTATGGCGAAGAGCTGAAGGTGGTGACCGCCAATAACGAGGATCACGAAGCCGAGCGCGTGGTGGGGGAGCTTATCGCCCACCACTTCGTGAAAAAGACCAATTACGGCGACTATGCGATTCTGTACCGCGGCAATCATCAGTCGCGGGTGTTTGAAAAGATGCTGATGCAGAACCGCATCCCGTACAAGATTTCCGGCGGTACGTCGTTCTTCTCCCGCCCCGAGATCAAGGATTTGCTGGCCTACCTGCGCGTGCTGACCAACCCGGAGGACGACAGCGCCTTCCTGCGTATCGTCAATACTCCCAAGCGCGAGATCGGCCCGGCGACGCTGCAGAAGCTCGGCGAGTGGGCCAACCAGCGCAACAAGAGTTTGTTCCATGCCAGCTTCGATCTGGGGCTGAGCCAGCACCTGACCGGGCGCGGGCTGGAATCGCTGCAGCGTTTCACCCACTGGCTGGGCGGCATCGCCCAGCAGGCGGAGCGTGAGCCGGTGGCGGCGGTGCGCGATCTGATCCGCGGCGTGGATTATGAGAGCTGGCTGTTTGAAACCTCGACCAGCCCGAAGGCCGCCGAAATGCGAATGAAGAACGTCAATACGCTGTTCGGCTGGATGACGGAGATGTTGGAGGGCAACGATCTGGACGAGCCGATGACGCTGACCCAGGTCGTGACCCGCTTCACCCTGCGCGACATGATGGAGCGAGGTGAAAGCGAAGAAGAATTGGATCAGGTGCAGCTGATGACGCTGCACGCCTCCAAGGGGCTGGAGTTCCCTTACGTGTTCCTGGTGGGCATGGAAGAGGGCCTGCTGCCGCACCAGAGCAGCATCGATGAAGACAATGTCGATGAAGAGCGGCGCCTGGCCTATGTGGGGATCACTCGCGCGCAAAAAGAACTGATTTTCACCCTGTGCCGCGAGCGCCGCCAGTATGGCGAGCTGGTGCGGCCGGAGCCGAGCCGCTTCCTGCTGGAATTGCCGCAGGACGATCTGGCATGGGAAACCGAGCGTAAAGTGGTGAGCCCGCAGGAGCGGATGCAGAAGGGACAGAGCCATCTGGCCAACATCCGCGCCCAGCTGGCCAAGGCCAAAGGCGGGAATTAAAAAGAAAGGGCGCTCATCGCGCCCTTGTCATTTCAACGTTGCTCTTCCAGCCGCAGCGTCCAGTGGACGTAACTCTGCCAGTGGCTTTCCTGCTCCAGCGCTTCGGCGCGCAGCGGATGCTGTTCCAGCCAGCCTGGCGGCAAGATCACCGTCAGTTCATCATCCTGATTGGCGCGTAAACGCACCGCCGGCAGCGTGTCGTCGCGGCGGCGGCTGGCGAAGATGATCGCCAGGCGCAAAATGCGGCACAGACGCTGCGCGGTGCGCGGCGGCAGGGCGTTTTGCTGGTTCAACAGCGACAGGTCGAGGGGGTTGCTCTGGTTTTGCAGCAGGGTGGCCAGCAGTTTTTTCTGCGCCGGGGTAAAGCCGGGGAGATCCAGGTGACGAATCAGGTAGGCGGCGTGTTGCGGCGCCTGCTTGAAATCGACGCTGAGGCCGAGCTCGTGGATTAGACAGGCGCTGTGCAACAGCTCGCGACATCGCGCATCCAGCTGCCACTCGTTGGCGACCTGCTGCGAGAAGTTGGCGGCGAGCTGGCTGACGCGTTCGGCCTGCTCGGTATCGATCAGGTAACGACGTTGCAGGTTGCGGATAGTGCGAATGCGGATATCCTGTTCCACCGGCAGATGCAGCATGCCGTAAACCAGGCCTTCGCGCAGCGCCCCGCCGGCCAGCATCATGCTCTCGATGCCCAGCTCCTGGAAGATGGCCAGCAGAATGGACAGGCCGCTTGGAAACACCAGCGCGCGCTCCAGCGTTAACCCTTCTATCTCCAGCTCTTCCAGCTTGCCGCACTGAATGGCGCGCTGTTTCAGCTGGCGCAATTTGGCCAGGGTGATGCGCTCATCCATGCCTTGCGCCACCATGATCTCCTGCAGCGCCTGCACGGTGCCGGAAGCGCCAACGCAAACCTGCCAACCCTGCTGGCGCAGCTGTGGCGCGATCGGCCGCACCATTTCGCGCGCGGCCTGTTCGGCGCGCTCGAAGTTTTCTTGCGCGAGGTTGCGATCGCTGAAGTAGCGTTCCAGCCAGGTGACGCAGCCCATCGACAGGCTATACAGCTGCGATGCCTGCGCGCCGGTGCCGGTGACCAGCTCGGTGCTGCCGCCGCCGATATCGACGACCAGCCGCTGATCCGGCCCGCCGGTGGTGTGTGCGACACCGTGATAAATCAGCCGCGCCTCTTCTTCACCGCTGATCACCTGTATCGGGCAGCCGAGGATGTGCTCGGCGGCCTGCAGAAACTCATCGGCGTTGGACGCCAGACGCAGCGTGGCGGTGGCGACAACGCGGATTTGCTCGCGCGGAATGTCCTGAAGGCGTTCGGAGAACAGCCGAAGACACTGCCAGCCGCGCTGCATGGCCTCATGCGACAGGTGATTGTTCTGATCCAGCCCGGCCGCCAGGCGCACTTTGCGCTTGATCCGCGCCAGAGTCTGAATGCTGCCGGCCACCTCGCGCACCACCAGCATATGGAAGCTGTTGGAGCCGAGATCGATGGCAGCATAAAGCGTGCTGGAACTGAGCATGGCGATCAGCTCGAACGTTTACGGTTGTTGCGCGGCGCGCCGCCGCGACGAGGCGCGGAGTTGCGACGTGGGCCGTTGCCGCCGCGCGGACGCGACAGGCGCTTCGGCGCCGGCAGATCGGTCAGCAGCGCATCGCTGTTGTACTTGCTCACCGGAATGCTGTGGTCGATATAGGTCTCGATCGCCGGCAGGTTGAGCGCGTACTCTTCACAAGCCAGACTGATGGAGTGACCGCTGGCGCCTGCACGGCCGGTACGGCCGATGCGGTGCACGTAGTCTTCGCAGTCGTCAGGCAGATCGTAGTTGAAAACGTGCGTGACGGCAGGGATGTGCAGACCGCGCGCGGCAACGTCGGTGGCGACCAGGATATCGAGGTTGCCCTTGGTGAAGTCGTCGAGGATGCGCAGGCGTTTTTTCTGCGCCACGTCACCGGTCAGCAGGCCGACGCGGTGACCGTCGGCGGCCAGGTGGCCCCAGATGTCTTCGCAGCGGTGCTTGGTGTTGGCGAAGATGATGGCGCGATCCGGCCACTCTTCTTCGATCAGCGTCTGCAGCAGACGCATTTTTTCTTCGTTGGACGGGTAGAACAGCTCTTCTTTAATGCGGTGGCCGGTTTTCTGTTCCGGTTCCACTTCAACATATTCGGCGTTGTTCATCTGCTCGAAGGCCAGCTCGCGTACGCGATAGGACAGGGTGGCGGAGAACAGCATGTTCAGGCGTTGATCGGCCGCAGGCATGCGACGGAACAGCCAACGGATGTCTTTGATAAAGCCCAGATCGTACATGCGATCGGCTTCATCCAGCACGACAACCTGCATCGCGCCGAGATCGACATAGTTCTGTTTGGTGTAATCGATTAAACGGCCGGTGGTGCCAATCAGAATATCCACGCCGCTTTCCAGCACTTTCAGCTGTTTGTCGTAGCCGTCGCCGCCGTAGGCCAGGCCCAGTTTCAGGCCGGTGGTCTGGGAGAGAGCTTCCGCATCGGAGTGGATTTGCACCGCCAGTTCACGCGTAGGCGCCATGATCAAGGCGCGCGGCTGATTGGTCTGGCGATCCTGTTTCGCCGGGTGAGTCAGCAAATAGTGAAAAGTAGACGCCAAAAACGCCAGCGTCTTTCCGGTACCGGTTTGCGCCTGACCTGCAACGTCACGCCCGGAGAGCGTGAGCGGCAATGCTAACGCCTGGATGGGCGTGCAATTGTGAAACCCTTTTTTCTCAAGGGCTTCAAGGACTAACGGGTGCAGGGCGAAGTCGGAAAACTTCTGTTCGGTCAAGTGTGTTTTGCTCATAGTGTGGTAGAATATCAGCTAACTATTGCTTTACGAAAGCACATCCGTTGAAATAAACGCGGTGCAATAAAATCACCTTGAGTTGGTTAATGCTACACCAACAAGGTAGACATAATCCTGTGGAGTAGAACATGAGCGATAAAATTATTCACCTGACTGACAGCAGCTTCGAAGCCGATGTGCTGAAAGCGGAAGGGCCGATCCTGGTCGATTTCTGGGCTGAATGGTGTGGGCCGTGCAAGATGATTGCTCCGATTCTGGATGAGATTGCCGAAGAGTTCGAAGGCAAGCTGACCATCACCAAGCTGAATATCGATCAGAACCCGGCTACCGCGCCTAAGTACGGTATCCGTGGCATCCCTACGCTGTTGCTGTTCAAGAACGGTGAAGTGGCCGCGACCAAGGTGGGCGCGTTGTCCAAAGGTCAGCTCAAAGATTTCCTGAACGCGAATCTGTAATCGGGCGGGAAGCCCCATATCAGGCGGCTGGCGGTGATGTTCAATTCACCGCTAGACGCCTGCCAAGAAGCGTGTTAAGTTTAACCACACTGCATATAGAACTTGCCCGAAGTTTTAAATCTAAAGAGTTTGAATCTAAAGCTATACTCTGTGTTGAACCACTGGCGTTGAAAGTAAACTGAACTCAGCCCGTGTTTTGGCAATCAAACGGTTTTGCAAAATCATTTTTAAGGTACCTTCGATCTTCAACCGTCAATGCGTACGCCCGATGTAAGCCATTTCTTACCGCGACGGCTCTGCGCCCGGTGATCGAACGTCCAGTAGACAGGCACGCATTTCGCTGCCATACCATTCACGATACAAGTTCGAGACATACCCCGAGTTTAAGAACCCACCATTATGAATCTTACCGAATTAAAGAATACGCCGGTTTCTGAGCTGATTACTCTCGGCGAAAATATGGGGCTGGAAAACCTTGCCCGCATGCGCAAGCAGGACATTATCTTCTCCATTCTGAAGCAACATGCGAAAAGCGGAGAAGATATCTTCGGCGACGGCGTGCTCGAGATATTGCAGGATGGATTCGGTTTCCTCCGCTCTGGAGACAGTTCCTACCTCGCCGGTCCCGACGACATCTATGTATCCCCTAGCCAAATCCGCCGTTTCAACCTCCGCACAGGTGACACCATTTCCGGTAAGATTCGTCCGCCAAAAGAAGGCGAGCGCTATTTTGCCCTGTTGAAAGTCAACGAAGTCAACTACGACAAGCCGGAAAACGCCCGCAGCAAGATCCTGTTCGAGAACTTGACGCCGCTGCACGCCAATTCACGTCTGCGGATGGAGCGCGGCAACGGCTCTACCGAAGACCTGACGGCGCGCGTACTGGATCTGGCGGCGCCGATTGGCCGCGGCCAACGTGGCCTGATCGTGGCACCGCCGAAAGCCGGTAAAACCATGCTGCTGCAGAACATCGCGCAGAGCATCGCCTACAACCACCCAGACTGCGTGCTGATGGTGCTGCTGATCGACGAGCGTCCGGAAGAAGTGACCGAGATGCAGCGTCTGGTGAAAGGCGAAGTGATCGCCTCGACCTTCGACGAGCCGGCTTCGCGTCACGTGCAAGTGGCCGAAATGGTGATCGAGAAGGCCAAGCGCCTGGTTGAACACAAGAAAGACGTTATCATTCTGCTCGACTCCATCACCCGTCTGGCGCGCGCCTACAACACCGTGGTACCGGCCTCCGGCAAGGTGCTGACTGGTGGTGTGGACGCCAACGCCCTGCACCGTCCGAAGCGTTTCTTCGGTGCGGCGCGTAACGTGGAAGAGGGCGGCAGCCTGACCATCATCGCGACGGCGCTGGTTGATACCGGTTCGAAGATGGACGAAGTGATCTACGAAGAATTTAAAGGCACCGGCAACATGGAATTGCACCTGGCGCGTAAAATCGCCGAGAAACGCGTATTCCCTGCGATCGATTACAACCGTTCCGGTACCCGTAAAGAAGAGCTGCTCACCACCTCCGAAGAGCTGCAAAAAATGTGGATCCTGCGCAAAATCATTCACCCGATGGGTGAGATTGACGCGATGGAGTTCCTCATTAATAAGTTGGCGATGACCAAAACCAACGATGAATTCTTCGATATGATGAAACGCTCATAATTCGTTAAAAAATTCGCTGAACGCCACGCCTAGTCGTGGCGTTTTTCGCTTTTGGCGGATACGATAAGTAGCAGTAATGGAAAAGTAAGTTGTTTCCTCGACTTATTGAGAATTCTTCTTACTTTCGATATCTGGGTGTGCTGCATGTTACAACCGGAATTGGCTGCGGTGCTGGGGTGAATGAGAATGAATTCCGGCATCATAAGAAATGACTGAAAGGCAACGGGATCCCATCGCATAACCTGTCTCCCATGTTAAGCTGCCTTATCTTCTTACGAGATCTGTTAATTGTGAACTTACTCACTATGAGTACTGAAATCCTATTTGTTTTCCTATTCTCCTTAGCTTTCCTCTTTGTTGCCCGTAAGGTAGCAAAACGTATTGGGTTGGTTGATAAGCCTAACTATCGCAAACGCCACCAAGGATTAATCCCATTGGTTGGTGGGATTGCGGTCTATGCCGGTCTGTGTTTCGCTTTCTTTATATCGGAACAAAAGATTGTACACAGTACACTTTACCTCATCTGCGCGGGCATTTTAGTGTTCATCGGTGCTTTGGATGACCGTTTTGATATCAGCGTTAAGATTCGGGCATTCGTTCAGGCATTGGTCGGCATCGCCATGATGGCATTCGCTGGCCTGTATCTGCGCAGTTTCGGCCATGTGCTGGGTGACTGGGAGATGGTGCTGGGGCCGTTCGGCTATCTGGTGACGCTGTTCGCGGTATGGGCGGCGATCAACGCCTTCAACATGGTCGACGGCATCGATGGTCTGTTGGGGGGGCTGTCGTGCGTCTCCTTCGGCGCGCTGGGCCTGCTGCTGTACCTGAGCGGACATAATGATTTGGCGTTCTGGTGCTTTGCGATGATCGCCGCCATCGTTCCCTATATTTTGCTCAACCTCGGCATCCTCGGCCGCCGTTATAAAGTGTTCATGGGGGACGCCGGCAGTACCCTGATCGGCTTTACCGCCATTTGGCTGCTGCTGCAAAGTTCACAGGGAAAGGCACACTCGATTAACCCGGTGACCGCGCTGTGGATCATCGCTATTCCACTGATGGACATGATAGCAATCATGTATCGTCGTTTACGCAAGGGAATGAGCCCCTTCTCTCCCGACCGTCAACATATTCACCACCTGATCATGCGCGCCGGCTTTACGCCGCGGCAGGCTTTTGTGTTGATCACCCTGGCGGCCGCATTGCTGGCGGCGGTTGGCGTGATCGGCGAACGCCTGACTTTTATCCCTGAGTGGGTTATGTTGGCATTATTCTTGCTTGCTTTCTTCCTGTACGGTTACTGCATCAAGCGCGCCTGGCGGGTTGCGCGGTACATTAAGCGTATCAAGCGCCGCTTGCGGCGTTCGAGCGATAACAAGCAAGTATCTTAACCAGAGGCTTTTTGGCTGTGATGAATCCAGAAACAACGTCTGACAAGCATACCCCGGCGGTGGATAACGAACTCGATATCCGCGGCCTGTGCTGCACCCTGTGGCGCGGCAAACCGTGGATTATCGGCATTGCGGTGCTGTTCGCGGCGGTCGCGCTGATCGTCTCTTATCTGGTTAAGCAAGAGTGGAGCGCCACCGCAATCACGGACAGACCTACGGTGAATGCGCTGGGCGGTTACTACTCGCAGCAGCAGTTCCTGCGTAATCTGGACGTGCGTACGCTGCCGGCGACGGCCGGCGATCAGCCGAGCATCGCGGACGAAGCATACAATGAGTTCATCATGCAGCTGGCGGCTTATGATACGCGTCGCGATTTCTGGCTGCAGAGCGATTACTACAAGCAGCGTCAGGAAGGGGATGCCCGCGCCGATGCGGCGTTGCTCGACGAGCTGATCAACAACATCCTGTTCACGCCGCGCGACGACAAGAAAGTACCGAACGACGGTGTGAAGCTGACGGCGGAAACCGCTGCGGACGCCAACCGTCTGCTGCGCCAATACGTGGCCTTCGCCAGCCACCGCGCGGCCCAGCATCTGAACGAAGAGATTCAGGGGGCCTGGGCCGCACGCACTACCTCGATGAAAGCGCAGGTCAAGCGCCAGGAAGCGGTGGCGGAGTCGGTTTACAAGCGTGAGCTGAACACCACGCAGCAGGCGCTGAAAATCGCCGAGAGCCAGGGGATCAGCCGCACGCAAACCGACACCCCGGTCGAGCAACTGCCGGATTCGGATCTGTTCCTGCTGGGCCGGCCAATGCTGCAGGCGCGCCTGGAAGGCCTGCAGGCTTCCGGCCCGACTTACGATCTGGATTACGATCAGAACCGCGCGATGTTGGCGACGCTGAACGTTGGCCCGACGTTGGATGAGAAGTTCCAGACCTATCGCTATTTGCGTACGCCGGAAGAGCCGGTAAAACGCGACAGCCCACGCCGGGTCTTCTGGCTGATTCTGTGGGGCGCGATGGGCGCTTTGGTTGGCGCGGGTGTTGCCTTGGCGCGTCGGCCGCGTAGTTAAAAAAATAATATAATAATCTGATGCAGGGCGCGTGAGCGTCCCATTCGCAGGCGGGGCCTGCGATTAACCGACCAAAAGAGATTCGCTGTGAAAGTGTTGACTGTTTTCGGCACCAGGCCTGAAGCCATTAAAATGGCGCCACTGGTACATGCACTGGCCCAGGACGAGGCCTTTGACGCAAGAGTCTGCGTAACGGCACAGCATCGTGAGATGTTGGATCAGGTTTTGCGGTTGTTTGAGATCACGCCGGATTACGACCTGAACATCATGAAACCCGGCCAGGGGCTAACGGAGATCACCTGTCGCATCCTGGAAGGGCTGAAAGAGGTGCTGGAAGAGTTCAAACCGGACGTGGTGTTGGTGCACGGTGATACTACCACCACGCTGGCGACCAGCCTGGCTGCGTTCTATCAACGCATCCCTGTCGGGCATGTCGAGGCCGGGCTGCGCACCGGCAATCTGTACTCTCCCTGGCCGGAAGAGGCCAACCGCAAATTGACCGGCCATTTGGCGATGTACCATTTCGCGCCAACCGAGAACTCACGCCAAAATTTGTTACGCGAGCTGCTGCCCGACAACCGTATTTTCGTGACCGGCAATACGGTGATCGACGCGTTGTTCTGGGTGCGCGATCGCGTGATGAGCGATGCCGCATTGCGGGCTAGCCTGGCGCAGCGTTACCCGTTCCTCGACGCCGACAAGAAACTGATTCTGGTCACCGGCCATCGCCGCGAAAGCTTTGGTGGCGGCTTTGAGCGAATTTGCAGCGCCCTGGCGGAGATCGCCCGCAATCATCCGGAAGTGCAGGTGGTGTATCCGGTGCATCTCAACCCGAACGTCAGCGAGCCGGTGAATCGCATTTTGAAAGGCATCGACAACGTCATGCTGATCGAACCGCAGGACTATCTGCCGTTTGTCTATCTGATGACGCACGCTTACATGATCCTCACCGATTCGGGCGGCATTCAGGAAGAAGCGCCGTCGTTAGGCAAACCGGTGCTGGTGATGCGCGACACCACCGAACGCCCGGAGGCGATAGATGCGGGCACGGTGCGTTTGGTCGGCACCGACGTGGCCAAAATTGTTGAAGCGGTGACCCGACTGTTGACGGACGAAAGCGAATATCACGCGATGAGCCGGGCGCACAACCCATACGGTGACGGGCATGCCTGTCAGCGTATCCTCGAAGCTTTAAAGAATCATCAGGTGACACTATGAGTTTTAACACTATTTCGGTTATCGGCCTGGGTTATATCGGCTTGCCAACGGCGGCGGCGTTTGCCTCCCGCAAGAAAAAAGTGGTGGGCGTAGATGTTAACCAACATGCGGTAGATACCATTAACCGTGGTGCGATCCACATCGTTGAACCGGATCTGGACAAAGTGGTCAAGGAGGCCGTCGACGGCGGTTTCCTGCAGGCGGTAACCAAACCGCTGGCGGCCGATGCGTTCCTGATCGCGGTGCCTACGCCGTTCAAAGGCGACCATGAGCCGGATCTGGCTTTTGTTGAAGCGGCGGCGAAATCGCTGGCGCCGGTGCTGAAAAAGGGCGACCTGGTGATCCTTGAGTCCACTTCGCCGGTGGGCGCCACCGAACAGATGGCGACATGGTTGGCGCAGGCGCGCAGCGATCTGAGCTTCCCGCAGCAGGCGGGTGAAGCGGCGGACGTGAATATCGCCTACTGCCCGGAGCGCGTGCTGCCGGGGCAGGTGATGGTGGAACTGATTCAAAACGACCGCGTGATCGGCGGCATGACGCCGAAGTGTTCGGCGCGCGCCAGCGAGCTGTACAAGATTTTCCTCGAGGGGGAATGCGTGGTTACCAACTCGCGCACCGCCGAGATGTGCAAGCTGACGGAAAACAGCTTCCGCGACGTGAACATCGCCTTTGCGAACGAACTGTCGTTGATTTGCGCCGAACAGGGGATCAACGTCTGGGAACTGATTCGCCTGGCGAATCGCCACCCGCGAGTGAATATTCTGCAGCCGGGGCCAGGCGTCGGCGGCCACTGCATCGCCGTCGATCCGTGGTTTATCGTGGCGCAGAACCCACAGCAGGCGCGCTTGATCCATACCGCGCGTCTGGTGAACGATGGCAAACCGTTGTGGGTGGTCGATCGGGTGAAAGCGGCGGTGGCCGATTGTCTGGCCGCCACCGACAAGCGTGCGTCTGAGGTGAAAATCGCCTGCTTCGGCCTGGCCTTCAAGCCGAATATTGACGATCTGCGTGAAAGCCCGGCGGTAGAAGTCGCGCACCTGATCGCCGAATGGCACGTCGGCGAAACGCTGGCGGTGGAACCGAACGTCGAACAGCTGCCGAAGTCACTGGCGGGCCATGTGACGTTGACGCCAATCGCCGAGGCGTTGCAGCAGGCCGATGTGATCGTGATGTTGGTCGATCACCAGCAGTTCAAGGCCATCCGACCGGAAGAGATCAAGCAAAGTTGGGTGGTGGATACCAAGGGAGTCTGGCGTTGAAGCGTATCTTGGTGACTGGTGGCGCCGGATTTATCGGCTCTGCGGTCGTGCGGCACATCATCGAGGCCACCGGCGATAGCGTGGTGGTGGTGGATAAGCTGACCTATGCCGGTAACCTCGAGTCGCTGGCAGCGGTGGCTGAGAGCGATCGCTATGCTTTCGAGCAGGCCGACATTTGCGATCGCGCCGAGATGGATCGGGTGTTCGCCCAGTATCAGCCGGACGTGGTGATGCACCTGGCGGCGGAAAGCCACGTCGATCGCTCTATCGACGGCCCAGCGGCGTTTATCGAGACTAACGTGGTCGGCACTTACACCCTGCTGGAAGCGGCGCGTCACTACTGGCAGCCGCTGGCGGCGGAGAAGAAACTGGCCTTCCGCTTCCATCATATCTCCACCGACGAAGTGTACGGGGATCTGCACGGCACCGACGATCTGTTCACCGAAACCACGCCGTATGCGCCGAGCAGCCCGTATTCCGCTTCCAAAGCGTCGAGCGATCATCTGGTGCGCGCCTGGCTGCGCACCTATGGCCTGCCGACCCTTGTGACCAACTGTTCGAACAACTATGGCCCTTATCACTTCCCGGAGAAGCTGATCCCGCTGGTGATCCTGAATGCGGTAGCCGGCAAACCGCTGCCGGTATACGGCAACGGCGCGCAGGTGCGTGACTGGCTGTATGTCGAAGATCACGCGCGCGCACTCTATCAGGTCGTGACCGAAGGCGTAGTTGGCGAAACTTACAATATTGGTGGCCATAACGAGCGCAAGAATATCGAAGTGGTGCAGACCATTTGCGATCTGTTGGAAGAGCTTGCGCCGAACAAACCGCAAGGCGTGGCGAACTACCGCGATCTGATCACTTACGTGAAGGATCGCCCGGGACACGATATGCGCTACGCCATCGACGCCGGCAAAATCGATCGTGAATTGGGCTGGCGGCCGCAGGAAACGTTCGAAAGCGGCCTTCGCAAAACCGTGGTTTGGTACCTGAACAACGAAACCTGGTGGCGCCGGGTGCAAGACGGTTCTTATGCCGGCGAGCGTTTAGGGCTGTCCGAGTGAATATCATGCTTTGCCGCCTGTGGGCGACGTGGCAGATTTGGGAGCAAGTATGAAAGGTATTGTGCTGGCTGGGGGCTCCGGTACGCGTCTGCATCCGATTACCCGCGGCGTATCGAAACAGCTGCTGCCGATTTACGATAAGCCGATGATCTATTACCCGTTGTCGGTGCTGATGCTGGCGGGAATCAAAGACATTCTGATTATCTCCACGCCGGAAGATCTGCCTTTATTCAAGAGGCTGTTGGGCAGCGGCGAAGCGTTCGGCATCAATCTCAGCTATGCCGAACAGCCAAGCCCCGATGGCCTGGCCCAGGCATTTTTGATCGGCGAAGAGTTTTTGGCCGGTGAGCCGAGCTGTCTGGTATTGGGTGACAATATTTACTTTGGTCAGGCGTTCAGCCCCAAGCTGAGAAACGTTGCGGCGCGCACCACCGGTGCGACCGTGTTCGGCTATCAGGTGATGGATCCTGAGCGTTTTGGCGTGGTGGAGTTTGACGACCGCTTCCGTGCGCTGTCGATCGAAGAAAAGCCGGCTAAACCGAAGTCCAACTGGGCGGTGACCGGGTTGTATTTCTACGATGCGCAGGTCGTGGAGTTCGCCAAGCAGATCAAACCGTCACCTCGGGGTGAATTGGAGATCACCAGCATTAACCAGATGTATCTGGAACGCGGAGAGCTGACCGTCGAGCTGTTGGGGCGCGGTTTTGCCTGGCTGGACACCGGCACGCACGACAGCCTGCTGGAAGCCAGCAGCTTCGTGCAGACGGTCGAGAAACGCCAGGGCTTTAAAATCGCCTGTCTCGAGGAGATCGCCTGGCGCAATGGCTGGCTGGAAGATGAGGGCGTGAAGCGCGCGGCTCAGACGCTGGCCAAAACCGGCTATGGCAAATACTTACTGGATTTATTGCATGCGCGTCCACGCCAGTATTGAACCGCTGCATTGGGAGAGCGACTTCTTCCAATTAGATAGCGCCAAGTTGCATTTGGATAGCTCGGTGGCACCCGTGGCCGAGGCTGATTTGGATGCTTATACGTTGGTGCAGGCCAAAATCCCCGCGCAGCAATTGGCATTGGCGGACGGCCTGGCAGGGTTGGGATTCCGTTTGGTTGAAGGCGAGGTCGATCTGGTCCTGGCCCTCGAGGATGGACGAGCGGATGAACCCGGCGACGGCGTTGAGACTTCCCGCCTGGCGACTGAGGCCGATATTCCGGCATTGCGCGCTGCGGCGGCTCAGGCGTTCACCGTCAGCCGCTTTCGCGCGCCTTGGTATCAACCTGATGACAGCGGTCGGTTTTATGCTTTGTGGATCGAAAAGGCCGTTTTAGGCACTTTCGATCATCTGTGCCTGTTGGCACTGGACGAACAGGGGCAACCAGAAGGCTTTGTCAGCCTGCGTAACATTGGCGGCCAGGACATGCGTATCGGCCTGCTGGCGGCTTTCCCCGGCGCATCTGGCCGGGGCATTGGCACTCGGCTGATGGTGGCGGCGATCGCCGAAAGTCGGCGCCAGGGGATGCAGCGCCTGCGGGTGGCGACCCAGATAAGCAATATCGCCGCATTACGACTCTATCAACGACAGGGTGCCGTGATTGAAAGCACCGCGTACTGGTTATACAGAGGTAAACATGATTCCATTTAACGCTCCACCGGTTGTTGGCACTGAATTGGAATATATGCAGGCTGCCATGGGCAGCGGCAAGTTGTGCGGCGACGGTGGCTTTACCCGCCGCTGCCAGCAGTGGATGGAACAGCGTTTCGGCAGCGCGAAAGTATTGTTGACGCCTTCCTGCACCGCGTCGTTGGAAATGGCCGCCATTCTGCTGGATATTCAGCCGGGTGACGAAGTGATCATGCCGAGCTTTACCTTCGTTTCCACTGCTAACGCCTTTGTGCTGCGCGGCGCCAAAGTGGTGTTCGTCGACCTGCGTCCGGACACCATGAACATCGACGAAACCAAAATCGAAGCGGCGATCACCGATAAAACCCGCGCGATCGTGCCGGTACACTACGCCGGCGTCGCCTGCGAGATGGATACCATCATGGCGCTGGCGAAGAAATATAACCTGTTCGTGGTGGAAGATGCCGCGCAGGGCGTGATGTCGACCTACAAAGGCAAGGCATTGGGCACCATCGGCCATATCGGCTGCTTCAGCTTCCATGAAACCAAAAACTATACCGCCGGCGGCGAAGGCGGCGCGACGCTGGTGAACGATCCGGCGCTGGTCGATCGGGCGGAAGTCATCCGCGAGAAAGGCACCAACCGCAGCCAGTTCTTCCGTGGTCAGGTCGACAAATACACCTGGCGCGACATCGGTTCCAGCTATCTGATGTCTGACCTGCAGGCCGCCTACCTGTGGGGCCAGCTGGAAGTGGCGGAACGCATCAATCAACGCCGCCTGTCGCTGTGGCAGAAGTACTACGACAGTTTCCTGCCGTTGGCGAGATCAGGGCGCATCGAGCTGCCGAGCATTCCGCCGGACTGCGTGCATAACGCGCATATGTTCTATATCAAGTTGCGCGATATCGACGATCGCACCGCATTTATCGACTATTTGAAAGAAGCCGAGATCATGGCGGTGTTCCACTATATCCCGCTGCATGAGTGTCCGGCCGGCGAACGTTTTGGTCGCTTTGCCGGCGAAGACCGATACACCTCACAGGAAAGCGCGCGTCTGGTGCGCTTGCCGTTGTTCTACAATATGTCCGATGTTAATCAACGTACGGTTATCAATAGCATACTGAGCTTCTTCGCCTGATATGTCGTTGGCAAAAGCATCGATATGGACCGCCGGCTCCACGCTGATCAAAATCGGCGTGGGATTGTTGGTGGTGAAACTGCTGGCGGTGGCGTTTGGCCCCAGCGGGGTGGGGCAGGCAGGTAACTTCCGTCAGTTGATTACCGTGCTGGGCGTGCTGTCCGGCGCGGGCATTTTTAACGGCATCACCAAATACGTGGCGGAGTACCATCAGGATCCTCAGCGTCTGCGTCTGGCGGTCGGCACCGCGTCGAGCATCGTGCTGGGCTTTTCGACCTTGTTGGCGCTGGTGTTTCTGTTCGCCGCCGAGCCGATCAGCATAGGGCTGTTCGGGCATGCCGATTATGTCGGCGTGGTGCGCGCCGTGGCTTTCATTCAGATGGGTATCGCCTACGCCAACCTGTTTATGGCGGTGCTGAAAGGCTATCGCGATGCGATGGGTAATGCGCTGGCGGTGATAGGCGGCAGCCTGATCGGCGTGGTGGCTTACTATCTGTGTTTCAAGCTGGGCGGCTATGAAGGCGCGCTGGCGGGGCTGGCGCTGGTGCCGGCGTTGGTGGTGTTGCCGGCAGGGTTGATGTTATGGCGGCGCAAAACGTTGCAGCTGCGCTATCTGGCGCCGCGCTGGGACAAACCGGTGGCCGGCAACCTCGGCAAATTCACCATCATGGCGTTGATCACCTCGGTGACGTTGCCGGTGGCCTACGTGATGATGCGTAACCTGTTGGCCGCGCATTACGGTTGGGATGAGGTGGGGATCTGGCAGGGCGTCAGCAGCATTTCCGATGCCTATCTGCAGTTTATCACCGCCTCGTTTACCGTCTATCTGCTGCCGACGCTGTCGCGGCTGACGGACAAGGGCGCCATCTCGCGAGAGATCGTGCGCTCGCTGAAATTCGTGCTGCCGGCGGTAGCGGCGGCGAGCTTTACGGTGTGGTTGCTGCGCGATTTCGCCATTTGGCTGCTGTTCTCGGACAAATTCGTTGCCATGCGCGATCTGTTTGCCTGGCAGCTGGTGGGCGATGTGCTGAAAGTCGGAGCTTATGTGTTCGGCTATCTGGTGATCGCCAAAGCGTCGCTGCGCTTTTATATCCTGACAGAAGTCAGCCAGTTTCTGCTGCTGACGCTGTTCTCGCACTGGCTGATCCCGCTGCACGGCGCGCTGGGAGCGGCTCAGGCCTATATGGCAACCTACATCGTGTATTTCGCGCTCTGTAGCTGCGTGTTTCTTATTTATCGTAGACGAGTATGACCACACTGATTCACGTTCTGGGATCCGATATCCCGCATCATAACCAGACGGTGCTGCGCTTCTTCAACGACGTGCTGGCGCCGCGTTTGCCGGCTGAGCAGACGCGGCATTTTATGGTGGCGGCCAAGGATGTGGCGGCGTTGGGGGAGTTTCCGGCCCTTAATATTGAGCCTTACGCCGACAAGAAGAGTTTGGCGGCGGCGGTGATCGCCCGCGCCCAGTCCGATCGTGATGCGCGTTTCTTCCTGCATGGCCAATTTAACCCGGGGCTGTGGCTGGCGCTGCTGAGCGGCAAGATCAAGGCGCGTCAGGTCAGTTGGCATATTTGGGGCGCCGATCTGTATGAAGACGCCACCAGCTGGAAATTCCGCCTGTTCTATCTGCTGCGGCGCATTGCGCAGGGGCGGGTGGGGAACGTGTTCGCCACTCGTGGCGACGTGATTCACTACCAGCAGCGCCATGCGCGGGTACCGGCCTCGCTGCTGTATTTCCCGACCCGCATGGACCCGGCGCTGACCGACGTTCACGTCGAAAAAAATCTGGCCGGGCCGATGACGATTCTGGTGGGCAATTCCGGCGATCGCAGCAATCGGCATATCGAAGCGCTGCAGGCGATTCATCAGCAGTTTGGTGCCGACGTGCGCGTGATCCTGCCGATGGGTTATCCGGCCAACAACGACGCCTACATCGAGCAGGTGCGCGCCGCCGGATTGCCGCTGTTCGGCGAGAAAAACCTGCAGCTGCTCACGCAGCAGGTGGCGTTTGAGGATTACCTCAATATTCTGCGCGCCTGCGATCTCGGCTATTTCATTTTCAATCGCCAGCAGGGGATCGGCACCCTGTGCCTGCTGATTCAGTTCGGCGTGCCTTTCGTGCTCAGCCGGCAGAACCCGTTCTGGCAGGATCTGGCGGAACAGCACCTGCCGGTGTTGTTCTATGGTGATTCGCTGGACGAAGCGGTGGTGCGCGAAGCGCAGCGCCAGCTGGCGGCGGTGGATAAACAGGCGATCGCCTTCTTCAATCCGAACTATGTCGACGGCTGGCAGCAAGCCCTGGCGTTGGCGGCGGGAGAGCACTCATGACGTTGGCGCAATTCGGCGGCCTGTTTGTCGTCTATCTGGTCAGCCTGACGTTTATTCTGACGCTGACCTACCAGGAGTTTCGGCGCGTGCGCTTTAACTTCAACGTCTTCTTCTCGCTGCTGTATTTGCTGACGTTTTATTTCGGCTTCCCGCTGACCTGCCTGCTGGTGTTTCAGTTTGACGTCGAGGTGGTGCCGGTGGAGTTCCTGCTGTACGCCCTGCTGTCGGCGACGGCGTTTTACGCCATCTATTACGTCACTTACAAAACGCGGCTGCGCAAGCGGCGCGTTCAGCCGCGCGCGGCGCTGTTCACCATGAACCGGGTAGAGACTCATATGACCTGGGTGTTGCTGGCGCTGGTGGCGATCGGCACCGTGGGGATCTTCTTCATGCAGAACGGCTTCCTGCTGTTCAAGCTCAATTCCTACAGCCAGATCTTCTCCAGCGACGTGTCCGGCGTGGCGCTCAAGCGTTTCTTCTACTTCTTTATTCCGGCCATGCTGGTGGTCTATTTCCTGCGACAGGATCTGCGCGCCTGGTTCTTGTTCCTGGTGGCGACGGTGGCGTTCGGCATTCTGACCTATGTGATCGTCGGCGGCACCCGCGCCAATATCATCATCGCCTTCGCGCTGTTTCTGTTTATCGGCATCGTGCGCGGCTGGATCACGCTGTGGATGCTGGCGGCGGCGGGCATATTCGGCGTGGTCGGCATGTTCTGGCTGGCGTTGAAGCGCTACAGCCTGGACGTCAGCGGCGCGGAAGCGTTTTATACCTTCCTCTATCTGACTCGCGATACCTTCTCGCCGTGGGAAAACCTGGCGCTGCTGCTGCAAAATTACGACAAGATCGACTTCCAGGGGCTGGCGCCGATCGTGCGCGATTTCTATGTCTTTATCCCAACCTGGCTGTGGCCGGGCCGGCCGGACGTGGTGCTGAACTCGGCCAACTATTTCACCTGGGAAGTGCTGAACAACCACTCCGGGCTGGCGATTTCTCCGACGCTGATCGGTTCGCTGGTCGTGATGGGCGGCGCGCTGTTTATTCCGCTCGGTGCGATTCTGGTGGGCATGATCATCAAGTGGTTCGACTGGCTGTACGAGTTGGGCAAAACCGAACCGAACCGCTACAAGGCGGCTATCCTGCAAGGCTTCTGCTTCGGCGCGGTGTTCAACATGATCGTGCTGGCGCGCGAAGGGGTGGACTCCTTCGTGTCGCGCGTGGTGTTCTTCTGCATTATTTTCGGCGCCTGTCTGGTGCTGGCGAAGTTGCTGTATTGGCTGTTCGATACCGCCGGGTTGATCAAGGCCAGAGTGACGCGCGCTCGCGCGCCGGCGTCTCCGCCTCGGGCGAGCGGTCTTTTGTAAGGGTAATGAGAACGATGGAAGCAAAGATTTCGGTGCCGCAGTACGAGCTGCGCGGTTTCAGCCTGTGGGGCTTTCGCGATATGGCGCACTGCATGGACTTTTTGTTCGACGGCGGCCGGGTAAAGCAGGGCACGCTGGTAGCGATGAACGCGGAAAAGATCCTGAAGGCGGAAGAGGACCAGGCGCTGCATGCGTTGCTGGATGAGGCGGAGTACAAGTACGCCGATGGCATCAGCATGGTGCGTTCGATCCGCCGCAAATACCCGGCGGCGGAGGTTTCGCGCGTCGCGGGCGCCGATCTTTGGGAAGCCTTGATGCAGCGCGCCGGGCAGGAAGGCACGCCGGTCTTTCTGGTCGGCGGCAAGCCGGAAGTCCTGGTGGAAACCGAGCAGAAGCTGCGCAGCCAGTGGAATGTCAACCTGGTGGGCAGCCAGGACGGCTATTTCAAGCCGGAGCAGCGAGAGGCGCTGTTCGAGCGTATTCGCGCCAGCGGCGCCGCCATTGTGACGGTAGCGATGGGATCGCCGAAGCAGGAGATTCTGATGCGCGATTGCCGCAAGGTGCATCCACAGGCGCTGTACATGGGCGTAGGCGGTACCTATGACGTGTTTACCGGGCACGTGAAGCGCGCGCCCAAGGTCTGGCAGAACCTCGGCCTGGAGTGGCTCTACCGCCTGCTCAGCCAGCCCAGCCGCATCGGCCGGCAGTTGAAGCTGTTGAAGTTTGTCGGCTACTACTACCGCGGCAAGATGTAACCCCTCATCCGGGGCGGAAAGTGTTGTTCCGCCCCGGTCTGCTATACCAATAATCTGTTTTTGCCCATTTCTCCCGCATATCTATAACCCCCGGCCCTAAACGCCGCCGCATTTATTCCATAAAGTTTTAAATTGCGGTTTGCTTATAGCGGCGAAATGCGAAACGATACCGCCCGGAAATTATCCCTGGCCGCTGCGCCTGTTGCGCCAGCGCTGAACGATGTTCTTCTCACGGTAACTTCGCTCCGACTACCCGTTGATGCCAACCCGATCGGCAGGGGATGATTTATTCTTTTAATAATGACAATAACGACCGGCAGCGGCCGGCAGGCAAACACAACCCGAGAAAAATTATTGAGGATTTATGGCACACAAAGAGAAACCGCAAGGGCTACACCGGGGCCTTGAGGCCCGGCATATCGAGCTTATCGCTCTGGGGGGCACCATCGGTGTCGGCCTGTTTATGGGGTCGGCCAGTACGCTGAAGTGGGCGGGGCCATCGGTGCTGCTGGCTTACATCATCGCCGGGCTGTTCGTGTTCTTCATTATGCGTTCGATGGGGGAAATGCTGTTCCTCGAGCCGGTCGCCGGGTCGTTCGCCGTTTACGCGCATAAATACATGAATCCCTATTTCGGCTATCTGACCGCCTGGGGCTATTGGTTTATGTGGATCGCCGTCGGCATTTCGGAGATCACCGCCATTGGGGTGTATGTGCAGTTCTGGTTCCCCGAAATACCGCAGTGGGTGCCGGCGCTGATCGCCGTGGCGATGGTGGCGCTGGCCAACCTGGCGGCGGTGCGCCTGTACGGTGAGCTGGAGTTCTGGTTCGCCATGATCAAGGTCACCACCATCATCGTGATGATTCTGGTGGGGCTGGGGGTGATCTTCTTCGGTTTCGGCAACGGCGGTGAACCCGTTGGTTTCGCTAATCTGACGGCGCACGGCGGCTTCTTCGCCGGCGGCTGGAAAGGCTTCCTGTTTGCGCTGTGCATCGTAGTGGCGTCCTATCAGGGGGTAGAGCTGGTGGGCATCACCGCCGGGGAAGCCAAGAATCCTCAGGTGACGCTGAAACGCGCGATCAACAATATCCTGTGGCGTATCCTGATCTTCTATGTCGGCGCCATCTTCGTCATCGTTACCATCTTCCCGTGGAACGGCATCGGCACCACCGGTAGCCCGTTCGTACTGACCTTCGCCAAGATTGGCATCGTCGCCGCCGCCGGCATCATCAACTTCGTGGTGTTGACCGCCGCGCTCTCCGGCTGCAACAGCGGCATGTACAGCGGCGGCCGCATGCTGTACGCCCTGGCCAAGAACCGCCAGCTGCCAGCGGCGTTGACCAAGCTTTCCGCCAGCGGCGTGCCGGTCAACTGCATCGCCGTCACCATCGGCTGCCTGTTGGTGGGATCCGCGCTGAACTACATCATCCCTAATCCGGAGCAGGTGTTCGTCTACGTCTATAGCGCCAGCGTACTGCCGGGCATGGTGCCGTGGTTCGTGGTGCTGATTAGCCAACTCTATTTCCGCCGCGCCCACAAGGAAGCGATCAAAAACCACAGCTTCAAGTCGATCATGTTCCCGTATGTGAACTATCTGACCATCGCTTTTCTGGTGTGCGTGCTGGTCGGTATGGGAATCAACCCGGATACGCGGATTTCCCTGCTGGTCGGGGCGATTTTCTTAGCCGGCGTCAGCCTGTGCTACTTCACTTTCGGCATGCACAAGAAACATCATCCGGCTGAAAATCGGGTAGAAACGCGCCAATAAACGGTGAAAAGGGGCTACGGAGTGCGCTTTTGTGCGTGGGAGTGAGCAAAGCGTAATCAAACGCAACATTTCTGCGAAAAAGCACTAGACAGAATTGGCGTAAATCCGTAGTATCCCCTCCCGCAACGGCGCTACGCGCCCGTAGCTCAGCTGGATAGAGCGCTGCCCTCCGGAGGCAGAGGTCTCAGGTTCGAATCCTGTCGGGCGCGCCATTAAGTTTGTGCGCAGGAGCTGCGGTGGTAATATTACCGCGTGAGTAAGAAGTAGTAATGGTGGCTATAGCTCAGTTGGTAGAGCCCTGGATTGTGATTCCAGTTGTCGTGGGTTCGAGTCCCATTAGCCACCCCACTTCCTAACGAAGTGAAGATTTAGCAGTATTTTGTGACAGTGCGAAGGTGGCGGAATTGGTAGACGCGCTAGCTTCAGGTGTTAGTGTTCTTACGGACGTGAGGGTTCAAGTCCCTCTCTTCGCACCACGCAAAATATCTGATAAATATAAGATTTATATGGACAATGGTCTGATAAATCGGGTAGTATAAGCAACACAAATCGGCGAGTAGCGCAGCTTGGTAGCGCAACTGGTTTGGGACCAGTGGGTCGGAGGTTCGAATCCTCTCTCGCCGACCACTTTCAAAGAAACCGACGCAAGTCGGTTTTTTTACGTCTGCAGTTTATGAGGCTCAGCATGGCGAGACGAACAATGAGCAGCCTGTGCAACCCTGTGCGGGTTTTTTGCCGGTCTGGAGTTGGCGCCTTGTTTATACCGGCAAGCCTGTTGGTTTTCAGCGACAGTATCGCCTGATGCTGTCGTCAGTTTGAGACAAATAATCAATTGATTTTAAACAACATAATCAGCTTTGGCTTAAGTCGTCGTTGCGAGGCGACATCTTCAGATCGGCCGTCGGTATGGAACGAAGGGTGCGGCACATGACTAGGAAGGCGGAGTTAAATAAAAAATAGATATATTTCAATGCATTGAATTCTATTTTTTATGGGTGGTCGCTTAAATCTAAAAGTTGGCACGGCAAGTGCAATATCTACAGCGTAGATGCTCATTCCATCTCTTATGTTCGCCTTAGGCTTCATAAACCCTGGGAATGACGCAGAGCCGATTTAGGGTGCCTATCGCCCACGAGAACGATGACTAACCCGTCATCACGCTCAGGGCAGAACGTTGAGTGAGGCACCGCCCCTGTTGTCCTAGACCTGATTGCTTCTTTATACACTTGCCCTACGGCAAGTGTTTTTTTTTTGCGCTTCAGCCAGCTCGCGGGCAAAAAAAAGCGCGGCATCGGGGCCGCGCTTCTCTCAACCGAACGGGGCGTTACTCGCCGCCGTTCTGTTTCAGCGTTAACATCAGCCCTTCACGCCGCATCTGTGCCGCTTCATCCGAACGGTGCAGTTTCTCCAGCGTATCGGCCAACCAGGCGTAATCATAGGCGTCCGGGCGCTGCTTCAACGCTTCGCGGAAGGCGTCGGCCGCCTGCTGCCATTCGCCGTGCTTCATCAGCAACTGCCCCAGCGTGCTGTTCAACAGCGGTGTCGCGCCGTGTTGTTTCATCTGCTGGCGCAGCGCTCTCTCCAACTGCTCGGGATTGCCGGACTTCAGCCGCGGCAGCAACAGCACCAGACGCTCGTCGTATTGGCGCTTCAGGCTGTCGAGCACAATTTCCTGCGCCAGTTCATGGTCGTTGCATTCGATCAGGTGCTCCACCATCGCGATTTGCAGCGGCACTTCGTGACGCGTCTTGCGGCTCTGATCTTTCCACCAGCGCTTCAGGCCTTCGCTGCCTTCGTCCGCCATCGCCTGATTCATCAGCCCGATGTAAGCCTGTTGCTGCAGGGCCTGCAGCTGCTCTTCGCTATGCAGTTCGATTTTACGCATCGACGGCAGCACTTCCAGCAGCGACGCATAGGCGCCGGTGCGCAGATAGGCTTGTTCCGCCAGGCGCAGCACTTCCGGATGGCGCGGAGCCTGGTTCAGCAGACGATCGACGCCGTGGCGCGCGGCGTGGTTCTCGCCCTGCGCCAGCTGAATGCGAACCCGGGTGATATCCACCGGCAGCTGATCGGTGTCGGCGGCTTCGGCGGCGCGTTCCAGATACTGGTTGGTGCGGAAGTCATCGCCGCGTTGCTGCGCGGCCTCGGCGGCCAGCAGATAGTTCACCACCGGCTGTTCGGCGTGGTCGGCGTTGCGCGTCATCAGCTTTTCAACCTGCTTGTAGTCGCCTTCCGCCAGTTTGATCAGCGCGGCTTTGGTTTGCTGGCGCGCGCGGGTGCGCTTGCGGCCGATAAACCAACCGCGCGTGCGGGCGCCGGTACGGAAAATTCGACGCAGGATCCACTCGATCGCCAACAGCACCACGAACAGCAGCACCAGCATGATCACCAGGCCGGTGACGCTGGTTTCAATATTGTAATTATCGGTCTGGATCAGCACATAGCCTTGATGCCCGGCCAGCATCGGCCCGAGCACCACGCTGGCGATCACCACCAGAAACAGAAATAGCACGCGTAACATGGCTTAACCCTCCTGGTGAACGGCAGGGGACTGGGTCATCAGGTTGCGCACCCGGGTCTGCATCACTTTTTCCAGCAGCGGCTGGCTTTTCAGCTGATCCGGCACGTCCATCGAGATCGACTGTTGGCTCAGGTTATCCAGCTCTTCAAGGAAGGCCTTGGTCGCCGGGTCGGTGGTGTCGAAATAGGCGCGCACCCAGGTAGAGACGGTTTCCAGCGATTGCTTGTAGGTCTCGTTCTGGTGACGCGGAATGGCCTGTGCCGCCACCAGCAGGCGCGAACGGATGTTTTCGCGCAGATAGATGTCCTGGTTCGGCGCCAGCAGCGGCTCGGCGCTGGTGTCGCGGCGGCGGATGGTGATGAAGTCGGCCATGAAATTGCGCCAGCTCTTGGCCAGATTCTGCCGCCATTCGCCGATCGAGCCGGAGAGCTCGTTGCTGTTTTGATCCATCGGCGCTTCGTCGGTGTCGTTGTCCGCCAGGCGCAGGTTATCCACCTGATTGGACAGCTGATTAACTTTGAGGATGATGCCGTCGTAATCGACCTGGGTCAGGGTTGAAAGCGTACCGATGTCTTCGGTAATGGCGCGACGCACGTCGAGCAGGCTCGGATCGTTCATGTCCGCCAGGCTGGCGTCGGCGCTTTTCAGCAGCGCGGCGGCGCTGGTCACGTCCTGATCGCTCCACAGTTTGCGGCCGGCCATTTTCACCAGGAAATCGGCCTGAGCCAGCAGCCAGGTTTTGGCGTCGCTGCCGGAGATGGTCGCCACTTTTTCCTGCAGCTCGCTCAGCTGGCGCGCCAGGTTCGCCTGCTCGCGATCGGCGGCGTCCAGGGTTTTACCCTGCTGTTGCAGCAGGCCTTCCAGCGCGTTTCTTTCCTGCTGCTGGCTCTGCTTCACGCCTTCGAGCTGCTGCTGCAGTGCCTGGTTGGCGGCGATCAGCTGCTGCGCTTGCTTGTGCGTGTGGTAATAGCCGCCCGCGCCGAGGGCGATGACCAGCACGATAGCGATCGCGCCGAGCACCGGGCCGGTATTCTTGCCTTTGCGGCTGGCAGCGGCTGGCTGCTGGGAGCTCTCAACCGCGGTGGTTGGCTCTTCAACCGGGGCGGATGGGGTATTTTGTTCCGTCATAGTGGCACATCCCATAGTCAGATTATTGTAGCGCGCGGATCAGCGCGTCATTATCGGCGTTGTCAGCTACCCGAATCGTACGCCAGCCCAATTCCCGGGCGAGGGTAGCCAGGCGTTCGCTCACTACTACCAGGCGGCAACGCAGCAGCCATGAAGAACGATAGTAATCAGGAACTAAAGTATAGAGCTGTTGTAACATTTCACCGCTGGTCACCACCAGCGTATCCACACCGGCGCGCTGCCAGTGGGCGCTTTGCTCGCTGCCGTCGTAGTGCACCGGGCTGCGTTGATAACATTCATAATAGCTGACGTCGGCGCCGCGCTCGCTCAGCGTCGAGCCCAACAGTTCGCGGCCGCCGTTGCCGCGCAAAATCAGCGCGCGTTTGCCCGCCAGCTTTTGCAACGCCGGCAGCAGCAGCAGCGTTTCGCTGATTTCGCGTTCGCGCGGGTACTCCACCGGCAAACTGCTGATGCGATGCAGTGCCAGCCCGGTGGTGCGGCCGATGGCGTAATAAGCCAGGTGAGCGGGCCAGCTCAACCCGGCGCGGCCAATGACCGAATCGGCATAGTTCACCGAATGTTGCGACAGCACGAACACCAGATCGCCGGCGCTAAGCTGCTGCAACGCCTGCGGCAGCTGCGGCAGATCGCCGCCGGGGGCGAAGTCGATCAGCGGTGCATGATAGGCAACCCGGCCGAGCGCGCGCAGCCGGCTCACCAGCAGCTCTCCCGAAGGCGATGGGCGGGTTACCAGAATGGTCATGCCGGCGGATTTCCCTGATAAACTTCGCGCAGGATCTCGCGTGCGCCGCGCGCCAGCAGCTCTTCCGCCAGCTCAACGCCCATCCGTTCGGCCTCGGCGGCCGGGCCGCGGCGCTCTCCGCGCACCATCTGGCTGCCGTCCGGCGCGCCGACCAGCGCGCGCAGCCACAGGCTGTCGCCATCCAGTTCGGCATAGCTACCGATCGGTACCTGGCAGCCGCCTTCCAGACGGGTGTTCATCGCCCGTTCGGCGCGCACGCGGGTTTCGGTGGCCGCATGGTTCAGCGGCGCCAGCAGCGCGCGGGTGACGCTGTCGTCGAGACGGCATTCGATGCCGACCGCACCCTGGCCGACCGCCGGCAGGCACTCTTCGGCGCTCAGCGGGCTGCGGATGCGTTGCTCCAGCCCCAGGCGCTTCAGGCCGGCCACCGCCAGAATAATCGCGTCGTAGTCGCCGTTGTCCAGCTTGGCCAGACGCGTGCCGACGTTGCCGCGCAGGTCGCGCACGACAAGATCCGGGCGGCGTTCACGCAGCTGGCATTGGCGGCGCAGGCTGGAGGTGCCGACCACGCTGCCCTGCGGCAGTTGATCGAGCGAGGCGAAACGATTGGAAACAAAAGCGTCACGCGGATCTTCGCGCTCGCAGATGGTGGTCAAACCGAGGCCGGCGGGGAAGTCGACCGGCACGTCTTTCATCGAGTGCACGGCGATGTCGGCGCGGCCTTCCAGCAGCGCCAGTTCGAGTTCTTTAACAAACAGGCCTTTACCGCCGACTTTCGCCAACGGCGTATCCAGAATAACGTCGCCGCGCGTCACCATCGGCACCAACTCGACCTGCAGGCCGGGATGGCTGGCCATCAGACGTTGCTGCACATAATGTGCTTGCCAAAGTGCAAGCGGGCTTTGTCGGGTGGCAATTCGAATAATTTTGTCTAACATGCTTGTTACCGTTTTTATATTTCGCCATCCATCCTACCACTGAGAGCCAATACTGTCAGTGCAAGAAGCCGGAGGCGGAAAAAGGACAACGGAATCAAAGGGACGTGTGATGTGCTTTGGGGCAGTTAACACTGCGGGTAAATCGTTTAGGGAAGCGCTACAATAATTGTGAAGCGTTACCTCCTTTACGGTCAATCAGCAAGGTGTTAAATTGATCACGTTTCCAGCAATAAGTCGCCAAATATTCTTCTTACACTAACGGCGCTTATGGAATACGGGTTTTTTTCTAAACACCGGGATAATCAGGCGAGACGTCTTGTACCTCTACATCGAGACATTGAAGCAGAGACTGGATGCGATCAATCAGCTACGCGTCGATCGCGCCCTGGCGGCTATGAAGCCCGCGTTTCAACGGGTATACAGTCTGCTGCCCACCTTACTGCACCACCACCACCCGCTGATGCCGGGTTACCTGAACGGTAACGTTCCCCACGGCATTTGCCTCTACACGCCTGATGAAACTCAACAAGATTACCTGAACGATTTAGAAGACAAATGGGGCAGCCCGTTTGATAAGCCGGCCAGCGGCGAGCTGCCGATCACCGGCGTCTACTCGATGGGCAGCACCTCGTCTATCGGCCAAAGCTGCAGCTCGGATCTCGATATCTGGGTCTGCCACCAGTCCTGGCTGGACAACGAAGAACGTACCCGCCTGCAGCAAAAATGCAGCCTGCTTGAGAAGTGGGCCGCCTCGATGGGGGTGGAAGTCAGCTTCTTCCTGATCGACGAAAATCGTTTCCGCCACAATGAAAGCGGTAGCCTGGGCGGCGAAGACTGCGGCTCGACGCAGCATATCCTGTTGCTCGACGAATTCTACCGCACCGCCGTGCGCCTGGCCGGCAAACGCATCCTGTGGAACATGGTGCCGGGCGAAGAAGAAGCGCACTACGATGAATACGTGCTGTCGCTGTACGCGCAGGGCGCGCTGACGCCCAACGAGTGGCTGGATCTCGGCGGCTTGAGCTCGCTGTCGGCGGAAGAGTACTTCGGCGCCAGCCTGTGGCAGCTGTACAAGAGCATCGATTCGCCTTACAAGGCGGTGCTGAAGACCCTGCTGCTGGAAGCCTATTCCTGGGAATACCCCAATACCCAACTGCTGGCGACGGACATCAAACATCGTCTGCATCAGGGCGAGATCGTCAGCTTCGGGCTCGACGCCTACTGCATGATGCTCGAACGCGTCACCCGCTACCTGACCGACATCAACGACACTACCCGCCTCGATCTGGCCCGCCGCTGTTTCTATCTGAAAGTGTGTGAAAAGCTGTCGCTGGCCAAGGCCTGCGTCGGCTGGCGGCGCGAGATCCTCAGCCAGTTGGTCAGCGAGTGGGGCTGGAGCGAAGAGCGTCTGGCGATGCTGGACAACCGCGCCAACTGGAAAATCGAACGGGTGCGTGAAGCGCATAACGAGCTGCTCGACGCGATGATGCAGAGCTACCGCAACCTGATCCGTTTCGCCCGCCGCAACAATCTCAGCGTCAGCGCCAGCCCGCAGGATATCGGCGTGCTGACCCGCAAACTGTACGCGGCGTTTGAAGCGCTGCCCGGCAAGGTGACGTTGGTGAACCCGCAGATCTCGCCGGACCTGTCGGAAAACGATTTAACCTTTATTCACGTGCCGGTTGGCCGCGCCAACCGCACCGGCTGGTACCTGTATAATCAGGCGCCGGCCATGGATTCTATCGTCAGCCATCAGCCGCTGGAATATAACCGCTACCTGAACAAGCTGGTGGCCTGGGCCTATTTCAACGGCCTGCTGACGCCGCAGACCCGCCTGCACATCAAGAGCGGCAACCTGTGCGACACCGCCAAGCTGCAGGAGCTGGTGGCCGACGTTTCTCATCACTTCCCGCTGCGCCTGCCGGCGCCGACGCCGAAAGCGCTGTACAGCCCGTGTGAGATTCGCCATCTGGCGATCATCGTCAATCTGGAAAACGATCCGACCGCCGCGTTCCGCAATCAGGTGGTGCACTTCGATTTCCGCAAGCTGGACGTGTTCAGTTTCGGCCAGCAGCAACAGTGTTTGGTGGGCAGCATCGATCTGCTGTATCGCAACTCCTGGAACGAAGTGCGTACCCTGCATTTCAGCGGCGAGCAGTCGGTGCTGGAAGCGTTGAAGACCATTCTCGGCAAGATGCACCAGGATGCCGCGCCGCCGGAGTCGGTGGAGGTATTCTGCTACAGCCAGCACCTGCGCGGCCTGATCCGCACCCGCATCCAGCAGTTGGTGTCGGAGTGCATCGAGCTGCGCCTGTCCAGCACCCGGCTGGAACCCGGCCGCTTCAAGGCGGTGCGCGTCGCCGGGCAGACCTGGGGGCTGTTCTTCGAACGTCTGAGCGTATCGGTGCAAAAGCTGGAGAACGCGGTGGAGTTTTACGGCGCCATCTCCAACAACAAGCTGCACGGCCTGTCTATCAAGGTGGAAACCGATCAGGTGCATCTGCCGCCGGTGGTGGACGGTTTCGCCAGTGAGGGGATCATTCAGTTCTTCTTCGAAGACACCTCAGACGACAAGGGCTTCAACATCTATATTCTGGATGAGTCTAATCGGGTGGAGGTGTATCACCACTGCGAGGGCAGTAAAGAGGAACTGGTACGCGACGTCAGCCGCTTCTACTCCTCGTCGCACGATCGCTTCACCTACGGTTCCAGCTTTATCAACTTCAACCTGCCGCAGTTCTATCAGATCGTGCAGCTCGACGGGCGCACGCAGGTGATCCCGTTCCGCAGCAACGTGCTGTCCAGCCTGTGCGTGACGGTGGCCGACGGCGCCGCTCAGCCGCTCAAACAGCAGTTCCAGCTGCATTGACGCCGCAAGGGCTCGGTGGCCGAGCCCTGCATTGCTTCAGGAAAAACGCAGTGCTTCGCCGGCCTGCGTGCTGGCTGCTTCGCTGAGCAGCTGATAAAACGGCTGCCCGCTGCGATCGCATAGCCAGACGCCGTCGCGGTAGTTGAAGTGATAACCGCCGGCCTTGGTGGCAAGCCACACCTGGTGCAGCGGCTCCTGGCGGTTGATGACGATCTTGGTGCCGTTTTCGAAGCTCAGCGTCATCACGCCGCCATTGGTTTCGTAATCGATGTCCGCATCGCCGTCAAAATCGTCCAGTGTTTCTTCAATATTCAGCATCAGCTGGTCGGCCAACTGGTGAAACTCGCTGTCGTTCATATTCAATTCCTATTGCTTTTCATGATCCACCTGCGATTATAGAGACCTTGGACGCATGAATTACAGGCATTAATGCAAATGAAAAAACAACTACGCTATGCGCTGATGGCAGTTCTGCTTACCGGCCTCGCCGGCTGTGGTCTGAAAGGCCCGCTTTACTTCCCACCTGCCGACGCCACTGGCCAAAAATCGGCCAAGCCGCCGGTGCAAACGGGCGATCAGGTGCAAAAGAACCAGCAGGAGCAGTCTGGCTCTCAGCAAAAACCGTCGATGGTCGATCAGTAACACCCGGTTTGCGGTGGCGAGCGCCGCCGCAAAATCAAGACGGATAGCGCGTCCAGATAGCGGAGTATGATATGCAGTTCTCCAAAATGCACGGTCTGGGCAACGACTTTATGGTGGTCGATGCCGTTACACAGAATGTCTATTTTTCACCTGAGCTGATCCGCCGGCTGGCCGATCGGCACCTGGGCGTCGGCTTTGACCAGATGCTGGTGGTAGAACCGCCTTACGATCCCGAGCTGGATTTTCACTACCGGATTTTCAACGCCGACGGCAGCGAAGTGGCCCAGTGCGGCAACGGCGCGCGCTGCTTCGCGCGCTTTGTGCGGCTGAAAGGGCTGACCAACAAGCGCGATATCCGCGTCAGCACCCAAACCGGGCGTATGGTGCTCAGCGTCACCGACGACGATCTGGTGTGCGTCAATATGGGCGAGCCGAATTTCGATCCGCAGGCGGTGCCGTTCCGCGCCGCCAAAGCGGAAAAGACTTACATCATGCGCGCGGCGGAACATACCGTGCTGTGCGGCGTGGTGTCGATGGGCAACCCGCATTGTGTTTTGCAGGTGGATGATGTAAAAACCGCCAAGGTAGAGCTGCTCGGACCGGTGCTGGAAGGGCATGAGCGCTTCCCGGAACGGGCCAACATCGGCTTTATGCAGGTGGTCAGCCGCGATCACATCAAGCTGCGGGTTTATGAGCGTGGCGCCGGCGAAACCCAGGCCTGCGGCAGCGGCGCCTGCGCGGCGGTGGCGGTGGGGATCCAACAGGAATTGCTGTCAGAAGAGGTGCATGTAGAACTGCCGGGCGGCAGCCTGCATATTCGCTGGAAAGGGCCGGGCAACCCGCTGTTTATGACCGGTCCGGCAACCCATGTCTATGACGGATTTATTCATCTATGAAAAGCGTAGAAGAACAGAGCGTCGCCGGCCTGGCGCTGGATGACGACACCGTGATGCAGTATCTGCTGCAGAACCCGGATTTCTTTATTCGCAACGCGCGCCAGGTTGAGCAGATGCGCGTGCCTCACCCGGTACGCGGCACCGTTTCGCTGGTGGAATGGCATCTGGCCCGCCAACGCAATCACATCGAACGGCTGGAAGAAGAGATCACGCTGTTGATGGAGCAGGCCAGCGCCAATGAAGGGCTGTTCGCCAGGCTGCTGCACCTGCAGGCCGATCTGGCCACCGCCGACAGCCTGCAGGATATGCTGAACCGGCTGCAGCGCTGGGCGCGCGGCTTCGGTTTGGCCGGCGCTACGGTGCGTCTGTTTGCCGATCGCTGGAATATCGGCGCGCCTTCCGACTTTACCCATCTGGCGCTGACGCGCTCGGCGTTTGAGCCGTTCCGCATCCAGCGTCTGGGCAGTGAACAACACTACCTCGGCGGCCTGAATGGCCCCGAACTGCTGCTGCTGTTGCCGCAGGCCAAACAGATCGGCCAGATTGGCTCGGTGGCGCTGTCGATGCTGGGCGACGACGGTGAATTGGGCATGGTGATCTTCAGCAGTCGCGATACGCAACACTATCAGCAGGGCATGGGCACGGTGATGCTCAATCAACTGGCGCGCATGCTGCCGGAACTGCTGGAACGCTGGGTCGAACGCGCATGACGCCGATTGCGCCCAGCCTGCAGCAGCCGGTGGACGCTTTTCTGCGTTATCTCAAGGTAGAACGGCAACTCAGCCCGCTGACGCAGCTCAGCTATTCGCGCCAGCTGGCGGCGTTGATGCGCCTGGCGCAGGAGATCGGCGTCACCGACTGGACGGCGCTGGACGCCGCCCGGGTGCGCATGTTGGCGGCGCGCAGCAAACGCGCCGGCCTGCAGTCAGCCAGCCTGGCGCTGCGGCTCTCTTCGTTGCGCAGTTTTCTCGACTGGCTGGTCAGCCAGGGCGTGTTGCACGCCAACCCCGCCAAAGGCATCCGCACGCCGCGCAGCGGCCGCCATCTGCCGAAAAACATCGACGTCGATGAAATGAACCAGCTGCTGGAGATCGATCTCAACGATCCGCTGGCGGTGCGTGATCGCGCCATGCTGGAGGTGATGTACGGCGCCGGCCTGCGCCTCTCCGAGCTGGTGGGGCTGGACTGCCGCCATGTCGATATGGCCGCCGGCGAGGTGTGGGTGATGGGGAAAGGCAGCAAAGAGCGCAAATTGCCGATCGGACGAACCGCCGTCACTTGGCTGGAACACTGGCTGGCGATGCGCGATCTGTTCGGGCCGCAGGACGACGCCATGTTCCTGTCCAACCAGGGGCGACGCATCTCGACGCGCAACGTGCAAAAACGCTTCGCCGAATGGGGCGTGAAGCAGGGCGTCAACAGTCATATTCATCCGCACAAGCTGCGCCACTCGTTCGCCACCCACATGCTGGAGTCCAGCGGCGATCTGCGCGCGGTGCAAGAGCTGCTCGGCCACGCCAACCTGACCACCACGCAGATTTATACCCACCTCGACTTTCAACATCTGGCGAACGTGTACGATGCCGCACATCCGCGCGCCAAACGGGGGAAATCCTGATGCATTTTTATCGCCCGCTGCGCCCGCTGGCGGCGCTGACTTTCGATCTGGACGACACGCTGTATGACAATCTTCCGGTGATTAGGCAGACCGAACAACAGTCGGTGGCCTTCCTGCAGAATTATCACCCCGGCCTGAGCAGTTTCCAGTCGGCGGATTTTCACCGCCTGCGCCAGGAGCTGCGCGAGCAGGATCCGGAGATCTATCATGACGTCACCGAGTGGCGCTGGCGCGCCATTCATCTGGCGCTGAGCCGGCAGGGGCTGCGCGACGCCGAGGCCGCGATCGGAGCCGATGCGGCGATGCAGAACTTCGCGCTATGGCGAAGCCGCATCGAGGTGCCGGAAGCGACCCACGCCACGCTGAAGGCGCTGGCCGCGCGCTATCCGCTGGTGGCGATCACCAACGGCAACGCCGATCCGGCGCAGTGCGGCCTGGACGGTTACTTCCAGTTCGTGTTGCGCTCCGGGCCGGACGGGCGCGCCAAGCCGTATCAGGACATGTATCACCTGGCCGTCGAACGGTTGGGCGTGGCGCCCGAACAGATCCTGCACGTGGGCGACGATCTGACCACCGATGTTGCCGGCGCGCTGCGTGCGGGGCTGCAGGCCTGTTGGATCAACGATCGCCAACGGGATCTGATGCAGGTCGCCGACAGTCGCCTGTTGCCGCATATTGAGATTTCACAGTTGGCATCGCTGACAGCATTGTTATAATCCCTGCCAGAACTCTGTATAAATTTCCAGTGAAAAACCCGTCGCCGGCGGGTTTTCCCTTAACCATTAGTGGTGCCTATGGACGTCTCCGATCTGCTCGATAGCCTGAATGAAAAACAACGTGAAGCCGTGGCGGCGCCGCGCAGCAACCTGTTGGTTCTGGCCGGGGCAGGCAGCGGCAAGACGCGGGTGCTGGTGCATCGCATCGCCTGGCTGCTGTCGGTGGAGAACTGCTCGCCGTATTCGATCATGGCGGTGACCTTCACCAACAAGGCGGCGGCGGAAATGCGCCATCGTATCGAACATCTGATCGGCACCAGCCAGGGCGGCATGTGGATCGGCACCTTCCACGGCCTGGCGCATCGCCTGCTGCGCGCCCACCATCTGGAGGCCAACCTGCCGCAGGATTTCCAGATCCTCGACAGCGATGACCAGCTGCGGCTGCTCAAGCGCATCATCAAGGCGCTGAACGTCGACGAGAAGCAGTGGCCGCCGCGTCAGGCGATGTGGTACATCAACGGCAAGAAAGACGAAGGCCTGCGGCCGCAGCACGTCGAGACCTACAACAACCCGGTGGAGGCCACCTGGCTGCGCATCTACCAGGCCTATCAGGAAGCCTGCGATCGCGCCGGGCTGGTGGATTTCGCCGAGCTGCTGCTGCGCGCGCATGAGCTGTGGCTGAACAAGCCGCATATCCTCAATCATTACCGCGAACGTTTCACCAACATACTGGTGGACGAATTCCAGGATACCAACAGCATCCAGTACGCCTGGATCCGCCTGCTGGCGGGCGGCAACAGCAACGTGATGATCGTCGGCGACGACGACCAGTCAATCTACGGCTGGCGCGGCGCGCAGGTGGAAAACATCCAGCGCTTCCTGAAGGATTTCCCCGGCGCGGAAACCATCCGCTTGGAGCAGAACTACCGTTCCACCAGCAACATCCTGAAAGCGGCCAATACCCTGATCGCCAACAACGACGGGCGCATGGGTAAAAACCTGTGGACCGAAGGCGGCGAAGGCGAACCGATCTCCATCTACTGCGCCTTCAACGAGCTCGACGAAGCGCGCTTTGTGGTCAATCGCATCAAGACCTGGCAAGACAACGGCGGCGCGCTGAACGACTGCGCCATCTTGTACCGCAGCAACGCCCAGTCGCGCGTGCTGGAAGAGGCGCTGCTGCAGACGGCGATGCCGTACCGCATCTACGGCGGCCAGCGCTTCTTCGAACGCCAGGAAATCAAGGACGCGCTGGCTTACCTGCGTCTTATCTCCAACCGCAACGACGACGCGGCCTTCGAGCGCGTGGTCAACACCCCGACGCGCGGCATCGGCGATCGCACTCTCGACGTGGTGCGCCAGGCGGCGCGCGATCGCCAGCTGACGCTGTGGCAGGCGACGCGCGAGCTGATGCAGGACAAGGTGTTGGCCGGCCGCGCCGCGTCCGCGCTGCAGCGTTTTATCGAACTGGTGGAGTCGCTGGCGCATGAAACCGCCGACATGCCGCTGCATGTGCAGACCGACCGGGTGATCCGCGATTCCGGGCTGTTCATCATGTATGAGCAGGAGAAAGGCGAAAAGGGGCAGGCGCGCATCGAAAACCTTGAGGAACTGGTGACGGCGACGCGCCAGTTCAGCTATCAGGAAGAAGATCAGGATCTGATGCCGCTGCAGGCGTTCCTGTCGCATGCGGCGCTGGAGGCGGGTGAAGGCCAGGCCGACGCCTATCAGGACGCGGTGCAACTGATGACCCTGCACTCCGCCAAGGGGCTGGAGTTCCCGCTGGTGTTTATCGTCGGCATGGAAGAAGGCATGTTCCCGAGCCAGATGTCGCTGGATGAAGGCGGCCGGTTGGAAGAGGAGCGCCGCCTGGCCTATGTGGGCGTAACGCGCGCCATGCAGAAACTGACGCTGACCTATGCCGAAACGCGCCGTTTGTACGGCAAAGAGGTGTATCACCGGCCGTCGCGCTTTATCGGCGAGCTGCCGGAAGAGTGCGTGGAAGAAGTGCGCCTGCGCGCCAGCGTATCCCGCCCGGTCAATCACCGCCGCATGGGCACGCCGATCAGCGAGAACGACACCGGCTACAAGCTGGGCCAGCGCGTGCGCCATCCCAAGTTTGGCGAAGGCACCATCGTCAATCTGGAGGGCAGCGGCGAGCACAGCCGGCTGCAGATCGCTTTCCCGGGCGAGGGCATCAAGTGGCTGGTGGCGGCCTACGCTCGCCTGGAAACGGTATAAAGAGAGAGGGAAGTTGCAGGGGCAGGCCCCTGCAATCGTTCATGATCAGTGAGGGTAGCGATCGCCGACCTGCGCGGTGGCATACCAGCGCATCACCGCTTCGGTGCCTTCGCCGCCTTCCTGCGGCGCCCATTGCATGCAGTCCTCTTCCGTCAGCGCCTGATAAGGGCCCTGCTTCACTTCGAACACCACGCCGCCGGCATCGACCGACAGCACTGCATGCCAGGTAAATGCCGGCATCTCCAGCACTTTGGTCTCTTCGCCGAGCAGGGTGCGCTGCGTCACGACGCCGTCATCGTTGAACTGCAACACGACAAAACGGCCGCGCAGCGGCGTCAGCAGTTCCCAGGTTTGCGGGTGGCGGTGCGGGCGGATATAGGTGCCGGGTTCCATGGCGATCGCCAGGCGTTGCACCGGGTCGCTCAGCTCTTCGTGTAAGGTGCGGTGCGCGCGCAGGCGGGCCACGCTGGCGGCCTGTTCGCTCATCGCGGTCAGTTCATGGGCGGTAATCTGTTTCATCATTTAAATCCGCATGCTTGTCGTACCATTAGGGTGATGTCATCTTAGCAACATTCTCGTTGGCGGTAAGCGATCGCCGCGACTTTTTCAGCACGGTTTACCCCAGGTTAAGCGCGATTTTTGCTATTGATCATCGTGATGATTTGTTGCGCAATTATCCCTCCTAACGTGTTGACAGGCTTTTTCCTCTCGGCGTAACATGCGCGCACTATTATCATTGAGGACAGACGCCTTGGACACACCCAGTAGATACTGGCTCACTGACCTGCGCCGCAGGTATAACTTCTAAGGCTCTCCGTTTTTGCTGATAGCCTTCGTGGTTGTCGGCGACCCCGCAAAGTGTCGCTATGAGTCAGATCTCTTCATGGTCTGAAACAAATCGGTGATACATATCCCCTCTGTTTCTGTGCTTCAACGCGTTGTCCGCACCCGTTACCTTCACGGAGTTTTGGCACATGCTGAGCGCTTTTAAATTAGATAACCGCCGCTTGTCCCGCCTGGAACTGGACGACTCAGATGATCTCACTTCATCGCTGTGGGTTGATCTGGTCGAGCCGGAAGAGGGCGAGCGCGAGCGCGTGCAGAATGAGCTGGGACAAAGCCTGGCGACGCGTCCCGAGCTGGACGACATCGAAGCCTCCGCCCGTTTCTTCGAAGACGAAGACGGTCTGCATATCCACTCCTTCTTCTACTTTGAAGATGCGGAAGATCACGCCGGCAACTCCACGGTGGCGTTCACCATCCGCGACGGCCGCCTGTATACCCTGCGCGAGCGCGAACTGCCTGCGTTTCGCTTGTACCGCATGCGCGCCCGCAATCAGACCATGCTCGAAGGCAACGCCTACGAACTGCTGCTGGATCTGTTTGAAACCAAGATTGAACAGCTGGCGGACGAGATTGAGAACATCTACAGCGACCTGGAACAGCTCAGCCGGGTGATCATGGAAGGGCATCAGGGCGATGAATACGACGCCGCGCTGTCGACGCTGGCGGAACTGGAGGATATCGGCTGGAAGGTGCGTTTGTGTCTGATGGATACCCAGCGCGCGCTCAACTTCCTGGTGCGCAAGGCGCGTCTGCCGACCGGCCAGTTGGAGCAGGCGCGTGAAGTGCTGCGCGACATCGAATCCCTGCTGCCGCACAACGAATCGCTGTTCCAGAAGGTGAACTTCCTGATGCAGGCGGCGATGGGCTTCATCAATATCGAACAGAACCGCATCATCAAGATCTTCTCGGTGGTGTCGGTGGTGTTCCTGCCACCTACGCTGGTGGCCTCCAGCTACGGCATGAACTTCGAATTCATGCCGGAGCTGAAATGGTCGTTCGGCTACCCGGGGGCCATCACGCTAATGATCCTGGCCGGCCTGGCCCCTTACCTGTACTTCAAGCGCAAGAACTGGCTGTAACCCGGCGGCGCCGGGCTCAGCGCAGCTTGCGCTGGGTGTAGAGCGCGTCGAGGGTGAACAGGATCAGCGCCGCCCAGATAAAGCCGAAGGTCACCAGTTTGTCCTGGCCGACGGTTTCACCGTAGAACGTGACCGCCAGCAGGAACATCAAGGTCGGGCCGAGGTACTGGAAGAAGCCGAGCGTCGACAGACGCAGCCGGGTGGCCGCCGCGGTGAAGCACAGCAGCGGCACGGTGGTGACGATGCCGGCGGCGACCAGCAGCAGGTTCAGCGACCACGGGTTGGCGCTCAGATGGCTGGTAGGGCTGTCGGCGAACAGGAACAGGTAGGCCGCCGCCACCGGCAGCAGCCACAGCGTTTCGATCAGCATGCCGGTCTGGGCGTCGATGGCGATTTTCTTGCGCAGCAGGCCGTAGAAGGCGAAGCTGAACGCCAGCCCCAGGCCGATGATCGGCAACGAGCCGAACTGCCAGAGTTGCACCAGCACCCCGGTGAACGCCAGCGCCACCGCCACCCACTGCATGCGGCGGAAACGCTCGCCGAGAAACAGCATCCCCAACAGCACGTTAACCAGCGGGTTGATGAAGTAGCCCAGGCTGGCTTCCAGCATATGGTGGTTGTTCACCGCCCAGATGAACAGCAGCCAGTTGCCGCCGATCAGCAGCGCGGTGAGCGCCAGCAGCAGCAGCCGTTTGCGGTTTTGGCAGGCGGCGCGCACTTTCGGCCAGTTGCGGCCCAGCGTGATCAGCGCCAGCATGAAGAAAAACGACCAGATGATCCGGTGAGTGAGGATCTCATCGGCGGGCACTTGCTGAATCAGTTTGAAATAGGCCGGGGCGATGCCCCACATAAAATAGGCGGCCAGGGCGAAGAAAATGCCCTGACGCGTTTGCTTTGCGTCCATGACGTCACTCTGGGTGGGAACTTAAGATGCGGTGAGTGTACTGAAGACGCTCACCGCGCACAATCATCAGCCGACCAGATAGGTGGCGGTAGCGGTGGCGATATGCAGACCGTCGTGGTTATGAAGTTCTACGCGCGCGACGGCGACCTTATTGCCGCTGCGCAGCACATGCGCAGTGGCGACGAAGTGCTCGCCGCGGCCGGGGCGCAGGTAATCGACGCGCAGATCGATGGTGCCCATGCGCGACAGCTTGGCAGCTATCTCTTCTTCGATCAGCGGTTCCAGGCGCGTCAGCACGCCGCCGGCGCAGGCCATCCCGGCGGCGACGTCGAGCACCGCAGCGATCACGCCGCCGTGCAGAATCTCCTGCGCGGCGTTGCCCACCAGCTTGCGTTGGTTGGTGAAGCTCAGTTCGACGTAGTCATCGTCGAAACGGCGCAGTTCCAGGCCGAGCTCGCGGTTGAACGGCATGTGATAAACAAAGATTTCGCCGATCTTCTGGCGGGCGGTTTCCAGGGTGAGAGGTGTGGTCGACATAGCATGTTTCCGTTTTTCTTTTGCGTTTTAAGGGAGGTAACTGGTCAGTCCAGGTTAATGCCATGTTGATTTTATGCTTAACCTTTGTTGCTTTCCAGCCTGTTTCGGCAAAAGAGTCGCACGCGCGTCGGTGTCATGCTGAACGATATTATGTAATCATACCCGGTGGGTGTGTACCGATGAAAAAATGGGGAAGTGTGTGTCAACCGCAGCAGTGATTAACAGAGAGTTGCTGGCCGAGCAGGTATTGCGCGATACCTTCGGTTACCAGCAATTCCGTCCGGGGCAGCAAACGATTATCAATGCCGCGATCGGCGGGCAGGATTGCCTGGTGGTGATGCCGACCGGCGGCGGCAAGTCGTTGTGTTACCAAATCCCGGCGCTGGTGATGGACGGCCTGACGCTGGTCGTTTCTCCGCTGATTTCGCTGATGAAAGACCAGGTCGATCAGCTGTTGGCCTACGGCGTCTCCGCCGCCTGCTACAACTCGACGCAAACCCGCGAAGAGCAGCTGGAGGTCATGGCCGGTTGCCGCAACGGCACCATCAAGATGCTGTACATCGCGCCGGAACGGCTGATGATGGAAAGCTTCCTCAATCTGCTCGATCACTGCCTGCCGGCGATGCTGGCGGTGGATGAGGCGCACTGCATTTCGCAGTGGGGCCATGACTTCCGGCCGGAATACCGTGCGCTGGGTCAGCTGAAACAACGCTTCCCGTCGATGCCGGTGATCGCGTTGACCGCCACCGCTGACGAGGCCACGCGCGGCGACATCGTGCGCCTGCTGTCGCTGCAGGATCCGTTGGTGCAGGTCAGTAGCTTCGACCGGCCGAACATCCGCTACACGCTGGTGGAAAAATTCAAACCGCTCGATCAGTTGTGGCGCTTCGTGCAGGATCAGCGCGGCAAGAGCGGCATTATCTATTGCAACAGCCGCGCCAAGGTGGAAGACACCGCCGCGCGTCTGCAAAGCCGCGGGTTGAGCGTCGGCGCCTATCACGCCGGGCTGGACAACGATCGCCGCGCGCAGGTGCAAGAGGCGTTCCAGCGTGACGATCTGCAGGTGGTGGTGGCCACTGTCGCCTTCGGCATGGGCATCAACAAACCCAACGTGCGCTTCGTGGTGCACTTCGACATCCCGCGCAATATCGAATCCTATTATCAGGAGACCGGCCGCGCCGGGCGCGACGGCCTGCCGGCCGAAGCCATCCTGCTGTACGATCCGGCCGACATGGCCTGGCTGCGCCGCTGTCTGGAGGAGAAACCCGCCGGGCAGCAATTGGACATCGAACGCCACAAGCTGAACGCCATGGGCGCGTTCGCCGAGGCGCAAACCTGTCGTCGTCTGGTGCTGCTCAACTACTTCGGCGAAGGCAAACACGAGAACTGCGGCAACTGCGATATCTGCCTCGATCCGCCCAAGCGCTACGACGGGCTGGAGGACGCGCGTAAGGCGCTGTCCTGCGTGTATCGCGTCGGCCAGCGCTTCGGTCTGGGGTACATCGTGGAAGTGCTGCGCGGCTCCAACAACCAACGCATTCGCGAATACGGTCACGACAAGCTGCCGGTGTACGGCATCGGCCGCGATCAGACCACCGAACACTGGACCAGCGTGCTGCGTCAGCTGATCCACCTGGGCTTTATCACCCAGAACATCGCCATGCACTCGGCGCTGCAATTGACCGAGGCGGCGCGCCCGGTATTGCGTGGCGAGGTGGCGCTGCAGCTGGCGGTGCCGCGCATTCAGAGCCTGAAGTCGCGCAGCAGCGCCAACCAGAAATCCTACGGCGGCAATTACGATCGCAAGCTGTTCGCCAAGTTGCGCAAACTGCGCAAATCGATCGCCGACGAAGAAAACATTCCGCCTTACGTGGTGTTCAACGACGCCACGCTGCTGGAAATGGCCGAACAAATGCCGATCAAGGCCGGCGATCTGCTGAGCGTCAACGGCGTCGGCCAGCGCAAACTGGAGCGTTTCGGCGCGCCCTTTATGGCGATGATCCGCGACCATCTCGACAATGACGAAGACTGAGGGCGATAAATCATGCTGATGCTGTTTCTCACCGTGGCGCTGGTACATCTGATTGCGCTGATGAGCCCGGGGCCAGACTTCTTTTTCGTGTCGCAAACCGCCGCCAGCCGTTCGCGCCGTGAGGCGATGATGGGCGTGGTCGGCATTTCGCTCGGCATCGTGGTGTGGGCCGGCGTGGCCTTGATGGGGCTGCACCTGATCCTGCAGAAAATGGCCTGGCTGCATCAGATCATCATGGTCGGCGGCGGGATGTACCTGTGCTGGATGGGGTGGCAACTGCTGCGTTCCGCGCGGGCGCAGCAAGCGCAGCCGGCAGCGGAGGCCCAGGTGGCGTTGCCGAAGGCCGGACGCAGCTTTATTCGCGGCTTCCTGACCAATCTGTCCAACCCGAAAGCGGTGATCTATTTCGGCAGCGTGTTCTCGCTGTTCGTCGGCGACAGCGTCGGTGCCGGGGCGCGCTGGGGGCTGTTCCTGCTGATCGTCGCCGAGACCTTCGTCTGGTTCAGCCTGGTGGCGGTGGTGTTCGCGCTGCCGGCGATGCGCCGCGGTTATCAGCGGTTGGCCAAGTGGATCGACGGGGTGGCGGGCGTGCTGTTCACCGGCTTCGGGTTACACCTGATCTTTACCCGTTAACCGGCAGTGAAACGCCGAAGGCCGAGCAGCGATGCCCGGCCTTTTTTGTCAGGCTTTGCGTGCTGTCGCCAGCAGGCCGGCCACCAGAATGAACAGCGAACCGAACAGCCGGTTGAGCAGCTGCATCTGGCGCGGGGTCTTCAGCCAGCCGGCGATGCGCGTCGCCAGGGTGGCGTAACCGATCATCACCAGAATATCCACTATCACGGTAGTGACGCCGAGCACCAGATACTGCTCGGCCTGCGGTTGATTGGGCAGAATGAACTGCGGAAACAGCGCGGCGAGAAACACGATGCTTTTCGGGTTGGTCAGGTTGACCAGCACCGCGCGGCGGAACAGACGGCGGCGCGGCATGCTGCCCGCCAGCGCATGCAGATCCAGCGCGCCGGCGGCGCGCCACTGCTGGATGCCGAGCCATACCAGGTAGGCGGCACCCAGCCATTTCAGCAGCTCGAACGCCAGCAGCGATTGAGAAATCAGCGCGCCGAGGCCGATGCCAACCAGCACGATGTGCGCGCTCAGCCCGACCTGCAGCCCGGCGATCGACGCGGCGGCGCCGCGATAGCCGTGGCTGATGCCGGTGCTCATGGTGTTGATGGCGCCTGAGCCGGGGGACAGGCTGAGGATAAGCGTGGTCAGCAGGTAGGTTAACCACCAGTCCAAGGTCATGGTTCTCGGCTCCCTGAAAGTGTCGTTTTGTGCCACAATGCGCCGAGGCGGCGCCGTTTTTTGTAAGAATTGAATCACAATACGCTAGTATGATTTCTTGTGCCAGCGGTCACATTTTCCGCCGGCCCCACAGGGAAAACGCTCTCGATGACCTCGTTCACTCTCAGCTCCGATGACTGGTTAACGCGTGAAACGCAGTTCGCCGCCTTCGCCACCGGGCCGCTGCTGGACTTCTGGCGGCAGCGCGAAGAAGGCGAGTTCAGCGGCGTGGACGGCGTGCCGATCCGCTTTGTGCGTTTTCGTTCCGCGCGGCATCAGCGGGTGGTGGTGGTCAGCCCCGGCCGCATCGAAAGCTACGTGAAATACCCTGAGGTGGCCTACGACCTGTTCCACTGCGGCTACGACGTGGTGATCGTCGATCATCGCGGGCAGGGGCGCTCCGGGCGTTTACTGGCGGATACGCACCGCGGTCATGTGGTAAACTTCGACGACTACGTGGACGATTTCGAGCAGCTTTGGCTGTGCGAGGTCGAATCGCGCGGTTACCGGCAGCGCTTCGCGCTGGCGCATTCGATGGGCGGCGCGATCCTGGCGCGGTTCCTGCAGCGTCGGCCGCAGGCGTTCGACGCGGCGGCGTTTTGCGCGCCGATGTTCGGCATTCAGTTGCCGATGCCGGGCTGGCTCGCCGACCGCATTCTCGACTGGGCGGAGGCGCACCCGGCGATCCGCGACTATTACGCGGTGGGCACCGGCCAGTGGCGTCCGCTGCCCTATGTGGTCAATGTGTTGACCCACAGCCGCGAGCGCTACCGGCGCAGCCTGCGCTATTACGCCGATTACCCCGAGCTGCAGGTGGGCGGGCCGACCTACCATTGGGTGCGGGAGAGCATTCGTGCCGGCCGGCAGATTATCGCGCAGGCCGGGGAGATAACAACGCCGCTGTTGCTTTTGCAAGCCGGTGAGGAACGGGTAGTCGACAACCGTTCGCACCAGGCTTTTTGTCAGGCTCTGTCAGACGCGGGGCGCCCTTGCGAAGGGGAGCTCCCGTTGGTTATCAACGGCGCACGCCATGAGATCCTGTTCGAGCGGGACGCGATGCGCGCCGAAGCACTGAACGCAATTCTGCGCTTCTTTGCTCAACACTTAGGCGGTGCGCTGCCGCCGACAACTCCATCAGAGGTTAGAACATAACGCTATGTATCACGTCGTCGCTTCCGATTTAGATGGCACGCTGCTGTCTCCCGACCATACCCTGTCGCCGTACGCCAAAGAAACGCTGAAGCTGCTGACCCAGCGCGGCGTGCATTTCGTGTTCGCCACCGGCCGCCACCATATCGACGTGGCGCAGATCCGCGACAGCCTGGAGATCAGCGCCTTTATGATCACCTCCAACGGCGCGCGGGTGCACAATACCGCCGGCGAGCTGATCTTCAGCCATAATCTGGACGGGGATATCGCCCGCGATCTGTACGGCATGCTGCACGACGATCCGGAGATCACCACCAACGTCTACCGTAACGATGACTGGTTCATCAACCGCGAGAGCCCGGAGCAGGAAGAGTTCTTCCAGGAATCTGTGTTCAAATATCAACTGTTCGAGCCGGGCCTGCTGGAAACCGACGGCGTCTGCAAGGTTTACTTCACCTGTGAAGACCATGAGCGGTTGCTGCAGGTGGAAGACGCCATCAACGCGCGCTGGGGCGATCGGGTCAACGTCAGCTTCTCGTTCCCGACCTGCCTGGAAGTGATGGCGGGCGGCGTGTCGAAAGGGCATGCACTGGAAGAAGTGGCCAAGATCATCGGCTATACGCTGCAAGAGTGCATCGCCTTCGGCGACGGCATGAACGATCTGGAGATGCTGTCGATGGCCGGCAAGGGCTGCATCATGCGCGACGCGCATCAGCGCCTGAAGGATATGCTGCCTGAGCTGGAGGTGATCGGCTCCAACGTCGACAACGCGGTGCCGCACTACCTGCGCAAAATGTTCCTCTGAAATAACAAGGGCGCCTTGCGGCGCCCTTGGCATTATTTGTGCTGGCCCTGCTTCTGCAGGAACTGCACGCCCTTGTCCGGGAAGTCGGTGAACACGCCGTCAACGCCGGCCTGGTTGTAAATCACGTCATACAGCTGATTCACGTCGGTCACGTACTTCGGCAGCGCATCGGCGCGAATGGTGAATGGATGCACCGCCAGCTTGCTGGCGTGCGCTTCTTTCACCATGTCGGTCAGCACGATGTGGCCCGGCTTGGATTTATCCGCTACCACCAGCATGTGGTAGTCCGGCCCGATGCCGTCGGCATACTGCGCGATTTTCTTCATCGCGCCCGGCTTGAACATCCAGTCGTAGTCGTATTCCACCCACTTGCCATCGGCTTTCTGCTCGTAGGTTTCCTGCCAGTCGTTATAGGCGATCAGCTGCACCAGCTTCAGATCCATGCCCAGCTTCGGCTCCAGCTCGTTCTTGATGCGTTTGAGCTCGTTGGCGTCGAAGCACTGCAGGTAGACGTTGTCGTTCTTGCCGGTGTAGCCGTACTGCTTGAGCACCGCCAGCACTTTGCTGGAGATGTCTTTGCCTTCCTGCTTATGGAACCACGGTGCCTTGATTTCAGGGTAGATGCCGATGTTTTTGCCGGTCGAGTGGTTCAGACCCTGCACGAACTCGATCTCTTCCTGGAAGGTGTGTACGCGGAAGTCGGATTTGCCCATCGGGAAGCGGCCAGGGTAGCCCTGCACCTTCTTGCCGTTTTCGATTTCAAAGCCTTCGGTGAACTTCAGCGATTTGATCTCCGCCAGCGTAAAGTCGATGGCGTAGTAGCGGCCGTCTTTACGCGCGCGATCCGGGAAGCGTTCGGCGACGTCGGTGACGCGATCGAGGTAGTGGTCGTGCAGCACCACCAGCTCGTTGTCTTTGGTCATCACCAGGTCTTGCTCGAGGTAATCGGCGCCCTGCGCATAGGCCATCGCCTTCGCCGGCAGGGTGTGTTCCGGCAGGTAGCCGCTGGCGCCGCGGTGGGCGATCACCACTTTGTCCGCCGCCTGCGCGGTGCTGACCATTGAGGTGGCGAGAATGATTCCTGTCAGCAGGGCTTTGACTTGAGTCCGCATTCCGTTTTCTCCGTGTTGTTGGGGGCAGGGTAGTAAAAAGGCCGCAGGGCGGCCTTTAAATCATGCAAAAGTCGTGTGACGGTTAGCCGCGCTTGCCGGCAGCAATTTCCGCGTGGTGTTTCTTCTCGTTCAGCATGGTCAGCAGCAGCAGGATAACCGCCAGCACGCCGCCGCCGATCATCACCATAAAGCCGCCGTCCCAACCGAAGAAGTCCACGGTGTAACCGACGATGGCGCTGGCCGCAACCGAGCCGCCCAGGTAGCCGAACAGGCCGGTGAAGCCTGCGGCGGTGCCGGCGGCTTTCTTCGGCGCCAGCTCCAGCGCATGCAGGCCGATCAGCATGACCGGGCCGTAGATCAGGAAGCCGATGACCAGCATACAGATCATGTCCACGGTCGGGTTGCCGGCCGGGTTCATCCAGAACACCACGGTGGCGATGGTCACCAGCGTCATGAAGAACACGCCGGTGGCGCCGCGGTTGCCTTTGAACACCTTGTCCGACATCCAGCCGCACAGCAGAGTGCCCGGAATACCGGCGTACTCATACAGGAAGTAGGCCCAGGAAGACTTGTCCAGCGCGAAGTGCTTCACTTCTTTCAGGTAGGTCGGCGACCAGTCCAGAATGCCGTAACGCAGCAGGTAGACGAACACGTTGGCGACCGCGATGTACCACAGCAGCTTGTTCGGCAGGATGTACTGCATGAAGATCTGCTTGGCGGTCAGCTCTTCTTCGTCTTTTTCGCTGTAGTCGTCCGGATAGTCGTTTTTGTACTCTTCAATCGGCGGCAGGCCGCAGGATTGCGGGGTGTCGCGCATCAGGGCGAAGGCGATCAGGGCCACCAGGATGGCGCCGAAGGCCGGCATGTACAGCGCCGCGTGCCAGTCATTGAACCAGGCCATACCCAGCAGGAACAGCAGCGGCGGCAGGCCGCCACCCACGTTGTGGGCGCAGTTCCAGATGGAAACGATGCCGCCGCGTTCTTTCTGCGACCACCAGTGCACCATGGTGCGGCCGCACGGCGGCCAACCCATGCCCTGGAACCAGCCGCACAGGAACAGCAGGACGAACATGATGGCGATGCTGGAGGTTGCCCACGGCACGAAGCCCATGAACAGCATTACCGCCGCCGCCAGGATCAGACCGGCTGGCAGGAATACCCGCGGGTTGGATCGGTCGGAGACCGAGCCCATGATGAATTTGGAGAAGCCGTAGGCGATGGAGATGCCCGACAGCGCGAAGCCGAGGTCACCGCGGCTGAAGCCTTGTTCGATCAGGTAAGGCATGGCCAGGGTGAAGTTCTTACGCACCAGATAGTAAGCGGCGTAACCGAAGAAGATCCCCAGGAAAATTTGCCAGCGCAGCTTACGGTAGAGCGGGTCTACCTTATCGCTCGGCACACGGGCGATGTGTGCGGCCGGCTTAAAAATACTCAACATGAGCGCCTCCGATGGCTTTATCTGTTATCACATCAATATGACCTTTTACGTTCATTTGATGATTGAGCGGATATCGAATGTGGTGTTTTTGTGTTCCATAACGAGCGCCATTGTCATCAAATACGCCTGGTGTCGCTGTGACGAATGGCGCAATTGTTACACTTTCATGAAACCACGGCGGATTTTGAGCGATTCGTTAACGTTATGAAATAGAAAAACGTCCAAAAATCGTGATTATGATCACATTGATGGTTTTTTGTGGACATTTTTATTTCGTTTCATGTTCGTTCTTGTTCCTTATCAAACAAAGACCCTAATAACCGTGGCTCAATAGGCTCATAACTACCGATCCTGAGGGAGCGAAATGAGCAGCTATTTTGACGGCGGCGAAACGGATGTGATCATCATCGGCGGCGGCGCCACCGGCGCAGGCATTGCCCGCGATTGTGCGCGGCGCGGCTTGCGCTGCATTTTGCTGGAGCGTCATGACATCGCCACCGGCGCCACCGGCCGCAACCACGGCTTGCTGCACAGCGGCGCGCGCTATGCGGTGACTGACGGCGAGTCGGCGCGCGAGTGCATCGAAGAGAACCGCATCCTGAAACGCATCGCGCATCACTGTATCGAGCGCACCGATGGGCTGTTCATCACCCTGCCGCAGGACTCGCTGGAGTATCAGCAACAGTTTATCGCCGCCTGTCGCCAGGCCGACATCGACGCCGAAGCGATCGACCCGCAGCTGGCGCTGCGGCTGGAGCCGGCGGCTAACCCCGCGCTGATCGGCGCGGTGCGCGTGCCGGACGGCACCGTCGATCCCTTCCGGCTGACCGCTGCCAACATGTTGGACGCGCGCGAACACGGCGCGCAGATCCTGACCTACCACCAGGTGGTGGGATTGTTGCGCAGCGGCGATCGGGTGACGGGCGTGCGCGTTTACGACCATCAGAGTCAGCGGCGCTATGAGCTGCACGCGCCGGTGGTGGTCAATGCCGCCGGCATCTGGGGCCAGCAGATCGCCGAATACGCCGATTTGCGCATCCGCATGTTCCCGGCCAAGGGGGCGCTGCTGATCCTCGGCCATCGCATCAACAACATGGTGATCAACCGCTGCCGCAAACCGGCGGACGCCGACATCCTGGTACCGGGCGACACCATCTCGCTGATCGGCACCACCTCGACCCATATCGACTACGACCAAATTGACAACATGCTGGTGACCCCGCAGGAGGTGGACATTCTGATCCGCGAAGGGGCGCTGCTGGCGCCCACTCTGGCGCAGACCCGCATTTTGCGCGCCTACGCCGGGGTGCGGCCGCTGGTGGCCAGCGACGACGATCCCAGCGGGCGCAACGTCAGCCGCGGCATCGTGCTGCTCGATCACGCCGCCCGCGACGGGCTGGAAGGGTTCATCACCATCACCGGCGGCAAGCTGATGACCTACCGTCTGATGGCGGAGTGGGCCACCGACAAGGTGTGCGAAAAGCTTGGGGTAAACAGCCCGTGCACCACCGCGCAGGACGCGTTGCCGGGATCCCGTCAGTCGGCGGAGGAAACGGTGCGCCGCGTAGTTTCTCTGCCCGCCAGCATTCGCGGTTCGGCGATTTACCGGCACGGCGATCGCGCCAGCCAGGTGCCGGCGGCCGATCGGCTCGACACCAGCCTGGTGTGCGAATGCGAGGCGGTGACCGCCGGGGAGGTGCGCTATGCGGTCAATTCGCTGACCGTCAATAACCTGGTGGATCTGCGCCGCCGCACCCGCGTCGGCATGGGCACCTGCCAGGGGGAACTCTGCGCCTGTCGCGCCGCCGGGCTGTTGACGCGCTTTAACGTCAGCACGCCGCAGCAGTCCATCGCGCAGCTGTCGCAGTTCCTCAACGAACGATGGAAAGGTGTTCGGCCGATCGCCTGGGGCGATGCGCTGCGCGAGAGCGAATTTACCAGCTGGGTTTATCAAGGGTTATGCGGGCTTGAGGCCCAGGCCGACAAGGGGCAGGAGGCGGATGATGCGATTTGACGTAGTGGTGATTGGCGGCGGCCTGGCGGGCCTGAGCTGCGCCATTGCCGTGGCCGAGCAGGGCAAGCGCTGCGCGGTGGTCAGTTCTGGCCAGAGCGCGCTCTACTTCTCCTCCGGTTCGCTCGATCTGTTGGCGAGATTGCCGGACGGCACGCCGGTCGAGATGCCGTTGGCGGCGTTGCCGCAGCTGGCGCAGCAGGCGCCGCAGCATCCGTATTCTCTGATTGGCCCCGGCCGGGTGGCGGCGCTGTCCGCCGCCGCGCAACGGCTGCTGGAACGCTGCGGGCTGAACCTGCAGGGTGAGGGGACCAAAAACCATCTGCGCATTACGCCGCTCGGCACGCGCCGCGCCACCTGGCTCAGCCCGCAGGCGATCCCGACGCTGCCGCTGACCGGCCAGTTGCCCTGGCGGCGCATCGCGGTGATCGGCATCGAAGGGTTCCTCGACTTCCAGCCGCAGATGGCTGCCGACTCCTTAAGCCGGGAGCTCGGCGTGCAGACGGACGTAGCCTATCTGCACGTGCCGGCGCTGGACCGATTGCGCAATAACCCCAGTGAGTTCCGCGCGGTGAACATCGCCCGGGTACTGGATTTGATGGAAAGCCTGCCGCCGATGGCCGAAGAGCTGCGGCGGCTGGCGGGTGAGGCCGAGGCGCTCTTCCTGCCGGCCTGTCTGGGCCTGGAGGATGATGCGTCGCTGGCGGTGCTGCAGGATGCGGTCGGCAAGCCGATCCGACTGCTGCCGACGTTGCCGCCTTCGGTGCCCGGCATGCGCTTGCATCAGGCGCTGCGGCGGCGTCTCCAGCAGCTGGGTGGCGTTTTCATGCCGGGTGACAGCGTAGTGCGCGCCGAGTGCGAAGCCGGCTGCGTCACCGGCCTGTACACCCGCAACCATGGCGATATTCCGCTGCGGGCGCAGCAGGTGGTGCTGGCCAGCGGCAGCTTCTTCAGCAACGGGTTGGTAGCGGAGTTCGACCGGGTGCGTGAGCCTATCTTCGGGCTGGACGTGCACAGCCGCGCGGATCGTGCCGACTGGAGCCAACGCGAACTGTTCGCGCCGCAGCCTTATCTGCAGTTCGGCGTGCGCACCGACGGCAGGCTGCGGGCGATGAAACAGGGGATGCCGTTCGACAATCTGTATGCCATCGGCGCGGTCGCCGGCGGTTACGATCCGCTGCAGCAGGGCTGCGGCGCCGGCGTGTCATTGATCGGGGCGCTGCACGTCGCGCAGCAGATCGCCGCGGAGGAGAACGCATGAGCCTGCATCAGGACCACAGCTTTGAAAGCTGCATCAAATGCACCGTTTGCACCACCTACTGCCCGGTCGCCAAAGTTAACCCGCTCTACCCGGGGCCGAAACAGGCGGGGCCGGACGGCGAACGGCTGCGGCTGAAAGACCCGGCGCTGTATGACGAAGCGCTGAAATACTGCACCAACTGCAAGCGCTGCGAAGTGGCCTGCCCATCGGACGTCAAAATCGGCGACATCATTCAACGCGCCCGTGCCGACTTCGCCCAGAGCAAACCGACGCTGCGCGACGCCATCCTTAGCCATACCGACATCATGGGATCGCTGTCGACGCCGTTTGCGCCGATCGTCAACGCCGCCACCGGGCTGAAACCGGTGCGCAAGCTGTTGGACAAGGCGCTGAAGATCGATCATCGTCGCGAACTGCCGAAGTATTCGTTCGGCACCTTCCGCCGCTGGTACCGGCAACAGGCGCAGGCCCAGCAGCGTTACGCCGAGCAGGTGGCGTTCTTCCACGGCTGCTTCGTCAACTACAACCACCCGCAGCTGGGCAAGGATTTGATCCGAGTGTTCAACGCGCTGGATATCGGCGTACAGTTGCTGAAGCGCGAGAAATGCTGCGGCGTGCCGCTGATCGCCAACGGGTTTATCGAGCAGGCGAAAAAGCAGGCCAGAGTCAACGCCGAATCGCTGCAGGAAACGGTGCTGGAGCGCGGTATTCCGGTGGTGGCGACCTCATCAAGCTGCACCTTCACTCTGCGTGACGAATACCCCCATTTGCTGGATGTGGACACCACCCCGGTGCGCGATCGGGTAGAGCTGGCGACGCGCTATCTCTATCGTCTGATCAATCAGGGGCGCAGCCTGCCGCTGCAGCACACGCCGCTGCGGGTGGCTTACCACACGCCTTGCCATATGGAGAAAATGGGCTGGACCGCCTACACCCTGGAGTTGTTGCGCCAGATACCTGGGCTGGAGCTGGTGGTGCTGGATTCGCAGTGCTGCGGCATCGCCGGCACCTACGGGTTCAAGTCGGAGAACTATGCCACGTCGCAAGGCATCGGCGCGCCGCTGTTCCGGCAGATAGAAGAGAGCGGGGTGGATCTGGTGGTGACCGATTGCGAGACCTGCAAGTGGCAGATCGAAATGTCCACCAGCAAGCGCTGCGAGCATCCGATCACCCTGCTGGCGCAGGCGCTGGCCTAACGTTCAAGGGCCGGCAAGCCGGCCCCGTAGGATTACTGCTTCAGCTTCAGGGTGGAGATGATGCTTTCGGCTTCGGTCTGCGCCTGCTGCTGGTTGTCTGCCGGCAACGTCACCTGAATGGTCAGCATATTGTTGTTCAGCGAGCCGATCAGGATAGAAGAGTAAGCCTTTTCGCCGCCGCTGGTGATGATGCTGTCCAGCTGACGCAGCGGCACGCCGTTGACGTCGATGGCTTTGTTGGTGATCACCTGCAGGTTGGCGTCACGCGCGCGCTGGGTGTTTTCCAGGCGCTTGGCCAGCGTTTCCAGGCTGTCGGCGGTCTTGTCGCCGAGGATCACAATCACTGCGCGCTGGCCGGTGGTGTCAGCGTAAACGTGCATGTTGTTGGCCTGGTTACCCAGTTTGCCGCTCTGATCCGCCATGCCGGCCGGCAGGGTGAACGCCAGGTTGCCGTTTAACAGGCTGACCTGCTGCCCCGCTGAGGCGCTGGCCGCCGTACCGTCCGTTGCCGCCTTGGTGTCTTTGGTGTCGCCGTCGCAGGCCGCGAGGCCAAGCGCCAGCAGGCTGATACCCATCAATTTCGCTACTTTACGCATCGGGCTTCCTTCTTCCTTTCCGGTAGGGATTTACTGTCGTATCGCAACCTATTCCAGGTTGAAATGCAAGGCAGATGTTGTCACAAGTTTTTTTCCAGTAATAGCCGATAATCAGCCACTTCGCCTTTCTTTTCCAGCTGAACAATCTGATAGTGGTGAGTGAGCAGCATCGTTAGCATGGCGGGAAATCGATTACGGGTTTTGACCGTCAGTTGGCGATAGCCCTGCGCCCGAGCCCAGCGTTCTTGTTCGGCCAGCAGCGCCTGCGCGACGCCATGGCGACGAAACGCCGGCAGCACGCCGCCCAGCCAGCTGTAAAACACCGTCTCCTGCCGTTGATAACCGAGTTTGAAGCCGGCCGGTTGGCCGTCGATCTCGGCGAGCAGCAGGCTGGCGGGGGCGGCGCCGATGCGCTGTTGCAGATCGGCCAGGCTATGCAGGCCGCCGAATTCGGGGATGCGTTGATACAGACGGTGGATTTCTTCGAGCGTGGCGGTGCGGGTGAGCGGAGTCATCGGCGGCCTCCAGAGGATAGGGCCGCCCAGCATAGCACGGTTCAGCCTGGCTGCAGGTCGCCGCTGCGCGCCGCGATGCGTTTGAGCAGCATGTTCAGCAGTACGCCGTACATCGGCAGGAAGAACAGCAGGCAGATCATGACCTTGAAGCTGTAATCCACCAGCGCGATCTCCACCCAGTTGTTGGCCATGAAGGGATCGCTGCTCTTGTAGAAGGCGATGAAGAAGAACGCCAGCGTATCGCTGATGTTGCCGAAGAACATCGCCGCCGCCGGCGCCACCCACCAGGCACTGCGCTGACGCAGGCGGTTGAAGACGTGCACGTCGAGGATCTGGCCGAGCACATAGGCCATAAAGCTGGCCACGGCGATGCGCGCCACGAACAGGTTAAAGCTGCTCAGTGCGGCAAACCCTTGCCACTCTCCCTGATAGGTGACGGTGGAGATCACGTAGGAGATGAACAGTGCCGGCACCATCACCGCCAGGATAATGCGCCGCGCCAATGGCGCGCCGAAGATGCGCACGGTCAGATCGGTCGCCAGGAAGATGAATGGGAAGGTAAAAGCGCCCCAGGTGGTATGAAAGCCGAAAACGGTGATCGGCAGCTGCACCAGGTAGTTGCTGGAGGTAATGATGGCGATATGAAACAGCGAAAGCCAGACCAACGCCGTGAAGCGCTGCTGTGCGGTAAACGAATACATGTTGTAGCCTTTTTAGCAGTGGGGTGAGGGAACCCAGTGTGTCTTGTTAAAACAGCGAAAAACGCTGCGCGGCGGCATGATACGCGTTTGCGCAACCAATGCAATGGTTAAATTTAACGCAAACGTTAACGCATCTTGCGCAGAAAAACTACCGGCGTAAACTAGGCGCTAATGAGATGCGGCGAGCGTTCGCCGATCGTTTTTGAACGAGAAAAATTGCATGACTGACTTATTTGCCCAGGCGGACCAGACGCTCGACGCGCTGGGGCTGCGCTGTCCGGAACCGGTGATGATGGTGCGTAAAACCGTGCGCCATATGGACAACGGCGAAACGCTGCTGATTATTGCCGACGATCCGGCCACCACCCGCGATATCCCGGGGTTCTGCCGCTTTATGGAACACACGCTGGTGGCGCAGGAGACCGAACAGGTGCCATACCGTTATCTGCTGCGTAAAGGCGTATAACGGCGGCACGGTCGTGTTGATGAAAGAAAAGTCCCTTTCCCCGAAATGACAACGGGCGCGGTATGCCGCGCCCGTGTTTGTTTCCGAACTTAGCTGCGCTTTCTCAATAGCCGCAGCGCGTTGGCGGTGACCAGCGCGGTGGCGCCGGAGTCCGCCAGCACTGCCAGCCACAGCCCGGTCAATCCCAACAGGCTGGTGATCAGGAAGACCCCTTTTAACCCCAGCGCGATGGTGATGTTTTGCCGGATGTTGGCGTGGGTGGCGCGCGAGATGCGAATCATCTCCGCAACGCCCAGCAGCCGGTTGTGGGTCAGGGCGGCGTCGGCGGTTTCCAGCGCCACGTCGGTGCCGCTGCCCATGGCGATGCCGATGCTGGAGGCTTTCATCGCCGGGGCGTCGTTGATGCCGTCGCCGATCATCGCCGTTGGGCGCAGTTCGCTCAGCTCGGTGACCGCTTTGACCTTATCTTCCGGCAGCAGACCGGCGCGATAGTCGAGACCCAGTTCGCCGGCGATCGCCGCGGCGGCGCGCGGGTTGTCACCGGTCAGCATCACGCCGCGAATACCCAGCGCGTTCAGTTCGGCGATCGCCTGTTTGGCGTCGCCGCGCAGCGTATCGCGCAGCGCCAGCAAACCGATAGGCGCGCCGTCTTCCAGCACCACCACCGCCGTTTTACCGGCGTTTTCCAGCTTGTCCACCTGGCTCTGCCATTGGGCGTCGAGCAGGCCTGACACCAGCTTGCCCGGCGCGCTGATCAGCACGGTCTTGCCGTCCACGATGCCTTCCACACCGATGCCGGCCAGGGCGCGGCGCGCCTGCGCCAGCGGCAGCTCAGCTCCGCTCTCGGCGGCGCGGTTGATGATCGCCTGCGCCAGCGGGTGATGCGAGCCGGCTTCCACCGCGGCGGCAAGCTGCAACAGCCGTTGTTCGCTGAGGGCGCCGATCGGCAGCACGTCGGTGACCGTCGGCTTGCCCTCGGTCAGGGTACCGGTTTTATCGAAGGCGATAGTTTGCACCTGCCCCAGCTGTTCCAGCGCTGCGCCGCCTTTAATCAGCGCGCCGCGCCGCGTGGCGGCCGCCAGTCCGGAGGTAATGGCCGCCGGGGTCGAGATCACCAGCGCGCATGGACAGCCGATCAACAGCAGCGTCAGGCCGCGATAGATCCAGGTATCCCACGGCTGAGAGAACAGCAGCGGCGGCAACAGGATCACCGCGACCGCCAGCAGCATAATGGCCGGGGTGTAATAACGGCTGAACCGATCGAGGAAGCGTTCGATCGGCGCACGGCGCTCTTCGGCCTCTTCAATCAACTGCAGAATACGGTCGATGGCATTTTTGCCGGGCTCGGAGATCACCTTCATCTGCGCCGCCTGATCGACGGACAGGCTGCCGGCGGCCACTTTCTCACCCTGTTGGCGTTCGACCGGCACCGATTCGCCGGTCAGGGCACTTTCGTCGAAGCTGGCGAACGGATTGAGCAGCTCGGCGTCGGCCGGCAGGCGTGCGCCGGGGGCGATTTCAATCACATCACCAGGCCGCAGGCTGGCGACCGGCACGCGTTTACGTTCGGTGCCTTGCAGCAGCAGCGCATCTTCCGGCACCAGCTCCATCAGCGCCGTCACCCCGCGCCGCGCGCGGTTGGCGGCGTAGGATTCCAGCAGTTCACCAACCATAAACAGCAGCAGCACCATCGCCGCCTCGGCGGTGGCGCCGATGAACAGCGCGCCGATGGCCGCCACGCTCATCAGCGTTTCGATGGCGAACGGCGTGCCGGAACGGATCAGGCGCACTGCCTTGGCGGCAACCGGCGCCAACCCGACCAGCGTGGTGGCGATAAAGGCGATGCGGCCCAGCTCCGGGTTAACCCGATCCAGCACCCAACTGACGACCATCAAGGTGGTCAACAGCAGCAGCGGCGCGAATTCGCCGAAGCGCGAGGTTTTTTCCGCGGCGCCTTTGGCGGTCTGCGCGCCGAGCAGGGTAAAGCCGGCCTGGGCGACCGCGTCCTGGATCCGCAGGCTGATGTCGGACTGCGCGTCTACCACCAATTTCTCGGTGGCGAACAGCACCCGCGCGCTGTCGACGCCAGGGATGGCGGTGACGGCATTCTCAATTTTCTTGGCGCAGCTGGGGCAGTCCATACCGGTGACTTTCCAGCTGAAACGTTGGCTGCCGGAAGGGGGAGCGGCGGCCAGCCTGTCGCTTTCCTCGTCCGGATCGTCGGGCGCGGCGGTGCAGCAGCCGCTATCGCCATGATCGTGATGGTGGTGAGCGTGTTCGGTCTGTGCGGCGGCGTTTTTCGGCTCGCTGCTGCAGCCGTGCTGCGTTTTGCTGTGGCTGTGGTTGCAGCCGCACCCGCCTTCGGCGTGGTGATGTTCCTGATGATTATGATTTTGCTGATTGAGCATAACGTCCCCCTTCGGGCTGTTAACCGGGTTTGCTTGTCTGACTCTACACCCTGGAGTCCACTCCAGAGTCAAGCGATGGATGAGAATTATTGCTAACGGCGCTCAGGCGCATGCAGGAATATTCATTCAATAATGAATAATGCGAATTTCAATCTATTGGCTTTCCTTATTACCTATTTCGATAAAGCGGCTCGCCGCCGTTAGTTTAAATAAGAAAATAATATTCCTATAGAAACTAAAAAGTCGCCCGACCTAATAATAAAGAGTTATTAATCTATGACGCTTTAGCAAAATTTACCTTTTTGTGATGTGGCAGCCAGCATTATTCGCTTGTGTCTGCAGGCCGCATTTCTATTGAAGTTTGGTGCCAACTTATCGGTGTTGAGTTTCATTTGTTTTGTAAAGATAGCGATAAAGTAGCATAACAATCTTTCGTTGAGTCAATAAATGGTTGATTATTTTATGTTCAGTTTTGCGACCCTGCCTATAATTGGAATCGATTACCATTTTTAGTGGTGATCTTATTTGCTGATATATATGCATTAATTCTACCTAACACACTGCCGGCAACGGCGCATAAGCCCCTTCCAGCAAGCTTAAGGTTCATTAACCGTGGCTTACGGGGAGGTTATGTCTATCTGTCTGATTGATATCAATCAGGTAATGAGTGGAATCGAACCAATGCAATCTACTAAAAAGGCAATTGAAATTACTGAGTCCAACTTCGCGGCCGCCAAAACCGGCTACGATGCTGTAGCCGACCTGCTGCATTATCATGAGCGTGGCAACGGGATTCAGATTAATGGCAAGGATTCATTTTCTAACGAGCAAGCTGGGCTGTTTATTACCCGTGAGAACCAAACCTGGAACGGTTACAAGGTATTTGGCCAACCGGCCAAATTAACCTTCTCCTTCCCGGACTATAAGTTCTCTGCCACCAACGTCGCCGGCGACACCGGGCTGAGCAAGTTCAGCGCGGAACAGCAGCAGCAGGCTAAGCTGTCGCTGCAGTCCTGGGCCGACGTTGCCAATATCACCTTCACCGAAGTGGCGGCCGGGCAAAAGGCCAACATCACCTTCGGCAACTACAGCCAGGATCGCCCTGGCCACTATGATTACGGCACCCAGGCCTACGCCTTCCTGCCGAACACCATTTGGCAGGGCCAGGATCTGGGCGGCCAGACCTGGTACAACGTCAACCAGTCCAACGTGAAGCATCCGGCGACCGAAGACTACGGCCGCCAGACGTTCACCCATGAGATTGGCCATGCGCTGGGTCTGAGCCATCCGGGCGATTACAACGCCGGTGAAGGCAACCCGACCTACCGTGACGCCAGCTATGCGGAAGACACCCGTCAGTTCAGCCTGATGAGCTACTGGAGTGAAACCAACACCGGCGGCGATAACGGCGGTCACTACGCCGCCGCTCCGCTGCTGGACGACATTGCCGCCATTCAACACCTGTATGGCGCTAACCTGTCGACCCGCACCGGTGACACCGTGTATGGCTTCAACTCCAACACCGGTCGTGACTTCCTCAGCACCACCAGCAACTCGCAGAAACTGATCTTTGCGGTCTGGGATGCGGGCGGCAACGATACCTTCGACTTCTCCGGTTACACCGCTAACCAGCGTATTAACCTGAATGAGAAATCGTTCTCCGACGTGGGCGGTTTGAAGGGCAACGTGTCGATCGCCGCCGGTGTAACCATCGAAAACGCCATTGGCGGTTCCGGTAACGACGTGATCGTCGGCAACGCGGCCAACAACGTGCTGAAAGGCGGCGCGGGCAATGACGTGCTGTTCGGCGGCGGCGGGGCGGATGAGCTGTGGGGCGGTTCCGGTCAGGATACCTTCGTCTACACTGCCGCCAGCGAGTCCGCACCGGGCGCCTCCGACTGGATCCGCGACTTCCAGAAAGGGATCGACAAAATTGACCTGTCGTTCTTCAACAAAGAAGCGAATAGCAGTGATTTCATCCACTTCGTCGATCACTTCAGCGGCGCAGCCGGTGAGGCGCTGCTCAGCTACAACGCGTCCAACAACGTGACCGATCTGGCGGTGAACATCGGCGGCCATCAGGCGCCGGACTTCCTGGTGAAAATTGTCGGCCAGGTAGACGTTGCCACCGACTTTATCGTGTAACACAGCAACGAAACGCCCGGCGCTGTCTCGGCCGGGCGTCATGCGGGAGCCCGGAATGAAAGGTAATCTAACGCGCACCGCTCTGGCGGCGGGAGGCATGATGGTGACGAGTGCGGTAATGGCCGGCAGTTTGGCGCTGCCGACCGCGCAGTCGCTGGCGGGGCAATGGCAGGTTGCCGACAGTGAACGGCAATGCCAAATCGAGTTTCTGGCCAGTGAGCAAAGTGAGACCAACGGCTATCAGCTGGTGGATCGGCAACGTTGTCTGCAAAGCGTGTTTGCGACCGAAGTGGCGGGCTGGCGCCCGGCGCCGGACGGCATCGCGTTGCTGAGGGAGGATGGCAGCACGCTGGCGTTCTTCTCGCGCGACGGCGATCTGTATCGCAACCAGCTGGGCGCTGATGATGCCCTGACGTTGAAAGCGCTGGCGTAATATGAAGAAACGGGTTCGGCGCGCCGAACCCGCGGCAGGTATTTACAGGTAGAGCGAGCGCACGATCAGGAAGTGGCCGGAGAAGTAGCAGAAGGCTACGATGGCGTCCGCCGCGCGGAAGGTAAAGCGGTAGCGGTTGATCAGCCAAACTACGTTGGCCAGCAGCAGCAGTGAGGTGCCGGTCAGCAGCGAAAAACCGAAATCGGTGCTGCGCAGGAGGTATTGCTCGCCTGCCAGCCAGACCATCAGCAGCGTCATCGCCACGTAGGTGACGATCGGCCAGCGCATCTCTTCCAGCCGGGTCCAGACGGTGGCCAGCAGCAGTGCGCCGATCGCCAGCAACGCCAGCGGCAGCGGCCAGAACAGGCTGAACGTCATCTGGCTGGCGAAACTCAGGGTATACAGCAGGTGGGACAGGAAAAAGGCGCCGATGGCGTACAGCACCCGTTCGCGCGGCAACAGGAGCAATGCGTCGCCGATCAGCGTCGCCAGCAGGCCGAGTACAATCAGATAGCCCGCAGCGCTGAGCACCGGCGCCTGCCAGGCCAACAGCAACAGCAGCAGCAGCGTGACGGGTTTGAACACCCAGCGCTGCCAGCGCGGCCCACGGTAAGAGGCGTCGACGAACAGCCAACCGGAAAAGAATACGGCAAGGAACGGCCAACTCATTTATGTCTTCCTTATGTATGAGGGAGCCGCAACAACCGGCTCCAAACTGTCACCAATGTCACTTCTTCATTTCAGTGTAGGTAGCCTGCCGGCGATCGACAATGCTTTCTTGCGTACGGGCGGCGGCCGGTCTGTTTGGCAGTTTCTCTTGTGAGTAGCATTCTGGCAAGGGGGAGTATGCGCTATCGCATTTTGAATGCGGTGCTAAAAAAAAGCGAGGAGGTATTCCCTCCTCGTTTTACTATCGATATCGGTGGTACGGCATTATTTTTTCGTGGCAATTTTTGCGATGACTTTTCCAAAATCCGCCTGCTGATGTTTTCTTTTCAGAATGGTACAGGTTCTATCAACGCCACCGGATTTAATTTTCAGCTTAAATGATTGAGGCTTGTCTTGTATCAGCGTGACGTCACTTATTGGCATGATAAACGTTTCGGCATATAGCGCCGGGGTGATGATCAAATTATCTTGTGAGACGCCGATCATAATGCGGTTTTCCAAGCGGAATGAATTGATCAATGCCACCACTCCGGCGACGACCACCACCCAACCGACGTTGATACCGAGCAGGGCGATAACGATGCCGAGGACGATACATAATATCCCGGATAATGAAAATTGCTTCACATTGAATCCCAGGCTGACATCAAGCGGAGGGTAAGCGCTGGCGTTGAAGAGCGTCAACCCCCGGTTGTAACGCCATTCATAACTGAACAGATAGCCGATGAAGAAGATCATGCTCAGTGGCAACATCATGACGGTGGCGATGAAGGCGAGCACACGGCCCGTTTTCGGCGCTTTAGATAAAAGCAACAGGCTGATAACCTGCATAGGTATTGATATTGCAAATATAATAAGAACTATTTTAATGAAATCTTCAAGGAGCAGCTCTTCATAGCTGCTTAATGCGCCATTCTGAGATAAATAAAACTGGGTGATTGCAGCCAGAATGATATTGATCGCCAGGCCTGTCCAAGCTAATTTGCTTATTTTTACCATGTCAAATCCGTTTGATTAAGATCGATTGTTTAGCAGGTCTTTATGTTGCCATTCAGAATTAGAGGGGTGCTAATATATTTCCGGATTTAGGCTAGCATAATAATTAACCATTTCCAAACAGAGAAACGTTGTGAACATCTATAATAGATTGGCGGAGCAAGTTCTTACAGCTTTGTCCCCCTTCGGGAGAGCATAGAGTTTCACGTCAGGTTGTGCAGGTGTGCTATGTTTACGCTGATTTAGCCGCGAAGGAAATGGGAAACCGATGAGTAAGCCACCGTTATTTTTTGTCGCCGTGATTGCGTTGATCGCCGTGCTGGCCACGCAACGCTACTTCAAGCAGCGGCAGCAGGAGGCGGAAAACGATCGCGCGCCGATGCGCAGTCTGCAGGTGACGGTGAGCGACAAACGCGCGGTGCCGGTCACCAAGACCCGCGCGCCGCAGCGCGAGCCGTTGGTCAATGAACCGATGAATTACGAGGTGGTGTTCAGCCCGGTACAGGGAGGTGAAGACATCCAGTTGCGGCTGAAGCAATGGCAGTACAACCCGATAGAAAAGGGCGCGCAGGGCACGTTGAACATGCAGGGCACGCGCTTCGTCTCGTTCACCGCTCAGCCGTAGCGGTCACTTCTTCTTGATGGGCGGCTGTTTCTTTTGCCAGGCCAGCAGCTCGAACACGCCAAAGATAAAGATCTTGGCCTCTTGCCAGTAGCTGATCGGCTGATCCTTCGGCTGGGTGGATTTCAACAGCACCAGTTGCAGGCCGTGCATCACCACCATAAAGAACAGCGCCACGTCGATGAAATACTTCAGCGGCTTGGGAAATGGATGGAACAGGTTAGAGAGCAGGAAGCCCCACACGCACAGCATCAGCAGGCGGCCCAGATTAATCAGCATGGTCGGTTTTCTCTTGCGAACGAATATAAAGGCGATAGGCCACCTGGCCGGCGACCTTTTCCCGGTGCAGCTGCCAGCTGGCAGGCACGTCCGCCGCGGCGCTTTCCGCCTCGGCTTCTACATAGATCCAGGCCTCGTCGGCCAGCCAGCCACGTTGCTCCAGCAACAGAGCGGTTTCCGCCAGCAGGCCTTTGCGAAACGGCGGATCGAGGAACACCACGTTGAACGGTTGGCCATCGCCCGCCAGCCAGCTCAGCGCGTTGGTGTTGATAACTACCCCTTTGCCCTGCAGCAGCGCCAGATTTTTTTCCAGTTGCTGCGCCACCGGCCGTTCGAATTCCAGCAGCGTGGCGCTGCCGGCATAGCGCGACAGCGCCTCCAGCCCCAATGCGCCGCTGCCGGCGAAACAGTCGAGGCAGCGTGCGCCCTGAATCACAGGCGCCAGCCAGTTGAACAGGGTTTCGCGTACCCGATCGGTGGTGGGGCGCAGCCCCGGGCTGTTCGGCACCGGGAGTTTGCGACCGCGCCATTGGCCGCCGATGATGCGGATCTGTCCGGCTGCGGCCTGGGGCGGTTTTTTGGCCGCCGCCCGTGGCGAGAGTCTTGTCATAAGCGTTGTTTGGTTTCTTTCGCGGCGCGGGGCCGCCGAGGTTAACGAAAAGTTGTCCCTATTCTACCGGTGACGGGCGTCGGGGGGAACGGTAAAACGTTGTTGTCTGATTTCACGCCGGAAAGCATGCCGGATGCGTGTTGCTGCGCGAGGGAAAGTGATAGACTCGGCGGATTATTGTCAGCATATATCCTTCAGGTATGTAGGGTAAGCGAGCCTTCGGTACGGAGTAGAGTCATAACATGGCAAAAGATAAGAAACGTGGGTTTTTCTCCTGGCTGGGCTTTGGCCAGAAGGAGAAGGAAGAAGAGCAACAGCAACCTGAGCCGTCGGTAGAGCAGGCGGAACCTCAGGCCGCGGAGACGCCGGCTGAACCGGTCGCCGCCAAGCTGGACGACAAGCTCCCCGCCCAGGAATCTGAACCTGCCGCCTCCGTCGACACCCCGGGAGAGTGGGATAACGGTCAGGCCGGCGAGCAAATCGCAGAAAATCTGCCTGCGGCGGCCGAACATCCGGCGGCGCAAGCGCTGGCCGAAGAGATCGTCAGCGTTACCGAACAGGTGGCGGCGCAGCAGCAACCTGTCACCGAACCCGAGCCGGTCGTCGAGCCAGAGCCGGTCGTTGAACCCGAGCCGGTCGTCGAACCCGAGCCGGTTGTCGAGCCAGAGCCAGTCGTTGAACCCGAGCCGGTTGTCGAGCCAGAGCCAGTCGTTGAACCCGAACCGGTTGTCGAGCCTGAGCCGGTCGTTGAACCAGAGCCGGTCGTTGAACCTGAGCCGGTCGTTGAGCCTGAGCCGGTCGTTGAGCCTGAGCCGGTCGTTGAGCCTGAGCCGGTCGTCGAACCTGAGCCGGTTGTTGAACCCGAGCCAGTCGTTGAGCCAGAGCCGGAAGCGGAAGAAGAGCCGCTGGAACCCGTCGTGCCGGCCGCTGCGCAAGAGCAAGAGCGCCCGACCAAAGAGGGGTTCTTCGCGCGCCTGAAGCGCAGCCTGCTGAAGACCAAGCAGAACCTCGGCTCCGGCTTTATGGGGCTGTTCCGCGGCAAAAAGATCGACGACGACCTGTTCGACGAGCTGGAAGAACAGCTGCTGATCGCCGACGTTGGTGTGGACACCACGCGCAAGATCATCACCTCCCTGACTCAGCACGCCAGCCGCAAGCAGCTGAAAGACGCCGAAGCGCTGTACGGCAAGCTGAAGGAGGAAATGTCCGAAATTCTGGCCAAGGTCGATCAGCCGCTGGATGTCAGCGGGAAAAACCCGTATGTCATCCTGATGGTCGGCGTGAATGGCGTGGGTAAAACCACCACTATCGGTAAACTGGCGCGCCAGTTCCAGGCGGAAGGCAAGTCGGTGATGCTGGCGGCGGGGGACACCTTCCGCGCCGCGGCGGTGGAGCAGCTGCAGGTGTGGGGCGAGCGCAACCGCATTCCGGTGGTGGCGCAGCATACCGGCGCGGATTCCGCTTCGGTGATCTTCGATGCGGTGCAGGCCGCCAAGGCGCGTGGCATCGATGTCTTGATCGCCGATACCGCCGGCCGTCTGCAGAACAAATCGCATCTGATGGAAGAGCTGAAGAAGATCGTCCGCGTCATGAAAAAACTGGACGACCAGGCCCCCCATGAGGTTATGCTGACGCTCGATGCCAGTACCGGCCAGAATGCGGTCAGTCAGGCGAAATTATTTAATGAAGCCGTGGGCTTAACCGGCATCACGCTGACTAAACTGGACGGTACCGCCAAGGGCGGGGTGATCTTCGCCATCGCCGATCAGTTCGGTATCCCGATTCGCTATATCGGCGTCGGGGAAGGCATCGAAGATTTGCGGCCGTTTAAGGCTGACGATTTTATTGAGGCACTTTTTGCCCGAGAGGATTAATACGGATGATTCGCTTTGAACAGGTCAGTAAAGCTTATCTGGGCGGACGGCAAGCGCTGCAGGGGGTAGATTTCCATCTGCGCCCAGCGGAAATGGCGTTTCTGACCGGCCATTCCGGCGCGGGGAAAAGTACCCTGCTGAAACTGATTTGCGGTATCGAACGGCCCAGCGCCGGCCACATCTGGTTTGGCGGTCACGACATCAGCCGTTTGAAAAACCGCGAGGTGCCGTTCCTGCGCCGGCAGATCGGCATGATCTTCCAGGATCACCACCTGCTGCTGGATCGCACGGTGTATGACAACGTGGCGATGCCGCTGATCATCGCCGGCGCCAGCACCGAAGACATCCGTCGCCGCGTCTCCGCCGCGCTGGATAAGGTCGGTCTGCTGGATAAAGCGAAGAACTTCCCGATTCAGCTGTCTGGCGGTGAGCAGCAGCGTGTGGGCATCGCCCGTGCGGTGGTGAACAAACCGGCGGTGCTGCTGGCGGATGAACCGACCGGTAACCTGGACGATGCGCTGTCGGAAGGCATTCTGCGCCTGTTTGAAGAATTCAACCGCGTCGGCGTGACCGTCCTGATGGCGACGCACGACACCGGGCTTATCGCCCGCCGCAATTACCGCATCCTGACGCTGAGCCAGGGCCGCATGCAAGGGGGCGCTCACCATGGCCAATAACGCAAAAACCGCCAAGAGCAAGGCGCTGCGCGGCGGCTGGCGCGAACAGTGGCGTTATGCCTGGATGAACGCCATCAAAGACATGCTGCGTCAGCCGTTGGCGACGCTGCTGACGGTGATGGTGATCGCCATTTCCCTGACGCTGCCGAGCGTGTGCTACATCGTGTGGAAAAACGTCAGCACCGCGGCCAGCCAGTGGTACCCGACGCCGCAGTTGACGGTCTACCTGGATAAATCGCTCGATGACGATGCGGCGCTGAAAGTGCTCGACGCCATCAAGGCGGAAGCCGGGGTGGAGAAAGTGAACTACCTGTCGCGTGAAGAAGCGCGCGGCGAATTCCGCAACTGGTCGGGCTTTGGCGGCGCGCTGGACATGCTGGAGGAGAACCCGCTGCCGGCGGTGGCGATCGTCACGCCGAAGCTGAGCTTCCAGAGTTCGGACACCCTCAACACCCTGCGCGATCGCGTAGCGGCGGTGCAGGGCGTGGAGGAAGTGCGTATGGATGACAGCTGGTTTGCCCGCCTGGCGGCGCTGACCGGCCTGGCGGGCCAGATCGCGGCGATCATCGGCGTGCTGATGATCGTGGCGGTGTTCCTGGTGATCGGCAACAGCGTGCGTCTGAGCATTTTCAGCCGTCGCGACACCATCAACGTGATGAAGCTGATCGGCGCCACCGACGGCTTTATTCTGCGGCCGTTCCTCAACGGCGGAGCGATGCTGGGCTTTGCCGGCGCGCTGCTGTCGCTGGTGCTGTCCGGCGCGCTGGTGTGGCAGCTTGAGTCGGTGGTTACCGGCGTAGCCAAGGTGTTCGGCACCACCTTCACCCTGCACGGGCTGGGTTGGGATGAGGCGCTGCTGCTGCTGATCATCTCCGCGATGATCGGTTGGATCGCCGCCTGGCTGGCGACGGTGCAACATTTACGCCGATTTACACCACAGTAAGATTTTTTTGGTATACTCTTCTCCTGCTGCTTTTGATCGCGTTGCGGGAGAAGAGTGACCTCAAGCGAAGTCAGCACCACCCTCTCTTCTTAGCGCACAAATTCCCTATCGGCCTGTACCCTCGTCACGTATTGTCAGCAACAATGCTTGCAAAAAAGGGTGAACTTATAGGGCGGAGTACGGTCAAAAATTGCAGCAAATGTTAAGGTGCCCGGCGTGTGGAACCGCTTTTGCTTCAGCAACTGCCGTAGAATCAATCATTTCCCCGCTGTAATAATCACCTGCATGATTTTGTATTCTCATAGAGAGGGTTTGAATGACCAAAGAAATGCAAACTTTAGCCTTAGTACCCCAAGGTAGCTTGGAAGCCTATATCCGGGCAGCCAACGCCTATCCGATGCTGACGGCAGAGGAAGAGCGGGAGCTGGCTGAACGGCTGCATTATCAGGGCGATCTGGATGCCGCTAAGCAGCTCATCCTGTCTCACCTGCGCTTTGTCGCTCATATTGCCCGCAACTATTCAGGCTATGGTCTGCCACAGGCGGATCTGATTCAGGAAGGCAATATCGGCCTGATGAAAGCCGTTCGCCGCTTCAACCCTGAAGTCGGCGTGCGTCTGGTTTCCTTTGCGGTGCATTGGATTAAGGCGGAAATCCACGAGTACGTATTGCGCAACTGGCGCATCGTAAAAGTGGCGACCACCAAAGCGCAGCGCAAGCTGTTCTTTAACCTGCGCAAAACCAAACAGCGTTTGGGCTGGTTCAACCAGGACGAAGTGGAACTGGTGGCCCGCGAGCTGGGCGTAACCAGCAAAGACGTACGCGAGATGGAATCTCGCATGGCAGCGCAGGACATGACTTTCGATCCGACTCCGGACGACGAGGCCCGCGACGGCCAGTCGATGGCGCCGGTGCTGTACCTGCAGGACAAGAGTTCTGACTTCGCCGAAGGCATCGAGGAAGATAACTGGGAAAGCAACGCCGCAGACAAGCTGGCCTATGCGCTGGAAGGTCTGGACGAGCGTAGCCAGCATATCATTCGTGCCCGTTGGCTGGACGACGACAACAAGTCGACGTTGCAGGAGCTGGCCGATCAGTATGGCGTTTCCGCCGAGCGTGTGCGCCAGTTGGAAAAGAACGCCATGAAGAAACTGAAAATGGCGATCGAAGCCTGAGTTGACGCGATATTCGAAAAAAAGCCCGGCAAGCCGGGCTTTTTCATGCCTGAAATCCGGCGTTATGGCGCTACGGCGGCGAAGTCCGGCGCCGGGCAGTCGTAGCCGAATTTCGCCGCCCACGGGTAGCGGGTGCCGGTGTTGATGTAGCGCTGATAAAGCGCCCGGCCGGTTTTGGCGTCACGCTTGATAACCCAGCTGGCGGCGTTACACAGCACGGCGGCGTAGGCCTGGCTCTTCGGCGGCAGCAAATCGGCCGCCTGTTGCGCCAGCCCCACCGCCTGCCAGCGATAGTGCAGGAAACGGTTGTCTTCCGGCGGCAACGCCGCCTTGGCGCGCGCCGCTTCTGCGCTGTCGATCCAGCTTTTATGCTGCAGCTCGCGAGTATCGAACGCATCCCCCAGATAGGAATAGCCGGCACCATAGATGGCGTAGTCCGGCGTCATCTCATAGCCGGTAAATTCCAGCCCCTGGGTGCGCAGCAGGTTGGCGGCGCGATAGTAAGCCTGCGCACGCGCCAGTGGTGCGGCGGATTTGTCCTTGGCGGCCTTCAGCTCGTCGGCGTACTGCTGCGCCGACTGCCGGTAGTTGGGGATATCGAAGTAGGCCAGCGCCTCCGGGGCTCTTCCTACGCGCATCAGCCGCCGCGCCAGCAGTTCGCGCAGCTGCACCTCCGGCGTGATCTGCTGGCCGCCGTAGTCGTCCGGGTTAACCGGCTTGAGTGGCGTCGTCGGCGCCGGGACGTGCTTATCGACAAAGCCTTTCAACTCATCGACGGTCAGCACCCGCTCCGCCACATCGGCCACGTCGGCCCAATAGAGTGCTTTGCCGCGATACAGCAGGTCCATCGCCTGCAGATAGTCGCCGCGGTTCAGCGCCAGAATGGCCTGTTCGCCGGCCACCCGGCATTCGGGCACGATGGTTTCCGCGACAAAGTCGGCGTTGCGCTGTTCGCCCCAGCTTTCGTCGGCGGGGAACGCGCTTGCCGCCTTGGCGTAGGCTGCGGTGGCGGCTTTCACGTCGCCGTCGCGCAGCGCCATTTTCGCGCGCAGCCACCATGCGAGGCCGCTGTCACCGGCGTTTTTCAACAGGCTTGCCGCCATCGGGTACTGGCCGGAGCGGTAAGCCAATGCCGCCAGCCGATCGCTGCCGGCGAAGCCGCTTTTCACGGAGCCATCCAGCAGCGCCAGGATCTGGCTGATGATCTGCGCGGAGCGGCTGTTACCGTTGGTATCTGCCATTTGCAGGTTGCCGCTGCGGGCGAATAGCTCAATGGTTACCAACTGCTGGATCAAGGGATCGCCGATCGCCTGTTTCAGCGTGTCCAAATGATCGGGGTTGACCAGGAAGCTGGAGACGTACTGCAACGACTGCCCGCCGCTCGGATCGCCCTGCGCCGCCTGCTGTGCGTACAGGTGGGTGGCGGGGGTGACCTCACCCAGCCACAGATGGATGCGCGCCTGCTGCCCAAGGCTGCTCAGCGCCAGCTGATCGGGATCGGCGGCGCCGCCTTTCACCCGGTCGATCACCTGCTGGAATGCCGCCAGCGCCTGTTCAAGTTCGGCTTTGGGCGGATGCTCGGCGGCGGGAGCCGCTTCACCAGATTCATTCACCGGCGTACCGTGGTCATCCATCAATACCCGCCCCAGCGAATACTGCGCCCGCAGTCCCCAATCGCCCTGCTCGGCGGCCGGCAGCTTCAACACCTGCTGGAAATAGTCTGTGGCGCGCGGATCGTGGCTGGCGAAAGCGACGGCCCCCAATTGATAAAGACGCGCGGCATTGGATAACCCCTGGGTATTGACGGCGTCGGCTTCTTCCACCGTATTGGCGGCGCGCATTTTGCCGATCGCCACCGTTTCCAGCGACTGCGGCATCGGTTTCGGCGGCATCGGCGGCGGCGGGGCCTGCCAGTGCGGCAACTGACTGTCCGCCGGCACCAGCCGGCCGGCTTCGAAGGCGAAATTGCCCTCCGGCATATACAGCAGGGTGCCGTTGCGGTCGATCAGCAGCCGGTTAGGGAAATCCGGGCCGCAGGCATAGCCGTTCAGCGGCAGCGTCAGCGCGGCACCGATCAGCATGGCCAGCGGAAGAAGGCGGCGGGTGTTCCGTGCCGCGCGCGTATCAAGGTGTGACAAGGGTGCCTCCTGGCGTCAGTTGTTGGCAGCGCAGCCAGCCCAGCGGCCGGGATTGCCCGGCGCGCAGCTGATCGCTGCTGATGCGGATAAAACGCTGCCGTTGCGGTGCGGATTCCAACCGGTAGCTACCGACCGCGTCCGCCGCCAGACAGTCGTCGGCGCGGATGAGCACTTCTTGCGGCAGCGGGGCGTCCACCGGCCCGTTGTTATGAATTATCAGATCATACAGCCCGTTTTGCTGTGGCTGAGGCCTAAATTTTACCTGCCAGTCGACGTTCAGTGACCGCCGTTCGATCACCGCTCGTAGCGTAGCGAGCGACCAGGCGCGCCGATCGTCCGCCAGCGGCAAGCGGAACCAGATAATGCCGCGCAGCCGGGGCGGCGTTTGCTGCGTCAGCGTTTGCAGAAAATCGGCGATCTGCCGCGGCGCGACCGTCAGCTCGCGGCCGTTGCCCGCCACGCGCAGCGAGGATTCGCTCTCCACCTGTGCGCCCTGCGCATCAAAACCCAGCAGCGCCATGCCATAGGCCGGCAGCGCGACGCGAAACGGCTTCGGTGTGACGGCGGCGTACTGCCGTACCCAGCGCAGCGCCAGCGGGCCGTCAAACAGCCCTTGCTGTGGTGAGAGCACCGCGTGTACCTGCAGGACGGAGCTATCGGCCTGTTGCAGTATGCCGGGCAGGTCGGGTGAGCCGATCCAGGCCGGCAGGGCGGTAATGCCGAGTTGCAAAGAGGCGGGCAGCCGTTGGCGCAGCTGCTGCAGAAAACGTTGATAGTCGGGCAGGCGAGCGGTGGCGGCGTCATGATCGATCTCGACGCCGGTGACGTGCAGCCCGGCCGTCTGCCAGCGCTGGGCCAGCGCCAGCAAACGCTGGATAATGGCCGCCTGGTCCAACTGCGGCAGCTGGCCGTCAAGGCGCGCCACCAGCCACAGCGGGCGGCCGTCCTGCCGCAGCAAGCGAAGGTCGGCCGGGATTTCTCGCCAACCTTCGCCTGGATGCACCTGCAATGCCAATACTCGCAGCTCGGTGAACAGATCGCGGCTGTGCGCCAGCGCATCGGCGTGTTGCGGCGTCCAGACCCGCTGCCAGACATAAACCTGCTGATCCCAGACAGGGGGCAGGCGCAGCGCCTGCTGGCGCCCGGCGAACCAGGCCGCCAACCCCAGCGCAATCAGCACCAGCGCCGCCAGCCGGCGTTTCATTTTTGCCAGAGATCGCCCTGCGGTGCGAAGCCGCAGGCGCGCATGAAGTTATCGACTTCGCCGCGTTCGCGCGGCGTCAGACCGGCAGTCGACAGCTGCCAGTGGGCTGCCTGCGGCAGCTGACGCTGCGCATCCTGCACCAGGTAAAGACCGACGCCGCGGCGGCGCGTCACTTCACGGACCAGCAAATCCTGCAGCTCGGCGCGGTCGTCCTGCAGCACGATTTTTACCGCGCCCAGCAGGCGCTCGTTAAAGCGGGCGGCGAACAGCGCTTTGCCGTCGTTCAGCCAGTTCTGCCACTGTTCCGGCTGCTGGTGCGGCCAAATTTTACCGAGGTCGATAAGGTCTTGCGGGGACAGCGCGGTCAGGCGCTCGATGGTCAGTTTCATGCAGAATTTCCGCGCAGCTAAATGATGCCGACAGTGTAATAGATCTTGTGCAGAGCGTTGTGTAAGTTTTTCTGTACGATTACTGTGCAATATGTTTTTTGCACGGGGCATTTTCCGAGTAAATAGTTAGTAAAGGGATTGTTAACCAGCACAACGCGCTACGCCTCAAGGTAAACAGCGCAGATTTAATTCGAATTTTATCCTGTTTACACCGCTTGTTTCTGCCAGATGAAGTTGATTTGCAGCAGAAAATTCCTGTTTAATGGCATGAAAAATAAAGTCTTATTAGAAAATAATGCCGACAAAACGCCTAAATCATTATTACTTATAACAAAAGCGGTCAATAACGATCGGGCGCAGGCAAACACAACAGGTACGTTCACAACGACAGATGGGGATTTGCGGATGAAATTAACAACAGGTAAGGCACTGCTGGCGGGTTGTATTGCGATGGCCATGAGCCAGGCGGCCATGGCGAAAGACATCAAGGTGGCGATCGTCGGGGCGATGTCCGGCCCGGTGGCGCAGTATGGCGACATGGAGTTTACCGGCGCGCGCCAGGCGATCGCCGACATCAACGCCAAGGGCGGCATCAAGGGCGACAAGCTGGTCGGCGTCGAATACGACGACGCCTGCGACCCGAAACAGGCGGTTGCGGTCGCCAACAAGGTGATCAACGACGGCATTCGCTACGTAATCGGCCACCTGTGCTCCTCTTCCACCCAGCCGGCGTCCGATATCTATGAAGACGAAGGCGTGATCATGATTACCCCGGCGGCCACCAACGCCGATCTGACCACCCGCGGCTACAAGATGATCCTGCGCACCACCGGCCTGGATTCGGATCAGGGCCCGACTGCCGCCAAGTACATCCTCAGCGACATCAAACCGAAGCGCATCGCCGTGGTGCACGATAAGCAGCAATACGGCGAAGGCCTGGCGCGCTCGGTGCGCGACAGCCTGAAAAAACAGGGCACCGAAGTGGCGATGTTCGAAGGCATCACCGCCGGCGACAAAGACTTCTCCACCCTGGTGGCGCGCCTGAAGAAAGAAAATATCGATTTCGTGTATTTCGGCGGTTACTACCCGGAAATGGGCCAGATCCTGCGCCAGGCCAAACAGGCCGGGTTGACCACCCGCTTCATGGGGCCGGAAGGCGTGGGTAACTCCTCGCTGTCCAACATCGCCGGCGCCGCCTCGGAAGGCATGCTGGTGACGCTGCCGAAACGCTACGATCAGGTGCCCGCCAACCAGCCGATCGTCGATGCGTTGAAAGCCAAGAAGCTGGATCCGACCGGCCCGTTCGTCTGGACCACCTATGCCGCGCTGCAGTCGCTGACCACCGGCATGGAGCGCAGCGGCAGCCAGGAACCGGCGGACATCGTCAAGGCTCTGAAAACCGGCAAGCCGGTTGACACCGTGATGGGGCCGTTGAGCTGGGATGACAAGGGCGACCTGAAAGGCTTCGAGTTCGGCGTGTTCGAGTGGCATGCCAACGGCACATCCACACCGATCAAATAAGCCATAATGATTAGGGTGGGGCGCAGCGCGCTGCGCCCGGTGGGTCGGCTTGCCGGCCCCGCTTCCCTTTACCTGCCGGTTCTCCGCCGGCGGGTTTCGCAGCCAAGGGTTCAGAGTATGTCAGAGCAACTCCTCTATTTTCTGCAGCAGATGTTCAACGGCTTAACGTTGGGCAGCACCTATGCATTGATCGCCATCGGTTACACCATGGTTTACGGCATCATCGGCATGATCAACTTCGCCCACGGCGAGGTGTACATGATCGGCAGCTATGTCTCCTTTATCGTCATCGCCGCCCTGATGATGCTCGGCATCGACGTCGGCTGGCTGCTGATCGGCGCCGCGTTCCTGGTCTCGATCGTCATTGCCAGCGCCTACGGCTGGAGCATCGAGCGGGTGGCCTACAAGCCGGTACGCAACTCCAAGCGCCTGATTGCGCTGATCTCGGCCATCGGCATGTCGATATTCCTGCAAAACTACGTCAGCCTGACGCAGGGTTCGCGCGATCTGGCGCTGCCCAGCCTGGTGACCGGCCAATGGGTGCTGGGGGAAAGCAACGGCTTCGCCGCCACCATCAGCACCATGCAGCTGACCATTTGGATCGTGACCTTCCTGGCGATGTTGGCGCTGACGCTGTTTATTCGCTATTCGCGCATGGGGCGCGCCTGCCGCGCCTGCGCGGAGGACCTGAAGATGGCCAGCCTGCTGGGCATCAACACCGACCGGGTGATCTCGCTGACCTTCGTTATCGGGGCGGTAATGGCGGCGGTGGCCGGGGTGTTGCTCGGCCAGTTCTACGGCGTCATCAACCCTTACATCGGCTTTATGGCCGGTATGAAAGCCTTTACCGCCGCGGTCCTGGGCGGCATCGGCAGCATTCCCGGCGCGATGATCGGCGGCCTGGTGCTGGGCGTGGCGGAGGCATTGACCTCCGCCTACCTGAGCACCGAGTACAAAGACGTGGTGTCGTTCGCGTTGCTGATCGTGGTGCTGCTGATCATGCCGACCGGCATCCTCGGGCGTCCGGAGGTTGAGAAAGTATGAAACTCAATCTGCTTAATGCGCTGATCGCCACGGCGGTGCTGTTTGTGATGGCGTCGTTCCTGATGGGCATGCAGCTCAGTCTGGACGGCACCAAACTGGTGGTACACGGCGCGGCGGAAGTGCGCTGGATGTGGATCGGCATCGGCTGCGCCATCGTCTTTCTCTTCCAGCTGTTGCGCCCGCTGATGCAGCAGGGGCTGAAAAAGGTCTCCGGCCCGGCGTTCGTGCTGCCGAGCTTCGACGGCACCACGCCGCGGCAAAAGCTGTTGGCGGCTCTGCTGCTCGTCGCGGCGGTCGCCTGGCCGTTCCTGGTGTCGCGCGGCACGGTGGATATCGCCACGCTGACGCTGATCTACGTGATGCTGGGCCTCGGCCTCAACGTGGTGGTGGGTTTGTCCGGTCTGCTGGTGTTGGGCTATGGCGGTTTCTACGCCATCGGCGCCTACACCTATGCGCTGCTGAATCACTATTACGGCCTCGGCTTTTGGGAGAGCCTGCCTCTGGCGGGCATCGTCACCGCCGCTTTCGGCTTCCTGCTCGGTTTCCCGGTGCTGCGGCTGCGCGGCGACTATCTGGCGATCGTGACGCTCGGCTTCGGCGAGATCGTGCGCATCCTGCTGCTGAACAATACCGAGATCACCGGCGGGCCGAACGGTATCAGCCAGATCCCGAAACCGACCTTTTTCGGCCTGGAGTTTAACCGTAGCCTGCGCGACGGCGGTTGGGATACCTTCCATAACTTCTTCGGCCTGAAATACGATCCGAGCGATCGCATCGTGTTCCTGTACCTGGTGGCGCTGCTGCTGGTGGTGCTGACGCTGTTCGTCATCAACCGCCTGCTGCGCATGCCGCTGGGGCGCGCGTGGGAAGCGCTGCGTGAAGACGAGATCGCCTGCCGCTCGCTGGGCCTCAGCCCGACGCGCATCAAGCTGACCGCCTTTACCATCAGCGCCGCCTTCGCCGGGTTCGCCGGCACGCTGTTTGCCGCGCGCCAGGGGTTCGTCAGCCCGGAATCCTTCACCTTCGTCGAATCGGCCTTCGTGTTGGCGATCGTGGTGTTGGGGGGCATGGGGTCGCAGTTCGCGGTCATTCTGGCGGCGATCCTGCTGGTGGTGTCGCGCGAGCTGATGCGCGATCTGAATGAATACAGCATGCTGCTGCTGGGTGCACTGATGGTGCTGATGATGATTTGGCGGCCGCAGGGGTTGTTGCCGATGAAACGGCCGCAGCTGAAGCTGCAGGCGGCGGATATTCGCGCGGGCAAGGGGGAGCAGGCATGAGCGTTCAACCTTTACTGCAGGTGGAAGGCCTGTCGATGCGTTTCGGCGGGCTGCTGGCGGTCAACAATGTGGCGTTGACGCTGAACGAAGGCGAAATCGTATCGCTGATCGGCCCCAACGGCGCCGGCAAGACGACGGTGTTCAACTGCCTGACCGGTTTTTACCGCCCGACCGGCGGCACCATCAAATTGCGCGATCGCCATCTGGAAGGGCTGGCGGGGCAGGCCATCGCCCGTATGGGCGTGGTGCGCACCTTCCAGCACGTGCGGTTGTTCCGTGAAATGACGGTGATCGAGAACCTGCTGGTGGCGCAGCATCAGCATCTGAAAAGCGGCGTGTTCGCCGGACTGCTGAAAACCCCGGCCTTCCGCCGCGCCGAAGCCGAGGCGCTGACGCGCGCGGCGGAGTGGCTCGAGCGCGTCGGCCTGCTGGATATGGCCAACCGTTCGGCGGGCAACCTGGCCTACGGGCAGCAGCGGCGGCTGGAGATCGCCCGTTGCATGGTGACCCGGCCGGAGTTGCTGATGCTGGACGAACCGGCCGCCGGCCTTAACCCGAAAGAGACCGATGAGCTGGATCATCTGATCGTCGAGCTGCGTGACCGGCATAAGGTATCGGTACTGCTGATCGAGCACGACATGAAGCTGGTGATGGGCATTTCCGACCGCATTTATGTGGTGAATCAGGGCACGCCGCTGGCGCAGGGCACACCGGCGGAGATCCGCAACAACCCGGACGTGATCCGGGCTTATTTGGGCGAAGAATAATATGTTGTCATTCAATCAGGTATCCGCCCATTACGGCAAAATTCAGGCGCTGCATCAGGTCAGCCTGACGATCAGGCAGGGCGAAATCGTGACGTTAATCGGGGCCAACGGCGCCGGTAAAACCACGCTGCTCGGCACCCTGTGCGGCGAACCGCGCGCCAGCGAAGGCAGCATCATCTTCCTGGATCAGGACATCACCCAGTGGCAAACCTCGCGCATCATGCGCGAGGCGGTGGCGATCGTACCGGAAGGGCGGCGCGTCTTCTCGCGCATGACGGTGGAAGAAAACCTGGCGATGGGCGGCTTTTTCGCCGATCGCCAGCAGTATCAACAGCGCATCGAACGGGTGTTCACTCTGTTCCCGCGCCTGCTGGAGCGGCGTAACCAGCGCTCCGGCACCATGTCCGGCGGCGAGCAGCAAATGTTGGCCATCGGCCGCGCGCTGATGAGCCAGCCGAAGCTGCTGCTGCTCGACGAGCCCTCGCTAGGGCTGGCGCCGATCATCATCCAGCAGATCTTCGACATCATTCAGCAGCTGCGGGAAGAGGGCATGACCATCTTCCTGGTGGAGCAAAACGCCAATCAGGCGCTGAAATTGGCGGACCGCGGTTATGTGCTGGAAAACGGCCGCGTGGTGTTGGAAGATACGGGGGCTGCATTGTTAGCCAACGAAGCAGTGAGGTCGGCGTATCTGGGCGGTTAATCCGCCCCCCTACGAATTAAAATAATCAGGTACGAGAAGAAGAAATGAAGACAGAAGGGTTACTCGCGCAGCGCATCGTTAACGTAAAAAGTTCGGCCATCCGTGAATTGCTTAAGCACAGCAAGATGGAACACGTCATTTCGCTGGCGGGCGGCATCCCCTCTGATGCGCTGTTCGATTTCGAAGGATTGAGCATCGCCACGCAGCAGGCGATCACCGAACAGCCGAAAAGCGCGTTCCAGTATGGCTTGACCGAGGGCAGCCCGCTGCTGCGTGAGCGCATCTGCGCGCTGTGCGCCGAGCGCGGCGTCACCGCTCGCGCGGAAGAGGTGATGGTCACCGCCGGCTCTCAGCAGGCATTGGATTTGGTGATGCGCGCCATCGTCAATCCGGGCGACGTGTTCGTGGTGGAGCGCCCGACCTACCTGGCGGCGCTGCAAACGCTGGAACTGGCGGAGGCCAACATCATGTCGGTTTCGTCCGACAGCGACGGCATGGTGGTGGAAGAGTTGGCCGAGCTGCTGAAAACCCAGCGCATCAAGGGCGTGTACGTGGTGCCGAACTTCGGCAACCCCAGCGGCATCACCCTGAGCGCCGCGCGCCGCGAACTGCTGGTGAAGTTGGCCGCCGAACATAACTTCCTGATCATCGAAGACGATCCGTACGGCGAGCTGCGCTTCACCGAAGAGCGCCACCCGACGCTGCATCAGGTGTCGCAGCGGGTGCTGGGCAACACCGACCACATCATCTATACCTCGACCTTCTCCAAGATCCTGGCGCCGGGCCTGCGGTTGGGCTGGGCGATCCTGCCGCCGTTCCTGCTGCATAAAGTGGCGATCATCAAACAGGCGGCGGATCTGCACGCCAGCGCGCTGTCGCAGAGCATCGTCGAGTGCTACCTCGGTTTGGGCCGCCTGCCGGCGCAGATCGACAAGATCCGCGCCGCCTACAAACAGAAGGGCGAGATCCTGGCCGGTTTGGTGGAACAGGAACTGGGCGACTACATCACCTTCGATAAGCCGAAGGGCGGCATGTTCCTGTGGGCGCGTTTCCGCCAGCCGTTCAACGCCACCGAATGGCTGAACGCCACCCTGCAGCAGGGCGTGGTGTTCGTGCCGGGGGAATACTTCTTCTCCGACAACCCGGATCGTTCGACCTTCCGCCTGTCGTTCGCCACCGCCACCGAGCAGCAGATGCAGGAAGCGGTGGCGCGTCTGCGCCGTTCGCTGTAATCCTCGCGGCGGCGGAGCACATGCCCGCCGCCGACATCAAACCGCCATCTTCACTTCACCTTGCCGTCATGTGGCTGTCATGTAACGGTTATTTTTCTGTCATCCGAGCATGGCATGTTATCCCCCGTCATCTTTCGAGCCGCAGCGTTGTTGGCTGCCCGGCTGCCCCCCTGTCACTTAGTTAGCTAAGCTCCAGGGTGCCAGCAGGTTGCCGCCTGGCTGCAACTCGAAAGCTATAGGGGGCACTCCCTCATCAAGAATTGATTCTTTTCGCTCACGCGCTTTTACACCAGCTTTTTTCAGGAGTTAGGCATGCTCACCTACGCTATTCGCAAAACTACGCTGTGCGTCGCGTTGACCCTGGCGGTCAGCACTCAGGCACTGGCGGCGACCGAGATCCCGTTCTGGCATTCGATGGAAGGTGAACTGGGTAAGGAAGTGGATTCCCTGGCGGATCGCTTCAACCAGACGCACAGCGACGTCAAGATTGTGCCGGTTTATAAAGGCAACTACGAACAGAGCCTGGCGGCGGGCATCGCCGCTTACCGCTCCGGCAAGGCGCCGGCGATCCTGCAGGTTTACGAGGTGGGCACCGCCACCATGATGGCCAGCAAGGCCATCAAACCGGTCTACGAAGTGTTCAAAGAGGCCGGCATCAACTTCGACGAATCGGTGTTCGTGCCGACGGTAGCCGGCTATTACACCGACAACAAGAGCGGCCATCTGCTGTCGCAGCCGTTCAACAGCTCCACGCCGGTGCTGTACTACAACAAAGATGCCTTCAAGAAGGCCGGCCTGAACCCGGATCAGCCGCCGAAAACCTGGCAGGAACTGGCGGCGGATACTGCCAAGCTGCGCGCGGCCGGCATGAAATGCGGCTACGCCAGCGGCTGGCAGGGCTGGATCCAACTGGAGAACTTCAGCGCCTGGCACGGCGTGCCGTTCGCCAGTGAAAACAACGGGTTCGGCGGTACCAACGCCAAGCTGGAGTTCAACAAGCCGCTGCAGGTCAAGCATATCGAGCTGCTCGAAGCGATGAACAAGAAGGGTGATTTCACCTACTTCGGCCGCAAAGACGAATCCACCGAGAAGTTCTACAACGGCGATTGCGCCATCACCACCGCCTCTTCCGGTTCGCTGGCGGACATCAAGCACTACGCTAAATTCAACTACGGCGTCGGCATGATGCCTTACGATGCCGACGCGAAAAACGCGCCGCAGAACGCCATCATCGGCGGGGCCAGCCTGTGGGTGATGAACGGCAAAGACGCCGCCACCTACAAGGGCGTGGCCGAGTTCCTGCAGTACCTGGCGCAGCCGGAAATCGCCGCCGAATGGCACCAGAAGACCGGCTATCTGCCGATCACCACCGCGGCTTACGATCTGACCAAGCAGCAGGGCTTCTACGACAAGAACCCGGGCGCCGACGTTGCCACTCGCCAGATGCTGAACAAGCCGCCATTGCCGTTCACCAAGGGCCTGCGCCTGGGCAACATGCCGCAGATCCGCAGCGTGGTGGATGAGGAGCTGGAAGGCGTGTGGACCGGTAAGAAAACGCCTCAGCAGGCGCTGGACGCCGCCGTGCAGCGCGGTGACGTGCTGCTGCGCCGTTTCGAAGCGTCGACCAAGTAATCCTGTGTCGCGGGCCCGGTAGACCGGGCTCGCATCTTCACGCCGATCCTCCCGCACCCGATTAATGGTTTAACGTCTATGTCATCTTCCCGTCCCGGTTTCGGCTGCAGCTGGTTGCCCTATGCATTAGTGCTGCCGCAGCTGCTGATTACCGCCGTGTTCTTTTTATGGCCCGCCGGCGAGGCGCTGTGGTATTCGGTGCAGAGTCTCGATCCGTTCGGCCTGTCCAGCCAGTTTGTCGGGCTGGATAACTTTAAGCAGTTGTTCCAGGATCCTTACTACCTCGACTCGTTCTACACCACGCTGATCTTCAGCTTCCTGGTGGCGGGCATCGGGCTGGCGGTCTCGCTGTTTTTCGCCGCGCTGGTGGACTACGTGCTGCGCGGCAGCCGCCTCTACCGCACGCTGATGATCCTGCCCTACGCGGTGGCGCCGGCAGTGGCGGCGGTGCTGTGGATCTTTCTGTTCAACCCCGGTCTCGGGTTGATCACCCACTTCCTCAATGGGCTGGGCTATAACTGGAACCATGCGCAAAACAGCGGCCAGGCGATGTTCCTGGTGGTGCTGGCCTCGGTATGGCAGCAGATAAGCTATAACTTACTGTTTTTCCTCGCCGCGTTGCAGTCGATCCCGCGTTCGCTGGTGGAGGCGGCCGCCATCGACGGCGCCGGCCCGGTACGCCGCTTCTTTCATCTGGTGTTGCCGCTGATCGCACCGGTGAGTTTCTTCCTGCTGGTGGTCAATCTGGTGTACGCCTTCTTCGATACCTTCCCGGTGATCGACGCCGCCACCGGCGGCGGGCCGGTGCAGTCCACCACCACGTTGATCTACAAGATCTACCGCGAAGGCTTCGCCGGATTGGATCTCTCCAGCTCCGCCGCGCAGTCGGTGATCCTGATGCTGCTGGTGATCGGCCTGACGGTGATCCAGTTTCGCTTCGTTGAACGTAAGGTGCGCTACCAATGATTGAGAATCGACGCGGGCTGGACATCTTCAGCCATGTGATGCTGATTATCGGCGTGCTGGTGGTGCTGTTCCCGCTGTACGTGGCCTTTGTCGCCGCCACGCTGGACGACAAACAGGTGTTTCAGGTGCCGATGACGCTGGTGCCCGGCGGCCACCTGTGGGAGAACATCCGCAATATCTGGCAGGGCGGCGTGGGCAACCTCAAAGTGCCGTTCTCGTTGCTGCTGCTGAACAGCGTGATCATGGCGCTGGCGATCACCTTCGGCAAGATCGCGGTGTCGGTGCTGTCGGCTTACGCCATCGTGTACTTCCGCTTTCCGCTGCGCAGCCTGTTCTTCTGGCTGATTTTCCTCACTCTGATGCTGCCGGTGGAAGTGCGTATTTTCCCGACGGTGGAGGTGATCTCCAACCTCAACCTGCTGGACAGTTACACCGGCCTGACGCTGCCGCTGATGGCCTCGGCTACCGCCACTTTCCTGCTGCGCCAGTTCTTCATGACGCTGCCGGATGAGCTGCTGGAGGCGGCGCGCATCGACGGCGCCGGGCCGATGCGTTTCTTCTGGGACATCGTGCTGCCGCTGTCGAAAACCAATCTGGCGGCGCTGTTCGTCATCACCTTTATCTACGGCTGGAACCAATACCTGTGGCCGATCCTGATCACCAGCGACGCCTCGATGGGCACCGCGGTAGCGGGCATCAAGAGCATGATCTCCACATCCGGCGCGCCGACCCAGTGGAACCAGGTGATGGCGGCGATGATTCTGACTTTATTGCCACCGCTGGCGGTGGTGCTTCTGATGCAGCGCTGGTTTGTGCGCGGTCTGGTTGATAGCGAGAAATAACGACGATGGCAGGATTAAAACTACAGGCGGTCACCAAGTCTTACGACGGTAAAACGCCGGTGATCAAACAGATCGATCTCGATGTGGCGGACGGTGAGTTCATCGTGATGGTTGGCCCGTCCGGCTGCGGCAAGTCCACGCTGCTGCGCATGGTAGCCGGGCTGGAACGCACCACCAGCGGCGATATCTATATCGATACCCGGCGCGTGACCGATCTGGAGCCCAAGGATCGCGGCATCGCGATGGTGTTCCAGAACTACGCGCTCTATCCGCACATGAGCGTATACGACAACATGGCCTACGGCCTCAAGATCCGCGGTTTTGGCAAGGATCATATCCGCCAGCGGGTGGAGGAGGCGGCGCGCATTCTGGAGCTGGAGCCGCTGCTCAAGCGTAAACCGCGCGAGCTATCCGGCGGCCAGCGTCAGCGCGTGGCGATGGGGCGCGCCATCGTGCGCGAACCGGCGGTGTTCCTGTTCGATGAACCCTTGTCCAACCTGGACGCCAAACTGCGGGTGCAGATGCGCCTGGAGCTGCAACAGCTGCACCGGCGCCTGAAAACCACCAGCCTGTACGTGACCCACGATCAGGTGGAGGCGATGACGCTGGCGCAGCGGGTGATCGTGATGAATAAGGGCGTGGCGGAGCAGATCGGCACGCCGAGCGAAGTGTACCAACGGCCGGCTTCGCTGTTCGTCGCCGGCTTTATCGGCTCGCCGGCGATGAATTTGCTGCCCGGCACCCTCAGTGCCGACGGTAGCCAGCTGCTGCTGGCGGACGGCATGGCGCTGCCGTTGCCGGTGGCCAAACCGCAGTGGGCGGGGCGGCAGTTGACGCTGGGCGTCAGGCCGGAGCATATTCAGCTGGTGGCGCAAGGCCAGGGCGTGCCGTTGCAGTTGCAGACGCTGGAGCTGCTGGGAGCCGACAATCTGGCGCACGGCCAGTGGGGCGGCCACGGAGTGATCGCGCGGTTGTCGCATGAAACCTTGCCGACGGCGGGCAGTACGCTATATTTGCAGCTGCCTGCTCAGGCGCTGCACTTCTTTGACACCCACAGCGGATTACGGATGGATTGATGACTAGACCCTGGCCTTATCCTCATATTGTCGCCCATCGCGGCGGCGGTTCTCTGGCGCCGGAAAATACCCTGGCGGCGATCGACGTCGGCGCGCGCCATGGCCACAAGATGATCGAGTTCGACGCCAAGCTGGCGCAGGACGGACAAATTTTCCTGCTGCATGACGATACGCTGGATCGCACCAGCAACGGCTGGGGCGTGGCGGGCGAACTGCCGTGGGATAAACTGGTGCAGCTGGACGCCGGCAACTGGTACAGCTCGGCCTTCAAGGGCGAGCGGCTGCCGCTGCTGTCGGAAGTGGCGGAACGCTGCCAGGAACATGGTCTGATGGCCAATATCGAAATCAAACCGACCACCGGCAGCGACGATGAAACCGGCCGGGTGGTGGCGCTGGCGGCGCGGCTGCTGTGGCAAGGGCAGACCGACCCGTTGCTCTCCTCCTTCTCGGTGGAAGCGCTGGCGGCGGCGCAGCGCACCGTGCCGGATTTGCCGCGCGGCTTGCTGCTGGAGGACTGGGACGATAACTGGCGCGAGCTGACGGAGCGCCTGGACTGCGTCTCGCTGCATATCGACCATAAAGCGCTGACCGCCGAGCGGGTGAAAGCGTTGAAAGACGCCGGTCTGCGCATTCTGGTGTACACCGTTAACCAGCCGGATCGCGCGCGCCTGCTGCTCGACTGGGGCGTTGACTGCATTTGCACCGACCGGATAGATTTGATTGGCCCGGAGTTCTAATCCGGCGCCGATGAATCCCGCGACGACAAGCCTTGCCGCCGCACCAGCGGAAGGAATGCGATGCCTGGCTTTATCCTGTCACTGTGGCACCAGATGGTGCTGTCTTTACCGCTGTTCGTCCTGATCGCGTTGGGTTATGGGCTGATTCGCTGGGGGAAATGGCCCACCAGCATCACCGATGGCCTGACGCGCTTTGTGTTTTCCCTCGCCTTGCCCGCCATGCTATTTCGCATGATGTGCGACTTCTCGCAGCGTCCGGCGGTCGACGCCCGGCTGCTGATCGCGTTCTTCGGCAGTTGCCTGATCGTGTTCGTGCTCGGCCGTCTCGTCGCCCGGCACCTTTTCCGGCTGGATGGCGTCGCCGGGTCGGTGTTTGCGCTGGGCGGTATTTTCTCCAATAACGTGATGCTCGGTTTACCGATCGCCAGCGTGATGCTGGGGGAGGCGGCGATCCCGTCGGTGGCGCTGGTGCTGGTGTTCAACGGCCTGATCCTGTGGACGCTGGTCACGGTGTCGATCGAATGGGCGCGCAACGGCTCGCCGACGCTGGGGGGCTTTGCTAAAACCGCGCGCAGCGTACTGACCAATCCGCTGATCGTCGGCATTTTGTCCGGCACACTGTTCAGCCTGACCGGCTTGCCGCTGCCGGACTTCGTCGACCGGCCGGTCAGCATGCTCGGCCAGGTGGCGGCGCCGCTGTCGCTGGTGGTGCTCGGCATGGGGCTCGCTGAGTACCGCATCAGCGAAGGCTGGCAGTTGAGCAGCGCCATCTGCGTGTTGAAATTGCTGGTGCAGCCGTTAGTGATTTGGCTGCTGGCCTGGATGATGGCGCTGCCGCCGATGGAGACCCGCGTCGTGGTGCTGCTGGGCTCAATGGCGGTGGGCGTGAACGTCTACCTGATGTCGCGCCAGTTCAATACGCTCACCGGCCCGGCCGCCACCAGCCTGGTGATGTCCACCGTGCTGGCGGCGATCACCACGCCGCTGATCCTCACCGTTATGGGCGTGCGGGCGTAGCCGGCAGCGGCGCCTGCGGCACTGCCGGCGTGGTGCGGTTGAACGGATCGCGCGGTTGGTTGCCGTTAGGCAGCAGTTGGCCGCCGTTCGGCGTGGTTTGCAGCAGCTGTTGCCGCTGATTGTCGAACTGCCGCTGCTGCTGCTGGCGGCGTTGATCCATCTGCCGGTTGTTCAACAGGCGCTGTTGCTGGGCCTGTTGGCTGTTTTGGTTGAGGAACTGCTGCTGTGAACGCAGGTCGGTCACGCCGTTGGCCGCCGCAGCCAGACCGGGCAGCAGCAACAGAGCGAACAGGATGTGAGACGTTTTCATGATGGTTACCTCGCTTTTTTATTAAGCCTAACGCAGCGGCGAAATTTTGCCGGTAGTTTATCTTTTACTCAGATGTAAGCCGCCTTTCATCCCCTTATGCATCCATCTTCCGTTACAATCGCCCTTTCGGTATTTTTAGGATGAACCCATCGTGCTGCTCTTGGTTATCACCACCATTTTGTGGGCGTTCTCTTTCAGCCTGATCGGCGAATATTTGGCGGGCCATGTCGACAGCTGGTTCTCGGTGCTGATGCGCATCGGGCTGGCGGCGCTGGTATTCCTGCCGTTTCTGCGCTGGCGCAATATCAAACCCAGGGTGATCCTGCTGTATATGCTGGTGGGCGCCTGCCAACTGGGCATCATGTACCTGTTCAGCTTCCGCGCCTATCTCTACCTGACGGTGCCGGAGTTCCTGCTGTTTACCGTGCTGACGCCGCTGTACATCACGCTGATCTATGACTTGCTGAGCGGCCGGCGCTTGCGCTGGGGTTACGTATTCAGCGCGTTGTTGGCGGTGCTGGGTGCGGCGATCATCCGCTATCACCAGTTGAGCGAGCACTTCTGGTGGGGGCTGCTGTTGGTGCAGGCGGCGAACATCAGCTTCGCCATCGGCATGGTTGGCTATAAGCGTCTGATGGAAGTGCATCCCTTGCCGCAGCACACCGCATTTTCCTGGTTCTACCTGGGGGCGGCGGTGGTGGCGGTGGTGGCCTGGTGCCTGTGGGGCAATCCGCAACAGCTGCCGACCACTCACCTGCAGTGGGGCGTGCTGATCTGGCTGGGCGTGGTGGCGTCGGGGCTGGGTTATTTCATGTGGAACTACGGCGCGACGCAGGTGGATGCCGGCACGCTCGGCATCATGAACAATATGCATGTGCCGGCCGGGCTGTTGGTCAACCTGGCTATCTGGCAACAGCAGCCGCACTGGCCGAGCTTTATCATCGGCGGAGCGGTGATCGTCGCTTCGCTGTGGGTGCACCGCCGCTGGGTGGCGCCGAAACAGAACGGCTAAGAGGATGGGCCCCGGCGAGGGGCCCGCAAGTTTATACGCCGGCCGCCAACGCTTTGGCGCCGGTTGCGCCGGGGCGTGCGGCGTCGCGCACAAACGGCAGATGATCGCAGGCGTGCTGACGGGCCGAGCGGATAAAAGCTTCAGTCACCGTCTGGCGCTGCTCGCCGTCGCGTACGGCGGCGTACAGCCGGCTCCACAGGCCGTCGCCCAGGGTTTTGGTCACCACCAGGCCTTGCTGTTCGAAGCTCTCCACCACCCAGTGCGGCAGCGCTGCAATCCCCATCCGCGCCGATACCATCTGGATCAGCAGCAGCGTGTTATCGACGTTCTTCAACGCCGGGCTGACGCCCGCCGGCTGCAGGAAATGCCGCCAGATATCCAGCCGCTGGCGCTGCACCGGGTAAATCAACAGCGTTTCATCGCTCAAGTCTTCCGGTTCGATGTGCGGCTTGCCGGCCAGCGGATGATCCGGCGCCAGCACCAGACGCACCTCGAAATCGAACATCGGCGAATAGTGCAGGCCGCTGCGCGGCAGAATATCCGACGTCATCACCAGATCCAGTTCGCCCTGCTGTAAAGCCGGCTGCGGATCGAAAGTGACGCCGGAGGTGAAGTCCATCACCACCTGTGGGAAACGCCGGCGGAAATTGTCCAACGCCGGCGTCAGCCACTGAATGCAGCTGTGGCATTCGATGGCGATGCGTAGCGTAGTCTGATGGGGCTCGTGGCAGGCCTGCAGCGCCTGTGAGATTTGTGGCAGCACCTGTTCCGCCAGCTGCAGCAGGATCTCGCCCTGGGCGGTGAAGCGCAGCGGCTGGCTCTTGCGCACGAACAGCTTGAAGCCCAGACGTTGCTCAAGATCGCTGAACTGGTGCGACAGGGCAGACTGCGTCTGATGAAGTTGGGCCGCCGCCCCCGCCAGCGAACCGCTGCTGCGCAGGGCCTGCAGCGTCCGTAAATGTTTCAGTTCGATCATGAGAGTCCTTCACATTGACAGTGAATAAATTGCGCTTGTGGTTAATACAGTACCTGCTGATTATGGATGTGTAAACATCTGGACGGCTAAATGGGGAATATGACGATGGCAATTTTGAATCACACACTGGGTTTTCCTCGCGTTGGGCTGCGACGTGAGCTGAAAAAAGCTCAGGAAAGCTACTGGGCTGGCAACTCAACGCAGGAAGAGCTGTTGGCGGTTGGCCGCGAGCTGCGCGCTCGCCATTGGCAACAGCAACAGCAGGCCGGGGTGGATTTGGTGCCGGTCGGCGATTTCGCCTGGTACGATCATGTGTTGACCACCAGCCTGCTGTTGGGCAACGTGCCGGCGCGCCATCAGAATGCGGATGGCTCGATCGATCTGGACACGCTGTTCCGCATCGGCCGAGGCCGCGCACCGACCGGCGAGCCGGCGGCCGCGGCGGAAATGACCAAATGGTTCAACACCAACTACCACTACATGGTGCCCGAGTTCCAGCAAGGTCAGCAGTTCAAGCTGGGCTGGACCCAGCTGCTGGACGAAGTGGACGAAGCGTTGGCGCTTGGTCACCGCATCAAACCGGTGCTGCTTGGCCCGGTGACCTATCTGTGGCTGGGTAAAGTGAAGGGTGAGCCGTTCGATCGCCTGTCGCTGCTGAAAGACATTCTGCCGGTTTACCAGCAGGTGCTGGCCGAGCTGGCGAAACGCGGCGTCGAGTGGGTGCAGATTGACGAGCCTGCGCTGGTGCTGGAGCTGCCGCAGGCCTGGCTGGACGCCTTTAAACCGGCTTACGACGCGCTGCAAGGGCAGGTGAAACTGCTGCTGACCACTTACTTCGACAGCGTCGGCCACAACCTCGACACTATTCGCACGCTGCCGGTGCAGGGACTGCACGTCGATCTGGTCGCCGGCCATGACGATATCGCCGCGTTGAGCGCCGCATTGCCGCAAGAGTGGCTGCTGTCGCTGGGCGCGATCAACGGCCGCAACGTTTGGCGCGCCGATCTGAGCCGCTGGTTCGAACGTCTGCAACCGCTGGTGGGCCGCCGCCCGCTGTGGATCGGCACCTCCTGTTCACTGCTGCACAGCCCGATCGATCTGAGCGTGGAAAGCCGTCTGGACGAAGAAGTGAAGAGCTGGTTCGCCTTCGCGTTGCAAAAATGTGCCGAGCTGGCGTTGCTGACTGCGGCGCTGAACGCGCCCGACGCGGCGAAACAGGCCGAACTGGACGCCTACAGCGCGCCGATCCGCGCCCGCCGTCAGTCGAGCCGTGTACACAATGCGCAGGTTGAGCGCCGTCTGTCCGCTATCACCGCGCAGGACAGCGAGCGCCACAGCGCTTACGCCGAGCGCGCCAGGGCGCAGCGCGAACGTTTCAACCTGCCGGCCTGGCCGACCACCACCATCGGTTCGTTCCCGCAGACCACCGAGATCCGCGGCCTGCGCCTGGACTTCAAGCTGGGCCGTCTGGACGGCAGCAACTACCGCACCAGCATCGGTGAGCACATCAAACAGGCGATCGTTGAGCAGGAGCGCCTCGGGCTGGACGTGCTGGTGCACGGTGAAGCCGAGCGCAACGACATGGTGGAATATTTCGGCGAGAACCTGGACGGCTTCGTGTTTACCCAGAACGGCTGGGTGCAGAGCTACGGTTCCCGCTGCGTGAAGCCGCCGGTGATCATCGGCGATGTCAGCCGCCCGGAAGCCATCACCGTCGAATGGGCCAAATTCGCCCAGTCTCTGACCGACAAGCCGGTAAAAGGCATGTTGACCGGGCCGGTGACCATCCTGTGTTGGTCGTTCCCGCGTGAAGACGTGACCCGCGAAGTGATCGCCAAGCAGATTGCGCTGGCACTGCGTGACGAGGTGGAAGATTTGGAAAAAGCCGGCATCGGCATCATTCAGATCGACGAACCTGCGCTGCGCGAAGGGCTGCCGCTGCGTCAATCCGATTGGGCCGCCTATCTGAACTGGGCGGTGGACGCCTTCAAGTTGAACGCCGCCGTGGCGCGGGATGATACCCAGATCCACACCCACATGTGTTATTGCGAGTTCAACGACATCATGGACTCCATCGCCGCGCTGGACGCCGACGTGATCACTATCGAGACCTCGCGTTCCGATATGGATCTGCTGGAAGCCTTCAAAGAGTTCGAATACCCGAACGAAATCGGGCCGGGCGTCTACGACATCCACTCGCCGAACGTGCCGAGCGTGGAATGGATTGAAGCGTTGCTGCGTAAAGCCGCGCAGAATATCCCGGCGGAACGCCTGTGGGTCAACCCGGATTGCGGCCTGAAAACCCGCGGCTGGCCGGAAACCCGCCAGTCGCTGGCCAACATGGTATTGGCGGCGCAGCGCCTGCGCGAGCAGGCGTGATGAGTGCGGCGGATTGACCGCCGCTTATAGATTTACTGGTGTGATGATTGGGCGCTTCGGCGCCCTTTTTTATGCGGGGGAGGTTACTTGACGCCGTGCTGGGCGAACCACGCCAGCATGCGCTGCCAACCGTCCTGCGCCGCTTCGGCGTTGTAGCTGGGGCGATAGTCGGCGTTGAACGCGTGCCCGACGCCGGGGTACACCACGATTTCAGCATCAGCGTTGGCGGCGCGGATCGCCTGACGCATGGTTTCCACCGTCTCCAGCGGAATACTGCTGTCCTGCCCGCCATACAGCCCCAGCACCGGCGCCGACAGGTGGGTGGCGACATCGACCGGATGCTTCGGTGAATTCAGCGTTTTTTCACCCACCAGCTTGCCGTACCAGGCGACCGCCGCCTTCAACTGCGGGTTGTGCGCCGCATACAGCCAGGTAATGCGGCCGCCCCAGCAGAAGCCGGTGATCGCCAGCTTGCCGGCGTCGCCGCCGTGGCGGATGGCCCAGTGCGCGGCGTGGTCCAGATCCGACAGCACCTGGCGATCCGGCACCTTGGTCACCAGTTGCTGGAACAGCTCGCCGATATCGGTGTAGTCATTGGCGTCGCCCTGGCGGAAATAGAGCTCGGGCGCGATCGCCAGATAGCCCTGTTTCGCCAGGCGGCGGCACAGATCCTGAATATGTTCATGTACGCCGAAGATTTCCTGCACCACCAGCACGATGGGGAAGGGGCCGTTATGGTCGGCGGGTTTGGCGACGTAGGCCGGCAGCGCGTCTCCCTGAGAAGGGATGGTCGTTTGCCCGGCGTGAATGCCCTGTTCATCCGTGATAATCGCGGAGGCGGCCAACGGCGCGGCGGCCGGGGCGAATCCCCCCTGAGCCTGTTCTAATGTCATCACATGTTCGGTTTTCATTGCGGTCTCCGTGCAATAGAAAAAAGCGCTGAGATTAACTATAGGAAAGATTACCCATTATTGGCGCTGCGTGGAGCACTTTCGGACAAGTCGATAAAAAACGGCTAATTATCTGGCTTTACGGCATTTTTAGGCGCTTTTTATCATGTTATTGCGGGTTTTGGCCCACGTAATTGCCATAAGGTGCGTTAGATGGCTTTTTTGTCCCTAAGCAGCCGATAAGATAGGGTTATTTCTGGTTGTTGAGCTAAATAGTTTCAACCGGCAACCAACGGGGAGAGGTGGCAAGCTTTGTCGGCTAGACTGAGGTTCAGCAAGAGAGTGCTGGCGGCGCTGCCTTGTTATTTTGTGATAAAAATCACAAAAAATATGTAGCATGTAATTTGTTTCTTTTTTCATAGTGACTGTCGTCACGAAAATAGGCGACGATTTTCAGTAGAGTGCTTTTTTGTTCCTCCCAATAAACATGATCCATGAGGAGTCTCGTATGTCTCAGTCTGACGTTTTTCATCTCGGCCTCACCAAGAACGATTTACAAGGGGCCCAGCTTGCCATCGTGCCGGGCGATCCGCAGCGCGTAGAGAAGATTGCCAAGCTGATGGAAAATCCGGTGCATCTGGCCTCCCATCGTGAATTCACCACCTGGCGCGCGGAGCTGGACGGCAAGGCGGTGATCGTCTGCTCCACCGGCATCGGCGGCCCGTCTACCTCTATCGCGGTGGAGGAGCTGGCGCAGTTGGGCATCCGCACCTTCCTGCGCATCGGCACCACCGGCGCCATTCAGGCGAACATCAACGTCGGTGACGTGCTGGTCACCACGGCGGCGGTACGCCTCGACGGCGCCAGCCTGCACTTTGCGCCGATGGAGTTCCCGGCGGTCGCGGACTTCGCCTGCACCACCGCGCTGGTGGAAGCGGCCAAAGCCAGCGGCGCGACCACCCACATTGGCGTAACCGCCTCTTCCGATACTTTCTACCCGGGCCAGGAACGTTACGATACCTACTCCGGCCGCGTGGTCAGCCGTTTCAAAGGCTCGATGGAAGAGTGGCAGGCGATGGGCGTGATGAACTATGAAATGGAATCCGCCACGCTGCTGACCATGTGCGCCAGCCAGGGCCTGCGCGCCGGCATGGTGGCTGGGGTGATCGTCAACCGCACCCAGCAAGAGATCCCGAACGCCGAGACCATGAAAAACACCGAAAGCAAAGCGGTGCAGATCGTGGTGGACGCCGCTCGTCGCCTGCTGTAATCACCTTCCCTGAACGGGCCGCCGACGCGGCTCGTTTTTCCATTCGCGACTAATCTGTTACGGTGATACTCCTCAGCGCTGCGCCGATGGCCGCCGCGCGTTGTCAGAACAACAACAACGAGGACGTTTATGACCGCCCAGATCCTGCTTCATCCTTCGCTTGCGCCGCTCGACGGTGGCATCAATTTCCGTGACTTCGGCGGCAACGGCGTGGCCGATGGACGCCGCATCAAGCGCGGCCTGCTGTTTCGCTCTGGTTCCCTCGAGCGGCTGACGGAAAACGACTGCGCCTTTCTCGCCGGTGTGCCGGTGCGTTCGGTGCTGGACTATCGCGATGCCGACGAAGTGCAGGCCAAGCCGGATATTCTGTGGAATGGCGCCGACTATTATCACGTGCCGGCCAACCCGCTGAGCAGCGAAGTCAACGCCAACCTGGAGAAGCTCACCAACGAAACGCTGGCCGCTTTCGACGCCCGCGCGTTCATGCTGGAACTGTATCGCCGCCTGCCGTTCGGCAATGCGGCCTATCAGCGACTGGCGCAGCTGCTGAGCAATCCCGGCGGTGGCGCCATCGTGCAGCATTGCGCGGTCGGCAAGGATCGCACCGGTGTCGGCTCGGCGCTGGTGCTGTTCGCGCTGGGTGCCGACGAAGCGACCGTGCTGGAAGACTATCTGCTGACCGAAACCACGCTGGCCGCTTTCCGCGAGCAGATGCTGGATCAGCTGTCTATCAAGCTGAATGCGGCGGCGCTGGAGCAATTCGCCTACGTGCTCAGCGCGCGTGAGGAGTTCCTGATGACCGCGCTGGGCTGCATCCGTCAGCAATACGGCTCCACCGACCGCTGGCTGGAGGCGGAATACGGTCTGGGCGCGGCACAGCGCGAAGCGCTGCAGGCGTTCTACCTCGAGTAAATCGCCGCGTGTTTAACCGGGGTTTAACTCGCCCCGGCCTATCCTAAGCGGTGAATTATCGCGTATCAGGAGCCCCGCATTGAGCCTCAATGACGTTATCAACTGGGTCAGCGACGTCGTGCGTCAGCACGAAGGCTGGGCCATTCCCATCATTTTTTTCCTGGCGTTCGGCGAGTCGTTGGCGTTTTTGTCGCTGCTGTTGCCGGCCACGGTGATCCTGCTGGCGCTGGGCGCGCTGATCGGCGAAAGCGGCATCGCCTTTTGGCCGATTTGGGCCGCCGCCGCCGTCGGGGCATTTTTCGGCGACTGGCTCTCTTACTGGATCGGCTACCACTATCAGGATCGCGTGGCCCATATGTGGCCGCTGTCGCGCAATCCGCAGTTGCTGGCGCGCGGGCACGCGTTCTTTGAACGCTGGGGCGTGCTGGGCATTTTCATCGGCCGCTTCTTCGGCCCGCTGCGCGCCGTGGTGCCGCTGGTGGGCGGCATTTGCGGCATGCCGCAGCGCTACTTCCAACTGGCCAACGTCACGTCGGCGATGATCTGGGCGTTCGGCATTCTGGCGCCGGGGGCATTCGGCATCAAGTGGCTCAGTCAGTGGCTGGGTTGATTTCTCGCTAAATTGCGCAGCGCCGCGCAATATTGTGCGTGGCCGGCAAAATCAGGCTGGACATCCATACAGCCTCCCCTTAACGTGACGGGCAATGGGCGTGCAAAACGCCGCAACGGCAAGGTGCAACAGGAGGCAGGGTGGATACCAGTCTGATTTATGGGATTGGCGGCGTAGCGATCGGCATGCTGTTGGGGTGGCTGATCGCCAGTCTGCGGGTGCAGCAGACGCATGCGCAACATGAAACCGAGCTGCGGTTGCTGGAGCAAGCGTTGCAGCAGGCGCAGCAGGAAACGGCGGCGCGGCAGGAAACGTTGCAGCGCCACGAGCAACAGCTGCGCCAGAGCGAGCTGGAGCTGCGCAATCTGCACAGCCAACTGGCGGCCGGGCATGAGAAGCTGCAACAGCTCAACCATTGGCGCAACGAATGCGAACTGCTCAATCAGGAGCTGCGTGCCCAGCGCGAGGTCAATAGCGCGCAAGAAGCCGAACTGCGCGAAGTCACCATCCGTCTGGAAGAGACGCGCATGGCGGCGGAAGAGAAGCAACGCCTGCTTATCAACAGCGAACAGCGGCTCACCACCCAGTTTGAAAATCTCGCCAACCGCATTTTTGAACACAGCGGCCGCAAGGTTGACGAGCAAAATAAGCAAAGTCTGGATCGTTTACTGTTGCCGCTGCGCGAACAGCTGGACGGTTTCCGCCGTCAGGTGCAAGACAGCTTTGGCCAGGAGGCGCGGGAGCGCCACACGCTGACGCACGAGATACGCAATCTGCAGCAGCTGAACGCGCAGATGGCGCGCGAGGCCATCAACCTCACCAAGGCGCTGAAAGGCGACAACAAGACGCAGGGCAACTGGGGCGAGGTGGTATTGAGCCGGGTGCTGGAGGCCTCAGGCCTGCGCGAAGGGCACGAATATGAAACGCAGGTCAACGTGCGGGTGGATCACCAGAGCCGCATGCAGCCCGATGTCATCGTGCGTCTGCCGCAGGGCAAGGATGTAGTGATCGACGCCAAGATGTCGCTGATCGCCTACGAGCGCTATTTTAACGGCGAAGACGAGGTGGAGCGCGAAGCGGCGCTGAGCGAACATATCGCCTCGCTGCGCGGCCACATCCGCATGCTGGGCCGCAAGGATTACCAGCAATTGCCGGGGCTGCGCTCGCTGGATTATGTGTTGATGTTCATTCCGGTCGAACCCGCCTTCCTGCTGGCTATCGATCGCGAGCCGGAGCTGATCAGCGAAGCGCTCAAGCACAACATCATGCTGGTCAGCCCGACCACGTTGCTGGTGGCGCTGCGCACCATCACCAATCTGTGGCGCTATGAACATCAGAGCCAGAACGCCCAACGCATCGCCGATCGCGCGGCGAAACTGTATGACAAGATGCGGCTGTTCGTGGACGATATGTCCGCGCTGGGGCAGAGCCTGGACAAGGCTCAAGGCAGTTATCGTCAGGCGATGAACAAACTGAGCGAAGGCCGTGGTAATCTTATTGGCCAAATTGAAGGTTTTCGCGCGTTGGGGGTTGAGGTCAAACGGCCGATCAACCCGCTGCTGGCGCAGCAAGCCGGCGCGCAACACGATGAAGCGGAAGAGGCGAACGACGACGATGTCGCCGCGCTGCCGCAGACGAACGACGATGATGATACCGCCGGGGAACCGGGCTTCGTTTCGCACGGCTGAGGCCGTGGCGAGGTGGGGTATTCCCCGGGCTTCTGGTACACTCATCCACACAAAATTGACTGAATAGCAGGCAGGACAATGGCAGATCAATCGCAGGAAACCACCGATTTCGGTTTTCGCACCGTCGCTAGAGACGAAAAACAGGCCATGGTGGCAGACGTTTTTCATTCGGTAGCGGCAAAGTATGACGTGATGAACGACCTGATGTCGTTCGGCATTCACCGTATCTGGAAGCGTTTCACCATTGACTGCAGCGGCGTGCGCCGTGGGCAGCGCGTACTGGATCTGGCCGGCGGCACCGGCGACCTGGCCGCCAAGTTCTCCCGCATGGTGGGCGAGCAGGGGCAGGTGGTGCTGGCGGACATCAACGATTCGATGTTGAAAATGGGGCGCGAGAAGCTGCGCGATCGCGGCATTGTCGGCAACATCAACTACGTCCAGGCCAATGCGGAAGCGTTGCCGTTCCCGGACAACTACTTCGATTGCATCACTATCTCCTTTGGCCTGCGCAACGTCACCGACAAAGACAAAGCGCTGCGTTCGATGTTCCGCGTGCTGAAGCCGGGCGGCCGCCTGCTGGTGCTGGAGTTCTCCAAGCCGCTGCTGGCGCCGTTGAGCAAAGCCTACGACGCTTACTCCTTCCACGTGCTGCCGAAGATCGGCGAGCTGGTGGTGAAAGATCCGGACAGTTACCGCTACCTGGCGGAATCGATCCGCATGCACCCCGATCAGGAAACCCTGAAGGGTATGATGGGCAACGCCGGTTTTGAAAACGTCACCTATTTCAACCTGACCGGTGGGATTGTCGCCCTGCATCGCGGCTTCAAGTTCTGAGAGGGAGATGCCGATGCTGTTTACCCCTCTGCTGACCGGTGCGCTGGAAACCTCGCTGAATAATCTGCTGTTTCGCGATCGCAGCATGAAAGCCGCCCGCCAACGTCTGGCGGGCAAGGTGCTGCGCATTGAACTGGAAGAGTTGGCTTCGCCGCTGGTGCTGGTGTTCAGCGAACTGCGCGTGGATGTGCTGGGGCAGTCTGAAGACAGCGCTGATTGCACGGTGCGCAGCCGTATTCCCTCCTTGCTGAAGCTGCGCGATCGCCAGCAGTTGCCGGTGCTGATGCGCAGCGGTGAATTGACGGTGGAAGGCGATATTCAGGTGGTGCAACAGCTGGTTGTCCTGCTCGATCTGGCGGAGTGGGATCCGGCGGAGTGGCTGGCGCCCTACATCGGCGATATCGCCGCTCAGGGCATCACGCAGGCGCTGGGAAAAGGTGCCTCGTTACTCAAGACCGGATTGATGCGTCGGCAACAAGACATGGCGGAGGCGCTGACCGAAGAGTGGCGTCTGGCGCCAGGGCCGCTGGAAGTGGTGTGGTTCCATGAAGAAGTCGACGCGCTCGCCCGCAGCGCGGAAGCGCTGATTGCCCGTATGGACAAGTTGGAGGGCAAGCGATGACCCCAGGCGAACTGCGTCGTTTGTATTTTATCGTCCGCGTTTTTCTCAGCTATGGGCTGGATGAGCTGATCCCTAAAATGCGTTTGACGCTGCCGCTGCGCTTCGGCCGCCGGCTGCTGTTCTGGATGCCGAATCGGCACAAGGACAAACCGCTGGGCGAACGCCTGCGGCTGGCGCTGCAGGAGTTAGGGCCGGTCTGGATCAAGTTCGGCCAGATGATGTCGACCCGCCGCGATCTGTTTCCACCGCAGATTGCCGATCAGCTGACGCTGCTGCAGGATCGGGTGGCGCCTTTCGACGGTGCGTTGGCGCGCAAGCATATCGAGTTGGCGATGGGCGGCCCGCTGGAAACCTGGTTCGACGACTTCGAGCAGCAGCCGCTGGCTTCCGCTTCGATAGCGCAGGTGCACACCGCGCGGCTGAAAACCACCGGTCAGGAAGTGGTGCTGAAGGTGATCCGGCCGGATATAGGGCCGGTTATCAAGGCCGACGTGCGGCTGATGTACCGGTTGGCCGGCTGGGTGCCGAAGCTGCTGCCGGACGGCCGCCGCCTGCGTCCGCGCGAAGTGGTGCGCGAGTACGAGAAAACGCTGCTGGACGAATTGAACCTGCTGCGCGAAGCGGCCAACGCCATTCAGCTGCGCCGCAATTTCGACGGCAGCCCGATGCTGTATGTGCCGGAAGTCTATTCCGACTACTGCCGCGAAAGCGTATTGGTGATGGAACGCATCTATGGCATTCCGGTTTCGGACATCGCCACGCTGGAGCAACAGGGCACCAACATGAAACTGTTGGCGGAACGCGGCGTCCAGGTGTTCTTTACCCAGGTATTCCGCGACAGCTTCTTCCATGCGGACATGCATCCCGGTAATATTTTCGTCAGCTATGAACATCCGGAAGATCCCTGCTACATCGGCATCGACTGCGGCATCGTCGGTTCGCTGAACAAGGATGACAAACGTTACCTGGCGGAAAACTTCATCGCCTTCTTCAACCGCGATTACCGCAAGGTGGCGGAACTGCACGTCGATTCCGGGTGGGTGCCGCGCGACACCAATGTGGAAGACTTCGAATTCGCCATCCGCACGGTGTGCGAACCGATTTTCGAGAAGCCGCTGGCGGAGATTTCCTTCGGTAACGTGCTGCTGAACCTGTTCAACACCGCGCGCCGCTTCAATATGGAAGTGCAGCCGCAGCTGGTGTTATTGCAGAAGACCTTGTTGTATGTTGAAGGCCTGGGGCGCCAGCTCTATCCGCAGCTGGATCTGTGGACCACCGCCAAGCCGTTCCTCGAGAGCTGGCTGCGCGATCAGGTCGGCATTCCGGCGGTGGTGCGCGCGCTGAAAGAGAAAGCGCCGTTCTGGGCGGAGAAGCTGCCTGAACTGCCCGAGCTGTTTTACGACAGCCTGCAGCAACATAAACTGTTGCAACAAAGCGTTGATAAGCTGACTAATCAGATGCAGGCTCAGCGGGTTCGTCAGGGGCAGTCACGTTATTTGTTCGGCGTTGGCGCTACACTGTTGGTAAGTGGCACGCTGTTGCTGCTGGGGCAAATCGAGGTGTTTCCCGCCTGGATGATGGCCGCCGGCATCGTATGCTGGGTGATTGGCTGGAAGCGAACCACCTGATTTAATTCGTTACTCTGGTAAAGTCGGCCCTATAATGCGGGCTGGCTTTAAAAGACCCTTTAAATTAGAGGTAATTAAAATGGGCGGTATTAGTATTACGCAATTGTTGATCATCGCAGTGATCGTGGTGCTGCTGTTCGGTACCAAAAAACTGCGCACGCTGGGCTCCGATCTCGGCGCCTCGATCAAGGGCTTCAAGAAGGCGATCGGCGACGATACGCCGTCGGCTACCAACACGGCTGAAAAAAGCAGCCTGGATGACGCTGACTTCTCGGCCAAGCCTATTACCGAAAAGCAGCCGGAAGTGAAACCGGAAGAGTCGAAGAACAAAGAGCAGGTATAAACCGTGTTTGACATTGGGTTTAGTGAGCTGCTGTTGGTGCTGGTGATCGGCCTGGTTGTTCTGGGGCCGGAACGGTTGCCGGTCGCGGTCAGAACGGTGTCGGGCTGGATCCGCGCGCTGCGCTCGCTGGCGGCCTCGGTGCAGCACGAACTGTCTCAAGAGCTGAAGCTGCAGGAGCTGCAGGACAGTCTGAAAAAAGCGGAACAGGCCGGCCTGCAGAACCTGACGCCGGAGCTGAAGGCGTCGATGGATGAGCTGAAAGACGCGGCGGAATCTTTGAAACGCACCTACCGGGGCGAGAAAGAAGAGCTGGCGAATACCATTCATAATCCGCAGGTCACCGATCCGGAAGCCTTGCATGACGGCGTGACGCCGGCTGAAGCGGCAACCCGCGCCAGCGCGCCCGCCGCTGCGCCAAAACCGCCAGCGGAGCCTGAAGCCGTCGCGCCCGTGTCACCGGCACCGCCAGTGGCGGCGCAACCCGCTAAAGCGCCGGTGGAAACGGCGCCTGCCTCTGTCGAACCTGTTGCGGATAAAACCCCAGCGTCTCACCAACCTAGTGGCGATCGTTAATACATGGCTGTTGAAGATACCCAACCCCTTATCAGTCATCTGATAGAGCTGCGCAAGCGGCTGTTGAACTCGATTATTTGCGTGCTGGCGGTGTTCGTGGTGCTGGTGTTTTTCGCCAATGACATCTACCAGCTGGTTTCCGCGCCGCTGCTCAAGCAGCTGCCGGCCGGGGCGAGCATGATCGCCACCGACGTGGCGTCACCGTTCTTTACTCCGATCAAGCTGACCATGATCGTCTCGGTGTTCGTCTCTGCGCCGATGATCCTGTATCAGGTATGGGCATTCATCGCGCCGGCGCTGTACAAGCACGAACGCCGCCTGATGATGCCGCTGCTGGTGTCCAGCAGCCTGCTGTTTTACCTCGGTATGGCCTTCGCCTACTTCATCGTGTTCCCGCTGGCCTTCGGCTTCTTCGCCAAGACCGCGCCGATGGGGGTGACCATTGCTACCGACATCAAAAACTACCTCGACTTCGTCATGGCGCTGTTTATGGCGTTTGGCGTCGCCTTCGAAGTGCCGGTCGCTATTATTCTGCTGTGCTGGAGTGGCGTCACTTCGCCGGACGACCTGAAGAAGAAACGGCCGTATGTGCTGGTCGGCGCGTTTGTGGTCGGCATGTTGTTGACGCCGCCGGACGTGTTCTCGCAAACCCTGTTGGCGATACCGATGTATCTGCTGTTTGAAGTCGGGGTGTTCTTCGCCCGCTTCTATACCGGCAAACGTCGTCCGCAGGCGGAAGAAGAAGACGAGGGCGACGAACCCCCAGCCCCCTGAACCACATTGATTGCTGAGCCGCCCATTGGGCGGCTTTTGCTTTGGAAAAAACCATGTTTGATATCGGCGTTAATCTTACCAGCAGCCAATTCGCCAAAGACCGTCAGGTGGTGGTGGAGCGCGCCCGCGCCGCAGGGGTGACCGGGATGTTGATTACCGGCACCGATCTGCCGGAGAGCCGCGAAGCCGCCGAACTGGCGCAACAACATCCGGGCTATTGTTGGTCTACCGCCGGCGTGCATCCGCATTACGCCAGCAGTTGGAATGAACAAACCGCCGAGCAGATTTATGCCCTGGCCGCCCGCCCCGAAGTGGTGGCGGTCGGCGAATGCGGTCTGGATTTCAACCGCAATTTCTCGACGCCTGAGCAGCAGGAAGCGGCGTTCACTGCGCAGCTGGCGCTGGCGGCGGAGTTGGCGCTGCCGGTGTTTCTTCATTGCCGCGACGTACACGCACGTTTTGCCGAGCTACTGACGCCGTGGTTGGATAAACTGCCCGCGGCCGTGGTGCACTGCTTCACCGGCACCGCCGAAGAATTAGCAAGCTGCCTGTCGTTGGGCCTGTCGATCGGGATTACCGGTTGGGTCTGCGACGAGCGGCGCGGCCTGGAATTGCGCGCCCTGTTGCCGCAGATCCCGGCCGAGCGTCTGCTGCTGGAAACGGACGCCCCTTATCTGTTGCCCCGGGATTTACTGCCTAAACCCGCATCTCGCCGCAACGAACCCTGTTTCCTGCCCCACATCGTGCATCAGGTCGCCATCTGGCGGCAGGAAGAGCCGCAATGGCTGGGGCAAAAAACCGATGAGAACGCCCGCCGGCTATTCCGGCTGGTTTGAGCTAGGAGAAAACTATGAGCTATGCATTTCCGGGCACCTTCCCTGGTCGCCGTATGCGCCGCGTGCGCCGTCATGACTTCAGCCGCCGCCTGGTCGCCGAGAACCAACTGACGGTCAACGACCTGATCTATCCGGTGTTTGTCATGGAAGGCAGCAACCGCCAGGAAGAAGTGGCCTCGATGCCGGGCGTATCGCGCATGACGATCGATCTGCTGGTCAAGGAAGCGGAAGCCATCGCCAAACTCGGCGTGCCGGTGATTTCCCTGTTCCCGGTGATCGAACCGGGCCTGAAATCGCTGCATGCGGAAGAAGCCTATAACCCGGAAGGACTGGTGCAGCGCACGGTGCGCGCGCTGAAAGACGCGGTGCCTGAGCTGGGCATTCTGACCGACGTAGCGCTCGATCCCTACACGACGCACGGGCAGGACGGGGTGATCGATGAACAGGGCTACGTAATTAACGACGTGACCAAAGACATTCTGGTGCGTCAGGCGTTGTCCCATGCCGAAGCGGGCGCGGAAATCGTGGCGCCGAGCGACATGATGGACGGCCGTATCGGGGCAATCCGCGATCGTCTGGAGCTGCAGGGCCTGGTGAACACTCAGATCATGGCCTACTCCGCCAAGTACGCTTCCTGCTACTACGGCCCGTTCCGCGATGCGCTGGGCTCCAGCGGCAATCTGAAGGGCGGCAACAAGAAGACCTATCAGATGGATCCGGCCAACAGCGACGAAGCGCTGCAGGAGATTGCACAGGATCTGCAGGAAGGTGCTGACATGGTGATGGTGAAGCCGGGTATGCCATACCTGGACGTGGTGCGCCGCGTGAAGGATACCTTTGGCGTGCCGACCTTCGCTTATCAGGTGTCCGGTGAGTACGCCATGCACATGGCGGCGATTCAGAACGGCTGGCTGCAGGAGCAGCCGGCGGTGATGGAGTCGTTGATGTGCTTCAAACGCGCCGGCGCCGACGGCGTGCTGACTTACTTCGCCAAGCGTGTCGCCCAGTGGCTGCATGAAGAAGCGCTGCGCCGCTAAGCGCGAAACCGTAAAAAAGGCGCCTGAGGGCGCCTTTTTACATTACATTTTCTGGAATTGCCGATTGTCGATGCTTTGACTGACCTGTTTGTTGATCAGGTTCAGCAGCAGCATGGAGCGCGCCTCGCCGTCCGGCTCGGTGTAGATCGCCTGCAATCCTTCGAACACGCCGTCGACGATCAGGACGGTATCCCCAGGCTGCGGGGTTTCCGGATCGACATAGGCTTCGCTGGCGTGGGTGCGCAGCTCATCGATCACCTTGCTCGGGATGACGCTCGGCAGCGCGCCGAAACGCACGAAGTGGCTGACGCCGCGGGTGGCGCTGATGGTGGTGGTGTGAATGCGCTCCGGGTCGAACTCCACAAACAGATAGTTGGGAAACAGGGGTTCGCTGACCGCAATGCGTTTGCCACGCACGATTTTTTCCAGCGTGATGATCGGGCTGAGGCAGTTTACCTGCTGCCGTTCCAGATGTTCCTGCGCCCGCAACAGCTGACCGCGTTTGCAATAAAGTAGATACCAGGATTCCATAATTTCACATGCCTTTCTGCCAGCCGGTAAGCATATCAAAAGCTATTCCGGATACATAGTGATGCAAGTTTCAGCATGTAACATCGCCTATCTCTATGAATCTACGGCTATTAGCGAAGGGGCACACACTTGTCGATACGGCGCTGGTATAACAGAGGGCTGAAAAATTTGTTACCGTCACAGTATGGCAAGGCGTTGCGCCACCGGCTGTGACGCTATTCATCGTTTTTGACCGAGGGGGAGAGAAATGGAGCTGTTTCTGTTGAGCAACGGCAAGCTGTCTGGCGAAGCCGAACTGCTGGGGTACGCCAAAAGCCAACTGCTGGCGATGATTGCGCGCCGCGGCATTAAATCCGCCGTCTTTATCCCTTACGCGCTGATCCGTTACGACTACGATCGGCGTGCGCAGGAGCTGGCGCAAGCGTTGGGCATTGAAGTCACCAGCATCCACCACGCCGCTTCGCCCGCGGAGGCCATCGCGCAGGCGGAATGCATTTTGGTCAGCGGCGGCAATACCTGGTTGCTGAACCAGATGCTGCACGAGCAAGGCCTGATTGTGCCTATCCAGCGCGCGGTGCGCGAACGCGAAGTGCCTTACGTCGGCTGGAGTGCCGGTTGCAACGTGGCCACGCCGAGCATTCGCACCACCAACGATATGCCGGTGCGCTGCAGCGTGGTGCTGCCGGCGCTAGGGCTGTTCCCGGTGCAGATCAACCCGCATTACATCGATGCGCATATCAGCGGCCACATGGGCGAAACCCGTGATGAGCGCCTGGCGGAGTTCTGCGCGATCAACCCGAGCGAATCGGTAGTGGCGCTGCGTGAAGGCAGCCTGTTGCACGTTGAAGGCAACGAGCTGCGTTACTTCAGCGCCAACGGGCAAGGCTTCAAAGTGTTCCGCCACGGCGAAGAGACGCGCGAATATCAGGATACGCACGCATTGGCCTCACTGGTGCCGTTCCACTGCCGCTGAACGCCGCCCGGCAGCGGGCGGCGTTAACAAAATTGCAGCAACAACCGTGAAGAGGGCTTATAATGCCCTCCCCACTGGCCGCTATAATGATCAGCATGAAATACCGTGACTTACGCGATTTCCTCTCGTTGCTGGAGAAGAGAGGGGAACTAAAACGCATCAGCCAGCCGATCGATCCTTACCTGGAAATGACGGAGATTGCCGATCGCACCCTGCGGGCGGGCGGCCCGGCATTGCTGTTTGAAAACCCGAAAGGGTACGACATGCCGGTGCTGTGCAACCTGTTCGGTACCGCCAATCGCGTGGCGATGGGCATGGGGCAGGAAGACATCAGCGCGCTGCGCGAAGTCGGCAAACTGCTGGCGTTCCTCAAAGAACCGGAACCGCCGAAAGGTTTCCGCGATCTGTTCGACAAAATGCCGAAGTTCAAGCAGGTGCTGAACATGCCGACCAAGGTGCTGGGTTCAGCGCCTTGTCAGGAGCAGGTATGGCAAGGCGATGATGTCGATCTCAGCCGTATTCCGGTGATGCACTGCTGGCCGGAAGACGCCGCGCCGCTGATCACCTGGGGGCTGACGGTGACCCGCGGCCCGCACAAGGAACGGCAAAACCTCGGCATCTACCGCCAGCAGGTGCTGGGCAAGAATAAAGTGATCATGCGCTGGCTGTCGCACCGCGGCGGCGCGCTGGATTACCAGGAGTGGTGCCAGGCGCATCCCGGCGAGCGTTTCCCAGTCGCCGTGGCGTTGGGCGCCGATCCCGCCACTATCCTCGGCGCGGTCACGCCGGTGCCGGATACCCTGTCTGAATACGCCTTTGCCGGGCTGCTGCGCGGCAATAAAACCGAAGTGGTCAAGTGCCTTTCCAACGATCTGGAAGTGCCCGCCAGTGCTGAAATCGTGCTGGAAGGCTATATCGAACCGGGTGAAATGGCGCCGGAAGGCCCGTACGGCGATCACACCGGCTACTACAATGAAATCGACCAGTTCCCGGTATTCACCGTCACCCACATCACCCAGCGCCGCAACGCGATCTACCACTCGACCTACACCGGCCGGCCGCCGGATGAGCCGGCGATCCTGGGCGTGGCGCTGAACGAAGTGTTCGTGCCGATCCTGCAAAAGCAGTTCCCGGAAATCGTTGATTTCTATCTGCCGCCGGAGGGATGCTCGTATCGCCTGGCGGTAGTGACCATGAAAAAACAGTACGCCGGCCACGCTAAACGCGTGATGATGGGCGTCTGGTCGTTCCTGCGGCAGTTTATGTACACCAAATTTGTTATCGTCTGTGATGATGACGTCAATGCGCGCGACTGGAACGACGTGATTTGGGCGATCACGACACGAATGGATCCGGCAAGGGATACCGTTCTGGTGGAGAATACGCCGATCGACTATCTGGACTTCGCCTCGCCGGTTTCCGGGCTGGGTTCGAAGATGGGGCTGGACGCCACCAATAAATGGCCGGGTGAAACCGATCGCGAATGGGGCCGTCCGATTCAGATGGATGAAAAGGTACGTGCGCGCGTCGACGAAATCTGGGATGAGCTCGCAATCTTCAGTGACAGGGAGCCGACGTTATAACGTCAGGCTCTGTTCTCAGCTTTGCATTGATGACCCGACAGAGGGAACGCATGACAATATTGAGCTGTAAAGTGACCTCGGTAGAGGCCATTACCGATACGGTTTATCGGGTACGTCTGGTGCCTGAACAACCGTTTTCTTTCAAGGCAGGGCAATATCTGATGGTGGTGATGGACGAGCGCGACAAGCGTCCGTTCTCGCTGGCATCTACCCCGACGCAGCAAGATTATATCGAGCTGCATATCGGCGCTTCGGAACTGAATTTGTACGCTATGGCGGTGATGGATCGCATCCTGAAAGAGCAGGCGATCACCGTCGACATGCCGCACGGCGATGCCTGGCTGCGGGAAGAGGGCAGCCGTCCGCTGGTGCTGATCGCCGGTGGCACCGGTTTCTCTTATGCGCGTTCAATTCTGCTGACCGCGTTGGAGCAGCAGCCCGATCGCGACATTTCTATCTACTGGGGCGGGCGTGAGCTGAAGCACCTGTACGATCTGAGCGAGCTGGAAGCGCTGTCGTTGCAGCACCCGAACCTGAAGGTGATCCCGGTGGTCGAGCAGCCGGATGCCGAATGGCGCGGCCGCAGCGGCACCGTGCTCAGCGCGGTGCTGCAGGATTTCGGGACGCTGGCGGAGCATGACATCTATATCGCCGGGCGTTTCGAGATGGCGAAAATCGCCCGCGAGCGTTTCTGCGCCGAGCGCGGCGCGCAGGAAGCGCATATGTTCGGCGACGCGTTTTCGTTTATCTGACAGAAGCGATGCACAGTGAACGGGGTGGCCGAGGGTCGCCCCGTTTTTATTTGGGCGTCGGCAAATTTCAGGCATAAAAAACCCGCCCCTGACAGGCGGGAAGAACGGCAACTAAACTTGGCGGGATGCCGCGATTTGAAGTGGTGACGCGGTCATCCCAAGATAGACACAGCTAAACGCGTTCAAAGACGGTGGCGATACCCTGGCCCAGACCGATGCACATGGTCGCCAGGCCAAACTGCGCGTCGCGACGTTCCATGTTGTTCAACAAGGTGGTCGAGATGCGAGAGCCTGAACAACCCAGCGGGTGGCCGAGCGCGATGGCGCCGCCGTTCAGGTTGATCTTGTCGTCGAGGCTGTCCATCAGCCCCAGATCCTTGATGCACGGCAGCGACTGGGCGGCGAACGCTTCGTTCAGCTCGAACAGATCGATGTCCTGCACGCTCAGACCGGCACGTTTCAGCGCCAGCTTGCTGGCCGGCACCGGGCCGTAGCCCATGATGGAAGGATCGCAGCCGACGACCGCCATCGAGCGGATACGGGCGCGGGCCTTCAAACCGAGCGCTTTGGCGCGCGATTCGCTCATCAGCAGCATGGCGGAAGCGCCGTCCGACAGGGCGGAAGAACTGCCGGCGGTGACGGTGCCGTTGACCGGATCGAACGCCGGGCGCAGGGCCGACAGGCTTTCGACGGTGGTTTCCGGGCGAATGACTTCATCGAAGTCGAAACGGGTCAGCACGCCGTCGGCGTCGTGGCCGTTGGTCGGTACGATCTCGTTTTTAAAGTAACCCGCCAGCGTCGCTGCATGCGCGCGCTGGTGGGAGCGGGCGGCGAATTCATCCTGCATCTGGCGGCTGATGTTGTGCATCTTGGCCAGCATTTCGGCGGTCAGCCCCATCATCCCGGCGGCTTTGGCCACGCTGCGGCTCAGGCCCGGATGGAAATCCACGCCGTGGTTCATCGGCACATGGCCCATGTGTTCCACACCGCCGATCAGGCTGACGTGCGCGTCGCCCACCATGATGGCGCGCGCCGCGTCATGCAGCGCCTGCATCGAAGAGCCGCACAGGCGGTTGACGGTCACCGCCGGCACGCGGTGCGGGATCTCGGCCAGCAGCGCGGCGTTGCGGGCGATGTTGAAGCCTTGCTCCAGCGTCTGCTGCACGCAGCCCCAGTAAATGTCATCGATCTCGGCGGCGTCCAGCGCCGGGTTGCGGCTCAGCACTTCGCGCATCAGGTGAGCGGAGAGATCTTCGGCGCGTACCTGGCGGAAGGCGCCACCCTTGGAGCGGCCCATCGGCGTGCGTACGGCATCAACAATAACTACGTTTTCCATCTTTATGACCTCATGCCGGTTGGCGGGTAGCGACGTCGGACAGCGGTGTCGCCACCGGGTAGTAGCTTTCATTGCGCTCGGCCTTGGCGCGCAGACCGGCCGGCACCTGATACAGAGCGCCGAGGTGTGCGTAACGCTGGGCCAGCTCAACGTAGTTGGCGGTGCCAAGCGTATCCAGGTAGCGGAACGCGCCGCCGTGGAACGGAGGGAAGCCGATGCCGTAGACCAGCGCCATATCGGCTTCCGCCGGGCTGGCGACGATCTTCTCTTCCAGGCAGCGAACCACCTCGTTGATCATCGGGATCATCATGCGCGCGATGATTTCTTCGTCGCTGATGGTCTGGCGCGGTTGGCTCACTTCGGCCAGCAGCGCATCGGTCTGTTCGTCGTTGTCCTTGCGCGGCTTGCCTTTGTTGTCCTGGCTGTAACGGTAGAAGCCCAGTTGGTTTTTCTGACCGAAGCGCTGGCTGTCGAACATCACGTCAATGGCGTCGCGGTAGTCTTTGCTCATGCGATCCGGGAAGCCGGCGGCCATCACCGCCTGCGCGTGGTGCGCGGTATCGATGCCCACGACGTCGAGCAGGTAGGCCGGGCCCATCGGCCAGCCGAACTGTTTCTCCATCACTTTATCGATCTGACGGAAGTCGGCGCCGTCGCGCAGCAGCAGGCTGAAGCCGGCGAAATACGGGAACAGCACGCGGTTGACGAAGAAGCCCGGGCAGTCGTTCACCACGATCGGCGTTTTGCCCATGCGGCTGGCGTAGGCCACCACTTTGGCGATGGTGTCGTCGCTGGTCTGTTCGCCGCGGATGATCTCGACCAGCGGCATGCGGTGCACCGGGTTAAAGAAGTGCATGCCGCAGAAGTTTTGCGGGCGCTTCAGCGATTTTGCCAGGTGATTAATCGGAATGGTCGAGGTGTTCGACGCCAGAACGGTGTCTTCACCGATCAGGCCTTCCACTTCCGACAGCACGGCGGCTTTCACCTTCGGATTCTCCACCACCGCTTCGACGATCACCTGCGCGCGCTCGATGCCGGCGTAGTCCAGCGTCGGCTGAATGGTCGACAGCACCTGCGCCATTTTCAGACCATCCAGCTTGCCGCGTTCCAGCTGCTTGTTGAGCAGCTTGGCCGCTTCGCTCATGCCCAGCGTCAGCGACTTGTCGCTGATGTCTTTCATGATCACCGGCACGCCTTTCAGCGCCGATTGGTAGGCGATGCCGCCGCCCATGATGCCGGCGCCCAGCACCGCCGCCTGTTTCGGCGCATCCACATTCTTGGCCAGCTTTTTCGCCTGGCCCTTCACGAACTGGTCGTTAAGGAAGATGCCGACCAGCGCGCGCGCTTCGTTGGAACGCGCCAACGGCACGAAGCTGGCGGTTTCCAGTTTCAGCGCTTCATCGCGGCCCAGCTTGGCGGCGGCTTCAATGGTCTTCACTGCGGTCATCGGCGCCGGGTAATGTTTGCCGGCGGTCTGCAGCACCATGCCTTTGGCAGTGGTGAAGCTCATCGCCGCTTCGATGGGGCTGAGTTTCAGCGGCTCCAGCTTCGGTTGACGCGCGGCGCGCCAGTCCAGTTTGCCGTCGATCGCCTGCTGCAGCATTTTGAGCGCCGCTTCGGCCAGTTTTTCCGGCGCCACTACCGCATCGACCAGGCCGACTTTCAACGCGTCTTTGGCGCTGACGTCTTTGCCGGCGGCGATGATTTCCAGCGCGCTGTCGTTACCCAGCAGGCGCGGCAGGCGGACGGAACCGCCGAAGCCCGGCATGATGCCCAATTTGGTTTCCGGCAGGCCGATACGCGCGTCCGGTGAGGCGACGCGGAAATCGGTCGCCAGAATGCATTCGCAACCGCCGCCGAGCGCATAGCCGTTAATGGCCGAAATGGTCGGCACCGGCAAATCTTCCAGCCGGTTAAAGACGTTGTTGGCGAACACCAGCCACTCTTGCAGCTTTTCGGCCGGCGCGGCGAACAGAGAAAGGAATTCGGTGATATCGGCGCCGACGATAAACGCGGCTTTGGTGGAGCGCAGCAACAGCCCCTTCAGCGCAGGCTGGTTTTCCAGCACGGTGAGCGCTTCGCCCAGGCTGGCGACGGTGCGGGTATCCAGCTTGTTGACCGAGCCTGGTGCATTGAACACCAGCTCGGCGATGTCGTTATCGAGCCAGTGCAGTTGTAATGTTTCGCCTTGGTAGAGCATGTCTATCTCCTGAATCAGCGTATGATCTGGTATGACCAGATGAAGAGGAGTGTGGTTTTTATGTTAATAATATGCAAATAAGAGATTGCATATTTGCTGGTCGGATCACATCTCACCAAGTTAGTGTTTTGATTTAGAACGAAGTTATATTTTATGTGCTATCGGCATTTGCTGGAGTTGGTCGGCCCTCATACACTTGCTCGCAGCGATTGATCATTCAGACGAGGTTACGCATGAATAAGGCGGCTTGTGTCAAACGCAGCGGCTTATGGAGCATTCCCGCCAGAACCATGACGCTGGCGTGTCTGTTGGTGTTCATGGCACAAATGGCGACGACCGTGTACCTGCCTTCGCTGCCGACGGTGATGCGGGAGTTGACGATGAGCCGGCGAGCCACCGAGTTGTCCATTTCAATCTTCGTCATCGGCGCTGCGTTGCCGGTGCTGTTCTGGGGCGCGGCGGCCGATCGCTTTGGCCGTCGAGCGCCGCTGACGCTTTCCCTGTTTCTCTTCATTGGCTGCAGCGGGCTGTTGGCGCTGTGCAGCAACGGTGCCGAGCTGCTGACCCTGCGCGCTCTGCAGGGCGTCGGCGCCGGCGGTGCGGCGATCATTGCGCGTATCATCGTGCGGGATAACTGGAGCGGTGATGAGCTGGCGCGCCGTCTGTCGGTGCTCTCCATCGCTTTCATCACCGCGCTGGGCGGGGGGCAGTTTATCGGCGGCCTACTCAGCCAATATTCGCACTGGCAGATGGGCTTCGTCTTGATGGGCGCCACCGGATTGACCGTTCTGGCGCTGATGGCGACGCTGCCGCTGGAGGCGGGGCGGGCACGCGGGCCACGTCCGGCGATGGCGGCCACCTACTTCGCCATCCTGCGGCGGCCGGGGTTCTTTTGGCCGGCCTGCGTTGGCGGGCTGGGCTTCGCCACCACGGTGACGTTGCAGGAGGTGAGCCCGTTCGTCATGCAGCAAGGTTTTGGTCTCAACGTCACGGCGTTCGGCGCGTTGGGATTGGTGATCGGCATCGCCTACTTTAGCGGCGCGTTGACGGTGAACCGCACGGTGGCGCGTGTCGGCGGGAAAAAGCTGATGCAAACCGGCAGCGGCATCGTGGCTCTGGCGACGGCAGCGATCCTGCTGTTGTGGTGGAGCGGCATCCTGGCCGGCCTTTCCGGCATGGCGGTGTTCATCGCGCTGTATTGCCTGACTATTTTGGGCCAGGCGGTGCTGTTTCCCAACAGCATGGCGATGGCGGTCAGCGATGCCAAAGAGTACGGCGCCTATGCGATGGCGCTGTGCGGTTTTCTGCAGCAGTGTCTGGCGGGCGTCGCCGCAGCCGGCGCGGTGTTGTTGGAGCACCATGGCCTGTGGGCGCTGGCGATAGCGCTGCTCGGCCTGGCCGGTTGGCTGATGGTTAAACTGCGGATGTAACGGCATTTGCAGGGAATTGCGAGCTGCTCCGCATGCCCAACGCGATGAGGTTGGTGCGCCGGAGCGCTGTGTTAAGATGGCTTCTTTCGTGCTAAGGCATAAGGGTATTGTGATGGAAACGCTGGCTTCTTTGTATAACGACCACCTGGCAGAGCTGCAAAAACGCGCGCGCGAAGTGCTTGAGCGCAACAAGTTGGATGCGCTGCTGATTCACTCCGGGGAACTGCAAAAGGTATTTTTGGACGACCATAGCTATCCGTTCAAAGTGAATGCGCATTTCAAAGCCTGGGTGCCGGTGACGTCGGTGCCGAACTGCTGGTTGTGGATCGACGGCGTCAATAAGCCGAAGCTGTGGTTCTACTCTCCGGTTGACTATTGGCATAGCGTAGAGCCGCTGCCGAACAGTTTCTGGACCAAATCCCTTGAATTGATGCCGCTGGCCAACGCTGACGCTATTGCGCAGCAGCTTCCGCCTCAGCGTGAGCGCGTCGGCTATATCGGTTATGCGCAACAGCGCGCCCGCGATCTCGGCATCCCTTCTGAGAACATCAATCCGAAAGCGGTGTTGAACTACCTGGATTTCCACCGTTCGATCAAAACCGGCTACGAGCTGGCCTGCATGCGCGAAGCGCAGAAGACGGCGGTAACCGGCCATCGCGCGGCGCATGAGGCCTTCCTCTCCGGCATGAGCGAGTTCGACATCAACCTGGCTTACCTGACGGCGACCGGCCACCGCGATACCGACGTGCCTTACGACAACATTGTGGCGCTGAACGAACACGCTTCGGTGCTGCACTACACCAAACTGGATCACCAGCCGCCGGCCGAGTCACTGAGTTTCCTGATCGACGCCGGTGCGGAATATAACGGCTACGCCGCCGATCTGACCCGCACCTATGCAGCGCAAAGCGGCAGCGAGTTCGCCCACCTGGTGAAAGATCTCAATAGTGAACAACTGGCGTTGATCGACACCATCAAGACCGGCGTGCGCTATACCGACTATCATGTGCAGATGCACCAGCGCATCGCCAAGCTGCTCAAGAATCACAAGCTGGTGAACGGCCTTAGCGAAGAGGCGATGGTTGAAACGGGCATCACCACGCCGTTCCTGCCGCACGGGTTGGGTCACCCGCTGGGCCTGCAGGTGCACGACGCCGCCGGCTTTATGCAGGATGAGCAAGGCACCCATCTTGCGGCGCCGTCCAAGTATCCGTTCCTGCGGTGTACCCGCGTGTTGCAGCCGGGCATGGTGTTGACCATCGAACCGGGTCTGTACTTTATCGACTCTCTGTTGGCGCCGTGGCGCAGCGGTGAGTTCAAGCAGCACTTCGCCTGGGATCGCATCGATGCGCTGAAGCCGTATGGCGGCATCCGTATCGAAGACAACATCGTGATCCACGAAAAGCGCATCGAGAACATGACGCGCGATCTGAACCTGGCCTGATGCGGCCGTACCCGATACCGGCGGAAGCAACCTGCTTTACCGAAGAGATAAAGAAGAGCCGTTTTATCACCCTGCTGGCGCCGACCAGCGGGGTAGAAGCGGCAAAGGCGTTTATTCAGCAGGTACGGGATGAGCACCCGGCGGCGCGGCACCACTGCTGGGCCTTCGTCGCCGGTAGTCCCGATGACTCGCAGCAGTTGGGGTTCTCCGACGACGGCGAACCGTCGGGCACCGCCGGCAAACCGATCCTCGCGCAGCTGATGGGCAGCGGTATCGGCGAAGTGACCGCCGTGGTTGTCCGTTACTACGGCGGCGTCAAATTAGGCACCGGCGGGCTGGTGAAAGCCTATGGCAACGGCGTTCAACAGGCGTTGAAGCAGTTGGCATTGGTACAAAAGGTGCCGGAAGCCGAATATATCTTGCAGTGCGACTATGCGCAGTTGGCGTTGGTGGAGAACTTGCTGCAGCAAACCGCAGGTCGGATCCTGCAGGGCGAATACGGCGCCGCCGTCGTGCTGCATCTGGCGTTGCCGGCCACCGAGGTCGATCTGTTTGGGAATAAATTGCGTGATCTCAGTCGCGGTAATTTGCAATTAACCCCCATTTCGCAATAATTCCTCCCAATTGAATTGCTAAGGATCGTGCTGAAATGCATTTTCGCGCCATAACCCGTATCGTTGGTCTGCTGGTCATCCTGTTCTCCGGGACGATGTTTATTCCCGGCCTGGTGGCATTGATTTACCGCGATGGGGCGGGGCGCGCGTTCAGCCAAACCTTCTTCGTGGCGCTGACCATCGGCCTGATGCTGTGGTGGCCGAACCGCAAACAGAAACACGAGCTGAAGCCGCGCGAAGGCTTCCTGATCGTCGTATTGTTCTGGACCGTGCTGGGCAGCGTAGGGGCATTGCCGTTCCTGTTTTCGGAACGGCCCAACTTGTCGCTGACCGACGCCTTCTTTGAATCCTTCTCGGGATTGACGACTACCGGTGCGACGACGCTGGTGGGGCTGGACTCGTTGCCGAAGGCCATTCTGTTTTATCGCCAAATGCTGCAATGGATGGGCGGTATGGGGATCATCGTGTTGGCGGTGGCGATACTGCCGATACTCGGCGTCGGCGGCATGCAGCTGTATCGGGCGGAAATGCCCGGGCCGCTGAAAGATAACAAGATGCGTCCGCGCATTGCCGAAACCGCCAAAACCCTGTGGCTGATCTATGTATTGCTGACCGTGGCCTGCGCGCTGGCGCTATGGGGTGCCGGGATGTCGGTGTTCGATGCCATCGGCCACAGTTTCTCGACTATCGCCATCGGCGGTTTTTCTACCCACGACGCCAGTATCGGTTATTACGCCAGTCCGACCATCAACACCATCATCGCCGTGTTCCTGCTGATTTCCGGCTGTAACTATGGCCTGCACTTCGCTTTGCTGAGCGGCCGCAGTCTGAAGGTGTATGGGCGCGATCCTGAATTCCGCATGTTTATCTTCGTTCAGCTGACGCTGGTGGTGGTGTGTACGTTGGTGCTTTGGGGGCATGGCGTGTACAAGAGCGGTATGGAAACGCTCAATCAGGCGTTTTTCCAGGTGGTCTCGATGGCGACCACGGCCGGTTTTACGACCGACAGCATCGCCAAATGGCCGCTGTTCTTACCGATGTTGTTGCTATGTTCGGCGTTCATCGGCGGCTGCGCCGGCTCGACCGGCGGTGGCCTGAAAGTGATCCGTATTCTGCTGCTATACCTGCAGGGCTCGCGCGAGTTGAAGAGGCTGGTGCACCCCAACGCGGTCTATACCATCAAACTGGGCAACCGCGCGCTGCCGGAACGCATTCTGGAAGCGGTATGGGGATTCTTCTCCGCCTATGCACTGGTGTTTATCGTCAGCATGTTGGCGATCATTGCCACCGGTGTCGACGACTTTTCCGCGTTCGCCGCAGTGACGGCGACGCTCAATAACCTTGGCCCCGGCCTGGGCGTGGTGGCGGATAACTTCACCACGATGCCGGCGGCAGCCAAGTGGATCCTGGTGGTGACGATGCTGTTCGGGCGTCTGGAAGTGTTTACATTGCTGGTGCTGTTCACGCCAACCTTCTGGCGTGAGTGAGCCTGATATAAGGAGTACGCCATGAAGGCATTGATACTTTATTCGAGCCGTGACGGGCAAACACGTGCTATCGCTTCTTATATAGCAAGCAAGTTGCAGGACACGCTGCGCTGTGAGGTGATCGATCTGCTGCAGGCGGAACAGGTCGACCTTAGCCAGTATCAGCAGGTGATGATCGGCGCCTCCATCCGCTACGGGCACTTTAACCCGGTACTGGATAAATTCGTTAAGCGCCATGCCGAACAGCTGAATAGGATGCCGAGCGCGTTCTTCGCGGTGAACCTGACCGCGCGTAAACCGGAAAAGCGTTCGCCGCAAACCAACGCCTATACCCGCAAGTTCCTGTTGGCCTCGCCGTGGCAGCCAAAACAGTGCGCGGTGTTTGCCGGCGCATTGCGTTATCCGCGCTATCGTTGGTTCGACCGCATCATGATTCAATTTATTATGCGTATGACGGGCGGTGAAACGGATACCAGTAAGGAAGTGGAGTACACAGATTGGCAGCAGGTCGATCGTTTCGCCCAGGAATTTAGCCAGATCCAGTACGAAAAGTGACAAAAACGCGGGTTTGGCCAGCGTTTTGCCGAAAAAATCCGCGCTTGAAAAGTTTTTTGCAATTAGGGGTTGCGGCCCGCCGAGAACTCCCTATAATGCGCCTCCACTGACCGGGAACAACGACTGACAAGCCGCCGGGTCAGCGAGAAGAAAGCGAAATAAACGCTTGACTCTCCGGGCGAAAAGCGTAATATGCGCAGCCCGCGCCGATGAAGTTTCTCGGCACTGCTCTTTAACAATTTATCAGACAATCTGTGTGGGCACTCCACAAGACGATATCCAGCATCTTCGGATGCAAAAAAATATCAAGTCTTGAAGAGTGACTAACTGAAGTAAAATTCATGCAGTAAATCTTTGAGCATCGCTTCTCGAGTGGAAGCAAATCAAGCTTTTAATTGAAGAGTTTGATCATGGCTCAGATTGAACGCTGGCGGCAGGCTTAACACATGCAAGTCGAGCGGTAGCACAGGGGAGCTTGCTCCCTGGGTGACGAGCGGCGGACGGGTGAGTAATGTCTGGGAAACTGCCTGATGGAGGGGGATAACTACTGGAAACGGTAGCTAATACCGCATAACGTCGCAAGACCAAAGAGGGGGACCTTCGGGCCTCTTGCCATCAGATGTGCCCAGATGGGATTAGCTAGTAGGTGGGGTAATGGCTCACCTAGGCGACGATCCCTAGCTGGTCTGAGAGGATGACCAGCCACACTGGAACTGAGACACGGTCCAGACTCCTACGGGAGGCAGCAGTGGGGAATATTGCACAATGGGCGCAAGCCTGATGCAGCCATGCCGCGTGTGTGAAGAAGGCCTTCGGGTTGTAAAGCACTTTCAGCGAGGAGGAAGGTGGTGAGCTTAATACGTTCATCAATTGACGTTACTCGCAGAAGAAGCACCGGCTAACTCCGTGCCAGCAGCCGCGGTAATACGGAGGGTGCAAGCGTTAATCGGAATTACTGGGCGTAAAGCGCACGCAGGCGGTTTGTTAAGTCAGATGTGAAATCCCCGGGCTCAACCTGGGAACTGCATTTGAAACTGGCAAGCTAGAGTCTCGTAGAGGGGGGTAGAATTCCAGGTGTAGCGGTGAAATGCGTAGAGATCTGGAGGAATACCGGTGGCGAAGGCGGCCCCCTGGACGAAGACTGACGCTCAGGTGCGAAAGCGTGGGGAGCAAACAGGATTAGATACCCTGGTAGTCCACGCTGTAAACGATGTCGATTTGGAGGTTGTGCCCTTGAGGCGTGGCTTCCGGAGCTAACGCGTTAAATCGACCGCCTGGGGAGTACGGCCGCAAGGTTAAAACTCAAATGAATTGACGGGGGCCCGCACAAGCGGTGGAGCATGTGGTTTAATTCGATGCAACGCGAAGAACCTTACCTACTCTTGACATCCAGAGAACTTTCCAGAGATGGATTGGTGCCTTCGGGAACTCTGAGACAGGTGCTGCATGGCTGTCGTCAGCTCGTGTTGTGAAATGTTGGGTTAAGTCCCGCAACGAGCGCAACCCTTATCCTTTGTTGCCAGCGGTTCGGCCGGGAACTCAAAGGAGACTGCCAGTGATAAACTGGAGGAAGGTGGGGATGACGTCAAGTCATCATGGCCCTTACGAGTAGGGCTACACACGTGCTACAATGGCGTATACAAAGAGAAGCGACCTCGCGAGAGCAAGCGGACCTCATAAAGTACGTCGTAGTCCGGATTGGAGTCTGCAACTCGACTCCATGAAGTCGGAATCGCTAGTAATCGTAGATCAGAATGCTACGGTGAATACGTTCCCGGGCCTTGTACACACCGCCCGTCACACCATGGGAGTGGGTTGCAAAAGAAGTAGGTAGCTTAACCTTCGGGAGGGCGCTTACCACTTTGTGATTCATGACTGGGGTGAAGTCGTAACAAGGTAACCGTAGGGGAACCTGCGGTTGGATCACCTCCTTACCTAAAGATATTAGTTCGAGTGGCGTGCTCACACAGATTGTCTGATAGAAAGTAACGAGCAGAAATACCTTTATAGGCTTGTAGCTCAGGTGGTTAGAGCGCACCCCTGATAAGGGTGAGGTCGGTGGTTCAAGTCCACTCAGGCCTACCACTTCTCAGAAGTGGAAAAGGTACTGCACGTGACTGTATGGGGCTATAGCTCAGCTGGGAGAGCGCCTGCCTTGCACGCAGGAGGTCAGCGGTTCGATCCCGCTTAGCTCCACCATATAGTCCGGTATTTCAATACTTCAGAGTATATTGGCGACAGTATGCTGCGAAGTATTTTGCTCTTTAACAATCTGGAACAAGCTGAAAATTGAAACATGACGGCTGAAATTTGTCCCTCCGTAGATGTACTGGGATGAAGAGTAACCTGTCATAGAGTCTCTCAAATGTTTGCAGCGCGAACGATGGAAACATCTTCGGGTTGTGAGGTTAAGTGACTAAGCGTACACGGTGGATGCCTAGGCAGTCAGAGGCGATGAAGGGCGTGCTAATCTGCGAAAAGCGTCGGTAAGGTGATATGAACCGTTATAACCGGCGATACCCGAATGGGGAAACCCAGTGTGTTTCGACACACTATCATGTCATGAATACATAGTGGCATGAGGCGAACCGGGGGAACTGAAACATCTAAGTACCCCGAGGAAAAGAAATCAACCGAGATTCCCCCAGTAGCGGCGAGCGAACGGGGAGGAGCCCAGAACCTGAATCGGCTTGTGTGTTAGTGGAAGCGTCTGGAAAGTCGCGCAGTAAAGGGTGATAGCCCCGTACACTAAAATGCACAGGTCGTGAGTTCGATGAGTAGGGCGGGACACGTGACATCCTGTCTGAATATGGGGGGACCATCCTCCAAGGCTAAATACTCCTGACTGACCGATAGTGAACCAGTACCGTGAGGGAAAGGCGAAAAGAACCCCGGCGAGGGGAGTGAAATAGAACCTGAAACCGTGTACGTACAAGCAGTGGGAGCACCTTCGTGGTGTGACTGCGTACCTTTTGTATAATGGGTCAGCGACTTATATTTTGTAGCAAGGTTAACCGTATAGGGGAGCCGTAGGGAAACCGAGTCTTAACTGGGCGATTAGTTGCAAGGTATAGACCCGAAACCCGGTGATCTAGCCATGGGCAGGTTGAAGGTTGGGTAACACTAACTGGAGGACCGAACCGACTAATGTTGAAAAATTAGCGGATGACTTGTGGCTGGGGGTGAAAGGCCAATCAAACCGGGAGATAGCTGGTTCTCCCCGAAAGCTATTTAGGTAGCGCCTCGTGAACTCATCTTCGGGGGTAGAGCACTGTTTCGGCTAGGGGGCCATCCCGGCTTACCAAACCGATGCAAACTCCGAATACCGAAGAATGTTATCACGGGAGACACACGGCGGGTGCTAACGTCCGTCGTGAAGAGGGAAACAACCCAGACCGCCAGCTAAGGTCCCAAAGTCATGGTTAAGTGGGAAACGATGTGGGAAGGCATAGACAGCCAGGATGTTGGCTTAGAAGCAGCCATCATTTAAAGAAAGCGTAATAGCTCACTGGTCGAGTCGGCCTGCGCGGAAGATGTAACGGGGCTAAACCATGCACCGAAGCTGCGGCAGCGACGCTTATGCGTTGTTGGGTAGGGGAGCGTTCTGTAAGCCGTTGAAGGTGGCCTGTGAGGGTTGCTGGAGGTATCAGAAGTGCGAATGCTGACATAAGTAACGATAAAGCGGGTGAAAAGCCCGCTCGCCGGAAGACCAAGGGTTCCTGTCCAACGTTAATCGGGGCAGGGTGAGTCGACCCCTAAGGCGAGGCTGAAAAGCGTAGTCGATGGGAAACAGGTTAATATTCCTGTACTTGGTGTTACTGCGAAGGGGGGACGGAGAAGGCTAGGCTAGCCGGGCGACGGTTGTCCCGGTTTAAGCGTGTAGGGGGTGTGACCTGGTAAATCCGGTTGCATACTAACCCTGAGGCGTGATGACGATGCACTACGGTGCAGAAGTAGTTGATGCCCTGCTTCCAGGAAAATCCTCTAAGCTCCAGGTAACATTAAATCGTACCCCAAACCGACACAGGTGGTCAGGTAGAGAATACCAAGGCGCTTGAGAGAACTCGGGTGAAGGAACTAGGCAAAATGGTGCCGTAACTTCGGGAGAAGGCACGCTGGCATGTAGGTGAAGTCCCTTGCGGATGGAGCTGAAGCCAGTCGAAGATACCAGCTGGCTGCAACTGTTTAATAAAAACACAGCACTGTGCAAACACGAAAGTGGACGTATACGGTGTGACGCCTGCCCGGTGCTGGAAGGTTAATTGATGGGGTCAGCCGCAAGGCGAAGCTCTTGATCGAAGCCCCAGTAAACGGCGGCCGTAACTATAACGGTCCTAAGGTAGCGAAATTCCTTGTCGGGTAAGTTCCGACCTGCACGAATGGCGTAATGATGGCCAGGCTGTCTCCACCCGAGACTCAGTGAAATTGAACTCGCTGTGAAGATGCAGTGTACCCGCGGCAAGACGGAAAGACCCCGTGAACCTTTACTATAGCTTGACACTGAACATTGAGCCTTGATGTGTAGGATAGGTGGGAGGCTTTGAAGCGTGGACGCCAGTCTGCGTGGAGCCATCCTTGAAATACCACCCTTTAATGTTTGATGTTCTAACTCTGCCCCGTGATCCGGGGTGAGGACAGTGTCTGGTGGGTAGTTTGACTGGGGCGGTCTCCTCCCAAAGAGTAACGGAGGAGCACGAAGGTTAGCTAATCACGGTCGGACATCGTGAGGTTAGTGCAAAGGCATAAGCTAGCTTGACTGCGAGAGTGACGGCTCGAGCAGGTACGAAAGTAGGTCTTAGTGATCCGGTGGTTCTGAATGGAAGGGCCATCGCTCAACGGATAAAAGGTACTCCGGGGATAACAGGCTGATACCGCCCAAGAGTTCATATCGACGGCGGTGTTTGGCACCTCGATGTCGGCTCATCACATCCTGGGGCTGAAGTAGGTCCCAAGGGTATGGCTGTTCGCCATTTAAAGTGGTACGCGAGCTGGGTTTAGAACGTCGTGAGACAGTTCGGTCCCTATCTGCCGTGGGCGTTGGAAGATTGAGAGGGGTTGCTCCTAGTACGAGAGGACCGGAGTGAACGCACCACTGGTGTTCGGGTTGTCATGCCAATGGCATTGCCCGGTAGCTAAGTGCGGAAAAGATAAGCGCTGAAAGCATCTAAGCGCGAAACTTGCCTCAAGATGAGTCTTCCCTGGGCCTTTAAGGCCCCTGAAGGAACGTTTAAGACTAAGACGTTGATAGGCTGGGTGTGTAAGTGCAGCGATGCATTGAGCTAACCAGTACTAATGATCCGTGAGGCTTAACCTTACAACACCGAAGGTGTTTTGGTGAGACCAAGACAATGTTCAGCTTGTTTACAGATTGGATTAACTGGCTTCAGCGATGAAGCGGGTTGATTAAAACGAATTTGCCTGGCGGCAATAGCGCGGTGGTCCCACCTGACCCCATGCCGAACTCAGAAGTGAAACGCCGTAGCGCCGATGGTAGTGTGGGGTCTCCCCATGCGAGAGTAGGACACTGCCAGGCATCAAACAAAGCCGAAAGCCCTGAACTGAAGTTCAGGGCTTTTTGCTATGCGTAAAATAATGTCATGACTGTCTCTATTGTTTATAAAAATACCAATTTCGGGCGCATGTCCATACTCTCATAAGCATGCATAATGTTTTTGATGAGGTAAATTGTCAGCTCAATATATAATTGATAGCTCCAGATTATTATTTAAATAATAAAAATGTCTATTTATGAACATGTAGATAAGAGTTTTCCTGTTATATCAAAGATAAGTCTTAATTCTTCCGCGCATTCCTCGATAAATTTCACGTTAATTAAAACAAATATTAGCCAGACGCCTCGAATCGAGTAGACTAGGCAACAGATTATTTCCGGATGAGTACTGAACGTTATGTCTACTGAAAGCGCGTCTTTAAAAAACCACAATACTTTTGCGCTCCCGGTCAACGCAGCGCACCTGATCATGGCCGATAGAATTGAGCTGATGCTCAAAGTTTGGCAACAAACGCGCAAGCGTCAGGAGCCGCTGCTGATTCTCGGTGAAGGTAGCAACGTGCTGTTCCTGGAAGATTTTGCGGGCACGGTGATGGTTAATCAGCTAAAGGGCATCGATGTTCGGGAAGATAATGGCGCCTGGTATCTCCACGTCAGTTCCGGTGAGAATTGGCACGATCTGGTGCAATATACGCTCCAGGCAGGCATCTGCGGGTTGGAGAACCTGGCCTTGATTCCCGGCTTAGCCGGCTCCGCCCCTATCCAGAACATCGGCGCCTACGGTGTCGAATTGAAAGATGTCTGTGAGTATGTCGATCTACTGGATTTCTCCACCGGCGCCATCGATCGCATTCCGGCAGCCGATTGTGGTTTCGGCTATCGGGAAAGCATTTTCAAACACCGTTTCCAAACCGGGTATGTCATTGTCGGGCTCGGTCTGCGTCTGAGCAAGCAATGGCAACCCAAACTGAGTTATGGCGATCTGACCAAGCTGGATCCCGCCACGGTGACACCGCTTCAGGTATTTGAATCCGTATGCGCGATGCGCCGCAGTAAGTTGCCAGACCCGCGTGAAACCGGCAACGCCGGCAGCTTTTTCAAGAATCCGCTGGTAAACGCGGGGAAAGCCGCTGAACTCATCGCGCAATACCCCGGCATGCCGCATTATCCGCAGCAGGGGGACCAGGTGAAGCTGGCTGCCGGTTGGTTGATCGATCAGTGCGAACTGAAGGGATATCGTATCGGTGGCGCAGCGGTACACCGCCAGCAGGCGCTGGTGCTGGTGAACCTCGACAATGCGCACAGTCAGGATGTGGTGGCGCTGGCGCGCCATGTACGCAAAACGGTGGCCGATAAATTTGGCGTGTGGCTGGAACCTGAGGTGCGCTTTATTGGCGCGACCGGTGAGCTGAACGCTGTGGCGGTGCTGTCATGAAAGATACCAAGGTCCCATTAAAGCTGATTGCACTGCTGGCCGACGGCGAGTTCCATTCCGGAGAACACCTCGGTGAGTCATTGGGCATGAGCCGTGCCGCAATCAATAAGCATATCCAGACCATTCGCGAGTGGGGACTGGATGTCTTTACCGTACCAGGCAAAGGCTACAGCCTTCCTGGCGCCATTCAGCTGCTGGAAGCTGAACGCATTCTCAGTCTGCTGGAAGACAAGCGCGTGAGCGTGTTGCCAGTCGTTGATTCCACCAACCAATATTTGTTGGATCGCATTGCCGAATTGAACTCGGGTGATGCCTGCGTGGCTGAATATCAACAGGCGGGGCGAGGGCGTCGTGGGCGTCAGTGGATCTCGCCATTCGGTGCCAATTTGTATCTGTCGATGTTTTGGCGATTGGAACAAGGCCCGGCCGCAGCGATGGGGCTCAGCCTGGTGATCGGTATGGTGATGGCAGAAGTTCTGCAGCGTCTCGGTGCGGCAGATGTACGCGTGAAGTGGCCCAACGATCTTTACCTGAACGATCGTAAACTGGCGGGGATCCTGGTTGAATTGACGGGGAAAACCGGCGATGCGGCCCAACTGGTTATTGGCGCCGGCATCAATCTGGCGATGCGTGATACCAATGCCGGCGGAATAAATCAGGGATGGATCAACCTGCAAGAGGCCGGCATTAACATCGATCGTAATGAGTTGACCGCCACTCTGCTCAATGAACTGCGGCAGTCGTTAAAGCAGTTTGAGATAGATGGACTGGCGCCATTCATTGGCCGCTGGCGCGCGCTGGATAATTTTATCGATAGACCGGTCAAACTGCTGATCGGTGAGCGGCAGATTGTGGGTATCGCCCGGGGTATCGACTCACAAGGTGCGCTTTTGCTGGAGCAGGATGGGGAAATCAAACCCTTTATCGGCGGGGAAATATCGCTGCGCAGCGCGGAATAGTGAAGTAAAACAAGGGGGCGATAACGCCCCCTTGTTAGATCGGTTGGTTTATTTTCTTAAGCGCACGCTTTCAACGGCATGGTTGGCGCTTTTGGTCATAATCAGGCTCGCGCGTTCGCGGGTAGGCAGTATGTTCTGCTGTAAATTCAATCCGTTAATTTCATTCCATAATTGCGTGGCAATATTAATCGCTTCCGGCTCAGGCAATTTTGAATAGTTATGGAAATAAGAATCAGGATTGGAAAATGCGCCCTGACGGAATTTCAGGAAACGATTGATATACCAGCTTTGCAATAGCGTCTCCGGCGCATCGACATATATAGAGAAGTCGACAAAATCGGAAACGAATACGCGATGCGGATCGTGAGGATAATCCATACCGCTTTGCAATACGTTAAGCCCTTCCAGAATAAGAATGTCCGGCTGCTCGATGACTTTATTGCCTTCGGGGACTACGTCATAGATCAAATGGGAATAAACCGGGGCGGTGACGCGTTTGGCGCCGGATTTTACTTCCGACACAAACTTCACCAGGCTATGCATATCGTAGGACTGCGGGAAGCCTTTTTTCTTCATCAAACCGCGTTCGTTCAGCACCTTGTTAGGATGCAAGAAACCGTCGGTAGTGATCAGCTCAACGCTGCGGTGTTCCGGCCAGCGGCTCAGCAGGGCCTGCAACAGACGCGCGGTCGTGCTCTTGCCGACGGCTACGCTGCCGGCGATGCCGATGACATAAGGAATTTTTTGCCCGTCAGTGCCGAGGAATTGCTCCAGCACTGCCTGCCTACGCAGGTTGGAACTGATATAGAAGTTCAACAGTCGTGACAGCGGCAGATAAATCTGCGCAACTTCTTCCAACGAGAGATCTTCGTTAATCCCTTTCAGTTTAACGATCTCTTCTTCCGACAACGTCAGCGGCACCGAATCTCGCAACGCAGCCCACTGGGCACGATCGAACTGTAGGTAAGGCGTTGCTAAAGATTGATCTCTTTTTATCATAAGCCAAATTCTGCCTGTTAACGCAGGTTGGGAAAGGCGCCGGACGCCAACTCCAGAGAATAAACAAGCTGCATATTATAGACAGCTTCGTTTTTGGCGTAGACTTTTTTCGCAAAAGTTGTCGATAGGCAGCAGTTTATGTCAATTGTGCGAAGCGGCGCGCAGTTGATAAAGCGGGGTTGCAAGGCGGCATCATTGAGTCAGGATACCGCCTCGAGGCTAGCTGGCAATAGCGCGCGAAGAGGGGGTCACGATGAACAGACGTTTGTAATAAATGACGGTCGGGTGGTAATAGCCATCGGGCCCGGCTGCATAATCCGGTATTTCTCCCAGACAGCGATAGCCCAGGCCGCGGTAAAGCGCCTCCGCCGCCGAGCCTGCCTGCGTATCCAGGTACAGGAGCCCGCGCCGCTGTTGCAATGCCGCTTGCTCCAGCGTCTTCATCAGCGCCTGGCCGACGCCGTTGCGACGAGCTCGGCTGTGAACCAGCAGCTTCACCACCTCCGCACGATTGCGGCCGCTCGGCTTCTGACAAAGTTCGAGTTGCACGGTGCCAACGACGCCGCGCTCGTCGCGTGCAATCCACAACAGCCGTTCACCCTTAGCCAGAGCAGGACGAATACTGTGGAAGTAACTTTCGGCATCTTCATGGGGGATTAAGGTATCGTAGCCCACCGAAGCGCCGTGCGTGATGGCATCGGTCAACAGGTGGGCCAACTCGTCGCGGTAAATTGGGAGCGTAGCGGCGTTGACAGGCACTATTTTCATCGGTCATTCCTCCAGGATGGGGGTAATGAAGATAAGCAATAACTGCGCCAGAGCGGCGAAAGGCATGACGCCGGCGAAAGGGCGAGGAATAAATGTAGTCCATGCCGCACCACGGGGCAGCTATCTTCTTTTTGGTGCATCGATCCCGCTCACAGTTTACCGCCGTGGGTTAAGCGTTATGAGAAGCCCGACACGGAGAAAGGGGCGCTCAAGGCTTGCCAAAAGTGGATAAAATTGTAGAGAATGATTGCCGCGGGTGATGAATGTTTGCACGCTGCAGGCTGCGAATTGCATGACAGCATGCAAAATTGACTGATTTGTGAGCGAAAGTGCGCGTAAAGCAATTTTTTTGTTGCATAGGTCGCCCGCTCTACCTAGAATGCGCTGCACTTGATGCCGGCTTAGCTCAGTAGGTAGAGCAACTGACTTGTAATCAGTAGGTCACCAGTTCGATTCCGGTAGCCGGCACCATTCAAGTCACAAGTAGTTAAAATCTGGTGGGGTTCCCGAGCGGCCAAAGGGAGCAGACTGTAAATCTGCCGTCACAGACTTCGAAGGTTCGAATCCTTCCCCCACCACCAAATCTTGCCTTCGGCGATTAACTGAGATGCGATAAATACCGCAGCGGTTGATGGCGGGAGGAGAAGGCGAAAGCCTTCGGCAAGGTTCGAGCTGTGCAGCGCAAGGCGCAGCCGGCCCGAAGGATGCGAGCCGAGTGATGAACAATCCTGCTCCATCCCAAAATTCTACAGAAAAATCAGGTAGCCGAGTTCCAGGATGCGGGCATCGTATAATGGCTATTACCTCAGCCTTCCAAGCTGATGATGTGGGTTCGATTCCCACTGCCCGCTCCAAGATGTGCTGATATAGCTCAGTTGGTAGAGCGCACCCTTGGTAAGGGTGAGGTCGGCAGTTCGAATCTGCCTATCAGCACCACTTCTTAATTTCTCGCCCCCTGATTTTCTTTCTGTTCTGGATTCAACGAGCAAATGCTTGGTTGATGTGGTGATACCACCGATTTATCCGTGTCTTAGAGGGACAATCGATGTCTAAAGAAAAGTTTGAACGTACAAAACCGCACGTTAACGTCGGTACTATCGGCCACGTTGACCACGGTAAAACTACCCTGACTGCAGCGATCACTACCGTACTGGCTAAAACCTACGGCGGTTCTGCACGTGCTTTCGACCAGATCGATAACGCACCAGAAGAAAAAGCTCGTGGTATCACCATCAACACCTCTCACGTTGAGTATGACACCCCGACTCGTCACTACGCGCACGTTGACTGCCCAGGGCACGCCGACTACGTGAAAAACATGATCACCGGTGCTGCTCAGATGGACGGCGCGATCCTGGTAGTAGCTGCGACTGACGGCCCAATGCCTCAGACCCGTGAGCACATCCTGCTGGGTCGTCAGGTTGGCGTTCCTTTCATCATCGTATTCATGAACAAATGCGACATGGTTGATGATGAAGAGCTGCTGGAACTGGTAGAAATGGAAGTTCGCGAACTGCTGTCCGCTTACGACTTCCCAGGCGACGACCTGCCAGTAATCCGCGGTTCCGCGCTGAAAGCGCTGGAAGGCGAAGCTGAGTGGGAAGCGAAAATCATCGAACTGGCCGAAGCCCTGGACAGCTACATCCCAGAGCCAGAGCGTGCAATCGACAAGCCGTTCCTGCTGCCAATCGAAGACGTATTCTCCATCTCCGGTCGTGGTACCGTTGTTACCGGTCGTGTTGAGCGCGGTATCATCAAAGTTGGCGAAGAAGTTGAAATCGTTGGTATCAAAGACACCGTTAAGTCTACCTGTACTGGCGTTGAAATGTTCCGCAAACTGCTGGACGAAGGCCGTGCTGGTGAGAACGTAGGCGTTCTGCTGCGTGGTATCAAACGTGAAGAAATCGAACGTGGTCAGGTACTGGCTAAGCCAGGCTCCATCAAGCCGCACACCCAGTTCGAATCTGAAGTGTACATCCTGAGCAAAGATGAAGGTGGTCGTCACACTCCATTCTTCAAAGGCTACCGTCCACAGTTCTACTTCCGTACTACTGACGTGACCGGTACCATCGAACTGCCAGAAGGCGTAGAGATGGTAATGCCAGGCGACAACGTGAACATGGTTGTAACCCTGATTCACCCAATCGCGATGGACGACGGTCTGCGTTTCGCAATCCGTGAAGGCGGCCGTACCGTTGGCGCTGGTGTTGTTGCCAAAGTTATCGCTTAATCGCTGATAAAGTTTGACGCGACACGCGGTAAAAGGGCATCATTTGATGCCCTTTTTCTACGCTGTGAACTAGAACCTATCTCATCAGCGATTTTGCAGTCATAATCATTGGTGAGATGGGCTCTTAAACCGTATTGACTGAAATACGTCATAGCGTAAAACACCGGGATATCGCTAGTGCGGTATCCGATCGGTTTGGTTTGCCTCGCAATGCGAGGCAAAGTTGTTTGTTCTGAATCATCATTGTGACAGGTTGGTTTATGAGTGCGAATACCGAGGCTCAAGGGAGCGGACGCGGCCTGGAAGCGGCAAAGTGGCTGATCGTCGCCGTTCTGTTGGTTGTGGCTATTGTCGGTAACTATTACTACCGTGATTTAAGCCTGCCATTGCGCGCGCTGGCAGTTGTGCTGATCATCGCCGTTGCTGGTGCAGTGGCTCTGATGACCACCAAAGGCAAAGCCACCGTTGCGTTTGCCCGCGAAGCGCGTACCGAAGTACGTAAAGTGATTTGGCCAACTCGTCAGGAAACGCTACACACCACGTTGATCGTTGCCGCGGTAACCGCCGTGATGTCACTGATTCTGTGGGGGCTGGATGGTATTCTGGTCCGTCTGGTGTCGTTTATTACTGGCCTGAGGTTCTAAAATGTCTGAAGCTCCAAAAAAACGTTGGTACGTCGTTCAGGCGTTTTCCGGTTTTGAAGGTCGCGTAGCGCAATCGCTGCGTGAACACATCAAACTGCACGATATGGAAGAGCTGTTCGGCGAAGTGATGGTGCCTACGGAAGAAGTGGTTGAAATCCGTGGCGGCCAGCGTCGCAAGAGCGAGCGTAAGTTCTTCCCTGGCTATGTGCTGGTGCAAATGGTAATGAATGACGCCAGCTGGCACCTGGTGCGCAGCGTACCGCGCGTCATGGGGTTCATCGGCGGTACTTCTGACCGTCCTGCGCCGATCAGCGATAAAGAAGTTGATGCGATCATGAACCGCCTGCAGCAGGTTGGTGACAAGCCGCGTCCGAAAACGCTGTTCGAGCCGGGCGAGCTGGTGCGCGTCAACGACGGCCCGTTTGCCGATTTCAACGGCGTGGTCGAAGAAGTCGATTACGAGAAGAGCCGCCTGAAAGTTTCCGTTTCCATCTTCGGCCGTGCAACGCCGGTGGAACTGGACTTCAGCCAGGTTGAAAAAGGCTGATCGAATAATCAGCAGTAAGCGGTCCGTTGCCGCTTGTCAAAGGCGCGAAATTGAACTACAATTTCGCGCCTTTTGTTTTTAGATGCCTTGCCTGACGTTTGTTCGGCGAGGTTAAACACGGGGAGCCTCTCACGAGGCGATACTACCCAAACCGAGGAAATTTAAATGGCCAAGAAAGTACAAGCCTACGTTAAGCTGCAAGTTGCAGCTGGTATGGCTAACCCGAGCCCGCCAGTTGGTCCAGCTCTGGGTCAGCAAGGCGTTAACATCATGGAATTCTGTAAGGCGTTCAATGCTAAGACTGACAGCATTGAAAAAGGTCTGCCGATTCCGGTTGTTATTACCGTTTATTCTGATCGCTCCTTCACTTTCGTTACCAAAACCCCGCCAGCAGCAGTACTGCTGAAAAAAGCGGCTGGTATCAAGTCTGGTTCCGGTAAGCCGAACAAAGACAAAGTAGGTAAAGTGACCCGTGCTCAGGTACGTGAAATCGCAGAAACCAAAGCTGCGGACATGACTGGTTCTGACGTTGAAGCGATGACTCGCTCCATCGAAGGTACCGCTCGTTCCATGGGCCTGGTAGTGGAGGATTAAGAGATGGCTAAGCTGACCAAGCGCATGCGCGTGATCCGTGACAAAGTTGATGCTACTAAACAGTATGACATCACTGAAGCTGTTGCTCTGCTGAAAGAGCTGGCCACCGCTAAATTCGTAGAAAGCGTTGACGTTGCCGTGAACCTCGGCATCGACGCTCGTAAATCTGACCAAAACGTTCGTGGCGCTACCGTTCTGCCACACGGCACCGGTCGTTCCGTTCGCGTTGCCGTATTTGCCCAAGGCGCTAACGCTGAAGCAGCGAAAGCTGCTGGCGCAGAGCTGGTAGGTATGGACGATCTGGCTGACCAGATCAAGAAAGGCGAAATGAACTTCGACGTTGTTATTGCTTCTCCGGATGCAATGCGCGTTGTAGGTCAACTGGGCCAGATCCTGGGTCCACGCGGCCTGATGCCAAACCCGAAAGTGGGTACCGTTACTCCGAACGTTGCTGAAGCTGTGAAAAACGCTAAAGCAGGTCAGGTTCGCTACCGTAACGACAAAAACGGCATCATCCATACCACTATCGGTAAGGTTGATTTCGACGCAGACAAACTGAAAGAAAACCTGGAAGCCCTGCTGGTTGCGCTGAAAAAAGCAAAACCTTCTCAGGCGAAAGGCATGTACATCAAGAAAGTTAGCCTCTCCACCACCATGGGTGCTGGCGTTGCTATCGATCAGAGCGGTCTGTCTGCTGCAGCGAACTAATCGCACTTGCGATTATCGCTTTGACTTGGGGCCGAGATTTGTCTAGAATCTTATGCCCCAAGGTTTTGCTATTGGCTATGCCGTAAGCAAAACAAAGATTTTTCGGTTGGAGCCTGGCCTATCCAGGCCTCCGTCCAAGACCGCAGGTGTATCGCAAGATACTTAATCCTTCCTGCGTAGACGGTGACAGAGCCTAAGAAAATTTTTCTTTTTTATAAAAGAATGTCTTTGCTGGATTCTGCTCACCGTGTTAAGCCGCTCGGCGTGGCGTTTTACAAAGCGCCGAGTGAAGTGAGTTCCGGGGATTTTCCCCGGCTAATCCAGGAGCAAAAAGCTAATGGCATTAAATCTTCAAGACAAACAAGCGATTGTTGCTGAAGTCAGCGAAGTAGCCAAAGGCGCGCTGTCTGCGGTTGTTGCGGATTCCCGCGGCGTTACCGTAGATAAAATGACTGAACTGCGTAAAGCAGGTCGTGAAGCTGGCGTTTACATGCGTGTTGTTCGCAACACCCTGATGCGTCGCGTAGTTGAAGGCACTCCATTCGAATGCCTGAAAGACACGTTTGTCGGTCCAACCTTGATTGCATTCTCTCACGAACACCCGGGCGCTGCTGCTCGTCTGTTCAAAGAGTTCGCGAAAGCGAATGCAAAATTCGAGGTTAAAGCTGCGGCCTTTGAAGGTGAGCTGATCCCAGCGGCGCAAATCGACCGCCTGGCGACGCTGCCAACTTACGAAGAAGCGATCGCACGCCTGATGGCAACCATGAAAGAAGCCGCTGCCGGCAAACTGGTTCGCACTCTGGCTGCAGTACGCGATCAGAAAGAAGCGGCGTAAGCCCCTCTTTCTTAGCCTTTGCTAACGTATTTAAACTATTTCTGAATTTTAGGAACAATTGTTATGTCTATCACTAAAGACCAAATCCTGGAAGCAGTTGCCGCTATGTCCGTAATGGACGTTGTTGAACTGGTTTCCGCTATGGAAGAAAAATTCGGCGTTTCTGCTGCTGCTGCTGTAGCTGTAGCTGCTGGCCCAGCTGAAGCTGCTGAAGAGAAAACTGAATTCGACGTTATCCTGAAAGCTGCAGGCGCTAACAAAGTTGCTGTTATCAAAGCAGTACGTGGCGCTACCGGCCTGGGTCTGAAAGAAGCTAAAGACCTGGTTGAATCTGCTCCAGCCGCTCTGAAAGAAGGCGTGAGCAAAGATGACGCAGAAGCTCTGAAAAAATCTCTGGAAGAAGCTGGCGCAGAAGTTGAAGTTAAATAAGCCAACCTTTCCGGTTGCAGCCTAGTCTTTTAGGCTGATGGCTGGTGACTTTTTAGTCACCAGCCTTTTTGCGCTGTAGGGCGCCAGTAGCGTTTCACACTGTTTGGCTGCTGGTTTCGCCTCCCAATGTTTGTTTCTATTGACGACTTAATATACCGCGGTCTTTGCACTACCAGGAGTTCTGGGGGAAGGCGCGATGAAATGGTTTAAGCGTGATAGCAAGAGACATTGCGGAAAGTGTTCCCGCTTTCCGGTCGACAAAACGGTGTTGCATGAACTGTCCCTAATCGGACGGACAGATTGGGTCACTGATCAGCGAGCTGAGGAACCCTATGGTTTACTCCTATACCGAGAAAAAACGTATTCGTAAGGATTTTGGTAAACGTCCACAAGTGCTGGACATACCATATCTCCTTTCTATCCAGCTTGACTCGTTCCAGAAGTTTATCGAGCAAGATCCAGAAGGGCAGTACGGCCTTGAAGCCGCATTCCGTTCTGTTTTCCCTATCCAGAGCTACAGTGGCAATTCGGAGCTGCAATACGTTAGCTACCGTCTTGGTGAGCCGGTCTTCGACGTCAAAGAGTGCCAGATCCGTGGTGTGACGTTCTCTGCACCGCTGCGCGTAAAACTGCGCCTGGTTATCTATGAGCGCGAAGCGCCTGAAGGTACGGTCAAAGACATCAAGGAACAAGAAGTCTACATGGGCGAAATTCCGCTCATGACCGAAAACGGCACCTTTGTGATCAACGGTACTGAGAGGGTTATCGTATCTCAGTTGCACCGTAGTCCTGGCGTATTCTTCGACAGCGATAAGGGTAAAACCCACTCCTCGGGTAAAGTGCTGTACAACGCACGCATCATCCCTTACCGCGGTTCATGGTTGGACTTCGAGTTCGATCCGAAAGACAACCTGTTCGTGCGTATTGACCGTCGCCGCAAACTGCCTGCGACCATCATTCTGCGCGCGCTGAACTACACCACTGAACAGATCCTCGACCTGTTCTTTGACAAGATCGTCTTCGAAATCCGCGACAACAAGCTGCAGATGGAGCTGGTGCCTGAGCGCCTGCGTGGTGAGACCGCTTCGTTCGATATCGAAGCCAACGGCAAGATCTACGTAGAGAAAGGCCGTCGCATCACCGCTCGTCATATCCGTCAGCTGGAAAAAGACGACATTCAGAGCATTGAAGTACCGGTAGAGTACATCGCGGGCAAAGTGGTCGCGAAAGACTATATCGATACCAATACCGGCGAACTGATCTGCGCAGCCAACATGGAGCTGTCGCTGGATCTGCTGGCCAAGCTGAGCCAGTCTGGCCACAAGCGCATCGAAACGCTGTTCACCAACGATCTGGACCACGGCGCGTACATCTCTGAAACGCTGCGTGTCGATCCGACCAACGATCGTCTGAGCTCGCTGGTAGAAATCTACCGCATGATGCGTCCTGGTGAGCCGCCAACGCGCGAAGCTGCCGAAAGCCTGTTCGAGAACCTGTTCTTCTCCGAAGACCGCTACGATCTGTCCGCGGTTGGCCGTATGAAGTTCAACCGTTCTCTGCTGCGCGACGAGATCGAAGGTTCGGGCATCCTGAGCAAAGACGACATCATCGAAGTGATGAAGAAGCTCATCGATATCCGTAACGGCAAGGGCGAAGTGGACGATATCGACCACTTGGGCAACCGTCGTATCCGCTCCGTCGGCGAAATGGCCGAGAACCAGTTCCGCGTAGGTCTGGTGCGTGTTGAGCGTGCGGTGAAAGAGCGTCTGTCTCTGGGCGATCTGGATACCCTGATGCCTCAGGACATGATCAACGCCAAGCCGATTTCGGCGGCGGTGAAAGAGTTCTTCGGCTCCAGCCAGCTGTCCCAGTTCATGGACCAGAACAACCCGTTGTCCGAGATCACGCACAAGCGTCGTATCTCCGCACTGGGCCCGGGCGGTCTGACCCGTGAGCGCGCCGGCTTTGAAGTTCGAGACGTACACCCGACCCACTACGGCCGCGTGTGCCCAATCGAAACGCCGGAAGGTCCAAACATCGGTCTGATCAACTCCCTGTCCGTGTACGCACAGACTAACGAGTATGGCTTCCTGGAAACCCCGTACCGCCGCGTGCGTGACGGCGTGGTGACCGATGAAATCAACTACCTGTCTGCTATTGAAGAAGGCAACTTCGTTATCGCCCAGGCGAACTCCAACCTGGATGAAGAAGGCCGCTTCGTAGAAGACCTGGTCACCTGTCGTAGCAAAGGCGAATCAAGCCTGTTCAGCCGCGACCAGGTTGACTACATGGACGTATCCACCCAACAGGTTGTTTCCGTTGGTGCCTCACTGATTCCATTCCTGGAACACGATGACGCCAACCGTGCATTGATGGGTGCGAACATGCAACGTCAGGCCGTACCAACCCTGCGCGCTGACAAGCCGCTGGTCGGTACCGGTATGGAACGCGCTGTAGCGGTTGACTCCGGCGTAACCGCCGTTGCCAAACGCGGCGGTGTGATCCAGTACGTGGATGCTTCCCGTATCGTTATCAAAGTTAACGAAGACGAGATGTACCCGGGCGAAGCAGGTATCGATATTTACAACCTGACCAAGTACACCCGTTCTAACCAGAACACCTGCATCAACCAGATGCCGTGTGTGAATCTGGGTGAGCCAATCGAGCGCGGCGACGTGCTGGCGGATGGCCCATCGACAGACCTGGGCGAACTGGCACTGGGCCAGAACATGCGCGTAGCGTTCATGCCTTGGAACGGCTACAACTTCGAAGACTCCATCTTGGTCTCCGAGCGCGTGGTGCAGGAAGATCGCTTCACCACCATCCACATCCAGGAACTGGCGTGCGTGTCTCGCGACACCAAGCTGGGGCCTGAAGAGATCACTGCCGACATCCCTAACGTGGGTGAAGCTGCGCTCTCCAAACTGGATGAATCCGGTATCGTGTATATCGGTGCTGAAGTGACTGGCGGCGACATTCTGGTCGGTAAGGTAACGCCTAAAGGCGAAACCCAGCTGACGCCGGAAGAGAAACTGCTGCGTGCGATCTTCGGTGAGAAAGCGTCTGACGTTAAAGACTCTTCTCTGCGTGTACCGAACGGCGTTTCCGGTACGGTTATCGACGTGCAGGTCTTCACCCGCGATGGCGTGGAAAAAGACAAGCGCGCGTTGGAAATCGAAGAGATGCAGCTGAAGCAGGCGAAGAAAGACCTGACTGAAGAACTGCAGATCCTGGAAGCCGGCCTGTTCGCACGTATCCACGCGGTGCTGGTTGCCGGTGGCATCGAAGCCGACAAGCTGAGCAAACTGCCGCGCGATCGCTGGCTGGAACTGGGCCTGACCGACGAAGAGAAGCAAAACCAGCTGGAGCAGCTGGCTGAGCAGTACGACGAACTGAAATCCGACTTCGAGAAGAAGCTGGAAGCCAAGCGTCGTAAGATCACTCAGGGCGACGATCTGGCGCCGGGCGTGCTGAAAATCGTCAAGGTTTATCTGGCCGTTAAACGTCAGATCCAACCGGGTGACAAGATGGCGGGCCGCCACGGTAACAAGGGTGTTATCTCCAAGATCAACCCGATCGAAGATATGCCTTACGATGAAAACGGCACGCCGGTAGACATCGTACTGAACCCGCTGGGCGTACCATCACGTATGAACATCGGTCAGATCCTGGAAACCCACCTGGGTATGGCTGCGAAAGGCATTGGTGAGAAGATCAACCAAATGCTGAAGCAGCAGCAGGAAGTGGCCAAGCTGCGTGAGTTCATCCAGAAGGCCTACGATCTGGGCGACGACGTTTGCCAGAAAGTTGACCTGAACACCTTCAGCGACGACGAAGTGCTGCGTCTGGCAGAGAACCTGAAAAAAGGTATGCCGATCGCAACGCCGGTGTTTGACGGTGCGAAAGAGACTGAAATCAAGAAGCTGCTGGAAATGGGCGGAATCCCGACCTCCGGTCAGATCACGCTGTTCGATGGCCGTACCGGTGAGCAATTCGAGCGCCAGGTTACTGTCGGCTATATGTACATGCTGAAACTGAACCACTTGGTTGACGATAAAATGCACGCCCGTTCAACCGGTTCTTACAGCTTGGTTACTCAGCAACCTCTGGGTGGTAAAGCGCAGTTCGGTGGTCAACGCTTCGGTGAGATGGAAGTGTGGGCACTGGAAGCATACGGCGCGGCTTATACCCTGCAGGAAATGCTCACCGTTAAGTCGGATGACGTTAACGGCCGTACCAAGATGTACAAAAACATCGTGGATGGCGATCACCGGATGGAGCCAGGCATGCCGGAATCCTTCAACGTACTGTTGAAAGAAATCCGCTCGCTCGGCATCAACATCGAACTGGAAGACGAGTAATCGTCATGCCGGCTCAGGCTCCCCGCCTAAGGGAGCCTGAGGGTGGTTGTTCAGGTCACACGGGTACCTACTGCGGTTGTGGGTACCCAACAGGTTTAACTCCGACAGGAGCCAATCCGTGAAAGACTTATTGAAGTTTCTGAAAGCGCAAACTAAGACCGAAGAGTTTGATGCGATCAAGATTGCTCTGGCCTCGCCAGACATGATCCGTTCGTGGTCGTTCGGTGAAGTTAAGAAGCCGGAAACCATTAACTACCGTACGTTCAAACCTGAACGTGACGGCCTTTTCTGCGCCCGTATCTTCGGGCCGGTAAAAGATTACGAGTGCCTGTGCGGTAAGTACAAGCGCTTGAAACACCGCGGCGTGATCTGTGAGAAGTGCGGCGTTGAAGTGACCCAGACCAAAGTGCGCCGTGAGCGCATGGGCCACATCGAGCTGGCTTCGCCGACCGCGCACATCTGGTTCCTGAAATCGCTGCCATCCCGCATCGGTTTGCTGCTGGATATGCCGCTGCGTGACATCGAACGCGTACTGTACTTCGAATCCTATGTGGTGGTCGAAGGCGGTATGACCAACCTCGAGCGTCGTCAGATCCTGACCGAAGAGCAGTATCTGGACGCGCTGGAAGAGTTCGGTGACGAATTCGACGCCAAGATGGGTGCGGAAGCTATTCAGGCCCTGTTGAAAAACATGGATCTGGAAGCCGAGTGCGAGCAGCTGCGTGAAGAGCTGAACGAAACCAACTCCGAAACCAAGCGCAAGAAGCTGACCAAGCGTATCAAGCTGCTGGAAGCGTTCGTACAGTCCGGTAACAAGCCGGAGTGGATGATCCTGACCGTGCTGCCGGTACTGCCGCCGGATCTGCGTCCTCTGGTTCCGCTGGATGGCGGCCGTTTCGCGACCTCGGATCTGAACGATCTGTATCGCCGCGTGATCAACCGTAACAACCGTCTGAAACGCCTGCTGGATCTGGCTGCGCCTGACATCATCGTGCGCAACGAAAAGCGTATGCTGCAAGAAGCGGTAGATGCCCTGCTGGATAACGGCCGTCGCGGTCGTGCGATCACCGGTTCCAACAAACGTCCTCTGAAATCTTTGGCCGACATGATCAAAGGTAAGCAGGGTCGTTTCCGTCAGAACCTGCTCGGTAAACGCGTTGACTACTCCGGTCGTTCCGTAATCACCGTAGGTCCATACCTGCGTCTGCATCAGTGCGGTCTGCCTAAGAAGATGGCGCTGGAGCTGTTCAAACCGTTCATCTACGGCAAGTTGGAGCTGCGTGGCCTGGCCACCACCATCAAAGCCGCCAAGAAAATGGTTGAGCGTGAAGAAGCCGTCGTTTGGGATATCCTGGACGAAGTGATCCGCGAACACCCGGTACTGCTGAACCGTGCACCAACCCTGCACCGTTTGGGTATCCAGGCGTTTGAACCGGTTCTGATCGAAGGTAAAGCGATCCAGCTGCACCCGCTGGTTTGTGCGGCCTATAACGCCGACTTCGATGGTGACCAGATGGCCGTTCACGTACCGCTGACGCTGGAAGCCCAGCTGGAAGCGCGTGCGCTGATGATGTCCACCAACAACATCCTGTCCCCAGCGAACGGCGAGCCAATCATCGTTCCTTCTCAGGACGTTGTACTGGGTCTGTACTACATGACCCGCGACTGTGTTAACGCCAAAGGCGAAGGCATGGTGCTGAACGGTTCCAAAGAAGCTGAGCGTGTTTACCGCGCCGGCCTGGCGTCTCTGCATGCGCGCGTTAAAGTGCGTATCACCGAAGACGTCAAGAACGCCGAAGGCGAATGGACCTCTCAGACCAGCATCATCGACACCACCATCGGCCGCGCCATCCTGTGGATGATCGTACCGAAAGGTCTGCCGTACGCGATCGTTAACCAGCCTTTGGGCAAGAAAGCGATCTCCAAGATGCTGAACACCTGTTACCGCATCCTGGGCCTGAAGCCGACCGTTATCTTTGCTGACCAGATCATGTACACCGGTTTTGCTTACGCAGCCCGTTCCGGCGCTTCCGTAGGTATCGACGACATGGTTATCCCGGCCAAGAAAGCGGAGATCATCGAAGAAGCGGAAACCGAAGTTGCCGAGATCCAGGAGCAGTTCCAGTCTGGTCTGGTTACCGCCGGCGAACGCTACAACAAAGTGATCGATATCTGGGCTGCAGCGAACGAACGCGTTGCGAAAGCGATGATGGAAAACCTGTCGGTCGAAGACGTGGTTAACCGTGACGGCGAAGTGGAACAGCAAGTTTCCTTCAACAGCATCTTTATGATGGCCGACTCCGGTGCGCGTGGTTCCGCCGCTCAGATTCGTCAGCTAGCCGGTATGCGTGGTCTGATGGCGAAGCCGGACGGCTCCATCATCGAAACGCCAATCACCGCGAACTTCCGTGAAGGTCTGAACGTACTCCAGTACTTCATCTCCACCCACGGTGCTCGTAAAGGTCTGGCGGATACCGCACTGAAAACCGCGAACTCCGGTTATCTGACCCGTCGTCTGGTTGACGTGGCGCAGGATCTGGTGGTGACCGAAGACGACTGTGGCACCCACGACGGCATCCTGATGACTCCGGTTATCGAAGGTGGCGACGTGAAAGAGCCGCTGCGTGAACGCGTTCTGGGCCGTGTGACGGCAGAAGACGTCCTCAAGCCGGGTACGGCGGACATTCTGGTGCCACGCAACACCCTGCTGAACGAGAAGGCGTGTGACCTGTTGGAAGAGAACTCTGTCGACAGCGTTAAAGTCCGTTCCGTGGTGAGCTGTGAAACCGACTTTGGTGTGTGTGCAAACTGCTACGGTCGCGACCTGGCACGTGGCCACATCATCAACAAAGGTGAAGCCATCGGCGTTATCGCGGCACAGTCCATCGGTGAGCCGGGTACACAGCTGACGATGCGTACGTTCCACATCGGTGGTGCGGCATCTCGTGCGGCTGCTGAATCCAGCATCCAGGTGAAAAACAAGGGTAGCCTGAAGCTGAGCAACGCGAAGTTCGTTATGAACGCCGCAGGCAAGCTGGTAATCACCTCGCGTAACACCGAACTGAAACTGATCGACGAATTCGGCCGTACCAAAGAAAGCTACAAGGTGCCTTACGGCGCCGTGATGGGCAAAGGCGACGGTGAAGAAGTTAACGGCGGCGAAACCGTTGCTAACTGGGATCCGCACACCATGCCGGTCATCAGTGAAGTCAGCGGCTTCATTCGCTTCGCGGACATGGTTGACGGCCAGACCATTACTCGCCAGACCGACGAACTGACCGGTTTGTCTTCTCTGGTAGTTCTGGACAGCGCAGAGCGTACCGGTAGCGGTAAAGACCTGCGTCCGGCGCTGAAAATCGTTGACGCTCAGGGCGAAGACGTATTGATCCCAGGTACTGATATGCCTGCTCAATACTTCCTGCCGGGCAAAGCGATCGTTCAGCTGGAAGACGGCATTCAGATCGGTGCGGGTGATACCCTGGCGCGTATTCCTCAGGAATCCGGCGGTACCAAGGATATTACCGGTGGTCTGCCGCGCGTTGCCGACCTGTTCGAAGCACGTCGTCCGAAAGAGCCGGCAATCCTGGCTGAAATCAGCGGGATTATCTCGTTCGGTAAAGAGACCAAAGGCAAACGTCGCCTGGTGATCTCTCCGCTGGACGGCAGCGACGCTTACGAAGAGATGATTCCGAAATGGCGTCAGCTCAACGTGTTCGAAGGCGAAGTGGTGGAACGTGGCGACGTCGTATCCGACGGCCCAGAGTCTCCGCACGACATTCTGCGTCTGCGTGGCGTGCATGCGGTTACCCGCTACATCACCAACGAAGTGCAGGAAGTTTACCGTCTGCAAGGCGTTAAGATTAACGATAAGCACATCGAAGTTATCGTTCGTCAGATGCTGCGTAAAGGCACTATCGTTAGCGCTGGTGGCTCCGAGTTCCTGGAAGGCGAGCAGGCTGAAGTGTCTCGCGTCAAGATTGCCAACCGTCAGCTGGAAGCTGAAGGTAAAATCGCGGCAACCTTCTCGCGCGATCTGCTGGGTATCACCAAGGCATCCTTGGCGACCGAGTCCTTCATCTCCGCCGCATCGTTCCAGGAAACGACGCGCGTTCTGACCGAAGCTGCCGTAGCCGGCAAGCGTGATGAACTGCGTGGCCTGAAAGAGAACGTCATCGTGGGCCGTCTGATCCCAGCCGGTACCGGTTACGCTTATCATCAGGACCGCATGCGTCGTCGTGCTCAGGGTGAAACGCCGGTTGTTCCGCAAGTCAGCGCGGAAGAAGCGACGGCTAACCTGGCCGAACTGCTCAACGCAGGCCTGGGCGGCAGCGACGACGAGTAATCGTCATCCGTGCCGCGGGCCCGGCATGCCGGGCCCTATCGCCAGATAAACCGCTCCTTCGGGGGCGGTTTTTTTTCGCCTCGCATCGGGTTATGACAAACTTTGCTACTATGGTTACAGCAGAATTGACCTGCGCTTTTTATCTGACAACCAAGGACAGTGCGAAACATGGACAGCCTCCTCACCTTCGAAAAACTGACGGCGCAACACCTGCCTTACCTGTATGAGATCCGTTTTTCCGTCGAAGAAAACCTGCTGCATCCGCATCAGATTCAGTATCTGCAGCGCAAACAGGCGCTGGAGGACATCAATCAGGGCGGCGGCTGGATCTGCAAGCATGGCGATGACTATGCCGGCGTGGGATTCGGGCTGTTCATCCCCGAACCGCTGATCGGCGGCCTGTTCGTGAAGCCGGAATACCAATCGCTGGGGATCGGCTCCGCCTTGTTGGCGCGAGTCACCGCCTGGATGTTTGAGCACGGCGCCGAGGCGATCCACTTAACCACCGATCCGGGCTCCAGGGCCGAAGGCTTTTATCAACATCACGGCTGGGTCTTGGTCGGGCAGGATGAATTCGGCCAGGCCGAACTGGTGAAACGCAAAGAGGGTGAATAATGAAAATCAAAGGATTGATGACGCTGCTGCTGTTTTCGCTGTTCTGCGCGCCGCTGTATGCGGCGGTTGACTATTTTTACCTGAAACCGCTCGATGGCGAGAAGATCAAGATAACCCGGCAGATGCTGGAGGCGATGCCGCCGCACACGATCAAAACCTCGACCAATTTCACCCCGGAAGATACGTTCACCGGCGTTGAGTTTGCGGAGCTGGTGAAAGCCTATCATCTGCAAGGTCAGGCGGTGCGTGCTTTCGCCTGGGACGATTATTCCTACTCAATGCCGATTGACGAGATGATTAAATATCGCGTGATCGTCGCCTATCAGCGCGGCGGTAAGCCGATCGACGTTGGGGAGCTGGGACCGTTCGCCATTATCTATCCGCGCGATCAATATGCCGAGTTGAATAATCTGGACGTGAATGCGAAAACCGTCTGGCAGGTCAAACGGTTGGAGATTAAGTAAGATGAGCAAGAAACTGATCGGTACTCTTATCGCGTTGGTTGCCATCTTCTCCCTATTAATTTTGTTGATTGCCATTAATTTCGGCGGCGTAAAAGATCGTTATAAGCAGATCGAACCCAATCTGGACAATTACTCGGTGGCCGAGATCCTTTTTTTGGCGTTCGAAAGGAGCAAAACCGCGTTGCTGCTCAGTGAAAATAACGACTACGACGCCTTCCTGATCAAAAAGAAAATCTTTTACTCAAAGATCCAGATCCTGGAGAGCCGCTCGACCTTCAGCGACTCATTTTATTACGACGACGAATTTATCAAGAATGTCGCACTGCTGAAGCAACAGTACCGCACGTTAGACGGTCTCTCCGCCGGCTTGCTGGCGGGGCAGAAAAGCAAGGCGGATATTCTCGCCTATATGGATGACATCGAAGGCACGCTGGTTGATATCCAGGAGATTATCTATCGGATACAGATCAAAAACTTTACCGAAGTGAAAGGCATCATCCAGGATAATTCGAGTAAAGCCGAGATGTTCGCCTTCTTTTCGCTGATTTTGGTATTCCTGATGATGTTCCTGGTGTTGAGAAATGCCTTCTCATTAAAAGAGATCATCAAGAACAAGAACATTTTCATCTCTTCCATCTACCACGAGATCGCCGGCTCGACCCAGGCTATCGTCATTGCCGCGGACATCATGGAGCATGAGCTGGCGCAGGAGGAGCTGAAAAAAGAGGCCCGCCTGATTTCCTATCACGGCAATAAGATAGCCGAACAAACGCGCGAGGTGATGGATTACTCGCGGCTTGAGATGGGGGAGGTCAAAGTCAATATTTCCACCTTCCGGCTGAATGACGTGGTGGACGATGCCGTGACCGGTATCGGCACCGGGCGCGGCAACCGCCTCGAGATCCACCGTTCGTCTTATCGTGCGCCTATCGGCTCCGATAAGTACAAGCTCTACCGGATAATGGCCAATTTGCTCAGCAATGCGGACAAGTTTACGCACCACGGCGTGGTCAGCCTCAATGTGAAGGTGTGCCACGGCCATCTGTATTTACGGGTGAAAGACAATGGCATTGGGTTTAACGTCAATAATCTGGATCGGTTATACAAGGCGTTTAACCAGGGCGTAGAAAAAGAAACGCGGCAGGGATTGGGGCTGGGGCTGACCATTATCAAAAATTATGTCACGACGATGAAAGGCACCATCAGGGTTAAATCTGTCGAAGGCGTTGGCTCATCGTTTTTTATTCGCATTCCGGTCAAGCTAATTAAAGAATAGGTTCGACAGCAGCAGTGAGGAGATAATCAGCGGTTTGGTCGGTTTTTCCACCAGGTGCACGTCATAGTGCAGGATCATGTCGCCGATGTTCTTCTCGTAGTGGTTCAGTTGGCCGGTGAGAATAATGATGCGGGCGTGCGGATCGAGGGCGTCTTTAATTTTCTTCACCACGCGTTCGGAGGTCTCGCCGAAGTCCAACAGCCAGTCCAAAATAAACGCCTCAAAGGACTGCTGCTCCAGCGCGGCCAGCATGGCGTCCGCCGTTTGGAAGGTTTCGGTCTCAATGCCGTATCGGCTGGCGATCTTCTTCAGAAGTTCGAGGATATCGCTGTCATTATCCAGGATGGCGATGCGCGGGGCCGGCAGAAAGTCTATCTTGTTGACTCTATACAGCGGTAATTCGGCCTGCGTATCTCGGCTGGTATTGATGATGAAAAGATCGTCTTTTTTGTAGGCGTAGGTTTCGTCGTCGTTTGCGTGTGTGACCGGGTGTTGGTCGACCTCAATGTTACAGCGCTTGTGAATACTGTTCATGATAAAGACGCCGTTATGCGTCCTTTGGCCGGCAAACGGCTCGTTGAAATACTGAAAAACCTTTTTCACTTCGTCGAGGGTGATGCCTCTTTTGCCATCCAGTTTCTGCTTGGCGCTGTTGTATTGGAGGTTCAGTATGTTGGCCATCGTGGAGGCATGTTTTCTGTCGCCAACTCCTTTCAGAGTGAGCAACGCGCTGATTGCATCGATGTAATTTGGCGTTTTCTTCATGACAACCCTGGCTTTTTTGATGTTGACCGCGAGCGTTGCAAAATCTGCGCGAGGACCCGTGCTGGATTATAGATGAAGCCTCGGGTATTGCGGTGATATCAGTTTGATTTTCCTTGGCAAACTCAAAACACACTCGATACTAAATAAAAAAACACTCAAAAGACATTCACATTTAATCGTTTATATGATTAATTAGCGCACATACTGTGTGATTCGCGTCCTGGGGGGGTGCCAGTCTCACAAAATAAACCGCCTGCTCTTGTCCGTAAGCAGGGAGCAGGCGGCAAAAAGATCCGCGGCCAACACCAGGGCCATTGGCAGCACCGGGGATTATCCTTCAAGCTTCTCTTGTCGCCGTACCTTCTTTGCTGTGCCTTCTTTTTCCACGCTCTCCAGTGTCTGTGGTAACCGCCGCCCTTTGCATCTCACTCTGAGTTATTGCAGAACGCCGTTACTCCTGTCAGCCGAGTCGCCAAAACTGCCTGTCCACATGCCCCACCGGCGCAAATTCAAAAGAGAATGCGGCGTCGCCGTTGGTGAGGAACCGGAGTCGCGCAGAGAATCTCCGCGCGATCCGGGGTGGGATAAGGCGGGGCCATCGAGAGGGTAACGGCCCCGGCCGGCGCCGGGTTTGGCGGCCGGCAACGTCACTATAATCGGCGCGTTTGTCGGCGCCAGCACCACCGTTCGGCATTGCGCGGCCGCTCCAGCGTTTTCTTCACACGGCGGTAAACGTTGCCGTTTATTGCGCGCCGCGTCCCAGATAACCGTCCCAGTCTTTCCACACCGGCTGCAGCCCGGCGTTGCTGATGGCCTCGGCGACCTGCTGCGGCGTGCGGCCGTCGTGCGGCTCGAACTGCTCCAGCTCAGGCGGCACGTCGTCGGCATAGCCGCCGGGTTGCGTCTTGGATCCGGCGCTGACGCTGTTGATCGCCACCGGGATCATATGATCGCGGAAGTACGGCGACTCACGCGTAGACAGCGACAGCTCAACGTCCGGCGCGAACAGCCGGAAGGCGCAGATCAGTTGCACCAGCTGAGGCTCGCTCATGATAGACGCCGGTTCGATGCCGCCGGCGCAGGGGCGCAGGCGTGGAAACGAGATCGAGTAACGGCTCTGCCAGTAGGTTTGCTGCAGGTAGAACAGATGTTCCGCCAGCAGGTAGCAGTCGGTGCGCCAGCTGTTGGACAGGCCGATCAACGCGCCGAGGCCGATCTTGTCGATCCCGGCGCGCCCCAGGCGATCCGGCGTGGCCAGGCGCCAATGGAAATCCTGCTTCTGGCCGCGCAGGTGGTGCTGCAGATAGGTGGCCGGATGGTAGGTTTCCTGATACACCAGCACGCCGTCCAGGCCCAGCGTTTTCAGTTCGGCGTACTCTTCTTGCGCCAGCGGCTGCACTTCCATCATCAACGAGCTGAAATGGCGGCGGATCGCCGGAATGTGCTGGCGGAAATAGTCCATGCCGACCTTGGTCTGATGTTCGCCGGTGACCAGCAACAGATGTTCGAACCCCAACGCCTGGATGGCTGCGCATTCGCGGGCGATCTCCGCCGCATCCAGCGTTTTGCGCTTGATGCGGTTGCTCATCGAAAAGCCGCAATAGGTGCAGTCGTTGGCGCACAGATTGGACAGGTACAGCGGCACATAGAAGCTGACGACGTTGCCGAACCGCTGCCGGGTCAGCTGCTGCGCGCACTGCGCCAGCAGTTCCAGGTACGGCGCGGCGGCGGGGGAGATCAGCGCCATAAAGTCGTCGCGCGTCAGCTTGTCGGCGTTCAACGCACGTTCCACGTCGCGCGCGGTTTTGCCGTTGATGCGCAGCGTAATGTCGTCCCAATCCAGCTGTTGCCAGCGGCTACTGAAGTCGTCGGCCATCACTGCGCCTCCTCGGGTTGGCTGAGGAAGGCGGTCAGCGGGCTGGAGGCGATCGCGCCGCGCTGGCTCGCGCCTAACCCGGCGCTGCGCGCCAGCTCGCCGGCCTCCAGCGCCAGGCGAAACGCCTGCGCCATTTGCACCGGATCGCGCGCCACGGCGATGGCGGTATTCACCAGCACCGCGTCGGCGCCCAGCTCCATCGCTTCCAGCGCGTGGCTTGGCGCGCCGATGCCGGCGTCGACCACCACCGGTATCCTGGCTTGCTCAATGATGATCTCGAGGAAGTCGCGGGTGCGCAGACCGCGGTTGGAGCCGATAGGTGCGCCGAGCGGCATCACCGCCGCACAGCCCACCTCTTCCAGCCGCTTGCACAGCACCGGATCGGCGCCGCAGTAAGGCAGCACGACAAACCCGTCTTTCACCAGCGTTTCCGCCGCCTTCAGCGTTTCTATCGGATCCGGCAGCAAGTATTTCACATCGGGATGGATCTCCAGTTTCACCCAGTGGGTGCCGAGCGCTTCGCGCGCCAGCCGGGCGGCGAACACTGCCTCGGCGGCGGTTTTGGCGCCGGAGGTGTTGGGCAACAGCCTGACGCCCAACTGCTGCAGCGGCGCCAAAATGGCGTCATTGCCGCCGCGCAGATCGACGCGCTTCATGGCCATGGTCACCAGCTGTGAACCGGAGGCTGCCAGCGCCTCCAGCATCAACGCCGGCGTGGCGAACTTGCCGGTGCCGGTGAACAGACGAGAAGAGAAAGTGGTATCGGCGATTTTCAGCATGTCAGCCTCCGGCGATCGCTTGAAACAGCAAAATGTCGTCACCGTCCTGCACCAAATGGTTGGCCCAGTCGGCGCGCGGGATGATGGTTTGGTTGATCGCCAGCGCGGTGCCCGGCTGGTGGCGTTCCAGTTGGCTCAGCAGGGCGGCGACGCTGAGCGGCTGCGCCAGCTCCAGCGGTTGATCGTTCAAACGGATCTTCATGCCGCGCCTCCGCATACCGGGCAGGCGCGGGCCTGGCTCAGTTGCAGCGTGCTCCAGCTCTGTTGCTTGCCGTCGAACAACCGCAGTTTGCCGCTGAGGGGGGAAGGCATGCCGGCCAACATCTTGATGGCCTCCAGCGCTTGCAGGGTGCCGATCACGCCCACTACCGGGCCGAGCACCCCGGCGGTGCGGCAGTTGCGCTGCGGCTCTTCCTGCTCCGGGTACAGGCAGGCATAGCAGCCGTGCGCGTAGGGCGGCTCGAGCACCAGCAGCTGGCCGCTGAAACCGACGGCGCTGCCGCTGATCAGCGGCTTGGCGGCGGCGATGCAGGCGGCATTGACCTCATGACGGGTCGCCATATTGTCGCAGCAGTCCAGCACCAGATCGGCGCGGGCGACCGCGTCGCGCAGCGCTTGCCCCTGCAGCCGCTGCGCCAGCGGGATGAGCTCCACCAAAGGGTTCAGCGCCTGCAGATGGCGCTGCGCCAACGCCGCCTTGCCGGTGGCGGTATCGTCGCTGCGGTAAAGGATTTGCCGCTGCAGATTGGTGACGTGCAGCTGGTCGTCGTCGGCCAGCAGCAGCGTGCCGACGCCGGCGGCGGCCAGATACAGTGAAGCCGGGGAGCCGAGCCCCCCGAGGCCGACGATTAACACCGTGGCGCGCTTGAGTTTCTCCTGGCCTTCCGGACCGACGTCCTCCAGCAGCAGCTGGCGGCTGTAGCGCAAAAACTCCCGATCGTTAAGCATCGTTCGGATCCTCGCCCTCGATCAGCCGCAGCAGCTCGGCCGTCGCCGCGCGCCAGTCCGGCGCCTGGGTGATGGCGCTGACCACCGCCACGCTGCCGACGCCGCACGCCAGCACCGCCGGAACGCGATCGATGCTGATCCCGCCGATCGCCACCGTCGGGTAATCCGCCAAATCGGCGATGTGACGTTTCAACTCCGCCAGCCCCTGCGGTGCCGAAGGCATGTCTTTGGTCTGAGTGGGGAAGATGTGCCCCAGCGCGATGTAGGAAGGTTTCACCGCCAGCGCGCGCGCCAGCTCGGCGTCGTCATGGGTGGAGACCCCCAGCCGCAGCCCGGCGCGATGGATGGCCGCCAGATCGGTGGTATCGAGATCTTCCTGGCCCAGATGCACACCGTAGGCGCCGTGTTTGACCGCCAGCCGCCAGTAATCGTTGATGAACAGCCGCGCCTGATAACGCCGGCCCAGCGCGATGGCGGCGGCGATATCCTGTTCAACCTGCTCGTCAGGCAGATCCTTGATGCGCAGTTGGATCGTGGTGACGCCGGCCTCCAGCAGGCGAGCGATCCACTCTACGCTGTCGACCACCGGGTAGAGCCCCAGTTTGTGAGGCGTTGCCGGGAAGGGGGTAGTGATATCAGTCATTGCTGGTCTCCTCTTGCAGCGAGGTGGCGCTGTGATACAGGTCGCTGCCGCGGGCGCGGAACTCGGCGGACATTTTTTCCATGCCGGTCAGCTGCACCTCGATCGGCTTGGCGGCCTCTTGGGCAGCGGCGTAGTCGCGCACCTCCTGCGAAATTTTCATCGAGCAGAATTTCGGCCCGCACATTGAGCAGAAGTGGGCGATCTTGCCGGACTCCTGCGGCAGGGTTTCGTCGTGATAGGCGCGCGCGGTGGCCGGATCGAGCGCCAGATTGAACTGATCTTCCCAACGGAATTCGAAGCGCGCCTTGGACATGGCGTTATCGCGGATCTGCGCGCCCGGATGGCCTTTGGCCAGATCGGCGGCGTGAGCGGCGATCTTGTAGGTGATCAGGCCCTGTTTGACGTCCTCTTTGTTCGGCAGGCCGAGGTGTTCTTTCGGCGTGACGTAACACAGCATGGCGCAGCCGAACCAGCCGATCATCGCCGCGCCGATGCCGGAGGTGAAATGGTCATAGCCCGGGGCGATGTCGGTGGTCAGCGGACCGAGGGTGTAGAACGGCGCTTCGTGGCAGTGTTCCAGCTCTTCGGTCATGTTGCGGCGGATCATCTGCATCGGCACGTGGCCCGGGCCTTCAATCATCACCTGCACGTCGTATTCCCAGGCGATTTTGGTCAGCTCGCCCAGCGTATGCAGTTCGGCGAACTGGGCTTCGTCGTTGGCGTCCTGAATCGATCCGGGGCGCAGGCCGTCGCCGAGCGACAGCGAGACATCGTAGGCGGCGCAGATCTCGCAGATTTCACGGAAGTGCTGATAGAGGAAGTTTTCCTGATGGTGCGACAGGCACCATTTGGCCATGATCGAGCCGCCGCGCGACACGATGCCGGTCAGGCGTTTGGCGGTCATCGGCACGTAGCGCAGCAGCACGCCGGCGTGGATGGTGAAGTAGTCGACCCCTTGTTCAGCCTGTTCCAGCAGCGTATCGCGGAACATCTCCCAGGTGAGGTTCTCCGCCACGCCGTTGACCTTCTCCAGCGCCTGATAAATAGGCACCGTACCGATGGGCACCGGGCTGTTGCGCAGGATCCATTCGCGGGTTTCGTGAATATAGCGGCCGGTGGAGAGATCCATCACGGTGTCTGCGCCCCAGCGGGTGGACCACACCAGTTTCTCCACTTCTTCTTCTATCGACGACGTGACCGCCGAGTTGCCGATATTGGCGTTCACCTTCACCAGGAAATTGCGGCCGATGATCATCGGCTCCGCCTCCGGGTGGTTGATATTGGCGGGAATGATAGCGCGGCCGGCGGCCACTTCCTGACGCACGAACTCCGGCGTGATGTTGTCCGGCAGGTTGGCGCCCCAGCTCTGGCCCGGATGCTGGTGGCGCAGCACCTCGCCGCGAATGCGCTCGCGCCCCATGTTTTCGCGGATGGCGATGAATTCCATCTCCGGGGTGACGATGCCGGCACGGGCGTAGTGCAATTGGGTGACGCACTTGCCCGGCAACGCTTTGCGCGGCAGCGGCAGGTGTTCGAAACGCAGGTGATCGAGGCCTTCGTCCGCCAGCCGCTGTTGGGTGAAGCCGGAGCTGGCGCCGCTCAGGGTGGCGGTATCGCCGCGCGCGTCGATCCAGCCGGCGCGCAGCTTGGCCAGGCCGGCGTGCACGTCGAGCTCGGCTTGCGGATCGCCGTACGGGCCGGCGGTGTCATACACCGGGATCGCCTCGTTCTGTTCATACTGCGGATTATCTTTGCTGCCGCCGACCAGGGTCGGGCTGAGCTGAATTTCACGCATCGGCACCTGGATATCGCTGCGCGAGCCCTGCAGGTAGATGCGGCGTGAGTTAGGGAAAGCCATACCTTGCAGCGTGTCGATAAACTGCTGGGCGGCTTCGCGTTGCGCTTTGCGGGCGCGCGGTGGATTAACGTTAGACATAGCAAGTTCCTACCAGTGTGTTGGGTTGGGAAAGTTGCTTGTCTGGAGTTCGGAGGGAGTAATGATGGTGGCCGATAAGGCAGGGCGCCCGCAAAAAGAGGGCCGTGCCTGTGGCGATAGATTACTCTTGTTCCCTTCGCGGGTATTAACCCGATCAGGTTCCGCGGATCCCGAATTAACGGTCTCAGCCTGGCTGATTCGATGAACAAATCAGGCGCTAGGCACTCCGACAAGATGCACCCCAGTATAGGAGGGATAAGAAAAAAAACTATAAAATTTTAACGCGCCGGATCCAGCGCCTGGTCCGGCAGCGGTTGCTGCGCGGCTTCCGCCTCCAGCAGGATCAGCTTATCTTCCAGCGCAAAGCGCGCCGCCAGCGTTTCGCCGATATCCGACAGGGCCTGATGGAACTCCAGACAAACCTCCTGATCGATATCCACTTCGGTATAGCGATCGTGGAACGCCATGATCTGTTCGGTATTGGCCCATAGCTTGGGATAGATGTTCACCGCCAGCGACATTTTCGGACTGGCCGCGCCTTCCACTTGTTTGATAATTCTGTCATAGATATGAAAATGCCCTGCGGAGAGGTAATCCACCAGGTTGTGGCAAAAGTTCTCCAGCGCTTTTTCATTCAGCGGCGTATGCTTTTCTTTATTCGGTTTGAGGCCTACCAGTGTGCAGTAGGCGACCAGCAACTGCTTGCGGGCCTGAAGCCATTGATCAACTAATTCATTACTACCGCCAACGCGCTGAGTCAGCCTTTCCAAACGGTTGAGCATGTTTGACTCCGTGTAAGTAATAAAAGTAACCGGTAAGTTATTAAAATGTAACAAAGCCGATTCGTAGAGTGCCAGTGAAGCTGAGGTTGTGCAACAACGATATGGAACTTGCATTAACGGGCAATGAAAACGGCTGGTGGATCGTCAGCCATGAAAGCAAACTTTGGTTACCGAACGGTGAATTGCCGTCGGGAACGGCCGCCGCCCTCGGGCTGCAGGGCCACATGGCGCGCACCATCGGTGAATGGGAGGGCGCGCCGGTTTGGCTGGTGCGCCAGGCTATGCCGCGGGAGATGGGCTCGGTGCGTCAGCTGTTGGATCAGGATCGCGGCTTGTTCCAGCTAGCCGGGCGCGGCGTGCAGCTGGCGGATTTCTACCGCTCCCATCGCTATTGCGGCTACTGCGGCCATGAGATGCACCTCAGCCGCACCGAAAGCGCCTGCCTGTGCGGCCATTGCAAGGAGCGCTACTACCCGCAGATCGCGCCCTGCGTGATCGTCGCCATTCGGCGCGAGGATCAGATCCTGCTGGCGCAGCACGTGCGCCATCGCGGCGGCATTCACACGGTGCTGGCCGGCTTCGTCGAAGTGGGCGAAACGCTGGAACAGGCGGTGGCGCGTGAAGTGATGGAAGAGAGCAACATTGAAATCAAAAACCTGCGCTATGTCACTTCGCAACCCTGGCCGTTCCCGCACTCGCTGATGATGGCCTTTATGGCCGATTACCATCAGGGCGAAATCCGTCACGATCCCAAAGAGTTGCTCAACGCCGGCTGGTATCGTTACGACCAATTGCCGCTGTTGCCGCCGCCCGGCACCGTGGCACGCCGCTTGATTGAGGACACCGTGGCGCTGTGCCGGGCAGAATAATGTACAATGGCCGGCAGATTATTAAGGGAGCCCCATAAATGACTGAGTTGAAGAACGATCGTTACCTGCGCGCGCTGTTGCGTCAGCCGGTGGATGTGACCCCCGTATGGATGATGCGCCAGGCCGGTCGTTATTTACCGGAGTACAAGGCAACCCGCGCCCAGGCCGGTGATTTCATGTCGCTGTGCAAGAACGCGGAGCTGGCCTGTGAGGTCACGCTGCAGCCGCTGCGCCGCTATGCGCTGGACGCCGCCATCCTGTTCTCCGACATTCTCACCATTCCTGACGCCATGGGGCTTGGCCTGTACTTTGAAGCCGGCGAAGGTCCGCGTTTCAGCTCACCCGTCACCTGTCGTGCCGACGTCGACAAACTGCCGGTGTTCGATCCGGAAGTGGAGCTGGGCTATGTGATGAACGCGGTGCGCACCATCCGCCGCGAGCTGAAGGGCGAAGTGCCGTTGATCGGCTTTTCCGGCAGCCCGTGGACGCTGGCGACTTACATGGTCGAGGGCGGCAGCAGCAAGGCCTTCACCAAGCTGAAGAAGATGATGTATGCCGAACCGGCGACGCTGCACCTGTTGCTGGACAAGCTGGCGGACAGCGTGATTCTGTACCTCAACGCCCAGATCAAGGCCGGTGCGCAGTCGGTGATGGTGTTCGACACCTGGGGCGGCGTACTGACCGGGCGCGACTACCGCGAGTTCTCTTTGCACTACATGCACAAGATCGTCGATGGTCTGCTGCGTGAAAACGACGGCCGCCGCGTGCCGGTGACGCTGTTCACCAAAGGCGGCGGGCAATGGCTGGAGGCGATGGCCGCCACCGGCTGCGACGCGCTGGGGCTGGACTGGACCACCGACATCGCCGACGCGCGCCGTCGCGTAGGCGACAAAGTGGCGCTGCAGGGCAATATGGATCCGTCGATGCTCTATGCTTCTCCGGCGCGCATCGCGGAAGAAGTGGAGACCATTCTGGCCGGTTTCGGCCACGGCAACGGTCATGTGTTCAACCTGGGCCACGGCATCCATCAGGATGTGCCGCCGGAGCACGCCGGCGCCTTCGTCGAGGCGGTGCACGCGCAGTCGGCGAAATACCACCGCTGAGGATCCGAGGTGACCGATATGCAGGCCCTGCGCGCCGAACAGCTGCGGCGCGCCGCTGAAGTCATTCGCTATGACGATCTGCCGACCGAACCGCCGGCGTTCATCGCCGGCGCCGACGTGGGCTTCGAACAAGAGGGGGCGGTGACGCGCGCGGCTATCGCCATCCTGCGCTATCCGTCGCTGGAACTGGTGGAGTATCAGGTGGCGCGCATCGCCACTGTCATGCCTTATATCCCGGGCTTCCTGTCGTTTCGCGAATACCCGGCGTTGTTGGCCGCCTGGGGGCAGCTGCAGCAGAAACCGGGGCTGATCTTCGTCGATGGGCACGGCATTTCACATCCGCGGCGCCTTGGCGTCGCCAGCCATTTCGGCCTGCTGGTCGATGTGCCGACCATCGGCGTGGCCAAGAAGCGCCTGTGCGGCAAATTTGCCCCGCTGGACGCCGCCGTCGGCGCGTTGGCGCCGCTGGAAGATAAGGGCGAACAGCTGGGCTGGGTGTGGCGCAGCAAGGCGCGCTGCAACCCGCTGTTCATCTCTACCGGGCATCGCGTGGGCGCCGACAGCGCGCTGGCGTGGGTGCAACGCTGTATGGCGGGCTACCGTTTACCGGAGCCGACCCGCTGGGCCGACGCCATCGCATCGCGTCGCCCGGCGTTTCAGCGCTGGTTGCAGCAGCATCCGGAGGTGTCGCGATGAGCGATTTCGGGTACACTGCGCCGCAGATAACGCGTAAGAGAGTAAATCATGCTACGTAACCCGATTCATTTACGCCTGGAACGGCTCGAGGCCTGGCAACATTTGACCTTTATGGCCAGTTTGTGCGAGCGTATGTACCCGAATTACCAGATGTTCTGCAAACAGACCGAGTTCGGCGATCCGGCGGTTTATCGCCGCATTCTGGATTTGGTGTGGGAAACGCTGGTGGTGAAGGATGCCAAGGTCAACTTCGACAGCCAGCTCGAGAAGTTGGAAGAGGCGATTCCGTCGGCGGAAGATTACGATCTTTACGGCGTTTACCCGGCAATTGATGCCTGTATCGCATTAGGGGAACTGATCCATTCGCGGCTCGGCGGGGAGACGCTGGAGCACGCCATCGCCATCAGCGAAACATCGATTCGCACCGTGGCGATGTTGGAAATGACCCAAGCCGGTAAGGAAATGACCGACGAAGAGTTGGAAAGTTTGCCGGCGGTAGAGGAAGAATGGGACATTCAATGGGAAATTTTCCGCCTGTTGGACGCCTGTGAAGAGCGCGATATAGACCTGATCAAGGGGCTGCGATCCGACCTGCGAGAGGCCGGTGTCAGCAACATCGGGATAAATTTAGCGCAATAAGGCAACAAAACGTGATTTAACGCCTGATTTGTCATGCCTTAAGGCTTCACATCCGCACCCTGTCTGGTCTACATTTGGGGGGCGTAAAAAAAGTGGCTATCGGTGCGTGTATGCAGGAGAGTGCTGTCAATCGGCATATCCGTCGCACTCGATGCTTTGCAAACGATAAACACACTGTAAGGATAACTTATGAACAAGACTCAACTGATTGATGTAATCGCGGACAAGGCTGACCTTTCCAAAGCACAAGCTAAACTGGCTCTGGAATCCACCCTGGCTGCTATTACTGAGTCTCTGAAAGAAGGTGATGCAGTACAATTGGTTGGCTTCGGTACTTTCAAAGTAAACCATCGTAGCGAGCGCACTGGCCGCAACCCGCAGACTGGCAAAGAAATCAAAATCGCAGCAGCCAACGTGCCTGCGTTCGTTTCTGGCAAAGCACTGAAAGACGCTGTTAAATAAGACCGCGCCTCGGTGAAAAGTTTAAACAGGGGGGCGATGATGCCCCTTTTGTTTACTCGTCGGGCGTTCATGGCCGCCGGCATTGCCCTCGGTCTGAGCGCCTGCAGTTTCCATTCCGATATCCCCAGCTTTACCGCCAGCGGCTTCGTGGCCGATCAGGGCGTGATACGCCTGTGGCGTAAAGACGATGAGCAACACCGCCCACAGGTGCTGGTCAGCGTCTATAGCCCTTACCGAGGGCCGGGCACTATCACCACGCTGTACACCTATCAGGGCGACGTGCTGCGCCAAATCAAACGCAACGACGCTGACGGCGATCGAGATTCCATTCAGCTGCGCTTTGCCGACGACGGCACGGTGAGCTTTATGCAGCGCCAGTTGGCGACGCGCCGCGAACCGCTGACCAGCGATGAAATCGCCCTGTACCAATATCAGGCGCGGCGTATCCTCGAAGTGAGCAATGCGCTGCGCGCCGGCAAGGTCAAATTGCTGCAGGGGCGTTGGATGCAGGGCCAGGTGCAAACCTGCGACGGCCAGCGCTTAAAACCTGGGCTGGATGCCGCCGCCATCGTCTGGATCGAGAAGCGCGCTCGCAGCAGCAGCCGGCCGGTGAGCGTCGCCTGGCTGGAAGCGCCGGAAGGCAGCGAGCTGCTGCTGGTGGCTAACGACGACTTCTGCAGCTGGGAACCGAAAGAAGAGCAGCTATAAAAAAGGCCCCGCGCTGCGGAGCCTCTTGTCATGACCGTGAAAGGTCAAATCATTTTCCGCGCGCGATCGCGCGATAACCGATATCTTTGCGGCAGAAGCTGCCCGGCCAGTGGATGCCTTCCGCCAGCTGATAGGCGCGTTGCTGCGCCTGCGCCACGGTGTCGCCCAATGCGGTGACGCACAGCACACGACCGCCGCTGGTGACGACGTCATCGCCCTGCAGGCGCGTACCGGCGTGGAAGACTTTACCCTCGGCGCTTTCCTGTTGCGGCAGCCCCTGGATAACCTCGCCGTTGCGGTAGTCGCCCGGATAACCGCCGGCCGCCAGCACCACGCCGAGCGCAGGACGCTCGTCCCAGTCGGAGGTTTTCTCGTTCAGGCGGCCTTCGGCGCCCGCCAGGCACAGCTCCACCAGATCGGAACGCAGGCGCAGCATGATCGGTTGGGTTTCCGGATCGCCAAAACGACAGTTGAATTCGATCACCTTCGGCTGACCGTCGGCGGAGATCATCAGGCCGGCGTACAGGAAGCCGACGTAGGTGTTGCCTTCCGCCGCCATGCCACGCACCGTCGGCCAGATCACCTGATCCATGGCGCGCTGGTGGATTTCGTCGGTCACTACCGGTGCCGGAGAATAGGCGCCCATGCCGCCGGTGTTCGGGCCGGTGTCGCCGTCGCCGACGCGCTTGTGGTCCTGGCTGGTGGCCATCGGCACCACGTTCTCGCCGTCGACCATCACGATGAAGCTGGCTTCTTCGCCGTCGAGGAACTCTTCCACGACGATGCGATGGCCGGCGTCGCCGAAGGCATTGCCGGCCAACATGTCGCGCACCGCTTCTTCCGCTTCCTGCAGCGTCATCGCGACGATCACGCCCTTACCGGCCGCCAGGCCATCGGCCTTGATGACGATCGGCGCGCCTTTGCGGCGCACGTAGGCCAGCGCCGGCTCCACCTCGGTGAAGTTTTCATATTCGGCGGTCGGGATGCGGTGGCGCGCCAGGAAATCCTTGGTGAAGGCTTTGGAGCCTTCGAGCTGTGCGGCGGCCTGTGACGGGCCGAAAATTTTCAGACCGGCGGCCTGGAAGGCGTCGACCACGCCGATCACCAGCGGCGCTTCCGGCCCGACGATGGTCAGACCGATGTCATGGCTCTGGGCGAAAGCGACCAGGGCGGGGATGTCGGTGGCGGCGATCGCCACGTTTTCCAGATTGGCTTCCAGCGCGGTGCCGGCATTGCCCGGCGCAACATAGACTTTATCCGCCAGCGGAGACTGGGCGGCTTTCCAGGCCAGCGCGTGCTCGCGCCCGCCGTTGCCGATAATCAAAATGTTCATCAGGGGCTCCACGAATGGCGTGCGCCGGAGCGCACGCGGCAAAAGGAATTAATGGCGGAAGTGACGCATGTCGGTGAAGATCATCGCAATGCCGTGTTCGTTGGCGGCGGCGATCACTTCGTCGTCGCGGATCGAACCGCCCGGCTGGATCACGCAGGTGATGCCAACCGCCGCTGCGGCGTCGATGCCGTCGCGGAACGGGAAGAAGGCGTCGGAGGCCATGGCGGAGCCTTTTACTTCCAGCCCTTCGTCGCCCGCTTTGATGCCGGCGATCTTGGCGGAGTAAACGCGGCTCATCTGGCCGGCGCCTATGCCGATGGTCATATTGTCACGCGCATACACGATAGCGTTGGATTTCACGAACTTGGCCACTTTCCAGCAGAACAGCGCGTCACGCAGTTCCTGTTCGGTCGGCTGGCGCTCTGATACCACGCGCAGATCGCCGACGGTCACCATGCCCAGATCGCGATCCTGCACCAGCAGCCCGCCGTTGACGCGTTTGAAGTCCAGCCCAGCCACGCGTTGCTGCCACTGGCCGCAGGCCAGCACGCGCACGTTCTGTTTGGCGGCCAGCAGGGAGCGCGCTTCCTGGGTGACGTTTGGCGCAATGATCACTTCCACGAACTGGCGGCTGATGATCGCCTGTGCGGTGGCGGCGTCCAGTTCGCGGTTAAAGGCGATGATGCCGCCGAAGGCGGAGGTCGGGTCGGTTTGGTAAGCACGCTCGTAGGCGGCCAGGATGTCGTCGCCGATCGCCACGCCGCAAGGGTTGGCGTGCTTGACGATCACGCAGGCCGGTTCGGCGAACTCTTTCACGCATTCCAGCGCGGCGTCGGTATCGGCGATGTTGTTATAGGACAGCGCTTTGCCTTGCAGCTGTTCGGCGGTCGCGACGGACGCTTCCTTTACCTCTTCCTCTATATAGAAGGCGGCCTGCTGGTGGCTGTTCTCACCGTAGCGCATATCCTGCTTCTTAATGTAGTTGAGGTTCAGGGTGCGCGGGAAGCGGCCGGACGGCTGCTCGGTCTCGCCGTGGTACGCCGGCACCAGCGCGCCGAAGTAGTTGGCGATCATGCTGTCGTAGGCGGCGGTGTGTTCGAAAGCTTTGATGGCGAGATCGAAACGGGTGGCATAGCGCAGCGAACCGTCGTTGTTGTCCATCTCGGTAATGATGGCGGCGTAGTCGCTGCTCTTCACTACGATGGCGACGTCTTTATGGTTCTTGGCGGCGGAGCGCACCATGGTCGGGCCGCCGATATCGATATTCTCGACCGCATCCTCCAGCGAGCAATCCGGGCGCGCCACGGTTTGGGCGAACGGGTACAGATTGACGACCACCATGTCGATAGGCTTGATGTCATGCTGATTCATGACGGCATCGTCCTGGCCGCGGCGGCCGAGAATGCCGCCGTGGACTTTCGGGTGCAGGGTTTTGACTCGTCCGTCCATCATTTCCGGGAAACCGGTGTAGTCGGAAACTTCGGTAACGGGCAGACCGGCGTCTGCCAGCAGACGGGCGGTGCCGCCAGTGGAGAGCAGTTCAACGCCGCGCTGGGAAAGCGCTTCGGCGAATTCAACGATACCGGTTTTGTCAGACACGCTGAGCAGGGCCCGGCGGATTGGACGAGGTTGTTGCATGGTTTTATCCCTTGGCTTTGAGTCGCAATTAAAGAGCGTTACGTGAATGTCCACCTCGTTCTCTCTATAAAGCGTGGTTTTTTGCCTTATAAAGGGAGGGACAGGCACAAATTCAGGTAACGCCCCCATAAAAGGGGGATCGTTTCGTCGCGGGGAATTGTAGCGAAAACGTTTGCGTGGCGCTCGTAAATTTTCCGTACAAATCGCATCTGTGGATAACACTGTGTGCAAGTGGGTATAAGGCGGGGTTTTGCTGTGGAATGCAGCGAACGATCGTTTTTGCTGAAAATACCTGTTGCGGCCTGCGAGGAACTCCCTATAATGCGCCTCCATCGACACGGAACATGTGAACAACTTCACAGAGTATCCGGGGGTCGCAGAGAAAAAATCCTGAAAATTAGGGTTGACTCTGAAAGAGGAAAGCGTAATATACGCCACCTCGAGTTAGCAAGCGAAAGTGCCTAACTCACTGCTCTTTAACAATTTATCAGACAATCTGTGTGGGCGCTCCACAAGACGATATCCAGCATCTTCGGATGCAAAAAAATATCAAGTCTTGAAGAGTGACTAACTGAAGTAAAATTCATGCAGTAAATCTTTGAGCATCGCTTCTCGAGTGGAAGCAAATCAAGCTTTTAATTGAAGAGTTTGATCATGGCTCAGATTGAACGCTGGCGGCAGGCTTAACACATGCAAGTCGAGCGGTAGCACAGGGGAGCTTGCTCCCTGGGTGACGAGCGGCGGACGGGTGAGTAATGTCTGGGAAACTGCCTGATGGAGGGGGATAACTACTGGAAACGGTAGCTAATACCGCATAACGTCGCAAGACCAAAGAGGGGGACCTTCGGGCCTCTTGCCATCAGATGTGCCCAGATGGGATTAGCTAGTAGGTGGGGTAATGGCTCACCTAGGCGACGATCCCTAGCTGGTCTGAGAGGATGACCAGCCACACTGGAACTGAGACACGGTCCAGACTCCTACGGGAGGCAGCAGTGGGGAATATTGCACAATGGGCGCAAGCCTGATGCAGCCATGCCGCGTGTGTGAAGAAGGCCTTCGGGTTGTAAAGCACTTTCAGCGAGGAGGAAGGTGGTGAGCTTAATACGTTCATCAATTGACGTTACTCGCAGAAGAAGCACCGGCTAACTCCGTGCCAGCAGCCGCGGTAATACGGAGGGTGCAAGCGTTAATCGGAATTACTGGGCGTAAAGCGCACGCAGGCGGTTTGTTAAGTCAGATGTGAAATCCCCGGGCTCAACCTGGGAACTGCATTTGAAACTGGCAAGCTAGAGTCTCGTAGAGGGGGGTAGAATTCCAGGTGTAGCGGTGAAATGCGTAGAGATCTGGAGGAATACCGGTGGCGAAGGCGGCCCCCTGGACGAAGACTGACGCTCAGGTGCGAAAGCGTGGGGAGCAAACAGGATTAGATACCCTGGTAGTCCACGCTGTAAACGATGTCGATTTGGAGGTTGTGCCCTTGAGGCGTGGCTTCCGGAGCTAACGCGTTAAATCGACCGCCTGGGGAGTACGGCCGCAAGGTTAAAACTCAAATGAATTGACGGGGGCCCGCACAAGCGGTGGAGCATGTGGTTTAATTCGATGCAACGCGAAGAACCTTACCTACTCTTGACATCCAGAGAACTTTCCAGAGATGGATTGGTGCCTTCGGGAACTCTGAGACAGGTGCTGCATGGCTGTCGTCAGCTCGTGTTGTGAAATGTTGGGTTAAGTCCCGCAACGAGCGCAACCCTTATCCTTTGTTGCCAGCGGTTCGGCCGGGAACTCAAAGGAGACTGCCAGTGATAAACTGGAGGAAGGTGGGGATGACGTCAAGTCATCATGGCCCTTACGAGTAGGGCTACACACGTGCTACAATGGCGTATACAAAGAGAAGCGACCTCGCGAGAGCAAGCGGACCTCATAAAGTACGTCGTAGTCCGGATTGGAGTCTGCAACTCGACTCCATGAAGTCGGAATCGCTAGTAATCGTAGATCAGAATGCTACGGTGAATACGTTCCCGGGCCTTGTACACACCGCCCGTCACACCATGGGAGTGGGTTGCAAAAGAAGTAGGTAGCTTAACCTTCGGGAGGGCGCTTACCACTTTGTGATTCATGACTGGGGTGAAGTCGTAACAAGGTAACCGTAGGGGAACCTGCGGTTGGATCACCTCCTTACCTAAAGATATTAGTTCGAGTGGCGTGCTCACACAGATTGTCTGATGAAAAAGTAACGAGCAAAAGCGTCATAAAAGTACGGTGTCGTGTCCCCTTCGTCTAGAGGCCTAGGACACCGCCCTTTCACGGCGGTAACAGGGGTTCGAATCCCCTAGGGGACGCCAAGCTTCCGACCCACCCGGTGAAAGCGGCGGTCTCAAGTATCTGACGATACACCATATCTTAAAGATGACTTCCGAGTCATGTTTAAGATATTGCTCTTTAACAATCTGGAACAAGCTGAAAATTGAAACATGACGGCTGAAATTTGTCCCTCCGTAGATGTACTGGGATGAAGAGTAACCTGTCATAGAGTCTCTCAAATGTTTGCAGCGCGAACGATGGAAACATCTTCGGGTTGTGAGGTTAAGTGACTAAGCGTACACGGTGGATGCCTAGGCAGTCAGAGGCGATGAAGGGCGTGCTAATCTGCGAAAAGCGTCGGTAAGGTGATATGAACCGTTATAACCGGCGATACCCGAATGGGGAAACCCAGTGTGTTTCGACACACTATCATGTCATGAATACATAGTGGCATGAGGCGAACCGGGGGAACTGAAACATCTAAGTACCCCGAGGAAAAGAAATCAACCGAGATTCCCCCAGTAGCGGCGAGCGAACGGGGAGGAGCCCAGAACCTGAATCGGCTTGTGTGTTAGTGGAAGCGTCTGGAAAGTCGCGCAGTAAAGGGTGATAGCCCCGTACACTAAAATGCACAGGTCGTGAGTTCGATGAGTAGGGCGGGACACGTGACATCCTGTCTGAATATGGGGGGACCATCCTCCAAGGCTAAATACTCCTGACTGACCGATAGTGAACCAGTACCGTGAGGGAAAGGCGAAAAGAACCCCGGCGAGGGGAGTGAAATAGAACCTGAAACCGTGTACGTACAAGCAGTGGGAGCACCTTCGTGGTGTGACTGCGTACCTTTTGTATAATGGGTCAGCGACTTATATTTTGTAGCAAGGTTAACCGTATAGGGGAGCCGTAGGGAAACCGAGTCTTAACTGGGCGATTAGTTGCAAGGTATAGACCCGAAACCCGGTGATCTAGCCATGGGCAGGTTGAAGGTTGGGTAACACTAACTGGAGGACCGAACCGACTAATGTTGAAAAATTAGCGGATGACTTGTGGCTGGGGGTGAAAGGCCAATCAAACCGGGAGATAGCTGGTTCTCCCCGAAAGCTATTTAGGTAGCGCCTCGTGAACTCATCTTCGGGGGTAGAGCACTGTTTCGGCTAGGGGGCCATCCCGGCTTACCAAACCGATGCAAACTCCGAATACCGAAGAATGTTATCACGGGAGACACACGGCGGGTGCTAACGTCCGTCGTGAAGAGGGAAACAACCCAGACCGCCAGCTAAGGTCCCAAAGTCATGGTTAAGTGGGAAACGATGTGGGAAGGCATAGACAGCCAGGATGTTGGCTTAGAAGCAGCCATCATTTAAAGAAAGCGTAATAGCTCACTGGTCGAGTCGGCCTGCGCGGAAGATGTAACGGGGCTAAACCATGCACCGAAGCTGCGGCAGCGACGCTTATGCGTTGTTGGGTAGGGGAGCGTTCTGTAAGCCGTTGAAGGTGGCCTGTGAGGGTTGCTGGAGGTATCAGAAGTGCGAATGCTGACATAAGTAACGATAAAGCGGGTGAAAAGCCCGCTCGCCGGAAGACCAAGGGTTCCTGTCCAACGTTAATCGGGGCAGGGTGAGTCGACCCCTAAGGCGAGGCTGAAAAGCGTAGTCGATGGGAAACAGGTTAATATTCCTGTACTTGGTGTTACTGCGAAGGGGGGACGGAGAAGGCTAGGCTAGCCGGGCGACGGTTGTCCCGGTTTAAGCGTGTAGGGGGTGTGACCTGGTAAATCCGGTTGCATACTAACCCTGAGGCGTGATGACGATGCACTACGGTGCAGAAGTAGTTGATGCCCTGCTTCCAGGAAAATCCTCTAAGCTCCAGGTAACATTAAATCGTACCCCAAACCGACACAGGTGGTCAGGTAGAGAATACCAAGGCGCTTGAGAGAACTCGGGTGAAGGAACTAGGCAAAATGGTGCCGTAACTTCGGGAGAAGGCACGCTGGCATGTAGGTGAAGTCCCTTGCGGATGGAGCTGAAGCCAGTCGAAGATACCAGCTGGCTGCAACTGTTTAATAAAAACACAGCACTGTGCAAACACGAAAGTGGACGTATACGGTGTGACGCCTGCCCGGTGCTGGAAGGTTAATTGATGGGGTCAGCCGCAAGGCGAAGCTCTTGATCGAAGCCCCAGTAAACGGCGGCCGTAACTATAACGGTCCTAAGGTAGCGAAATTCCTTGTCGGGTAAGTTCCGACCTGCACGAATGGCGTAATGATGGCCAGGCTGTCTCCACCCGAGACTCAGTGAAATTGAACTCGCTGTGAAGATGCAGTGTACCCGCGGCAAGACGGAAAGACCCCGTGAACCTTTACTATAGCTTGACACTGAACATTGAGCCTTGATGTGTAGGATAGGTGGGAGGCTTTGAAGCGTGGACGCCAGTCTGCGTGGAGCCATCCTTGAAATACCACCCTTTAATGTTTGATGTTCTAACTCTGCCCCGTGATCCGGGGTGAGGACAGTGTCTGGTGGGTAGTTTGACTGGGGCGGTCTCCTCCCAAAGAGTAACGGAGGAGCACGAAGGTTAGCTAATCACGGTCGGACATCGTGAGGTTAGTGCAAAGGCATAAGCTAGCTTGACTGCGAGAGTGACGGCTCGAGCAGGTACGAAAGTAGGTCTTAGTGATCCGGTGGTTCTGAATGGAAGGGCCATCGCTCAACGGATAAAAGGTACTCCGGGGATAACAGGCTGATACCGCCCAAGAGTTCATATCGACGGCGGTGTTTGGCACCTCGATGTCGGCTCATCACATCCTGGGGCTGAAGTAGGTCCCAAGGGTATGGCTGTTCGCCATTTAAAGTGGTACGCGAGCTGGGTTTAGAACGTCGTGAGACAGTTCGGTCCCTATCTGCCGTGGGCGTTGGAAGATTGAGAGGGGTTGCTCCTAGTACGAGAGGACCGGAGTGAACGCACCACTGGTGTTCGGGTTGTCATGCCAATGGCATTGCCCGGTAGCTAAGTGCGGAAAAGATAAGCGCTGAAAGCATCTAAGCGCGAAACTTGCCTCAAGATGAGTCTTCCCTGGGCCTTCAAGGCCCCTGAAGGAACGTTTAAGACTAAGACGTTGATAGGCTGGGTGTGTAAGTGCAGCGATGCATTGAGCTAACCAGTACTAATGATCCGTGAGGCTTAACCTTACAACACCGAAGGTGTTTTGGTGAGACCAAGACAATATTCAGCTTGTTTACAGATTGGATTAACTGGCTTCAGCGATGAAGCGGGTTGATTAAAACGAATTTGCCTGGCGGCAATAGCGCGGTGGTCCCACCTGACCCCATGCCGAACTCAGAAGTGAAACGCCGTAGCGCCGATGGTAGTGTGGGGTCTCCCCATGCGAGAGTAGGACACTGCCAAGCATCAAATAAGCCAAGAGGCCATCCGAAAGGATGGCCTTTTTGCTTTTCATCCGCTTTACTCCCTCTGCTCATATCCTGGCGCAGGCCGCGCAATGAAACATTTTCACCTTTCCGCTGAATGCTCGACATCGACCGAAAAAAACGCTATCTTCGGGCATCTAGAAGTCTAAACGTATAAATGGATGTGTGAGGATTAAGCAATGCCGATTCGTGTTCCTGATGAGTTACCTGCGGTCAGCTTCTTGCGTGATGAGAATGTCTTCGTAATGACATCCTCACGGGCAAAAACACAGGAAATCAGGCCATTGAAAGTGCTGATCCTCAATCTGATGCCAAAGAAGATCGAAACGGAAAACCAGTTTCTGCGCCTGCTCTCCAACTCGCCGCTGCAGATTGATATCCAGCTGCTGCGTATCGATAGCCGCGAGTCGAAGAACACGCCGGCTGAGCATCTGAACAATTTCTACTGCGACTTTGAGGACATCCAGAATGAGAACTTCGATGGTTTGATCGTCACCGGTGCGCCGCTGGGGCTGGTCGACTTCTGCGATGTCGCCTACTGGCCGCAGATCGAACGGGTGATCGACTGGGCCAAGAACCACGTCACCTCCACGCTGTTCGTGTGCTGGGCGGTACAAGCGGCGTTGAACATCCTGTACGGTATTCCCAAGATGACGCGCGAGGTGAAGCTCTCTGGCGTTTATCCGCACCAAACGCTGCAGCAACATGCATTGCTGACGCGCGGCTTCGACGAAAGCTTCCTGGCGCCGCATTCACGCTATGCCGATTTCCCGACCGAGGTGATTCGCCAGTATACCGATCTGGATATCCTGGCCGAATCCGAGCAGGCCGGCGCCTATCTGTTCGCCAGCAGAGATAAGCGCCTGGCGTTTGTCACCGGCCATCCGGAATATGATGCCCTGACTCTGGCCGGGGAGTATTGTCGCGACAACGATGCCGGCCTCGATCCCACCGTTCCGCTCAACTACTTTCCCGATGACAACCCTGCACTGACACCGAAAGCCACCTGGCGCAGCCATGGCCACCTGCTGTTTTCCAACTGGCTCAACTATTACGTCTACCAGATTACGCCTTACGATCTGCGCCATATGAACCCGACGCTCGACTGAATTTTTCTGCCTGCCGGCGGCTGAATCGAGGCCGCCGCGTTGACGATCCCTCGTTCGATCCTCTTTTTCTCCCCCATCTCTTCCTGAAATACCTTGTTCGACAAGGCGTTATCATGTTCCTGCATGCCTATTGGAACCGATTTCCTTACTCGGTGTTGTTGTTATTTTTCATAACTAATTGATAATAAAGTGTTAATAAAATATTTAATAATAAAATGGAAATGGTTTTTGATTTTTATTTTTTGTTGAGTATTCTTAGAGCTATCGGGATGAGATCTGACCAGTTTAGGATCGTTTCATCCGCCCTGATCCACAGTGATTTCTGATGAAAATGCGCCGGTCGCTCAGGCGCGACGATGGGAAGGAGCAAGGTCATGACGCAACAGATAGCAGGCACGGAGTTAAGGTTTACGCAGGGTTTCGCCGCTGCGGAGCGCCAGGTGTTGACGGATGAAGCGGTTGAGTTCCTGGCGGAACTGGTGGCGAAATTCACGCCGCGGCGCAATGAGCTGCTGGCGGCGCGTGTCCGCTGGCAGCAAAATATCGATCGCGGCGAATTGCCTGGCTTTATTTCGGAAACCAATTCCATTCGTGGGGGCGACTGGCAGATCCGCGGCATTCCGCAAGACCTGCGCGATCGCCGGGTTGAGATCACCGGGCCGGTCGAGCGCAAAATGGTGATCAATGCGCTGAACGCCAACGTAAAAGTATTTATGGCGGACTTTGAAGACTCGCTGGCGCCAAGCTGGGACAAAGTCATCGACGGTCAAATCAACCTGCACGATGCGGTTAACGGCACCATTTCCTACACCAATGAAGCCGGCAAGATTTACCAGCTGAAACCGAACCCGGCGGTGTTGATCGCTCGCGTGCGCGGCCTGCATTTGCCGGAGAAGCACGTGCTGTGGCGCGACGAGGCCATCCCAGGCGGCCTGTTCGATTTCGCGCTGTACTTCTACCACAACTATCGCCAGCTGTTGGCCAAGGGCAGCGGCCCGTATTTCTATCTGCCGAAAACCCAGTCCTGGGAAGAAGCAGCCTGGTGGAGCGATGTCTTCAGCTTTACCGAGGATCGTTTCGATCTGCCGCGCGGCACCATCAAGGCGACGGTGCTGATCGAAACCCTGCCGGCGGTGTTCCAGATGGACGAGATCCTCTATCACCTGCGCGATCACATCGTTGGCCTGAACTGCGGCCGCTGGGATTACATCTTCAGCTACATCAAGACGCTGAAAAATCACGGCGATCGCGTGCTGCCGGATCGTCAGTCGGTGACCATGGAGAAACCCTTCCTCAGCGCCTATTCGCGTCTGTTGATCAAAACCTGTCATAAGCGCGGTGCGTTCGCCATGGGCGGCATGGCGGCGTTTATCCCGAGCAAAGACGCCGAGAAAAACGCCTGGGTGCTGAACAAGGTACGGGCGGACAAAGAGCTGGAGGCCAATAACGGCCACGACGGCACCTGGGTGGCACACCCGGGGCTGGCGGACACGGTGATGGAGGTGTTCGGCAAGGCATTGGGCGATCGCCAAAACCAGCTGGACGTGCTGCGTGACCAGGATGCACCGATCAGCGCCGCGCAACTGCTGGAACCTTGTGACGGCGAACGCACGGAAGCGGGAATGCGTGCCAACATTCGCGTGGCGGTGCAGTACATCGAAGCCTGGATCTCCGGCAACGGCTGCGTGCCGATCTATGGGTTGATGGAAGATGCCGCGACGGCGGAGATCTCCCGTACCTCTATCTGGCAGTGGATCCACCACGAGAAGAGCCTGAATGATGGGCGTCCGGTGACCAAGGCGCTGTTCCGCCAGATGTTGCAAGAAGAGATGTTGGTGGTGCGTGAAGAAGTGGGGGAGGCGCGCTTTAACGCCAGCCGGTTCGAAGAGGCGGCGCGCCTGATGGAGCGCATCACCACGCAAGATGAATTAATCGATTTCCTGACGCTGCCCGGCTATGCGCTGCTGGCCTGAATTTTCCCAATCAACCCTACATGACTGAAAGGATAAAAATTATGTCTACCTCTCGCTCTCAACAGATCCAGCAGCTGGAACAGGAATGGAAATCGGCCCGTTGGGAAGGCATTACCCGCCCTTATAGCGCTGAAGACGTGATCAACCTGCGCGGTTCGGTCAACCCGGAATGCACCCTGGCGCAAAACGGCGCCGCTAAACTGTGGTCCTTGCTGAACGGCAAGGCGCGTAAAGGCTACGTGAACTGCCTGGGCGCGCTGACCGGCGGCCAGGCGCTGCAGCAGGCCAAAGCCGGCGTCGAGGCCATCTACCTGTCCGGTTGGCAGGTGGCGGCGGACGCCAACAGTGCGGCGGCGATGTATCCAGACCAGTCGCTGTATCCGGTGGACTCGGTGCCGAAGGTGGTCGAGCGCATCAACAACACCTTCCGCCGCGCCGATCAGATCCAATGGGCGAACCGGATTGAACCGGGCAGCAAAGGCTACACCGACTATTTCCTGCCGATCGTCGCCGATGCTGAAGCCGGCTTCGGCGGCGTGTTGAACGCCTTCGAGCTGATGAAAGCGATGATCACCGCCGGTGCTGCCGGGGTGCACTTTGAAGATCAGCTGGCAGCGGTGAAGAAATGCGGCCATATGGGCGGCAAAGTGCTGGTGCCGACGCAAGAAGCGATCCAGAAGCTGGTTGCCGCACGCCTGGCGGCTGACGTGCTCGGCGTGCCGACGCTGGTGATCGCCCGCACGGACGCCGACGCGGCCGACCTGCTGACCTCTGACTGCGATCCGTATGACAGCGCCTTCGTCACCGGCGAGCGCACGGCGGAAGGTTTCTTCCGCACCCATGCCGGCGTCGAGCAGGCGATCAGCCGCGGCCTGGCTTATGCCCCTTACGCCGATATGGTGTGGTGCGAAACCTCGACGCCGGATCTGGATGCTGCCCAGCGCTTCGCCGACGCCATCCACGCCAAATACCCGGGCAAGTTGCTGGCCTACAACTGCTCGCCGTCGTTCAACTGGAAGAAGAACCTCGACGACCAGACCATCGCCCGCTTCCAGCAGGCGCTGTCGGACATGGGCTACAAGTATCAGTTCATCACGCTGGCGGGCATCCACAGCATGTGGTTCAACATGTTCGATCTGGCGCACGCCTATGCGCAGGGCGAAGGGATGAAACACTACGTCGAGAAGGTGCAGCAGGCGGAGTTCGCCGCAGTGGATCGCGGCTACACCTTCGCCTCGCACCAGCAAGAGGTGGGCACCGGCTACTTCGACAAGGTCACCACCATCATTCAGGGCGGCGCCTCTTCGGTGACCGCACTGACCGGTTCGACGGAAGAACAGCAGTTCTGACGCGGCAAGCTTGAAGACGTTTCACCCGGAGCCTGCATGCGCAGGCTCCTTTTTCTGGCGGGGGTAAGGATGGCGGCAAAACTGGAGTTGTTGATCGCACAGACGATCCTGCAAGGCTTCGATGCGCAGTATGGCCGCTTTCTGGAGGTGACCGCCGGCGCGCAGCAGCGCTTCGAGCAGGCGGACTGGCCGGCGGTACAGCAGGCGATGAAAAAGCGCATCCATCTGTACGACCATCATGTCGGCCTGGTGGTGGAGCAGCTCAAATGCATCACCGGGCAGAAATACTTCGACGCCGACTTCCCCAGCCGGGTCAAAGCGGTCTATATCGATCTGCTGCCGGACTATCCGCGTTTCGAGATAGCCGAAAGCTTTTTTAACTCGGTCTACTGCCGGCTGTTCAAGCATCGCGATCTGACGCCGGACAAGCTGTTCGTGTTCAGTTCGCAGCCGGAACGGCGCTTTCGCGACATTCCGCGTCCGCTGGCGCGCGATTTCACTCCCCATGGCGATCTGCCGGCGATGCTGCGCAGCCTGCTGAGCGATCTGCCGCTGCGGCTGCCGTGGGAGGATTTGACGCGCGATATCCGCTATATCACGCAAGCGCTGCAACGCACCTTCAGCGCACAGCAGCTGGCGGGCGCGACCTTTCAGATCGCCAACGAACTGTTTTACCGCAACAAGGCCGCCTGGCTGGTTGGCAAGCTGCGCCTGGCCGACGGCGTTTACCCGTTCCTGTTGCCGATCCACCACAGCGAATCGGGCGCACTGTTTATCGACGCCTGCCTGACCGGCAAGGCGGAGGCCAGCATCGTTTTCGGCTTCGCCCGCTCTTATTTTATGGTCTACGCGCCGCTGCCGGCGGCGATGGTGGAATGGCTGCGCGAGATCCTGCCGGGCAAGACCACCGCCGAGCTGTACATGGCGATCGGCTGCCAGAAGCACGGCAAAACCGAATGCTATCGCGAATACCTGACCTTTATGGCGCAGTCGCAGGAGCAGTTCATCATCGCGCCGGGGGTGAAGGGCATGGTGATGCTGGTGTTCACTCTGCCGTCCTTCGATCGGGTGTTCAAAGTGATCAAAGACGAATTCGCCCCGCAAAAAGAGGTGACGCAGGCGCAGGTGATGGCTTGCTATCAGCTGGTGAAAGAGCACGATCGCGTCGGGCGCATGGCGGATACCCAGGAGTACGAGAATTTTGTCGTCGACAAGGCGCGCCTCAGCCCGGAACTGCTGGAAGAGCTGCGGCGCGAAGTGCCGGGCAAGCTGGAAGATCTCGGCGATCGCATCGTGATCAAACATCTGTATATGGAACGCCGCATGACGCCGCTGAACCTGTATCTGGAGCAGGCCAACGATCAGCAGATGCGCGATGCGATCGAAGAGTACGGCAACGCCATCAAGCAGCTGGCCGCCGCCAATATCTTCCCCGGCGACATGCTGTTCAAGAATTTCGGCGTGACGCGCCACGGGCGAGTGGTGTTCTACGACTACGACGAGATTTGCTACATGACTGAGGTCAACTTCCGCGACATTCCGCCGCCGCGCTATCCGGAGGATGAGCTGGCCAGCGAGCCGTGGTACAGCATCGCGCCCAACGACGTATTTCCGGAGGAGTTCCGCCATTTCCTGTGCGGCGATCGGCGCATCCGGCAGGTGTTTGAAGAGCTGCACAGCGATCTGTTTACCGCGGAGTATTGGCGCGGGTTGCAGCAGCGTATCCGCGAGGGGCACGTGGAGGATGTGTTCGCTTACCGCAAGAAACAGCGGTTCAGCCAGCGCAGCGGGGCGGCGCTGCCGGCCGCCACCGCTGCGATGTAAATCAGGCCTGGGCGCCCGCCACGGCGGCGCGCGCCAGTTCGGTGATGCGCGCATAGTCGCCGCTTTCCAGCGCGTCCGCCGGCACCAGCCAGGAGCCGCCGATGCACAGCACGCTTTTCAGCGCCAGGTAACTGCGGTAGTTGTCCGGCGAGATGCCGCCGGTCGGGCAGAAGCGCACCTGCGGGAACGGGCCACCGATCGCCTGCAGCGCCTTCACGCCGCCGTTGGCTTCCGCCGGGAAGAATTTAAACTCGCGCAGGCCGTAATCCATGCCCTGCATCAGTTCGGAAACGGTGCTGATGCCTGGAATCAACGGAATTGAACCGGCGGTGGCCGCTTTCAGCAGCTCGTCGGTCAGCCCCGGGCTGATGGCGAACTGGGCGCCGGCCTCGGTCACTTCACGCAGCTGTTGCGGATTAATCACCGTACCGGCACCGATGATCGCTTCCGGCACCTCTTGGGCGATGGCGCGAATGGCGTCCATGGCGCAGGCGGTGCGCAGCGTCACCTCCAGCACCCGCACGCCGCCGGCGACCAGCGCTTTCGCCAACGGTACCGCATGTTCCAGCTTGTTGATAACGATGACCGGCACCACCGGCCCCGCCGTCAGGATCTGTTCGGCGCTTGTTTTCCACTTGTTCATGATGACGCTCTCCTCTGTGGCCGTCGCCAGGCGGCGATGCGGCCAGGCTATCGATTAAAATTTGATGCAGCAGGCACCCTGTTCGGCGCCGGACAGCTGGCTGCGCAGCGCGCCGAACAGCTCGCGGCCGCAGCCGATGTGTTCCGCGCTCAGATCGGGTTGGCACGGCGTGCGCCGGGCCAACTCCTCGGCGTCGACCAGCACCTGCAGCTCGCCGCTGCGGCCGTTGACGCGGATCGGATCGCCGTCGCGCACTTTCGCCAGCAGGCCGCCGGTATAGGCTTCCGGAGTGACGTGGATGGCGGAAGGTACCTTGCCGGAGGCGCCGGACAGGCGACCGTCGGTCACCAGCGCCACTTTGAAGCCGCGATCCATCAGCACGCCCAGCGGCGGCATCAGTTTGTGCAGTTCGGGCATGCCGTTGGCCTGCGGCCCCTGGAAGCGCACCACCACCACGCAATCGCGATCCAGCTTGCCGGCTTCGAACGCCGGCACGATGTCGTGCTGGCTGTCGAACACCACCGCCGGCGCTTCGATGATCTGGTTGTCGGCGGGCACCGCCGAGGTTTTCATCACCGCACGGCCCAGATTGCCGGCCATCACCTTGGTGCCGCCGTGATGTTCGAATGGCTGAGCGACGCTGGCGATTACCTTGGCGTCGAGCGAGCCGGCCACACCTTCGCGCCACGCCAGCTGGCCATTATCCAGCCAGGGTTCCTGGGTGTAGCGGTGCAGGCCGAAACCGGCCACGGTGTGCACCTCTTCGTGCAGCAGGCCGTGTTGCAGCAGCTCGCGCACCACCAGCGGCACGCCGCCGGCGGCCTGGAACTGGTTGATGTCGGCCGGGCCGTTCGGGTAGATGCGGCACAGCAGCGGCACCGCTTCCGACAGCTCGGAGAAATCGTCCCAGGTGATGATGATGCCCGCCGCCCGCGCCATCGCCACCAGATGCATGGTCAGATTGGTGGAGCCGCCGGTGGCCAGCAGCGAGACGATGCCGTTCACCACCACTTTCTCGTCCACCAGGCGGCCGATCGGCAGGTAGTTGCCGGCGGTGTCGGTCAGCCGGGTCACCTGGCGCGCGGCGGCGTCGTTCAGCGCGTCGCGCAGCGGCGTGTCCGGATGCACGAAGGAAGCGCCCGGCAGATGCAGACCCATCACTTCCATCACCATCTGATTGGTGTTGGCGGTGCCGTAGAAGGTGCAGGTGCCGATACCGTGATAAGAGGCGGCCTCGGCTTCCAGCAACGCCAGGCGGTCGGCCTTGCCCTCGGCGTACAGCTGGCGCACGCGCACCTTTTCCTTGTTCGGCAAACCGCTGCTCATCGGGCCGGCCGGCACGAACAGCGCGGGCAGGTGGCCGAAGGAGAGGGCGGCCATCACCAGCCCCGGCACGATCTTGTCGCAAATACCGAGGAACAGCGCGCCGTCGAACATGTTGTGCGACAGGCCGACGGCGGCCGACATGGCGATCACGTCACGGCTCATCAGCGACAGCTCCATACCGTCCTGCCCCTGGGTCACGCCGTCGCACATCGCCGGCACGCCGCCGGCCACCTGGCCCACGGCACCCACCGCCTTCAGCGCCTGCTTCAGCCGCTCTGGGTAGTGTTCGTAGGGCTGGTGGGCCGACAGCATGTCGTTGTAGGCGGTGATGATGGCGATATCGCTGCGCACCATGTTTTTCAGCGCCGTCTTGTCATCGGGCTGACAGGCGGCGAAGCCGTGGGCCAGGTTGCCGCAGGCCAGCTGCGCGCGGTGGACGGTTTGGGAGCGGGCCGCCTCGATGCGCGCCAGATAGGCGGCGCGGCTGGCCTCGGAACGGTGGATGATGCGCTGTGTGACACGGGACAAGGTTGGGTTAATCATGCCTTCCTCACATTGCTGTTGTTATAGTCGCCGCCTGTGGCGGTGCCCCCGGTGGTGATTTGCAGCCCTGGTGTGCAAGGCCGGGGGCGATTTGGGCGTTAAAACATCGTGAATGCAATCATGCCGATGGCGCCGCCGACGCTGCCCAGAATCGTTTCCATTACCGTCCAGGTTTTCAGCGTTTGCAGTTCGTTGGCGCCGGTGAATTTGCCGAACAGCCAGAAACCGGCGTCGTTGACGTGGCTCAGCACGATGGAGCCGCCGGCGATGCAGATAGCCAGCGCGGCCAGTTGCCCGCCGTTCAGCCCGAGCTGGCTGGTGACCGGCAGCACCAGGCCGACGGTGGTCAGGCAGGCGACGGTGGCCGAGCCCTGGATCACCCGCACCATGGCGGAGAGCGCAAAGGCGGCCACGGCGATCGGCAGGCCGGCGCCGATCATGGCGTCACCCAACGCCGGCCCGACGCCGGAATCCACCAGGATCTGTTTGAACACCCCGCCAGCGCCGGTCATCAGCAAGATGATCCCGGCCGGTTGCACCGCGGCGGAGCAGATGGCCAGCGTCTGTTCGTTGCTCATGCCGCGCGGCTTCGCCAGGCCGTAAATCACGATCAGGCAGGCCAGCAGGATGGCGGTGAACGGATGGCCGATAAACTCCAGCCACTGCTGCAGCTGCGAACCGGGGGTGACCAGCCGCGCGCCGATGGTTTTCATGCCGACCAGCACCAGCGGGCACAGCACCAGCGCCAGGCTGAAGCCGAACGACGGCAGATTGCCCTTGGTCAGCGTCGGCTCATTCTCTTCCGGCGGCATTGGCCAGTTGACGAAGCGGCTGATAAAGCTGCCGTACAGCGGGCCGGCGATCAGCATGCCGATCACCGCCGCCACCAGGCCGATGGCGATCATCCAGCCGAAGTCGGCCTTCATCTGCGAAGCCAGCAGCATCGGCACCGGTCCCGGCAGCAGGAAGGAGGCGGCGGCGGCCACGCCGGCGAACAGCGGGATCGCCAGCTTGACGATATTGCCGTCGGTGCGGCGCGCCACGGCGAACACGATGCCGATAAGCAGCACCACCGCCACGTCGAAGAACAGCGGCAGCGCGCAGATCAGGCCGGCGATACCGAGCGCATAGTGCGCCTTGCTTTGTCCGAATCGTTTCAGCAATTGCGCCGCAATTTGATCGAGCGCGCCGACCTCATGCAGGATCTTGCCGAACATCGCCCCCAGCGCCACCACGATCGCCAGGAAGCCCAGCGTGTCGCCCATGCCTTTTTGCATGGTGTCGGCGATATGGTCCAGCGGCATGCCGGAGAAAATGCCGGCGGCGATGGACACCAGCATCAGCGCGACGAAGGCGTGCATGCGCGCCTTCATCACCAGGAATAACAGCAGTAAAACCGAGCCGACTGCGGTACCGACCAGCGTCAGGGTACTCACGCGCACACGTCCTGTGGCAGGAAGCTCTGGATATGGCGCACGGTATCGGCAATCACCGCGTCCAGCGGCTGATTGATGTCGATCGCCATCACGTCGTTTTCGTCGGCGCCCGGCTGCTCGAGCGCGGCGAACTGGGTGACCAGCATCTGCGGCTTGAAGAAGTGGCCGTTACGTGCCGCCAGACGGGATTCGATCACCGGGAACTCGCCGTGCAGATAGATGAACGACAGGTTGCCGTTGCCGGCGCGCAGGCGGTCGCGATACTGCTTTTTCAGCGCCGAGCAGACGATGATCGACACGCTGTTGGTGCGCTGCATGGCGAAGGCGGCTTCGTTGAGCGCGGCCAGCCACGGGGCGCGATCGTCGTCGTTCAACGCTTCGCCGGCGGCCATCTTCAGGATATTGCTGCGCGGATGCAGGAAGTCGCCGTCGAGGAAGCCGGCGGAGAGTTGGCGGGCCGCGGCGGCGGCGACGGCGGACTTGCCGCTGCCGGAAACGCCCATAACGACGTAAATGCGATTTTGATTGTTGGTCATGTCTTGGCTCCAAAACACCGGGTGACGTTACCTTCGTTCAGTTTGATTGTTACCGGTAACATGTTATCGGTAACATTGTCGAAGGAAGTTTGAGCGGTTGCAATGGGCTTTCGCCGTGAGGATCGTTAACTGTGATCGGCTTCAAGCTTTTTTCCTGTGGGCTAAACAGGATACCAACAGCCATTTACATGCTGACAACAGAGCAAGGAAGGGGAGCGGAGGCGCACTGCGGCGCCCCGCGGATGGGCTGGATTAGCGTACGCCGCCGTAGGCCAGGCTGATCTCTTTCGCCGCGTGGATCACCAGCGCGCCCAGCTCGATCACGCGATCGTCGGTGATGCGCGATACCGGGCCGGAGATAGAAATGGCGGCGAAGGCTTCGCGGTGCTCGTCGAAGATGCAGGCCGCCACGCAACGCAGGCCGAGTGCGTGCTCTTCGTCGTCAAAGGAAAAGCCCTGCTTGCGGATCTGCGCCAGTCCCTCTTTCAGGTTGTGCGGCGTCAGGGTGTGCGGCGTGTAGGTGTGCATGCCTTTCTTGTGCAGCAGCTTGGTCACCTGATCGTCCGGCAGGGTGGCGAGGAAGGCTTTGCCGGCGCCGGAGGCGTGCATCGGCAGTTTGCCGCCGATCGGCGCCGACATGCGCATCAGCGCCGTACACTGCACCTGATCGATGATGATCGCCTGGTACTCGCTGGTATCCAGTACCGCCAGGTTGACCGTTTCACCCGACTCTTCCATCAGTCGGCGCAGCGTCGGATGAACCATCGCCAGCAGGTTGCGGCTTTGCAGAAAGCTGCTGCCGACCACAAAAGCGTGCGAGCCGATGGTCCACAGACCGAGATCGCCGACCTGGCGCACGAATCCCTGCTGCTGCATGGTGGTGAGCAGGCGGTGAGTGGTGGAGTTCGGCAGGCCGGCCTGCTGGGCCAGATCGGTCAGCGCCACGTTGCCCTGGGCTTCCGAAATGTATTCCAACAGCTTCAGGCCACGGGTCAACGATTGTACCTGGCCGGTCGCCGAACTGGCGGCCGGGGCTGCTGCGCGGGGCTTCTTGCCGCGTTTGGCGGGAGCAGGGGTGGCCATGGGTGATATTCCTTTTTCCGTATGATGGAATTCATTTTCGTTTTTTGTCGATGAATTGCAAGCCGCCGCCAGCTCATCGGAGGTGTTGGCGCACAACCTGAAAAACTCTCAATTGTCGTCTCCCCCTTTGTCCCTACAAGCTGTGCTAGGATGACCCGTTGGTTTTTGCGGCAGTTGAGCGATGGGCTGGATGGCAATGGAAGGGGTTACAGTGACGAATCGAGTAGAACAACTGCGCCGCCAGTTAGCGCAGCGCATTTTAGTGTTGGACGGCGGCATGGGCACCATGATCCAGAGCTACCGTCTGGATGAGCGCGATTTCCGCGGTGAGCGTTTCGCCGACTGGGGCAGCGATCTGAAAGGCAATAACGATCTGCTGGTGCTGACCAAGCCGGAAGTGATCACCGCCATTCATTACGCCTACCTCGAGGCGGGCGCCGATATCCTTGAAACCAATACCTTCAACTCCACCCCCATCGCCATGGCCGACTACCACATGGAGTCGCTGTCCGCCGAGATTAACTACCAGGCCGCCTGCCTGGCGCGCGCCTGTGCCGACGAATGGACGGCGCGCACGCCGGAAAAACCGCGCTATGTCGCCGGCGTGTTGGGGCCGACCAACCGCACCGCATCCATCTCGCCGAACGTCAACGATCCGGCGTTCCGCAACATCTCGTTCGACGAGCTGGTGGCGGCTTATCGCGAATCGACCCGCGCGCTGGTGGAGGGCGGCGTCGATCTGATCATGATCGAAACCATCTTCGATACCCTGAATGCCAAGGCCGCCGCCTTTGCGGTGGAAACCGAATTCGAAGCGCTGGGGGTGGAACTGCCAATCATGATCTCCGGCACCATCACCGACGCTTCCGGCCGCACCCTGTCCGGCCAAACCACCGAGGCGTTTTACAACTCGCTGCGTCACGTCAAGCCGCTGACCTTCGGCCTGAACTGTGCCCTGGGGCCGGATGAACTGCGTCAGTACGTCGCCGAGCTGGCGCGCATCTCGGAGACCTACGTCACCGCGCACCCGAACGCCGGTTTGCCGAACGCCTTCGGCGAGTACGATCTGGATGCGGCCGAGATGGCGCGCCAGGTCGGGGAGTGGGCGCAGGCCGGCTTCCTCAATATCATCGGCGGCTGCTGCGGCACCACGCCGGAACACATCGCCGCGATGGCCAAGGTGGTTGAGGGCGTGCCGCCGCGCCGGCTGCCGGAGATCCCGGTCGCCTGCCGTCTGGCCGGTCTTGAGCCGTTGACCATCGACGCCAACACCCTGTTCGTCAATGTCGGCGAGCGCACCAACGTCACCGGCTCGGCGCGTTTCAAACGCCTGATCAAAGAAGAGAAATACAACGAAGCGCTCGACGTGGCGCGCCAGCAGGTGGAGAGCGGCGCGCAGATCATCGACATCAACATGGACGAGGGGATGCTCGACGCCGAGGCGGCGATGGTGCGCTTCCTCAATCTGATCGCCGGCGAGCCGGATATCGCTCGGGTGCCGATCATGATCGACTCCTCCAAATGGTCCGTTATCGAGAAAGGTCTGAAGTGCATTCAGGGCAAGGGCATCGTCAACTCGATCTCGATGAAGGAGGGCGAAGAGGCCTTTATCCACCACGCCAGGCTGGTGCGCCGCTACGGCGCCGCGGTGGTGGTGATGGCGTTCGACGAAGTGGGCCAGGCGGATACCCGCGAGCGCAAGTTCGAGATTTGCCGTCGCGCCTATAAAATTTTGACCGAACGCGTCGGTTTCCCGCCGGAAGACATCATTTTCGACCCGAACATCTTCGCCGTCGCCACCGGCATCGAAGAGCACAACAACTACGCCGTCGACTTTATCGAAGCCTGCGCCGACATCAAAACCCACCTGCCACACGCGATGATCTCCGGCGGGGTGTCCAACGTGTCGTTCTCGTTCCGCGGCAACGATCCGGTACGCGAGGCGATCCACGCGGTGTTCCTGTATCACGCCATTCGCAACGGCATGGACATGGGCATCGTCAATGCCGGGCAGCTGGCGATTTATGACGATCTGCCTGGCGAGCTGCGCGAGGCGGTAGAAGACGTGATCCTTAACCGCCGCGAGGACGGCACCGAACGCCTGCTGGAGCTGGCGGAAAAGTACCGCGGCAGCAAAGACGGCGAAGCGGCGGTGCAGCAGGCGGAGTGGCGCGGCTGGCCGGTGGAAAAGCGGCTGGAGTATTCGCTGGTGAAGGGCATCACCGAGTTTATCGAGCTGGATACCGAAGAAGCGCGGCAGCAGGCCGAACGCCCGATCGAAGTGATCGAAGGGCCGCTGATGGCGGGGATGAACGTGGTCGGCGACCTGTTCGGCGAGGGCAAGATGTTCTTGCCGCAGGTGGTCAAATCCGCCCGCGTGATGAAGCAGGCGGTGGCTTACCTGGAACCGTACATCGAAGCCAGCAAGCAGCAGGGCACCTCCGCAGGGAAAATCCTGCTGGCGACGGTGAAGGGCGACGTGCACGACATCGGCAAGAACATCGTCGGAGTGGTGCTGCAGTGCAATAACTATGAAATCGTCGATTTGGGCGTGATGGTGCCGACGGAGAAAATCCTGCGCACCGCGCGCGAAGAGAAGGTGGATATCATCGGCCTGTCGGGGCTGATCACGCCGTCGCTGGACGAGATGGTCAACGTGGCCAAAGAGATGGAGCGCCAGGGTTTTACCCTGCCGCTGCTGATCGGTGGCGCCACCACCTCCAAGGCGCACACCGCGGTGAAAATTGAACAGAACTACAGCGGCCCGACCACCTACGTGCAGAACGCCTCGCGCACCGTGGGCGTGGTGTCGGCACTGCTGTCCGCCACCCAGCGCGACGAGTTTGTGGCGCGCACTCGCAAAGAGTACGAAACGGTGCGCATTCAGCACGCGCGCAAAAAACCGCGCACGCCGCCGGTCGATCTGCAGAAGGCGCGCGCCAACGCCATGGCGCTGGATTGGGCCGATTATCAGCCGCCGGCGCCACGGCAATTGGGTGTGTTCCCGGTGGCGGTCGGCATCGAGACGCTGCGCCACTATATCGACTGGACGCCGTTCTTCATGACCTGGTCGCTGGCGGGCAAATATCCGCGCATCCTGGAGGATGAGGTGGTGGGGGAAGAGGCTAAACGCCTGTTCCATGACGCCAATCAGATGCTGGATCGGCTGGCCGCCGAGCGCAGCCTCAACCCGCGAGGCGTTTACGGCCTGTTCCCGGCCAACCGCGTCGGCGACGATGTGGAAGTGTACCGCGACGAACAGCGCGGCGAGGTGCTGGCGGTAAGCCGCCATCTGCGCCAGCAGACAGAAAAAACCGACTTCCCAAACTACTGCCTGGCGGACTTCGTGGCACCGAAAAGCAGCGGCAAGGCCGACTACTTCGGCGCCTTCGCGGTAACCGGCGGGCTGGAGGAGGACGCGCTGGCGGCGGCGTACGACGCACAGCACGACGATTACAACAAAATCATGGTCAAGGCGCTGGCGGATCGTTTGGCGGAGGCCTTCGCCGAATACCTGCACGAACAGGTGCGCAAGCTGCACTGGGGCTATGCCGCTGACGAGAATCTGAGCAACGAGGAGCTGATCCGCGAAAACTATCAGGGCATCCGGCCGGCGCCGGGCTATCCGGCCTGCCCGGAGCACACCGAGAAAGCGACCATCTGGCAGCTGCTCGACGTCAACCGCCACACCGGTATGGCGCTGACGGAGTCCTTCGCCATGTGGCCGGGAGCGGCGGTGTCCGGCTGGTACTTCAGCCATCCTGAGAGCAAGTATTTCGCGGTGGCGCAGATCCAGCGCGATCAGGTGGAAGACTACGCGGCGCGTAAAGGGATGAGCGTGAGCGAGGTAGAACGCTGGCTGGCGCCAAACCTCGGCTACGACGCCGACTGATTTTCCTCTTCAAGGGCGCAGCGATGCGCCCTTGTCATTTACAGCGCTTCCACGTCGATGTGCAGCGCGTCGTAACGCCAATACTCCAGGTCGCAATCGATCACTCTGTCGTGCTGATCGCGGTTCACCCGCGTAATGAACAGCGCCGGGCTGCCGTAGGTCACCTTCAGCATGGCGGCGGCCTGTTGCGGCAGCAGGGTGGGCAGCATGTCGAAACGTACCCGGCCGTAGTGAATGCCGTAGCGTGCGGCGTACAGCGCGGTCAGCGACTGGGTCAGATCTTCGTCCAGAATACCGGGGAAATAGGCCGGATTGAGGTAGTGCTCGCAGTACAGCACCGCACGCCCGTCGATGTAGCGCAGCCGGCGAATGCGATAGGCCTTGGCGCCGGAGGGCAGCGCCAGGCGGCCGGCCAGCGGCGCGTCGAGTGTGACGAGCGCACTGTCGATCGCTTCGGTATGGGCGGCGCGCCCCTGTTGCTGCGCCATGGCGTGAAAATGGCTGCGCTGCAACGGGTTATAGATCAGACGTGGCGGCGAGATAAACCAACCGCGCCGCACCTGACGGTAAATGACGCCCTGCGCCTCCAATTGGCCGAGCGCCTCCTGCAGGGTAATGCGGGTGGTGGCGAACTGTTCGCTCAGGGCTCGCTCGGAGGGCAGCTTGCCGCCCACGGCGAACTCGCCGGCGGTGATGCGGGCGTGCAGCGTTTGGCAGATGGTGGCGACGGTCGTCGGTGCTTCACTCATACAGCGGGTGTCCCGTTTCAGTGCGTTTGGCCTTTAAGGTAGACCAGCGTCGCGTTTTCGCCGTTGCAATGGGTGATAAAACTGTCGCTTTTTTAAGCTGACATATAATTATCACATTCGTCCGTTAGATTGGTTTGGCCCTTGCTGGACTAGTCCAGCCATCCCCACACTACCACCTGGAGCATCAGTTATGAAACGTTTGTGCGCTTCTGTGTTAACCAGTGCCATCGTGTTATCCAGCCAGATGAGCTGGGCCGCGGATACCGATCTGGCGGCGCTGGAGCAGGCCGCTAAAAAAGAAGGCGAAGTCAACAGCGTCGGCATGCCGGACAGCTGGGCCAACTGGAAAGGCACCTGGCAAGATCTGTTGAGCAAATACGGCCTGAAGCATGTCGATACCGACATGAGCTCTGCGCAGGAGATCGCCAAATTCGATGCGGAAAAGAACAACGCCACGGCGGACATCGGTGACGTCGGCGCGGCCTTCGGCCCGGTGGCGGTGCAGAAGGGCGTGACGCAGCCGTACAAACCCTCCACCTGGGATCAGGTGCCAGATTGGGCGAAAGACAAAGATGGCCACTGGGCGCTGGCTTACACCGGCACCATCGCCTTCATCATTAACAAGCAACAGGTGAAAGACATCCCGCACAGCTGGGCCGATCTGCTGAAGGGCAGCTATCAGGTCACCATCGGCGACGTCGGCACCGCTTCGCAGGCGGCCAGCGGCGTGCTGGCGGCCACTTACGCCATGGGCGGCAACGAGAAAAACCTCAAGCCGGGCCTGGAGTTCTTCGGCAAGCTGGCCAAGGCCGGCCGCCTGAGCCTGAGTAACCCGGTGATCGCGTCGCTGGAGAAGGGGGAAGTGCAGGTCGGCGTGGTATGGGACTTCAACGGTCTGAACTACCGCGATCAGATCGACAAAACCCGCTTTGAAGTGCTGATCCCGTCGGACGGTTCGATCACTTCCGGCTACACCACCATCATCAACAAATACGCCAAGCACCCGAATGCCGCCAAGCTGGCGCGCGAATACATCTTCTCCGACGCCGGTCAGATCAACCTGGCGCGCGGCTATGCCCGCCCGATCCGCGCCGAGCATCTGACGCTGCCGGACGACGTCAAAGCCAAGCTGCTGCCGGCCGAGCAGTACAAGAACGCGCACCCGATCGCCGATCCGGCGGCCTGGGAACAGAGCGCCAAAGCGCTGCCGCGCCTGTGGCAGGAAAACGTCATTATGTTTATGCAGCAGTGAGTTAACGCACCATGAAAACGATCCTCGTGCTGCTGGACGGCCTCAACTACCGGGTGGCGCACGACGCCATGGGTTATCTGCAGGCCGAATGCGCGGCGGGACGCGGGCGGTTGTATCTGCTGGAGAGCGAGTTGCCCTCGCTCTCCCGGCCGCTGTATGAATGCATCCTCACCGGCGTCACGCCGGTGGAGAGCGGCGTGGTGCACAATCACGTCTCGCGCCTTTCTCATCAACAAAGTGTGTTTCATTACGCGCGCGCCGCCGGGCTGACCACCGCCGCCGCCGCTTACCACTGGTTCAGCGAATTGTATAACCGCACGCCGTTCGACGCCGCGCGCGACCGCCATACCGACGCCCCCGAGCTGCCGATTCAACACGGGCATTTCTATTACGACGACGGTTATCCCGACAGCCATCTGTTTGACGACGCCGAAAACCTGCGTCTGCGTCATCAGCCAGACTTTCTGTTGATCCATCCGATGAACATCGATGACGCCGGCCACCGCTTTGGCCTCTCTTCGCCGCAGTACCGCAACGCGGCGCGGCGCGCCGACGGCTCGCTGTCGCGCTATCTGCCCGATTGGCTGGCGGCCGGTTATCAGGTGCTGGTTACCGCCGACCACGGCATGAACGACGATCGCAGCCACGGCGGCGTATTGCCGGAAGAGCGCCAGGTGCCGCTGTTCGTATTCGGCGCGGGCTTCAGCCTGGATGACGCCGATCCGCAGCAAACCGAGCTGTGCGGCACGATCTGCGATCTGTTGCAAGCGCCGCACGACAAGCCGCGCTGTCGGGCGCTGCTGGCGCAGGATGCGCGATGAACAGCAAAACCAAATGGATCGCCGCGCTGTGCCTGCTGCCGTTTATCGTGCTGTTCGGCGCGTTTCAGATCGCCCCGCTGGTGTGGATCGCCGTTCACAGCTTTTTCAGTGAGACCAGCGGCTGGGGATGGGGCAACTATGTCGATATCCTCACCTCGCCGTTCTACCTGCAGGCGTTTCAGTTCTCGCTGGAGATCTCGCTATGGTCGAGCGTCTACGGCTTGCTGATCGCGTTAGTTGGCAGTTACTCACTGCGTCAGCTCGGCCAGACGCGGTTTCATGACTTCGTGATGTCGTTCACCAACATGACCAGCAACTTCGCCGGGGTGCCGCTGGCGTTCGCCTTCGTCATACTGTTGGGGCTGAACGGTTGCCTGACGTTGCTGCTGCGCAAATACGGTCTGATGGAGAGCTTCAACCTCTATTCGAAGAGCGGCCTGATCGTGCTGTATACCTACTTCCAGATCCCGCTCGGGGTGCTGCTGCTGTATCCGGCATTTGACGCGCTGCGTGCCGACTGGCGCGAATCGGCGGCGCTGCTCGGCGCCGGCCCCTGGCGCTACTGGCGGCATATCGGCCTGCCGGTGTTGGCGCCGGCGCTGATGGGCACCTTCGTCATCCTGCTGGCCAACGCGCTGGGCGCCTACGCCACGGTGTACGCGCTGACCACCGGCAACTTCAACGTGATCCCGATCCGCATCTCGGCGTTGGTGGCGGGGGACATCTCCCTCGATCCGAACCTGGCCAGCGCGCTGGCGATGCTGCTGGTGGTGATGATGGCGTTTATCACGGTGATCCACCAATGGATGCTGCGCAGGAGCTACCTCAATGCACGCTCATAACCGGCTGGAGAATGCTCATGTCGCGTGTTGAACGCTTGTACCACCGCACGGTGACCGGCCTGCTGCTGTTGATCCTGCTGCTGCCGCTGGCGGCGACGCTGATTTACGCGCTGGCTACCCAGTGGGGCGCCACCATTTTGCCGGACGGTTTTACTCTGAAGTGGCTGACGGCGCTGTGGAGCGACCCGCGTTTTTTGCAGGCGCTGTGGCACTCGCTGCTGATCTGCTTCGGCACGCTGTTGCTGTCGGTGGTGGTGATCCTGCCGGCGATGTTTGTGATCGCTTACTACTTTCCCAAGCTGGACGCGGTGATGAACGTGCTGATTTTGCTGCCGTTCGCCGTGCCGCCGGTGGTGTCGGCGGTGGGGCTGATGCAACTGTTCGCCGCCGATCCGCTGCCGCTGCTCGGCACCCCCTGGATTTTGGTGGGCTGCTATTTCACCATCGCGCTGCCGTTTATCTACCGCGCCATCAGCAACAACATGCAGGCGATCAACCTGCGCGATCTGATGGACGCCGCGCACCTGCTCGGCGCCAGTACCTGGCGGGCGGCGCTGTGGGTGGTGCTGCCAAATTTGCGCAAGGGCGGAATGATCGCCGTGTTGCTGTCGTTCTCGTTCCTGATCGGCGAGTTTGTGTTCGCCAACCTGTTGGTGGGCAGCCAGTATGAAACGCTGCAGGTCTATCTGTTCAATATGCGCAACGGCAGCGGGCATTTCACCAGCGCGCTGGTCATCTCTTATTTCGCCGTGGTGCTGCTCGTCACCTGGCTGGCGAACCTGCTGAATAAAAACAAGGGTTAACCCGATGGCTTATCTCAACGTCACCCGCCTGAACAAACACTATGGCCAGACCCAGGTGTTTCAGGATATCGATTTCACCGCCGAAGAGGGGGAGTTCGTCACCCTGCTCGGGCCAAGCGGCTGCGGCAAGTCGACGCTGTTGCGCTGTCTGGCCGGCCTGACTCCGGTCGACAGCGGGCAAATTTTACTGCAGGGCCAGGATCTGGTGCCGCTGGCGCCGCAAAAGCGCGGCATCGGCATGGTGTTCCAAAGCTATGCACTGTTTCCCAATATGACGGTGGAAGGCAACGTGGCCTTCGGCCTGAAAATGCAGAAGCTGGCGGCCGGGCAGATCGGCCAGCGGGTGCAGGAGGTGCTAGCGCTGGTGGAGCTGAGCGATCTGGCGAAGCGCTATCCGCACCAACTGTCGGGCGGCCAGTGTCAGCGCGTGGCGCTGGCGCGATCGCTGGTCACGCGCCCGCGTCTGCTGCTGCTCGACGAACCGCTGTCGGCGCTGGATGCACGCATCCGCAAACATCTGCGTGAGCAGATCCGGCGCATTCAGCGCGAGCTGAACCTGACGGCGATCTTCGTCACCCACGATCAGGAAGAGGCGCTGACCCTGTCGGATCGCATCGTCCTGATGAACAAGGGGCAGATCGTACAGAGCGGCGATGCGGAAACCTTGTATACCCAGCCGGCGGACGCCTTCGCCGCCGGTTTTATCGGCAACTATAACCTGCTGAGCGCCGAACAGGCCGGCCGGCTGACCGGGCGCAGCTATGCCGGCAAGGTGGCGATCCGCCCAGAGTCTATCGGCCTGTTGCCGGCCGGACAGGGGATCGGCGGGGTGATCCTTGGTCACAGTTTGCTCGGGAATGTGGTACGCTATCGGATTCAGGTTCGCGAGGTAGAGTTGCTGGTTGACGTGCTCAACCGTTCGGTGGCCGATCTGCGGCCCGACGGCGCGGAAATTGGGCTACACTTGGAACCTGTTGTATTGCGGGAAGTTGCATGACTTCGCAGCGCGGCACCGGGGCTCTCCCACCGCCGCCTTAACCCTTCTCTTCTGCGGTCTGCCCCCGCCCGCTGTCCTGCCAGACCCACGCCCGGCAGGCGGGACCGCGCGCTGTACCCGTCATCTTTAGCCTACCGGCTGCGGCTGGGGCGAACAGCACCGTTCCGCCCATCCACAGCGCCTGACAGGCATCGGGTACCAGCCTCCTTTGGCCGGGCGTTAATGGAGCGTATCTTCCGTGCTGACCCTTCTTCACCTGCTTTCGTCCGTGGCGCTATTGGTGTGGGGAACCCACATCGTGCGCACCGGGATCATGCGGGTTTATGGCGCCAATCTGCGGCGCGTTTTGAGCGACAGCGTTGAGAAAAAACCGTTGGCGTTCGTTTCCGGCATCGGCGTGACGGCGCTGGTGCAAAGCAGCAACGCCACGGCGCTGCTGGTGACCTCTTTCGTCGCGCAAGGGCTGGTGGGGCTGGCGCCTGCGCTGGTGATCATGCTCGGCGCCGACGTCGGCACCGCGCTGATGGCGCGCGTGTTGACCTTCGATCTGTCCTGGCTGTCGCCGCTGCTGATCCTGGTTGGGGTATTCCTGTTCCTCAGCCGCAAGCAGATGCGGATCGGCCAGATCGGGCGCGTCTTGATCGGTCTGGGGCTGATCGTGCTGGCGCTCGAGCTGATCGTGGCCGCCGCCACGCCGATCACCCAGGCGGCCGGGGTGAAAGTGTTGTTCTCGTCGCTGACCGGCGACGTGATGCTCGACGCCCTGACCGGCGCGCTGTTCGCCATCGTCAGCTATTCCAGCCTGGCGGCGGTGTTGCTGACCGCCACCCTGACCGCCACCGGCGTGATTTCGCTGAAGGTGGCGCTCTGTCTGGTGATCGGCGCCAACCTCGGCAGCGGCCTGCTGGCGATGATCAACGCCAGCGGCCAGAACGCCGCCGGGCGGCGCGTGGCGCTCGGCAGCCTGCTGTTCAAGCTGGTGGGCTGCATACTGGTGTTGCCGTTCGTCTCCTATCTGGCGGATGTGATGGCTCAGCTGCCGGGTGGCAGCGAAGAGCTGGTGATCTATTTCCACGTGTTCTACAACCTGATCCGTTGTTTGGTGATGATCCCGTTGGCCGGGCCGATGGCGACGCTGTGCGAACGGCTGATCGTCGACGTGGCGGCCGACGACCCGCGCATGCGGCCGCGTCATCTGGACGCCAGCGCGTTGGATACGCCGACGCTGGCGCTGGCCAACGCGGCGCGCGAAACGCTGCGCATGGGCGACGTGGTGGAACACATGATGATCCTGCAGCGCGAAGTGCTGCACGGTAAGCAAGGCGTGGATAAAGAGGTGCGGCGACTCGACGATGACGTCGACGTGCTTTACACCGCCATCAAGCTGTATCTGGCGCAGATCCAGAAGGAAGATCTGGGCGAGGAAGATTCGCGTCGTTGGGCGGAGATCATCGAAATGGCGCTCAACCTGGAACAGGCGGGCGACATCATCGAGCGCATGGCCGGCGACGTGGGCGCCAAATCGCACGCCGCGCGCCGCGCCTTCTCGGCGGAAGGGTTGGCGGAGCTGGACGGGCTGCACGAACGGCTGATCGGCAACCTGCGTCTGGGGCTGTCGGTGTTCCTGTCCGGCGACGTCACCAGTGCCAAACGCCTGCGTCGTTCCAAGCACCGCTTCCGCATTCTGGATCGCCGCTACGCGCATGCGCACGTCGATCGCCTGCATCAGCAAAACGTGCAGAGCATCGAGACCAGTTCGCTGCATTTGGGATTGTTGGGAGACATGAAGCGCCTGAACTCGCTGTTTTGCGCCGTGGCCTACAACGTGTTGGATCAGGATGCGAAAGACGACGATCGCGACTGGGAAGACACCCCAAGCACGCTGTAAAAAAAACGCCCCCGGTTTTCCGGGGGCGTTGCGTAGGGGAGTGCGTTATTTGCCGCTGAATACGCCGGCTTTGGCGTCCGCCTGCTGAGTTGAGGCATGGCCGCTGGCGAACGGCACGTTGCCGTCGACGCTTTGCTTCGCCGCGCCGCCTAACAGTCCACCTACCGTGGCCGCCGCATCGACGCGGCCGCCGCCCTGATAACGCTGGCCGCTGACGTCCTGCTGGCTGACCTGGCTACCGCCCAGTTCCACCTTGCCCTGCTGGCTGCGGATTTCGCCGCCGGTCAGTTGGGTTTGGCCGCCGACCTGCAGCGCCACGCCGTGCTTACCGGCAATCGCCGATTGCTCACCGACCGCATTGTTGTTCACCACGTCGGCATTGACCTTGAGCTGCCCCTGGCGACCCGCCGGCCCGGTGATGCTGTCTTTCACCGCGCCGCCGACGGTGCGTGCGCCGCGATCCCACAGCGGGCCCTGCGGTTTTTCGCCGGCCAGCGTTTCCGGCAGCGTGACTTTGCCGTCAGCCTTGCTGAAGCTGACTGCACCGGTGGTATCCTGCTGCGGATCGAGGCGACGCGCTACGCTGTTGTACTTGTCGGTGGTGGCGTCGGCCACTTTGTTCACCCCGGCTTCCAGTTTCTCTTTCACTTTACCGGCGTAGCGCGGCGTGCCGACCTTCGACAGCTTGGAGGTGATGCTGCTGCCCGGATCGTTGCTGTGGCTCAGACCGGCATCCACATCCACCTTCACGCCTGTCTCGACGTCTTTGCGGCTTTCAACGCGCAGATCGCCGCCCACCTTGCCCTGTACGCTGTCGGCGTCGACGCGTGCGCCGGCAAGGCGGGTGTCTTTGCCGCTGTTGAGCGCTACGTCGCCTGCGGTGATGCCGGTGTTGGCGTGGGTGGTTTTATCCTGCTGCTCCACGCCGACTTTCAGACCGGCGCCCAGCGTGTGGGTATCTTTGCCGGTGTTCGGATCGACCTTGCCGCCGGCGTCCTTGTTGAAGGTTTGGCCGCCTCTGGCGTTGGCTTTGATGCCCAGATTCCAGTTGTCCTTATGCTGCTCGTTCTTGGCGGATTCCAGCAGGATGCCGCCGTTTTTCGCTTCGAGCGCGGCGCTGCCGCCGCTGACTTTGGCCCCCTGCAGATGCAGCGCGTCATCGCCTTTGCCGTTGGCGGACAGGGTGACCTTGCCGTCTGAGGCGATAGTGGCACCCTGGCGCTCGGTCGCGGACTCATTGACCTTGGCGATGTCGAAGGCGCCGCCGGCGGAGAGGCTGCCGCCGGTTTTTTCCTTGCTGTCGCTGCTGCCGGCGCCCAGATCGATATTGCCGGACAGTTTGCTTTCCTTACGCGTTTGGGTCGATTCCGCCGTCTGCAGCGCGACCTTGTTGCCCGCGTTCAGGCTGACGTCGCCCTGGCTCTTGACGTTGGTGCCCTGCAGCGTCAGATCGCGGCCCGCTTTCAGCTCCACGCCCTGGCCGCTGACGTTGCCGACCTGCGCCGTGCTGCTGCTGCTTTCACCGTTGTTGGTGCCGCCGCCGAAACCGGCGCCGAAGTTTTTGCTGTCGGCGGTGAAGCCGCCTTTGGCGGACGCTTTGACGTTAAAGCCGCTGTGGTTCTCGCTCTGTTTGTCGCTGGCCTGATCGAAGCGGATATCGCCGCCGGCGTTGACGGCGGTTTTACCGCTGCCGCCGTTCAGCGCGGTACCCTGATAGACCGCGTCTTTTTTCACGTTGACGTTGATGCCGTTGGCCGCGTCGATCGAGCCGGTCACCGCCTGGCTGGCGCTGCTGTTGCTGCGCTGGGTGCCGCCTTCGCCCTTGGCGTCCACGGTCAGATCGCTGCCGGTGGTGGTGTAGACGCGCACGCCGGCGCTGCCGCGGGTGTCGCGGCTCTGCTCGTCCTGACGGTTTGCCGCGGCTTCGCTGCGGTGGCTATCCGCCGTCAGGTTGACCGCGCCTTTGCTCGCCTGGTACTGCGTGCCCTGATCGCGCACTTCGCCTTTGGCATTGATGTCGATGCTGCCGGCTTTCACCGAGCTGACCACCGCCTGCGAGCTGCTGCTGTGTTTTTCGCTGCTGCCGCCCTGTGCGCCGATATCGAGGCCGACGTTAGGCGCGCCGATGCCGCCGATATCATTGATGACGCCGGTGGCGTCCAGCTTGGCCGCTTTGCCGACCGCACGCTCGACCGGACGCGTGACGGCGCTGTAATCGACGTTGGCGCCGATATTCACGCCGACGTCGGTCTTGTGGGTGGTGCTGCTGTTGCTGTTGGTGGCCGCCAGGTGATCGACACCGGCGGCGTTCTCTTGATAGGTGCCGCCGACGCTGTGCTGCGCGCCTTGCTGGGTCAGCTTGTCGCGGGCGTTGATCGTCAGGTTGCCTTTGACGTCGCTGCCGGACGTGACCGCCTTGCTGCTTTGCGTCTGGGTTTTGCTGTTCTCGTAGCCGGCTTCCACGCCGCTGCCGAGTTTGTCGATGCCGCCGGTGTAATAGAAACCGCCGCCGATCTTGGTTTGCTCGGTGTTTGAGGCCGTTTTGTCGTCGGCCGCCAGGAACGAAACCTTGTTGCCGCTGACGCTGGCGTCGCCTTTGTCGGCCACCAATTGAGAACCGCTGAAGGTCACGTCCTGCTTCGCCTTGAGCTTCACGCTGCCGCCGCTGAGGCCTGAGGCGCTGTTCTCGGTGCGGGTGGTTTTCTCGCTGTCGCTGGTGTGCTCGATGCGCAAACCGGCACGGTACTGCTTGTCACCGGCTTCTTTGGCGTAGCCGTTAACGGTGAGCGCGGTCTTCTGCTCGTCGATTTTCTGCTGCCGCTCGGCGGCCTTGACGTTGATGTTGCCGGCCTTCGACTCGACGCTCAGCTCACCGCCGCTGGCGACCTGGCTGCCGATCACGTCAGCATCCTTGCGGCTGACCAGCGTCAGGTTGGTGTCGGATTTCAGCTCGCTGGCGGTGCTGCTCTGGTAGCTGTTGTCGGCCTTGTGCGAACTGCTGGTGATGTTGAAGGCGGTGCCGGTGCGCGCGTCGATTTTGTCCACGGTGGTGCTCAGCGCGTTGTCGATGCGCAGGCCGCCGTGGGTGGTGGTGACTTCGCCGCCTGTCTGGCCGCGCGCCTTGCTGCCGGTAATGGTGACGCCTTGCTGGCCGTTCAGGCGCAGGGTGCCGCCGCTGGTCAATTCGGAGGCGTGGCTGATCTCGCGGCGATTGCTGTTGTTTTTGTTGTCGCCGCCGCCGATGCCACCCCAGGAGGTTTTGTCATCGCGCACCGCTTTGGCGTTGGCGGTTTTCTGCACCCCGATCTGAATCTGGTCTTTCGCGTCGATAGTCAGATCGTTGTTGGCATGCAGCCTGGCGCCCTGGGTCGCAACGTTACGGCCGGCTTCCAGCGTCAGTTTACCCTTGTCCTGGCCCTTACCCTCGCTGCGCAGTTCGCTGGCCTTCAGGCTTTCGCTTTCGTCGCTGCTGCTCCATCTGCCGGTGCGCAGGCTGGAGGTGTGGTTGCGCTGGTAGCCGCGCTCGCTGGATTTATCCTTCTCCACCAGCCCGGCAAGGTGTACGTCGCGCGCCGCTTTGACGCTCAGCGCGCGGTCGGCGCTGACATTGGCGCCCAGCAGCTTCACGTCTTCCTGGTTGCTGATGAGTTTGGCGCTGCCGCTGGCGGCGACGGTGCTGCCCGCCTGCTGCAGCTGCTCGCGTTCGCGGGTAACGTCGTATTGCCAGGAGTAGAACCAGCGATCGTCGGTATGGCCTTGCGTCTGCTTCAACTGCTGGCCGTCGAGCGTCAGTTTGCCGCCCTGCAGCGTAATGTCTTCGCCGCGGATATCGGTGGCGGTGAGGTGCGCATGATTATCCGCCACTAGGCTGATGTTCTTGCCCTTCAGCTCGGTGCGGGTCAGCTTCTGGCTGCTGCTGCGATCGTTGACGTAGATGCCGCCACGGTAATTTTGATAGTTATCGCCGCCGTTTTTGTTGCTGCTGGCGTCGTCGACGCGGCTTTCGCTGCGGATATCATAGGCTTTCACCTTGAGTTCATCGCCGGCGTTCAACGAGCCGGCCAGCTTCACGCCGCTGCCCTGTGCGGTGTTGATGATGTTGATGCGCCCGGCCTGCATGCTGCCGAGGTAGTAGCTGTCCAGCGCGGTCGGCATCTGTTGGCTGGCCTGCACCGTGCCGTCGCGCGCTACCCGGTTAAGACCGCTGATGGCGTTGATCGTCGCCGAGGTCACGTTACCATCCGAATGCTTGAAATCTTGCACGATCACTTCGCCGCGGCTGTCGATCTTCGGTGCGATCAGATCCAGTACGCCGCCGGCGTTCAGGGTACCATTGAGGCTCAGGGTGTTGCGGTTGCCGAAGGTGCTGTAGCCCTGCAGCACGCCGTTTTCCACCAGCGGGTTGCCGACCACCAGTGAGGAGTGGCTGGTATTGATGAACCCGCAGCCCTGACAGCTGATGCCGTTCGGGTTGGCCAGCACGTAGTCGGCCGCCATGCCGAAGATCTCTTGCTGGCCATGCAGCAGCGACGGGTTACGGCCGATCACCTCGTTGAGGATCACGCTGGCTTCATGCCCGCCCAGATTTGGGTTGGCGCCCAGTTGGCCGGCCAGCTGCGACAGTCCCGCCTCGCGGGAGTTGTTCAGCACCGCGCCGGGCTGGTTGACGTTGAAGTCCTGATATTGGTTGTGCGACAGCCCGTTGCCGTTCGGCGCGACGATATCGACCACCTGCGCGCCGGTGGCGGCGGTAGAGACGCCGGGGCCGTTGGCGCCGTTGGCCGCAACGATCTCTGCGGCGTAGGCGCCGGTGGAAGCGGCGAGAATAATCGCCAGCGCGGCGGCCAGTTTGCCTGCCGCCGAAAGTCTGAAGTTATTATTTTTCATCCATGTATCTCCGTATGTTGCCGTGGGGTCCTGCAAAACTGTTGATTAAAAGGTGTAAGAAAAGCGGGCCAACACCTGAACGGGATCTTCCGGCGTGGCGTGGTTAGACAAAATCCAGCCGCGGCTGACTTCGAGATCGACCAGCGCTCGCTGATAACGCAATGTGGCGCCGGTGCTTATACCGGCGCTGCTGCGCCAGCCTGAGTTGTCCTGACGCGGCAGAATGCGGCCGACGTCGGCGCCGAGGCGCGGCGTCAGCGTGGTGGCGCCCAGATTGAAACTGCGAGACAGCGTATTTTGCAGATACCAGCCGTTGTCGCCGGACTGGGTACTGCGGCTGAAGCCGCGTACGGCGCTGCGATCGGTGAGACTCAGCCACTCCACGCCGGGCAGCGGGTCACGGCTGTATTGACCGTAGAACAGGTTGTTGAGCTGATAGGTGGCTTCGCCCAGCCTGAGGCGCTGGCTGAGGTTGGCGAACAGCTTGCCCTTGGTGAACTGGCTGTCGAGGTGCACCGAACTCGGGTGGCGGCCGGCCCCCAGCCACGGCATCCCCTGCTCGACGCTGAGGTTGGCGCTGAACACGCCATTGGGCAGAATTTGCAGGTGGCTGGCGCTCAGTTCGGCCAGGGTCAGCGTTGGGCTGCTGACCTCAAGGCGCACGCTTTCGAAGTAGTTGTCGATGCGCTTATAGGTCAGCTGGCCGCTCAGGCTGTCTATCTGATCGTGATCGCGATAAAACACGTAGTCGCTGCGCAGCCCGTACTGTTGGGTCTGGCCGTGCAGTTTGACCACGTTGTGCTGCAGCTGCTGGTGGTTCTCATAGGACGAGAAGCTGGCGAACCCGCTAAAGGTGAAGGCGCCGTACGGCAGCGAGTAGAGCAGGGTATAGGCGCGACTGTAGCGGTGAGCCGGGTTTTCCAGCGTGCTGTTGGCGTTCAGGCTGACGAAGTCCGACAGGCCGAACGGGCTGTCCAGCGTGGCGGTGGCGCGCGCCAGCCACTGGCCGGTACTTTTCTGGCCGTAATTATCCGTACCGGCGGTAATCAACCAGGGTTTGGCGTGTTGATTGCGTAAACGAATTACCGAGCCGCCGACCTGGCGGCCGGGTAATATATCCAGCTTGGTGGTATTCGATTGCAAACGATTGGCCTGATCCAATCCCTGGTCGAGTTCGGTTAATTTCAACGGCTTGCCTTCCAGGCCCGGAAATAATAACCGGCTATTGACCCAGCGATCGCCGCCTTCTATTTTTTCGATAAATCCTTCCGTCACGCTTAGCCCCAATTCCCCCTGTGAATTAGGGCGAACAATTTGCACGCGCGCGGTGATATAACCTTTTTGCACATAAAGACGCGTTAATTCGCGGGTCAGGCGATTGATATCGTTACTGCTGATGCAGTTTTCCGGCAGCGCGCTCAGCGCAGATAAATCGCCCGGCGAGAGCAGGGTAATGCCCTGCAGATAAACGCCGGCGATCGGCAGGCACTGCGCGGACTGCGGCAGTGCGGGCGCGGCCGGTTCCGGCTCCGCCAGCAAGCGCTGCTGCTTCAGCTGCTGGTAGCGGCGCTGCTCGATCAAATGATTGACTTCACGCGTGCTGTCTTGCAACGCGCGCCGTGATTCCCCCATCGACATGTCCATCATCATATGGGAGTCCGGCAAGGTTTCGGCGGAAAGGGCCGTGCTGACCAGCAGTGTCAATGCGGTGATTTTTTTTATCATTGTAATCCATTCTGAGAGGCCGCCGGGGCAGCCAGCCCAATCCATGAGGTTAACCACGGGCGGCCGACGGCCGGCCCGAAATAATGAGCGACATGCACATTGCGAGGTATCTTGATTTGCCGCAGCAAATAAGACGGTGGGTATAGATCTAAATAATAATTAGGCTGCTCATTTTTTGGCGGGCAACCCTGGTGACTTAATTAATTAAAAAAAGTAGAACGTCTCTTCCTGTTACCAACATTATCGGCATGGATAGGAAGAATCTGAATTTTTATTTTCCACGGATGATAGGGGATGAAGGGAATTATGACAATCCGACCAGTGGCAAATACGAAATTTCGCAGAGCAGAGTGGGGACGCAAATGTTTGCGTCCCCCACAGGCGGTTTATTTTTTCTTGATAGGGCGGCCGGACCAATAGCCCGCCAGCAGCGAACCGGAGAGATTGTGCCATACCGAGAACAGCGCGCCCGGCAGCGCGGCCAGCGGTGAGAAGTAAATTTTACCCAGCGTAGCCGCCAGCCCGGAGTTCTGCATTCCGACTTCGATCGCCAGCGTGCGGCAGGTGGACTCATCGAAACCGAACAGTTTACCGCCCCAGTAGCCGCTCAGCAGACCGATGCCGTTGTGCAGGATCACCGCGATGATAACGACCAGGCCGACCGAGGCGATGTGGCTTTGACTGCCCGCCACCACCGCGCTGATGATCGCCAGGATGCATACCATAGACAGCGCCGGCAGCAGCGGCTCGATGCGCTTCACCACCTTGGTCAGGGTATGGTGGACGATCAGGCCCAGGCCGATCGGGATCACCACGATCTGCAGGATGCTCAGCAGCATGCCCATGATATCGACGCTGATCTCGGCGTCGACGTACAGACGGGTCAACAGGGGCGTGGCGAACACGCCCACCAGCGTTGAGACCGCCGAAATGGTCACCGACAGCGCCACGTCGCCCTTGGCCAAATAGATCATCACGTTGGAGGCGGTGCCGCTGGCCACGCTGCCCACCAGCACCATGCCGGCGGACAGATCCGGCGGCATGCGGAACAGCATCGCCAGGATCCAGGCCGCCAGCGGCATGATCAGATAGTGCAGGAAGATGCCGGCTGCCACCGGACCGGGGCGCGCCAGCACCCGTTTAAAGTCATCCAGCCGCAGCGTGACGCCCATGGCGAACATGATCAGCATCAGCAACGGGCTGACGTAGGGGCCGATGCCGGTAAAGGTGGTCGGCGTGTAATAAGCGGCGACGGACAGCAGTATCGCCCACAGGGGGAATAAGCGCGTGAATAGTGCCAGCATGCAGGTTTTCCTTAGCCAGATTGAGAACGGTGGGTGTGGTTGTGTTTTTTATTGCGGGTTCAACATGCTGAACCCCTGCAGGTTTTGAACGGATTTTTTTAGACGCAGGGGCGCAGCGTGCTGCGCCCGCAATCAGGGGTAATGACTTATTCGAACAGGTTGTGGTGCAGGGCGCGCACCACCTGCTCGGCTTCTTCGCCCGGTACCAGGAAGCACAGGTTATAGCTGCTGGCGCCGTAGCAGATCATGCGGATATTGAACGGATCGAGCACGCCGAACACCTCTTTGCCGACGCCACAGGCCCGCGACAGCTGGTTGCCGATGATCGCCACCAGCGCCAGGTTCTCTTCCACCTCCACCCGACACAGCGACGACAGCTCGGTCAGCAGCGAAGTCGTCAGCAGACTGGCGCCGGCGGAGGTGGAGCCGGTGGTGTCCATGGTCAGCGCGATGCTGACTTCCGAGGTGGTGATCAGATCGACGGAGATATTGTGGCGCGCCAGAATGTTGAACACCTCGGCCAGGAAACCGCGTGCGTGCAGCATGTTCAGGCTGTGCAGCGTCAGCAGCGTTTGCTTGCGGCGCAACGCCAGCGCGCGGAACAGCGGCGGATTCTCGGTGGTGTTGCACACCAGCGTGCCGCCGGCCGCCGGATCCTTGCTGGAGCCGACGAACACCGGAATGTCGCTGCGCACCGCCGGCAGCAGGGTGGCCGGATGCAGCACTTTGGCACCGAAGGTGGCCATTTCCGCCGCCTCTTCGAAACCGATTTTGTCGATGCGCTTGGCCGCCGGCACCACGCGCGGATCGGTGGTGTAGATGCCCGGCACGTCGGTCCAGATATCCACCCGGCTGACGCCGAGGGCTTCGCCGAGCAGCGCGGCGGTATAGTCGCTGCCGCCGCGGCCGAGCGTGGTGGTGCGGCCTTTCGGCTCGCTGCCGATAAAGCCCTGGGTGACCACCAGCGCTTCCTGCAGGCGCGGCAGCAATTGCGCCTGAGCCAGTTCGCTGAGCGCGGCGCTGTCCGGCACGGCGCGGCCGAAGTGATCGTCGGTGCGCATCACTTTACGCACGTCGAACCATTCGGCCTGCACGTTGCGGGCGCGCAGGATTTCAACGAACAGCAGGGTGGACATCAGCTCCCCATGGCTGACCAGCTCATCGGTCAACGCCGTCGAGGTGGCCAGCGACGCGGCCTCCGACAGCATGGCGATGTTTTCCAGCAGGCGGTCGATCTCGTCGCGGATCACCGCCGGCGCCGTGAGGCGATCGAGGATGGCGTACTGGATGCGGCGAATTTCATCAAGCTGGTAGTTGCGCTTGTCGGCCTCGCAACCCTCGGCCAAGGCGACCAACAGGTTGGTGACGCCCGCCGAAGCGGACAACACCACCAGGCGCACCTGTGGGTTGGCCAGCACGACGTCGGCGCTGCGGTTCATGGCTTCAAAGTCGGCGACGCTGGTGCCGCCGAACTTGGCCACCACGGTGGAATTCTGGGGTACTGCTTGGTTCATGTAGAAACCTCGTGTCAGGGATGCCCGTTTGGGGGCACTGTAATTCCATAGCCTTGGCACAAGGGGAGAGCGGTAAACAGGGGGCAGGCGTAGAGGTCAGGCTACGATACACCCAGAAGCGCCCCACCTTGTCGATCGCCCTGTGGGCGATCCCCTGGTGACAACCCAGGGGATTCAGCCCCTGTAGTCGATACGATAATGGCCGGCCATTACCCTACCTCGGCGTCGCTCCCCCTCGGGTGCCGTCAACGGAGAAACGGCTCCTCTGACACTCTACCTGGGCGACGCGCCTCTTCTGGCTTGCGCACCGGGTGCGCAAGTAGGCTGTTAGGAATAGCCGGTTATCGCCATTCTGTCAACGTACAGACGTTGAGGGATTTTCATCTTGTACCAGCGCGATAAGCGTACAGGGCATCGCGGGCGTGGAACCGGCGCCAATCGGTTGCAGAGAACCGTCTTCCTTTTGGCTGAATAACGGAATAACGCCCTGATGTTTCTCCAAATACTCCAGCCAACCGAAATTTTCGTTCAATTTGGTCGCCTTGATGGTGGCGCCTCTGGCGAGCAGGCTGCTCAGGCGGCCGTAGGTGGCTTCTTGATTAAATAAAATTTCATGTCGGCGGAAACGCGAACTTTCCGCGCTGGCGCCGCGTCCTTTCAACGGCGCCCCCGAACGGATGGCGAACACGTGATCCTCGCCGAAGAGGTGACCGAAGTGATAAACCGCCAGCGCGTTTTGGTGGCGATTCGGCGACAGCGCCAGCACCTGGGCGATATTGCTCAGATCGAGATAGTTCTCGGCGTGTTCGGAGTAGGCGTGGCCATAGTAGGCCGGAATGCCTTCCATGCGCGCCTGACGGTAATATTCCCAGCTGCTATCGGTGACGATCACCGGCACGTTCAGCTTGATCAGCGCCTGCGCCAGCATGCGCGCCACGCTGTTGGCGCCGACGATCAGCACGCCGCGCGGTTTCTGCTGCTGCACGCGCAGCCAGCGCGCCATCATGCTGCTGGTCAGGCTTTGCAGCACCACGGTGCCGATGATGATGGCGAACACTACGGTTACCAGCCGGTCGGCGCCTTGATAACCGCTGCGCTGCAGCGTCAGCGCAAACAGCGAGCTGACCGCCGCGGCGACGATGCCGCGCGGGGCTATCCAGCACAGCAGCAGCCTATCGCGCCAGTGCAGGGAAGAGCGCCAGGTCGACACCGCGATGCACAGCGGCCGGGCTATGAACTGCACCGCCAGCAGCAGCAAAAGCAGCGGCCACCCCATGTTCCACAGCGCCTGGATGTCGAGCCGCGCCGCCAGAATGATGAACAGCGCCGAGATCAGGATCGCCGACAGCTCCTCTTTGAACGCCAGAATATCGCTGGTGTCCACGTCGCGCATGTTGGCCAGCCAGATGCCCATCACCGTGACGGTCAACAGGCCGGACTCGTCGGCGATGGCGTTGGACACGCCGAAGGCGGTCAGCATAATAGCCAGCACCGCCAGGTTCTGCAGGTAGCGCGGCAGCCAGACGCGACGCAGCGCCAGGCCGAGCAGGTAGCCGAACAGCGCGCCGGCGATAAGCCCGACGGCGGCGGTCACGCCCAGCGTCCAAAACAGGTGGGTATAGGATTCGGCATTCTGCTTCAGCACGATGAACTCGAACACCAGCAGGGTGAAGATGGCGCCGACCGGATCGATGACGATCCCTTCCCAGCGCAGCACCTGGTTAATGTTGGCATTCGGCCGCACCACGCGCATCAGCGGGGCGATCACCGTCGGCCCGGTCACCACCGTCACCGCACCGATCAGCGCCGCCAGCTCCGGCGGGAAATCCAGCAGCCACCAGCTGGCGAGGCTGATGACCAGAAAGGTGACCAGCATGCCGACGGTGACCAGGTTGCGCACCACGCCGCCGAGGCCGCGTATCTCCTCGAAACGCAGCGTCAGCGCCCCCTCGAACAGGATGATTGCCACCGACAGCGACACCAGCGGAAACAGCAGATCGCCGAACAGCAGATCCGGCTGCACCAGATGCACCGTTGGGCCGAGCACGATACCGAACAGCAACAGCGGCAAAATGGCCGGCAGGCGCAGCAACCAGGCCAGCCACTGCGCCAGCAGCGACGCCAGACCGATAAGCACCAACATGAGCGGGGCGGATAATTCCATAAGCGAGATCCCTTTCAAATGACCAAATGAGCAACGATGACACAGCCTGATGACAATTCGGCAACCCCGATAACAGGCCGTTAGCCAAAAGTATAGAGTGAAAGCTGAAACGAGGCGGCAATGTGTTGACAGTTAGCGCCTATCGCAAGAAAAGAGATCATAATCACAGTCGAACAGGCTACAATCGGACAAACGCGTCATTTTTATTCTCAAGCCTAAGAGTGTTGCTATGAAAAATATCAATCCTAGTCAAACCGCTGCTTGGCAAGCCCTGCAGCAACATTATGCACAGATGAAAGACGTACGGATCGCCGACCTGTTCGCCCAGGACAGCGATCGTTTCTCCAGGTTCTCCGCGACCTTCAACGACCAAATGTTGGTGGACTATTCCAAGAACCGTATCACGCAGGAAACCCTGGAGAAGCTGCAGGCGCTGGCGAAAGAAACCGATCTGCAAGGCGCCATCAAATCGATGTTTGCCGGTGAGAAAATCAACCGCACCGAAGATCGCGCGGTGCTGCACATTGCCCTGCGCAACCGCAGCAACAGCCCGATCCTGGTCGACGGCAAAGACGTGATGCCGGAAGTGAACGCGGTATTGGCCAAGATCAAACAGTTCTGCGCGCGCGTCATCGGCGGCGAGTGGAAAGGCTACACCGGCAAGCCGATCACCGACGTGGTGAACATCGGCATCGGCGGTTCGGATCTCGGCCCTTACATGGTGACCGAAGCGCTGCGCCCGTATAAAAACCACCTGAACATGCACTTCGTCTCCAACGTTGACGGCACCCACATCGCCGAAACGCTGCAGCCGCTGAACCCGGAAACCACGCTGTTCCTGGTGGCCTCCAAAACCTTCACCACCCAGGAAACCATGACCAACGCCCACAGCGCGCGCGACTGGTTCCTGAGCAGCGCCGTCGATCAACAGCACGTGGCCAAGCACTTCGCCGCGCTGTCTACCAACGGCAAAGCGGTGGCTGAGTTCGGCATCGATACCGATAACATGTTCGAGTTCTGGGACTGGGTCGGTGGCCGTTACTCCCTGTGGTCGGCGATCGGTCTGTCGATCGCGCTGTCCATCGGTTATGACAACTTCGAGCAGCTGCTGAGCGGCGCGCACGCCATGGATAAGCACTTCGCCGAGACGCCGGCGGAGAAAAACCTGCCGGTGCTGCTGGCGCTGATCGGCATCTGGTACAACAACTTCTTCGGTGCCGAAACCGAAGCCATTCTGCCGTACGATCAGTACATGCACCGTTTTGCCGCTTACTTCCAGCAGGGCAACATGGAGTCCAACGGCAAGTACGTCGATCGCAACGGCAACCCGGTGGATTACCAGACCGGCCCTATCATCTGGGGCGAGCCGGGCACCAACGGCCAGCACGCGTTCTACCAGCTGATCCACCAGGGCACCAAGCTGGTGCCGTGCGATTTCATCGCGCCGGCCATCAGCCACAACCCGCTGGGTGATCATCACGCCAAACTGCTGTCCAACTTCTTCGCGCAGACCGAAGCGCTGGCGTTCGGCAAATCGCTGGAGGTGGTGGAAGCCGAGTTCGCGGCGCAGGGTAAAACCCCTGAACAGGTCAAGCATGTGGCGCCGTTCAAAGTGTTTGAAGGCAACCGCCCGACCAACTCGATCCTGCTGCGCGAAATCACGCCGTTCAGCCTGGGCAGCCTGATCGCGCTGTACGAGCACAAGATCTTCACCCAGGGCGCGATCCTGAACATCTTCACCTTCGATCAGTGGGGCGTGGAGTTGGGCAAACAGCTGGCTAACCGTATCCTGCCTGAACTGGCGGGCAGTGAGAAAATCAGCAGCCACGACAGCTCGACCAATGCGCTGATCAACCGCTTCAAGGAATGGCGTTAAGCGCCTGAGTTGAAGCCAATAAAAAACCCGCCGCGGCGGGTTTTTTTACGTCTGCAGAAAATTACAGGTTGATCGGCACTTCGAAGCTGACGCCCGCGCCCACGTCATCGGCGGTGCTGTGATCGTTGTCGGTGTACCACAGGCTGGTGTCGAACTTAACCTGCGACGGGAAGGTGTAACCCCAGCCGACCTGAATGCCCTTCAGCGTATCGGATTTCGGGAATGCCTTGTTGATGCTTTGGCTCAGCGGGTTCACCTTGGCGTATACCAGGCGGGTGCTCCAACGCTGGCTGTCGTCCAACACCAGCTCTACGCGGCCGGACAACATCTGGCCGTCGCCGCCCATGGCGTGGCCCAGCGGATAACCTTGTTGGTAATAGCCGCCTTTGTAAACGTAGTGGTTGTACACATAGTTTTTACGGCTCATATCCGAACGGGTGTCTGCCCCTTCGATATACCAGTTGATGGTGGTCGGGCCCCATTCCGGGTGGCCTTCCAACCCGAGCAGATAGGTGTTTTGCGACGGCAGATAGCCTGCCTCATCTTCGCCCACCAACTGGCCGTACAGGCTGACCGGCATGCCGATCAACGGCTGCATTTTCAGCTTAAAGTCGAAGCCGGCGAGCTGGTTGCCCGGATCATCACCTCTGCCGGAATCATCATTATCACGGCCGCTAACGCCTTTCCAGAACGAACTCCAGGATTGTGGCCGGCCTTCTCCACCCCACTGCATGACGCGCGATGCGCCCAGCTCCAGGAAATCGGTCGGCATCATGGTGAAGCGGGCGCCGATCAGTTTGGTGTGTGGTACGGAACTGTACTGTGACAGCTGGCCGGCGGTCAGCTGGTATTGCCAGCGGCCGATCCACGACAGCCACGGGGTTTCAAACGGCGATTGATCGGCGCGCTGCAGCATAAAGCCCGCCACCGGGCGTGCGGCGTCGGAACGGATCAGGCTGCCGTCGTAGCCAGGGCCCCACCACTGGGAAACTTCGCCGAAGGAGAGCCACTGGTTCCAGATTTTCACCGCGCCGTAGGAGCCGTTCATATTGAATTTGGAGCCGTCGCTGACGCGCTGGTCGCCTTCCACCGAGCCCTGCAGACGTACGTCCCAGAACTCGCCGTTGGCGCCGGCGCCGATGGTCAGGCGATCGTCGGCGTACTCATTTTGGCCGAAGCCCTGCGGGGTACCGGGCTTATCCGTCGAAGCGTAACCGCTGACGCGGATGTTGGCTTTCAAGGCATCGACACGGCGCTGCACGCGATCGATGACGTTTTTCTCGGTATTGGTGACCGGCTTGGCCTGCGCGATAACGGAACTGATCTCTTCCTGACTCAGCGGCCAGGTGGACAGGCTGACGTTGATGACGCCACGGTCAGACAGCCAAGCGAGATCGTTACGCAGATCGTTGTCAGGGGTTACCAGGCCGGCGGCGTGGCCGGACAATGCACAGGTAAACAGGCCCGCAGCGACCAGTCCGTTAAGTTTAGCGCGCATAAAGAATTCCCTTGTTAATTCGAGGTTATTGGTTTTATGTAAAGATCTCTGTGACCCATGATAGTTGACATTTCGATTTGCTACAAATCTATAAGCCAGAAACATCTTATTATAACTTTATGAATTAAATGGGGTTTAAAGTGCTTTCGCACGGGGCATGATTTTTAAGACAATGCCTATATTGGCACGGTTGAATCATATTAGCGGTATTCAGAGAGAGGTTTTATGGCAAAAACGTCGCGTTCGATCATGATAGCGAAAGGGCTGCAGCGGGTGCTGAACGTAGGCTTGCTGCTGCTGGCGGCAATTCTGGTGGTGTTTCTGGTCAAGGAGACCATTCACCTGGCGAAGGTACTCTTTATCAATAGCGAAGAGTCTTCTTCATACCTGTTGATTGAAGGCATCGTGATTTATTTCTTGTACTTTGAATTTATCGCCTTGATCGTCAAGTATTTTGAGTCGGGTTATCATTTCCCGCTGCGCTATTTTATTTATATCGGCATTACCGCGATTATTCGTTTGATTATCGTGGATCACAAGAATCCCATCGATACCCTGATCTACGCCGCGGCGATATTGGTGCTGGTGGTGACGCTCTATCTGGCCAACACCGATCGGCTGAAACGGGAATAGCGGAGATAAAAATGGCGGCCAATGGCCGCCAAAGACACAGGATATCATTACCCGTCGTCTTTCAAGCTACAGCGTTGTTGACTGCACTCGCTAGCTGTAACTTGAAATCCATAGGGTAAAAGATAAGGAAAGACATCCAACGCACTGCAGTGGCACACATTACCCCTTCACGCCGCCGGCCGTCAGGCCGCCCACCAGCCAGCGCTGCGCCAGCAGGAACACGGCGGTAATCGGTATCGCCGACAGCACCGCAGCAGCGGCGAAGTCGCCCCACAGGTAGTTCTGCGGATTGAGATATTGCTGCATTCCCACCGCCAGCGTGTAGCTGTTCACATCGCGCAGCAGCAGCGACGCCACCGGCACCTCGGTAATGGCGGCGATAAACGACAGAATGAACACCACCGCCAGAATCGGCACCGACAGCGGCAACAGCACCAGACGGAACGCCTGCCACGGCGTGGCGCCGTCCAGCGCCGCCGCCTCTTCCAGCGAGTTGTCGATGGTTTCGAAATAGCCCTTGATGGTCCATACGTGCAGCGCGATGCCGCCCATGTAGGCGAAGATCACCCCGCCGTGGGTGTTCAGACCGATAAACGGAATGTACTGCCCCAGGCGATCGAACAGGGCGTACAGCGCCACCAGCGACAGCACCGCCGGGAACATCTGGAAGATCAGCATGCTTTTCAGCAAGGTGCTCTTGCCGCGAAAGCGCATGCGGGCGAAGGCGTAGGCGCAGGTGGTGGACAGCGTCACGATGCCGATCGCGGTGATCGCCGCGATCTTGATGGAGTTCCACAGCCACAGCAGCACCGGGAACGGCGGCGGCGTCACGCTGCCGTCGGCGTGGGTGACGCTGAAGCCGAGCGCCAGCCGCCAGTGATCCCAGGAGAGGGTTTCCGGTATCAGGCTGCCGGTGGCGAAGTTGCCTGAACGCAGCGAGATGGCCACCACCATCAGCAGCGGGAACATGATCAGGGCGATAAAGCACAGCATCAAAATATGGGTGATCCACAGCCGCAGGCGCTGGGATTTGGGTTGAACCATGGCCATCGTTATTCTCCCTAATCGAAGTTCATCTTGCTGGCTTTCAAATTCAGGATCGCCAGCGCGCCTACCAACAGGAAGATCAGCGTGGCGATGGCGGCCGCCAGGCCGAAGTCTTGCCCGCCGCCGCCTTCGAAGGCGATGCGGTAGGTGTAGCTGACCAGCAGATCGGTATAGCCGGCCGGCGTGGTGGTGCCGATCATGTCCGGGCCGCCGTTGGTCAGCAGCTGGATCAGCACGAAGTTGTTAAAGTTGAAGGCGAAGCTGGCGATCATCAGCGGCGTCAGCGGTTTGATCAGCAGCGGGAAGGTGATACGGAAGAAGTTCTGCCACGGGTTGGCGCCGTCCATCGCCGAGGCCTCGTACAGATCGTCCGGGATCGCCTTCAGCAGCCCCATGCACAGGATCATCATGTACGGGTAGCCGAGCCAGGTGTTGACGATCAGGATCATGCTCTTGGCGGTGAGCGGATCGCTGAACCAGGCCGGTTTGATGCCGAACAGATGGCTGAGCATCATGTTGATCTCGCCGAAGCTCTGGTTGAACAAGCCTTTGAAGATCAGGATCGAGATGAACGACGGCACCGCATAGGGCAGGATCAGCAGCACGCGATATATCGCCTTGCCTTTCAGCGCCTCCCACTGCACCACGCAGGCCAACACCATGCCGACCGCTACGGTAAGGATCACCGTCATCACCGAGAACACGATGGTCCAGATGAAGATCGACACGAACGGTTTTTTGATGCCCTCGTCCTGCAGCACCCGCAGGAAGTTTTTCCAGCCGGTGGTGACGGTATAGCCTGGGCTCAGGGTTTCTTGCGCCCAGCCGCCGTCGGCGTTGATCGCCTGATAGAAGCCGATGTCGCCGTTCGGCCGATAGCGCACCTGGGTCTGGTTATTGGTCAGCGTGCTGCCGTCTTTGTCCAGCGCATACAGCGGGCGGGTGCCGGAGAATTGGCGAAGAGAGCTCATGCGCAGTTCACCGCCGTCGGGCAGTTGCGCCACCAGCTGGCTCAGCGCCTGTCGGTTCTGGGTGATCACCCGCAGCGTGGCACGCTCGCCCTGCGGTGCGGCGCTCTGGGTGGTCAATGCCAGGGTTTGCGGTGCAGCGGCGTCGAGGCGGAAAGGCTCGGAAATCAACGGCTGTTCACTGTCCGGCGAGGTTAACTGCAGGCGCCATTGCTGATTTTCCGCCGGGTAGAGGCCGAAGGTGAAGGTTTTGCCGCTCTGGAACTGGCGCTGCATCAGCACCGATTGCGCGCGCTCAAAGGTCAGCTGGTTGGTGCTGCTGTAGTTGGTAAAGGCGATGGCGATGGTGCAGATCAGCGGGAACAGGACGAACAGTCCCATGCCAGCGACGCCGGGATACACATAGCGCCAGGCGTAGGCACGGCGGTTGGCGAAGACGTAAAGTCCGGCGCTGACCAGGATCAGCGTCAGGATAGCGAACAGGTATTCACCCTGTGCATACATCAACACAATCAGGTAGCAGGTCACCAGGCTGAACAGGCCGACCACCAGCCATTTCAGCGCGTCGCTTTGCCACCACTTCGATTTTTTACGCGCAGGCGTCCCGGCGTGAGCGAATTGCATAGGGCGTTCCTTTCTGTGAAGCAATGGCGGGGCACCGTGGCGCCCCGCACGACGTCATTACTTGGTGATACGGGTCTGCACGTCGTCCAGCGCGGCTTTCACCGTCTGACGGCCGCTGACGGCGTTGATCACCGCGCTGCGTTCGGCGTACCAGAAGGCGCTCATCTGCGGGATGTTCGGCATGATTTCCCCGTTTTGCGAGTTCTGCATGGTGGCGGCGATCTTCGGATCTTTAGCCAGCGCCTCCTGATAAGACTTCAGCGCCACCGCGCCCAGCGGCTTGTCTTTGTTGACGTCCGCCAACCCTTCGTTGGTCAGCAGGTAGTTTTCGAGGAACTCGGTCGCCAGCTCCTTATTCGGGCTGGCGGCGTTGATACCGGCGGTCAACACGCCGACGAACGGTTTGGACGGTTTGCCTTTGAAGGTCGGCAGCAGCGTCACGCCGTAGTTGATTTTGCTCTGCTCGATGTTGTTCCAGGCCCACGGACCGTTGATGGTCATCGCCGTCTGGCCTTTGTTGAACGCAGCTTCGGCGATCGAGTAATCGGTATCGGCGTTGATGTGTTTGTTTTTCACCAGATCGACGATGAACTGCAGACCGGCCTGCGAACCGGCGTTGGCGACGCCGACATCCTTGATGTTGTATTTGCCGTTTTCATACTTGAAGGCATAACCGCCGTCGGCGGCGATGATAGGCCAGGTGAAATAGGGCTCCTGCAGGTTCCACATGATGGCGCTTTTGCCGCTGGCGCGCAGCTGTTTGTCCAGCGCCGGGATCTCTTCCCAGGTCTTCGGCGGCTGTTTGACCAGGTCTTTGTTGTAAATCAGCGACAGCGCCTCGACGGCTATCGGATAGCCGATCAGCTTGCCGTCGTAACGCACGGCGTCCCAGGTGAACGAAAACAGCTTGTCCTGGAAGGCTTTGGACGGGTGGATTTCGGCCAGCAGGCCGGACTGCGCATAGCCGCCAAAGCGATCGTGGGCCCAGAAGATGATGTCCGGGCCGTCGCCGGTGGCGGCCACCTGCGGGTATTTTTCTTCCAGCTTGTCCGGATGCTCGACGGTGACCTTGATGCCGGTGTCTTTTTCGAATTTCTTGCCGACTTCGGCCAGGCCGTTATAGCCCTTGTCGCCGTTGATCCAGATAACCAGTTTGCCTTCCTCAATCTTGGCGAAGGCGGAAGAAGAGAGCACCAGGGTGGCCAGTGCCGAGAGCGCCAGCGTGCGGGCGAGGGTAATGCTGCGAGTCATAATCCAGTCCTTCTTTTTGTGGGCACATAAATCAAGGAGAGACGTTTCGCGATCATAGTGGGTCACAACGCGACATATTCTCATCCTCCCCCCCTCTACGCCCCTGAGATGAGGAGTGTGATCCAGTTAACGTTGCGCTCTATTCTGTGGCGTCAGGCACAAAATAGGGGGGCGATTTTTGCCAGCTTGATCACAGATTTGCCCTCGGCGCGGAACTTCTCATCGCTGCGGTCGTTCTCTCATCCTCCCGTCTCCTCCCCCATGAAAAATCCTGTTACGGATGATTACCCTTTCCGGCGACTCCCGCACTATCGGCCCCATTGATTTTCAACGCCACGCGCAGCAGGGATACCGGATTTATGTCACCAATGCCTATCGCCACTCAGCCCACCCTGTACCGGATCCATCCGGCCAGTTTCCGTGACGGAAACGGGGACGGTGTGGGCGACGCGCACGGCATGCTGGCGGCACTGCCTTACCTGAAAGCGCTGTCTATCGACGGTCTGTTGCTGCCGCAGATGCTGGCACCGGAGGTCGAGGCGGCGGTGACGGGCGAAGGGCTGACGCTGTGGTATGGCGATGAAGCCAACCGCGTTTGCAATGCCGTCGCGCCGCAGCGGCTCGCCCACGGCGCGCTGGCGCTGGACGTGATGCCGTTCAGCGCGGAGAAGCTGGTGGCGGTGCTGCACGCCCGCCGCGCGACGCTGGCGGACAGCCTGTGGAGCACCGGCGACGCCGATCAGCCACGGGTGGTGAGCCGCTGGGGGCAGGGCGACCTGCGTTCCGCTACCGCTTTTCTCACCCTGTTGGCGATGTTGCCGGCACCGATCTGCCTGTATCAGGGCGAAGAGCTGGGGCTGCCGCACGCCGCCGGCCTGCAGGATCCGCGCGGTGCGCAAACGCCGATGCCGTGGCATGAAGCCCCCGAACAGGTCACCGCCGGCGAAATCAGCTGGTATCAGCAGGTGGCGATCGAACACCGCGAGCTGGCCATCAGCCGCCAACAGCACGATAGCCATTCCACCTTACGTTACTGCCAGGCGCTGCTGGCCCTGCGCCGTTCGCCGCTGTTCCAGCGCGGCGAACTGAACGCGATCAGCCAGCGGGATGGCGTGGTGCGCTTACTTATTACCCATCAGGATCAATGCCTTGAAGCGCTGATAAACCTGCAGCCTTATACTCAGGCGGCCGCGCCGTCTGAGGCGACCTTGCCGTTGGCATGGCAGCACGGCGCGCAGCAAGAGGGTCATCAATGGGTTTTGGCGGGCTTTGCCTCCGCCATTTTCACACGACATGTTAACTGCGAAAGCAGGGGAGTAACGCATGGCTAGCGTCACACTGCGCAGCGTTTATAAGGCCTTCGGTGAGGCCGTGATTTCCAAAGACGTCAATCTGACCATCGACGACGGCGAGTTTGTGGTGTTTGTCGGGCCGTCGGGCTGCGGCAAATCGACGCTGCTGCGCATGATCGCCGGGCTGGAGGACATCACCTCCGGCGATCTGCTGATCGGCGACCAACGCATGAATGAGGTGCCGCCTTCCGAGCGCGGCATCGGCATGGTGTTCCAGTCCTACGCGCTGTATCCGCACCTGTCGGTGGCGGACAACATGTCGTTCGGCCTGAAGTTGGCCGGCGCCAGGAAAGCGGAGATCAATCAACGGGTGAATCAGGTTTCCGAGGTGCTGCAGCTGGCGCACCTGCTCGATCGGCGGCCGAAGGCACTGTCCGGCGGGCAGCGCCAGCGCGTGGCTATCGGTCGCACCTTGGTGGCCGAGCCGGACGTGTTCCTGCTCGACGAGCCGCTGTCCAACCTCGACGCCGCGCTGCGGGTGCAGATGCGCATCGAGATCTCCCGCCTGCACAAGCGCCTGCAGCGCACCATGATTTACGTCACCCACGATCAGGTCGAAGCGATGACGCTGGCCGACAAGATCGTGGTGCTCGACGCCGGGCGCGTGGCGCAGGTCGGCAAGCCGTTGGAACTGTACCACTATCCGGCCAACCGCTTCGTCGCCGGGTTTATCGGCTCGCCGAAGATGAACTTCCTGCCGGTCAAGGTGACCGCAGCGGAATCACGGCAGGTGCAGGTTGAACTGCCCAACCGCCAGCTGGTGTGGCTGCCGGTGGAGGGCGCGGGCGTTCAGCCCGGCGCCAACCTGTCACTGGGCATTCGCCCCGAACATCTGCTGCCCGGTGAAGCCTCTGAAGTACGGCTTACCGGCGACGTACAGGTGGTGGAGCAGCTCGGCAACGAGACGCAAATCCACATCCAAATCCCGGCCATCCGTCAAAACCTGGTGTACCGCCAGAACGACGTGGTGCTGGTAGAAGAAGGTGCCACATTCGCCATCGGCCTGCCGCCTCACCGTTGCCACCTGTTCCGTGAAGACGGTACGGCATGTAAACGGCTGCACCAGGAGCCGGGCGTTTAAAGCATCAAAGTCGGTATAACAGGAGAATAATGATGACTACTCTGCGCAAACTTCCTCTGGCACTGGCTGTCGCCGCCGGTGTTCTCTCCACCCAGGCGCTGGCCGTGGATTTCCACGGTTACGCCCGTTCCGGCATCGGCTGGACCGGCAGCGGCGGTGAGCAACAGTGCTTCAAGGCCACCGGCGCCGCGAGCAAGTACCGTCTCGGCAACGAATGCGAAACCTACGCCGAACTGAAACTGGGGCAGGAAGTGTGGAAAGAAGGCGACAAGAGCTTCTATTTCGACACCAACCTGGCCTATTCGGTCTCGCAACGTTCCGACTGGGAAGACGTGACCCCGGGCTTCCGCGAAGTCAACGTGCAGGGTAAAAACCTGATCGATTGGCTGCCGGGCTCCACGCTGTGGGCCGGTAAGCGCTTCTATCAGCGTCATGACGTTCACATGATCGACTTCTATTACTGGGATATCTCCGGCCCGGGCGCCGGTCTGGAAAATATCGATCTGGGCTTCGGCAAGCTGTCCGCTGCCGTGACCCGCAACTCCGAATCCGGCGGCTCTTACGGCTACCTGGATAACGAATGGAAACAACGTCCGACCGTCAACGACACTTTCGACCTGCGTCTGGCCGGGCTGGAGCTGAACCCGGGCGGCACCCTGGAGCTGGGCGTGGACTACGGCCGCGCTAATGCGCAGGACCATTATCACCTGGCCGACGGCGCCAGCAAAGACGGCTGGATGTTCACTGCGGAACACACGCAGAGCATCCTGAACGGCTACAACAAATTCGTGGTGCAGTACGCTACTGACTCGATGACCTCGCAGAACAACGGCCGCAACGAAGGCGCCACCATCGATAACAACGGCAAGATGATCCGCGTGCTGGATCACGGCGCCATCGACTTCAACGATCAATGGGCGCTGATGTACGTCGCCATGTTCCAGGATATCGACCGCGACAACAATAACGGCACCACCTGGTACACCGTGGGCGTGCGCCCGATGTACAAATGGACGCCGATCATGAGCACCCTGCTGGAAGCCGGCTACGACAACGTTAAATCCCAGCGCACCGGCGATCGCAACGGGCAGTACAAAGTGACCCTGGCGCAGCAGTGGCAGGCGGGCAACAGCATCTGGTCGCGTCCGGCCATCCGCCTGTTCGCCACCTACGCCAAGTGGGATGAGAAATGGGGTTACGCCACCAGTGACGATACCGGGTATAACGCCGGTACCGCTTACAACGACACCAGCATGCATACCTTCAGCCGCGGCAAGGATGACGAAGTCACCTTCGGCGCCCAGATGGAAATTTGGTGGTAACGACAGGATGGGGAGGGCCGCAGGCTCTCCCCCAACCGCATTCGCCGCAGCCGGATCTCTTGCCTGATCCTTCGCGGCGCTGAAAGAGGCTATAACGATGAAAAAGAATCTGCTGTCACTCTGCCTGTCGCTGGCGCTGACCGTCGGCGCGCCTTTGGCGGCCAACGCCGATACGCCGGCCAATGTCTCCGTCGCGCCGGCCATCAGCGCCGCCACGCTGCAAAGCCTGCCGTGGCAGCCGCTGCAGCCGCCGGTGTCGCAAGAGGTGAAGCTCGACGCCGTCAGCCCGCAACTCAATCAGGGCGAGATTCAGGGGGCGATCGCCGCCTATACGCTGCCGGCCGATCGCGGTTCGCTGGAAGTGACGCTGAGCAGCCTCGCCAAAAACAATTCGCTGTACGCGCCGAGCGTGCTGGTGCTGGACGAGCATCTGCGCCCGGCGGCGTATTACCCGAGCAGCTACTTCCCGTATCAGCCGCCGGGGGCGATGTCCTCCGATCGTCTCGAAGGCACGCTGAAACTGACGCCGGCGCTCGGTCAAAAACAGATTTACCTGCTGGTGTACACCACCCGCCAGGATTTGGCGAAGACCACGCAGCTGACCAACCCGGCCAAGGCCTATGCGCAGGGCGTGGGCAACGCGGTGCCGGATATCCCGGATCCGATCGCCGGTCATGCGACGACCGGCACGTTGAAGCTCAAAGTGACCGCCGAACAGGGCACCGGCAACGTGATGATTGGCATGCTGCAGCCTGCGCCGACCGTGGCGCCGGTGGTGGTGGGGTCGAACGCCCCGGCCGCCGCGCCAGCACCGACCCCGGAGAAACCGGCGGAGCCGATGCTCAACGATACCGAAAGCTACTTCAATAACGGCATCAAACAGGCGGTGAAGGCGGGCGATATCGACAAGGCGCTGAAGCTGATGAATGAGGCCGAAAAGCTGGGCTCGACCACCGCGCGTAAAACCTTTATCAGCAGCGTTAAAGGCAAGGGGTAACACCCGGCGCTGCCGATGCTGGCTCGATGATTGGTGCGCCTTGGCGCACCTTTTTTCATCCGCGCGCCAGCGTTGCGCCGATCAGCGCCAGCAGACGGGCGTTGTCCACCTGCTGCATGATGCGCACCGGCTTGCCCGGAGGCGGCGGCATGCCGACCGTCAGGCGCAGGCTGTCCGGCCGCCAGCGGCGTGAGCTGCCACGCGTCAACGCTCCTTCCAGCGCCACATCCACATGGAACATTTCGGTCGTGACCAGCTGCGGTTCCAGCAGCCAGGCGATCACCAGCGCATCATGGATCCAGCAGCCCGGCAGGCGCCGCGTATGGCGCGAATAGTCGATCCACGGCTGCGTGGTGGCGCGTAAATAGCGGCACAGCGGCGTATCCGGTTGCGTCAGAGTAGCCAGATCCGCCTGGGTCAGCATGGTCTGGGTGGTGACGTCCAGCGGCGCCAGCGTGATATTGGCGCCGCTGTTCAATACCAGCCGCGCGGCTTCCGGATCCAAACCGAAATTGGTGTCCTTGATGTACCCCTCAACGTTGAACACGCCGCCCATGATGACGATCTCTTTCACCGCCTGCGCCATCTGCGGGTAAAGTTGCATGGCGTGCGCAACGTTGGTCAACGGACCGATCGCCGCCAACGTGACCTCGCCGGGATGCCGGCAGATCAACTCACCGATGGCGATGGCGGCGTCCGGTGCGGGCGCATTGGCGAAAGAAGGCGTGGGCAGGCCGCGCCACAGCGCCGCCAGTTTCGGATCGGCGATCGGGCGGTCCAGATGAGCGCGCCACGGCTCCGGCGGTTCGCTCAGTGCGCGCGCTGCGCCGAGGGCGAGGGGCACTTGATAGCCGCTCTGCGCCAGCAGATCGGTGGCGACGGCAAAGCCCACTTCACGCGGGGTGTTGCCGGCCACGATGCTGATCAGCTCCAGCTGCAGCTGCGGTTTGGCCGCCAGCGCCAGGGCCAGCGCCAGGCCGTCGTCGACGTTGGCACCGGGAACGCCGTTTCCGGGATCGCAATCAATGATCAAACGCATATAAGGTGTCCTGAAAAACCGCTAACAGCCGCACGAGCGGCGGATGCGCAGTTGAAAAGCGAATTCGTGCGGCTCGGCGGGTACGGCGCCGGCGGCCAGCATGGCGATGGCCCGCTTGGCCATGGCGTCGATCGGCTGCTCGACCGCGCTGAGCGGCGGCACGCTGAATTCGGATTGCTGCGTGCCATTAAAACAGATCAGCGCCAGATCGTCCGGTGCGCGCAGCCCATGCTCCGCCAGCGCCGACAGGCAGCCGAGCGCCTGCTGTTCGTTAGAGGTGAAAATGGCGCGTGGGCGCGGGCCCCGCACCAGGCGCTGGGTGGCCTGGTAGCCGCCCTGGCGGGTGTAGGGCACCTCGAAAATCCACTCGTCGCGCGGCGTGATGCCCGCCTCCAGCAGTGCATCGCGCCAGCCGTTCAGGCGATCCTGCGCGTTGAGCATGGTCAGCGGGCCGATAAAAATGCCGATATCACGATAGCCGTGCTGCAGCAGATGGCGGGTTGCCTGGCAGGCGGCATCGCGTTCGTCGACGCGAATGGCGCAGATGTCGGCCTGGTTGTCGATGGTGTCTATCATTACGCAGGGCGTGCCGGAGGCGCGGATCAGATCGAACCACGGGTGGCGATCGACGCTGGTGTACAGCAGGCCGTCGACCTGGCGACGTAACAGGTTGTTGATCAGCTCATACTCGCGCTGCCGGTCGTCGCCGGCGTCGCCCAGCAGCAACACGCGGCCGCGGCTGAAGGCCTCTTGCTGCAGCGCTCGCGCCAGCGTGGCGAAGAACGGGTTGGAAATATCCGGCACCACCAACCCGTAGGTTTGCGTACTGCCGGAGGCCAACGCCCGCGCGATATCGTTCGGGCGGTAGCCGGTTTGCTCGATCGCCGCCAGCACGCGCAGCCGGGTGGCTTCCGCCACCGGGCGCGGGCCGTTGTTGATCACATAGCTGACCACGGCGACGGAGGTACCCGCTACGCGGGCCACGTCGGCGCGGGTAACGCGTCGCGCGGAGTGATTATCCAAATTGGGATCCTGTTCGCCTTCTTGCTACGCGGCATCCTGCGGCAGGTTGAGATCGCGGCCGCGGGTTTCGGGAGCAAAGAAGGTGGTGATTAAGCCGATGGCCGCCATTACAACAAAATAGCAGGCGACAGGCCACCAGTGACCGAAACCGGACAGCAGCGCGGTGGCGATCAGCGGCGCGGTGCCGCCGGAGAGGATCGAGCCGAGCTCTTTAGCGAACGCCATCTTGGAGTAGCGGTTCTTCACGCCGAACAGTTCGACGCCGTAGGCCGCCTGCACGCCGAAGATCCCCAGCGACGCGATGCACATGCCGACCACGATCACCGAGATGACGATCGCCGGATCACGGCTGTCGAGCAGCCAGAACGCCGGGAAGGCGTACAGCACCAGCAGCAGGCAGAACCAGCGGTAGGTGATGCGGCGGCCGAAGCGGTCAGACAACCAACCGGCCAGCGGGATCACCAGAAAACCGCACAGCGAGGCGATCAACACCGCCAGCGCCGGCACCGATTTATCGACCATCAGCACCTTGGCGACGTAACCGACGATAAAGCCCTGACACAGGTAAGAGGGGCCGTTCTCGCCGATGCGCAGGCCGAGCATCACCCAGAACGCCTTGGTGCGTTGCAGGTAGCTGCGCGTATCTGGCGCGGCATGGGCGGCGTCCAGCATGCGCTGGTGGTTTTGCTGCAGCTCGCGTTCGAAAACCGGCGTTTCCCGTACGTGACGGCGCAGATACAGCGCCACCCCGGCGATCAGAATGCTGGCGAGGAACGGAATGCGCCAACCCCAGCTCATCAGGTCTTCTTTGTCGAGCTGCAGCACCAGCAGCCATACCAGCGATGCCAGCAGGGTACCGCTGTTGGAGCCGATGGCGATGATAGACGCCACCAGCCCGCGCCGTTTGGCCGGTGCGTACTCCGCCAGCATCACCGCGCCGCCGGACAGCTCTGCGCCGGCGCCGAACCCCTGCGCGAAGCGCAGGATCACCAGGCAGGCGGGGGCCCAGACGCCGATTTGCGCATAGGACGGGATCAGGCCGATCAGCGTGGTGGAGAGGCCCATCAGCGCCACGGTGGTGATCAGTACTACGCGGCGGCCTTTGCGATCGCCGATCCAGCCGAACACCAACGCGCCGATAGGCCGTGCGACGAAGCCGACGGAGTAGGTGGCGAAGCTGGCCAACAGCGCGACCAGCGGCGTGGCTTCGGGGAAGAACACGTCGCCGAACACCATGCCGGCCGCCAGGCCGTACAGCGCAAAATCGACGTATTCCATGGCGGTGCCGAGCCAGCAGGAGAAGGTGGCGCGCCAAAATTGGCTGCGCCCCTCTTTGGTTGCCAGGCGTTCATCGGCCGCCAGCGCGGCGTCGGCGGACTGTGGAGTTGCAAGCGTTGTTTCGCTCATGGCAGTGCTATCCTCTTTTGTTCTACGCCTTGAGGGGCGCGGTTAAAGATGGTTTCCCTGGTGTCGGCGACAAAGGTGTGCCGGCAAATCATGTCGGACGCATGGCGATTCAACGCTGCGGCATCAGAGTATCTACGCGCGTAGATAACACAACGCGAGGAAGCTGAAACTTTGCGTGCGATCACAGAATCGTCAGCGTGCCGGGGAATGAAGATAGAGAATGCGGATGGCAAAAAGATGACAGAACTTCGGTTTTTCCGGACGAGGCGAGCGCCGTTTTCGCCACGAATCAGCCTGCCGCTTTCGCATTTCTGCGCTACAATGGGGGCCTGTTAACAGTTTGTATCGTCTGGCGCGCCGTACCGGCTGCGGTCCAGGCGAGGAGTAAAACAATGTCTGGCATCAGGGATTCCATCCTGCCGCCGCTGGAGTGGCTGTCCGAACAGGATCCTCCGGCGCCCGCCGCCGTCAGCGACTGGCTGATGGAGTTAGGCTCCATGACCCGCCGATTTGAACGCCATTGCGCCCAGGTGCGCGTCGAACCGCAGCGCGAATGCTTCGTCACGCGCGAAGCGCTGGGCGACGAGGCGAACCACTTGCCCGACAGCCCGCGCTACTGGCTGCGCGAAGTGGTGCTGCTGGGCGACGGCCAGCCCTGGCTGTTGGGGCGCACGGTGATCCCGGAAAATACGCTGACCGGCCCCGATCAGGCATTGGTGGATCTGGGCACGCTGCCGCTCGGGCGCTATCTGTTCAGCAGCGGCGATCTGACCCGTGACTATATTCATATCGGCCGGCAGGACGCGCTCTGGGCGCGCCGTTCGCGGCTGCGGTTGGCGGGCAAGCCGCTGTTGCTGACCGAACTGTTTTTACCGGCTTCACCGCTGTATTCAGCGGTTCCCGCATGAGAGAGGAGAGCAAGACCTTGGAGGGAAGCGTGACTCAAAGTAAATGGCGGGCTTACAGCCATTTGATGCGCATTGATAAACCGATCGGCACGCTGCTGCTGCTGTGGCCGACGCTGTGGGCGCTGTGGCTGGCCGGGAAAGGCGTGCCGTCGCTGTCGATTCTGGTGGTGTTCGTGCTCGGCGTGTTCCTGATGCGCGCCGCCGGCTGCGTGGTGAATGACTACGCCGATCGCGCGGTGGACGGCTACGTGAAGCGCACTGCCGGGCGGCCGATGCCGAGCGGCCGGGTGAGCGCGAAAGAGGCCAAGGTGCTGTTCGTGGTGCTGGTGCTGATCTCGTTCTGCCTGGTGCTGACGCTGAACGCGATGACCATCTGGCTGTCGCTGGCGGCGCTGGCGTTGGCTTGGGTGTATCCGTTCATGAAGCGGGTGACCAACCTGCCGCAGTTTGTGCTGGGCGCCGCGTTCGGCTGGGGCATTCCGATGGGCTATGCGGCGGTCAGCGAATCGCTGCCGCTCAGCTGCTGGCTGCTGCTGCTGGCCAACATCTGCTGGACGGTGGCCTACGACACGCTGTATGCGATGGTCGATCGCGATGACGACCTCAAGATCGGCATCAAGTCCACCGCTATCCTGTTCGGCCGTTATGACAAACTGATCGTCGGGCTGCTGCAGTTCGCGACGCTGTTGCTGCTGGCGTGGGTCGGGTATCTGGCGCAGCTCGGCGGGGCGTTTTACTGGTCGCTGCTGCTGGCGGGCGCGTTGTTTATTCACCAGCAGAAGCAGATCGCCGGGCGTGAGCGCGACGCCTGCTTCAAAGCCTTCCTGCAGAACAACTATGTCGGGCTGGTGGTGTTTATCGGCATCGCGTTGAGTTATCTGCCGGGGTAACGGTTCCCCAAAGCAAGAAAAAAGGCACCCCATGGGGTGCCTTTTGTTTTTCCGCGCCGGGCGAAATCACTCGTCTTGCTCTTCTTCCGCGTCGGCTTGCGGCAGGTCGTTGGTCTCCGCCGGCATATTGACGCTTTCGATGGTCAGCTTGATTTCCGGCGTGATCAGATCGCTCAGCATATTGTACACCTCGAGGGTGTGCTCGCGGATCGCGTCGCCGCTGTCGTTGATATAGCCTTCTTCACGCAGCGTTGCCACCAGGGTAGAGAACACCGCCTTGTCGAAGAACTCTGGCGCATTGATGCCATGCAGTACCGACAGGCGCTGCGCCATGATGCGGCTCTCTTTCTCCAGCGCGCCGCGGTTGATGCTCGGGTTGGCGCTGAGGATCGACATGGTGATGGCGTAGCGCTGCAGGGTTTCGCGCACCCCGGCGGCCAGCAACTGCAGCGGGCGAATGCGCGCCGGGTTCAGCACCAGCTCGTCGCCTTTGTCGCAGATCAGCTGTTGGCGGATCAGCTCGTCGATCATCGGCCGGAGCACCTCCGGCAGCTGTTCCTTGTCGTTGTGCAGGAACAGCTCGGCCTTCAGCATCGGGTAGATCATGCCGATCTGGCGCAGCAGCTCGGCGCGCGATACCCGGCGGTGATGCATCACGATGCTGGCGATCAACGACGGCAACACCAACAAGTGGTGGATGTTGTTGCGGTAATAGGTCATCAGCACCGCCTGCTCGCGCGGCAGAATGATGATGTCGCCGATGCTGTCCTTCTCCACCTCGAACTTGTTCATGTTCAGCGCGTGATCCAGCAGCTCGTCCGGCGTTTGCGTCGGCACGGTGACGTCACGCGCGTAAGGCGCGTTGCGCATCAGCTGCAGGTAGCACTCGAGCTGTTCAATCAGCTGTTCGCGGGTCAGCGAACGCTGGCGCGAGGCCAGCAGCGCGGTGGAACACAGGTTCATGGCGTTGGCCGCGGCGGCGTTGTTGATGCGCACCATGATCTGGCCGGCCAGATCGTTGACCGTCGGCGTCAGCCAGCTTGGGCGCTGGGCTTCGATCGGATCGATCGACTCGCGCCACTGCGGCACGTGCTGGTTGAGGTAAGCCGTCAGCGGCAATGGCTCGCCGAAGTTGACGTAACCCTGGCCCAGATTGCGCAGCTTGCGCAGGCCGCGCACCATCTGCGGCAGGCTCTCTTTTTCCTTGGTGGCGCCGCGCAGCTCTTTGGCGTAGGTGCCCACTTCCATCACGTGCTCGTAACCGATGTAGATCGGCACCAGCGTGATCGGACGGGCGCCGCCGCGCAGCATCGCCTGGATGGTCATCGACAGGGTGCCGGTCTTCGGCTCCAGCAGACGCCCGGTGCGGGAACGGCCGCCTTCCACGAAGTATTCCACCGAGTAGCCGCGGGTGAACAGCTCGCCGAGGTATTCGCGGAACACCGTCGAGTAGAGCTTGTTGCCCTTGAAGGTGCGGCGGATGAAGAACGCGCCCAGACGGCGGAAGATCGGGCCGGCCGGCCAGAAGTTGAGGTTGATGCCCGCGGCGATGTGCGGCGGCACCAGGCCCTGGTGATACAGCACGTACGACAACAGCAGGTAGTCCATGTGGCTGCGGTGGCAGGGCACATAGACGATCTCGTGCCCGTCCTGCGCCAGCTGGCGCACGCGCTCGGCGTTGGTGACGTTGATACCCTGATACAGCCGGTTCCAGGTCCAGCTCAACACGCGATCGGACAGACGCACGGTTTCGTAAGAGAAGTCGGCGGCGATCTCTTCCATCAGCGCGATGGCGTTCTGCTGGGCTTTCTCGTGCGAGATCTTCTTGCTGCGCGCTTCGTCCTCGACCGCTTTTTCGATCGCCTTTGACGCCAGCAGCTTGTTGAACAGATCCTGACGGGCCGGCAGGCTTGGGCCTACTGCGGCCAGGCGCTGACGCGAGAAGTGCATGCGCGCCACGCGCGCCAGTTTCTGCGCGATGGTTTTATCCGTGCCGTGCTCGGTGGCCATGCGGCGCAGCGAAACGGTGTTGGAGAAACGCACGAAGCTATCGCGGCCGAGCCACAGCACGGCGAAGAATTTCTGCACGCCATTCAACAGACGCAGGTGCGGCGTGCCGTGGCCTTCGCGGCCCGGCGAGCGGCCGAACATCACCGAAACCGGCAGCATCTGGATGTCGAGATCCGGATTGCTGCGATGCAGATCCAGATAGTCGTGGAACAGTTTTACCGACTCTTCTTTCGGGGTGTAATAGCGGAACACGCGCGGGCCGTCGTGAATGAACACGTAGCTCGGCAGCACGGTGCCGTCGATCTCCAGCGAGTCGAGCGGATCGGGCAGATCCTGCGCCAGGCACTGGGTGCGCAGCGTCAGCAAATCCGCCTTGGAATTGTAAGGCAAAACATACAAAATCGGCCGTGAGGGATCCAACCCTAGCTCGGTAACCGGATCTGATGGGATGACCTTACTTCTCACCAACAATTTAAGTGGTAAATTCAATAGTTTATAATAAATTTTACGCCAACCTGACATAACAACGTGAAGCCTCTTGTTAGCAATGCGCCGCAAGCATACCAGAAACCGGGTAGCAGATCTGTGGTGTTCGAAAACCGAGAGCCGTCAGCGCGGACTGTTCTAGACTCTTTTTATTATGACCGACCTCTGAGAAAGGCACGAAAACATGGCAAACCAAGCAACCGGATTGACCCGCATCATCAAGGCCGCCGGCTATTCCTATAAAGGGCTTTCCGCCGCCTGGCAACACGAGGCGGCGTTCCGCCAGGAGCTGGTGGCGGCCGTCCTGGCTATCATACTGGCTGTGTGGCTGGATGTGGGTGCGATAGCGCGCATTTTATTGATCGGATCGGTCGCGCTGGTGATGATCGTCGAGATCCTGAACAGCGCGATCGAGGCGGTGGTGGATCGCATCGGCAGCGAACATCACGAGCTGTCCGGCCGGGCCAAGGACATGGGATCGGCGGCGGTGTCGCTGGCGATCGTGCTGGCGCTGTTCGTTTGGGGCACGGTCTTATGGCAGCATTTCGGCTGACGAAAGGCGCCTACTGACTGATTTTTATTTATTCTTCGGTTCCCAATCCGCGCTTACCTGTATATACTCACAGCAAGACTGTATAAACAAACAGGGGGCGGAATGAAAGCACTAACTACCAGACAGCAAGAGGTCTACGATCTGATTCGCGATCATATTTCGCAAACGGGCATGCCGCCAACGCGTGCCGAGATCGCGATGCGTCTGGGGTTCCGCTCGCCTAACGCCGCCGAAGAACATCTGAAGGCGCTGGCGCGCAAAGGGGTGATTGAAATCGTCTCCGGCGCGTCGCGCGGCATCCGCCTGCTGATGGAAGAAGAGGAAGGCCTGCCGCTGATCGGCCGCGTCGCCGCCGGCGAGCCGCTGCTGGCGCAGCAGCACATCGAAGGGCACTACCAGGTGGATCCTTCCCTGTTTAAACCGAGCGCAGACTTCCTGCTGCGGGTGAACGGCATGTCGATGCGCGACATCGGCATCCTGGATGGCGATCTGCTGGCGGTGCACAAAACGCAAGACGTGCGCAACGGCCAGGTTGTGGTGGCGCGCATCGAAGACGAAGTGACGGTCAAACGCTTGAAAAAACACGGCAACGTGGTTGAGCTGCTGCCGGAGAACAACGAATTCCAACCGATCGTGGTCGATCTGCGTCAGCAGAATTTCACTATCGAAGGGCTGGCGGTTGGCGTGATCCGCAACGGCGACTGGATTTAAACGCCGCGCCATCCGTACCGCTCCCTGTATCAATCGCCCCTGTTCTGGGGCGTTTTTGTTTCTGACTTTGCCCTTCGCCACTGTTACGGGAACATCTCATCATGCGTTTGATTTCCGCCTTCACCAGCGACACCGATAAAGCCCTGTGGCGCCTGGCATTGCCGATGATTTTCTCCAATATCACCGTGCCGCTGCTCGGACTGGTGGACACTGCGGTGATCGGCCACCTCGACAGCCCCATTTATCTGGGGGGCGTGGCGATCGGTGCGGTGGCGACCAGCTTCCTGTTCATGCTGCTGCTGTTCCTGCGCATGAGCACGACCGGCCTGGCGGCACAGGCGCTGGGGGCGCAGAACCCCCAGGCGCTGGCGCGCGCGTTTATGCAACCGCTGCTGCTGGCGCTGTTGGCCGGGGTGGCGATCGTCCTGCTGCGCTACCCGCTGATCGAACTGGCGCTGCAGATCGTCGGCGGCAATGCCGACGTGCTGGAACAGGCGCGGCGTTTTCTTGAGATCCGCTGGCTGAGCGCTCCGGCGGCGCTGGCCAATCTGGTGCTGCTGGGCTGGTTGCTCGGCGTGCAGTATGTGCGTGCGCCGGTGATCCTGCTGATCGTCGGCAACCTGCTGAACATTGTGCTGGATATCTGGCTGGTGATGGGCCTGGGCTGGAACGTGCGGGGAGCGGCGGCGGCGACCGCCATCGCCGAATACGCCACGTTGCTGCTCGGCCTGTGGCTGGCGTGGCGGGTGATGCGCCTGCGCGGCATCACCTTGCCGATGCTGTGTGAGGCTTGGCGGGGCGATCTGCGCCGCCTGCTGGCGCTCAACCGCGACATCATGTTGCGCTCATTGTTGCTGCAACTGTGTTTTGCGTCGCTGACCATCTTCGGCGCTCGCTTGGGGAGCGATGTCGTGGCGGTCAACGCGGTATTGATGAATCTGCTGACGTTCACCGCTTATGCGCTCGACGGCTTCGCTTATGCGGTGGAGGCCCATTCGGGCCACGCCTACGGCGCTCGGGACGACAGCCAGCTGCGCAAGGTGTGGCACGCGGCCTGTCGGCAGGCGGGGCTGGTCGCGTTGGCCTTTGGCCTGACCTATGCCGTCATCGGCCAGCAGATCGTGGCGGCGTTGACCTCTTTGCCGGAGCTGCGTGCGTTAGCCGCCCACTATTTACCTTGGCAGGTCATCCTGCCGCTGGTCGGCGTGTGGTGCTATTTGCTGGACGGCATGTTTATCGGCGCCACGCGCGGCGCCGAGATGCGCAACAGCATGGCGGTGGCCGCGGCGGGATATGGTATTGCGCTGTTCAGCGTGCCGCTGCTCGGTAACCATGGGCTCTGGCTGGCGTTGGCGGTGTTTTTGGCGCTGCGCGGCCTGGCGTTGGGCTGGATCTGGCACCGTCACCAGCTGCGTGGCAGTTGGTTTACTGCACGCTAGTCCAGAAACTTTGTCAGGTAATAAATTAGATTTTTTTATGCTTTTATTCATGTTTACTTACATGTTTTCGGTCCGGGCCTGTTCACGTTAGCTTCTTGTTTGTTGGCGTTTTTTGTTTTTATTTTATTTATTAATGGTTTTTTATACTGGTTTTTTTGTTTTAATTTCTTTGTTTGACTAGAATTAGTCTTGTGGCTGGCGAATGAATGGGCGTGATTACCCTTAAGGTGAGGGCGTAATCAGCCAGAAATATTTCTGGTTAACCCCGGCCGGTTACAGGGATCGCTGATTCACCACAGGTTAACGGAGAGACTATGAATAAAGATCAAGCCGACGGTAACTGGAAGCAGCTTAAAGGCAAAGTGAAGGAAAAATGGGGCAAGCTGACTGATGACGATCTGACGGTCATCGAAGGGAAACGCGAACAGCTGGTCGGTAAAATTCAGGAACGCTACGGTTATCAGAAAGAGGCGGCCGAGAAAGAGGTGAAAGCCTGGGAAGATCACACCAAACACCGCTGGTAATTTGCAGGGCCGCCATTGAAGGCGGCACGCACAGCGCAGGCCGGCGTCGCCCCATCCTCTGGCGTCCCGGCCGCAGGTACAAGGAAGTACCTGACTTCGTATTGCTTACTTCTTCTTGATGGCGATGCTGTGATCGTGTTCGGCGCAGTCATGCTTGCTGTCGCAAGCCTCAACCTCCACGCAGGCGGCACACAGACCGTGCGCCTCCACCACGCTGTGCCGCAGCGCAAATCCGGCCTCCTGCGCCAGCTTCTGCAGCGTTTCTTCTACGCCCTCGGTAGTGCGTTCGGTCACCTGGCCGCAGCGATCGCAGATAAACAGCGCGGACGTATGCATCGGTTGTTCGAAGTGATGGCATAGCACGTAGCTGTTGGCGGACTCCACCCTATGGATAAAACCTTGCTCCAGCAGAAAATCCAGCGCGCGGTAAACCGTCGGCGGCTTGGCCTGCGGTTCGGCGACGCGCAGCAGATCGAGCAGGTCGTAAGCGCTGATTGCACCGGGTTGCTGAGTCATCAGACGCAGCACTTCCAGCCGTTGCGGCGTCAATCGCACATTGCGTTGCTGGCAGAGGCGTTCCGCCTGCGCCAACAGCTTTTCCTGGGTGGTTGAGTTCATCGCAAATATCCCGGTACGTAAAAAAGCCGATTTTACCATGATTACGGCGAATCGCCGAGAGTTGCCCCTTTTCCCCTGAGGATAGTGCAGAGAAAGGCGCGTTGGCCGCGTTAAACGAGAGGTGCATCACAACTTTTTCCCGCAGGCGGGCGGCAAATCAACATTGCCGATTTTAGCGCTGGAGAGCGGGCGGTGAGAGCGGTATAACGCGCCTCACCCGCGTTAAAAGCTGGAGCCCCGCGTGATGACGGAAAGAGAGAAATTGTTAAGCGGCCAGGTGTACAACAGCCGCGATGAAGAACTGATCGCCATGTACCACCGGGCGAGGGCGTTGACTAAATGCCTGGGTGCGCTGGATTCGCATCAGGCGGACGAAAAAAACCGCCTGCTCGGCGAGCTGTTCGGCGCCTGGGGAGAAGCAAGCTGGATTGAAACGCCATTCTGGTGCGACTATGGGCAACATGTCCGCATCGGTAAGAACTGTTTTATCAACGTCAATGCGGTGTTCCTCGACTGCAATACCATCACCATCGGCGATAACACGCTGATCGGCCCTAACGTGCAAATCTACACGCCGAGTCATCCGCTGAAGGCCGATGAACGCTTCACCGGCGATCCGGATTTTCCTTTCCGCACCTCGGCGCAGCCGGTGTCCATCGGCAACAACGTATGGATCGGCGGCAACGTGGTGATCCTGCCGGGGGTGACCATCGGTGACGGCACCACCATCGGCGCGGGCAGCGTAGTGACCGGCGACATCCCGGCCAACGTGCTGGCGCTGGGGCAGCCGTGCCGGGTTATCCGCGCGTTGGAATAAGTACGGTCGCTGGCCGACGGTTTATCGGCGGGAGTGGGGTAAGGGGGGCGAATGGCTTTCCTTACGGTGTTGCCGTTGTCGGTCATCGGCCAATGCCTGGCGTGCGGCCGCCAGGCGGCTCATGACGGTGCCGATCGGCACCGTCAGCACTTTCGCCGCTTCCCGGTAGGACAGCCCTTCGACATACACCAGAAACAGCGCGTTGCGCTGGGCCGCCGGCAACCGGTTTACGCGCCGCATCACTTCATTGAGCAAGACCGGTTGTTCACCGGTGTCCGCATCGCCCAGCTCTTCCGCCACCATGCAGCCTTGCCCCTGGCGAAGGAGCTGGGCGCGAACTTCATTGAGCCAAATAGAGTGCAAGATGGCAAACAGCCAGCGATCCAGATGTGAACCGGGGGTGAATTGCGCGGCGCGCTCCAGCGCACGCACGCAGGTCGCCTGCACCAGGTCGTCGGCGACATCCCGCCGGTGCGAAAGCACCAGCGCATAGCGCCACAGGCGGGAGAGATAGTGGCCGAGTTCATCGCGTATCGCATCGCCGCTGATAGTCACCTCCGCAGGCGCGTCGGATCAAGATTCCGGATGGCGGTCGATGGCTGCCGCCAAATCTCGGTACTCCTCGCACCCGGTGCCGCACAGCGACTGGATCACCTGCAGCTGTTGGCGCGCCAGGTCGGGCCGCCCTTTCAGCATATAGGCTTCACCCAGGTACTCGCGCACTTTGGGGTATTTCGGATCGAGGGCCACTGATTTTAAATAATAGCCGATACCCTCATCGGTGCGGCCAAGTTTGCGCGTGGCGTAGCCGCGATAATTCAGCGCTATGGCGGTGTTGGGATTTTTCAGCGTGTTGAGCATATCGATCGCTTCCTGATAGCGGCCGCTTTTCGCCAGTGCATAGGCATAGTTAGTGCGGTCGGCGTCGTCGACTTTGCTGCTTTTATCCACCGTGCAGGTCTGGGTTTTACTGTCGTAGACCTGGCCTTTCGGACAGGTTGGCGGGGTTTGGCCGCTACCGTCGCCGCCCATCGCCAGCGCCCCGCCGGAAAACAGCAGGCAGCCGGCAATGGCCGATGCCAGCAGGCGTTTAATGAAGCTGTTCATGGTTGTGTCCTCAAGGCAGAGGCGCCGTGCGCGCCCGTAATGAGATAACACCTGAGCGAGTGGGTTTATTCGCTTTATCCCCCACTTAATTTTTGTCGGCGACAAGGCGGTTTTCCCAACGGCGCCGATTGTCGTTATAATAGCCGTTTGCGGCCGCGCGCCGTTCGTTGAATTCAGACAGACATCAGGTAGCCAGTAACTCAGCATGACGAAAGACAACCACGCCCCAACCTACGCCGCCAATCGTTTCTCCATCGCGCCAATGCTCGACTGGACCGATCGTCATTGCCGTTACTTCCACCGCCTGCTGACCAAGGAAACGCTGCTGTACACCGAGATGGTGACCACCGGCGCGATCATCCACGGCAAGGGCGACTATCTGGCCTACAGCGAAGAAGAACATCCGGTGGCGCTGCAGCTGGGCGGCAGCGATCCGGCCGCGCTGGCGCACTGCGCCAAACTGGCGGAGCAGCGCGGTTACGATGAAATTAACCTCAACGTCGGCTGTCCGTCCGATCGCGTGCAAAACGGCATGTTCGGCGCCTGTTTAATGGGCCAGGCGACGCTGGTCGCCGACTGCATCAAGGCGATGCGCGACGTGGTGTCGATCCCGGTGACGGTGAAGACCCGCATCGGCATCGACGATCAGGACAGCTATGCCTTCCTGTGCGACTTTATTCAGACCGTCGCCGGGCGCGGCGAGTGCGACATGTTCACCATTCACGCCCGCAAAGCCTGGCTCTCCGGCCTCAGCCCAAAAGAAAACCGCGAAGTGCCGCCGCTGGACTACCCGCGCGTCTATCAGCTGAAGCGGGATTTCCCGGCGCTGACCATCGCTATCAACGGCGGGGTGAAAACGCTGGAAGAGGCGCAGCAGCACCTGCAGCATCTGGACGGCGTGATGATGGGGCGCGAGGCGTACCAGAATCCGGGGATTCTGGCGCGGGTCGACAGCGAACTGTTTGGCGCGCAAACCGCGGTGCCGGACAGCGTGGCGATCGTCGAAGCGCTGTATCCGTATATCGAGCGCGAGCTGTCCAACGGCACCTACCTCGGCCACATCACTCGCCACATCCTCGGTTTGTTCCAGGGCGTGCCGGGTGCGCGTCAGTGGCGCCGCCATCTGAGCGAGAACGCCCATAAACCGGGCGCCGATGCGCGGGTGGTGGAGCAGGCGCTGGCGCTGGTGCGCCAGCCGCGGGTCGAAATGGCGTAATTAACAAAAAACTTCACCAATAGTTAGTCTTTTTCGCCAGGCATTTAGCGTATCACTGGATGCCTGTCTAATCATTTCAATGCGTTAGCGCTTTCGCCGTTCTGGCACGCTTCTTGTAATTCACTCTGCAGATACGTTGTATTGCAAAGGAGCAATCATGTTGGAAATCTTCTTTCTCATTGGCTTTGTGGTGATGCTGATGGTGACCGGCATCTCGCTGCTGGGGATCTTCGCCGCGCTGTTGGCGGCGGCGGCGTTCATGTTGTTGGGCGGATTGTTCGCGGTAGTGTTTAAGCTGCTGCCGTGGCTGATTTTGGCGGTGGTCGGGGTGTGGATTTACCGCTCGATGCAGAAACCTCAGATCAGACGCTACTGATTTTTTGCTGAATAATCAGTCAGTCGCGCTGAAACTTGCGCAATCGCCCGCACCGCTAATGCGGCAGCGATCACAGCTTGGCAGTTTTCCCGCGCGATGTGGCACATAAAGCGTGTTTTTTGCCGGACGGGGCTGTTAGGATATTTATCGATGCAGTGATGCGACCAATTTCATCACCGTGAGAGACAACTAAAATTCGTGTTGCTGAAGCAACCCCTGTCTCTGGCGGACTCTGCTCTACCCCTACAAAACGCAGTAACAGAAAGGGCTCCGCAAGGAGCCCTTTTCTTTGGCCGTTATCAGGGGATCAATAGGCTGGAACCGCTGGTGCTGCGGCTTTCCAGCACCTGGTGCGCGCGTTGGGCGTCGGCCAGCGCGAATTTCTGCTCGTCTTTCACTTCCACCCGAATAGCGCCGCTGCCGATCAGCGAGAACAGCTCGTTGCTGGCGTACTGCAGCTCGGCGCGGTTGGTCACGTAGCCGTTAAGGGAAGGGCGGGTGACATACAGCGAACCTTTCTGATTGAGCAGCGCCAGATCGACCCCGGTCACCGGGCCGGAGGCGTTGCCGAAGCTGACCATCAGACCGCGCCGCTTCAGGCTGTTGAGCGAGGCCTGCCAGGTGCTTTGCCCCACCGAATCGTACACCACGCCAACCTTCTCGCCGTGCGTCAGCTCGGCTACTCGCTGGGCGATATCCTCTTTGTGGTAGTTGATGGTGGCCCAGGCGCCGGCCTGCTTGGCCAGCGCGGCTTTTTCGTCGGACCCGACGCTGCCGATCAGGCGCGCGCCCAGCGCTTTGGCCCATTGGCAGGCGATAAGCCCAACCCCGCCTGCGGCGGCATGGAACAGGAACACTTCACCCGGCTGCACTTCGTGGGTCTGGCGCAGCAGATAGTGCACCGTCAACCCTTTCAAGAAAGAGGCGGCACCCTGTTCAAAGCTCAGGTTGTGCGGCAGCAGCGCCACTTTTTCTTCCGGCACGTTGTGGATTTCGCTGTAAGCGCCGAGCGACGACTGCGCATACACCACCCGGTCGCCCGGTTTGATCGCGCTGACCCCGGCGCCGACCTTGACCACCACGCCGGCCGCCTCGGTGCCGAGGCCGCTCGGCAGACTGGCCGGCGCGTATAGCCCGCTGCGCACATAGGTGTCGATGTAGTTGATGCCGATCGCCTTGTTCTCGATCTGCACTTCGCCGGCGGCCGGATCGAGCGGTGTAAAATCAACGTATTGCAAGACTTCCGGCCCGCCGGTGGCGGAGAATTGAATGCGCTTGGCCATGTCGTTACCTCGTTGGAGTGTCTGATTTCACCCTATTCTTTTTAGTCGCGGAGATCCAGTTCGCCCGTGCGGGGGCCAATACCTTTTTTGCATCGGTTATGACGCAAAAATCACGTATACTCTCGCGTCAGGATCCTTCATTCGCAACCGGATAAAGACTACGTTTCATGGCAGGAAAAAAACCAACCAACAAAACAAACGCGGACGAAACCAGAGAGCGTTCCAGAGATCGTCAGATGGAAGGGCTGAAGATGCCGCCGCACTCGCTGGAGGCCGAGCAGTCGGTGTTGGGCGGTTTGATGCTGGATAACGAGCGCTGGGACAACGTGGCGGAGCGCGTGGTCGCCAACGATTTCTTCAGCCGTCCGCACCGCCTGATCTTTACCGAGATGCAGCGTCTGCTGGAGATGAGCAAGCCTATCGACCTCATCACCCTGTCCGAATCGCTCGAGCAGAAGGGCGAGCTGGACTCGGTCGGCGGCTTCGCCTACCTGGCCGAGCTGTCGAAGAACACCCCGAGCGCCGCCAACATCGGCGCTTACGCCGACATCGTGCGCGAGCGCGCGGTGGTGCGCGAGATGATCTCGGTCGCTAACGAGATCGCCGACGCCGGCTACGATCCGCAAGGGCGCAGCAGTGAAGATCTGCTCGATCTGGCGGAGTCCCGCGTCTTCCAAATCGCCGAGAACCGCGCCAGCAAAGACGAGGGCCCGAAGGGCATCGAACGCATCCTGGAAGATACCGTGTCGCGTATCGAGCAGCTGTATCAGCAGCCGCACGACGGCGTGACCGGGGTCGATACCGGCTATCAGGACCTCAACAAGAAAACCGCGGGCATGCAAAAGTCCGATCTGATCATCGTCGCCGCCCGTCCATCGATGGGGAAAACCACCTTCGCCATGAACCTGTGCGAAAACGCCGCGATGACCCAGGAAAAACCGGTGCTGATCTTCAGCCTGGAGATGCCCGGCGAGCAGATCATGATGCGTATGCTGGCGTCGCTGTCGCGCGTGGATCAGACGCGCATCCGTACCGGCCAGCTCGACGACGAGGACTGGGCGCGCATTTCCAGCACCATGGGCATCCTGCTGGAGAAGCGCAACATGTACATCGACGACTCCTCAGGCCTGACGCCGACCGAAGTGCGCTCGCGCGCGCGGCGCATTTTCCGCGAGCACGACGGGCTTAGCCTGATCATGATCGACTACCTGCAGCTGATGCGCGTGCCGGCCTTGTCCGACAACCGTACGCTGGAAATCGCCGAGATTTCGCGCTCGCTGAAAGCGCTGGCGAAAGAGCTGCAGGTGCCGGTGGTGGCGCTGTCGCAGCTGAACCGTAGCCTGGAGCAGCGCGCCGACAAACGCCCGGTCAACTCCGACCTGCGTGAATCCGGCTCTATCGAGCAGGACGCCGACCTGATTATGTTCATCTATCGTGATGAGGTGTATCACGAGAACAGCGATCTGAAAGGGATCGCGGAAATTATTATCGGTAAGCAGCGTAACGGCCCGATCGGTACCGTGCGCCTTACCTTTAACGGCCAGTGGTCGCGTTTCGACAACTACGCGGGGCCACAATACGATGACGAATAATCAGCTAAGGAACTGAAATGAAAGCGGCAACCGCTGTAATCGACCGCCGCGCTCTGCGACATAATCTGCAACAGGTGCGCCGCCAGGCGCCGCAAAGCCGCCTGATTGCCGTTGTGAAAGCAAACGCTTATGGACATGGCCTGCTGGAAACAGCACACACCCTGCAAGACGCCGACTGCTACGGCGTGGCGCGCATCGGCGAAGCGCTGATGCTGCGCTCCGGCGGCATCGTCAAACCGATCCTGCTGCTGGAAGGCTTCTTCAGCGCCGAAGACCTGCCGGTGCTGGTGGCGAACAACATCGAAACCGCGGTGCACAGCATCGAACAGCTCGAAGCGCTGGAGCAGGCCGAGCTGGCGCGTCCGGTGCCGGTGTGGATGAAGCTCGATACCGGCATGCATCGGCTGGGGGTGCGCCCCGAGCAGGCGGAGGCGTTTTATCAGCGCCTGTGCGCCTGCCGCAACGTGGCGCAGCCGGTCAATATCATGAGTCACTTCAGTCGCGCCGACGAGCCGGAATCCGACACCACGTTGAAACAGATCGCCTGCTTTGAGCAGTTCGCGCGCGGCAAACCGGGCCAGCGCTCGGTCGCCGCTTCCGGCGGCACGTTGCTGTGGCCGGCCGCCCACAACGAGTGGGTACGCCCCGGCATCATTCTGTACGGCGTATCGCCGCTGGATAACGGCAGCGGCGCCGAGCATGGGCTGCAGCCGGCGATGACCCTGAAATCCAGCCTGATCGCGGTGCGCGAACACAAGGCCGGTGAAGCGGTCGGCTACGGCGGCACCTGGGTAAGTCCGCGCGATACCCGGCTGGGGGTGGTGGCGATGGGGTACGGCGACGGCTATCCGCGCAGCGCGCCGACCGGTACGCCAATCCTGATCAACGGCCGCGAAGTGCCGATCGTCGGCCGGGTGTCGATGGACATGATTTCGGTCGATCTCGGGCCGGACGCCGCCGATAAGGTGGGAGATGAAGCGGTGCTGTGGGGGCCGGCGTTGCCGGTCGAGCGTATCGCCGTCTGTACCGGCATCAGCGCTTATGAACTGATCACCAAGCTCACGCAGCGCGTGGCGATGGAATACATCGGCGACTGATGCGCCGCAGGGGCCGACGTGCGTCGGCCCCGTTCCTCAACGCGTTACTTCTTTACCGCCAACCATTTGTCGATAATCTTCTGATACTCTCCGGTCGCCTTGGCCAGGTGCAGCCACTGATCCACATACAGTTTCCAGCTCAAATCGTCGCGCGGCAGCATGTAAGCCTTCTCGCCGTACTGCATCGGCTTGGTCGGATTCACCGCGCACAGCTTCGGATAACGCTTCTGCTGATACAGCGCCTCGGAGGCGTCGGTGATCATTACGTCCGCCTTGCGATCCACCAGCTGCTGGAAAATGCTCATGTTGTCGTGCGTCAGCGTCAGCTTGGCTTTTGGCAGATAGGCGTGCACGAAGGCTTCGTTGGTGCCGCCCGCCGGCTCCAGCAGGCGCACCGACGGTTTGTTGATCTGTTCGAGAGTGCGGTATTTCTTTACGTCGGTGCAGCGCACCAGCGGGATTTTGCCGTCGGTATCCAGCTTGTCGGCGAAGAACACCTGTTTTTGCCGCTCCAGCGTGACGGAGATGCCGCCCATGGCGATATCGCACTTGCCGGAGGCGAAGTCCGGCGTCAGGGTTTTCCAGCTGGTTTTCACCCACTTCACTTTAGCGCCCAGGCTCTTGGCCAGCGATTCCGCCATGTCGATATCGATGCCTTCATAGCCGCCGTCTTCCTTGAGGAAGGTATAGGGCTTGTAGTCGCCGGTGGTGCAGACCTCCAGGGTCTTTTGCTGCAGCACTTTGTCCAGGTGGGATTGCGCGCCGGCGCTGCCGGCGGCGAGCAGCAGCGCGAGGGGGAGTAGCTTTTTCATCTGGCGTCCTTTTTATACATTCGTGGTTTTATGCGTTACTTCGCCGTTAATTGTCGTTTGCCTGCATGAGTTAGCCGTTTTTTATGCCGCTTACCGGCGAAAACGCCGGGCGTTGCTGCTGTACGCGATTTAAGCGCCAGGGTGTGACGTCGGCAACGGTAAAAAAACTGGTAGGCTGTAACGTCAACATTTATTAACACAGTTTACAGGTGGCTATGTACAACATTGACGATTTTGATATGAAAATCCTGACGCTGTTACAGGCCAACGGCCGTCTGACCAATCAGGAGCTGAGCGAGCTGGTGGGGCTCTCCGCCTCCCAATGTTCGCGGCGGCGCATCAGCCTGGAGCAGGCGCAGCTGATCCGCGGCTACCACGCGCGGCTGGCGCCGGAGGCGGTCGGCCTGGGGCTGGTGGGGCTGATCGAAGTCAGTCTGATCACGCACGCGCAGGAGCAGATCGACAGCTTTCATCAGATGCTGGAGGAAGTGGACGCGATCCTTGACGCTTACAAGACCACCGGCGACGCTGATTACCTGCTCAAAGTGGCGGTGGCGGACCTGCCGGCGCTGAGCGAGTTCATCAGCCAGACGCTATCGCCGCACAAAAGCGTGGCGCATATCAAAACGGCGGTGGTGCTCAATCGCATCAAGGAAAACGGTTTATTGCCGGTGGCGAGATAAAGCTAAAACCGAACGCGGTTTTCCGTCTATATTAGGAACGTAACGCTGTGCCCAAAACCACAATAAACCAGGAGAAAAACCCCGTGTTCCAGAACGTTGACGCCTATGCCGGCGATCCCATTCTGTCGCTGATGGAAAAATTCAAACAAGACCCGCGCGCGCACAAGGTGAACCTGAGCATCGGCCTGTACTACGATGCGCAGGGCATCATCCCGCAGATGCGGGCGGTCGCCGCGGCGCAAGCGCAGTTGAACAGCGTCGAGCATGGCGCCTCGGTATATCTGCCGATGGAAGGGCTGCAGTCTTACCGTTCCGCCATTCAGCAACTGCTGTTCGGCGCGCAGCACCCGATGCTGCAGCAGGGGCGCATCGCCACCATTCAGACCGTCGGCGGTTCCGGCGCACTGAAAGTGGGTGCCGATTTCCTGAAAAGCTACTTCCCGGATTCGCAGGTGTGGGTCAGCGATCCTACCTGGGAAAACCACGTCGCCATCTTCAGCGGCGCCGGTTTCAAAGTGAATACCTATCCGTATTTCGACAGCGAAAGCCTGGGCGTGAAGTTCGACGCCATGCTTGCCGCGCTGAAACAGCTGCCGAAGCACAGCATCGCGCTGCTGCACCCATGCTGCCACAACCCGACCGGTTCCGACCTGACCCCCGCCCAGTGGGATGAAGTGGTCAAGGTGATCGCCGAACGTGAAATCATTCCGTTCCTCGACATCGCCTATCAGGGCTTCGGCGGCGGCATGGAGCAGGATGCTTACGCTATTCGCGCCATCGCGGCGGCCGGTTTACCGTGCCTGGTGAGCAACTCGTTCTCGAAGATCTTCTCGCTGTACGGCGAGCGCGTCGGCGGCCTGTCGGTGGTGTGCGAAAGCGAAGAAGCGGCCGGGCGCGTGCTGGGCCAGCTGAAGGCCACCGTGCGCCGCAACTACTCGAGCCCGCCGAACTTCGGCGCGCAGCTGGTGGCCAAAGTGCTGAACGACGCCCAGCTGAAAACCCAATGGCTGGATGAAGTGGAGAGCATGCGCACCCGCATTCTCGAGATGCGTCATGCGCTGGTGGACACCCTGAAGAGCGCGCTGCCGCAGCGCAACTTCGATTACCTGCTGGCGCAGCGCGGCATGTTCAGCTACACCGGCTTCAGCGCGGCGCAGGTCGATCGTCTGCGTGAAGAGTTTGGCGTCTACCTGATCCACAGCGGGCGCATGTGCGTGGCCGGTTTGAACCACAACAACGTGCGTCAGGTGGCCGAGGCGTTTGCCGCGGTGCAGTAACGCCTGTTAGTCTGAACGGACGTTGATCGAGGAGCGATAGCGATATCGCTCCTTTTTTATTGCCGGCGCGCCGCCGAAGTTGCCGCAAACCGGAGAGAGAATATACTGATTGAGGGGCGCTCACTCATGTGGCATCAGCAAACGCTAATCCTCAGCGCAAAAGCGCGTGGCTTTCATCTGGTTACCGACGAGATCGCCAACCAGTTAACCCACTTACACCGCCTGCAAACCGGCCTGCTGCATCTGTTGCTGCAGCATACCTCGGCCTCGCTGACGCTCAACGAGAACTGCGATCCCACGGTGCGAGCCGATATGGAGCAGCATTTCCTGCGTCAGGTGCCGGAAAACGCACCCTATCAGCATGACTACGAAGGGCCGGACGACATGCCGGCGCACATCAAATCCTCGCTGCTGGGCGCTTCCTTGACACTGCCCGTCAGGCACGGGCGGCTGATGCTGGGCACATGGCAGGGCATCTGGCTGGGGGAGCACCGCATCCACGGCGGAGCACGCCGTATTGTGGCCACATTACAGGGGGAGTAACCCAATGAATAACAGCGCATTGCTGGAGTACTGTATGGCGAAGCCGGGCGCGGAACAAAGCGACCAAAACCAGTGGCAGGCCAGCCAGATCAAGGTGGGCGACGTGATGTTCGCCATGGTGTGCGAGGTGGAAGGTCGGCCGGCGCTGGCGGTCAAGTCCAGCCCAGAGCTGGCGGAAAGCCTGCGCGAACACCATCCGGAGATCGTTGCCTGCGACGGTCTGAACAAGGCGCACTGGAATACGGTGTTCCTCGACGGCAACCTGCCGAACTCGCAGTTTTACACGCTGATCGACAGCTCTTATCAGCTGGTGGTGGAAGGCCTGCCCGAACACGTGCGCCAGGAACTGCGCGCCTGATTGCCGGGCGGCGGCGGCGCCCGTTTTCCCGCTCTTTCGTCTTAAACCGTGATCGTGGTCCTGATTTGGGAACGTTCCCTTTTTATCGTCAGGCTAAAGCGACTACGCTTGAGCCTTCAAGCAACGCGGATTAAGGAGGCCGATATGGCCATCAGCGAAGAAAAGCGCAAGATGATCGCCGGAGAGCTGTACGATGCCGGCGATGAACTGCTGCGCAGCGAACGCCGGCGCGCACGCCAACTGACGCATCGCTACAACCACTCCTCGCCGGAAGAGGGCGAGCTGCGTAAGCAGTGGCTGGATGAGCTGCTGGGCCGCTATCAGGGCGGCACCATCGAGCCGACGTTCCGTTGCGACTACGGCTATAACATCTATCTCGGCAAGAATTTCTACGCCAACTTCGACTGCGTGGTCCTCGACGTATGCGAGGTGCATATCGGCGACAACTGCCTGCTGGCGCCGGGCGTGCATATCTACACCGCCACTCATCCACTGGATGCCGAGACTCGCGTCGGCGGGGCGGAGTTTGGTAAGCCGGTCAGGATTGGCGACAACGTGTGGATCGGCGGGCGTGCGGTGATCAATCCGGGCGTAACCATCGGCGATAATGCGGTTGTGGCCTCCGGCGCCGTGGTCACTAAAGACGTGCCGGCCAACTGCGTGGTGGGCGGGAATCCGGCGCGCGTGCTGAAAACGCTGTAGGCGCGCCGGAGCGGGTTAAAACATGCTGCCGTGGCGCTCGAAGCCGTGCATCTCAATGTCTTTGAGCGCCTTGAAGCGTTTAACCATCACCGCATGGTCTGACAGCAGATTGCTGATGCGGACAAACAGCTCTTTATTCTCGTCTTCACACTGTTCCAGCCAGGCCTGCGGGTTCACGCCATGTTGCATCCAGGGGCCGACGGCCAGCAGCCGCACCGTGTTGGCGTAGTTCGGGCACACCGCGAGCGCCACGCGATCGGCGGAATACTCCTGTGCGCGAGTCGTCGCCAGGCCGGGCAGCAGCAGCGACTGCGGCACGACGCCGATCGCCAGACGCCACAGCGACACATGGCGCAGTTTGTGGTGGGCCAGCTCATGCGCCAGCACGAACTCCACGATCTCCGGCGCGGTAGGCATCAGCATGGCGATTTCAGAATGGATCACCACGTAGCGCTGGCGGCGATTGCACTCCAGCGCGAAGGCGTTGACCACGCCGTTGCCGTTGGTCAGATAAAGCTTGGGCAGCGTCTTGAGTTCCAGCCGCCGGCCGATATCCTGATACAGCGCAAATAATTCCGGAAATTGCGCCGGCCCGATGCGCAAGGCGTTGGATTTCGCCTGTGCGGCGAGATAGAAACGATAAATATAGAAAGCGATCGGGATCAGCGGTAATAACGCAAGCAGGCTGAGGGTATCCAATGTTTCCTTGGCGTCGTCTCCCAATCCAAGTGCAGTGCCATCCGTATTTACCACGACGGCGGCGATACCAAATAAAAAACCGAGCAACGTAATTATCGCCGACAGCCAGATCATGGGCATTTCCCATCGATGCCGAAATGCGGTGAAATTGCGGCTCTCTGTCGCATGATGTTGACACATAAAATATCCTTAATAAGAGGGAGTCACGCCTGACATTGTCAGGTAAATAATCAATGCTTAATTATCCATCCGTTTACCTAACAATCAGCTAAACTATAGTTCATTTTTTAACCGCGACGTTTTCCCTGCCTGCACAGACCCTGGGCAACAACCTCAGAAGCTGTAACTGGCGCTGGTGAAGGCCATGCCCGAGGTGGTTTTCTCGACGATAGGGCTGTCGGCCGCATCGCCCAGCAGACGGGTCACGCCGACCCCGGCCTGGAAAGCGACGTTCGGCCGCCACTGATAATTGAGGGCGGCGGTGAGCGTGGCGTCCTTAAATCCGCTGCCCGGCCGATAAGCGCTAAAGGCGCTGCGTTGAGCCTGCTGCGACGTTACGCCGAAATAGCCGCGTTGATAGCCGCTGTTGGCCCAGGTGGTGGAGAGGTTGCCGATCAACGTCAGCTGTTCGCTGAGCGGATATTGCCCGGTGAGCCCGGTTTCCACATAGGTGGTGTGGCCCAGTTCTTCCCCGCCGTAGCTGCGTTTGCGTGTCGCCTGCATCCCTTTGACATAGGCGCGGAAGGGATCGAATTGGTAGCTTAGCTCGGCGCCGGCCTCCAGTGCGCCACCCAGTTTTCCCATGCCTTTGAGCCGGGTGTTGCGGCCGCGCAAGGTTCTGATTTCTTCGTCACGACCGGCGTCATAGTTAAGCAACAGCGCGATGCCGATGGGCCCGGCCAGCGGAAATTGCCAGCGCGCCCCTTCGCTGCCCGCGCTGAACTCTCCCCAGTTGGCGTTTTGATAGCCGGCATTCACCTGATACAGAGGTTCAATACTGTAAAAAGAAGAGCCTTCATAGGCGGGGGCGACGGCGAGACCGCCGGCGAGCGTCAAAGACGCTTCGCCGTCTTGCGCCTGACCGGCGAGGGGGAAAAACAATAACAGCGCGGCGGCAGAGGTTCCCAATTTATTATCCACGTTAAACACCTTTTATATCATCCCATTGAAAGTACGAGCCAATAGGCCCATTCATTTATTGAAGGCTATTTATAAACGCTATGTTTATATTGATTAATATGCGCGCGGTGCACAGGCGCGGCGTTATTTCATCGGAATAGTGAAGCGCATGGGGAATAAACAAAAGGCAAACAGGCGGCATTCAGGAGGGATTTTATTTTTCGAGGTGAAGAAACTGCCTGTTTTTAAAGGCATGATTCAGAAGAAGCAAAAAATCGGCATATTATGCCAATCACTAAAGCGATAGGTGTTTCTCGGCGAAAAGTGCGGAACATTAAAAAAATGAGGCGGACGATTCCGCCTCGTTGAGAGAATAACCCGCCGTTATTTTGCCAGCAGCGGTTTCAGGAAGCGCGCGGTGTGCGATTTTTCACAATCGGCGACCGTTTCCGGCGTGCCGGCGACCAGGATCTCGCCGCCGCCGCTGCCGCCTTCCGGCCCCAGATCGACGATCCAGTCGGCGGTTTTGATCACGTCCAGGTTATGCTCGATGACCACGATGGTGTTGCCCTGATCGCGCAGCTGATGCAGCACCGCCAACAGCTGTTGGATATCGGCGAAGTGCAGACCGGTGGTCGGTTCGTCGAGGATATACAGCGTCTGGCCGGTGCCGCGTTTCGACAGCTCGCGCGCCAGCTTCACGCGCTGCGCCTCACCGCCGGAGAGCGTGGTGGCCGACTGGCCGAGGCGGATGTAGGACAGGCCGACATCCATCAGGGTCTGCAGCTTGCGCGCCAGCGCCGGCACCGCGTCGAAGAAATCACGCGCTTCTTCGATGGTCATCTCCAGCACTTCGTGGATGCTCTTGCCTTTGTACTTCACTTCCAGCGTTTCGCGGTTATAGCGTTTGCCCTTGCACTGGTCGCACGGCACGTAGATGTCCGGCAGGAAGTGCATCTCGACCTTGATCACCCCGTCGCCCTGGCAGGCTTCACAGCGCCCGCCCTTGACGTTGAAGCTGAAACGGCCCGGCGTGTAACCGCGGCTGCGTGATTCCGGCACGCCGGCGAACAGCTCGCGCACCGGAGTGAAGATACCGGTGTAGGTGGCCGGGTTGGAGCGCGGCGTGCGGCCGATCGGGCTCTGATCGATGTCGATCACCTTGTCGAAATGCTCCAGGCCGGTCACTTCGCGGAACGGCGCCGGTTCGGCGATGGTGGCGCCGTTGAGCTGGCGCTGGGCGATCGGGAACAGCGTATCGTTGATCAGCGTCGATTTGCCGGAGCCGGACACGCCGGTGATGCAGGTAAACAGACCGACCGGCAGCGTCAGCGTCACGTCTTTCAGGTTGTTGCCGCGCGCGCCGCTCAGCTTCAGCACCTTGGTCGGATCGGCCTGCACGCGCTGCGCCGGAATGGCGATCTCGCGTTTACCGCTGAGGAACTGGCCGGTCAGCGACTCCGGCTGCGCCATGATGTCGTCGACGGTGCCTTCCGCCACCACCTGGCCGCCGTGCACGCCGGCGCCGGGGCCGATGTCGATCACATGGTCGGCGGCGCGGATGGCGTCTTCGTCATGCTCCACCACGATCACCGTGTTGCCGAGGTTGCGCAGGTGGATCAGCGTTTCCAGCAGGCGCTCGTTGTCGCGTTGGTGCAGGCCGATCGACGGCTCATCCAGCACGTACATCACGCCCACCAGGCCGGCGCCGATCTGGCTAGCGAGGCGGATACGCTGCGCTTCGCCGCCGGAGAGCGTTTCCGCCGAACGGGACAGCGACAGGTAGTTCAGGCCGACGTTCACCAGGAATTTCAGGCGATCGCCGATCTCTTTCAGCACTTTTTCGGCGATCTTGGCGCGCTGGCCGCTGAGCTTCATGTTCTGGAAGAAGGTCATCGCGTGGCCGATGCTCAGATCGGAGATCTCCGGCAGCGTAGTGTCTTCGACGAACACGTTGCGGGCTTCTTCGCGCAGGCGGGTGCCGTGGCATGAGGCGCACGGTCGGTTGCTGATGAACTTCGCCAGCTCTTCGCGCACCGCACTGGACTCGGTCTCTTTATAGCGGCGCTCCATGTTGTGCAGCACGCCTTCGAACGGATGGCGGCGCACGGTGGTGTCACCGCGATCGTTGATGTATTTGAATTCGATCGACTCTTTGCCGGAACCGCTCAGCACCGCCTTCTGCACGTTGGCGCTCAGGGTGTTGAACGGCGCTTCCACGTCGAACTCATAGTGCTCCGCCAGCGAGCGCAGCATCTGGAAGTAATAGAAGTTGCGGCGATCCCAGCCGCGGATCGCGCCGCCGGCCAGCGACAGCTCGGGGTTCTGCACCACGCGATCCGGATCGAAGAACTGCTGCACGCCCAGGCCGTCGCAGGTCGGGCAGGCGCCGGCCGGGTTGTTGAAGGAGAACAGGCGCGGTTCCAGCTCGCGCATGCTGTAGCCGCAGATCGGGCAGGCGAAGTTGGCGGAGAACAGCAGCTCGTCCGCTTTTTCGTCGTCCATATCCGCCACTACCGCGGTGCCGCCGGACAGCTCCAGCGCGGTTTCGAACGATTCGGCCAGGCGCTGCGCCATGTCGTCGCGCACCTTGAAACGGTCGACCACCACTTCGATAGTGTGTTTCTTCTGCAGCTCCAGCTTCGGTGGATCGGACAGATCGCACACTTCACCGTCGATGCGAGCGCGGATATAGCCCTGGGCGGCCAGGTTTTCCAGCGTTTTGGTGTGCTCGCCCTTACGGTCTTTCACCACCGGCGCCAGCAGCATCAGGCGTTTGCCTTCCGGCTGGCTCAGCACATTGTCGACCATCTGGCTGACGGTCTGCGCCGCCAGCGGTACATGGTGATCCGGGCAGCGCGGCTCACCGACGCGGGCGAACAGCAGGCGCAGGTAGTCGTGGATCTCGGTGATGGTGCCGACCGTGGAGCGCGGGTTGTGCGAGGTGGATTTCTGTTCGATGGAGATCGCCGGCGACAGGCCTTCGATATGATCGACGTCCGGCTTTTCCATCAACGACAGGAATTGGCGCGCATAGGCGGAGAGCGATTCGACATAGCGCCGCTGCCCTTCGGCATACAGCGTATCGAAAGCCAGCGATGACTTGCCGGAACCGGACAGGCCGGTGACGACGATCAGTTTGTCACGCGGGATAATCAGGTTGATGTTTTTCAGATTATGGGTTCGAGCACCACGAACTTCGATATTGTCCATTTACACTTCCCGTCTTGATGATACACCGCGCCTGTCGCGATTTTTGCGGGGGATTTTGTGATGGATCTCGCAAAAAACCGGCACAGCCTGGTCGAAACGCATAATTATGACACAAAAAAACCTGAATGAATATCCAGTATGCGAATGCAACAAGGTCGATCGAAAAGACAATTCTGGAATGCAATTCGCACTTATCAACACGGGTGTGGTTTCGTACTCAGCGTGGTAAACTGACGCGTTTATACTGTGTAGAAATCAATCATCGGGAGAAGTGCTCATGGCCAGCAGAGGCGTAAACAAAGTAATTCTGGTCGGGAATCTGGGTCAGGATCCAGAAGTCCGTTACATGCCGAACGGCGGCGCAGTGGCCAACATTACCCTGGCGACCTCCGAAAGCTGGCGTGACAAAGCGACCGGCGAACAGAAAGAGAAGACCGAGTGGCACCGCGTCGTGCTGTTCGGCAAACTGGCCGAAGTGGCGGGCGAATACCTGCGCAAAGGCTCTCAGGTTTACATCGAAGGCTCCCTGCAGACGCGCAAATGGCAGGATCAGAGCGGCCAGGATCGTTACACCACCGAGATCGTGGTTAACGTCGGCGGCACCATGCAGATGTTGGGCGGCCGCCAGGGCGGCGGCGCACCGGCCGGTCAGTCTGCCGGCGGCCAGGGCGGTTGGGGCCAGCCTCAGCAGCCACAGGGCGGCAACCAGTTCAGCGGCGGCCAGCAGCAGTCTCGTCCGGCGCAGAACAGCGCACCGGCGACCAGCAACGAACCGCCAATGGATTTCGACGACGATATTCCGTTCTGATATCCGGCCGTTTACAGCCAACAAAAAAGCCCCGCAAGGGGCTTTTTGCATTTTAGGGACGGTTACGCCGAGAAACCACCGTCGATGCTCAGGCTGGCGCCGGTGATATAACCCGCCTGCGGGCCGGCCAGGTAGGCGACGAAGCCGGCGATCTCTTCATCTTTGCCGTAGCGGCCGATCGCCATCAACTGCTTGAGTTGATCGGCGAACTCGCCGGCGTCCGGGTTCATCTCGGTGTCCACCGGGCCGGGCTGCACGTTATTGACGGTGATGCCGCGCGGGCCGAGATCGCGCGCCATGCCTTTGGTCAAACCGACCAGGGCCGATTTGCTCATCGCATAGACCGCGGCGCCGCCGAACGGCACGCGCTCGGCGTTGGTGCTGCCGATGTGGATGATGCGGCCGCCGTCGTTCATGTGGCGCGCCGCTTCCTGGCTGGCGACGAACACGCTGCGCACGTTGACCGCCAGCATGCGGTCCAGGTCGTCCAGCGCCAGCTCTTCGGTGCCGCCCAGCGTAAATACCCCGGCGTTATTCACCAGAATATCCAGGTTGCCGAAGAGGTTCACCGCCTGGCGCACCGCCTGCTGCAGCGCCGCCGCATCGGCACTGTCGGCCTTGATGGCGAGGGCTTTGCCGCCGGCGGCTGTGATGGCGTTCACCACCGCGTCGGCGCGATCGGCCGAGGCGGCGTAGGTAAAGGCGACGGCGGCGCCTTCGCTCGCCAGCCGTTTAACGATGGCGGCGCCGATGCCGCGCGAGCCGCCCTGAACGAATGCGACTTTACCTTGCAGAGTTTGTGCTGTGGTCATGCTGTGTCTCCAGAGTGGGTAAGGGAAAACCGTTACGGCCAGTATCTGGGATCGCCCGCACGGTAACTAGCCACAAAGAGCTATAATCAGTTCAAACCATAAGTTTAAAATCCATAGAGGAAAAACATGCTGGGACATCTGGAGTGCTTCGTCAGCAGCGCGGAAAACGGCAGCTTTTCCGCCGCCGGCCGCAAGCTGGGCATCAGCCCGGCGGCGGTGAGCAAGAATGTCACCCGGCTGGAAGCGGTGGTTGGCGTGCGGCTGTTTCAGCGCAATACCCGCAAGCTGATCCTCACCGAGGCGGGGGAGCGTTTTCTCAGCGAGGTGAGCGGCGGATTGCAATCGATCCAGTGCGCATTGAAAGGGCTGAGCAGCGGCGGCGGCGCGGCGGCCGGCGGGCTGAAGGTCAGCATGGGCACCGCCTTTGGTCTGCATTTCGTCTTGCCGATGCTGCCGGACTTTCTGGCGCGTTATCCGGCGATCGTGCCGGACTGGCATTTCGACAACCGTCAGGTCGATCTGATCGGTGAGCACTTCGATGCGGCATTGGGCGGCGGCATCGAATTGGCGCAGGGCATCATCGCGCGTGAGCTGGCGCCGGCTCATGGGGTGTTGGTGGCCTCGCCGGAGTATCTGCGGCAGCGGCCGCTGCTGACGGAGCCGGAGCAGTTGGCGGAACATGCGGGCATCTTTATCCGCTCGCCGCAAACCGGGCGTATCCGCCATCAGCCGCTGCGCAACGCGGTCAATGAGCAGCGGGCGCCGGCGATGTCGGTCACGATGACGGTCAACGAACCGGAAGCGGCCGCGCGGGCGGCGGAGATGGGGGTGGGCATCGCGCTGATCGGCATGCCGAATGCGGCGCCTTATCTGGAAAGAGGCCGTCTGGTGCGGGTTCTGCCGGGCTGGTATGTCGATCGCGGCAGCGTCTACCTCTATTTTCCCACCACCAAATTTTTGCCGACCAAAACCCGGGTATTCGTCGATTACATCACCGAGCAGTTTCGCCTGCAGAAGCTGGCGGCACGCTTTGATGCCCGCTAAAACGAGAAAAGCCCCTTGCGGGGCTTCTTTCTTCCGTCGGTTAGCTGTTCGACGATCAGACGATCAGTTGAAGATTTCTGCGGTGCCGTACAGTTTGTTCTGACCGCCGGCGGCGACGATGCGGTATGAGCTGGCGCCCGATGCGGCGGCTTTGCTGGCCAGTTCGCTTTCCAGCGCGCTCAGGTTGGCGGCGCCGCTCACGGAGACTACGCCGATTTTCTGAGCGTCTGCGGCAGGCTGGCTGGTTGGCAGGTCAGCGGCGAAGGTAGCGAAAGAAGCGGTAGCCAGCAGTGCAGCGGTAGCAAAAATTTTGACGTTTTTCATGATGTATTCCTCAGCGTATTGATTGGGTGAGAGCTCGTTTTCTCTCGATGTGTTAAATAGTAGTGCGGCAGGTCGGAATAAAAAATCGGAGAGTTTTGAGTATTTCATTCAAATAAATTGATTGTTTTTCACCCGCTGGCGCGCGGTAAAAATCATCACTACCCTTTACAGACGATCCTTAACCGGAGAAGACTGATGACGGTAAACGCGTTTATCGGCAGCTGGGCGCTGGTGTCGTCGGCGTTTAAAAATCAGGATGGCGAGTTGAATTATCCGCTGGGTGAGCAGGTGTTGGGGCGCATCCACTATGAGGCCAATGGCACGATGGCGGCGCAGCTCTACAGCGCCGTGCGGCCGCGTTTCGCCGCCGCTGATTTGGCGCAGGGGTCCGAACGCGAGATCCATACCGCTTTCATCAATATGATTTGCTACTTCGGCCGCTATCAGGTGGAGGAAAGCGAGCTGCAGGTGGTGCATCAGGTCGAAGGCTGTTCGTTCCCCAACTGGATCGGCAGCCGTCAGGTACGCTTTTACGCTTTCAGCGGCGATCGGCTGACGTTGCGCACGGTTCCGCTGCAGCTCGGCAACGGCTTGCAGGTTGGCGAGCTGGTGTGGCAACGGACAGGAGCCTCGTCATGATCATTGTTCATCATCTCAATCACTCGCGTTCGCAGCGCATTCTGTGGTTTCTGGAAGAGTTGGGCGTGCCCTATCAGGTGCAACGCTACGAGCGCGATCCGAACACCATGCTGGCGCCGCCGGCGCTGAAAAAGATCCACCCGCTGGGCAAATCGCCGGTGATCGTCGACGGCGATCTGACGCTGGCGGAATCCGGCGCCATTATCGAATATTTGCAGGAAGCCTATGACGCGCAAGGCATGTTCATGCCGACCGATTTCCACGCGCGTCAGCAATACCGCTACTGGCTGCACTACGCGGAAGGATCGCTGATGCCGCTGTTGGTGATGAAACTGGTGTTCAGCCGTCTCGGCCAGCCGCCGATCCCGTGGCTGCTGCGGCCGGTGGCGGGCGCGATCGGCAAAGGCGTGCAGCGCGAATACCTCGACAAGCAGATCGCGCCGCACTGCGAGTACCTTGAGCAGTACCTGAACAAGGGCAGCTGGTTCGTCGGCAACGACTTCAGTGCGGCGGACATCCAGATGAGTTTCCCGCTGGAGGCGATGGCGGCGCGCGGTGCGCTGGACAATTGCCCGAAACTGCGCGGCTTCCTGCAGCGCATTCATGCCCGGCCGGCCTATCAACGGGCGCTGGAGCAGGGCGGCCCTTACGATCTGCTGAGTTAAAGCGATGGGCTATACTCGATGAGGTCATTCTTCATCGGAGGTAGCCCATGGCTACGCAAATCTTCGTTAATCTGCCGGTACGCGATCTGCCCGCCTCGATGGCGTTTTTCACCCAGTTGGGATTCAGTTTCAACCCGCAATTTACCGACGATACCGCCGCCTGCATGGTGGTCAGCGATACGATTTACGTGATGCTGCTGACCCACGACAAATTCAGCATGTTTACCCCAAATCCGATCGGCGACGCCAGGCAGGCCACCGAGGTGTTGGTTTGTCTGTCGCAACCCAGCCGGGCGGCGGTCGACGAACTGGTGCGCAAGGCGATCGCCGGCGGCGGCAATACCTACCACCAGCCGCGGGATTATGGCGTGATGTACGGCCACGGATTCCAGGATCTGGACGGCCATATCTGGGAGCTGATGTACATGGATCCCAGTGCGGTGCAGACGCAATAATGTCGTCGTGGAAGATGTCGCTCGGGGCGTCCGGTCGCCCCGTCTTTTCGTGCAGAAGCCATTCCCGTCATTTTCTGCATAATTTGCCGCGATCTTTAGTTGATTAGACGCTAGGGAAGGCAGGATAATCGTTTGCCTTGAATAAACCACCATAAATCACCCGTACCGCGCGCTGCGAGTTAAACGTTTGCCTTGGTGCGCATCGCCGTTGGCGGTGCGACGGAAGGGCAAGGAAGCGGAACGTGACGTAAACGATTACGTGGCGATCAGGCGCGGGCGAGATTACAGGCCTGCTGCGACGGGCCGATTCATGAAACACAGGGGAAGTAACCTATGTCGAACTCTCAAGCGAACCACGCCGCAAAACCAACCGGCGGGCTTGATGGCTATTTTAAAATTTCCGCGCGCGGCAGCAGCGTGCGCCAGGAAGTGGTGGCGGGGCTGACCACCTTCCTGGCGATGGTGTACTCGGTGATCGTAGTGCCGAGCATGCTGGGCAAGGCGGGTTTCCCGCCGGCGGCGGTGTTCGTCTCCACCTGCCTGGTGGCTGGTCTGGGATCGCTGTTGATGGGGTTGTGGGCTAATCTGCCGATGGCCATCGGCTGTGCGATCTCGTTGACCGCTTTCACCGCGTTCAGCCTGGTGCTGGGCCAACACATCAGCATCCCGGTGGCGCTGGGCGCAGTGTTCCTGATGGGCGTGCTGTTTACCGTCATCTCGGTGACCGGCATTCGCGCCTGGATCCTGCGCAACCTGCCGATGGGCGTGGCGCACGGCACCGGCATCGGCATCGGCCTGTTCCTGCTGCTGATCGCCGCCAACGGCGTCGGCCTGGTGGTGAAGAACCCGCTGGATGGCCTGCCGGTAGCGCTCGGTGCCTTCACCTCCTTCCCGGTGGTGATGACGTTGGTCGGTCTGGCGGTGATCTTCGGGCTGGAGAAACTGCGCGTGCCCGGCGGCATTCTGCTGGTGATCATCGCCATTTCCATCATCGGTCTGATCTTCGATCCGGCGGTGAAATACCAGGGGCTGTTCGCCATGCCGAGCCTGGCGGACGCTGACGGCAAATCGTTGATCTTCAGCCTGGATATCATGGGCGCGCTGCAGCCGGTGGTGTTGCCGAGCGTGCTGGCGCTGGTGATGACCGCGGTGTTCGACGCCACCGGTACCATCCGCGCGGTGGCCGGGCAGGCCAACCTGCTGGATAAAGACGGGCAGATCATCAGCGGTGGCAAGGCGCTGACCTCGGATTCCCTGAGCAGCATCTTCTCCGGCCTGGTGGGCGCCGCACCCGCCGCCGTCTACATCGAGTCCGCCGCCGGCACCGCCGCGGGCGGCAAGACCGGCCTGACCGCCACCGTGGTCGGCATTCTGTTCCTGCTGATCCTGTTCCTGTCGCCGCTGGCCTATCTGGTGCCGGTCTATGCCACTGCACCGGCGTTGATGTACGTCGGCCTGCTGATGTTGAGCAACGTCACCAAGCTGGACTTCAACGACTTCGTCGATGCGATGGCCGGCCTGCTGTGCGCGGTATTCATCGTGCTGACCTGCAACATCGTCACCGGCATCATGCTGGGTTTCAGCTCGCTGGTCATCGGCCGCATCTTCTCCGGCGAATGGCGCAAGCTGAACATCGGCACCGTGCTGATCGCCGTAGCGCTGGTGGCGTTTTACGCCGGCGGCTGGGCGATTTAATCACGCCTCGTTTCCCTCGCCCGGCGGGCGGGGGAAGCATGCACGGCATCTCCCTTCTTAAGATAAGTCTTCTTCTGCTCTGCACCGCGTTTTGAAAGGCACAACAAGCTTTAACCGCTGTAAAAAAAGTGATCTACTATCGGGACCAACGCAGGCCCTGAGCCGATGTCGTCTGAATCGTAGAGTCTAAGGAAAGCATGGAAATCTTTTTTACAATCCTCATTTTGATCCTGGTGGTCTCCCTGTCCGGGGTGGTGACGCGCATGTTGCCGTTCCAGGTGCCGCTGCCGCTGATGCAAATCGCCATCGGGGCGCTGTTGGCCTGGCCGCACTTCGGGCTGCACGTCGACTTTGATCCCGAACTGTTCCTGGTACTGTTCATCCCGCCGCTGCTGTTCGCCGACGGCTGGAAAACGCCGACGCGCGAGTTCCTGCATCACGGGCGTGAAATCCTCGGCCTGGCGCTGGTGCTGGTGCTGATCACCGTGGTCGGCGTTGGCTATCTGATCTACGCCATGGTGCCGGGCATTCCGCTGGTGGCGGCCTTCGCGCTGGCGGCGGTGCTGTCGCCGACCGACGCCGTGGCGCTGTCCGGCATCGTCGGTAAAGGGCGCATTCCCAAGCCGATCATGGGCGTGCTCGAGGGCGAGGCGCTGATGAACGACGCCTCCGGCCTGGTGTCGCTCAAGTTCGCCATCGCGGTGGCGATGGGCACCATGGTGTTCACCGTGGGCGGCGCAACCCTGGAGTTCCTCAAAGTGGCGATCGGCGGCCTGCTGGCCGGTGTGGCGGTCACCTGGACCTACAGTAAATCGCTGCGGGTGATGAGCCGCTGGAGCGGCGACGATCCGGCGACCCAGATCGTGTTCCTGCTGCTGCTGCCGTTCGCCTCTTATCTGATCGCCGAACATATCGGCGTCTCCGGCATCCTGGCGGCGGTAGCGGCGGGGATGACCATCAGCCAGTCCGGCGTGATCCGCAACGCGCCGCTGGCGATGCGCCTGCGCGCCAACAGCGTATGGGCGATGCTGGAGTTCGTGTTCAACGGCATGGTGTTCATCATGTTGGGCCTGCAGCTGCCGGGCATTCTCGAGACCTCTATCCTGCAGGCGGAGCTGGATCCGACGATTCAGACCTGGTACCTGTTCGCCGACGTGGCCACCATCTACGCCGCGCTGCTGGTGCTGCGCTTCACCTGGCTGTGGGTAATGAAGAAAACCAGCAACCGCTTTATGAAAAAGCGCCCGCTGCAGTTCGGCGATTACAGCACGCGTGAGCTGTGGGTGGCGTCGTTCGCCGGGGTGCGCGGGGCGATTACCCTGGCCGGTGTGCTGTCGATACCGCTGTTGTTGAGTGACGGCACCGCCTTCCCGGCGCGCTATCAACTGGTGTTTATCGCCGCCGGGGTGATCCTGCTGTCGTTGATCGTCGGCGTGCTGGCGTTGCCGCTGCTGCTGCGCGGCGTGCAGGTCACCGACAAGAGCGCCAGCAAGCAGGAAGAGCGCATGGCGATCGCCATGGCGGCCGAAGTGGCGATCGAGAGCGTGAATAAAATGGAAGAGCGCCTGGTTGCCGATACCGAAGAGAACCTCGATCCGCAGGTATTGAAAGAGGTCAGCTCGCGGGTGACGGGCATGCTGCGGCGGCGCATCGCCTCGAAAGACGACATCGAGAATGCGCTGGCGATGGAAAACCTCGAGCGGCGTTTCCGCCTGACGGCGCTGCGCGCCGAGCGCGGCGAGCTGTACCACCTGCGCGCCACGCAGAAAATCAGCAACGAGACGCTGCAAAAACTGCTGCACGATCTCGACTTGCTCGAAGCGCTGCTGATCGAGCGCGAAGGGTAAACTTCAGACGAGGAATAAACGTTTTTCCTCTTATTTCTGTCCTGAAGGGCCGCCTGTGCGGCCCTTGTTTTTTTGGCTACTTGACCGGCGGCCAGTAGTCGCGGCAGCAGGCGATCCAGGCCTGCGCGCTGTGTGACAGATAGCTGCCCTGCCGCCAGATCAGCCCGACCCGCCACTCCATGCGCGGCTCCAGCGGCAGCCAAACCAGGTTTTCCTTGTCCAGCCAGCGGCAGACCGGTTCCGGCAGCATGGCGATGCCCACGCCGGCCTGCACCATCGAGGCGAGGAAGTCCCACTGGCCGCTGCGCACCGCGATTTGCGGCTCAAAACCGGCCTGGCTAAACGCCTTCATCAGCATCTTGTACAGCGCGAAGTCCTCGTTATAAATCAGGATTGGGCTGTCGGCCAATTCGGCGATATTGATGCGGGTGCGATTGAGCCACTGCGGCGTGCGCGGCGCCACCACGCACATCGGATGGCCCAGCAGCGGCAGAAAGGTCAGCGGCTGTTCCGAATCGAAGGGCAGCACCGTCATCGCCAGATCCAGCTCGCCGGACATCACCGCCTGCTCGACCGACAGCCCGCCCAGTTCGGAAATTTTTAATTCGATGCCGGGGTAGGTCTGGCGAAAACGGCGGATCAGATCGGCGATCTGCCTGCCGACCATCGGCGGAATGCCGAGCCGCAGCACCCCTTTTTTCACTGAACCGATGTCTTCCAGCTCCGCCTCCAACTGGCGGAATTCGTCGAGGATCGTCAGGCCGCGCTGATACACCGCTTGGCCGCTGTCGGTCAGACGCAGCTTGCGGCCTTCGCGGATCAGCAGCGTGCACTCCAGCTCCTCCTCCAGATGCCGCAGCATCTTGCTGATGGTGGGCTGGGTGACGAACAGTTTTTCCGCCGCGCGGGTGAAGCTTTGCTGGCGCACCACTTCAACGAAGTAGCGCAGGGTGCGGACATCCACGTTAGGGTTCTCCTTGGGGACGCTACCGGTGGGAAACTATTCCCAGACGGCATGATGTCGATAATTTTAATTCATTTCAGGCGTGGTTTCCCGGCTGCGTATACTGTAGGCCGTCAATTTATTGTTTGAGGTCATCTTTCATGTCTCTGGCGTTACGCCGCGTAGCCCCCTCCCTGCTGACCCGTTTGCAGGTGCCGATTCAGGTGGCGTTGTATGCGGCGCTGTTCCTGATCGCCGATCGTCTGGTGCAACAATTCCACCTGCCGCTTCCCGCCAATATCGTCGGCATGCTGATGCTGTTGGCGCTGATCCTGCTGCGCATTCTGCCGCTGAGCTGGGTCAAGGCCGGTTCCCGCTGGCTGCTGGCGGAAATGCTGCTGTTTTTCGTGCCGGCGGTGGTGGCGGTGGTCAACTATGCCCAGCTGCTGATGGTCGAGGGCTGGAAGATCTTTCTGGTGATCGCGGTTAGCACTATGCTGACGCTGGGCGCCACCGGGCTGGTGGTGGACAGGGTGTATCGGCTGGAGATTTGGCTGCAGCGACGGAAGCAGCGCCATGAATGATTTCATCCTTAGCTTGGCCTGTTTTCTGGCGACGCTGGCGCTGTACTTCGCCAACAAGAAACTCTATCGCCGCCGCCGCACGCTGCTGCTGATGCCGTTGGTGCTGACGCCGATGATTCTGGTGTTGCTGCTGGTGGTCACCCACATTTCCTATCAGGACTACATCGGTGAAACCCACTGGCTGCTGTGGCTGTTGGGGCCGGCGACCATCGCCTTCGCGGTGCCGGTGTACGAGAACCTGCATATCATCCGCCGCCACTGGCTGTCGCTGACCGCCGGCGTAACGACGGCGGTGCTGGTGGCGGTGTACAGCTCGGTGTGGCTGGCGCGACTGCTGACGTTGCCGGAAGAGGTGCAGCGCAGCCTGGCGGTACGTTCGATCACCACGCCATTCGCGCTGGAGGCTGCTAAGCAGATGGGCGGCCAGCCGGACCTGGTGGCGTTGTTCGTGGTGATCACTGGGGTATTTGGCATGGCGGTGGGCGATATTCTGTTCCTGCGCCTGGCGGTGCGTAGCCGCCTGGCGAAGGGAGCCGGATTTGGCGCCTCGTCGCACGGCGCCGGCACCGCCCGCGCCTATGAGCTGGGGCCGCAGGAGGGCGTAGTGTCGAGCCTGGTGATGATGCTGGCGGGAATTATCACGGTAGTGGCCGCGCCGTTGATCGGCCGGCTGATGTGGTAAGACCTCTCGGGGCGGGCTATGCCGCCCCTTTTACGTCGTCTGTCGTTGGGAACGGTGCCGTTGATTGACGCCCGAAAAAACGAAGAAATTTTTCAGCATAATTTTTCCCATCGTTATAACAAAAAACGATAGATGCGCTGCAGGCAAAATCGCCGCTCATTTTAAATGGCAATGAATTAATTAAAAAGTAAATTATTTTCATTAAAACAATAAAGTATAACTTATTGATATGGAGAGGCTCTTATCGTAAGCATTGTTGCACATTAACTATGGTGAATAATAATAATCAATATGAGTTCCTTCCTAATTATCTCGAATTAATACAAGCGGAATACGCTCGTCATCCCTGAGTAATATCGGGGAAATAAAATGGTCATTTATTCCCTTTCGCACATTTCGCCAAAAAAAATATCCTCTCCTATACTTCACACCTCAGCAAATTGAGGCACAGGGGGAACCTCTGGATTAAGCATTACATCCTTTCTTAGTTGGGGGGAGACCCAACTTTTCTACGGTTTTTTTATTCTGACTTGAACTGTCGGGCGGCCAGGCTTTGCCTAAATCCGGACGGTCCCTTTCATTAACGTAATGAAAACGTGCTAGAGAATATTATGAACAAACAAACTGATGTGAAGAGTGGGGAATTCCGTGCGGGTGCTCATGTTGCGGTGGAGAAAGTCGAACTGCATGAAATTACCACCGCTCAGCGCGAGCTTTGGCTGAGCGCCAGCATGTCTGAAGGCTTGCCGTTCAATATGTGGGGATACGGCACGATAGAAGGGCCGTTGCAGATAGCCCTGCTGCGCCAGGCGATAGACGCGATCGTTGAAGAAACGCCGGCGATGCAGGCCCGTTTCACCGAACAAGACGGCGAGCTTTATCAATACCGTGCGGCGCGCAGTCATGATCCGCTTGCCGTGCAGGATTTCAGCAGCCACGAATATCCTGAATTAGCGGCGCAGCGCTGGATGCGGCAAGATGCCGATCGCGTGATCTCCGCGCTGGATCAGGACCTGTTCGGTTTTGCCTTACTGACGTTGGCGCCGGGCAGCTATATCCTCTACCGGCGTTTTCACCACATGCTGGTGGATGGCCGCAGCGCCGAAGAGTTCATGCGCCGTATCGCGCTGTATTACAACGCATTGGCTGAGAAAAAAACCATTCCTGAATTCAGCAATTGCAGTTTTACCCGGCTGTATGAACACGATCTGCAGTACCGCGACTCTTCCCGCTTCGCTACCGATAAACAGTTCTGGCAAGACTACACGCTCGCCGCGCCCCATAGCCTGACGCGTCAGGAGAAACTCGTCCCTTATTCGTCCATGCAAATCAGTAATCACACACTAGCAATAAATGAGATAGCGGCGATTGATCGGGGGGCGGAAAAAGCCGGCGTGCATCGCGCTCATATATTGGCGACGGCCGTCGCATTATGTTTCCATAGTATTACTGGTCAGACCTTGTTGAATTTCAGCCTGCCGGTGACCGGTACGCGAGAGCGAAACAGTATTGGCATGACCGCGAATGTGGTACCACTGATTTTAGCCATTAACCCTGAAAGTCATCTGGCTGATTTCGCACAACAGGTCGCGGCGGAAATAGCCAAAGTGGTTCGTCGGCAATTATATCGCGGTGAAGACATTCGTCGCGATCGCAGCACCATGAGTTCATCCTGGTTTGGCCCCGCCATCAATATCGTTTCCTTCGATCATGGCGATCCGTTTTGGGGATGTAAGACGCGCTGGTATTACGGCGGCAACATTGCCGTCAGCGATATGCAAATTCTGTTTTACGAAGATCAGCAGGCGCAGGAGTTGGACGTCATGTTTGCCGATGCGCCGCATGCCCATTCATTAAGCCAGCTTGAGAGTTTGCAGCGGCGTTTCCAGTTTATTCTGCGGAGCCTTTGCGAGCAGCCTGAGGGCAGCATCGCTCAGGTGATGCAACAGCTTCATGCGCAGCCTGAAACGGACGTCAGCGGCAGTTTCTACGATCTTCGCCGACTGCCGCCGGCTGCCGGCTTCATCCGCTGGGATCGTCCTGCCGCTGAACTGGTGCGCCTCGCGACGTCACTCGGCCATCCGTCGGGCGATTGCGCGCTGAAAATTCTGTTGGCCGACCGGGCGCTGGGCGTTGGGCGTCTGGAAATGCTGCATGACGCCGGCGATGCGGCACCCGGTACGCTGCTCAGCGTCGACGATGCGGGCTGGAATATCGCCACGGCGGAAGGGACGGTGCGGATCGGGGGCTGGTTCACCGCCGAGGGCGAGCTGGCACCGGGGGAAGCGCTGGCGCAGCTGCGCGGCCTGACGGTGGGCGAGCGGTTGCCGTTGCTTGACCCTTCACAGGCGAAACGGCTGGAGGAGATGCAGGCGGCCGGTGGGCACCATGCGGCCTTCTGGCAACCGCGATTGGCGCAGTTTGCCCCGGCGGCGTTCCCGGTAGCCTGGCAGCGCGAAACCCGGCCGGCATGGCAGGCGACGGCCTGGCAACACGCGGGCAAGATCGACGTTGAATCGGTGTTGACCGGGCTGGCGTTGTATCTGGGATTGATGGGCGGCGAAAGTGATTTCCAACTTGGCTGGCTGAACGCGACGGATGACGGCATCGGCGAGCCGGATCAGGTCTGGACGCTGCCGCTGCAGATCTCGCTGAATCCGACGCTGGGCTTCGCCGAGGCGCAGGCGCAGATGCGACGCGAATGGCAGCAGGCGTGTGCGCGCCGGGCCTACCATCCGGCGTTGCTCGGCCTGGACACGCGTTCGCGTGCCTGGTCAACCGTTGTGGCGCTATTGGGCCGCGATACCGCGCCGGGGTTCGACGAAACCCAGGAGGGCGCAGCGGCGGTTAAACGCTCCGGCGCCCGGGCGGTGCTGCAAATCAGTGAAAGCAACGGCGCTTTCCGTTGGGTGTACGACAGCGCCGCGGTGGGGGACGAGCAGATGCTGCGCGCTGCGCAGCATCTGCTGTTGCTGCTCCAGCAGGCCGCTGCGGCGCCGAATGCGCCGGTGCGCGGCGAACGTTTACTGAGCCAGGCGGAGCGAGAGCTATTGCTCAACCAGCGCAACCGCACCCACCGGGCTTTCCCGCCGGCGTCGAGCGTGTCGGCCCTGTTTGAAGCGCAGGCGCGGCGTACGCCAACGGCGCCGGCGTTGTCTCAGGGCGAGGTATCGCTGAGCTATGCGGAACTGAACGTGCGCGCCAACCGGCTGGCGCACCATCTGGCGGCACGCGGCGTGGGGCCGGAAAGCCGCGTAGCGGTCTGCGCTGCGCGCAGCCCGGACATGATCGTCGCGCTGCTGGCGATCCTGAAAGCCGGCGGCGGCTATGTGCCGCTGGATCCGGCTTATCCCGCTGAGCGGCTGCACTATATCGTGCAGGACTGTGCGCCGGCGCTGCTGTTGGCAGACAGCGTCGGCCGTGCCGCGCTGGGAGAGGTGGCGGCGCCGCTGTTGGCTCTGGAAGACGTGCTGCCAGAGCAGGATCACGACCTGCCGCCGCGCGCGCAGCCCGACAATCTGGCGTATGTGGTTTACACCTCGGGCTCGACCGGTAAACCGAAAGGGGTGATGGTGGAGCAGGCGCACCTGATCAACCTGATCATGTGGCACTGCGCAGCGACCAGTTTGCAGGCTGGTGAACGAACGACCAGCATGGCGGGGCTGGGTTTTGACGCCAGCGTTTGGGAAATCTGGCCGACGTTGACGCAAGGGGCGATGCTGCTGCTGCCGCCGGCAGAGGCGGCGGGCAATGGCGAAGCGCTGCTGCAATGGTGGCGCGGCAGCGGTGTGCAGGTCGGGTTTATGGTGACGCCGCTGGCCGAGATCGCACTGATGGGCGAAATGCCAGCCGATCTGCGGATGCTGCTGATCGGCGGCGACAGCATTCGCCGCTGGCCGCTGCAGGCGCCGCCTGGCGTAACCATTGTGAATAACTATGGGCCGACGGAGACGACCGTGGTAGCGACGTCGGGCGAGCCGGCGGTCGGTGCGGCGATGCCGTCAATCGGCCGGCCTATCGCCAACGGCCGGGCGTACTTGCTGGATGAATATGGCCAGCCGGTGCCGCTGGGCGCCGTGGGTGAGCTGTATATCGGCGGCGCGCAGGTGGCGCGCGGCTACCTGAACCTGCCGGAGCTGACGGCGGAGCGTTTCCTGGCCGATCCTTTCGCGCCGGGTGGCCGCATGTACCGCACCGGCGATCTGGCGCGCTATATGCCGGACGGCAGCCTGGAGTATCTGGGCCGCAACGATCTGCAGGTAAAAATTCGCGGCTTCCGCATCGAATGCGGTGAAATCGAGTCGCAGCTGGCTATGCATGCCGCCGTGCGCGACGCGGTGGTGGATGCACTCACTGATGGCGAAGGCGACAAACGTCTGGTGGCCTGGGTCGTGCCGCAGCCGGAAGCGGAGCGTGAGGCGTTGGCGCAGACGCTGCGCCGGGCGCTCGCTGCAGCGCTGCCGGATTATATGGTGCCGACGGCCTTTGTGTGGCTGGAGGCGTTGCCGCTGTCGCCGAACGGTAAACTGGATCGGCGCGCGCTGCCGGTGCCGGCACCGGATGCCGCCATGCGCGAAAACTATGTCGAGCCGCAGGGGGAAACCGAAACGCTGCTGGCTCAGATCTGGCAGGGGTTGTTGAACGTTGAACGCGTGGGGCGTCATGACAACTTCTTCGAGTTGGGCGGCCATTCGCTGCTGGCGGTGAAACTGATGGCGCAGCTGCGCCAGGCCGGGCTGTCGGCGAGCGTTCAGGCGCTGTTCTCCACGCCAACGCTGTCGGCTCTGGCGCAAACGCTGGTGTCGCAGCAGCGGATCAAGGTGCCGGAAAATCGGATTGCGCCGGGTTGCCGCGCAATCACGCCGCAGATGTTGCCGCTGGCCGATCTGACTCAGGCGGAGATCGATCAGATCGTCGACGGCGTGGAGGGCGGCATCGACAACGTACAGGATATCTACGCCCTCTCCCCGTTGCAGGAAGGCATCTTGTTCCACCATATGCTGGCGGAAGAGGGCGATCCCTACCTGTTATCGGCATTGCTGCGTTTCGACAGCCGGGCGCGTTTCGATCGCTGGCTGGCGGCGATGCAGCAGGTGGTGGATCGTCATGACATTTTGCGCACGGCTTTTGTCGGTGCGGGGTTATCCGAACCGGTACAGGTCGTCTGGCGTCGGGCGCGTTTAGCGGTGATCGAGCTGGCGCTGGATCCGGCCGAGGGGCCGATCGGCCGTCAGCTGGAAGCGCGTTTCGATCCCCGGCGGATCCGTCAGGATCTGACGCGGGCGCCGCTGCTGTATTACGTCATCGCCGAAGAGAGCGACGGCAGCTGGTACGTCTTGCAGCAGTGGCACCACCTGATTGGCGACCACTCGACGCTGGCGATGATGGGAGAAGAAGTCAACGCCATTCTGGCCGGACGCGGCGAGACGCTGGGCAGTGCGCAGCCGTTCCGCAATGCGGTGGCGCAGGCGCGTTTGGGGCTCAGCGAACAGGAACATGAGAGTTTCTTCCGCGGCATGTTGGCGGACATCGACGAACCGGTGCTGCCGTTCGGGCTCGGCAACGTCCACGGCGACGGTCAGTGCGCCAATACCGACCGCCTGGCGCTGGCACCGGCGCTGAATGCCGGCCTGCGTCGACAGGCGAAACGGCTGGGCGTCAGCCTGGCCAGCCTGTGCCATCTGGCCTGGGCACAGGTGCTGGCGCGCACCAGCGGGCGGGATGCCGTGGTGTTCGGCACGGTGCTGCTGGGCCGCATGGAATCGGGCGAAGGCGCCGAGCGGGCGCTGGGGCTATTCATCAATACGCTGCCGCTGCGGCTGGATATGGACGGGCGCAGCGTTGAGGCGTCGGTGCGGCAGGCGCATGCGCGCCTGAGCGGCTTGCTGGCGCATGAGCACGCCTCGCTGGCGTTGGCGCAGCGCTGCAGCGGCGTGAACAGCGGCGCGCCGCTGTTCAGTGCGCTGCTGAACTACCGTCACAACGACGGAGAAGAATTGGCGCTGCCGGAAGGGGTCAGCCTGATCGGCGCGGACGAACGCACCAACTATCCGTTTGTGCTGTCGGTGGACGACGGCATGGACTCGCTGGCGTTGACGGCGCAGGTCATCGAGCCTATCGAAGCCGCGCGGGTGTGCCGCTATATGCAACAGGCATTGACTGCTCTGGTGAATGCGCTGGAACACACGCCGGAAATGCCGGTGCGTGAACTGTCGATTTTGCCGGACGACGAGTACGCCTTGCTGATCAACGGCTGGAACGCAACGGCGCAGCCTTACCCGCAGGATGTCTGCCTGCATGCGTTGTTTGAAGCGCAGGTGCGCCGCACGCCGGACGCCGTGGCGCTGGTCTGCGGCGACGCCGAACTGAGCTACGCCCAGCTGAATGCGCAGGCCAATCGCCTGGCGCACGCGCTGATGCAGCGCGGCGTCGGTCCGGATTGCCGCGTGGCGGTGTGCGCCGAGCGCAGTCTGGCGATGGTGACGGCATTGTTCGGCATCCTCAAGGCCGGCGGCGCCTATGTGCCGCTGGATCCGGCTTATCCGGGCGAGCGTCTGCAGTATATCCTGCAGGACGCCGATCCGGTGCTGCTGCTGGCGGATGCCGCCGGTCGCGCGGCGCTGGGCGAACACGCGGTGCCGCTGCTGGCGCTGGATGAACCGTTGCCGAACGATCTGAATGCCGATAACCCGGCGTCGCGCGCGCAGCCCAATCATCTGGCCTACGTGATTTATACCTCCGGCTCGACCGGCAAACCGAAAGGCGCGATGAATGAGCATCGCGGCATCGTTAACCGCCTGATCTGGATGCAGCAGGCTTATGGATTGACGCCGGCGGATACGGTGCTGCAGAAAACGCCGTTCGGCTTCGACGTCTCGGTGTGGGAATTCTTCTGGCCGTTGATGTATGGCGCGCGCCTGGCGATGGCGCGCCCTGAAGGCCATAAGGATCCTGAGTACCTGAGCCGCGCCATCGAACAGTATGGCGTGACAACGCTGCACTTTGTGCCGTCGATGCTGCAAAGCTTCCTGTTGTATGAAGGCGCGAGCCGCCGCTGCGGGCAAGTGGTGCGCGTCATGTGCAGCGGCGAGGCGCTGCCCGCCTCGCTGGTGGCGGAGTTCTATCGCCAGATGCCGCATGTCGAGTTGCATAACCTCTATGGACCGACCGAAGCGGCGGTGGACGTGACCGCCTGGCATTGCACCCGCCAACCCGGGCTGGTGTCGGTGCCGATTGGGCGGCCGGTGGCCAACACGCGGATCTATCTGCTTGATGAACAAGGGCAACCGGTGCCGCTGGGAGCGGTTGGCGAGCTGTATATCGGCGGCATTCAGGTGGCGCGCGGCTATTTCAACCGGCCTGAACTGACGGCGGCGCGCTTCCTGGCCGATCCGTTCGATGCCGGCCACGGCGGCCGCATGTACCGTACCGGCGACGTGGCCCGCTACCTGCCGGACGGCAATATCGAGTATCTGGGGCGCAACGATCAGCAGGTGAAGATCCGCGGTTTCCGTATCGAATGCGGAGAGATAGAGGCGGCGCTGGCCGCGCATCCGCAGGTGCGTGAAGCGGTGGTGGATGCGCGCGGCGGCGACGGCGGTGAAAAACGCCTGATCGCCTGGGTGGTGCCGCAGCAGGGCGCCGAGGAGGCGTCGCTGGCGGAGACGTTGCGCCGGCATCTGGCCGACAAACTGCCGGATTACATGGTGCCGGCCGCCTGCGTGCTGCTCGAGACGCTGCCGCTGTCGCCAAATGGCAAGCTCGATCGCCGCGCATTGCCCGACCCGTCGGGCGAGGCCTATCGTCGTGAAGCCTACGAGGCGCCACAGGGGGACGTAGAACAGCGCCTGGCGGCGCTGTGGGAAGAGCTGCTGGGCGTGGAACAGGTTGGCCGCAACGACAGTTTCTTCGCCTTGGGCGGCCATTCGCTGTTGGCGGTGCGTTTGGCCAACCGCCTGCAGCAAAGCGGGTTGCCGCTGTCGCTGCAGGCGCTGTTCGCCAACCCGGTCTTGCAGGCGCTGGCGCGCCAGATCACGCAGGCAGAAAGCCTGCCGCCGGTTCTGCCCGCGCCGCGCGATGCGGCCTTGCCGCTGTCGTTCGCTCAGCAGCGCCTGTGGTTCCTGACCCAGCTGGACGGCATGAGCGAAATTTACCACATGCCGCTGGCGCTGCGGCTGCGCGGGTCGCTGAATCTGGCCGCCTGGCAGAGCAGCCTCGACGCGCTTTATGCGCGCCATGACGCGTTGCGCACCGTTTTCATCAGCCGCGACGGCCAGCCGCAGGCGCTCATTTTGCCGGTCGCCGGTTTGCCGCTGACGATCCACGATCTGCGTGGCGTCGCGGATGCGCAGGCGCGCGCCGCCGCGTTGATGCGGGAAGAGGTCACGGCGCCCTTCGATCTGGCCGGCGGCCCGCTGCTGCGCGCCTGCCTCATCCGGCTGAGCGACGATGAACAGCTGTTCGCACTGACCTGCCACCACATCATTTCCGATGGCTGGTCGAACGGCATCCTGCTGCGGGAGCTGGGCGCGCTGTACGGCGCTTTGTGTCGCGACGAACCGTCGCCGCTGCCGCCGCTGGCGTTGCAGTACGCGGATTACGCCCACTGGCAGCGGCAATGGCTGCAGCCGGCGCGGTTATCGAAGCAGGCCGATTATTGGCGCCAGACGCTGGGCGACGCGCCGGCGCTGTTGACGCTGCCGACCGACCGCCCGCGCCCGGCGGTGCAGTCATTCGCCGGGGATCGGGTGGCGATCTCGCTCGATGCCGAGCTGACCGCGGCGCTGAGGCAATTCAGCCTGCGTCAGGGGTGTACGCTGTTCATCACGCTGCTGACGGCGTGGAGCGTCGTGCTGTCCCGCTTGTCGGGGCAGCGCGATCTGGTGATCGGCACGCCGGAGGCCAACCGTCGCCGGCTGGAAACGGAACCGATGATTGGCTTCTTCGTCAGCACCCTGGCGCTGCGCATCGATCTGTCCGACGATCCGGATTTGCCGACGTTGGCGCTGCGCGTGCGCGATACGCTGCTGGCGGCGCGCGATCATGGCGATCTGCCTTTCGAGCAGGTGGTTGAACAGGTGAACCCGCCGCGTCATCGCGGCCATACTCCGCTGTTCCAGGTGATGTTGAGCTGGCAGGACGGTTCGGTGCACGACATCGGTCTGCCGGGGCTGCAGGCGGAAGCGATCGATGCCGGCTATGCCGCGGCGAAATATGACATGACCTTGGATCTGACCGAGATCGGTGAAGAGATCGCCGGATCGCTGTATTACGCCACGGCGTTGTTCGATCGTGAAACCGCCGAGCGCTACGGGATCTATCTGCGCCAGGTGCTGCAGGGCATCGCCTTGGCGGCGGCGCAGCCGGTTTCGCAGCTTGCGCTGTTGCCGCAGGACGAGCGGCAGCGGTTGCTGCATGGCTGGAACCGGACGCCGGCCGAACCGCAGACGGACCTCTGCCCGCACCATCATCTGGAGCGGCTGGCGCAGCGCACGCCGGAGGCGGTCGCTGTGGTGTGCGGAGAAGAACGCCTCAGCTATCGGGCGCTCAATGAGCAAGCCAACGCGTTGGCGCAGGTGTTGATCGCCCGCGGCGTCGGGCCCGATCGCCTGGTGGCCCTGTGTGCGGAGCGCGGCACGCCGATGCTGGTCGGATTGCTGGCGATCCTGAAAGCGGGCGGCGCCTATGTGCCGCTCGATCCGGCTTATACCGGCGAACGTCTGGAGTACATTTTGCAAGATGCCCGGCCGGTGTTGCTGCTGGCCGACGCCGCAGGGCGCTCGGCGCTGAGCGGGGCCGACGTGCCGATGATGGCGCTGGAGGAGGATTGGGGCGCCGAGGCCGCCAATCCGCAGGTGGCGGGGCTGACGGCGGCCAATCTGGCCTATGTGATCTATACCTCCGGCTCGACCGGCAAACCGAAAGGCGTGATGGTGGAACACCGCCAGGTTGAGCGCCTGTTTACCGCGACCGATGACGGCTTCGGCTTTGACGCCGAGGATGTCTGGTGCCTGTTCCACTCGTTCGCCTTCGATTTCTCGGTATGGGAAATCTGGGGCGCGTGGCGCCACGGCGGCCGGCTGGTGATCGTGCCGCAGGAAACGGCGCGCTCCGCTCCCGCGTTCTATCAGCTGGTGTGCCGTCAGGGCGTGACGGTGCTGAACCAGACGCCAAGCGCCTTTAAGGCGTTCATTCAGGCTCAGGACGACACGCCGCATCGGCTGCGCTACATCGTCTTCGGCGGCGAAATGCTGAATCCGGCCGATCTGGCGCCGTGGTATGCGCGTAATCGGCCGGACGCGCCGCGGCTAATCAATATGTACGGCATAACGGAAACGACGGTGCACGTCACCTACCGGGAAATGTCTCCGGCGGACATCACCGGCAGCGGCAGCCCGATCGGCCGCCGTATCCCGGATCTGCGTTTGTATCTGCTTGACGAACATGCTCAGCCGGTAGCGCAGGGCGCAGTGGGCGAGCTGTACGTCGGTGGGCTGGGGGTGGCGCGCGGCTACCTGAATCGGCCGGAGCTGAATGCGCAACGTTTCCTCGACGATCCTTTCGTGGCGGGAGAACGGATGTATCGCGCCGGCGATTTGGCGCGCTATTTGCCGAACGGTGAGCTGGAGTACCTGGGGCGCAACGATCAGCAGGTGAAAATTCGCGGTTTCCGCATTGAGTGCGGTGAGGTGGAGGCGGCGCTGCTGGGCCATCCTGAGGTGCGCAGTGTGGCGGTTGACGCCTGGCAGGACAACGGCGGCGACAAACGTTTGGTGGCCTGGGCGGTGCCGGGCGAAGGGGCGGATCGGGAAACGCTGGCGCTGCGGTTGCGTCAGCATCTGGCCGGTCGTCTGCCGGATTATATGGTGCCGACGGCCTTCGTGTGGCTGGAGGCGTTGCCGCTGACCACCAACGGCAAACTGGACAAACGCGCGCTGCCGGCGCCGGAGCTGGGCGCCGCCGCGCGCGCCGTTTATGAAGCGCCGGCCGATGAGCGAGAGCGCCTGCTGGCGTCCGTCTGGCGTCAGTTGTTGAACGTGGAACGCGTCGGGCGTCATGATGACTTCTTTGCCCTGGGCGGGCATTCGCTGCTGGCGGTACAGCTGGCCAATCGGGTGCAGCAGGCCGGCTGGCGGCTGCCGCTGTCGGCGCTGTTCGCCGCGCCGGTGTTGCAGGCGCTGGCGCAGTTGCTTGAACGGGAGGGAGCGGCGCAGCCGACGGCCATCGTGCCGACGCCGCGTCACGGCGCCTTGCCGTTGTCGTTTGCCCAGCAGCGGCTGTGGTTCCTGAGCCAAATGGGCGGGATCGGCGAGACTTACCATATCCCGCTGGCGTTGCGCCTGGACGGCGAACTGGATGCAGCGGCGTTCCAGCGCAGCCTCGACGCGCTGTATGCCCGCCACGAGGCCTTGCGCAGCGTGTTTGTCTGCCAGGATGGGCAACCTCAGGTGCGTATCTTGCCGGAGGCGGCCATGCCGCTGACGCATCACGACTTGCGCGGCGAGCGTCAGGCGGAGCCACGTTTGCAAGCGCTGGCCGAATCGGCGATGAAAGCGCCGTTCGATCTGGAAGGGGGGCCGCTGGTGCGGGCCTGCTTGCTGCAAGTGAGCGAGCAGCGGCATCTGTTCCTGCTGACCTGCCACCATATCGTTTCCGACGGCTGGTCTACCGGGATCCTGATGCGGGAGTTGAGCGCGTTGTATGGCGCTTTCCAACGCGGCGAACCGTCGCCGCTGCCGCCGCTGGCGGTGCAATACGTCGATTATGCCGTTTGGCAGCGCCAGTGGCTGACGCAGGAGCGGTTGGCCGAGCAGGCGACGTTCTGGCGCCGGACGCTGGGCGATGCGCCGGCGCTGCTGACGCTGCCGACCGATCGGCCGCGCCCGGCGATGCAGTCGTTCGTCGGCGGCGAGGTGCCGCTGGTCATCGACGCGGCGCTCACCGACGCGCTGCGGCGGTTGAGCCGTCAATACGGCGGCACGCTGTTCATGACGGTGTTGGCCGCCTGGAGTCTGGTGCTGTCCCGCATGGCCGGCCAACAGCAGGTGGTGATCGGCACGCCGGAAGCCAACCGCGGCAGGCTGGAAATCGAACCGCTGGCCGGCTTCTTCGTCAGTACGCTGGCGATGCATGTCGATCTGCGCGGTGAGCCGACGCTGCAAGTCTTGCTCGAGCGAGTGCGCGAGACGGTGTTGGCGGCGCGGGAAAACGGCGATCTGCCGTTCGAACAGGTGGTGGAGGTGGTCAATCCGCCGCGCCAGCTGGACGCGACGCCGCTGTTCCAGGTGATGCTGGCCTGGCAGGACGGCTCGGTGCGCGATATCGCATTGCCGGGCCTGCAAACGACGGATGCGGGGTTGAGCTATGACGTCGCGAAATTCGACATGACGCTTGAGTTGGCGGAAAGCGGCAGCGGTATTGTCGGCTCGTTGAATTACGCCAGCGCCTTGTTCGATCGCGACACGGCGGTGCGCTACGGCGCGTATCTGCAGCAGGCGCTGCGAGCGATGGTGGCGGATCTTGCTCAGCCGGCCACGCGCGTCGATCTGCTGCCTGCGGCCGAACGCCAACGTCTGCTGCACGATTGGAACCGCACCGAGCGGGCGTATCCGGCGCAGGCGTGCGTGCATCAGCTGTTCGACGAGCAGGCGCGGCGCACGCCGCAGGCGACGGCGTTGATCGATGGCGAGCAGCTTATCCGCTACGAGCAGTTGGCGGAACGCGCCAATCGACTGGCCTGGCGTCTGATTGAGGCGGGCGTGGAGCCCGGCCAGCGGGTGGCGGTCCGGTTTGAGCGCTGCGCCGCCCTGGTGATCGCCCAATTGGCGATCCTGAAAGTCGGCGCGGCCTATGTGCCGGTTGATCCGCAGCTGCCGGCCGGCCGGCAAAACTGGATCATCGCCGACAGCGGCGCGGTGCTGCTGCTGAACGGCGGTGAGGACGACGCGCAGATTGGCGTCGGCGTCGCCCGTCTGCCTCAAAGCGACGACGCGGACCTGCCGGCCGGCGCGCCGATATTGGCGAGCAACAGTCTGGATCTGGCCTACATCATGTACACCTCCGGTTCAACCGGTAAGCCGAAAGGCGTGATGGTGCCGCATCAGGGGATCAACCGATTGGTGATCAATAACGGCTATGCGGAGTTCAGCGACACGGATCGCATCGCTTTCGCCATCAACCCGGCGTTCGATCCGGCGACGCTGGAAGTGTGGGGCGCATTGCTGAACGGCGCCGCGCTGGTGGTGGTGCCGCCGGCGGTCTTGCTGGACGCCTCGGCGTTCGCCGATCTGCTGACGCGCCAGGCGATTACGGTGCTGGTGCTGCCGACCTCGCTGTTCAATCAGCATGCGCACAGCATCCCCGCGACGTTGGCGGGGCTGAAATACCTGATCAGCGGCGGCGAAGCGGCGGATCCTCATGCCTATACCCGGGTGCTGAAGGAGGGCGGCCGGGTGCAGCTGATCAATGGTTACGGCCCGACGGAAGCCACCACCGCCGCCACCTCGGCGCACATCACCGTGGCGGCGGGGCGGCACCGTCTGCCGATTGGCCGGCCGATCGGCAATACGCGGGTGTATCTGCTGGACGAACACCGTCAGCCGGTGCCGCTGGGCGCGATTGGCGAGCTGTATATCGGCGGCGTGGGCGTGGCGCTGGGTTACCTGAATCGCGAAGATCTCACGGCCGAGCGTTTCCTGGCGGATCCGTTTAACGAGGGGGGCCGCATGTATCGCACCGGCGATTTGGCGCGCTATCTGTCGGACGGCAACCTCGATTACTGCGGGCGCAACGATCAGCAGGTGAAGATCCGCGGCTTCCGCATCGAGTGCAGCGAGATTGAAGTCCTGCTGGAAACGCACCCGGCGGTGCGCGAAGCGGTGGTTGACGTGCGCGGCGCGCATTCTGCGTTGATCGCCTGGATCGTTCCGCAAGCCGAGGCCGAAGGCCGCGATCTGACAGACGAGCTGCGGCGGCATTTGGCGGCGCAGCTGCCGGACTACATGGTGCCGTCGGCCTGTCTGATGCTCGCCGACTTGCCGTTGACCCCGAATGGCAAAGTGGATCGCCGCGCGCTGCCGGCGCCGCAGGCCGACGACTTTGCGCGCGTGGGCCATGAGGCGCCTCAGGGAGAGACGGAAACCCTGTTGGCGGCGATCTGGGGCGAATTGCTCGGTCTGCCGAATGTCGGCCGACACGACAATTTCTTCGAACTGGGCGGGCATTCGCTGCTGGCGGTGAAACTGATCGCGGAGCTGCGTCGCTGCGGCCTGACGGCGAACGTGCAGACGCTGTTTACCGCCCCGACGCTGGCCTCGCTGGCGGAGGCGCTGGAGGCGCGCTGCGAAATCGAGATCCCTGAGAACCTGCTGCGGCCGGATAGCGAGCGCATCACGCCTGAGCTGTTGCCGCTGGCCTCGCTGAACCAGGCTGAGATCGACAGCATCGTGGCGCGCGTGCCGGGCGGCGTGGCCAACGTGCAGGATATCTATGCGCTGTCGCCGTTGCAGGAGGGGATTCTGTTCCACCACCTGTTGGCGGAGCGGGGCGATCCGTACCTGTTGTCAACGCTGCTGCGCTTCGAGAACCGCGAGCGTCTGGATCGTTGGCGGGCCGCGATGCAACAGGTGATCGATCGTCACGATATTCTGCGCACGGCGTTCATCAGCGAGGCGATCCGCGAGCCGGTACAGGTCGTTTGGCGCGCCGCTGCGCTGCCGTGGACTGAGCTGGCGCTCGATCCGGCGCAGGGGGCGATTGGCGATCAACTGCTGGCGCGCTTCGATCCTCAGCATGCGCGCCTGGATCTCAGCCGTGCGCCGCTGCTGAACGTGGTGGTGGCGCAAGATAGCGATGGCGGTTGGTGGATGCTGCAGCAATGGCACCATCTGGTGGGGGATCATTCCACGGCGGCATTGATCGAGGAAGAGATCGCCACGATCCTCGCCGGCAAAGGCGCCGAGCTGGGGGCCGCACCGCCGTTCCGCAATGCGGTGGCGCAGGCGCGCTTGAGCGTCAGCGCGCAAGAGCATGAAACCTTCTTCCGCACCCTGCTGGCGGACATCGAAGAGCCGGTGCTGCCGTTCGGGCTCGGCAACGTGCGCGGCGACGGCAAAGGCGTCACCACGGCGCACCAGCCTATCGACAAGGCGCTGAACGAACGTCTGCGGCATCAGGCCAAGCGGCTGGGCGTGAGCCTGGCCAGCCTGTGCCATCTGGCCTGGGCGCAGGTGCTGGCCCGCACCAGCGGCCACGACCGCGTGGTGTTCGGCACCGTGCTGCTGGGGCGGATGCAGGCGGGGGAAGGCGCCGAGCGCGCGATGGGGCTGTTTATCAATACCTTGCCGCTGCGCCTCGACATCGGCGATGACGATGTGGTGACGGCGGCGCGCCAGGCCCATGCCCGGCTGAGCGGGTTGCTGCATCATGAACATGCGCCGCTGGCGCTGGCGCAGCGTTGCAGCGGCGTGGCGGCGGGGATGCCGCTGTTCAGCGCGTTGCTCAACTATCGCCACAACAACGGCAGCGAGCTGGTGCTGCCGGAAGGCATGGCGCTGTTGAGCGCGCAGGAGCGCACCAACTATCCGTTCGTCCTGTCGGTGGAAGACGGCGGTGATTCTCTGGGGCTGACGGCGCAGGTCAGCGAGCCGGTGCCGGCGGCGAGGATCTGCGGCTATATGCAACAGGCGCTGGCCTCATTGGCGCAGGCACTGGAAAGCCAGCCGACCCTGCCGGCGAGCGAACTGGAGATCCTGCCGCCGTCAGAGCGCCGGCTGCTGCTGGAGGAATGGAATCAGACGGCGGAGCCTTATCCTGCAGAGCTTTGCGTGCATCAGCTGTTTGAGCGTCAGGCGCAGCGTGCGCCGCAGGCTGTGGCGATCGTGCAAGGCGATCGTCGGATCGGCTATGCGGCGTTGAACGCCCAGGCTAACCGGCTGGCGCATGCCCTGATCGCACGCGGCATCCAACCGGGCGAGCGCGTGGCGGCACGCCTGACGCGCAGCATCGATCTGGTGGCGACGCAGTTGGCGATCTTCAAAGCCGGCGCGGTGTATGTGCCGATCGACCCGCAACTGCCGGCGGCGCGTCAGCAGTGGATCCTGGAGGACAGCGGCGCGCGTCTTATCGTCGGTGAAGCGACCGACGGGGATACCTTGCCGCTGCTGCGGCCGGAGGTCGCCGGCGGTGACGAGAGCGACCCGGCGCTGGCGCTGTCGAGCGGCGAAGCGGCGTACATCATGTACACGTCCGGCTCCACAGGGCTGCCGAAAGGCGTGATGACGCCGCACCAGGGCATCACCCGGTTGGTGATCAATAACCGGTATGCGGCGTTCGATGCGACGGAGCGAGTGGCTTACGCCGCTAACCCGGCCTTCGACGCCGCGACGATGGAGGTGTGGGCGGCGCTGTTGAACGGCGGCGAACTGGTGGTGATCCCGGCGGAAACCGTGATGGATGCGGCGCGCTTGAGCGCCGCATTGACGCAGCATCGCGTGACGACGTTGTTCCTGACGACCGCGCTGTTCAATCAGTATGTGTACAGCATGGGCGCGACGCTGGCCCAGCTGCGCTACCTGATCTGCGGCGGGGAAAAAGAGGAGCCGGGTGCCTTCGAACGTCTGCTGCAGGAAGCGGGGCCGGTACAGGTGATCCATGCCTATGGGCCGACAGAGGCGACGACCTTCGCGACGACGGCGACGATCGCCGAGGTGCAAGGCGCAACGCGCTTGCCGATCGGCAAACCGATCGGCAACACCCGAGCCTATGTGCTGGATGCGCGCGGCCGACCGGCGCCGCTGGGCGTTACCGGCGAGCTGTATATCGGCGGCGTGGGCGTGGCGCTGGGGTACCTCAACCGGCCGGAACTGACCGCAGAGCGCTTCCTGAACGATCCATTCAATCCGGGTGGACGCATGTATCGCACCGGCGACCTGGTGCGCTATCGGGCGGACGGCAACCTCGAGTATCAGCGACGCAACGATCGTCAGGTGAAAATTCGCGGCTTCCGCATCGAGATGGGAGAGATCGAGGCGCGCCTGGCGGCGCACCCGGCGGTGAACGAAGCGGTGGTCGATGCCCACTGCGTCGGTGCGGATACGCGGTTGATCGCCTGGATCAGCGTGCGTGAGGACGTGGCGAGCGACGGGTTGGCCAGCGAGCTGCGCCAGCACTTGGCGGCGCAGCTGCCGGACTATATGCTGCCCGCGGCCTTTGTCTGGCTGGCGGCGATGCCGCTGACGCCAAACGGCAAGATTGACCGGCGGGCTCTGCCGGCGCCGGAGATGGCCGCCGCCGCTGGCGAAGCCTACGAAGCGCCGCGCGGCGATACTGAAACGCTGTTGGCGCAGGCGTGGGCGGAGTTGCTGGGGCTGCCGCAGATCGGCAGACACGACAACTTCTTCGAACTGGGCGGCCACTCGCTGCTGGCGGTGCGCCAGGCGAGTCTGGTGCAGCAGTGGGGGATCGCACTGCAGGTACAGGCGATCTTTGACCACCCGGTGTTGGCGGATCTGGCGGCGCATGTCGAGCAGCGCACGGGCGAACAGCCGCTCAGGGCATTGCCGGCGCGCCGCAGCGGCCAGCGCCCGCCGGTATTCTTCATGCCGACCGGCTATGGCGATCACTCCTATGTTTATGAGATAGCCAAAGAGATCGATGCGGACTTCCCGATTTATGCCGTGCCATGGCCAGAGATGACCGACGCGCCGCCGGCAACGATGGAGGCGATGGCGGAGATCGTCGCCGGGGTCATCCGACAGGCGCAAGCCAGCGGGCCGTATCAACTGTTCGGTTACTCTTCGGGCGGGATCTTGACCTACATGGTGGCGGAGCGGCTGCAGGCGGAAGGGGAAGAGGTGGCGCTGGTGGGCCTGCTCGACACCATGCGGCCGCAGCAGGCGATGCGCGATGCGACGCAGCTGTTCCTCAGCTGGCTGGAGGTGGAACATCCGACGCTGGAGGCGGCGCTGTTCGCCCGCCTCCAGCCGCTGTCGGTGGAGGAGGCGCTGGCCGTGCTGCACGGCCAGGGCATCAGCACTTTCCTCGACGATCCGCAGAAGGAAGCCGCTTTGTGGCGCAAGCGTTATCACTATGCGACCCTGGTCGGCGCCAGCGTTATCCGGCCGCTCGGCCTTAATCTGCACCTGTTTAAAGCGGTGGAGGAGATGCCCGGCTTGCTGAACGACGATCTGGAGGCCTACTGGCAGCGCATCAAGCCGGCGGGTTACAACCGCCGTGACGGCTCGGCGCTTGGCTGGGAGGGGCATTTGCCGGCGTCGGCGGTGACGGTCAACCTGGTCGATGGCGATCATGTCACCATGATGTCGGAAGCCGCGAACCGGCGCGGGTTAGGGGAGCGCATCAGCGCCGTGCTGAATGCGCTCGCCCGACGCTGACCGCGTTGCTTGTAGGTGAAGCCCTCGCAAGAGGGCTTTTTTTTTATCCGTTAGCGGCGGTTTTGACGAGCTCCACCACCAGCGGTGAAAGCTCGCCGCGCAGCGCGGCGCGTTCCGACTGGAACAGCGTGGCGACGTAAAAGCGCCGGCCCGGTAGCTCGATAGCGCGCACGTCGCCTTCGGTGTCGTGGCCGCTGATGATCAGCGGGAAGCGCTCAAGATCGGCGACGAATTCCGGATTGACGCCGAAGTTGCAGTGGTAGCCTTCATGGGTGTTCAGGCTACCGTAGGCCCGCGCGACGCGGCTGCCCGACTGAAAAACGATGTCGCCGGTTTTTTCCACCAGCGAGCAGCTCAGCGGGGCGATCACCAGCCGGCCGCCGCTGTCGGTTTCGGCATGACCGGCGTCGTGCCAGCCCATCACGTTGCGGGCGTACTCGACGATAGCGTATTGAAAACCGCCGCAGGAGCCGAGGAATGGCACGTCGTTTTCCCGCGCATGCCTGATCGCCATAAAGGCGCCGTCGTCGTGACGATACGGGCTGCCCGGCACTACCCAAACGGCGTCGAAATCTTGCAGGACTTCGGGGGAGGTCAGGGTTTCGGTCGGCAGCCATTGAGGCTGAACGTCGATGTCGAGGTGAGCGGCGGTAAGCTGGAGCGCCACGGGGATGGCCTGATGGGCGACGGCTTGCGGATTGTAATCACCGACCAGAGCAATGCGGACTTGAGCTTTCATCATTTCCTTTCCTGTGCGGGTAAAAAAGGAGATTACAGCAAAGCGGGATATTGAGCCGCCGTTTTTTATACGCGGCGCACAAAAAAGCCCGGCGTTGGCCGGGCTGGCAAGAGAAGCTCAGTACAGCGACGGCGCGCCGGCCGGCCGGGTTTTGAAGCGGCGGTGCAGCCAGAGATATTGCTCCGGCGCGCGCATGATCTCTTTCTCGATCACTTTGTTCATGTAGGCCGCCGCCGCCTGTTCGTCGCTGAGCGGATAGTCCTCCAGGGCCGGCTGAATCAGCAGGTCGTAGCCGCGCCCGCCTTCGCGGCGGATCAGCACCACCGGCACCAGCGCCGGATTGGCCATGCGCGCCAGCATAAAGGTGCCGCTGGTGGTGGCGGCCTGATCGACGGCGAACAGCGGGGCGAATACGCTGCCGCGCGGGCCGTAGTCCTGGTCCGGCGCGAACCACACCGCCTCGCCGCGCTTGAGTGCGTGCACCATGCCGCGCAGATCCTTGCGATCGATCATCGCCTTGTTGGAACGCATGCGGCCCTTGGTCTGCGCCCACTCCATCGCCTTGTTGTTGTGCGGGCGGTACATCGCCATCATCGGCTGGCACAGGCCCATCGCCCGGCCACCCAGCTCCAGCGACATGAAATGCACGCCGATCACCAGCACGCCGCGATCGTCCCGCTGCGCCACTTTGAGGTGATTGATGCCGGAGACGTTGAACCAGCGCTTGACGCGTTTATCCGGCCAGAACCAGGCCATGCCGGTTTCCAACAGTCCCATGCCGAGAGATTCGAAGTTGCCTACCACTTTGCGTTCGCGCTGCGCTTCGTCCATCTCGGGGAAGCACAGCTCGAGGTTGCGGCGGGTGATGGCGACGCGGCGCTTAAGAAAACGCATCGAGGTGCGGCCCATCCACACCCCCAGCCGGTTGAGCAGCGGGTAGGGGAGCTGGACCAGCAGGAACAGCAGAGCGAGGCCGAACCAGGTCAGCCAGTAGCGCGGGTGCAACAAGGCCGGTTGAAATGCTTTTGCAGGTTTCATAGAAACTCGTTTTATACGTTAAAGGGGGCAGCAAGCTGTAACGCATAAAGGTTCCACTCGATAGCGATACGACCACTCAGACACCCGGGCATGACCAGGGTTTAGTCAGAATTCCATAATTGACTAAACATTTACATTCGAAGGGCGGTTTGCGCTGCTATCAGGCTTCGGGGGGATAGCTGTTGGCCAGCGGAGGCGGCTCTAGGAATGCTTATGCTAGCACAGGTTACGGGGTGTGGCGGAAGAGGGGCATGCGAATATTCTCATTCGCGTTGCCCCTGGATTGAAGATTGGCGCGTTTTATAGGCTGGGAATGATAATGGCGGCGAAAATTGCGGCGATCACCAGCCATTTCAGCAGGTAGTAGCCACGGCGATTGCGCGCTTTCAGGCGCTGGCCGGCGTCGCGCACCGCATTGACGTATTTGAAGATGCGGTTGATGCCGCCGGTGCGGTCCTGGTCGTCGTTCGGCGAACTGGCCGCCGACATCAGCGTGGAGCCGACCCAGTGGTTGACCGCCTGCGCCCAGCGCCACTTCATCGGCCGCTCGACGTCGCAAAACAGAATGATGCGCGTCTGGTCGGTGGCGTTTTGCGCCCAGTGCACGTAGGTTTCGTCGAAGATCACCGCCTGGCCGTCGCGCCAGCTGTGTGACTCGCCGTCCACTTCGATAAAGCAGCGATCGTCGTTAGGCGTCATCAGCCCCAGGTGATAGCGCACCGAACCGGCGTAAGGGTCGCGGTGTTTACCCAAATGGCTGCCGGGCGGCAGCTCGGCGAACATCGCAGCTTTGACCGACGGGATGCGGTTGAGCAGCTCGACGGTTTTCGGGCACAGCGTCTGCGCCGAAGGGTGGCTGTCGCTGTACCACTTCAGATAAAAACGTTTCCAGCCGCGTTTGAAGAAGGTGTTGAAACCGGCGTCGTTGTGCGACTGCGCCTTTTTGATGTGATCCTGCAGACGCACCGCTTCCTCGCGGATCACCTGCCAGTTGTCGGTCAGCGTTTGCAGTTCCGGGAAGCCTTTTTCGTCGAAATAGGGCTGTTTGGCGGGCAAGCGGGAGAAACCGGTCATAAACATGTTGATCGGCCCCATAAACGTGGAGTGATCGAACAGTTGGCGGGTAACCTTTTGTTTCTCTTTGCCGCGGGAGTGTGCGTAGAGGAAGCTGACGATGAAAATGCCGATAATGATCGCGGCAACCATAGAATCCATCCCTGTTAGTGTTTGTTAATAATTCGTACAAATTATAGTTTTGTGACAGGAAAAATTTAACGTTTTCGTGCTCTTTGACCGTGATCCGCGTAAGTGGCATAAAAGAATAATAAATATATTAAAAATAAAATTTTATATCGATTTTTTTGGTTTTAGTCCTATTCTTAAATCGTTCGAGGGGCATTTTATGCCATCTTGTTTCATGACGAATGGCACGTATCTGAGAAAAGAGGGACTTATGAAGAAATCAATCATTGCCTTGTCTGCACTGCTGCTCGCTTCCCCGGTGTTCGCCGCCGATACCGCGACCGACACCGCCGCTCACGCCAGCAACGAGGTCGTTGCCGAAGCGCATAAAGGGGCGGATACCGCCAAAGAAAAGCTGCACCAGTCTCAGGACAAGGGTGAAGAGCTGAAGCTGAAAGCCAAGCACGCCGCCGAAGGCAAGAGCGATAGCGTCGGCAGTAAAGTGAGCGAAGGCTCGCAAAAGGCCTGGCACTCCACCAAACAGGGGTCGGAGAAGGCTTGGGATAAGACCAAGCAAGGGGCGGAAAGCCTCAAGAACAAAGTGACCGAGTAAGGTCTCAGCTTTACCACAAGGGCCGCGCTGCGGCCTTTTTTATTGCCCGCAAACCGGGAATGCCCCAAAGAAAAAGGCGCCGCCTCTTGCAAGGTTGCGCCTTTTCAACACGTTAACTGACTAGTATCAGTTCATGCCGTATTTTTTCAGCTTCTTACGCAGCGTGCCGCGGTTGATGCCCATCATCAGGGCTGCGCGGGTCTGGTTGCCACGGGTGTATTGCATCACCATGTCCAACAGTGGCTGTTCAACTTCAGCCAGTACCAGCTCATACAGGTCATTTACGTCTTGACCGTTCAGTTGAGCAAAATAGTTCTTCAGTGCTTGTTTAACCGAGTCACGCAGAGGCTTTTGAGTCACCTGATCTTGTGAGTTAACGGTAGAAACGGTCAGTACGTCAGAATTTACGCGTTGTTCGAACATAGTTCTGTCAGCTCTTTTTTTACGCTAAGATTTTCGAAATATGCCTCCAACGCCTCCAGCTGTTCGCTGGCATCCTCTATGGCGTTGAATGTGCGCCGAAACTGGTCATTCGGAGCGTGTTCCTGGAGATACCAGGACACGTGCTTACGAGCAATCCGGAATCCCTTGCCTTGGCCATAGAAGCCGTGCAATTCCCGAATGTGCCCAATCAACAAGCGCTTCACCTCGCCAAGCGGCAGCGGCGGCAGCAACTCCCCAGTGTCCAGATAATGCTGGATTTCCCGGAAGATCCAGGGTCTCCCCTGAGCAGCGCGGCCTATCATCAGGGCGTCGGCCCCGGTGTAGTCGAGCACTGCTCTGGCTTTATGCGGGTCAGTAATATCCCCATTCGCGATAATCGGAATGGAAACACTCTGCTTAACTGCCCGAATGCTGTCGTATTCCGCGTCGCCGTTAAACAGACAGGCGCGGGTTCGGCCGTGAATCGTCAGGGCCTGAATACCACAGTCTTCGGCCAGTTGGGCAATCTCTACACAGTTACGATGCTCTGGCGCCCAGCCGGTGCGAATCTTCAGCGTTACCGGCACATCCACCGCGTCAACCACCGCGTGGAGGATCCGTTTTACCAGATCCGGGTACTGCAACAAGGCGGACCCGGCAAGCTTCCGGTTCACTTTTTTGGCAGGGCATCCCATATTGATGTCGATGATCTGCGCGCCGCTGGCCACGTTAATACGCGCGGCGGCGGCCATATCATCAGGATCGCATCCGGCAATCTGCACGGAGCGGATCCCTGGTTCATCGCTATGCACCATACGCAGACGCGACTTATCCGTCCGCCACACCTCCGGGTTGGAGGAGAGCATTTCGGATACAGCCATCCCAGCACCCATTGCATGACAGAGGGTTCTGAACGGGCGATCTGTAATACCGGCCATCGGGGCCGCAATCAGGCAATTAGTAAGCTGGTGGTGTCCAATGCGCATAGACAAAGAGTGACCATACTGTGTCCGCAAGGGCGCGTATATTACGCATTTTTGCGCCGAGATGAAAGGCCAAACTTTAACCAATTGGCCCGATATTAGGGCGAAAAATGCGCTACGCGGTGATTCATAAAAATATTATATATATTTTACAATAAGTTGACGAAAAGTGCTTATTTTGTGTGCGACAAAATATTCGCCTTTGTGCAGGATATTATCTGCATTCACCCGCTGTTTTGGCCGGGATAGCCTGCCTGGAAGGCGCATTGTCAGGGCGATCCGTCGTTGAACGGCGAAAAAGTGGATAAAATTTTGTGTCGTTCGCGGGCCGATCGCCGGACAAAAAAAATCCACCGGCGCAGGGCCGGTGGATGACAGAACGACGCGCCGTGTCGCTTATTTGCGGCGGCCGGTGATGCGGCACCACTCTTCGCGCTCGGCGACCGGGTCGAGCGCGAACTTCTCTTCGTAGGCTTCTGCTACGCTGCTCGCCTGGCTGGCCAGCACGCCGGACAGCCCCAGATGGCCGCCGGCCTTCGGCAGGCAGCCGATCAGCGGCGCCAGCTCGCGCAGCGGGCCGGCAAGGATGTTGGCGACCACTACGTCCGCCAGCAGGTCCGCCGGCTGGTCTTTCGGCAGATACAGCTCCAGACGCTCTGAAACGCCGTTACGCTGCGCGTTGTCGCGGCTGGCCTGAATGGCCTGGGGATCGATGTCGATGCCGATAGCGCGCGCCGCACCGAGCTTCAGGGCGGCGATCGCCAGGATGCCGGAACCACAGCCGAAGTCGATAACGGTTTTGCCGGCCAGATCGAGGCCGTCCAGCCACTGCAGGCACAGCGCGGTGGTCGGGTGAGTGCCGGTGCCGAACGCCAGGCCCGGATCGAGCATGACGTTGACCGCGTCGGGATCCGGCACGTCACGCCAGCTCGGGCAGATCCACAAGCGCTCGCCGAAGCGCATCGGGTGGAAGTTGTCCATCCACTCGCGCTCCCAGTCCTTATCCTCCAGCTGTTCTATCTTGTGGCGGAAACCGGCGCCCAGCAGCGGGTGCTGTTCCAGCATCGCCACCACCTCGGCCATATCGGTCTCGGCGTCGTACAGGCCGATCACGTCGGTATCGCCCCACAGCAGGGTTTCACCCGGCAAGGGTTCGAACACCGGGTTGTCGTGGGTGTCCTGGAAGGTCACCGACACGGCGCCGCTTTCCACCAGCGCGTCGCTCAGGTCTTCCGCCTGGCTGCCGGTGGTGTTGAGTTTGAGTTGGATCCAAGGCATAGCAATTCTCTTCAAGAGGGTAATGATGACGTCGCCCGGCGCTTTTCGCCGACGACGTTACCGAGATAAAACGCCAACAGGCTGAGCAACAGCGAAGGCACGATAGGATGCAGCCCCGCCGGTTGCAGGTTGAAGCTGGCCAATAGCGTATAGCATACCGCACCCGACACCATTGAGCTAAGCGCTCCCTGAGCATTGGCGCGCTCCCAGTACAGGCCCAGCACCAGCGGCCACAGGAATACCGCCTCCAGCCCGCCGAAAGCCAGCAGGTTGAGCCAGATGATCATCTCCGGCGGCCGCCAGGCCGCCAGCAGCACCAGCAGGCCGAGGATCAGCGTGGTCAGGCTGGAAAAGCGCTTGATCAACCGCTCGTTGTGGATCTGCTGCGGCCTCACGCCAAGATAGAGATCCTTGATGATGGTGGCGGAGGATTGCAGCAGTTGGGCGTTGATGGTCGACATGATCGCCGCCATCGGCGCCGCCAAAAAGATCCCGGCGGCGTACGGCGGCAGCACGGTGATCATCAGCGTCGGGATCACCTGATCGGGGATCTTGAGATCCGGCAGCACCGCGCGGCCGAGCGCGCCGGCCAGATGCATGCCGAACATCAGCACTGCCACCACCACGGTACCGAGCAGAATGCCGCGATGGACCGCTTTGCTGTCCTTATAGGAGATGCAGCGCACGGCGGTGTGGGGCAGGCCGATCACCCCGAAGCACACCAGGATCCAGAACGACGCCATAAACGGCAGGCTGAGGATCTGATCGCCGCCCTGCGGCGAGACCAGCGCCGGATCGATCTGCTGCAGCTTGTGCACCGCGCTGTCCAGTCCGCCGGCGGCATGGATCACCGCCACCAGCAGCAACACGGTGCCGAGTAGCATCACCAGCCCCTGCATGGCGTCGTTCAGCACGCTGGCGCGGAAGCCGCCAAAGGCGGTGTAGAGCGCGATGCTGATGCCGAAGATCAGCAGACCGGTGTCGTAAGGAATGCCGGCGGCGGTCTCCAGCAGCCGGGCGCCGCCGATAAACTGCACCGTCATGGCGCCGAGGAACGCCACCAGCAGGCTGAGGCTGGCCAGCCACACCAGCAGGCGGCTTTGGTAGCGGCCATACAGCATGTCATTGAGGGTGATGGCGTTGTAGCGGCGCGCCAGGATGGCGAATTTCTTGCCCAGCACGCCGAGCGACAGCCACACCGCTGGCAGTTGGATCATCGCCAGCAGCACCCAGCCCAGGCCGTATTTGTAAGCGGCGCCGGGGCCGCCGATAAACGAACTGGCGCTGATGTAGGTGGCGGTCAGGGTCATCGCCAGCACAAAGCCGCCCATCGAGCGGTTGCCGAGGAAGTATTCGCTGAGGAAATTCCCGCTCTGGCGGCGGCGATAGGCGTACACCGACAGGCCGAACACCAGCAACAGGTAGGCGATCAGCGGCAGAATCACTTCAGTTTGCATCGCGGTCCTCCAGCGAAATGTCGCGGAACACCGTGCGCACCATCAGCCAGCACAGGCCGATGAACAGCAGCGGCACCAGCAGACAGGCCATTTCGAACCAGTGCGGCAGGCCGGTGACGCCGATGGCGCTGTCCGGCAAATAGGCCGCCAGGCCCCAGGCCAGCAGGTAGAGCAGCGTCAGCCCCAGCGCCCAGCGCGCTTCGCGGTGCGCCTGGATAAAGCGTTTGTCCATCCGTGTCTCCCATAGGTTTACGGTGATGGATTCATCAAAGGTAGGGAATTTTACGGCATGACGGCGTTTTGCCAAGCCGTTACTGGCGGTAGTGCCAAAGAAAAAGGCCGGTGATTAACCGGCCTTTCGTCAGACGATGCTGCGTGGCTGCCTTAGGTTTCCTGCAGACCCAGCTTCTTCTCCAGATAGTGGATGTTGGTGCCACCGTGCTGGAAGTTTTCGTCGTTCATGATCTTCTGCTGCAGCTCAACGTTGGTTTTGATGCCGTCGATGATCAGTTCAGCCAGGGCGTTTTTCATGCGGGCAATCGCCACGTCACGGTTTTCGCCGAAGGTGATCAGTTTGCCGATCATGGAGTCATAGTACGGCGGTACGGTATAACCGGCGTAGATATGAGATTCCCAACGCACGCCGAAACCGCCTGGCGCGTGGAAGCGGGTGATCTTGCCCGGGCTCGGCAGGAAGGTGTTCGGATCTTCGGCGTTGATACGGCATTCTACCGCATGGCCGTGGATCTTCACTTCTTCCTGTTTGATCGACAGTGGCTGACCGGCAGCGATGCGCAGCTGCTCTTTGATCAGATCCACGCCGGTGATCATTTCGGTAACCGGGTGCTCTACCTGAATACGGGTGTTCATTTCGATGAAATAGAACTCGCCGTTTTCATACAGGAACTCGAAGGTGCCCGCACCGCGGTAGCCGATTTCCACACAGGCTTTCGAGCAACGCTCGCCGATGTAGCGGCGCATTTCGCTGGTGATGCCCGGCGCTGGCGCTTCTTCGACCACTTTCTGGTGGCGGCGCTGCATGGAGCAGTCGCGCTCGGCCAGATAGATGGCGTTGCCCTGGCCGTCGGCCAATACCTGAATCTCGATGTGACGCGGATTCTCCAGGTATTTTTCCATGTACACCATGTCGTTGTTGAAAGCCGCTTTGGCTTCCGCTTTCGTCATGTTGATGGACTGCTCAAGGTCTTTATCGCTGCGCACGACGCGCATGCCGCGACCGCCGCCGCCGCCTGAGGCCTTGATGATCACCGGATAGCCGATGCGCTTGGCGAAGGCACGGTTTTTATCCATGTCGTCGGTCAGCGGGCCGTCGGAGCCAGGCACGCAAGGCACGCCGGCTTTTTTCATGGCGTTGATCGCGGAAACCTTGTCGCCCATCAGGCGGATGGTTTCGGCTCTCGGGCCGATGAAGATGAAGCCGGAGCGTTCAACCTGCTCGGCGAAATCGGCGTTCTCGGACAGGAAGCCGTAGCCCGGGTGGATCGCCACGGCGCCGGTGATTTCCGCCGCCGAGATGATGGCCGGGATGTTCAGATAGCTTTTTACCGATGGCGCGGGACCGATGCAGACGGTCTCGTCGGCCAGCAGTACGTGTTTCAGATCGCGGTCGGCTGCGGAGTGAACCGCAACGGTCTTGATGCCCAGTTCTTTACAGGCACGCAGGATGCGAAGCGCGATCTCGCCGCGGTTGGCGATAACAATTTTATCAAGCATGGGGGCGCCTCGTTATTCGATGACGACCAGCGGCTCGTCATATTCGACCGGCTGGCCGTTTTCCACCAGGATGGCTTTCACGACGCCGGACTTGTCCGCTTCGATCTGGTTCATCATTTTCATGGCTTCAACGATGCACAGGGTATCGCCGGCGTTCACTTTCTGGCCCACTTCCACGAAGGCTTTCGCGTCCGGGCTTGGGGTGCGGTAGAAGGTACCTACCATCGGAGAACGAACGACGTGGCCACTCATGGCCGCCGGTGCTGCAGGGGTTTCTGCCGCAGGTGCGGTGGCGACGGCGGTAGCCAGAGCTGGCTGCTGCTGTGCCGGCATCGCGTAGGCCTGCTGCATGACGGGATAAGCCTGCGCCGGTGCGGCACGGCTGATGCGAACCGATTCTTCGCCTTCAGAGATTTCCAGTTCAGAAATGCCTGATTCTTCAACCAGTTCGATCAGTTTCTTGATTTTACGAATATCCATGAGTGTGATTCCGTACTCTTTTTGTGGAGCAATTAGTGGGTTTTCGACAGACGGTTAACCGCTGCCTGTAAAGCGAAAGCGTAGCCATCCGCGCCGAGGCCGCAAATCACGCCTACCGCTACGTCTGAGAGATAAGAGTGATGGCGGAAAGGTTCGCGGGCGTGCACGTTGGACAGGTGGATCTCGATGAACGGGATCTGCACCGCCAACAACGCATCGCGCAGCGCTACGCTGGTGTGCGTGAACGCCGCCGGGTTTATCAGAATGAAATCGGTGTTGCCGCGCGCCTGATGGATGCGATCGATCAGCTGATGCTCGGCGTTGGATTGCAGATGGCTCAGGGTAATATCCAATGCGGATGCCTGGTTTTCCAATCCGTTAACAATCTCTGTCAGCGTCGTGCTGCCGTACTTCTCCGGCTCACGCGTCCCCAGCAGATTGAGATTGGGGCCGTTCAGAAGCAAAATGTGAAACTTATCCGCCATTGTGCTGGTATCTCCGGCAATAAAACCATCATCGTAGAAAATAACCCGATGTTACCGATTTGTCACCTGTTAAGGGGTAAATTCACCCTGAGAACAGAAACAAGGTCGGGCATTATAACGATATCGTAGCAATTCGCAGCTAAATACTGGTCTTATCAGCGAAGATATTCAACCCCAAATCGACGAACTCGGGGATCCGTGACAGCAATATGAGCGCTGGAACACAGAAAAAGTTCCCGCCGACGGCGCGCGTTTTTCTACGGCGATAACGCGCGCCGCCGTGCGATTCAGCGCCACCAGGCGCGGAACTTCTTATAACGCAATCCCAGCAGCGCCACCGCCAGCAACGCGTAAATGAACGGCTGGGGTGAAAAGGTTTTGACCGACCACAGGTAGTGGATGGGAGCGAGGATCGCCGCCAGATAGACGAAGTTGTGCAACGTTTGCCATTTGGCGCCCAGTTTGCGCATCGCCCACAGCGTCGACGTGGCCGCCAGCGCCAGCAGGATCAGCCAGGTGAGGATGCCGAGCGTCAAATAGGGCCGGTTCACCAGTTCGCTGCCCAGCAGGCCGAGATTGCTCAGCCCCAGCTCCAGCGTGGAATAGCTTATCAGGTGCAGCGTGCCCCAGGCAAAGCACCACAGCCCCACCAGACGCCGGCAGCGGATCAGCAGCGGCTGACGGGCGTAGCGCGCCAGCGGGGCGATCATCAGCGTGGCCAGCAGCAGTTTCAGCGTCATCCTGCCGGTAAAATGCTGGATGTCCTTGGACGGATCGGCGCTGAACCAGCCCTGGTCCACCGCCACCACCAGCCAGAGAAAGGGCAGAAACGCCGCCAGATGCAGGGCGGCTTTCAGCCATTTGATATGAACAGGCGTCAGGCGCACTTAGAAATTCTCCCGCAGATCCATGCCGCGATACAGCGATGCCACCTGATCGGCATAGCCGTTAAACAGCAGCGTCGGTTGACGTTTGACATCGAGAATGCCGCCGGAGCCGATGAAGCGCTCGGTAGCCTGTGACCAGCGCGGATGATCGACGTGCGGATTCACGTTGGCGTAAAAACCGTACTCGTTCGGCGCGGATTGGTTCCAGGTGGTCGGCGGCTGATCGCGCACCAAACGGATGTGTACGATCGATTTAATGCCTTTGAAGCCGTATTTCCACGGCGTAATCAGCCGCAGCGGCGCGCCGTTTTGCGGCGGCAGGGTTTTGCCGTACACGCCAACGGTCAGCAGCGCCAGCGGATGCATCGCCTCGTCCAGCCGCAGCCCTTCGACGTAGGGGTATTTCAGGCCGCCGCCGATAAAGCGATCTTTCTGGCCGGGCATCTGTTCCGGATCGTACAGCGTCTGGAAGGCCACGTAGCGCGCGTTGCTGTTCGGTTCGGCCAGCTTGATAAGCTTACCCAGTTCGAATCCGATCCACGGCACCACCATCGACCAGGCCTCGACGCAGCGCATACGGTAAATGCGCTGCTCCAGCGGGAAACGCTTCATCAGATCGTCGATATCCAGCGTTATCGGCTTCGCCACTTCGCCGTCGATGCGCACTTTCCAGCCTTCGGTCTTCAGCCCGCCGGCGTTGGCGGCCGGATCGGCCTTGTCGAGACCGAATTCATAGAAGTTGTTGTAGCCGGTGACCTTGTCTTCCGGCGTCATCGCCAACTGGGCCTGCCAGGCGGCCGGCTTGCTGAATGTCAGCGCTTTGCCCGGCGGCGCCTTGGGGCGATCGTTGCCTTTAAACCACGACAGCAGGTCCGCCTGCGCGCCGGTAGGCAGCGCCAGCGAAGCGGCGGTGATGCCGAGTGCCTGCAGCACTTTGCGCCGCTGGTGGAACACGCTCTCCGGCGTGACGTCGGCCTCGGTCAATTTGGGGTGTTTGTTCATGCTGATGTTCTCCGCGACTGATGCCCGCCGCCCATGAGCGGTTTACGGGGCTCCATGAAATAAGCATGGCGCTAAAGCCGGCCGGAAGCGAGGGGAGACGGGAAAATATGAAATTTCGCAGACGCCGGTGAGCCCCCCGTCGCCGGGGGGAGTCCGTCAGCGGATTTTCACCAGAGTGCGGCCGGTGATTTGGTTGTTCAGCAGCGCGGCGGCGGTGGCCGGCGCCTGTTCGAGGGTGATTTCGTGCGTGGCCTGCTGATAGAAACTGTCCGGCAGAATGCCGGCCAGCCGTTCCCAGGCGGTTTGGCGGCGATGCAGCGGCGTATGCACCGAGTCCACGCCCTGCAGGCGCACGTTGCGCAGAATGAACGGCATCACGGTGGTCGGCAGTTGATAGCCGCCCGCCAGGCCGCAGGCGGCGACGGTGCCGTTATAGTTCATCTGCGCCAGCACCCGCGCCAGCAGTTTGTCGCCGACGGTGTCCACCGCGCCGGCCCACAGCTGTTTTTCCAACGGACGCGGCGTGTCGATATAGCCATCGCGGGACATCACCTCTTTGGCGCCGAGCGCCTTCAGGTAGTCGGTATTGCTGTCGCGGCCGCTGATGGCGGTCACCCGGTAACCCAGCGCCGCCAGCAGAGCGATGGCGGTGCTGCCCACGCCGCCGCTGGCGCCGGTGACCAGGATGTCGCCGTCGTCCGGGTGCACGCCGCCTTCCTCCAGCGCCATTACGCACAGCATGGCGGTAAAGCCGGCGGTGCCGATGATCATCGCCTTGCGCTCATCGAGGCCGTTCGGCAGCGGCACCAGCCACTCGCCGGAAACGCGCGCCTGCTCGGCCAATCCGCCCCAGTGGTGTTCGCCCACGCCCCAGCCGGTGAGCACCACGCTTTGGCCCTCTTTGAAACGATCGTCGCGGCTGTGGCGCACGGTGCCGGCGAAGTCGATGCCCGGCACCATCGGGAAGTTGCGCACGATCTTGCCTTTGCCGGTGATCGCCAGCGCATCCTTGTAATTCAGGCTGGACCAGTTGATGTCGACGGTAACATCACCCTCCGGCAATTGGCCGCTGTCGATATCTTTGATATGAGCCAGAGTTTGGTCGTCTTGTTGTTCCAATAGCAGTGCACGCATGTCACTCTTCCTCTTGTTTACACTTTTCTATCAATGGCTGAATCACATTTCTTTGACTATATGCATAATAAGCGGCTCAGGCCCTGATAAAGGACAAAAATGGCGCTTGCAGGTTTTATTCCTCGGCAAGGCTTGTTAGGGTTGGACAACCCTTTTAACTAAAGGGTGAACACTCACTTAACCATAGCGGACAAGGCACAGGGATGCGATTTACCACCAAACTCTCTGCATTGATCACTCTGTTGGTCGCGCTGGCGATGTTTTTGATGCTGATGGGATGCTCATACAGCTTCTTTTACGTTACCCAGGATCGCCAGGAGCGTCGCTTTGATTCGCTGGTCACCTCTCTCGATCAGGCCATGTTGCACGAGTCGCCGCGCGATCAGGAGAAATGGTTGCCGATCGTCATGCGCCCGCTCGGCATCGTGTCGATCCGCGTAGAGGCCGGTACCAGCCAGTTTCTCAACTATAAATTGCCGACGGTGAAAAAAGAGCCCTGGGATGCGCTGAACGGCTATCGTCAGATCTCGCGCCCCCTGTTGCAGCACCCGGGCAGCACGCTGTACATCACTTACCTCGATCCCTTCGCCAGCGATGTGCGCACGCTGCAGTCCACCGCCGCTGTCACGCTGTCGATCGTCGTCATGGTGGTGGTTTTGCTGTTCAGCCTGCGCTGGCTGCGTGAACAGGCCGACGGTGAAGATCGCCTGGAACGCCGCGCGCGGCGCATTCTGAACGGCGAGCGCGAAAACGTCATGCAGGGCGACGTGCGTGAGTGGCCGGCCAACGTCAGCGGCGCGCTCGACCGCCTGCTGGCCGATCTGGCGGAAGCGCGGGAAGAGCGCAGCCGGGTCGATACGCTGATCCGCGCCTTCGCCGCACAGGACGCCAAAACCGGGCTTAACAATCGCCTGTTCTTCGATAATCAATTGACCACTCAGTTGGAAGACGAAGGTTCGCACGGCATTGTGATGATGGTGCGGCTGCCCGATTTCGAGACCCTGCGCGACACGCACGGCAGCGTAGCGGTGCAGGAGCTGATGTATTCGCTGGTCAATCTGCTGTCGACTTTCGTGATGCGCTACCCGTCGGCGTTGCTGGCGCGCTATTTCCACAGCGATTTTACCGTGCTGTTGCCGCATCGCACCCTGAAGGAGGCCGACGGCATCGCGTCACAGCTGGTCAACGCCATCGATGCCTTGCCTTCCACGGCGCTGATCGACCGTGAGGCCTTCCTTCACATCGGCATCGTGGCGTACCGCAGCGGCCAAACCACGGAGCAGGTGATCGACTATGCGGAGCAGGCGACGCGCCATGCCACGCTGCAGGGCGAAAACGGTTGGTATGTGTACGACAGCCAGGTGCCGGAAATGGGGCGCGGCAGCGTCAAGTGGCGCACGCTGCTGGAACAGGTGCTGGCGCGCGGCGGCCCGCGGCTGTATCAGAAACCGGCGGTCACCGTGGAAGGCGAAGTGCACCATCGCGAGATCATGAGCCGGATCTATGACGGCTCCCAGGAGTTGCTGCCGGCGGAATATATGCCGCTGGTTCAGCAGTTGGGGTTGGCGGAGAGCTACGATCGCCAGCAGGTGAGTCGTATCATCCCCTTGTTGACGCAATGGCCTGAGGAAACGCTGGCGTTCCCGCTGTGCGTGGATTCGATTTTGCAGCGCTCTTTCCAGCGCTGGCTGCGCGATACGCTGCTGCAGTGCGAAAAAAGTCAGCGTCGGCGAATTCTGATTGAACTTGCGGAGGCAGATGTGTGTCAACATATCGACCGTCTTCGTCCGGTGCTGAGGCTGTTGTCAGGGCTGGGCTGCCGCCTCGCGGTGTCCAAAGCGGGTTTAACCGTGGTCAGTACGTCCTATATCAAGTCGCTGCAGGTGGAGATCGTCAAGCTCCATCCGGGGCTGGTGCGGAGTATCGATAAGCGGGACGAAAATCAGCTGTTCGTGCAGAGCCTGACCGGGGCCTGCGCGGGGACGCACGCTCAAGTGTTCGCCGCCAGCGTGCGTACGCGCAACGAGTGGCAGACGCTGAAAGAGCGTGGGATCCGCGGCGGGCAGGGCGACTTTTTCGCGTCGCCGGAGCCGATCGACCCGGGGCGTAAAAAATATTCACGTCGTTATCGTGTTTAAGCTGATTGCCGAACAAAAATTGACGTAGAATGAGCGCCGGATCCATCTGGGCCATGTCACCTGTCATTTTGGAGTTTTCTCCAATCTGCCTGCGACAAAGACGCCTATTTGAGATAGGCTCTTGTCAGCTTTTATCTGGCTGACGTTGGTAGGTGCTTACCACCGGCGGCAATCAGGGAATATGTTAGATTTTATGAGCTGTGTTACGCCGTTTCGTGCGTTGACAGGGTGGTAAACTGAGCCTTTGTTCAGGGAATTCAGGCCTCATCCAATTTCCGTGCATTCGAGCAGAAACAATACAGACTATTTTTCACCGAAGTAGAACGTTTTTGCGCCTTGTCGCTGCTTCGTGTGGTTGGTAAAGTAGGCGGATTTTATTTTCCGCCCCCAGCTTGCAGGATTATCCTTTCGTTATGTTTAAGAAATTTCGTGGCATGTTTTCCAACGACTTGTCCATCGACTTGGGTACCGCCAATACCCTGATTTATGTTAAAGGGCAAGGCATCGTACTGAATGAACCTTCGGTGGTTGCCATTCGCCAGGATCGTGCCGGCTCCCCAAAGAGCGTAGCGGCCGTCGGTCATGACGCCAAACAGATGCTGGGCCGCACCCCCGGCAACATCGCGGCTATTCGCCCGATGAAAGACGGCGTGATCGCCGACTTCTTCGTGACCGAAAAAATGCTGCAGCACTTCATCAAACAGGTTCACAGCAACAGCTTTATGCGCCCAAGCCCGCGTGTGCTGGTCTGTGTGCCGGTCGGCGCGACCCAGGTTGAACGCCGCGCCATCCGCGAGTCCGCCCAAGGGGCCGGCGCGCGTGAAGTGTTCCTGATTGAAGAGCCGATGGCGGCGGCGATCGGCGCGGGTCTGCCGGTCTCCGAAGCGACCGGCTCCATGGTGGTGGATATCGGCGGCGGTACCACAGAAGTGGCGGTGATCTCGCTGAACGGCGTGGTGTACTCCTCTTCCGTGCGCATCGGCGGTGACCGCTTCGATGAAGCCATCATCAATTATGTGCGCCGCAACTATGGCTCGCTGATCGGCGAAGCCACCGCGGAGCGCATCAAGCACGAAATCGGTTCTGCCTACCCGGGCGACGAAGTGCGCGAAATCGAAGTCCGCGGCCGTAACCTGGCCGAAGGCGTACCGCGCGGCTTTACCCTGAACTCCAATGAAATCCTCGAAGCCCTGCAAGAGCCGCTGACCGGCATCGTCAGCGCGGTGATGGTGGCGCTGGAACAGTGCCCGCCAGAATTGGCCTCCGATATTTCCGAACGCGGCATGGTGTTGACCGGCGGCGGCGCGCTGCTGCGCAACCTCGATCGCCTGCTGATGGAAGAAACCGGCATCCCGGTCGTGGTGGCGGAAGATCCGTTGACCTGCGTGGCGCGCGGCGGCGGCAAGGCGTTGGAAATGATCGACATGCACGGCGGCGATTTGTTCAGCGAAGAATAGTCAGCCCCTGGAAGGAGGAATCGTATCGGATGAATGCGCACAGCGAAAATCGGGTACGGTTCCTCTTTCTGTTGTCGAGGAACTCGCATAATTTATGAAGCCGATTTTTAGCAGGGGGCCTTCCCTGCAACTGCGACTTTTTTTGGCGGTGATTGCGGCCATTGGCCTGATCGTTGCCGACAGCCGGCTCGGCACGTTCGTGAAGATACGCAACTACATGGACACCGCAGTCAGCCCTTTCTATTTTCTGGCCAACGGGCCGCGTAAAGTTCTGGACAGCGTGTCAGAAACGCTGGCTACCCGCCAACAGCTGGAGCTGGAAAACCGAGCTCTGCGGCAGGAACTGCTGCTGAAAAACAGCGATATTCTTCTTCTTGGCCAATTCAAGCAGGAAAACGCCCGTTTGCGCGAACTGCTGGGTTCCCCGCTGCGCCAGGACGAGCACAAGATGGTTACCCAGGTGATCTCCACCGGTTCCGATCCCTACAGCGACCAGGTCGTTATCGACAAAGGGTCGGACAACGGCGTCTATGAAGGCCAGCCGGTGATCAGCGACAAGGGCGTGGTCGGCCAGGTAGTGGCGGTGGCGAAGGTCACCAGCCGCGTGCTGCTGATCTGCGATGCCTCCCACGCGCTGCCGATTCAGGTGCTGCGCAACGATATTCGGGTGATCGCCGCAGGCAGCGGCTGCGCCGACGATCTGCAACTGGAACACCTGCCGAACAACACCGATATCCGCGTTGGCGACGTGCTGGTGACCTCAGGTCTCGGCGGCCGCTTCCCGGAAGGTTATCCGGTGGCGGTGGTCTCCTCGGTCAAGGTCGACAACCAGCGCGCTTACACCGTGATTCAGGCGCGGCCAACCGCCGGTCTGCAGCGTTTGCGCTACCTGCTGCTGCTGTGGGGCGCCGATCGCAACGGCGACATGCCGCTGCCGCCGGACGAAGTACACCGCGTGGCCAATGAACGCCTGATGCAGATGATGCCGCAGGTGCTGCCGCCGGCCGGTTCGGTTGGGCCGCAGCTGCCAGCCCCGGCCGGCGGCGCGGCGCCGCAATCCGGCGCTCCGGCGTCTGCTCAGCCTCAGGTTCAGCCCGCAGCGGCGGGAGTCGTGCAATGAACAGCTACCGCAGCCACGGGCGCTGGATAATCTGGCTGTCGTTCCTGGTGGCGCTGGTGCTGCAAATCATGCCGTGGCCGGAGCAGATCTACATGTTCCGGCCGTCCTGGCTGGTGCTGATCCTGATCTACTGGGTGATGGCCTTGCCGCATCGGGTCAACGTCGGCACCGGCTTCGTGCTGGGGCTGATCATGGATCTGATCCTCGGCTCCACGCTGGGCGTGCGCGCGCTGGCGCTGGGTATCATCGCTTACCTGGTGGCGTTCAAATTCCAACTGTTCCGCAATATGGCGCTGTGGCAACAGGCGCTGATCGTCGTGCTGTTGTCGCTGTCGATGGACGTAGTGGTGTTCTGGGCTGAGTTTTTAGTGATCAACGTCTCTTTCCGCCCAGAGGTGTTCTGGAGTAGTGTGGTAAACGGCATTTTGTGGCCGTGGTTATTCCTGTTGATGCGCAAAATCCGCCGTCAGTTCGCCGTACAGTAAGGGTATATCAATGACTTCGCTTTATCTGGCCTCCGGCTCCCCACGTCGACGTGAACTGCTGACCCTGCTGGGCGTGCCGTTCGACATTCTGCTGACGCATACCGAAGAACAGCGCCGGGAAGGCGAAGCCGCGGAAGCCTATGTGCGCCGCCTGGCGCAGGACAAGGCCAAAGCGGGCGTGGCGCTGGCGCAGGAAGATCGGCCGGTGCTGGGTGCAGATACTATCGTGGTGCTCAACGGCCGGGTGCTGGAGAAGCCGCGCGACGAAGCCCATGCGGCGGAAATGCTGGCGGCCCTGTCCGGCAAACAGCATCAGGTGATGACGGCGGTGGCGATCGCCGATCGCCACGACGTGCGTTGCCAATTGGTGGTGACCGACGTGACGTTCCGCAGCCTGTCGCAACAGGATATCCGCGACTATATTGCTACGGGCGAACCGATGGATAAAGCGGGCGCCTACGGAATTCAAGGAAAGGGTGGTTGTTTCGTCAGAACGATAACCGGGAGTTATCATGCGGTGGTCGGTCTGCCGCTGGTCGAAACACATGAGCTGCTCAGTAATTTTGTCGCATTACGTGATGTAAGAACCGGTTGATGGGCGCTGCCATTATCGACCGGCTCTGAGGAGAAGGCATGACAGCTGAGCTACTGGTTAATATCACACCGTCTGAAACGCGGGTCGCCTATATCGACGGCGGCATTCTGCAAGAGATCCATATCGAACGCGAATCCAAACGCGGCATCGTCGGCAATATCTATAAAGGGCGCGTCAGCCGCGTCTTGCCGGGGATGCAGGCGGCGTTCGTCGACATCGGCCTCGATAAGGCCGCCTTCCTGCACGCCTCCGACATCATGCCGCATACCGAATGCGTCGCCGGTGACGAGCGGAAAAACTTCCACGTGCGCGATATCGCCGAGCTGGTGCGCCAGGGGCAAGACCTGATGGTGCAGGTGGTGAAAGATCCGCTCGGCACCAAGGGTGCGCGCCTGACCACCGACATCACGCTGCCTTCGCGCTATCTGGTCTTCATGCCGGGCGCGGCGCACGTCGGCGTTTCGCAGCGCATTGAAAGCGAAGCCGAGCGCGAACGCTTGAAATCCATCGTTGCGCCGCACTGCGACGAGCTGGGCGGTTTTATCATCCGCACCGCGGCGGAAGGCATCGGCGAGGAAGAGCTGGCGCAGGACGCCGCGTTCCTCAAGCGCCTGTGGACCAAGGTGATGGAGCGCAAGAAGCGCAACCAGACCAAGTACAAACTGTACGGCGAGCTGGCGCTGGCGCAGCGCATTTTGCGCGACTTCGCCGGCGCGGCGCTGGATCGCATCCGCGTCGATTCGCGGTTGACGCACGATCTGCTGGTGGAATTTACCGGCGAGTACATCCCGGACATCACCCGCAAGCTGGAGCTGTACACCGGCAGCCAGCCGATTTTCGATCTGTACGATGTGGAAAACGAGATCCAGCGCGCGCTGGAGCGCAAGGTGGAGCTGAAGTCCGGCGGCTATTTGATCATCGATCAGACCGAGGCGATGACCACGGTCGACATCAACACCGGCGCCTTCGTCGGCCATCGCAACCTCGATGAAACCATCTTCAATACCAACATCGAGGCGACGCAGGCCATCGCCCGCCAGCTGCGGCTGCGCAATCTGGGCGGCATCATCATCATCGACTTTATCGATATGAACAACGAAGAGCATCGCCGCCGGGTGCTGCACTCGCTGGAGCAGGCGTTGAGTAAAGATCGGGTAAAAACCACGATCAACGGCTTCTCTCAGCTAGGCTTAGTTGAAATGACGCGTAAACGAACGCGTGAAAGCATTGAACATGTGCTCTGTCACGATTGTCCTACTTGTAATGGGCGCGGCACCGTGAAAACGGTGGAAACCGTGTGCTACGAGATCCTGCGCGAGATTGTGCGTGTGCATCACGCTTACGATTCCGATCGCTTCCTGGTGTACGCCTCCGCGGCGGTCGGCGAAGCGCTGAAGAGCGAAGAGTCGCATGCGCTGGCCGAAGTGGAGATCTTCGTCGGCAAACAGGTGAAGGTGCAGATCGAACCGTTGTACAGCCAGGAGCAGTTCGACGTCGTCATGATGTAGCCCGCCCGACATCGGAAAGGGCCCGGCACGCCGGGCCTGTCAGTGCATAGATATTCCCGTTGCCAGGCAGCGGAGCAAGGAGAACTGCGTGAGGCGACTGCCTGGGATTCTGTTAGCAACAGGCGCCACCCTAATTGTGATTGTGGCGCTGCTGATCAGCGGGCTGCGCCTGATGCTGCCGAAGCTGAACGACTATCGTCCCCAACTGTTGGCGCAGGTGGAGAAGCTGTCCGGCGTGCCTGTACGAATGGATTTCGTGCAGGGCAGTTGGGAAACCTTCGGCCCGCAGCTTGAAATGCGCAACCTGAGCGCCACGCTGCCCAAAAGCGATGTGCATATCGAACGCGTAACGCTGGCGTTGGACGTGTGGCAGTCGCTGCTGCACTGGCGTTGGCAGTTCCGCGATCTGACCTTCTACCAATTCCGGCTCGATCTGAACGCCACGCTGGGCGGCGACCAGCAGGGCGAAGGCCTTGAGCCGGGCAAAATCAGCGATCTGATGCTGCGCCAGCTCGACCATTTCGATCTGCGCGACAGCCGTATTTCATTCCTGACGCCCGCCGGCGCGCGCGCCGAATTCGACATTCCTCAGTTGACCTGGCTCAACGGCCGCGATCGCCACCGCGCCGAGGGGCAGATCAGCCTGTCGACGTTGAATGGCCAACATGGCGTGGTGCAGCTGCGCATGGACCTGCGTGACAATCAAGGCCTGCTGGATACCGGTACGGTCTACCTGCAGGCCGACAACATCGACATGAAACCCTGGTTTACCCGCTGGCTGCGTGCCAACACCGGGCTGGAAAGCGCCGATTTCAGTCTGGCGGCCTGGCTGCAGGTGCAGAACGGCGAGATCGCCGGCGGCCATGCGTTGCTCAAGCAGGGGGCGGCCAACTGGGATACCGGCGCTGCTCAGCACCGGCTGGACGTGGACAATCTGGCGCTGTCGCTGCGCCGCCAGGGCACCGGTTGGCAGCTCGACGTGCCGCAGCTGCGTTTGAGCACCGACGGCCAGGCCTGGCCGCAGGGCAGGCTTTCCGCGCTGTGGCTGCCGGAAAATACCGAGTTCATGGGGCCGGCGCAGAATGAAGAGCTGCGGGTGCGCGCGACCAATATTCAGCTGGAGCGCCTGTCGGCGCTGCTGCCGACCTTCTCGTTCCTCAGCCCGGATGTGCTCGACCGCTGGAACGACCTGCAGCCGCAGGGGAAGCTGGAAGCCTTGGCGCTGGACATCCCGCTCAAGCAGCCGGAAAAGAGCCGGTTCCAGGCGCTGTGGCGCGATGTCAGCTGGCAACGTTGGGAACTGCTGCCGGGCGTCAACCACTTCTCCGGCGCGTTGAGCGGTGGGGTGGAGAACGGCCGTCTGACGCTGGGGCTCACCGACAGCACCCTGCCTTACGGCGACATGTTCCGTGCGCCGCTTGAAGTCAGCAGTGCGCGTGGCGCGCTGACCTGGCGCTATAACCAGCAGGGTTGGGAGCTGGCGAGCCAGGGGCTGGACGTCAAGGCGAAGTCGCTGTGGGTCAACGGCGATTTTCGCTACCAGCAGCCGGCCAAGGGCGATCCGTGGCTGAACATCCTGGCGGGTATCCGCCTGTATGACGGCGCCGACGCCTGGCGCTATTTCCCGGAACCGCTGATGGGCAAGCATCTGGTGGATTACCTGAGCGGCGCCATTCAGGGGGGCCAGGTGGATAACGCCACGCTGATTTATTCCGGCGATCCGCAGCACTTCCCGTACCGTAAAAACGAAGGGCAATTCGAGGTCTTCGTGCCGCTGCGCCACGCCACCTTCCAGTTCCAACCGGGCTGGCCGGCGCTGACCGATTTGGCGATCGATCTCGATTTTGCCAACGAGGGGTTGTGGATGCGTGCGCCGCAAACCCGGCTGGGTAAGGTGGCGGGCAAAAATATTAGCGCGGTGATCCCGGATTATCTGAAAGAGCGGCTGCTGATCGACGCCGAAGTGGCGGGGGCGGGCAGCGACGTGCATGACTACTTCATGCAGACGCCGTTGCACGATTCGCTGGGGGCGGCGCTGGATCAGCTGCAGATCGGCGGTGATGTCAGTGGGCGCTTACATCTCGATATCCCCTTGGACGGCGAGCAGGTCAAAGCCACCGGCGAAGTGGCGTTGAACAACAATTCGTTGCTGATCAAGCCGCTGGAAAGCGAGCTGCAGAAGCTTAGCGGCAAATTCCGCTTCGATAACGGCAATCTGCAGAGCGACACCCTGTCGGCCAACTGGTTCGGGCAGCCGGTGGCGGTGAACTTCACCACGCAGGAAGGCGATCGCGACTACAAGGTCAACGTCGGCCTGAAGGGCGACTGGCAGCCGGGCAAGTTCCCCGGCCTGCCAAAAGAGGCCGCTGATGCGCTCAGCGGCAGCGCGCCCTGGCAGAGCCAGGTGGCCATCACGCTGCCGCATCAGGGCTCGGCCAGCTATGATATCGGCATTGACGCGGATTTGAAGAAAGTGAGCAGTCACTTACCTTCGCCGCTGGACAAGGCGCCGGGTGAGGCGCTGCCGGTGAACGTCAAGGTTAAAGGCGGTCTGAACGGCTTCATGCTGACGGGCAGCGCAGGCAAACAGAACCGCTTCAACAGCGAATGGAGCTTCGACAAGAAACAGGTGAATCTGGCGCGCGCCGCCTGGCAAACCAACGGTGGCGGCACGCCGCCGCTGCCGGCCGGCAAATCGATGACGCTGAACCTGCCGGCGTTGGACGGCGAGCAGTGGCTGGCGCTGCTGGCGCCGGCGCTGAAACAGGGTGGCGGCAGCGGTCAGGTAGGCGGTTTCAGTTTCCCGACCACCGTAGCGCTGACCACGCCGCAGCTGCTGTTGGGTGGCCAGGCCTGGCATAAGCTGACGCTGTCGGCCGAGAAACAGCTTGGCGCTACCCTCGTGAGCGCCAAGAGCGACGAAGTGGACGGTAGCCTGCGGGTGGCCGATCGCGGGCCGTGGCGCGCCGATATCAATTACCTGTATTACAACCCGCAGTTCGCCGAAACGAAAAACGCGGCGGGCACGCCGCCGCCGTCGACCGAGAAAGTTTCCTTCCGCGATTGGCCTTCGCTGATGCTGCGCTGCAAGTCGTGCTGGGTGCTGGGACAGAACCTCGGTAGGGTCGAGGCGGATCTGACCAATCGGGGCGATACCCTGACGCTGGATCACGGCCTGATCGATACCGGCAAAGGGCGCATGACCGCCACTGGCCTGTGGAAACAAAATGCGCAGGAAGAGCGCAGCTCGCTGAAAGGCAAGCTGCTCGGCGGCAAGATCGACGAAACCGCCGCCTTCTTCGGCATCACCATTCCGCTCAAGGGGGCGCCTTACGACGTGGATTTCGATCTGTACTGGCATGGCACGCCGTGGCAGCCACGGGTCGATACGCTGAGCGGCGCGCTGCAGGTCAAGATGGGCAAGGGCGAGATCGACAGCATGGGCGGCGGCCGCGCCGGTCAGCTGTTGCGATTGGTCAGCTTTGACGCCCTGCTGCGCAAGCTGCAGTTCGATTTCAGCGATACCTTTGGCAAAGGCTTCTACTTTGATTCCATCCGCAGCACCGCCTGGCTGAAAGATGGCATAATGCATACGGATAATCTATTGATCGACGGCCTGGCGGCGGATATCGCCATGAGCGGTCAGATCGATCTGGCGCGCCGCCGCATCGATATGGAGGCGGTGGTGGCACCGGCGATTTCGGCGACCGTCGGCGTGGCCACCGCGTTTGTCGTCAACCCGATCGTCGGCGCGGCGGTATTTGCCGCCTCGCAGGTGTTGGGGCCGCTGTGGAGCAAGATTTCGCTGATTCGCTACCATATCGGCGGCGATCTCGACCAGCCGAAGATCAATGAGGTACTTCGTAAGGCAAAGGAGGATAAGGCGTCATGAGGAATGCTAACGTTGCGTTGTTGCAGTTGTGCAGTGGCGATCAGGTGCGCGATAACCTGGCCCAGATTGAACAGCAGATCAAGCAGCTCAATGCCGGGGTAAAACTGGTCATGACGCCGGAGAACGCGCTGCTGTTCGCCAACTCCGCGGCCTATCGCCAACAGGCGGAAAAACAGGGCGACGGACCGCTGCAGAACGCGGTACGCGAACTGGCGCGCCGCTATGGCGTATGGTTATTGGTAGGCTCGATGCCTTTGATCAGCCGTGAGGATCCGCAGCTTATCACTACCAGCAGCCTGTTGTTCGACGATCAGGGCGAGATCCGCGCCCGCTACGACAAGCTGCACATGTTCGATGTGGATATTAACGATGCGCACGGCCACTACCGCGAGTCGGATACCTACCAGCACGGGCAGCATCTGACGGTGGTGGATACGCCGGTCGGGCGTTTGGGCATGACCATATGCTACGATCTGCGTTTCCCCGCGCTGTTCCAGGCGCTGCGGGCGCAGGGCGCCGAACTGATATCGGTGCCGGCGGCCTTTACCCGGGTGACCGGCGAGGCGCATTGGGAGATCCTGCTGCGCGCCCGGGCAATCGAGAACCAGTGCATGATCCTGGCGCCGGCGCAGGTGGGGCGCCATGGGCCGACCCGCCGCACCTGGGGCCACTCGCTGGCTGTCGACGGCTGGGGTAAGGTGCTGGCCGAGAACGCGGACGCCGTGGCGGCGCTGAAGGTGCGCGTGGACACCGCAAGCCTGCAAACGCTGCGGCAACAGATGCCGGTATTGCAGCACAATCGATTCCAGACGTCGCTGACGGCGCCGTCTGACAAGCTATCCTCCAATCAAGAGTGAAACCATTATGAGCCTGACGTTTGTCAGTGAGCAGTTACTCGCTACCAACAAGCTGAGTCATCAAGACCTGTACAAGGTACTGGGTCAACTGGCAGAACGCCGTATCGACTACGCCGATCTCTATTTCCAGTCCAGCTATCACGAAGCCTGGGTGATTGAGGACGGCATCATCAAGGATGGCTCTTACAACATCGACCAGGGCGTCGGCGTGCGCGCCGTCAGCGGCGAGAAGACCGGCTTCGCTTATGCCGATCAGATCACCCTGCATGCGCTGCAGCAGAGCGCCCAGGCGGCGCGCAGCATCGTGCGCGAGCAGGGCGACGGACGGGCGCATACCCTGGGTGAGATCGGCTATCGGGCACTGTATCCGCTGCTCGACCCGCTGCAAAGCCTGCCGCGTGAAGAGAAAATCGCCCTGCTGCACCGTGTCGACAAAGTGGCGCGCGCCGCCGATGCGCGGGTGCAGGAAGTGAACGCCAGCATTACCGGCGTTTATGAGCAGGTGTTGGTGGCCGCCACCGACGGCACGCTGGCGGCGGACGTTCGCCCGCTGGTGCGTCTCTCCGTCAGCGTGCTGGTGGAGCAGGACGGCAAGCGTGAGCGCGGCTCCAGCGGCGGCGGCGGACGTTTCGGTTACGACTACTTCCTGGAAATCGCCGACGGCGACGTGCGCGTCGATGCCTATGCCAAAGAAGCGGTGCGCATGGCATTGGTCAATCTCGGCGCGGTGGCGGCACCGGCCGGCAATATGCCGGTGGTGTTGGGGGCCGGCTGGCCGGGCGTGCTGCTGCACGAGGCGGTAGGCCACGGCCTGGAAGGCGACTTCAACCGGCGCGGTACTTCGGTGTTCAGCGGCCATATGGGCGAGCTGGTGGCTTCCGAATTGTGCACCGTGGTGGATGACGGCACCCTGCAAGGGCGCCGCGGTTCGCTGGCGATCGACGACGAAGGCGTGCCGGGCCAATACAACGTGCTGATCGAAAACGGCGTGCTGAAAGGCTACATGCAGGACAAGCTCAACGCGCGGCTGATGGGCGTCGCCCCAACCGGCAACGGCCGCCGCGAGTCCTACGCGCATCTGCCGATGCCGCGCATGACCAACACCTACATGCTGGCGGGCCAATCGACGCCGGAAGAGATCATCGCCAGCGTCGAATACGGCCTGTACGCGCCGAACTTCGGCGGTGGCCAGGTGGATATCACCTCCGGCAAGTTCGTGTTTTCCACCACCGAAGCCTATCTGATCGAGAAAGGCCGCATCACTAAGCCGGTGAAGGGGGCGACGCTGATCGGCTCCGGCATTGAGGCGATGCAGCAGATTTCGATGGTCGGCAACGATCTGGCGCTCGATAAAGGCGTGGGCGTGTGTGGCAAGGAAGGCCAGAGCGTGCCGGTGGGCGTCGGCCAGCCGACGCTGAAACTGGATACGCTCACCGTCGGCGGCACGGCGTAATCTTTCCTCAAGGGGCCATGCAGTGGCCCCTTAGTCATTCCCCCTGTTGCGGCTTGCCCGCATTCATAACGTTAAGCGCGGCAGGACGCCGCATCCCAGCAGGCGTGCCTGCGCCCATTGATGGAATGAAATTGACGTGGCGAAAAAACAGAACACTTCGAGGATGAGGCGTTTGGCATTATCCGCCCGGCGTTGGCTGCTGGTGCTGGGCGTTCTGTCCCTGACGGGCTGCGCCCGTTCAGATGCGCTGTGGGGCGTGGTCGATAAGCTCTGCATGGCCAACTATCAGCAAAAACGCAATCCGGCCCCGTGCGAGCAGATTTATATGCCGCAGGGTAAAGCGCAGGGCTTTAGCGTGCTGCAAAACCCGCGTTACCCTTATCACTTTATCCTGGTGCCGACGGCGCCGCTCTCCGGCATTGAAAGCCCGCAGCTGCTGGCTGGGGAACGGACGGATTATTTTGGCTATGCGTGGCTGATGCGTTACCGGTTGGCCGCCGAGTATGGCGGGCCGGTGCCGGATGATATGTTGGGCATGGCGATCAATTCCGCATACGGCCGCAGTCAGAACCAATTGCATATTCACCTGACCTGCCTGCGCGAAGATGTGCGGCGTCAATTGCAGGCGGAGCGCCCCTACATACAGGCACAATGGCGGCCTTTGCCGGATAAGCTGTTGCGCCACACCTACTATGCCCGTCGCGTGATGCAGCCGACCGCGATGGGCATTTACCCGATTAAGGACGTCGCGCAATATTTCCATTTGTCGCCGTCGCAGCTGGCGGAATATGGCGTGGCCGTCGTCCCGACCACGTTTGCCGGCCGGCAAGGGTTTATCTTACTGGCCTCGAAACGTGGCTGGGACGTTGGCAATCGCGCGTCGGTAGAATCGTTGCTGGATAAAGAGTGCGCGGTTTTGCCACGTTGATCGCGGCGTTCTTCCCTATCTGAACCGCGCATCCCACGAAAACAGGAAGGCGGCTTCCCGCTGGCGAGCATCGGCTTCCGCCTGAGCGCCCTGGTAACGCAAGATCATGATCAGCGTGGCGTAGACGTTGGCGTCGATACGGCGCAGCAGATAGGCATCGGCCCACTGTCGATAGCCGGTCAACAGGGCGTCATCACGCGTCTGGTTATAGACCAGCAGCGAATGAGATTGCTCGTCGAAGGTTTTGCGCTCCCGGTAGATCCAGGCGGCCGGCGGCGGCATCTGCTCGATGCTGTCGATGGTGGTCAGCATGGTGCGTTCCGACTGGGTGAGCGCCATGCGCCCTTGCCAGGCGAAGACCGCCATCACCAGCACGCCGATCGCCGCCATCGCCACCGGCAGGCTCAGGGCTTTGGCGAACGGCAGCGGGCGGGGTTCGCCGGTTTGGCCGTCCAGCAACGCCAGCAGCAATAGAAACGCCAGCCAGTGCGGCGCAGACAGATAGAAAGGGTATTCCAGCTGAGTGTGCACCAGCATTGGCAGCAGCACCAGAAACAGCCCGACGCGCGCGCCGGCCGGCTGCTCGCGATCCCGTTGCCAGGCGCGTTTCAGCAGCAGCGCGCCGGCGGCGAGGAGGATAACGATACCCGCCAGCGCCGGCAGGCCGCCCTCAACCCACCACAGCAGGATTTCATTGTGTGGATGCCCGGCGACTTCCAACACTTCTCGCCAGGGCATTTCCTGCAGACGGAAATGCGCGAAGCTGTATTCAAAGCCGCCGTAGCCCCAGCCCAGCAATGGTTTGGCCAGGATCATGGCGCCGACGTCATGCAGCATGGTCAGGCGCGCACTGTTGGAGAATTTGTAGTCATGCAAAACGGTACTTGTCTCCAGACCGAAACCGGTAAACAACACCGTGGTACCGATCGCCACGCCCAACAGCAGCGCGCCGCCGGCCCAGCGGCTTGTGGCCGGATGCTGGCGGGCAAAACGCCACAGCAGCAACGCCGCCGCCAATGCCCCGCCCAGCCAGGCGGCGCGCGATTGAATCAGCACCAGCAGGGCGGAGAAAACGATCAGCAGCGCGAGCAGCGGAAGTTGTCGCCGCCGTGCCGGCGCAGAGAGAGGGACAAGCAGCAGCCAGAGTGCCAAAGCCAGCCCGGTGGCGATAAAGCTGCCCAGCACGTTCGGCTGCTGAAAGACGCCGTAGACCCGGCTGCCGTTAGGGGCTACCCAGGCCAGCGCAGGGGCGAACAGCTGCAGAGCCGCCAGCAATGCCTGAACGCCGACGGCGAACAGCAGGCCGTACAGCAGCAGGCTGCGCTGCCGGGGAGTTGGGCGCAGCTGCAGGCAGGCGACATAGAACAGCCAACCGCCGAGCAAACCGGCGCAGCGCCACAGGGCATCTTCGCGCCACTCGGGGCGGGTATACAGCAGCGGCAGCGCCAGCACGGCGATGCCGAGCAGCAACAGCCGGGCGGTAGGGGTAAGCGAAAGACGGGTACGGCCAAGGCAAACGGTGAAGGCCACTATCAGCGTAGTGAGCTCCATGGCGCTCCAGGCCAGAATATTTTGCGGCAGCGCCAGGCCACCGCCGCCCATGTTGGGGTGATAAACCGGCAAAATCACCGCCATCCAGATCAGCAGCAGGGGCAGCACGGCGGCAGTCGGTATGTTAACGGGGGATTTATCGGTCATGGTAAACCCGCCATGTCTCGATATCGTCTATTGAATGCATGTTTTTATTATTCCCTGTCTTTTATTACGGTGTTTAAATTTGCTGATGCTTCAATTCCTAAAAATATTATGAAAATTTAAAATCATTCATGTCTAAATGATAATTTATTTTCACGCTGAGAATGCGGGGTGCTGCTTGCATAAAGAAAGGTTAAGCCGCATTGGTTCACCTGTAAAAGGCATTTTCGGTGTGTAAAAAATAGAGGTGTCATTTTCTCAAATCTATTGAGATTCAGTCAATTCTTCATTAAGTGATTTAAATTTTCAATTAAAATCAACCAATTGATACCATCTTTGGTGTGAGTTGGCGCAGTGGTGAGAACGACGATGAGCTGCATCGACAGATAAGGCGGAGAATAAAGACGTCAATCCTTTGTTAATTTTATGTTGCCAATGCTGGCGTGGCGGGCGCAATTTATTTTATCTTCACCTGTCGCTTTTTTTTCATATTTGATTTGAGCGTTGTGATTTTATTTTTATTAAGATTTTTCCCGTCTTTGGGTGTTTTTCATGGTTTTTATTTAATGCTCTATTGTTAGGAATATTCTGCTGTCTTGAAAATAAAAGAGACCATGGCCTGAGCCTCACGCTTGACGCGATATGATGCAGATTAACGCGCCCGTAAAAGCGCGTTAATCTCGTCTCTCATTCGCTTACTCCACCTCACCGATCCGCTCCAGCGCATCCACCACCAGATCCCAGAATTTATCCTGATCCAGTTTGACCGCCACCTGGGTGTGGCAATCCGGCGGCGGCGGCGCGCGGAAGTCCGCCACCGTCATGCCTAGCGTCAGGGTGCCGGTCAGTTCGATATCCACCGGTGCCTTGCGCACCGTCATCACGCTGGGATCGATCACGTAGGCGACTGCACAGGGGTCGTGTACCGGCGGGGCGCTAAAGCCCTGCGCCTGTTGGTACATACGGCCAAAGAATGCCAGCAATTCGCCGACGAACGTGGCCGGCCGGGTGCCGAGGGCGGCGATGCGTTCGCAGACTGCCGGCGTGGCCAGCGCCTGGTGGGTGAGATCCAGCCCGACCATGGTCAGCGGCCATTTTTCGTTAAACACGATGTGCGCCGCTTCGGGGTCGATTTTGATATTGAATTCCGCCACCGCGCTCCAGTTGCCCACATGATAGCCGCCTCCCATCAACACCACTTCCTTGACCCGTTCGGCGATGCGCGGCTCTTTGCGCACCGCCATGGCGATATTGGTCAGGCCGCCGGTCGGCACCAGCGTCACGCTACCGGGCGGATGAGCCATCACCGTATCGATGATCAGATCTACCGCATGGCGCGCATCCAACTGCAGGTGGGGCTCCGGCAATACCGGGCCATCGAGGCCGGAATCGCCGTGAATGTCAGGCGCCACTTCGATATTGCGCACCAGCGGGCGCGGGCAGCCGGCGGCGAAAGGCACGCCGGTGATATTGGCGATGCGCGCCACCGCCAGGGCGTTGCGCGTTACTTTATCCAGCGTTTGGTTGCCCACCACGGTGGTGACCGCCAGCAGGTCGATCTGCGGATTGCCCCAGGCCAGCAGCAGGGCGATAGCGTCGTCATGCCCCGGGTCACAGTCCAGTATGATTTTTTTCATGGTTATTCCTGATACAGGGAGAGGTTCCCGCAGCATAACGCAGTGCGGCGAGGTGGGGGAATGCCGATGCGGATTTTGTTAACCACATCAAAGCCTTGCCGATAATTCGATGTAATGAAACGTAAATCCTGCTCGCCGGGCTTTACCCTGGAGTTTACTCCAGGGTTTACAGTGAGGTTCAGCGTTAATGCACAGAGGAGAGGCGTGATGAGCTTACTGAAAAGGTTGTTGGGGCAAGGCGGTGTTAACGGCGGTCATCAGCGCGCGGGTCACCGCGGCGGGCATCATGGCAACCGCTATAGCCAGTATGGCGATCAGGGGCCACAGTGTCCGGAATGCCAGGCGGTGAATAAATCGGGCGCGCGTTACTGTCACCGTTGCGGCCAGCCGTTTGCCGCGGTGAGCGCCACCTGCGGGCAGTGCGCCGCGCCGCTGCCGCCGGGCAGCCGCTTTTGCCCGCAGTGCGGCGGCGGCGTACCGTGAACCGGGGCGGCTGGACGCTCGCGCTGTTGCTCGGCGCGATGGTGCTGTGGACGCTGCTGGCCTGGGGCGTTGCCGGTATGCTGGCCTGGCTCCCGGCGTTGGCGGAGGCGGCCGGCGACGCATCCCTGCCGGTAAACGGCGCGCTGAGCCTGGTGCCGCAGACGATGCTGGACGCCTGGCTGCCGTGGCTGAAACAGCTGGGCAGCGGGCTGGCGAGCTATTTTCCTCTGTTGCTGACCTGGGCGGGTTACGCCGTTTGGCTGCTGTGGGGCCTCGGCATGTTGGCGCTGATGCTGCTGGGCGCGCTGGCGCGCCGCTATTTGAGCGCCGCTCAGCGATAGCCCTGATAGACCGCCGCTACGCGCTCGAAATAGTCGGTTAAATAGTTGATGCACACCTGCACCTTCAGCGGCAGTTTGTCCTTTTCGGTATAGAGCGCGTAGATCGGCCGCGGATCCGAATGGTAGCTTTTGAACAGGATCTCGATCTCGCCGCGTTTGATCTCTTCGATCACCCACATCAGCGGGGCGTAGGCGATGCCGGCGCCGTTTTTCAACCAGCGAATCATGGTGGAGGAGTCGTTGGTCACGAAACGCCCCTGCGGCGAAATGCGCGTGGTGATGCCTTCCGGCGACATCAGTTCAAATTCGCTGTCAGGCCGCACGCTGTATTCCAGCCAGGAGAAGTTAACCATGTCGCTCGGTTTCTGCGGCGTGCCGTGCTGGCTCAGGTAGCTTTTGGCGGCGCACACCACCATCGGCATCTGCCCCAGGCGGCGAGAGAACAGGCTGGAATCCTGCAGCGCCCCGGTGCGGATCACCAGATCCAGCCCGTCGGCGATCAGATCCGGCGCCGGTATGCCGGTCACCAGGTTGACCGTCAGGCCCGGGTACTCTTTCATCATTTCGGCGGTCATGTTCGCCAGCACGTTTTGCGCCATGGTGGAGGAGCTGCCGATGCGCAGCGTGCCGGCGGGCGTATTGTTAAACGCATACAGCTGCTCATGCACTTCACTGACTTCCTGCAGCATGCGCCGGCAGCCCTGATAGTAGATTTTGCCGGCTTCGGTCAGGCCGATGCTGCGCGTGCTGCGGTTCAGCAGCTTGACCTGCAGCTCATTTTCCAGTTTCGAGACGGTTTGGCTGATCGATGAAACGCTCATGTCGAGTTGGCGCGCGGCCGCGGTAAACGACCCGAACTCAACCACTTTGGCGAATACCGACATCCGTTTTAATCTTTCCATTATTCACTCTGGCTTAAAAGTGATTTAGATCACAGATTGTTGATGCCTTGATAGTAAGCAGGCTAATATAACGTGGTCGGGTGAATAGACCTTACCAACGTGCGAGAGCGAGCGGCCCTGCAATCCTGCCGCTCCTCCGGCACCCTCGCAATCCCTGTCGTGGATGTCTGCCCCAAAGTTTAACCTTTTTTCGGGTTCGTGACCTGGACAAGCTGTCCGGTCAAGATTTGTGGCGCGCGCACGCTAAAATGTAAAGAGAATGTGAATGGCAAGGCCCGTCGTCCCCCGGCGCAGTGAACAATAAGGAAAAAGTGATGAGTTTGCTTCCGGTTATGGTCATCTTCGGACTGTCGTTTCCGCCGGTGTTTTTCGAGCTGTTGGTGTCGCTGGCGCTGTTTTTTCTCCTGCGCCGCCTGCTGCAGCCGACGGGGATTTACGATTTTGTCTGGCATCCGGCGCTGTTTAACACCGCGCTGTATTGCTGCCTGTTTTATTTGATTTCATGTCTTTTTGTTTGAGGTCGCTGTGAAAAATTTTTCGATAAAAATAACCCGGATCGCGATCACTTTGATTCTTGTGCTGCTGGGGATCGTTGCGGTGTTCAAGGCCTGGGTGTTTTACACCGAGTCGCCGTGGACGCGCGACGCCAAGTTCACCGCCGACGTGGTGGCGATCGCCCCGGACGTCAGCGGCCTGCTGACCGACGTGCCGGTGGTGGACAACCAACTGGTGAAAAAAGGGCAGGTGCTGTTCGTGGTCGATCGGCCGCGCTATGAGCAGGCCCTGGCAGAAGCCGGCGCCGACGTCGCCTACTATCAGACGCTGGCGGCGGAAAAACGGCGTGAGGCCGGCCGCCGCGTGAAGCTGGGCGTGCAGGCGATGTCGCAGGAAGAGATCGACCAGTCGAACAACTCGCTGCAGACCGTGCAGCACCAGCTGGCGAAGGCCGTAGCGGCGCGCGAGCTGGCGCAGCTGGATCTGGAACGCACCACGGTGCGCGCCCCGGCCGATGGCTGGATCACCAACCTCAACGTACACGCCGGTGAATACATCACTCGCGGCTCGGTGGCGGTGGCGTTAGTGAAGAAAGACTCCTTCTACATCCTGGCTTACCTGGAAGAAACCAAGCTGAGCGGCCTGAATAAGGGCGACCGCGCGGAGATCACCCCGCTGGGCAGCAACCGCATCATGCACGGCACCGTCGACAGTGTGGCGGCGGCGGTAAACAACAGCAGCAGCACGGTCAACAGCAAAGGGTTGGCGTCGATCGACAGCAACCTGGAGTGGGTGCGCCTGGCGCAGCGCGTGCCGGTGAAGATCCTGCTGGACGCCAAGGATCAGCAACATCCGTACCCGGCCGGCACTACCGCGACCGTGGTGATCGTCGGCAAGAACGACCGCAATGCCGACAGCGGCTCGCCTTTTGTGCGCCTGATGCACCGGCTGCGTGAGTTCGGCTGATGAACAGCCCAACCTTCATCCGGCTGAGATTTGCCTTCAAACTCAGCTTCGCGATTGTGTTTGCGCTGTTCGTCGGCTTCCACCTCAATCTGGAAACCCCGCGGTGGTCGGCGATGACCGCCGCCATCGTCGCCGCCGGCCCGGCCTTTGCCGCCGGCGGTGAACCCTTCTCCGGCGCCATCCGCCATCGTGGCTGGCTGCGCATCATCGGCACCTTTATCGGCTGCTTCGTCGGCCTGATCATTATCATCACCACCGCCCGCGCGCCGGTGGTAATGCTGCTGCTGTGCTGCATCTGGGCCGGGTTCTGCACCTGGATTTCTTCGCTGATCAAGGTGGAAAATTCTTACGCCTGGGGGTTGGCCGGTTATACCGCGCTGATCATCATCGTCACCGTCGCGACCAGCGAAGCCCATCTGTTGGAAGCGCCGCAGTTCGCTATTGAGCGTTGCAGCGAGATCGTGCTGGGGATCGTCAGTGCCGTGCTGGCGGATCTGCTGTTTTCGCCGCGCTCGATCAAGCAGGACATCGATCGGGCGGTCGATCAACTGCTGGTGGATCAATACCGCCTGCTGCAGATGTGCATCAGCAACGCCGATAAAGAGGACATCGACCGCGCCTGGAGCAACCTGGTGAAGAGCACCACGGCGCTGGACGGCATGCGCAACAACCTGATGATGGAGTCCTCGCGCTGGCAGAAGGTCAATCGCCGGGTAAAAGCGTTGCATACCCTGTCGCTGACGCTGATCACTCAGGCCTGCGAAACCTATCTGATCCTGCTGAATCACCCGGACGCGTTGCAAGCGAGCCTGCGGGAGCAGCTGATGGTGCCGGCGGAAAACCCGCCGGAGATCCACAAACGCATGAAGCTGCTGCGCCAGGTGCTGACCACCCATCGCTCCGATGAAACGCTGCCGACCATCACCGGCTGGGTCGGCGCGGCGACGCGCTACCTGCTGCTGTCGAAGGGCGTGCATACCAACGGCAGCATCAGCGCGGTGGAAGAGGACGTGTTGAGCAAAGAAACCGTGGTCAAACCGACCTCGGCGGAAGGGCACCACGCGATGATCAACGGCCTGCGCACCTTCGTGGCGACGGCCTTCGGCAGCCTGCTGTGGCTGTGGACCGGTTGGACATCCGGCAGCGGTTTTATGGTGATCATCGCGGTGATCACTTCGCTGGCGATGCGCACCCCGGCGCCACGCATGGTGGCGATGGATTTCGTGCTGGGGATGCTGGCGGCGATCCCGGTCGGTTCCCTGTTCTTCATGGTGATCCTGCCGGCGACGCAGCAGAGCATTCTGCTGTTGTGTCTCAGCCTCGGTCTGCTGGCGTTTTTCATCGGTATCGAGGTGCAAAAGCGGCGGCTCGGTTCGCTGGGGCTGTTAGCGGGGACCATCAACATTCTGGTGCTGAGCAACCCGATGGAGTTTAACGTGACCCAGTTTCTCGACGGGGCGCTCGGCCAGTTCCTCGGCAGCTGCGTCGGGCTGATGGTGCTGCTGCTGATCCGCGACAATTCGCGCGAACGCACCGGCCGCACGTTGCTCAACCAATTCGTCAGCAGCGCGGTGTCGGCGCTGACCACCAAGGCAGCGCGCCGCCGGCAGAACCACCTGCCGGCGCTGTATCAGCAGCTTAACCAGCTGCTGATGATGTTCCCGAACGATATCGCCAAGTATCGTCTGGCGCTGAACCTGATCATCGCCCATCAGCGCATGCAGCGGGCGGAAATCCCGATCAGCGAAGAGCTGTCGGCCTTCCACCGCCAGATCCGCAGCACCGCCGATCGGGTGGTCTCCGCCAAGAACGACGTCAAGCGCGCCTATTACTACGATCGCTTGCTGGGTGAAATGAACGAGTACCAGCAAAAGCTGGTAGACAATCAGGCGCCGCTCAGCGTCACCGGGCCGGTGAAACGCCTGGCCGACATGCTGCATCGCTATCGTCACGCATTGATCGATTGATGCGTTCCCACCTGTTGCGCCGCGCGATGCGGCGCCTTCCCTGACTATACTGAAAGCAATGCCTGGCACGGCGGGTCGTCTCATGTGAGACGGCCCGTTTTCAGAGAGACTCCGAGTGCCAGAACGGCTGGAAAGTGGCATCATTGTCATGAATGGATGAAACCTTCGCCGCCGCGAAAAAGTTACGCGGCGGTCATCTTAGTTTCATCCAGAACGGCTATATACCTAACTAGCCTGGGGGAGCTGCGGCGCCTCCTGCGGCATAATTTCAGGGAATGTCATGAACAAGCGGATTCTGTTGGCGATCGTCATCGCTGTCGTCATCGCCGTTTTCAGCGCCTTGCGCGGCAACGAGCACCGAGCGATCGGCGGCAACCCGGCGGTAACGCAGGCACCGGCATCGGCGGGGCAGCCGCAGAGCATCGATCGGCTCACGCAGCAGCAAACGGTGGTGAGCTACCTGCAGCAGCATCAGCGCCTGCCGGACTATTACGTCACCAAGAAGCAGGCGCGCGAGCAGGGTTGGGATCCGCGTTCAGGCAACCTCTGTTCGGTATTGCCGGGCAAGGCGATTGGCGGCGATCGATTCTCTAACCGTGAGGGGCAGTTGCCGACCGCCGGCGGCCGGGTTTGGCGCGAAGCGGACATCAATTACCAGTGTGGCCGGCGCGGCGCCGATCGCCTGCTGTATTCGAGCGACGGTCTGATCTTCGTCACGCGCGACCATTACAAAAACTTCATTCGTGTGGAGTGAGTTTGATGGCAAAAGTAGAGTTTGATTTTGAGCAGATCCAGGATGTGCCGGCCTTCTACCGCGATTTTGCGCACAAGTTTGCGCTGAACGAGGAGTTTGGCGCCAACCTCGACGCGCTGTGGGACGTGGTGACCGGCGATATCGGTTTGCCGGTGGAAATCGAGTTCACCCACCTGAATGCCCGCAGCAAGCGTCGTTTCGGCGCGATCATTCTGCTGTTTGAAGAGGCGGAAGAAGAGCTGGAAGGCAGCCTGCGTTTCAATATCCGCGAAAGCAGCGGCGAACCGGCGCATCACCGGGGATGAAACGGGTTCATCCCGGGATGGCGGCAGCGCTTAGTCGGTCGCTTCGGCCAGTTCGCGCAGGTATTGGAAGATCTGGCGGTAAGCCTTAGGCGGCTTGTTGGCGGCCTTCTCTTTCTGCGCGTTGCGCACCAGTGAACGCAGCTGTTGGCGATCGGCGGCCGGGTACAGATCCAGGATCGACGGGATAGCGTCATCGCCTTCTTCCACCAGGCGGTCGCGCAGCGCTTCCAGCTTATGGAACAGCGAAACCTGCTGGTTGTGGCGGTTTTTCAGCTTGTCGAGTGCGGTCTGGATCGGCTCGATATCGCGGGCGCGCAGCATCTTGCCGATCAGCTGCAGCTGACGGCGACGGCCTTCTTTCTTGATCTTTTGCGCCAGCTCGATGGCGGCACGCAAATCTTCGTCCAACGGAATGCGGTCCAGCGCGTTTTTGCCCAGATCGACCATTTCGGCCCCCAGGTCTTTCAGCGCTTCGGCATCACGTTTAATTTCACTTTTACTGACCCAGATAATCTCGTCATCGTCCTCGTTTTCATTCTCCGGGACATCGTCGAGCCAGTCTTCAGGCTGTTTGTTCATGGTAGGCTCCGTTAAAAAGAGGCTAATCCTAACAGGTTGTCCGGCAACCCGCCAATTGCGTGCCCTGAGCAAACTGAGTATAGCTGCCACACTGGGGCATTATCATGCCTTGCCGCCTGTCCTCTGAATTCATGCTGTTGTTTTTATCATCATGTCTGTATAAAATTTTATACAAAAGGAGGTGGTATTCATGGATGACGGCATCGAGAAAGCCATTGATTGGCGCGGTTCATCGTTAGCGGATTTGCTGGCCTTTCCAATCGATGCGCGAAAAGCGGCAGGATTTGAACTGAGTAAAGTGCAAAGAGGTCTGGAACCCGGTAATTGGAAACCGATGGTCAGCTGCGGAAGCGGCGTTATCGAAATCCGTTTATATGCCATCGGCGGTGCGTTCAGGGTGGTCTATGTGGCAAAGTTCAGCGAAGCGATCTACGTTCTGCACAGCTTTCAAAAGAAGGCGGAGAAAACCAGCCGCCACGATATTCAGATAATCAAAGCGCGTTATGACGCGGTCATTAATGAGCGGAGTAAAGGTCATGACCAAGCCGATTGATACCGGTTCGCGCCACGTTACGCCAACAGGCGGCAATGTGTTTGCGGACTTGGGGTTTTCCGCCGACGAGGCTCGGCAATTACAAGCGCAGTCCAATGCGGAAATTGCGCAGCTTATCGCACTGAAAAAGCAGCTGATGGGAGAGATCAGCGCGTGGATTGAGGAAGAAGGTTATCGTCAGGAGGAGGCGGCACGTTATCTGCACACTTCCCGGCCGCGTGTGTCCGACGTAGTGAATCAGAAAACCGAGAAGTTCACGCTGGATGCGTTGGTCAACATGATGGCGAATATCGGCAAGTCGATAAAACTGATCGTCGAGTGACGGGGGAGTTTTGCATGTTATCCCGGTTTTGCCTTTCGGCTTTATGCGAAATTCAACGCGGTTCCTGTTAGACTCAACGGCAGAGATCTCAGGATTTTTGCGCGCCGCCTCGCGTGCACAACTACGCCGCTCCGGCACTTTTCTCAACGATTTTCTGATTAATTATGGCAGATTGATGAAAGTAGTCACTCAAGTTGCAGAACAGCGCAAGGCGCTGGAACAGGCCGTTTCTCAGGCGCTGGAGCTGGCCCGCGCCGGTTCCGACGCGGCGGAAGTCGCGGTCACCAAATCGACCGGCATCAGCGTCAGCACCCGCTTCGGCGAAGTGGAAAACGTCGAGTTCAACAGCGATGGCGCGCTGGGCATTACCGTGTATCACCGCCAACGCAAAGGCAGCGCCTCATCCACCGATCTCAGCCCGGACGCCATCGCCCGCACCGTGCAGGCGGCGTTGGACATCGCGCGCTACACCTCGGAAGATCCTTGCGCCGGCCCGGCGGAGAAAGAGTTACTGGCGTTTGAGGCGCCGGATCTCGATCTGTTCCACCCGATCGAACTGGACGCCGAGCGCGGCATCGAGCTGGCGGCGCGCGCCGAGCAGGCTTCGCTGGCGGCGGACAAGCGCATCACCAACACCGAAGGCGGCAGCTTCAACAGCCACTACGGCATCAAGGTGTTCGGCAACAGCCACGGCATGCTGCAAAGCTACTGTTCCAGCCGCCACTCGCTGTCCAGCTGCGTCATCGCGGAGCAGGACGGCGACATGGAGCGGGATTACGCTTACACCATCGGCCGGGCGATGGGCGATCTGCAAAGCCCTGAGTGGGTGGGTCAGGAGTGCGCCCGCCGCACGCTGGCGCGTCTCGCGCCGCGCAAACTGTCGACCATGAAGGCGCCGGTGCTGTTTGCTTCCGAGGTGGCCACTGGGCTGTTCGGCCATCTGGTGGGCGCCATCAGCGGCAGCAGCGTTTATCGCAAATCCACCTTCCTGCTGGACTCGCTCGGCAAGCAGATCCTGCCGGCGTGGCTGACCGTCGAGGAGCATCCGCATCTGTTGAAAGGGCTGGCGTCGACGCCGTTCGACAGCGAAGGCGTGCGCACCCAACGGCGTGATATCGTCAAGGACGGCGTGCTGCAGACCTGGCTGATGACCAGCTATTCGGCGCGCAAGCTGGGCCTGCACAGCACCGGCCATGCCGGCGGCATCCATAACTGGCGCATTGCCGGGCAGGGCGCCGACTTTGCCGGCATGCTGAAACAGCTTGGCACCGGCCTGGTAGTCACCGAGTTGATGGGGCAGGGCGTCAGCGGCGTCACCGGCGATTACTCGCGCGGCGCCGCCGGTTTCTGGGTGGAAAACGGCGAAATCCAATATCCGGTCAGCGAGATCACCATCGCCGGCAACCTGAAAGACATGCTGCGCAACATCGTCAGCGTCGGCAGCGATATCGAAACCCGCAGCAATATCCAGTGCGGTTCGGTGCTGTTGCCGGAAATGAAGATCGCCGGCCAGTGATCCCCAGCGCAGCCGGCGCCCGCCGGCTGCGCATTATCCTGTCTCAACCTTGCTTACAAATCTCCGGTTTCGATTTCGCCCGGCCTTGCCTATGGTAACGGTGGGTTAATTAAAACAATAACTGGAAGGTGAGCAAACATGCAGAATACCCTGAAAGCGCTGGCGGCGTTGGCGCTGCTGGCGGCCAGTTCGCTGGCGGTCGCCGCCGATCTCGGCGACGATATGGACACCCTGGCGGAAAACTACAAAACGGTGCTGAATACCGACTCCGCCGCCACCCTCAAACAAAGCCTGCAGAACATGCGCGCGGCGGCGCAGGACGCCAAACTAGGCACCCCGCCGAAGCTGGAGGACAAAGCCGCCGACAGCCCGGAAATGCAAGATTTTCATCGCGGATTGGATACCCTGATCGGCCAGATCGATCAGGCATTGGCGCTGGCCAGTCAAGGCAAAGTCGCCGAAGCGAAGCAATTGGCGCAGGGCTTCAAGCAGACCCGCGACGCCAACCACAAGAAATTCCGCTAATCCGTCAACCCTCGCGCCCATCCTCCGTCAGATAGGAGGAGGGCGCCTGCCCCAGCACGCGGCGAAACATGGTTGAAAACGCCGCGCTGCTGTCATACCCCATTTCCATCGCCACCTGCGTCACGCTACACCCTTCCGCCAGCAGTGCCAGCGCCAGCACCACGCAGGCGCGCTGGCGCCATTGCGAAAACGGCATACCGGTCTGCGCGCGAAAGAAGCGGCTGAAGGTGCGAATGCTCATGTACAGACGCGGGGCCCACTGCTGCGCGGAGTCGTGGGCGTCGGGATGCTGCAAAAAGGCGTGGCACAGCTCGCCGAGCCGCGGATCGGCGGGCAGCGGGATATGCAGCGGCAAGGGCTGCAGCCGGGCCAGCTCGTGCAGCAGCAGGGTCGCCAGCGCCCCGTCGCGTCCCGCTTGCTCATACTCCAGCGGCATATCCACCGCCGCCATCAACAGCTGGCGCATCAGCGGGGTGACGCTGACCACCTGGCATACCTGAGGCTGTGCGGCGGACAAGGCGCCGGGTTCGAGGTACAGGCTGCGAGTGGTGACGCCGACCATCCTCACCGCGTGCGGCATCTGCGGCGGCAGCCACACCGCGTGCTGTGGCGGGACCACCCAATTGCCTTGCTGCGTGAAAACGTGCATCACGCCGGTGGCGCCGTACAGCAACTGCGCGCGCCGGTGGCTGTGCATCGGCAGCAGATGCCCCGGCGGATAGTCGGTACCGATGGCGATCACCGCGCGCGCTACATGGTCGAAGTCATCAATGCGAACATTGCGCATGTATCCCCTTTGGCGAGCAGATTGGCCGAAACGCAATGATAGTTGGCCCTTCATATAAAGCAAGCCAGCTCCCCGGGTTCTACTATCGGGGCAGAAAAATAATGCTTGTCCGGGGCGCCGTTATTTTATCGGCCAGGAAGCCCGTGCAAGTTTTCACACCGGGGTGGGACGAGCGTTCTCGTTCTCGCAATACAAGAAGTTAATAAGGAATAAAGCGTCTTTTTATTCCAACACCTGAAGCAATAGTTCTTAGCGCAGTTCAATGACTATAAGGTGATATTTCATGTATAAGTTCGGTGTGATTGGCGGCGGAGCCGCCGGGATCTCTTTTGCCTATAACTTTATAAAAAATAAGTCGGTTAATCATTGCAAAAGACCGCTTTCCCTGACGGTTTTCGACAAGCAGGGCTTCAAGGGCGGGATGGCATACAGCAGCGATTTTGACAGCCATATATTAAATATGACGCCGGAAAATATGTCGGCAGATATTTTCGACGAAGCGCATTTCGTCGATTGGATCGCCATGCATTTTCCGCAATTTTGTCAGGATCGTTATCCGCCGCGCTGGCTATATCGGGAATATCTCGATTTTATTCGCGACATGACAATGTATATGGCGGCGGGCAGTAACGTGACATTGAATTTCGTGACCGCCGAAGTGAACGCCATCGCGCCGCACGAGGCGGGCTATCGGCTGACCACCGCCTGCGGCGCCGTCGAACAGATGAACGCGCTGGTGCTGTGTTCGGGGCACAATCCGCCGGAATGTCTCTATCCGGTGGACGGGGTGATCGCTTATCAGGCGCATCAGGAGCTGCCGCCGATCAACCCTTACTCGGCCATCGGTGTCATCGGCTGCAGCCTGACGGCGATCGACGCCATCGTTGAACTTATGGAGCGTTTGGGGGCGACCGATATCTGTGCCCTGTCGCGTTCCGGTCTGTTCCCCAGCGTGCAGCCGGCGCTGATGCGTCCGCCGCCGGAAGCGTTTGTGACGGAGCTGCGGCGCTTTGTCGCCGGCAATGATTTTATTGATGCGCATCAGCTGGTGCATGCGATCAACGCCGCGCTGGCGCGTCACTATCCGGGGCCGGAGCGGTTGGTGGTGCTTTCGGCGCTGGGGGAAAGGCGCGACTGTTATCGCGATCTGACGGACAGCCTCGATCGGGCGCGCTTTGCCCGGGAACATATCTGCAGCTATCTGGCGGCGATCCATCCGACAGTCTGCGCCGCCTGGGTCAAGATGGATGCTCATAACCGGCAGGTCTTCATGCGTTTTTACAACTCCTCCTGGATGCGCAATCGGCACGCCATGCCGATCAAAAACGCCAACAAGATCGCGGCGGCCCTGGAGAGCCAGCGTCTGCGCGTCTGTGGCGGCCTGGCGGATATCAGCAAGGGAGCGGACGGGTTTATCCTGCGTTGCCATGATGCTCGGGTGCATACGCAATACCTGTTCAACTGCACCACGCCCTCTTATCAACTGCCGCCCAATCGCCTGAGCCATCAGCTGCTGGAGGATGGGCTGGTGCAGGAGAACCTGTTCGGCGGCGTGAAGTGCGACCCGCATACGCTGAAAATCGCCGACCGCCGCGGTCGCGAGCAGCATCTTTACTCGCTCGGCGCGCCCGCCAAGGGCGACCTTTTCTACACCTCGGCGATGGAATCCATCACGCGGGATATCAGCAAGATCGTGTTCAATAACCCTATTTTCAATGCAAAGAAGGCTGAAGTATGAAAAACGTAGCGCTCTTTGTCGGCAACGACATTTTCTCCTGGCTGGTGTGCCAGGATCTGATCGCCGCCCTGAAGGACGACTGTGCTTTTACGGTGTATTTCCCCCTGGCGAAAAGCGCCGGACGCACACAGGAGCCGGCGGTTCGCCGACTGGGGTTGTATGAGCGCGAAGTGCTGAACGATTTCGTGTTCCCGTTCGTTGGCCGCAACGCCGGCGCCTGCGAGGGCGCCTATCAGCCGCCGGCCCTGTTCCTGGCCGCCGCCGGGGTAAAAGCGCATCGCGTTCTCGACATCAACGACGCCACGTTTATCAGCAGCCTCGGGCATATGGACGGGGTGATCTCCCTGCGTTGTTATCAGAAATTTTCCGCTGACTATGTGCGCGCCTTCAGCCGACGCGGCAAGCTGCTGTGGAACCTGCATCCGGGGGATTTGCCGCGCTATCGCGGGGTGATGACGCTGTTCCGAGCGATGATGAACGGTGACAAGGATTGTGCGGTGACGCTGCATGAAATGGATGAGCACTGGGACGCGGGGCCGGTGCTCGCCCGCTTGCCTGCCGAGCTGCGTCACGACCTGTCGTTCCTGGAAAATATGATGCTGCTGGGCGTGCAGAGCGGCGGCTTCCTGGCGCGCCAGCTGATGCGGGCGGAGCACAGCGAAGCGATAGCGGCGGAGAAGCAGGGCGATTCGCGCTATTGGGGCTTCCCGGACGCGCAGACGCTGGCGCTGGCGGAACAGGCGGGCATTGAGCTGGTGGACCATGACGCCGTGCGCGAACAGTACCTGGGGCTGTTCGTCGGCGATCGTTTCCACCCGCTGGCGGGGCAGTTCTGCGCCGGGTTCGACGACTTCGTTCGGGCGCACGGCCATGATTGAAACGCTCATCGTGCTGGGTGCCGGTTTTCTGACCGGCATCACCACCATTCTGTTCGGCTTCGGCGGCGGTTTTGTGGTGGTGCCCTTTGTCTATCACTTGATCTCCGCGTCGGGCGAGCAGCCCGGTCAGGCGATGCATATTGCGGTGGCGACCTCGACGGCGGTGATGATCCTCAACGCCAGTTACGCCACCCTGACCAACTGGCGCAGCGGCAACCTGCTGCGCGAAACCATCGTGCCGCTGATCTTTTTCATCGGCATCGGGGCGGCGCTGGGCGCGTTCGCCTCCTCGCTGTTGGCGGACGGCGTGATACGCGGGCTGTTCGTGGTCTATATGGCGGTGACCATCGCCGACTGTCTGTTCCGCCGGGGCTTCCTGATCAAACCGGCGCGCGCCGAACTGTCCACCGCCACGCTGTGGGGCGGCGGGCCGCTGATCGGTGGCATCGCCACTCTGCTGGGGGTGGGCGGCAGCGTGATGACCGTGCCGCTGCTGCGCCGCCATGGTTATGACATGAAGTATTGCGTCAGCGCCGCCAACCCGTTGTCGATCCCGGTGGCGGTGATCGGCGCGCTGATGTATGTCGTGTTGGGGTGGCGCGAGATGAGCGGGCCGCAGTATCTGGGCTACGTCAATCTGAACATTCTGGGGCTGCTGGTGGCGGCGGGGATTGCGGGGATCGTGTTTGCCAGGCGCTGTTTGCCGAAGGTGAGCGATGCGCTACATGCCAAAATCTACGTACTACTGCTGATCGCCGTGCTGATCGCCATCTGCCTCTGAGACAGAAAGGGCGGCCGGATGCCGCCCTGAGAACCGCTTAACGGTGGTATTCGCCCGCCGCTTCCGGCTGGTACAGCAATTCCAGCACTTCAATCCGCGCTTCTTCACCGTTCGGCAATTGCCAGGAGATCTGCTTGCCGACGTGCATGCCGAGCAGCGCTGCGCCCAGTGGCGCCATCACCGACAGCTGATCGTGGCTGTCTTTCAGCGATGCCGGATAGACCAGCGTGCGCACGTGCTCTTCATCGGTGTGCAGATCGCGAAAACGCACGCGGCTGTTCATGGTCACCACGTTGGCCGGCATCTTCTCAGGCGGCAGGATCTCCGCGCGATCCAATTCGTCGTTCAGCGCAGCGGCGACGTCGGTGTTGGCAAAGGCCGGTTGTTCCAATAGCGCATCCAGGCGTTCCGCATCCAGCTCATTAATAGTAATGATGGGTTTGGTCATTCCACTCTCCAGTCAAATCAAAGGGTGCCAGTCTGTGCACCCATAAATTCGGAAAAACAACACAAAGCAACACCCCCGCGCCAGAGGAGCGGGGGTGTGGGTAATGTCGGTTTGTCCCATTGATAGTAGGCGGTTGAGGCGAGAAAAGAAAGAGATCCCGATCACGAAGGCTTTTATCGTCAATCGTGGCAAAAGAAACGGTTAGCCGGGTTATGTATTTGTTATCTCATTTACTTTTTCGCCGCCGCGCCGTTTTGCGAAATGGATCTCCGCGCGTCATTCGATTTCCACTTCGAACTGGAAAAAACCGGTCTACACAGAAAATCCTGGCGGGGGTAGGGTAAAGACATCACAGAAAGCGGGTTATTCAGGTGATGCGCTTTACGGCTTACTGATTAATGTGGGATCTAGGGGTACTGAAAAGTGAATGATGGATCTGCTTCGATAAAAGAAATTGAACAATCCGATGTCAGCGAAGCCGGGGCGATCACCGCTCGGGTATTGGCGGATATTACCGCGATGCTGAATGCTGACAATATTTATACCAATGCTGTGCAGCAACAGATGCTGGAGTCGCATATTCGCGCCATGGTGCTGCGTTCAATAACCGGTGAGCCATTGCCGGAGGTGGATAAATCGTTATTCGACGAAATCTCTGCCGAATCCATGCAAATGGCGGAGCGCGTGGTGAATCAGTTTGGCACATTGCCTATCGAAGAAGCCTATTTGCTGTCCGTGCACTTCGAAGTGGCGAAAGATAATAACGCATAGCGGTTAACGCATCGATTTCAATCAGGAGAATATACCATGGGTCAAATTACCGTAGTGATCGGCGATCGTTTGGGTAAAGGGCAAAAAGTCGGACAAGGCGTTGAAAGCGCAGGCGGAAAAGCGGTGGTCATCCCCGGCGTGGCGGCGGATATGAAGCTGGGCGACGTGATGAAAGCGGAAAACGCGCAGCTGGGCATCTCTTTTTGCGGCAGCGGCGGCGCCGGCGCGATTACCGCGCAAACCAAACACGGCTACAAGGCAAAATACGGCATGCGCTCGGTGGAAGAGGGCGTGACGGCAATTAACGAAGGCTACAACGTGCTGGGCTTCGGCTTTATGGATAAAGAAGAGCTGGGCCAGAAACTGGTGGAAGCCTACGTCAAAAAACATGGCAATCCATAATGAAAGAGCAATATACCACATCGGTAAAGGTGGAGGGTAAAGGCGACAGCAAAGCGAAAGCTTTTGCTTCCGCCTTGGCTAATGTGCAGGGCGCGGTATTAAAGTCCACCAATAATATTCTGCTGCGCATCGAGCCGCAGGACGTCAGCGTCTTGAAAGCGGAAGAGAAAATAACTAAAGAGAAATTTCTTTTCTTCTTTTTGCCGCGCGAAAGAAAAAGCTATGCCGTTTCTCTGGAAATAACCGTGAACGTAACCATTATCAACACCGAGAAGGTTGTCTTCGTCACGAAATAAAAACGTTAGCATAAATGAAAGGGTATACTGATGTTTTTAATCATCTTATTTAAATCGATTATTATCGGTGGACTGGTGGGGGTCGGCGTAGGGGCCGGCGCCGCGCGCATGTTCCACGCACCGACCACACAGGGCATGGGGGCGTTTCGCACCCTGGGCGAGCTGAACTCCTGCGAGGGCGATCCGGCTTCCCATTTCTCATTCGGTCTGGGCTTCTTCTTCAACGCCTGGGCGTCTTCCGTGGCGGCGGGTTCCTTCACGCAGGACGTCGACCACCGCATCATTCCGCACTGGGGCGCGGCGGCCTTGATGGTCAAGAACCGCAACCTGGCGCAAACGCTGCACGATCCGAAAAAAATGGCTATCGCCTGCGGCATCATCGGCATGCTGGTGGTGGCCTTCCTCAACACCACCGCTTCCGCCGTGCCCGCCGCGCTGCAGGTCACCGCGATCAAGGTGCTGGTGCCGGCGGCCAACCTGCTGGTGAATACCGTGATGCCGGTGATCTTCTGGCTGGCGGCGATCGACGCCGGGCGCCGTTCCGGCTTCTGGGGCACCATCTTCGGCGGCCTGGCGCAGCTGATCATGGGCAACGCCGTACCGGGCCTGGTGCTGGGCATTCTGATCGGCAAAGGCGTGGAAGAGAGCGGCTGGAACAAGATCACCAAGATCATGATGGCGGTGATCGTGCTGCTGTTCGTGCTGAGCGGCTTCTTCCGCGGCTTCGACATGAAAGTTCTCGAGTCCTTCAGCCTCGGCGTGCCGGGCTGGCTGGACGCCATTCACAACACCCTGAGCGGTAAATAAGGAGCGGGATGATGGAAGAGCAAACCCAAAAAGGCTTCTGGTACGCCGACTGGTCATTCCCGATTTTTGTTGGCCTGCTGTCCTCCGGCGTGTTCGCCGGGACGCACATGTACTACCTGTACGGCATCGGTGCCTTTAACGAAGTGGCGTTCGTCTCCATGCTGCGGGCAGGGATGGATACCGGCGTGTACGGCGCGGTGGCGGCGTTCGGCGCCAGCTTCCTGTTCGCGCGCATCATCGAAGGCTCGCTGGTGGGCATCCTGGACATCGGCGGCGCGATCCAGACCGGCGTCGGGCTGGGCGTACCGGCGCTGCTGCTGGGGGCCGGCATCGTGTTCCCGGTCGCCAACTTCGCCGCGTCGCTGGCCACCGGTCTGATCATCGGCCTGGCGATCGGTTACGTGATCATCCTGGCGCGCAAATTCACCATCAATCAGAGCAACTCCACCTACGGCGCGGACGTGATGATGGGCGCGGGCAACTCGTCGGGCCGTTTCCTCGGGCCGTTGATCATCCTGTCGGCGATGACCGCTTCGATCCCGATCGGCATCGGTTCGCTGCTTGGCGCGCTGCTGTTCTATATCTGGGGCAAACCGATCACCGGCGGAGCGATCCTCGGCGCGATGATCCTGGGAGCGATCTTCCCGGTAGCCATTTCTTAAGAGGCCTGCGCCAGGCGCCGTCCGAGGCTGCGGCGGCGCCCGGGCTAACAGGAGCAATGCGGTATGTATGACTTAGTAATCAGAGGCGCCAGACTGGCGGACGATACGCTGATCGATCTGGCGGTAAAGGACGGCAAAATAGCCTCGGTGGGGCGGCTGGCGGCGGACGTCAGCGCCGTTCGCCAACTGGATCTGGCGGGTAACTGCCGCCTGAGCGCCGGTTGGATCGATGCGCACGTGCACTGCTATCCCGAATCGCCGATTTACCATGATGAGCCGGATCGGGTCGGCGTCGCCAGCGGCGTCACCAGCGTAGTCGACGCCGGCAGCACCGGCGCCGACGATATCGACGCTTTTTATCAGCTGACGCGCAGCGCCAAAACCAACGTTTTCGCCTTCCTCAACATCTCGCGCATCGGCCTGCTGCGGCAGAACGAGCTGGCGGATATGGCGGACATCGACAAGCGCGAGGCCGGCAAGGCCATCGCCAACCATCCCGGTTTCATCATCGGCATCAAGGCGCGCATGAGCAGCAGCGTGGTGGGGAAAAACGGTACCCGGCCGCTGGTGTTGGCCAAAGAGATCCAGCAGGAAAACCGCCAGCTGCCGCTGATGGTGCATATCGGCAACAACCCGCCGGATCTGGACGAGATCGCCGATCTGCTGACCCGCGGCGACATCATCACTCACTGCTACAACGGTAAACCGAACCGCATTCTGACGCCGGCGGGCACATTGCGCGAGTCTATCCAGCGCGCGCTGCGGCGCGGCGTGTTGCTCGACGTGGGGCACGGCACCGCCAGCTTCAGCTTCGAGGTGGCGCGCCAGGCGATCAAATTGGGCATTTTGCCGCACACCATCAGCTCCGATATTTACTGCCGCAACCGCATGAACGGGCCGGTGCATAGCCTGGCGACGGTGATGTCCAAATTCTTCAGCGTCGGCCTGACGCTGCCGCAGGTGATCGCCTGCGTCACGGAGAACGCCGCATCGGCGCTGCAGCTGAGCGGCAAGGGCCGGCTGGAGCCGGGCTATGACGCCGATTTCACGCTGTTTGAACTGCGCCGGGAACCGCAGGTCTTCGCCGACGCCGAAGGGCAAACCGCCGAGGGCGAACAGCTGCTGGTGCCGCTGGCCGCGGTGGTGGCCGGGGAAATCCTATTAACCGAACAAGGGGAGGCAAGCCATGTCTTCGATTTATGAAAAATACGGTTTGAAGCAGGTGATCAACACCTCCGGCCGCATGACCATTCTCGGCGTTTCCACGCCGCGCCAGGACGTGATCGACGCCGTTGATTACGGCCTGAATCACTACTTCGAAATCAAGGATCTGGTCAACAAGACCGGCGCCTACATCGCTGACCTGCTCAACGTGGAGGACGCGGTGATCGTTTCCTGCGCCTCGGCGGGCATCGCTCAGTCGGTGGCGGCAGCGATCGTTAAAGATAACGCCAATCTGCTGGTGAACCTGCACTCGGCGCCGATCACCGTGCCGCGCGAGATCGTGTTGCCGCGCGGCCACAACGTCAACTTCGGCGCGCCGGTGGACACCATGGTGGCGCTGGGCGGCGGCAAGGTGGTGGAGGCGGGCTACGCCAACGAATGTTCGCCGGAGCAGATTGAAGCCTGCATCACGCCGCAGACGGCGGCGATCCTGTACGTCAAATCGCACCACTGCGTGCAGAAAAGCATTCTGTCCGTCGAACAGGCGGCGGTGGTGGCGCGCAAACATAACCTGCCGCTGATCGTCGACGCCGCGGCGGAAGAAGATCTGATGTGTTACTACCAGATGGGGGCCGATCTGGTGATCTACAGCGGCGCCAAAGCCATCGAGGGGCCGACCAGCGGCCTGGTTATCGGCAAGAAACAGTACGTCGAGTGGGTGAAGCTGCAGTCCGGCGGTATCGGCCGGGCGATGAAGGTCGGCAAAGAGGGCATCCTCGGCCTGACGCAGGCAATTGAAAGCTATCTGACGCTTGAGAAAACCACCGGGCAACAGATGGTGGAGCGGATGACGCCGTTCCTCGATAGCCTCAACACCCTGACCGGCGTCAGCGCCAAAACCGTCTGGGACAGCGCCGGCCGCGATATCGCCCGCGCCGAGATCACTTTCGACGAAGCGGTGCTGGGGCGGTCGACCTATGACATCGTCCAGGCGCTGAAAACCGGCGATATTGCCATCTACTTCCGCGGCTACAAGGCCAACGAGGGCAAGATTGAGGTTGACGTGCGCAGCGTCGACGAGCAACAGCTGATGACCGTCTTTAGCTGTATCAAGAACCTGTTTACGGAGAAACAAGCATGAAGCTGCAGCCTAACTACTATCGCGACCGCGTCTGCCTGAACGTGCTGGCCGGTTCCAAAGCCAACGCGCAGGACATCTATGCCGCGGCGGAAGGCCATGTGCTGGTGGGCGTGCTCTCCAAGAACTACCCGGACGTCGACAGCGCGGTGACCGACATGCTGCGCTATGCGCGCCTGATTGAAAACGCGCTCTCGGTCGGCCTGGGCGCCGGCGATCCGAAGCAGTCGGCGATGGTCAGCCTGATCGCTCAGCAGGTGCAGCCGCAGCACGTTAACCAGGTGTTTACCGGCGTCGGCGCCAGCCGCGCGCTGCTGGGCCAGAACGACAGCGTGGTGAACGGCCTGGTGTCGCCGACCGGCCGTGTCGGTTGGGTGAAGATCTCTACCGGCCCATTGAGCGCCACAGCGCCGGACGGCATCGTGCCGGTGGAAACCGCCATCGCCTTGCTGAAGGACATGGGCGGCAGCTCCATCAAGTATTTCCCGATGGGCGGCCTGAAGTGCAAGGACGAATACCAGTACGTAGCCAAGGCCTGTGCCGAGCATGACTTTATGCTGGAGCCGACCGGCGGCATCGATCTGGAAAACTACGAGCCGATCGTCGAGATCGCGCTGGCGGCCGGTGTGAAACGCGTGATCCCGCATATCTACAGCTCGATCATCGACGCCGCCAGCGGCGACACGCGTCCGCAGGACGTGAAAACCCTGCTGGCGATGACCAAAAAGCTGGTGGGTTGAACGCGTAATGGGATGAGGTATGCCCTAAATAATTGGAGTTGCTTCCCGACGGCAAGAGCATGACAAATCGGTCGGGAACCGATTTGAACAGCGTTTTCGCTGGCCCGCAGGGGGGGCCTCAGGACGAGGCCCATCAGTCCCCAGGAGCTTACTTAGGTAAGTGACTGGGGGGAAAAATCTGCCGGGAGCAGATTTAAACGCTGCTTGCAGCGGCCCCGAAGGGGTGAGGCCCATGGATGGGCCGAGTAACTGCGCAGCCAACACAGAAGCAACTTCAAGTATGACGGGGATAACGCTGGGAGGCGAAGGTTTTCCCGTGGCGCGGCATGCCGCGCCGTTACCTATACTGAGGATTACTATGCGAAACTGGCAGGTTCCAACCCGACGCACCGCGTTGTTCCTGGCGCTGCTGGCCGTGACCGGCCCGGCGCTGCATGCTGAGGATGCAATGAACTCCACGTCATCTCATTTCGCCTATATCGGCACCTACAATCCCAACGGCGAAGGCGTTTACCGGGTGCAGGTCGATCCGGCCAGCGGCGCGCTGAGCCACGCCACGCTGGTCAGCAAAGTGCCGAATCCGGCGCAGCTGACGCTGAGCGTTGACGGCAAGACGCTGTATGTCGCCAGTGAAGTGGCCGACTTCAACGGCGGCAAACACGGCGGTATCACCGCTTACCGGGTCAATCCGGCCGACGGCGGCCTGACCCAGCTCAACCAGGTGGATTCGCAGGGAGCGGGGCCGGTGTATCTCTCATCGACGCCAGACGGGCGCCATCTGCTGGTGGCCAACTACGTCAGCGGCAGCGTGGCGGCTTTCCCGATCGAAGCGGACGGCAGCCTGGGTGCCGCCAGCTCGGTGCAGCAACAGCAGGGCCCGGCGGGGGCGGCCAAACCGGCGGCGGCAGTGAACGGCAGCTTCGCCATCAGCGATCACAACGGCCCGCATGCCCATATGATCGCCAGCGATCCGAGCGGCAAGTTCGTGTTCTCCACCGATCTGGGCTTGGATCGCATCTACCAATGGCGCTTTGACGCCGCGAGCGGCCGGCTGACGCCGAACGATCCGCCGTGGATCGCCGCCTCGTCCGCCGGTGCCGGTCCGCGCCACTTTGTGTTCAATCCGGACGGCGGCACCGTGCTGCTGGTGAACGAAGAGGCTTCGACATTGACCAGCTACCGTTTTGATCGCCAAAAAGGTACTCTGAAACAACTGCATGCGGTTTCCGCGCTGCCCGCCGACTATCAGGGTACCAGCTTCGCTTCGGGGTTGGCGCTCAGCAAGAATGGCGGCACGCTGTACGTCGCCAACCGGCTGCATAACAGCATTGTCCAGTTCAGCGTGGGCGCCGGCGGCGAGTTGAAACCGGTGGCGGAAACCTGGACCCGCGGTGATTACCCGCGTTCGCTGGCGCTGAGCCCGGATGGCCGCTATCTGTATGCGCTTAACCAGCGCAGCGATAACGTCACCCGCTTCAGCGTCAACCCGACGGACGGCAAACTCAGCTTTGCGGGCGGCTATCTGCCGATCGGCAGCCCTTCGCAAATGGCGTTCCTGCCGCCGCCGAAGTAACCCGTGGCCCGCCCGGTTCGCCGGGCGGGCCGTCTGATTGACGGACACAGAATGGTGCGATTTCCTTACCCGCGTTTGGCTTACTTGTTCGATGCTTTGCAAACCGAGACTTTGCCGCAGGATGAGCTGGCGAAGCGTTTCGCCGTGTCCACCCGCACGGTGCGGGCGGATATCACCGCGCTGAACGAGATCCTGGACAAATACGGCGCGCGCTTCGTGCATAATCGCGGGGCCGGCTATCGTCTGCAGGTCGATAACGCTGCGCTGTTCAGCGCCCTGCAGCAGCAGGAGCGCCGCAAGCAGGCTACCCCGCGCAGCGCGCAGGAACGGGTGCATTATCTGTTGGTGCGTTTTTTGACCTCAGCCTTCTCTCTCAAACTGGAAGATCTGGCCGACGAGTGGTTCGTCAGCCGCGGCACGCTGCAAAACGACATGGCTGAGGTGAGAGAGCGTCTGGCGCATTATCAATTGACGATCGAAACCAAGCCGCGCTACGGCATGAAGCTGTTCGGCGCGGAAATGGCGATCCGCGCCTGCCTGACCGATCTGCTGTTCCAGCTACAGCTGGCCGACGCCGAGAACCCGTTGCTCAACAACGAGATCCTGCTGCAGCCGCAGGTGGCGGCGTTCGCCGGATTGTTGCACCCGCTGCTGTCGCAATATGCCATTCGCCTGACCGACGAGGGCGAGCAGTATCTGATCTTCTACTGCGCGGTGGCGCTGCGGCGCATCAGCGACGGCTATCCGCTGCCGGACTTCGAAGTGGAGGACGGCGACGAGGCGGTGCGCCAGGTGTCGACCCGCCTGGCGGCAGAGCTGCGTTCGGCCTCCGGCAAAGAGATCTCGATGGCCGAAGAGGCCTATCTGCGGGTCAACATCGCCGCGCGGCGCGTGCAGGACGTGCAGCCGACCGAGATCAACGCCGACGATGAAGAAGCGCTGGTGGACTACATCCTGTCCTACATCAACGCGCACTATAACTACAACCTGCAGGGCGACGAGCAGCTGCGGGCCGATCTGCTCACCCATATCAAAACCATGATTACGCGGGTGAAGTACCAGATCAATATCCCCAATCCGCTGCTGGCCAACATCAAGCAGCACTATCCGATGGCTTACGACGTGACGCTGGCGGCGGTCTCCAGCTGGGGCAAATACACCCCCTATACCCTGAGCGAGAACGAGATCGGCTATCTGGTGCTGCATATCGGCGTGGGGCTGGAGCGACATTACAACATCGGTTATGAACGCCACCCGCAGGTGATGCTGGTGTGCGATACCGGCAACTCGACGGTGCGCATGATCCAGGCGCAGATTGCGCGCAAGTATCCGCAGTTGGTGATGACGCGCATCGTTTCGCTGCGCGATTACGAGATGCTGGCGCATATCGACGAAGACTTCGTGATTTCCAACGCCCGCATCGGCGAGAAGAACAAGCCGGTGGTGGTGATGTCGCCGTTCCCGACCGATTATCAGCTGGAGCAACTGGGCAAGCTGGTGCTGGTGGATCGCACCCGGCCGTACATGCTGGAGAAGTTCTTCGACGCCGAGCATTTCATGGTGCTCAACGAGCCGCTGACGCAGGCGGAGCTGTTCAGCCGGGTGTGCGGCCAGCTGGAGCGAGAAGGGTACGTCGGCGCGGACTTTTATCCGTCGGTGGTCGAACGCGAGGCGATCGTCTCCACGCTGCTGGGCGAGGGCATCGCGCTGCCGCATTCGCTGGGGCTGCTGGCGAAGAAGACCGTGGTAGTGACGCTGCTGGCGCCGCAGGGCGTCGCCTGGGGGGAAGGCGAGGTCGCGCACGTGATTTTCCTGCTGGCGATCAGCAAGAGCGACTATGAAGAGGCGATGGCGATCTACGAGCTGTTCGTCACCTTCGTGCGTGAGCGCTCAATGAGCCGCTTGCTGGGCAGCGACAGCTTCGACAGCTTCAAAGCGGTGGCGCTGGACTGCCTGAGCCGAAGCTGAAGGGAATTAATCCGCTTCCGGCAGAAAGAGGGCCGGGGGCAGATTGAAGCGCTTGGCCAGCGCCATAATGTGCGGGATGGTCAGCGATCTTTTGCCGCTCAGGATTTGGCTGACCAACGACTTTTTACCGATCTCCTGTTCAAAATCACTTTGGCTGAGCTGGTGCTGTTCCATGAGGACGCGAAGCGCGGCTACCCCCTGTGGCAATTGGGCGATACGCTGGTTGAATGCGGTAAATTCGGCGCTGTTGTCTTCATAGTCGGCGATCTTGTTTGCCAGCATGTCAATCAGCGGATGGTGTTCGTCGTTTTCCAGCAGGTATTCCACCAGTTCGAGCGCTTCCCGGTAGTCTTGCTGAGAGCTGCTGCCCTGCAATAAGGGCACGGCGCGCAGTAGCGCATCGGCGGCCTTAATGGCATCTGTAATCATGATGAACTCCTTCGGTAATGCTGCATCAGCTTGTCGTACTCGGCGTGGCTAACAATGTGTTTTACGAATACTTTCTGTGTCTCAAAGCTGGCAAAGAACAAAATCCGCAGGTGGTTGCCGCCGACGTCAATGACCCACCATTTCTCTTTGTATTTCATACGATCGAGCGAAGGAAAAAGCGTTTTTAACTCGTCCGGCGTGCGGAACTCGCCGCGTCGCAACGTTTTATAAATGGCCTCGAGAGCAGCGGCTTCATTAGGGTATTGCTTCGTTGCGTTATTGAACGGTTCCCTGGAAATGATATGCATCGTTCCCTCGATTCCTGCCTGGTGAACATTATAGCGATTGCCTCAGATGTTCACAAATTGTAAACTTATCATCCCCGCTCGCAGTGAGAGGGAAATGCCCGGTTGCGGCCCGCTTTTGTCGTTGCACACTATTGCGGTTAGCGCCGTGCGGGTAAATCAATGCCTGGCATTTACAGGCCGTTACTGCTGATTTTGGAAGCGGATACGCAAAGTTAAAAACGGGAGGTGGTGTCAGGAAGAAAAAGCAAAGGGAACGAACGCGCCAGTGCGGCGCATTCGCGGGAGGGCTTCAGCGGCTAATCTTCATCAAACCCGGAGTTGAACAGCTCGACCACCGCCGCCAGCGCGTTGACTTCGTCGGGGCCGGTCGCCTCGACTTCGATGTGCCGGCCCTGGGCGGAATCCAGCATCAGCAGCGCGATGACGCTGCTGGCTTCGGCCTCGGTGCCGCTTTCGTTGCGCAGCATCACTTCGGCGTCGAAGCTTTGCACCAGTTCGAACAGTTTCATCGCCGGGCGCGCGTGCATGCCCAGCTTGTTTTTGATTTCAACCGTCTGTTTGACCGTCATTGTTTGCGCTTTTCCAGCGTGCGGTGGCGCGATTGCACGTTCTTGCCGCGCGAGCGGAAGTAATCGGCCAGCTGCTCCGCCACGTACACCGAACGGTGTTTGCCGCCGGTACAGCCGATGGCGACCGTCAGGTAGCTGCGGTTGTTGGTTTCCAGCATCGGCAGCCACTGTTCCAGATAGCTGCGGGTCTGGTAGATGAAGTTATGCACTTCGGTATGGCGATCGAGGAATGACGCCACCGGCTTGTCCAGACCGGTCATCGGCCGCAGCTTCGGATCCCAGTGCGGGTTAGGCAGGAAGCGCACGTCAAACACGTAGTCGGCGTCGATCGGAATGCCGTGCTTGAAGCCGAAGGATTCGAACACCATGGTCAGTTCGCGCTCGCGCTTGCCGAGCAGGCGGGTGCGCAGCATTTCGGCCAGTTCGTGCACCGACATTTCCGAGGTGTCGATAATCAGGTCAGCCCGCGAGCGCAGCGGTTCGAGCAGATCGCTCTCTTCGTCGATCGCGCTTTCCAGCGACAGGTTTTTGCTGGAGAGCGGGTGCAGGCGGCGGGTGTCGCTGTAACGGCGGATCAGCGTGTTGCGATCGGCGTCGAGGAACAGCAGCTGCGGCGAGAAGCTGTCCGGGAGCTGAGTCATCGCGTATTCGAACACTTCCGGCGATTCCGGCATGTTGCGCACGTCGATGCTGACCGCCGCGGAAATATTGCGTTCCGCCAGCGTATTGGCGAGCTGCGGCAGCAGGACCACCGGCAGGTTGTCAACGCAGTAAAAACCCATGTCTTCCAGCGCCCGCAAGGCGACGGATTTTCCGGAACCGGAACGGCCGCTGACAATCATCAGCACCATGTGGCAACTCCCCTGGCATCGCGGCGGCGTTCATCGCCACCGTTAAACTTTGTTATTCCGGCCGCAGCCGGATCCATCATCGTGAAACAGTATCGTTATCCGGGCTGGAAGTCACGCCGGCCGGGCATCACTCGGTGATGATTTGGTAAAGTTCTTCGTCGCTCTGCGCGGCGCGCAGGCGGCGGCATACGGTTTTGTCGGCCAGGCGTTTGGCGACCAGCGACAGGGTATGCAAATGGGTTTTGCACTGATCGGCAGGCACCAGCAGCGCGAACAGCAGATCGACCGGCTGATTGTCGATGGCGTCGAAAGCGATGGGTTGGTCGAGACGGATAAACACGCCAACGGCCCGCAGTGTGTCCTCTTCCAGTTTGCCGTGGGGAATGGCGATACCGTTGCCGATACCGGTGCTGCCCATGCGCTCCCGGGTGAGAACCGCATCAAACACCACCTGCGAAGGCAGATTGAGCTGTTTGGCGGCCAGTTCGCTGATAATTTCCAAAGCCCGCTTCTTGCTGGTGCAGTGTACCGAGCTTTTGGTGCACTCGATGTTTAACACCGAGCTTAATTGCATATATTCGTTGTTCATCTCATCTTCACTTAAAACCGCGCCACCGGGCGGACCCGGCAAGGCGGTTTTTCGTCGGTTTTAACCCTGATTACCGTTCGGCGCGTCACCCATGCGGGTCACGCGCCGAACGGCGAGGCTGCGACGTATGCAACCTCATGGAATGGGTTAGGGTGTCAGTGTTGCTTCAATTTGTCTTTATGTTTGTTCAATTGACGTGCCAATTTGTCGATCAGCGTATCAATTGCGGCATACATATTCTCGTCTTCCGAGGTGGCGTGCAACTCGCCTCCATTCACGTGCACCGTTGCTTCCGCAATTTGCTGCACTTTTTCCACACTTAATACAACATACACCTGATTGATGCGATCAAAATACTGTTCGAGTTTGGCGAACTTGTTGTTCACGAACTCGCGCAACGGATCGGTGATTTCGATGTGGTGTCCGGTAATGTTGAGCTGCATAGTGTCTTCCTTCTCAATAGAGGTCAAACCAACTGTTTGCGTTGGTTCGACGGCGGGATGGACAAAGACTCTCGGTACTTGGCGACGGTGCGCCGCGCCACGATAATCCCCTGATCGGAGAGCAGGGTGGCCAGCTTGCTGTCGCTGAGTGGTTTGGCGGGGTTTTCCGCCGCAATCAATTTCTTCACCAACGCGCGGATCGCCGTCGAGGAGGCTTCGCCGCCGCTGTCGGTATTCACGTGGCTGGAGAAGAAATATTTCAATTCGAAAATGCCGCGCGGGCTGTGCAGAAACTTCTGCGTGGTGACGCGCGAGATCGTCGATTCATGCATCTCCACGGCCTGGGCGATATCCGCCAGCACCATGGGTTTCATAAACTCTTCGCCCTGCTCGAAGAACGCCTGCTGCTGGCTGACGATGCAGCGGGTGACCTTCAGCAAGGTTTCGTTGCGGCTCTCCAGGCTTTTAATCAGCCACTTGGCTTCCTGCAGGTTGCTGCGGATAAACTGGCCGTCGGCTTCGCTGCGGGCGCTGTTGCCCAGCGCGGCGTACTGCTGGTTGATCTTCAAACGCGGCACGCTGTCGCCGTTGAGCTCCACTGTCCACTTGTTCTGCGTCTTGCGCACCAGCACGTCCGGAATCACGTATTCCGATTCGCCGGTATTGATAGACTGCCCCGGGCGCGGATCGAGCGACTGAATCAGCAGCATCGCTTCTTTCAGTGTATCTTCTTTTAGCCGGGTTGATCGCATCAGGCTGCGAAAGTCGTGGTTGGCCAACAGATCCAGATGCTCGCTGATGATCAGCCGGGCTTCGGTCAGATAAGGGGTGTCTTTGGCGTATTGGGAGAGCTGCACCAGCAGGCAATCGCGCAGATCGCGCGCGGCGACGCCGATCGGATCGAAACGCTGCACGCGCTTCAACACCGCCTCGACTTCCTCGAGGGTCACGTTCTCGTCGCCCAGGCTTTCCAGAATGTCTTCCAGCGGGACGGTGAGGTAGCCGGTGTCGTCCACCGCGTCGACGATGGAGGTGGCGATGGCGGCGTCGGTATCGGAAAACGGCGTCAGATCCACCTGCCACATCAGGTAATCCTGCAGCGTTTGGGTGGTCTCGCCCTGATAGACCGGCAGCTCATCGTCGCTGTAGTCGGTGCCGGTTCCGGACGGGGTGCCGGCGGTGTAGATTTCATCCCAGGTGGCGTCCAGCGGCAGCTCTTCCGGCATGTCTTTCTGTTCCAACGCCTCGCGGGTATCGAGCCCCTCGGTATCCTGGGTTTCTTTGGCGTCGATTTCGTCGTGCAGATCGGTCTGTTCAAGCAACGGATTGCTCTCTAGCGCCAGCTGGATCTCTTGCTGAAGCTCAAGCGTGGACAACTGCAGCAGGCGGATCGCCTGCTGGAGCTGAGGAGTCATGGCCAGCTGTTGGCTGAGCCTGAGTTGCAAACCTTGCTTCATAGTCTTCTGTCTACTTCCGTTAACGGTGTCGCCCCACAGGGCGCGCCGGCGCTCAGAGGCGGAATTCTTCGCCCAGATAAACGCGTTTTACCTGCTCGTCGGCCAGAATAGCATCCGGCGTGCCGTGGGCAATCAGTTTGCCCTGGCTGACGATATAGGCGCGTTCACACACGTCCAGCGTTTCGCGCACGTTGTGGTCGGTGATCAGCACGCCCAGGCCGCTGTCACGCAGGTGCTCGATGATTTTCTTGATATCGATAACGGAAATCGGATCCACCCCGGCGAAGGGTTCGTCCAGCAGAATGAATTTCGGGTTGGCCGCCAGCGCGCGGGCGATTTCGACGCGGCGGCGTTCACCGCCGGACAGCGCCTGGCCGAGGCTGTCGCGCAGATGGGAGATATGGAACTCTTCCATCAGCTCCTTGGCGCGGTCCTCGCGCTGCTCGCTGGTGAGATCGGGACGGATCTCCAGCACCGCCATCAGGTTGTCGTACACGCTCAGACGGCGGAAGATCGACGCTTCCTGCGGCAGGTAACCGATGCCGCGGCGCGCGCGGGCGTGCAGCGGCAGCAGGCTGATGTCTTCTTCGTCGATCACGATGCGCCCGGCGTCGCGCGGCACGATGCCGACCACCATGTAGAAGGTGGTGGTTTTACCGGCGCCGTTCGGCCCGAGCAGGCCGACGATCTCGCCGGATTTCACTTTCAGGCTGACGTCTTCGACAACTTTACGGCCCTTGTAGGCTTTCGCCAGGTTTTCTGCGATGAGTGTTGCCATAAGTGATTAGTTACTCTTTTTTTGCCCGTTTTTGTCTTGCAACTGCGACGGTACCAGAACCGTTGTCACGCGTTTGCCTTTGTCGCTAAACGCCTGCATTTGCTGCTGTTGCACCAGATAGGTGATGCGATCGCCTTTCACGTTGCTGTCGAGCTGCTCCAGATAGGCGTTGCCCGTCAGGGTCACCAGCTGGGTCGCCACGTCGTAACGCACTTTCTGCGCGTGGCCTTTGACCGGTTTGCCGCTGTCCTGCATCTGGTAGAAGGTTACCGGGTTGCCGAACGCTTCAATATAGGTCTTATTCTGATCTCCGCCCGGACGGGTGACCACCACCTTGTCGGCGCGGATATCGATGGTGCCCTGTTTGATCACCACGTTGTCAGTGAAGGTGCTGACGTTGCTTTGCATGTCCAACGACTGCTTGAGCGAGTCGATGCTGACCGGCTGGCTGGAGTCGGATTTCAGCGCCAGAGCAGGGGCGCTGGCGGCCAAAACTAAGCTGCCGATCAACAGATTACGGAGTTGGTTTTTGGTTCTGGATTTCATAGTTGGTCTTAACCTTATCAATCAGCTCAGCGGTTTTGGTCCGCAGGTTCCCACGCATTTTCATGCCGTTAGAGGTAAAATTGGTCCCGTAAAGCGTGACTTCGTCATCGGAGGTGACGTCTTGGGTGACCAGGTTTACCTGAGCGTTGTCCGTCTTAATTTTTTCCAGCTGCGAGGTGGTAGTCAGGCTGTTTACCTCGACGTGACCATACAGATACAGCATCCGGTCTTTTGTCAGTTTGGCGCGATCGGAGCGAACTGACCAGGTGGCCACCGCATTCTCATCGAACAGCGTCATCACCGGCTGGGTGAACCAGCTCAGCTCGCCGGCGGTGTAATACTTCACGTCTTCCGCCACCAGCTTGTAATTCAGCTTGCCGGCCGGGTTGTACACCACGGTGACCGTGTGCTGGCTCTGGTAGGTCGGATCCTGATCGTTGGCCGGGCCAGGCGCGGTGTCGTCGCTGAAGTCCGTCATGTTCCAGCCGATCAGCGCCAGAACGATCACCGTCAACAGGATGGTGATCCACAGTTTGGTTTTACTCATATCGACAGCCCTTTGGCGTCCTCCAGCTTATTTTGAGCCAAAAGAATGATGTCGCACAGTTCGCGCACCGCGCCGCGGCCGCCGGCAATGCGGGTGACATAGTGAGCGCGCGGCGTCAGCAGCGGGTGGGCGTCCGCCACCGCGACCGCCAGCCCGACCTGCGCCATCACCGGCCAGTCGATCAGGTCATCGCCGATATAGGCGACCTGATCCGCCGTTAACGACAGTGTATCCAACAGTTCGCGGAAGGCCAAAAGCTTATCGGATTGCCCCTGATACAGATGGGTGATACCGAGCGTCTGCGCGCGGTCTTCCAGCAGCTTGGCGGAACGACCGGTGATGATCGCCACCTCGATGTCCGAGGTTTTCAAGCAGCGGATGCCGTAGCCGTCGCGCACGTTGAACGCCTTCAATTCTTCACCGTTGTTGCCCATGAAGATCAGGCCGTCCGACAGCACGCCGTCAACGTCGCAAATCAACAGGCGGATGTTCCCGGCACGCGCCATAACCTCTTGTTCTACCGGCCCGTAGCAGGTTTCTACCATACCCATTCCGTTCTATTCCTTAATTAAACGACGCCGGCGCGCAGCATGTCATGCATATGTACCACACCCAGCAATTGGTCGCCATCGGCAACCAACAGCGCGGTGATGTGGCGTTGCTGCATCAGATTCAGCGCATCGACCGCCAGGATATTGGGGCGCACCCGCACGCCGCCCGGCGTCATGACATCAGCGATCTTCGCCTCGTGCAGGTTGATGCCCATGTCGAACACCCGTCGCAGGTCGCCGTCGGTAAAGATGCCGGCGATTTTCATCAGATCGTCGCATATCACCGTCAGGCCCAGATTTTTGCGGGTGATTTCCAGCAGCGCGTCGCGCAACGAGGCGTCAGCGCTGACGTGGGGCATTTCGTCGCCGCTGTGCATGATATCGCTAACCCGCAGCAGCAGTTTGCGGCCGAGTGCGCCGCCCGGATGGGACAGCGCGAAATCTTCAGGCGTGAACCCGCGCGCTTTCAGCAGCGCGACGGCCAGCGCATCACCCATCACCAGCGTGGCGGTGGTGCTGGTGGTCGGTGCCAGCCCCAGCGGGCAGGCCTCCTGCGGCACCTTGATGCACAGATGGATATCCGCCGCCTTGCCCATCGAACTTTCCGGGTTGTTGGTCATACAGATGAGGGTGATCTGCTGGCGTTTCAATACCGGGATCAGCGCCAGGATCTCGCTGGACTCACCGGAGTTGGAAATCGCGAGCACGATGTCCTGCGAGGTGACCATACCCAAATCGCCATGGCTGGCTTCCGCCGGATGAACGAAGAATGAGGGGGTGCCGGTGCTGGCGAATGTCGCGGCGATCTTGCAGCCGATATGACCGGACTTGCCCATGCCCATCACCACCACTTTGCCGCTGCAGGCGGCGATGGTTTCGCAGGCGTGGGTGAAGTCTGCGTTGATGTAGCTGTCGAGCTGGGCCAGCCCTTCACGCTCTATCTGAAGCACTTCTTTACCGGCCTGTTGAAAATCGAAGCCCGGTTGCAACTCAATGTTCGACATACTCATTCCCGTCGGTTTAGCCGAAAGTACTGAAAGGGTTAAAGAACAGCACCGCAAGATACGCAATAAAGCCACATAATAACAGCGCGCCCGCCAGGTGGCCGATGCGGTGTTTGCGGCCGATGCACAGCACGCTCAGCAGCACGCTGGCCGCCAGCATCACCCAGTAATCGCGCTGGAAGGCGGCGGCGTCCACGCTGCCCGGCGACAGCAGGGCGGGCACGCCCAGCACGATCACCGTGTTGAAAATATTGGAGCCGATGATGTTGCCAATCGCCATATCATCTTCGCCCTTCAGCGCCCCGGCGATGGAGGTGGCCAACTCGGGCAGACTGGTGCCGATGGCGATAATGGTCAGCCCGACCACCAGTTCGCTCAGGCCGAAATAGTGCGCGATCACCGTCGCGTTATCGACCACCATTCTGGAAGAGAGCGGCAGAATGATAAACGCCAGCACCAGCCACAGCACCGCCACGGTGTTGCTGCTGTCCTGCGGCAACTCGGCGATCTGCTCCATGGTCAGGCTGTCGCTGCCCTCGCGCTGCGCCAGACGGGCGATTTTCAGCATCAGCAGGATGAAGCCGGCGGCGGCGGCCAACAACAGCACGCCGTCCAGCCTGCTGAGGGTGCCGTCCATCAACACGAAACCGCACAATACTGTGACCGCTAACATCAACGGCAGTTCGCGCCGCAGTATTTCGGAGCGCGCCGCCAGCGGGTGGATCAGCGCCGCGACGCCCAGGATCAATAAAATGTTGGTGATGTTGGAACCTAATACGTTGCCAACGGCCATATCTATCTGCCCGTTGAGCGCGGCGGTGGTCGACACGATCAACTCCGGCAGCGACGTGCCGATGCCGACGATGGTCATGCCGATGATCAACGGCGGCACACCGAGCGAGCGGGAAATCACGGCAGCACCATAAACTAAGCGGTCTGCACCGTACACCAGTAGAAATAAACCAACGATTAATAATGCTATCGCGAGAAACATGCAGGGTCCTTTGTCGGGTATTATCCCGGTTCGTTGGTTAAAGCCGTCAATGCGGCGGTATTGCTTGCCCTCCGTTGCGCGCGTTTGAGCCGCAGCAACGGTTTTTCCCGGCTAATAGTTGAACACTTTCGTTTTTTTTCGTTATGGCGCCAATTTTGACCGGGTGGCGCGGAAAAGTAAAACCAATGGCACCATTGGTTGCGAAATGGCAGTAAGTTTTTGTAAAGATGAGACGGATTGCGCCCATTGCTTTAACATCACGGGTAGATTCAGCAAAAGATGAGTCGTAAAGGGTCCATTAACATGCTCCAAAAGGCAGATAATTTGGTCGAAGTGCGCGACATGAGCTTCTCGCGCGGCGACCGACGGATATTTGAAGACATCAACCTGACGGTGCCTCGCGGTAAGGTCACGGCGATCATGGGGCCATCGGGCATCGGCAAAACCACGCTGCTGCGTCTGATCGGCGGTCAACTGACGCCGGACAGCGGGGAGATTTGGTTTGACGGCGACAACATTCCCGCGTTGTCCCGCCGTCAGTTATACGACGCGCGCAAAAAGATGAGCATGCTGTTCCAGTCGGGCGCGCTGTTCACCGATTTGACCGTATTCGAAAACGTGGCCTACCCGCTGCGTGAACACAGCAACCTGCCTGAACCCCTGCTGCGCAGCACGGTGCTGATGAAGCTGGAAGCGGTGGGGCTGCGCGGCGCGGCCCAACTGATGCCCAATGAACTCTCCGGCGGCATGGCGCGCCGGGCGGCGTTGGCGCGGGCGATCGCGCTGGACCCTGAAATGATCATGTTCGACGAGCCCTTCGTCGGCCAGGATCCGATCACCATGGGGGTGCTGGTCAAGCTGATTGACGAGCTGAACCATGCGTTGGGCATTACCTGCATCGTGGTGTCGCACGACGTACCGGAGGTGCTGAGCATCGCCGACTACGCCTACATCGTGGCCGATCACCGGGTGATCGCCGAAGGCACCACGCAGCAATTGCAGAACAATCCTGATGCGCGCGTGCGCCAGTTCCTGGATGGTATAGCGGATGGGCCGGTGCCGTTCCGCTATCCGGCCGGGGACTATCAGACTGAACTGCTAGGCTTAGGGAGTAAATAAGCTCATGTTATTAAGAGCGTTAGCGTCGTTGGGGCGCAGTGGCATCAACACCAGCGCCAGCTTCGGCCGCGCCGGGCTGATGCTGTTCAACGCATTGATTGGCCGGCCGGAACCCGGCAAGCAGTGGCCGCTGTTGCTGAAGCAGCTCTATAGCGTCGGCGTGCAGTCGCTGTTGATCATCATGGTTTCCGGGCTGTTCATCGGCATGGTGCTGGGTCTGCAGGGGTACATCGTGCTCACCACCTACAGCGCTGAAGCCAGCCTCGGCATGATGGTGGCGCTGTCGCTGCTGCGCGAGCTGGGGCCGGTGGTGACGGCGCTGCTGTTCGCCGGCCGCGCCGGTTCCGCGCTCACGGCGGAAATCGGCCTGATGAAGGCGACGGAACAGATCTCCAGCCTGGAAATGATGGCGGTCGATCCGCTGCGGCGCATCGTGGCGCCGCGCTTCTGGGCCGGGCTTATCAGCATGCCGCTGTTGACCATCATCTTCGTGGCGATCGGCATTTGGGGCGGCTCGGTGGTCGGCGTGGATTGGAAGGGCATCGACAGCGGCTTCTTCTGGTCGGCGATGCAGGGCGCCGTAGAGTGGAAAAAAGATCTGCTCAACTGCCTGATCAAAAGCGTGGTGTTCGCCATTACCGTAACCTGGATTGCCATTTTCAACGGGTACGACGCCGTGCCTACCTCTGAAGGGATTAGCCGGGCGACGACGCGGACCGTGGTGCATTCGTCACTGGCGGTGTTGGGATTGGATTTCGTGCTGACAGCACTGATGTTTGGGAATTGATTCGATGCAAACGAAGAAGAGTGAAATCTGGGTTGGGGCATTTATGCTGATCGCGCTGTGCGCCATCGTGTTTATCTGCCTGCAGGTGGCGAACCTTAAATCGATCGGCAGCGAGCCGACCTACCGCGTTTACGCGACGTTCGACAACATCGGCGGCCTGAAGCCACGTTCGCCGGTGAAGATCGGCGGCGTAGTGATCGGCCGCGTGGCGGACATCGAACTCGATCCGAAAACCTACACGCCGCGCGTGGCGATGGATATCCAGAAAAAGTACGACCAAATCCCGGATACCAGTTCGCTGGCGATCCGCACCTCCGGCCTGCTGGGCGAGCAATATCTGGCGCTTAACGTGGGCTTCGAAGATCCTGAAATGGGCACGGCCATTCTGAAAGACGGCGGCACCATTCAGGACACCAAGTCAGCCATGGTTCTGGAAGATCTGATCGGCCAGTTCCTGTATAAAAGCGGCGGTCAGGACAGCGCCAAATCGGGAGACGCGGCCGCTGAGCCGGCTGCCGGCGCTGCACCGCAACCCGCTGTTCCAAATCATTAAGAGAGGATACCTGCATGTTTAAACGTTTACTGATGGTGGCCCTGCTGGTGGTTGCGCCGCTGGCGAGCGCAGCCGACCAAACCAATCCTTACAGCATGATGCAAGAAGCGGCGCAGAAGACCTTCAGCCGTTTGAAGAACGAACAGCCGAAGATCAAGCAGGACCCGAATTATCTGCGCGCCATCGTGCATCAGGAACTGATGCCGTTCGTGCAGGTGAAATACGCCGGTGCGCTGGTGCTGGGCCGTTACTACAAAGACGCGACGCCTGCGCAGCGCGAAGCTTATTTCACCGCCTTCCAGTCTTACCTGGAGCAGGCTTACGGCCAGGCGCTGGCGATGTACCACGGCCAGACTTACCAGATCGCGCCTGAACAGCCGCTGGGCAATGCCGATATCGTAGCCATTCGCGTCACCATCATCGACAACGGCGGCCGCCCGCCGGTGCGTCTGGACTTCCAATGGCGCAAGAACAGCAAAACCGGCTACTGGCAGGCATATGACATGATCGCCGAAGGCGTCAGCATGATCACCACCAAGCAGAACGAGTGGGCGTCTACGCTGCGTACCCAGGGCATCGACGGCCTGACCAAACAGCTGCAGGCCGCCGCCGCGCAGCCTATCACGCTGGACAAGAAAAACTGATGTCGGCAGCGCTCAGCTTCGAATCACAGCAGCAGACGCTGATCCTGCGCGGTGAACTGGACCGGGAAACGCTGCAGCCGTTGTGGCGGCAGCGCGACGCGTTGATGGCGGATAAAACCGCGATAGACGTGGCGCAACTGCAGCGTGTGGACTCCTCCGGGCTGGCGCTGTTGCTGCATCTGCAGGAAGAGCAGCGCCAACGCGGCGTCGCGCTAAAAATTTTCGGCGCTACCGAGCGCCTGAAAACGCTGATCGCGCTCTACAACCTGCAGGCGATAATGCCTGTCGATACCGCCGGTTAGCGGCGTTTTACGCCGCTTTTACGTGGTAAAGCGATACAAAGCCCCTGTTACGCAGGGGCTTTTTCTTTAGTTTAAGAAAACATCGTATTCCACTAAGATACTAGGCTGTTTATGATCCTTTAGCGGCAGAACTGGATACTATGGAAACCAACGAGATTAAAGACGTGCTGATGCAGGCATTGGCACTGGATGAAGTACATGTGACAGGCGACGGCAGCCACTTTCAGGCGATCGTGGTCGGCGAACTGTTCGCCGGCATGAGCCGCGTCAAAAAACAGCAGACGGTTTACGCGCCGCTGATGGAATACATTGCGGACAACCGCATTCATGCCTTGTCTATCAAGGCGTACACCCCTGAAGAGTGGCAGCGAGACCGCAAACTCAACGGATTTTAAGGCTGTTTGCCCTGCCGGGCGGGCAGCTTCAGATTAGATAACAGAGAGTAGTCAGATGGATAAATTTCGTGTGCAGGGTCGGACTCGCCTGAGCGGTGAAGTGTCTATTTCCGGGGCCAAAAACGCCGCCCTGCCGATCCTGTTCGCCGCCCTGTTGGCGGAAGAGCCGGTCGAGCTGCAGAATGTCCCTAAACTGAAGGACATCGACACCACCATTAAACTACTCAGCCAATTGGGTACCAAGATTGAGCGCAACGGTTCAGTCTTTGTGGACGCCAGCGGCGTGAACGAGTTCTGCGCCCCTTACGATCTGGTGAAAACCATGCGCGCTTCCATCTGGGCGTTGGGGCCGCTGGTGGCGCGCTTCGGCCGCGGTCAGGTTTCTCTGCCGGGCGGCTGCGCCATCGGCGCGCGTCCGGTCGATCTGCACATCACCGGCCTGGAGCAGTTGGGCGCCGAGATCAAGCTGGAAGAAGGTTACGTCAAGGCGTCCGTCGATGGCCGCCTGAAGGGCGCGCACATCGTTATGGACAAGGTGAGCGTGGGCGCGACCGTGACCATCATGAGCGCCGCGACCCTGGCGACCGGCACCACCGTTATCGAGAACGCCGCGCGTGAGCCGGAAATTGTCGATACCGCCAACTTCCTCAACACGCTGGGCGCGAAGATCAGCGGCGCCGGCAGCGACAAGATCACCATCGAGGGCGTCGAGCGTCTGGGCGGCGGCGTGTATCGCGTGCTGCCTGACCGCATCGAGACCGGTACCTTCCTGATCGCCGCCGCAGTTTCCGGCGGTAAAGTGATGTGCCGCAACACCCGTCCGGACACGCTGGATGCGGTGTTGGCCAAGCTGCGCGAAGCCGGTGCCGATATCGAAGTGGGCGAAGACTGGATCAGCCTGGACATGCACGGCAAACGTCCGAAGGCGGTCACCGTGCGCACCGCGCCGCACCCGGGCTTCCCGACCGACATGCAGGCCCAGTTCAGCCTGCTGAACCTGGTGGCGGAAGGCACCGGCGTCATCACCGAGACCATCTTCGAAAACCGCTTCATGCACGTGCCGGAATTGATCCGCATGGGCGCGCACGCGGAAATCGAGAGCAACACCGTGATCTGTCATGGCGTTGAACAGCTGTCCGGCGCTCAGGTGATGGCGACCGACCTGCGCGCTTCCGCCAGCCTGGTGATCGCGGGCTGCATCGCCGACGGCGTGACCGTTGTCGATCGCATCTATCACATCGATCGCGGCTATGAGCGTATTGAAGACAAGCTGCGAGCGCTGGGTGCGAACATCGAGCGTGTGAAAGGCGAATAACGCATTAGCGCCGGCGCGGCTGCGTCGGCAGGATGAAAATCAAAGGGCCGGCTATCAAGCCGGCCCTTTTTAATTGCTGTCTTCCGGGAATTCACCCACCGTCATTTTCAACGTAATGCGCTTGCCGTCGCGCAGCACGATAACCGGTATCTCGGTGCCCGGCCTGATCTCCGCCACCTGATCCATGGTTTCCAGCACGGACACCGCCGGTTTGTTATCCACGTTGATGATGATGTCGTTGATCTGGAAGCCGGCGCTGCTCGCCGGGCCGTTTGGCGTAATCTCGGTCACGATGATGCCCTGCAGGCGATCGATGCCGGAATTGGACGAGCGCAGCGGGATGATCTCTTTGCCCTGAATGCCGAAATAGCCACGGATCACGCGGCCGTCGCGGATCAGCTTGTCCATGATTTTGGTGGCCAGTTCGATCGGAATGGCGAAGCCGAGGCCCTCCGGCGTTTCGCCGTCGGTGATTTTGTCATAGGTCAGGGTGTTGATGCCGATCAGCTCGCCCAGCGAGTTGACCAGCGCGCCGCCGGAGTTGCCGCGGTTGATCGAGGCGTCGGTCTGCAGGAACGTCTGCCGGCCGGTGGTGCTCATACTGATGCGCCCGGTGGCGCTGAGGATGCCCTGAGTGACGGTCTGCCCCAGGTTATAGGGATTGCCGATCGCCAGCACCACGTCGCCGACGTGGGCAACGCGATTTTTATTGGTCGGGATCACCGGTAAATTGCCGGGATCGATCTTCAGCACCGCCAGGTCGGTCAGGCCATCGGAGCCGACCAGCAGCGCTTCGTAGCGGCGGCCATCCTGCAACACCACGGTGATCTGCTGTGCGTCTTTGATCACGTGGCGGTTGGTGATGATATAGCCGCGTTCGTTCATGATCACGCCGGAACCGAGCGACAGCACGTTGGCGGCGCCGTTCAGGTTGCGGTTGTAGATGTTCACCACGGCGGGCGCAGCGCGGCGCACCGCTTTGTTGTAGCTCACCGGCGTTTCGTCGCTGGTATTCTCGGTTTTTTCTGCAAACAGGCCGTTGGAAGAGCGCAGCATGGGCAGGGCGGCCAACAGCAGGCCGGCAACGATGAGACCGATAACGACAGAACGCAAGAGCTTAGCAAACATGGAGTTTTCGTGGTGTGGTGAACGATGTTCGGAGGATAGCATGAGTTAACCGGGCGCAGTATGTCACCGAGCCCGGTTTTTGCACAAATTAACGCAGCAGCAGATAAATGGTTTCGTTACCGCGCACGATATTGAGCGCCATCACCGGCGGCTTGGCTTCCAGCACCTTACGCAGCGCTGTGATGCTGTCCACGCGCTGGCGGTTGACGCCGATGATCACGTCGCCTTTTTGCAGACCGATCTGCGCCGCCGTCGAGCCTTTATCCACGTTCTCCACCTTCACGCCCTTGTCGCCGCTCGGCAGCGCGCCGTTGCTGAGGGAAACCCCCTGCAGCGCCGGCGACAGCGTTTCGGCGTTGGTCGAGGCGCTCTCGCTGTTGTCCAGCGTGACCGAGACTTCCTGCGGTTTGCCGTCGCGCAGTAGGCCGACCTTGAGGGTTTTGCCCGGCGCGGTGGTGCCGACCTTGGCGCGCAGCTCGGCGAAGCTGTTCACCGGCTTGCCGTCGACGGAAACCAGAATATCCCCGGCTTTGATGCCGGCCTTGGCGGCGGCGGATTTCGGCAGCACTTCGCTGACGAAGGCGCCGCGCTGCGCGTCGGTGTTGAAGGCTTTGGCCATGTCCGGGGTCATTTCGCTGCCCTTGATGCCCAAGAGGCCGCGCTTCACTTCGCCGAATTCGATCAGCTGCTGGCTCAGGTTCTGCGCCATATTGCTCGGAATGGCGAAGCCGATGCCGACGTTGCCGCCGCTCGGTGCCAGGATGGCGGTATTGATGCCGATCAGCTCGCCGTTCAGGTTAACCAGCGCACCGCCGGAGTTGCCGCGGTTGATCGAGGCGTCGGTCTGAATGAAGTTTTCCAGCCCTTCCAGATTCAGGCCGGTGCGGCCCAACGCCGAGATAATGCCGGAGGTGGCGGTTTGGCCCAGGCCAAACGGGTTGCCGACCGCTACGGCGAAGTCGCCGACGCGCAGCTGATCGGAGTCGGCCATCTTGATGGCGGTCAGATTTTTGGTGTCGCTGAGCTGCAGCAGGGCGATGTCGGATTGCTCATCGCGGCCGACCAGCTTGGCGTCCAGCTCACGGCCGTCGTTCAACTGCACGCGGATTTTATCGGCGTTGTTGATGACGTGGTTGTTGGTCAGCACGTAGCCTTTGGCGGCGTCGATGATCACGCCGGAACCCAGCCCTTCAAACGGGCGGGAGCTCTGCTGTTGGCCGGGGAAATTCGGGCCGAAGAAGCGTCTGAACTCTTCCGGCAGCTGTTGGCGCTGCACCTGAGTGCCTGCGACATGCACGCTCACGACGGCGGGCAAGACTTTTTCCAGCATCGGCGCCAGGCTCGGCAGCGGCTGACCCTGAACGGCGACGGGCAGGGCCGCGTTAGCCGCCGGTACGGAGCTGAGCGCCAGGCCGAGGCTCATTGCCAATGCGCTAAGAATTAACGATTTTTTCTTCATTGATGATAACTCTCTCAATACCTGCCGATGAAAATTTGATGATAAGGCAATCACCTTGTCATAGTGAAGGGTAAGACCGTGAATTTGCGTGCAAAGTTCAGTAAAGGTAATGCGAAGGAAGGTCAATCAGGCAAACGGAGAAATAAACCCGCGGGTGGCCCCGCGGGCGAAGGGCGAGATGTTAGTCGCGGCGCGCGCCTTGGCCACGCAGCAGGCCGGAGGCGCCTTCCGAATAGTCGCGCGGCATTTCCACCGGCGCCTGATCGTTGTCCGCTTCCGCTTCGGTCAGGCGATAGCGGAACGGGTTCTCCTGCATCGGCAGATCCGGCAGCAGGTTGTTGGAGCTTTTCGCCATATGCTGATACAGCTGGCGATAATCGCGCGCCATGTTGTCCAGCAGCTCGGCGCTGCGGGCGAAGTGGCCGACCAGCTCCTGACGGTACTCTTCCAGCTCGGTTTGGCTCTTGTCCAGCTCATTCTGCAAGACTTGTTGTTGACGCAATTTACGGTTGCCAAAACGCATCGCCACCGCACCAATCACGATACCGACGACCAAACCAATCAGCGCATACTCCCAGGTCATGATGACTCCTATTTTGACTTCGTTGTTCCGCAGGGATTTTTCACTTAATAATATCCACTATAACCGTTAACCTTGTCCGAGTGGAATCCTGATGCGCTTCCACCCAGTGTTTACAGGGTTTTCAACGGCGCCCGCAGCGGGCATTTGTGGCGATAACGGTGCGAATCGGCATCAACTTGCCGCCAACGTTGGCTAAATAATTTCTAAGCGTTCTTAGGGAACATCGAACAGATGCAGGCACTATCACCGTTATCTCGCTACCAGCAGGCGCTGGATGCGGGGGAATATCAGGCCGATGAGGTTCAACGCCGGGCCGTCACTCAACTGGATCGCATTTATCAGGCCCTGCTGCAAATACCGGCGGTGGGCGCGCCTGCCGGCGGGCTGCGCGGCAAGCTCAGCCGTTTGCTGGGCAAGGGCGGCGAAACGGCGCCGCAGCGTCCGGTGCAGGGGCTGTATATGTGGGGCGGCGTCGGGCGCGGCAAAACCTGGCTGATGGACATGTTTTTCCACAGCCTGCCGGGCGATCGCAAAATGCGTCTGCACTTCCACCGCTTCATGCTGCGGGTGCATGAAGAGCTGACCGAGCTGCAAGGGCAGGAAAACCCGCTGGAAATCGTCGCCGACGGCTTCAAGGCCGAAACCGACGTGCTGTGCTTCGACGAGTTCTTCGTGTCCGACATCACCGACGCCATGCTGCTGGCCACGCTGCTGCAGGCGCTGTTCGCGCGCGGCATCACCCTGGTGGCCACCTCGAACATCCCGCCGGACGATCTGTACCGCAACGGCCTGCAGCGGGCGCGTTTTCTGCCGGCCATCGATCTCATCAACGAATACTGCGACGTGATGAACGTCGACGCCGGCATCGACTATCGCCTACGTACCCTGACCCAGGCGCACCTCTATCTGACGCCGCTGGGCGAGCAAACGCGCGAGACCCTGGATCGGATGTTCGTCAAGCTGGCGGGCAAGGCGGGGGAGGAGGCGCCGGTGCTGCAGATTAACCATCGGCCGCTGCAGGCGATCCGTTCGGTGGACGGCGTGCTGGCGGTAGATTTCCACACGCTGTGCGAAGAGGCGCGCAGCCAGCTGGACTATATTGCGCTGTCGCGGCTGTATCACAGCGTGATCCTGTATAATGTGCAGGTGATGGGGCCGCTGAAAGAGAATACCGCGCGCCGTTTCCTGGCGTTGGTGGACGAATTCTACGAGCGGCACATCAAGCTGGTGATCGGTGCCGAAGCGTCGATGTTCGAGATCTATCAGGGGGTGCAACTGAAATTTGAATTCCAGCGCTGCCTGTCGCGCCTGCAGGAAATGCAGAGCGAAGAGTATCTCAAGCTGCCGCATCTGCCCTGAGTCCGCAGGCTTGTCGCCGCCGTATCGCCGGTTGTCCGCCACCGGCGATAAATTTATTTTCCATTCAAAAACCGTTCGATCTTTGTGAGCGACTTCTCTATAATCTTGCGACCCCACGTTACAACAAAGTTTTTTTTCCCAAAAACTTTATAGTGCCGGCAATGGCTATTCGAAGGGGTAGGTTTGCTGGACTTGTATGGTCGTGTGAGCCTCAACTGTTTTCGAGCGTTTGGGTGTTCACCAACGTGTAACTAATTATTGGGTAAGCTTTCTAATGAAAACTTTTACAGCTAAACCAGAAACCGTAAAACGCGACTGGTACGTTGTTGATGCAGATGGTAAAACTTTAGGCCGTCTCGCTACTGAACTGGCTCGTCGCCTGCGCGGCAAGCATAAAGCGGAATACACCCCGCACGTGGATACCGGTGATTACATCATCGTTCTGAACGCTGACAAAGTTGCTGTAACCGGCAACAAGCGTACAGACAAAGTGTACTACCACCACACCGGCCACATCGGTGGTATCAAGCAAGCGACCTTTGAAGAGATGATTGCCCGCCGTCCTGAGCGCGTGATTGAAATCGCGGTTAAAGGCATGCTGCCAAAGGGCCCGCTGGGTCGTGCTATGTTCCGTAAACTGAAAGTTTACGCGGGCACCGAGCACAATCACGCGGCACAGCAACCGCAAGTTCTGGACATTTAATCGGGATTAATGGCAATGGCTGAAAATCAATACTACGGCACTGGTCGCCGCAAAAGCTCCGCCGCTCGCGTCTTCATCAAGCCGGGCAACGGTAACATCGTTATCAACCAGCGCAGCCTGGAACAGTACTTCGGTCGCGAAACTGCCCGCATGGTAGTTCGTCAGCCGCTGGAGCTGGTCGACATGGTTGGCAAACTGGACCTGTACATCACCGTTAAAGGTGGTGGTATCTCCGGTCAAGCTGGCGCTATCCGTCACGGTATCACCCGTGCACTGATGGAGTACGATGAGACTCTGCGTTCTGAACTGCGTAAAGCTGGCTTCGTCACCCGTGACGCTCGTCAGGTTGAACGTAAGAAAGTCGGCCTGCGTAAAGCACGTCGTCGTCCGCAGTTCTCCAAGCGTTAATTTTCGCTGCTTCGGCAGTGCGATTTACGCAAAAAACCCGGTGCTGCACCGGGTTTTTTTATGCCTGAAATCCGCCGTCTCCGACTAAAATCTGTGGCATATCAGACAATTCAACATGAATTCGCCGCACCGTCCCCACAAAACAAGCAAAATCTGGTAAACTATCACCCACTTTTGCGCCTGTTCGCCGTGCAGTTGACCGCCTGGGCCGGTTTTTCATGGGCTCGGTCGCGCTGCGTGCTGCCGGCCTGCGGCAAGATTATTCAGGATAGCAGCCTGTCAGTTGGCTATTCGCAGTATTTTCTAGATAACTTGGAGGTTTTCATGGCTGTCGCTGCCAACAAACGTTCGGTAATGACGCTGTTCTCTGGCCCGACCGACATTTTTAGCCATCAAGTACGCATCGTACTGGCGGAGAAAGGTGTCAGCGTCGAGATCGAGCAGGTCGAAATGGATAACCTGCCGCAAGATCTGATTGACCTCAACCCTTACCAGACGGTGCCTACGCTGGTCGATCGCGAACTGACCCTGTATGAATCCCGCATCATCATGGAATACCTGGATGAGCGTTTCCCGCACCCGCCGCTGATGCCGGTTTACCCGGTTGCCCGTGGCGAGAGCCGTCTGATGATGCTGCGCATCGAGAAGAACTGGTACTCGCTGATGGACAAGATCGAGAAAAGCAGCGGTCAGGAAGCGGAGTCCGCCCGCCGCCAACTGCGCGAAGAGCTGCTGGCGATCGCGCCGATCTTCGGTCAGGCGCCGTATTTCATGAGCGAAGAGTTCAGCCTGGTGGATTGCTACCTGGCGCCGCTGTTGTGGCGTCTGCCGCAGCTGGGCATCGAATTGAGCGGCGCCGGCTCCAAAGAGCTGAAAGGCTATATGACCCGCGTCTTTGAACGCGACGCTTTCCTGGCTTCCCTGACCGAAGCCGAGCGTGAAATGCGCCTGCAAACCCGGGGCTAAGCGCGATGGACATGTCTCAGATGACGCCGCGTCGCCCGTATCTGCTGCGGGCGTTCTACGACTGGCTGCTGGATAACCAGCTGACGCCGCACCTGGTGGTCGACGTAACTCGCCCTGATGTTCAGGTGCCGATGGAATTCGCGCGTGACGGCCAGATCGTGCTGAATATCGCGCCGCGCGCGGTAGGCAACCTGGCGTTGGGCAACGAAGACGTGCAGTTCAACGCGCGCTTCGGCGGCGTGCCGCGTCAGGTTTCGGTGCCGATGGCCGCCGTGCTGGCGATCTATGCGCGTGAAAACGGTGCCGGCACGATGTTCGAACCGGAAGCCGCCTACGACGAGAGCGAAGGCGTGTTCGAAGGTCTGGACAATGAGACGATCCCTTCGGAAACGCTGATGTCAGTGATCGACGGCGATCGCCCGGATACTGCGGAAGACAACGGCCCGGATGACGAGCCGCCGCAGCCGCCGCGCGGTGGCCGCCCGGCGCTGCGCGTGGTGAAATAATCCCGCCAGAGCGAACGAAAAAGCACCCTAAGGGGTGCTTTTTTTTTGCCCGGCAGAAGCGGGTCAGCCTTTCAGGGCGGCAATGCAGGCATCGCGGGGCGCGCTGAGATCGCCGACGCGCACGGTAGAGAGGGCGCGGGTTGCGCGCTGGCGGAAACTGGTGATGGCGGTGTCGCCTTGCACCTCCGGCGGCGCGGTGCAGATGTCATTGAGCGGCAGATCGTTGCCTTGGTTGAGCGCCTGCAACACCGCCGCCGGATTGTAGATCAGGGCCGCGGAAAGGGCCGATTTGATACCGGCGGTAAAGCCGGCGTTGCCGCCGCCGGCCAGCTTGGGCGCCAGGGCAATCCAGTTGTCGTCCCCCAGCCGGATGCTGTTTTCTACGGCGCTGAACTGCCCGGCCTTACCCAACTGCGCCACGACCGGCCGCGCGCCGCGCGCTTCGATATTGTAACCGACCTCCTGCGAATCCGGCGCCATGGCTGAAGCGCTGAAACTGGCGGCCAGCAGCGCGCCGGCCAACAGGGAAATGGAGCATTTCATGTTCGCTATCCTTATCTCGGTGTCAGGCGCAGCTGCGCCCCGCAATGGTGCTAACTCAATACTATAGCGCGTTGAGGCGGTAAGGAGAGGGGAGGTTGTTACAAAGCGTGGCAGGCTAAAAACAGAGGCCCGTCAATGTGCCGGGCCTCGGATGGTACGGGAGGTTTACACTTCCAGGTAGTTCATGATGCCGTCTGCCGCTTTGCGGCCTTCGGCGATCGCCGTCACCACCAGGTCGGAGCCGCGCACCGCGTCGCCACCGGCGAAGATTTTCGGGTTGCTGGTCTGGAACGCGTTGTCGTTGCCTTCCGGTGCCAGGATGCGGCCCTGTTTGTCGAGCTGCACGTCATGCGCCGCCAGCCAGTCCATGCGGTGCGGGCGGAAGCCGAACGCCATCACCACCGCATCGGCGTCGATCACGTGCTCGGAACCCGGCACCTGCTCCGCCGCCTGACGGCCGTTGGCATCCGGCGCGCCTAACTGAGTGCGCACCATTTTCACTCCGGCTACGCGGCCGGCGCTGTTCAGTTCGATGCTCAGCGGCTGCAGGTTGAACTGGAAGTCCACCCCTTCTTCCCGGGCGTTCTTCACTTCGCGCTTGGAGCCCGGCATGTTGGCTTCGTCGCGGCGGTAGGCGCAGGTGACCTGCGTCGCGCCCTGACGTACCGAGGTGCGCACGCAGTCCATGGCGGTATCGCCGCCGCCCAGCACCACCACGCGTTTGCCTTCCATGCTGACATAAGGCTCGTGCTGCTCGGTTTCATACCCCATCAGCTGCTTGGTGTTGGCGATGAGGAACGGCAGTGCGTCGTACACGCCCTGCGCCTCCTCGTTCTCCAGGCCGCCGCGCATTGACTGATAGGTACCGACGCCGAGGAACACCGCATCGTACTCGCTCAGCAAAGTCTCCATGCTGACGTCTTTGCCCACTTCGGTATTCAACTGGAACTCGATGCCCATCTCGCTGAAGATGCCGCGGCGTTTGATCATCACGTCCTTTTCCAGCTTGAAGGCCGGGATACCGAAGGTCAGCAGGCCGCCGATCTCCGGATGACGATCATACACCACCGCTTTGACACCGTTGCGGGTCAGCACGTCGGCGCAGGCCAGCCCGGCGGGGCCGGCGCCGACGATCGCCACGCGCTTGCCGGTTGGCTGCACGTGCGACATGTCCGGCTTCCAGCCCATTTCGATGGCCTTATCGCTGATGTAGCGCTCGATATTGCCGATGGTGACCGCGCCGAACTCGTCGTTCAGGGTGCAGGAGCCTTCGCACAGGCGATCCTGCGGGCATACGCGGCCGCACACTTCCGGCAGGCTGTTGGTCTGATGCGCCAGGTCCGCCGCTTCCATGATGCGGCCTTCGTTGGCCAGCTTCAGCCAGTTCGGGATGTAGTTGTGCACCGGGCACTTCCACTCGCAATACGGGTTGCCGCAGGACAGACAGCGATCCGCCTGGGCCTTGGCCTGGGTTTCCGAAAACGGTTCGTAGATCTCGACGAACTCGATTTTGCGGATTTTCAGCGGTTTCTTTGGCGGATCAACACGCTGCAGGTCGATAAATTGATAAACGTTCTGGCTCATTAATGACCTACCTCTTACTGCGCCTGCACCCGCAGCTCGGCTGCGGAACGGCTACGGTGACCCAACAGCGCTTTGACATCGCTGGACTTCGGTTTGACCAGGGCGAACTTCGGCGCCCACTCCGGCCAGTTGGCCAGGATCTCTTCCGCGCGGGAAGAGCCGGTCGCCTGCACGTGTTCGGTGATCAGGCCGCGCAGGTGCTCCTCGTGGATCGCCAGCTGATCGACATCCAGCACTTCCACCAGCTCCGGGTTCACGCGCTTGCGGAACTCGCCGTCTTCGTCCAGCACGTAGGCGAAGCCGCCGGTCATGCCGGCACCGAAGTTGATGCCGGTTTTACCCAGCACGCAGACGATGCCGCCGGTCATGTATTCACAGCCGTTGTCGCCGATGCCTTCCACCACGGTGATGGCGCCGGAGTTGCGCACCGCGAAACGTTCGCCCGCGCGGCCGGCGGCGAACAGTTTGCCGCCGGTGGCGCCGTACAGGCAGGTGTTGCCGACGATGCTGGCTTCATGGCTGCGGAAGGCGGAGCCGATCGGCGGACGCACCGCGATGCTGCCGCCGGCCATGCCTTTACCGACATAGTCGTTGGCGTCGCCGGTCAGGGTCAGCTCGACGCCGCCGGCGTTCCAGACGCCGAAGCTCTGCCCGGCGGTGCCGGAGAAGTGCGCCTTGATCGGATCGGCCGCCATGCCCTGATCGCCGTGCGCGTTGGCGATAGCGCCGGACAGCATGGCGCCCACGGAGCGGTCAGTGTTGCGAATGTCGAAGTAGAAGGTTTTGCCCTGTTTCGCTTCGATGTGCGGCTGCGCCTGCGCCAGCAGCTCTTTGTTCAGCAGGCCCTTGTCGAACGCCGGGTTGCTGCTTTCGGTGCAGTACACCGCTTTGCCCGGATGCGGCGTGGCGGTTTTCAGCAGCGGCGACAGATCCAGCTTGTTCTGCTTGGCGGAAATGCCGTCCAGTTCGGTCAGGAACTCGGTGCGGCCGATCAGATCCACCAGCTGGCTCACGCCCAGCTGCGCCATGATCTCGCGGGTTTCACGCGCGATAAACTGGAAGTAATTCGTCACGCGTTCCGGCAGGCCGTGGTAGTGATCGCGGCGCAGTTTGTCGTCCTGAGTCGCGACGCCGGTCGCGCAGTTGTTGAGATGGCAGATGCGCAGGTATTTGCAGCCCAGCGCCACCATTGGCCCGGTGCCGAAGCCGAAGCTTTCCGCGCCCAGGATCGCCGCTTTGACGATGTCCACGCCGGTTTTCAGGCCGCCGTCCACCTGCAGGCGGATCTTGTGGCGCAGGCCGTTGGCCACCAGCGCCTGCTGGGTTTCCACCAGGCCCAATTCCCACGGACAGCCGGCGTATTTCACCGAGGACAGCGGGCTGGCGCCGGTGCCGCCGTCGTAACCGGCGATGGTGATGAGATCGGCATAGGCTTTCGCCACGCCGGTGGCGATGGTGCCGACGCCCGGTTCGGACACCAGTTTCACCGAGATCACCGCCTTCGGATTGACCTGCTTCAGGTCGAAGATCAGCTGCGCCAGATCTTCGATCGAGTAGATATCGTGGTGCGGCGGCGGGGAGATCAGGGTCACGCCCGGCACCGAGTAACGCAGTCTGGCGATATACGGGGTGACTTTGTCGCCCGGCAGCTGGCCGCCTTCGCCCGGCTTGGCGCCCTGCGCCACCTTAATCTGGATCACATCGGCGTTCACCAGATAGGCCGGCGTCACGCCGAAGCGGCCGGAGGCCACCTGTTTGATGCGCGACACCTTGTTGGTGCGGTAGCGCGCCGGATCTTCGCCGCCTTCGCCGGAGTTGGAGAAACCGCCGAGGCCGTTCATGGCGATCGCCAGCGACTCGTGCGCTTCCGGGCTCAGTGCGCCGATCGACATCGCCGCGGTGTCGAAGCGTTTGAACAGCGACTCCGCCGGTTCAACCTGATCGACCGGGATCGGTTCGCCTTTCGGCGTGATGGCCAGCAGATCGCGCAGCATGGCGACCGGCCGCTCGTTCACCAGCTTGGCGTAGGCTTGATAGTCGCTGTACTCGCCGCTGTGCACCGCTTTTTGCAGTGAGTTCACCACGTCCGGGTTGTAGGCGTGGTATTCGCCGCCGTGCACGAACTTCAGCAGGCCGCCTTGCTCCAGCGGTTTGCGTTTCAGCCAGGCGCGCTTGGAAAGGTTCTGCAGATCCTGCTGGAAGTCGCTGAAGCTGGCGCCGCCGATGCGGCTGACCACGCCCTGGAAGCACAGATCTGCCAGATCGCGGTGCAGGCCGACCGCTTCGAACAGCTTGGAACAGCGGTAAGAGGCGATGGTCGAGATGCCCATTTTGGACATGATCTTGTACAGGCCCTTGTTGATGCCGTTGCGGTAGTTCAGCATCACGTCGCGGTATTTCTTGTCGATCGCCTGGCTGTCCACCAGCTTGGCCAGGGTTTCATAGGCCAGATACGGGTAGATGGCGGTCGCGCCGAAGCCGAGCAGCACGGCGAAGTGGTGCGGATCGCGGGCGCTGGCGGTTTCAACGATCAGGTTGGCGTCGCAGCGCAGGCTTTTCTCCACCAGGCGGGTTTGTACGGCGCCAACGGCCATCGGGGCCGGTACCGGCAGGCGGCCGGGCGCGATGGCGCGGTCGGACAGCACCAGCAGCACCGCGCCTTCGCGCACCTTGCGTTCCGCTTCGTCGCACAGGGCGCGAATGGTCTGCTCCAGATCCTGCTGTTGCAGATCGAAGGTCAGATCGAGGGTCTCGGCGCGATAGTATTCGCCTTCCAGCGTGGTGAGCTGTTTGAAATCGGAGTACAGCAGGATCGGCGATTTGAAGCTCAGGCGGTGCGCCTGGCCTTCGGCTTCGCAGAACACGTTCATTTCACGGCCGATGCTGGTGGCCAGCGACATGACGTGTGCTTCGCGCAGCGGATCGATAGGCGGGTTGGTGACCTGCGCGAACTGCTGGCGGAAATAGTCGTAAACGATGCGCGGCCGGCTGGAGAGCACGGCGAACGGGGTATCGTCGCCCATCGAGCCGGTGGCTTCCTGGCCGATCTCGCCCAGCACGCGGATCACCTGATCCAGCTCTTCGCTGCTGTAGCCGAACTGTTTCTGGTAGGTCTCGAGCTGTGCGTCGTCGAGCTCGCGGCTGCCAACCTGATCGTCCGGCAGATCTTCGAACGGCACCAGACGTTTGACGTTTTTCTCCATCCACTCTTTATACGGATGGCGGCTTTTCAGATCGTTGTCGGTTTCCGCCGAGTGCAGGATACGGCCGCTGCGGGTGTCGATCACCATCAGCTCGCCGGGGCCGACGCGGCCTTTTTCCACCACTTCGTCCGGCTGGTAATCCCAGATGCCGACTTCGGAGGCGCAGGTGATCAGCTTGTCTTTGGTGATCACGTAGCGCGCCGGGCGCAGGCCGTTGCGATCGAGGTTACAGGCGGCGTAGCGGCCGTCGGACATCACGATGCCGGCCGGGCCGTCCCACGGCTCCATGTGCATCGAGTTGAAGTCGAAGAAGGCGCGCAGATCGCCGTCCATGTCCGGGTTGTTCTGCCAGGCCGGCGGCACCAGCAGGCGCATGGCGCGGATGAGATCCATCCCGCCCGCCAGCAGCAGCTCCAGCATGTTGTCCAGCGAGCTGGAGTCGGAGCCGGTTTCGTTGACGAACGGCGCGGCGGCCTGCAGATCCGGGATCAGCGGCGTTTGGAATTTATAGGTACGGGCGCGCGCCCATTGGCGGTTGCCGGTGATGGTGTTGATTTCGCCGTTGTGCGCCAGGTAGCGGAACGGCTGCGCCAGCGGCCAGCGCGGCACGGTGTTGGTGGAGAAACGCTGGTGGAACAGGCAAATGGCCGATTCCAGGCGCAGGTCCGCCAGATCGAGATAGAAGCGCGGCAGATCCGCAGGCATGCAGAGGCCTTTATAGATCGTCACCAGGTTGGAGAAGCTGCAGACGTAGAAACTGTTGTCCTGCACGCGTTTCTCGATGCGACGGCGCGCCACGAACAGGCGGCGTTCCATATCGCGCGGGCGCCAGCCGGCCGGGGCGTTAACGAAGATTTGCTCGATGCGCGGCAGGGAGGAGAGGGCGATTTCACCCAGCACGTCCGGGTTGGTCGGCACTTCACGCCAGCCGACGATCGACAGCGTTTCGTTTTGCAGCTCTTCTTCCACGATGCGGCGGCTGAGGCGCGCTTCCTCTTCATTCTGGCTGAGGAACATCATGCCGACGGCGTAGTTCTTGGCCAAGCGCCAGCCGCGCTCTTCCGCCACCATGCGGAAGAAGCGATCGGGTTTTTGCAGCAACAGGCCGCAGCCGTCGCCGGTCTTGCCGTCGGCCAGGATCGCGCCGCGGTGCTGCATGCGGGCCAGCGCGTGAATGGCGGTGCGCACCACCTTGTGGCTAGGTTCGCCTTCTATGTGGGCGATCAGGCCGAAACCACAGTTGTCCCTCTCTTGGGATTTATCGTACAACATATCAGTGAACCTCCCCAGGCTCTGCGTGACTCTCACAACCTACTGCGAGGGGGCTTCCCAATTTCAGGCAGAAGTCCAATCAGCAAGTTAACCCCGCCAATCTGCTTTTCCGCCCTCCATCAATGGCCTCTCGTGACGGTCTCACAAGTGGTATAGGACTTGTTTTAAGAGGGAGTCTTCAATTACTGCATAAATATGACGAGACGTTTGCCCGTCCAGAAAGCTTCCAGCGGACTTCCAACTTAGCGAGAAAGAATTCGCAGGTCAAATGTGGGCTTAAGATAGATTCTTATCGAATTGATGATGTTTATTTATTTGAAAAATAAGTATTTTAATGCATTTTTGCACTATCGTGGGGCAACACGGATCCCCGCAGAAGTGTGAGCTGTCTCACTATAGTGCAACCCCTTAATCTCTGCACCATGCTAGTGCGGGGGTTAATGACAGAGTTTTATTCTATAAGATATTGCTTTGTTGATGTTTATGACTATTTTTCACCGCATTGTCATATTGCCGTTAACGGTTGCGTGACGATTAGAATAATTCATCAGAATTATAGTGAATTTATTTGCGTTTATGATGAATGGTTATGCGTGATGGCGCCTTGCGGGGAAAGCGTTGATCTCTGTCATCGCGGGAAAAACCGTTTCTTATTAGCATCGCGGCTTTGAACACAGAGAATCACCAAGATTATGCAGTTGCCGCAATTAGTCAATATGTTTGGCGCGGATCTCCAGCGCCGCTATGGCGAAAAGATCCATAAACTCACGCTACACGGCGGATTCAGCTGCCCAAACCGCGACGGCACGCTGGGACGCGGTGGCTGTACATTTTGCAACGTCGCGTCGTTCGCCGATGAAACGATGCAGCAGCAGAGCATCGCCGAACAGCTGGCGCGGCAGGCCGCGCGGGTCGACCGGGCGCGGCGCTATCTGGCCTATTTCCAGGCCTATACCAGCACCTATGCGGAGGTCGAACTGCTGGCGTCGATGTATCGGCAGGCGCTGGCGCAGAGCGATATGGTCGGCCTGTGCGTCGGCACCCGGCCGGACTGCGTGCCGCCCGCCGCGTTGGACCTGCTGGCGGGCTACCGCGAACAAGGCTATGAAGTGTGGCTGGAACTGGGGCTGCAGACGGCGCACGATAAAACGCTAAAGCGCATCAACCGCGGCCATGATTTCCGCTGCTATCAGCAGACCGCACGGCTGGCTCGACAGCGCGGTCTGAAGGTGTGCTGCCATCTGATCGTCGGGCTGCCGGGAGAAACCCAGCGCGATCATCTGCTCACGCTGCAGCAGGTGACGCAGACCGGCGTCGACGGCATCAAGCTCCACCCGCTGCACGTCGTCACCGGCAGCACCCTGGCGCGGGCTTGGCAGGCCGGGCGTTTGTCCGAACTGGCGCTGGAGGATTATGCCGCCAGCGCCGGGGAGATGATCCGCCATACGCCGGGGGACGTGGTGTACCACCGCCTTTCCGCCAGCGCCCGCCGGCCTACGCTGCTGGCGCCGCTGTGGTGCGAAAACCGCTGGAGCGGCATGCAGGCGGTCGGCGCTTATCTGCAACGGCACGGCGGGCAGGGCAGCGCGCTGGATGAAAAGCGGCGCTACCGCCCTGGCATGCCGCTCTGAAGTGCAATCTTTGCCACACTTCGGCGTTTGCCGCCTTATCTCACCGCTGTTTTACGGTATGATTCAAAAGATTGTGTCTGATGGGAGCCGCTATGAAGCAAATCCGGGTGTTGGCCCAGTACTACGTCGATTTAATGGTAAAACTGGGGTTGGTGCGCTTCTCGCTGCTGCTGGCCTCGGCGCTGGTGGTGCTGGCGATGGTGGTGCAGATGGCGGTGACCATGCTGCTGCGCGGCGAAGTGGAAAGCATCGACGTGGTGCGTTCGATCTTCTTCGGCCTGCTGATCACCCCGTGGGCGGTCTATTTCCTCTCTGTGGTGGTGGAGCAGTTGGAGGAGTCGCGCCAACGGCTGGCGCGGTTGGTGGACAAGCTGGAGGAGATGCGCCACCGCGATCTGGAGCTCAACCAGCAGCTTAAAGACAATATCAGCCAGCTGAACCAGGAGATCGCCGACCGTATCAAGGCGGAGGAAGAGCGTCTGCAGGTGATGGAAAAGCTGACGGAAGAGATGGAACAGCGCGAACTGGCGCAGATTGAGCTGGGCCAGCAATCGGCGCTGTTGCGTTCCTTCCTCGATGCCTCGCCGGATCTGGTTTATTACCGCAACGAAGACAAAGAATTTTCCGGTTGCAACCGCGCGATGGAGCTGCTGACCGGCAAGAGCGAGAAGCAGTTGATCGGCCTGACGCCGTTCGACGTCTACGGCCAGGAGATCGCCGAAAAGGTGATCGAAACCGACGAGAAGGTGTTCCGCCACAACGTCTCGCTGACCTACGAACAGTGGTTGGTGTATCCCGATGGCCGCAAGGCCTGTTTCGAGCTGCGCAAGGTGCCGTTTTACGACCGGGTGGGCAAACGCCACGGCCTGATGGGCTTCGGCCGCGATATTACCGAGCGTAAGCGCTACCAGGACGCGCTGGAGAATGCCAGCAGGGAGAAGACCACCTTTATCTCAACGATCAGCCACGAGCTGCGTACGCCGCTTAACGGCATCGTCGGCCTGAGCCGCATCCTGCTCGATACCGAGCTGAACGATGAGCAGCTGAAATACCTGAAGACCATTCACGTCAGCGCCATCACCCTCGGCAACATCTTCAACGACATTATCGAAATGGATAAGCTCGAGCGGCGCAAGGTGCAGCTCGACAACCAGCCGGTGGACTTCACCGGCTTCCTGGCGGATTTGGAGAACCTCTCGGGCCTGCTGGCGCAGCCGAAAGGGCTGCAGTTCGTCATGGAGCCGCAGACGCCGCTGCCGCAGCAGATCGTGACCGACGGCACCCGCCTGCGGCAGATCCTGTGGAACCTGATCGGCAACGCGGTGAAATTTACCCAGCAGGGCCAAATCGTGGTGCGCGTGCGGCGCGAGGCGCCGGAGAAGCTGGTGTTCGAGGTGGAAGACTCGGGCATGGGCATCCCGCAGGACGAGCAGGACAAGATCTTCGCCATGTATTATCAGGTGAAAGATCAGCGCGGTGGCCGCCCGGCCACCGGCACCGGCATCGGGCTGGCGGTCTCCAAGCGGCTGGCGCAGAGCATGGGCGGCGACATCACCGTGCGCAGCGAACAGGGGCACGGTTCTTGCTTCACCCTGACCATCAAGGCGCCGGCGGTGCAGGAAGCCGTCAGCGCGGCGCCGGAGGAAGAGGAGCTGCCGTTGCCGGCGCTGCACATCCTGCTGGTGGAGGATATCGAACTGAACGTGATCGTGGCGCGCTCGGTGCTGGAGAAGCTGGGCAACAGCGTCGAGGTGGCGATGAACGGCCACGACGCGCTGGCGATGTTCGATCCGGACGAGTTCGATCTGGTGCTGCTGGACATCCAACTGCCGGACATGACCGGGCTGGATATCGCCCGGGCGCTGCGTGAGCGCTATGCCGGGCAGGCGCTGCCGCCGCTGGTGGCCCTGACCGCCAACGTGCTGAAAGACAAAAAAGAGTATCTCGAGGCGGGCATGGACGATGTGCTGAGCAAGCCGTTGTCGGTGCCGGCGCTGACCCAGGTCATCAAACACTATTGGGATCATCAACCTTCTCACACTTCTAAGAAAACGGAGCATAAGGCGATGCAGATTAATGAGTCGTTACTCGATACCGCGATGCTGGAGCAGTACATGGACCTGGTTGGCCCGCAGTTGATCCACCAAAGCCTGGAGATGTTCGAACAGATGATGCCGGGCTATCTGGCGGTGCTGGATTCCAACATGACGGCGCGCGATCAGAAAGGCATCACCGAGGAAGGGCACAAGATCAAGGGCGCCGCCGGTTCGGTCGGTCTGCGCCACCTGCAGCAGCTGGCACAACAAATTCAAACGCCTACGCTGCCGGCCTGGTGGGATAACGTGCAGGATTGGGTGGATGAGTTGAAACAAGAGTGGCGCAACGATGTGCAGGTGCTGCGGGCTTGGGTTGAGAACGCTGAAAAAAAATGACCCCGACCTAAGCCGGGGTGCGCGAATATTGCGCCAACACCAGGGAAATTGTGAACCTGCGTATTGGTTTCAGTGTTCTGGTCGAGCAGGTTGTAGCGAATTCCTAAACATCATACAGCCAACAACATAGCAAATGTAAGCGCTCTTGTTAGAAGATTCATTAAAATGTGTGATGTAGATTAGTGTTTGTCAACTCCGAGCACGAACCAGTTGACAGCAGCGACAGGAGTAAGAGTGATGAAAAAGGTGGGTGTCGTCCTCAGCGGCAGCGGCGTTTATGACGGTACGGAGATCCATGAAGCGGTGTTGACGCTGCTGGCATTGGACCGCGCCGGCGCCCAGGCGGTGTGCTTTGCGCCGGATAAACCTCAACGCCATGTTATCAATCACTTATCCGGTGATGAGATGGCGGAGTCGCGCAATGTCCTGATTGAATCGGCGCGCATCGCCCGCGGCGCTGCGCAGCCGCTGGCGCTGGCGGAAGCCGCGCAGCTGGATGCGCTGATCGTGCCCGGCGGCTTCGGCGCCGCCAAGAATCTCAGCAATTTCGCCGAAGCCGGCGCGGAATGTTGGGTCGATGAAGATTTGGCGCGCCTGACGCGCGAGATGCATAAGGCCAACAAACCAATTGGCCTGATGTGCATCGCGCCGGCGCTGTTGCCGAAGCTGCTGGATCAACAAGCGCGGCTGACCATTGGCAACGATCCCGACCTGGGGGAAGTGATTGACGCCATGGGCGGAGAGCCGGTGATTTGCCCGGTGGACGACATCGTGGTGGACCGCGAACATAAGATCGTGACCACGCCGGCCTATATGCTGGCGCCGTCGATCGCGCAGGCGGCCCTCGGCATCGACAAACTGGTGGCGCGGGTGCTGGAACTGGCTGAATGAGAAAATCGCTCGGCGGATGGCGGCGGCTGCGCCCTTGGTATTGGCTGAAGCGCGGCGTCATCGCGATTATCGGCCTGTGGGTGCTGGGCATTGTGGCCTTTGCTTTCCTGCCGGTGCCGTTTTCCGCCGTGATGGTGGAGCGGCAAGTCAGCGCCTGGTTGAGCGGCGACTTCGGCTACGTCGCTCATTCTGACTGGGTGTCGATGGACGATATCTCGCCGCAGATGGCGCTGGCGGTGATGGCGGCGGAGGATCAGAAGTTTCCCGATCATTGGGGCTTCGACGTGGCGGCCATTGAAAAGGCGCTCAGCCACAACGAGAAACGCCCGACGCGCATCCGCGGCGCGTCCACGCTGTCGCAGCAAACCGCCAAGAATCTGTTTCTGTGGGATGGCCGCAGCTGGCTGCGCAAAGGGCTGGAGGCCGGGCTGACGTCGGGCATCGAGCTGGTGTGGACCAAGCGGCGCATTCTGACGGTGTATCTGAACATCGTAGAGTTCGGCGATGGGGTGTTCGGCGTGGAGGAGGCTTCACAACGCTTTTTCCATAAGCCGGCCAAGCGCCTGACCGCGGCCGAAGCGGCGCTGCTGGCGGCGGTATTGCCGAATCCGCACCGTTTCAGGGCCGATGCGCCGTCCGGCTATGTGGTGCAGCGTCAACAGTGGATCATGCGCCAGATGCGGCAGTTGGGCGGGGAAACGTTTTTACGCGAGAACAAGCTGGATTAAGCGAGCGGGAACGGCGTAGCGCCGCTCCCGCAGAGAAGATTACTTCACATAGGTAAAGGCGGTAGTGACGTGCTTCACGCCGCTGACCTGGCTGGCGATCTGCGCCGCCGATTGCCCTTCCTGCTGCGTGACCAGGCCCAGCAAGAACACTTCGCCGTTTTCGGTGGTGACCTTCACGTTGGACGATTTCACCGTATCGCTGGTCAACAGCTGCGAACGCACCTTGGTGGTGATCCAGGTGTCGGAGGAGGCGGTGCTCAGGCTGACCGGCGTGCCCTGGCGGATTTCGTTATACACTTCGGTGGTGCCTTCCACGCCCATGGCGATCTGCTTGGCGCGCGCGGTGAGGTCGGCGTTAGGCGACTGACCGGTCAACAGCACCTTGCCCTGATAGGCGGTGGCGACCACCCGGGCTTCTTTCTTCAACTGCTGGTCTTTGCTCAGGGCGCTCTCGACCCTGGCTTCCAGCGTGCCGTCATCTACCTGAGTCCCTACGCTACGCGGGTCGGTGGCGGTTTTGGTGGCGACGGCCGCACTGCCGACGACGACGCCGGCGATACAGCCTTGCAACAGCAGGGCGCTGGACAGCACTGCAAATGTGGCTTTTAGCTTCATCTCAGTTCCTTAATCGTCCTGGTGGGGGAATAACGTATTGTCTATCAGGTCGCACAGGCAGTTTACGGTAAGCATATGCATTTCCTGAATGCGCGAACTGCGGTGCGACGGGATGCGGATCTCGACATCCTGTTGGCCGAGCAATCCGGCCAGTTCGCCGCCGTCGTAGCCGGTGAGCGCGACGATGGTCATGTCGCGCGTGACGGCCGCTTCGACCGCTTTCACAATATCACGGCTGTTGCCGCGGGTGGAAATCGCCAGCAGCACGTCGCCGGTGTGCCCGAGCGCGCGCACCTGTTTGGCGTACACTTCGTCGTGCAGCCGATCGTTGCTGATCGCCGTCAGCACCACGTTGTCGGCATTGAGGGCGATGGCCGGCAGGCTGGGGCGCTCGGTTTCAAAACGGTTGATCATGCTGGCGGCGAAGTGCTGCGCGTTGGCCGCCGAGGTGCCGTTGCCGCAGCACAGGATTTTGTTGCCGTTGAGTAAGGATTGAACCAGCGTCATCGCCGCGCGGGAAATGGCGTCAGGCAACGCTTCCGCCGCCGCGATCTGGGTTTGGATGCTTTCGGTAAAACAGACTTTAATTCTATCCAGCACGTTGTATTAATCCACTAAGTCAAAGGGCCGGTCTGCGCCGCAAAACCCCGATTAATCCGCATTGAAGGCGTTGGGTATCCATTCTAACTGGCTACCGGTAATGGCCAAAACATCAAAACGGCAAGATGATGTGTCAAAACTGGCTCCGCGTCCCGCCAGCCAGACGGCGGCGGCGTGCAGCAACCGCTGCTGTTTGCGAGAGGTGACGCTGGCGGCCGCGCCGCCGAAAGCGTCGTTGCGGCGGTAGCGCACTTCGACGAACACCCAGGTGGCGCCGTCGCGCATGATGAGGTCGAGCTCACCGCCGCGCACCGCGACGTTGGCGGCGCAGAAGGTGAGCCCGGCGTGTTCCAGATGACGGCGGGCCAGTAACTCATAGCCCGCCCCTGAGGCGCGTGGGTTCAAGAGACCGGGACGACCGTACCCTGACGGTATTGCAGCCAAGGCAGTTTGCGGTTGATCACGCAGTTCGGCGACGCGCTCAGCGTACCGGTGGTGCCGGAAACCTGGAAGCCCGGCAGCTGGCGCATTTCAGCAAAATGGTTGGCCAATGTCCAGGCATCCATCCCCATCGCATACAGGCGCACCAGCGAGTAATCGTTGCGGAAACGCGCGCTGGCCTGCTGCAGCAGCTGAGGGTTTGAGCCGGCCAACAGCGGAATATCGCTGAACTGCAGGCCTTCCATTTCCAGACGGAAGTCCGGGCCGGCGCCGGCCTGGTAGCTGCGCGAGCTGGCGTACATCGCCGGTTTGCCGCGCGAGCTGGTGGCCATGTCGATCATCGGTTTGATCAGCGTCAGCTGGGACTGGGTGGCGACGATATATACCGCGTCGACGCTGCCGCCGGCGGCGGCGGGCACGTCGCTCGGCGGCGCCGGAATGGTCAGCCCGGCGATGGTGACGCTCTGCGGCGCCGGGGCGCTCGACATCGGCGTGCCGGTCATGCGAATGCCGCCGCTGTTCACCATCTGGCGCAGTTCACCGGCGGAACCGATGTCCTGACGCAGCACGGTTTGACCACCCTGTTTCTGCCATTCCTGGTTAAAGGCCTTGGCGACGCGATCGCCGAAGGCGCCGCGCGGCACCAGCAGCAACGGCTGGCGCTTCTGTTGTTCCCAGATATGGCGGGCGGCGTCGCGCGCTTCATCTTCCGGCGACAGGGCGAAGTAACAGATGTTCAGGTTATCCTTCGGCGTTTCCGGCTGGTTGAGCGCCAGCACGTTCAGCGTGGTGGTGCTGGCGGACAGCTGATCGACGTTCTCTTTCAGCAGCGGCCCGACCACCAGAGTGGCGCCATCCTGCTGCGCCTGGCTCAGCAAGGCGGCCAGCGGCTGGCTGGTGGTGTCGTACACTTTGACCTGCGCATTGGCGGCCTGCAGCGGCGTTACCGGCGCGCTGGACGGTGCGGCGGGTTGCGCGGCGGTTACGGCAGGCTGGCTCTCTTGCGCTGAAGGGCTGACCGCGCCGTTGGCGTTGATGTCACCCGCAGCGGCCTGGTCGGCCGGCGCCGTTTGTGCCGCTGTGACAGCCGGTTGCGCGGCTTGAGGCTGCGGCGCCGGCATGGAACCGCCGTTTTTCGCCGCTTCGAAGCCTTGCTGGATAGCGTCGGCGAACACCTTCGCCTGGCCGTTCAACGGCAGCAGCAGGGCGATTTTCGAGGTAGAGGCCTGGGTGAAGTTCAGCACCTGGTTCAGGCGAGCCGGCAGCGTTTTGGCCGCCGGGTTTTTCGGATAACGGTTCTGCCAATCTTTGATGCCGGCCTTCAGCAGATCGGGATCCTGCTTGTTGTCCTGATAGACGCGCAGCAGATCCAACCAGCCTTGCAGCACGTTTTCATCGGCGTTGATCACCAGGCTGTTCATCTCCTGCGGCGTCAGCTGCAGCAGCGCCTGCCAGGTTTGATCCAGGTTTTCCTGGTGCGGTTTACCGGTCAGCAGCGGCTCCTGCGCGATATAGGCGCGGATCAGCGGCAGCGACGCTTTGCCCTGATTGGCGGCGATCTGCGCCTGGTAGTAACGCACCTTCTGATTCGGCGACAGCGAACCGCTGTCCAGGTGGCCCAGCGTGCTGCGGGCGCTGACGTAGCTCTTGTTGGCGATCTGCAGTTCGGCGGTCAGCAATTGGCGTTCGGTCTGCTGCGCGCCGCTGAGGTTTTTCGGCAGTTGATTCAACTGGTCGCCGGCCTGCGGCAGTTTTCCTTCACGCAGCAAGGCGCGAATAGCAAGTAATTGCCAGTCAGCCTTGTTATCATCGCTGCTTTGCTGCAACTGTTGCAGGTAGTAATCGGAGCTGGCGCTCGCTTCGTCCTGTATATTGGCGGGCGGCGTTTGCGGGGCCCGACTTGGACAGCCCGCCAGGAAAAGGGCGGCGGCGATGACTGCGGTCAGTCGGACAGGCTTGGAACGCCCTGCTTTGGTACGAACGAATGTTGAGGAAAGCATACTGTATCCAGTGATGTTTTTTTCAAGATGCTCAATATTAAATCGGCAACCCGGATGAAACAATGAATCAACACCAACAATCAGTCATTTCTGCATCAACGCTGTATGTGGTGCCCACTCCAATCGGCAATCTGGGCGATATTACCCACCGTGCGTTAGAGGTACTGAAAAGCGTTGATCTGATCGCGGCGGAAGATACGCGCCATACCGGATTGCTGTTGCAACACTTCGCGATCAACGCGCGCCTGTTCGCGCTGCACGATCACAACGAACAGCAAAAGGCCGATCAACTGCTGGCGAAACTGCAGGAAGGTCAGAGCATCGCGCTGGTGTCCGACGCCGGCACGCCATTGATCAACGATCCCGGTTATCACCTGGTGCGCCGTTGCCGCGAGGCTGGCATTCGCGTGGTGCCGCTGCCGGGCGCCTGCGCCGCCACGACTGCGCTGTGCGCTGCGGGCGTCGCTTCCGACCGTTTCTGCTACGAAGGCTTCCTGCCGGCGAAAACCAAGGGGCGCAAGGATACGCTGATGGCGCTGGCGGAGGAGCCGCGCACGCTGATTTTCTATGAGTCCACCCATCGTCTGCTGGAAAGCCTGCAGGACATGGTCACCGTCTGGGGCCCGCAGCGTTATGTGGTGCTGGCGCGCGAGCTCACCAAGACCTGGGAATCCATCCACGGCGCGCCGGTGGGCGAACTGCTGGCGTGGGTGCAGGAAGATGAAGTGCGCCGCCGTGGCGAAATGGTGCTGATCGTCGAAGGCCACAAGGCGCAGGAGGATGCGTTGCCGCTCGAGGCGCTGCGCACGCTGGCGCTGCTGCAAAAAGAGCTGCCGCTGAAAAAGGCGGCGGCGCTGGCGGCGGAAATCCACGGCGTGAAGAAAAATGCGCTGTATAAGCATGCGCTGGAGCAACAACAGCCGTAAAGCGGTTGACCTGCCGCCGTCGCGACGCTACTATCCGCGCCGGAGTTGACCAGACAGTCGCCGCTTCATTGCCGTCCTCTTCGGGGAGACAGATGGAGGGGAGGAAAGTCCGGGCTCCATAGGGCAGGGTGCCAGGTAACGCCTGGGAGGCGCAAGCCTACGACTAGTGCAACAGAGAGCAAACCGCCGATGGCCCGCGCAAGCGGGATCAGGTAAGGGTGAAAGGGTGCGGTAAGAGCGCACCGCGCGGCTGGCAACAGTTCGTGGCACGGTAAACTCCACCCGGAGCAAGGCCAAATAGGGGTTCACATGGTACGGCCCGTACTGAACCCGGGTAGGCTGCTTGAGCCAGTGAGCGATTGCTGGCCTAGAGGAATGACTGTCCACGACAGAACCCGGCTTACCGGTCAACTCCCTCGACAAAAGAAAACCCCGCGCAACGTCAATTGCGCGGGGTTTTTCGTTTTCCGGCCGGTTTGGTTTACACCGGCAGGTCGATCAGCAGCGCGCGCAGCGGCGTCTCGGCGCGGATCGTCAGGCGATTCTCCTCGCGGACGAAGGCACCGTCGCCGCAGGTCAGGCGCTGCTCTTCGTGGCGCTCGCCGTTGGCGGTGATGGTGCCGTGGATCGACTGCAAATAAGCGCGCGGCCCGTTAATCGCCAGCGTCAGCTGTTCACCCGCTTGCAGATCGAGATGGTGGATCCAGACCTGCTGACGCAGCTGCAGGCTGCCCTGCGCGCCGTCCGGCGAGGCCAGCAGCAGGTTGCCTGCCGCCGGCAGCGTCAGGCGTTGCACTCGCTCGTTGCTGCGTTCCGGACAGGCGTCCAGCCACAGCTGCAGACGGGTGAGCGGCGTGTCGCCGCTGACGTTCTGCTCGCTGTAACTCAGGCCCGGCTGGGTGGCCAACAGCAGCGCTTCGCCGGCTTTGGCGCGCACCGTGTTACCGTCGCTGTCGCGGTACTCCGCCTCGCCCTGCAGGATCAGGTTCAGGATGTCCACGCTGGGATAGGTGCGCGGCTGGAACGACGCGCCCGGTGCCAGCACCTCCTGATTCAGTACCCGCAGCGAGGCGTAGCCCATCAGTTTGGGATCGAAGTAGTGACCAAAGGAAAAGGTGTAGCGAGCCTGCAGCCAACCAAAGTCAGCTTGCCCGCATTGTTGTGCTGTTCTGCATGTAATCATGGCAATCGGCTCTCTAAATTCATTATCCAAATGGTAAGCATCTGGACGTCGGATTGTTAGCCAGTTAATCTGGTCGGCATATTCAAATTTCCTGACAGAGGGATGTGATGGCCAGAGATCGGGCGCTCACGCTTGAGGCGCTGAGAGTGATGGACGCGATCGACCGGCGTGGCAGTTTCGCCGCGGCCGCCGACGAATTGGGCCGGGTGCCGTCGGCGCTCAGCTACACCATGCAAAAATTGGAAGAAGAATTGGACGTGGTGCTGTTCGACCGTTCGGGCCACCGCACCAAGTTCACCAACGTGGGGCGCATGCTGCTGGAGCGCGGGCGGGTGCTGCTGGAGGCGGCAGACAAGCTGACCACTGACGCCGAAGCGCTGGCGCGCGGTTGGGAAACCCACCTGACCATCGTCAGCGAAGCGTTATCACCGCCGAGCCTGCTGTTCCCGCTGGTCGACAAGTTGGCGCTGAAGGCCAATACCCAGGTGTCGATTTTCACCGAAGTGTTGGCGGGCGCCTGGGAGCGGCTGGAGCAGGGGCGCGCCGACATCGTGATCGCACCGGATATGCATTTCCGCGCATCCTCGGAGATCAACACCCGCAAACTGTACAAGGTGATGAGCGTCTATGTCGCCGCGCCGGATCACCCGATCCATCAGGAGCCGGAGCCGTTGTCCGAGGTGACCCGCGTGAAGTACCGCGGCATCGCCGTGGCGGATACCGCCCGCGAGCGCCCGGTGTTGACCGTTCAGCTGCTGGATAAACAACAACGTCTGACGGTGAGCACCATTGAAGACAAGCGTCTGGCGCTGCTGGCCGGGTTGGGGGTGGCGACCATGCCGTATCCGATGGTGGAGAAAGATATCGAAGCCGGGCGGCTGCGGGTGGTGGGGCCGGAATACAGCCGCGAAGCCGACATCATCATGGCCTGGCGGCGCGACAGCATGGGAGAGGCGAAAGCCTGGTTCCTGCGCGAAATTCCGCGCCTGTTCGCACAGCGTTAACGTTCGTTGAATGACATCCCCTTGCCGGGCGGCAAGGGGATTTTTTTCGTCTTAACCGAAGCGCTGGTCGCGGCCGTGCGGCTCGTCCAGATCCTGCGCCGGCCCGATGGAAATGATGCCGTACGGGTTGATGGTGGCGTGGCTGCGGTAGTAGTGATTGCGAATGTGTGGCAGGCTGACCGTCTCGGCGATGCCCGGCATCTGGTAGATGTCGCGCAGGAAACCGTACAGGTTCAGGTAGTCGCTGATGCGGTGTTTGTCGCACTTGAAGTGGGTGACGTACACCGGATCGAAACGCACCAGCGTGGTCCACAGCCGCAGGTCGGCCTCGGTCAGCCGATCGCCGGTCAGATAGCGGTGCTGCCCCAGGATCTGCTCCAGGCGCTCCAGCGAGCTGAATACCCCGTGAACCGCTTCGTCATACGCTTCCTGGCTGGTGGCGAAACCGGCCTTGTACACGCCGTTGTTCACCCGATCGTAAATCCAACCGTTCAGCTCATCGATCTTGCCGCGCAGCTCGGCCGGGTAGTAATCGCCCGCGCGGGCGCCCACGCCGTCAAATGCGCTGTTGAACATGCGAATGATGTCGGCGGATTCGTTGCTGACGATGGTTTGCCGCTGTTTATCCCACAGCACCGGCACGGTCACGCGCCCGCTGTAGTGCGGGTCGGCACGCAGGTAGATCTGGTACAGGAAGTCGGCGTGATACAGCGGATCGCCGGTGGTCTCAGGAAAATCCTGGCCAAAGGTCCAGCCGTTTTCCAGCATCAGCGGGTGCACCACGGAAACTGGAATGATCTGCTCCAGCCCTTTCAATTTGCGCATCAGCAGCGTGCGGTGCGCCCAGGGGCAGGCGAGAGAAACGTACAGGTGATAACGGCCCGCTTCGGCCTGGAAGCCGCCCGCGCCGTGTTCGCCCGGCTGACCGTCGGCGGTCACCCAATTGCGAAACTGAGCGGTTGAACGTTTGAAACGGCCGCCGGTAGATTTCGTGTCATACCAGATGTCTTGCCAAACGCCATCGACGAGTTGTCCCATGGGAATCTCCTTGGTGTCCGAGTGAAAAACGACAGGGCCCGGCATGCCGGGCCCTGAATGACAGTTTAGATTACCATTTCTTGTTCAGAATACGGTCGATGCTGAAGCCGCCTGGGCCTGCGACTGCCAACACGATGAAGCCGCCGGCGATGGTCAGGTTTTTCATGAACATCAGCTGGTTTACGCCTTCTGCAAAGTCAGTGTGGAACAGCAGCGCGGTCAGGATGGTGAAACCGGCGGTGAACAGCGCCACGGTGCGGGTCAGGAAACCGAACAGGATCGCCAGGCCGCCGCCAAATTCCAGCAGGATGGTCAGCGGCAGCAAGAAGCCAGGCACGCCCATCGATTGCATGTATTGTTGGGTACCGGCGTAGGCGTCACCCATTTTGCCGTAGCCTGCCACGATGAACAGGATTGGCATCAGAATACGAGCAACCAGCAAACCTGTATCTTCTAATTTTTTCATCATCAACTCCAAAAGTGTTTTTGTGCGCCTGTTCGGCGGTAGTCATATCAGCGGGCGGCGTAGCGGGTCTTTGACCCTGTCCGGTCCGTATCGTATTGATGGAGTGAATGTTAAGCGGGAAGTGCTCAGGTTGTTAGCAAGTAAAACTGTCGTAATTTTTCAAAAAATCTGAATCTTTAGCGTGCTAATAAATTGCCGTTGGTCAGCAGGTTGCCCGGCCCCGGGATTAGGCATGCTGTTTCAGGGGGAAAAATGGGGGCAGAGCAACAGGAGGTTTGAAGGAAAAACGCGGCGGCTTACTTGGTAGAGAACGTCTTCTTAAACAGACGGATAGCGCTCCAGGCGCCGAAAGCGCGGCGCGACCAGCGGATCATCTTGCTGGGATGGCGGATGCCGTACAGCGCCATGATGCTGGAACCGAGCACCAGATAGCGGCGCAGGCCAAACACCGTTTGCCAGCCGCGGTCGATGCGTTCGGTCTTTTCCAGCCACAGAGACTTGTGTTCGGCCAGATCCAGACGCTGTTGCTGGATCTGCCGAATCAGCCTCTCTTTCTTCCATTCCAGGTAGCGGCGGCGGCTCATGGTTCGCGCTCCAGCTCGGCGCGGTCCAGCTCCAGCTGCTTGCGCGTGGCGCCCAGCAGCGTGGTGCGACGGGCCTTGACCAGCGTCCAGATGGTGCCGACCACGGCCAGGAACAGCAGCACGCCGGTCGTGGCACCCAGCGCCACCAGCCGGTAGACCGGATCGATGGCCCAGAAGATCAGGATCAGCAGGCTCATCAAACCGAAGGCGGTGAACAGCAGCGTCATACCGGCCATGATCAGCAGCTGAATGAGGTTGGCTTTCTCCTCTTCCAGCTCGACGACCGCCAACCGGACACGGGTTTCCACCATGCCGACCAGGATCGTGATGATGCGCTGACCGATATCCAGGACCCCTTTGGCGGGGCCCTGCGCGCGCACTTGCGGTTGTTCAGCCATGATTAGCGACGCGCGAGCAGCACGCCCAGCACCACGCCGACCGCCGCGCCGATACCGATGCCGGTCCACGGGTTGTCGCGCACGTAGTCGTCGGCCTGGCCGGCGATCTGTTTGGTTTGCGAAGCCAGCTTGTCACCGGCGTCGCTCAGGCGAGCGCGGGTCTCTTTCAGCGCGCCTTCCGCTTTCGAACGCAGCTTCTCCAGCTCGGCTTTCGGCTTGTCGGTGGAGGAGTTCAGCACTTCCTCCAGCGTATCGGCTAAGGACTTCAGTTCAGCGCGTAAGTTTTCTGCATTTGAATCATGTGCCATGTGATTATTCCTTAACGTTTATTTCGACAGACTTTTAACATAGCGGATTTTTTCGCCGGAGCAAAGGGGTGATGACTAGCAGATAACACCAGACATCACTTTCATATGCTTAAGAAATCCCGCGTGATGGGGCTCTCATCGATAAATCCGCTGGTGTAAAAAAATTATTCCGCCTGGGCGCGTTTCAACTCAGCCTGCGCTTCCGCCAGCTTTTGCTGCTTCTTGGCGACCTTGTCCAGCTTGCCGGTTTGCTGCGCTTCTTTCAGCTCTTCCCGGCGTTCGTCAACCTTGCGCTGTTTCTCCGCGATATCTTTCTGGCGTTCGGCCTGCAGGCCGGCTTCGGTGCAGTGGGTCTGCACTTCGCTCAGCGCCTTTTTCAGCCCGTCCACGCGGTGGGTGTTGCCGTGCTGGGTGGCGTAGTCGATTTGTTGTTGGATGCTTTGCGCTTTGGCGGCGCAGCCGCCCTCTGCGGCCGAAGCGAGTGCTGGCAGCGCGCAGAGTGGCAGCAGCAGTAACAGTGAATGGCGTAATTTCATCTTTCAGTTCCTTTTCATGGGATGCCTGCACAGGCATCCGCTTTCCTGACTGCCTAAGACGGCAGCGCGAGAGGAGGGCGTTCATCGCCGGCTGAAGTTACCCTTCAGCATAGTCATGAAACCGGCGTGCCCCCAAAGAATCAGCCGCGGCCTGGTGTCGACTGACTGATTTTTGAGCTAAACGGTGCGAATGAAAATGAAGATAGCGGCAGCGAAAGGAAACCCCTTCATCTGAAGGGGGATTATCCCAGATTGAGTGGGGAACGCGCAAATTCGTGCACCCAATGCGACGGCACCGGGGACTCGCTCAATGCGATGTGGTAACCGGGCGGCAGGATGGTTTGCAACGCTTCGCGCGCCAGCAATTGCTGCTCCGGCGAATCCAGGCGAATGACCAGGCCATCGCCTTCCGGCGTGATGCTCTTGATGCGGATGCCGCGCTCATCGAGGCGCTGGTAGACATAAAATCCGTCGGGCAGCGACAGCCCCTGCTGGCTGGCGCGAATGCGCAGCTCGCTCTCGGTGCGCACCATGCAGGGCACCAACAGCGTCGCCAACGCCAGCAGGGCGAGCGCGATCATCAGGACGTATTGCCAGCGCGGGCGCTTTGCTGTCACGCCCCTTTCCCCGGGTTCTGGCCGCTGGCGCGTTTCTTGCGCCACAGCACGATCAGCGAGCCGACCAGACCGACCACCAGCAACACCAGCGGCAACATCATCAGGCAGAACATCAGCTGATCTTCATACTTGCGGAACACCGGGGTTTTACCCAGCGCGAAGCCCAGCGTCGTCAGGATCAAGACCCACAGCAGGCCGCTCATCCAGTTGAAGAACTGGAAGCGCGCGTTGCTCAGGCCGGACAGCCCGGCGATGGTCGGCAGCAGGGTGCGCACGAAGGCCAGGAAGCGGCCCACCAGCAGGGCGGAAAGCCCGTGGCGGTGGAACAGGTTGTGCGCCCGCTGATGGTAGTGGGCCGGCAGGTGCGAAAGCCAGCCTTGCACCGTTCGCGTATTGCCGAGCCATCGGCCCTGTATGTAACTGACCCAGCACCCCAGGCTGGCGGCGACGGTCAGGATCACGACGGTCAGCGGGAAGCCCATGGTGCCTTTGGCGATCAGCACGCCGACCAGGATCAGCAGGCTGTCGCCCGGCAGGAAAGCGGCCGGCAGCAGGCCGTTTTCCAAAAACAGGATCATGAACAGCAGGATGTAGAGGGTCCACACCAACGAAGGGTTCGCCAGCGTCTCAAAATCCTGCTGCCACAAGGCATGTATCAGTTCTTTAATGATATCCATCCGGTGTTCCTAAAACGTCATTGTTTATTTTTATCTCAGCGGCGGAGCGGACGTGGGCTGAAAGCGCGCGGCGATCCTGATTGCTGATAACGATGAAACGGCGTTGCTTTAAAGTTTCTAAGCGGTGCGACACCGGTCATAGGTGGTAAGTCAGCGTGCCACGGTACTGCATGTTACTTTCTTTCCAGCCGGCTTGCCGACTCTGTTGCCTGGAGGCGTCCAGCATCCAGTCGACCTGGGCAAGCCGGTTGGGGGCCGGGGTGTCCTGGCGGGGGAAACGAATTCGGTAGCCCGGCTCTGCGGCCAAGGTATAGACCGGCGCCAGCAGGGAAAATGCGAGCAGCGAGCCGGGGAAAGAGTGCGCTCTGGGCAGCAGCAGCGGCAACTTGCCGGGGGCTTTGCGGCGCGCTTCGGCCGGCGCCCGATATACATGATCATAGGGGGAAAGCGCCGGCTCCGCCAGCAGCGGCAGGCTGCTCAGCGCGCTGGGGGGGGGCTTGGATGACGCCACGCAAAGCTGTTGGCCGGAGACCGAACCGGTCCAGCAGAAAAGAGCAATCAGCATGGCAAACAACCAGCGCATTTATTCGCGTTCCGCCCCCGCAGCAATGGGTAAAAAAGTGGGCTAACTCTACCAAAATAGCACGATTGGCAACAGGGAAATCTACGTTGCCAGCGGTGAAATAGTACACGGCAAACGGCGGTTACGGCATCGATTCAGCGGATTTTACATTACCTGACATAAGCCGACGGTTTTTGACCGCAGTGGCTATTTCGGCTCGTGGCTCACGCCATCCAGATGCACTACCGGATTCTCGGCGAACAGGTAGCGGTCGGCGTTGTATTCGAAATCGTCGCTGGTGGCGTTGAACAGCATCTGCTTGGTGTTTTCCAGATGTTGCCACATTGCCAGTTTGGCGGCGTAAGGGTCTTTGCGCATCAGCGCCTTGAGGATTTGATCGTGATCGTCGCACCAGCTGGCGATCGAGCGTTCGTCGATGTGTTCGTGCAGCTTTTTCCAGTAAGGGTTGTTGACCCGCTGCACCCACATTTTTTCCACGATGGTGGCCATGGCGGTGTTCTGAGTGGCCAGCGCCACCTGCACGTGGAACTTCAGATCCCACTGCGAGTCGCGGAAGCGATCCTCTTTGCGGGCGTGCTCCTGGATCTCCATCAGTTGCACGATATCCTGCTTGGTCACCTGGGTGGCGGCGAATTCGGCGATGTTGCTTTCGATCAGCTGGCGCGCCTGCAGCAGCTCAAACGGGCCGGCGGTGGCGAACTCGATGCTGTCGCCCGGCACCACCAGGTGCTTTTGCTGGTTGGAGACCACGTGGATCCCGGATCCTTTGCGCACGTCCACATAGCCTTCCACTTCCAGCATGATGATCGCTTCGCGCACCACGGTGCGGCTGACATTCATCTCTTCGGCGATGTATCGCTCGGCCGGCAGTTTGTCGCCCACCGGGTAGCGGCCGCTTTCGATACGGTGCTTAAGCTCGGCGGCCAGTTGCTGATACAGGCGTCTGGTTTCAGTGAATTCCATAGTGAATGCTCTATACGGTGCGGTGGGAAGGGGCGCGTAGCCATTGGATTTGTTATACCACTTATTCGGCACTGCTGCCAGAGGGGTAAGGGGCCCGGCGCGGCGGCCGGGCGGTGGGATCAGCTGCGCGCCGGGGTCGGCTGCAGCGCGGTTGACTGCGGTTCGGCGGCCGGACGGTTTTGCAGCACCGTCCAGATGACGATCGCGCCGAGAATGTCGAATACCGACAGCGCCGCGAACAGCGGGCTGAAGCCGAGCGTATCCGCCAGCGCGCCGACCACCAGGGCGAACAGTGTGCTGGCGGTCCAGGCCGCCATGCCGGTCAGGCCGTTGGCGGTCGCTACCTCATTGCGGCCGAATACGTCGGAAGAGAGGGTGATCAGCGCCCCGGACAACGCCTGATGGGCGAAGCCGCCGACGCACAGCAGCGCGATGGCGGCGTAAGGGCTGGTGAACAGGCCGATCATGCCGGGGCCGATCATCAACACCGCTCCCATCGTCACCACCAGCTTGCGCGAGACGATCAGATTGACCTTGAAATACTTCTGGAACAGCGGCGGCAGGTAGCCGCCGACGATGCAGCCGAGATCGGCGAACAGCATCGGCATCCAGGCGAACATGGCGATCTCTTTCAAATTAAAGCCGTAGGCCTTGAACATGAACAGCGGGATCCAGGCGTTGAAGGTGCCCCAGGCCGGCTCCGCCAGAAAGCGCGGCAGCGCGATGCCCCAGAACTGGCGGTTGCGCACGATCTGCCAGGCCGACATCTTTTTGGCGTGGGTGGTCTGGTGTTGCGCTTCCTGGCCTTCGAGGATGTAACTGCGCTCTTCCTGACTCAGTTTCTTCTGATCTTTCGGATGTTTGTAGAACAGCAGCCAACAGATGGCCCAGATCAGGCTCAGCACGCCGGTGATGATGAACGCCATTTCCCAGCTGTGCGCCACGATGGCCCAGACCACCAGCGGCGGGGCGATCATGCCGCCGATCGACGACCCCACGTTGAAATAGCCGACGGCGATCGAACGTTCTTTGGCCGGAAACCACTCGCTGCTGGCCTTCAGCCCGGCGGGGATCATCGCCGCTTCGGCCATGCCGACCGCGCCGCGCGCCAGCGCCAGGCCGCCCCAGCTGTTGGCCAACGCGGTGCCCATGCAGAACAGCGCCCACAGAATGGCGAACATGGCGTAGCCGATTTTGGTGCCCAGTACGTCCAGCACATAGCCCGCCACCGGCTGCATCACGGTGTAGCAGGCGGAATAGGCGGCGACGATATAGGAATACTGTTGGGTGGTGATGTGCAGCGTATCTTCCAGCGTTGGCGCCGCGACGGCGATGGCGTTGCGGGTCAGGTAGCCCAGCACGGTGCCGATGGTCACCAGTCCGATCATGTACCAGCGTAACCCTTTAATTTTACGCATCCGAAAAGTCTCCCCGTTTGAAGGTGTGGCCGGCGATGCGGCTGGCGAGACAATAACCTGTCATACAGGTTTAAAAGTTGAGTGATATCACAAAAGGAATTATTCGCCTGAGCGATACTGTTGCCGGTGAAATAGTGCATTTATGCCGCACATTTGCCGTAAAACTGAGCGAAAAAGGGATTGAAGGACAGCAAAACGGCAAATGGCGGGAAAAATTTGCTGGACGCTCATTAAAATTGGTGTGATAACTTTTGCGATTCGATTCCCGTGCCGCACGGCAAGTAAGGAGCCCGAAATGGCGACGTTTTTGAGCGAAGATTTCCTGCTGGACAGCGAGTTTGCCCGGCGCTTGTATCACGACTATGCGGCGCCGCAGCCGATTTTCGATTATCACTGCCATTTGCCGCCGCAGCAGATCGCGGAGAACACCCGCTTCAGCAACCTGTACGATATTTGGCTGCGGGGCGATCACTACAAATGGCGGGCGATGCGCACCAACGGCGTAGCGGAGCGGCTGTGCACCGGCGATGCGGGCGATCGCGAGAAGTTCGACGCCTGGGCCGCCACGGTGCCGCATACCATCGGCAATCCGCTCTATCACTGGACGCATCTGGAGCTGCGCCGGCCGTTCGGCATCACCGGCACGCTGCTGTCGCCGGCCACGGCGGACGAGATCTGGCAGCGCGGCAATGCGCTGCTGGCGCAGGATGAGTTTCGCGCGCGCGGCATCATGCGCCAGATGAACGTGAGAATGGTCGGCACCACCGACGATCCTATCGACGATCTGCGCCATCATCGGGCGATCGCCGACGATCGCAGCTTCGAGATCAAAGTGCTGCCTAGCTGGCGGCCGGACAAGGCTTTCACTATCGATGCACCGGGCTTCAACGACTATCTGCGGCAGCTGGAGGCGGCGGCTGACACTGCCATCGGCCGCTTCAGCACGCTGTGCGACGCCCTGTACCAGCGCATGGATCACTTTGCCGCCCACGGTTGCAAGGTGGCCGACCATGCGCTGGACGTGGTGGTGTTCGGCGAGGCCGATGAAGCGACGCTGGATGCGATCCTGCTGCGCCGCCTGAACGGCGAGCTGCCGACGCCGGAACAGAGCGCCCAGTTCAAAAGCGCGGTGCTGCTGTTTCTGGCCGGCGAGTACCGGCGCCGTGGTTGGGTGCAGCAGTATCACATCGGCGCGCTGCGCAATAACAACAGCCGTATGCTGGCCGCCGTTGGCCCGGATATCGGTTTCGATTCGATCAACGACCGGCCGTTGGCGGAACCGCTGTCGCGGCTGCTGGATGCCCAGGCGCGGCAGGGCGGCCTGCCGAAAACCATTCTCTACTGCCTCAACCCGCGCGATAACGAAGTGATCGGCACCATGGTCGGCAACTTCCAGGGGGAAGGCACGCCCGGCAAGATGCAATTCGGCTCCGGCTGGTGGTTCAACGATCAAAAGGACGGCATGCAACGGCAGATGACGCAGCTGGCGCAGCTCGGGCTGCTGAGCCGTTTCGTCGGCATGTTGACCGACAGCCGCAGCTTCCTGTCGTACACGCGCCATGAATACTTCCGTCGCATCCTTTGCCAGATGATCGGCCGCTGGGTGACGGATGGCGAAGCGCCGGCGGACATCGCGCTGCTGGGCGAGATGGTGCAAAACATCTGCTTCGACAACGCCAAAAACTATTTCGCCATTGAACTGGCGTAGCCGTTATCCGGGACCGGTTTATGCAAAGTACGATAAAGATTCATGAGCAGGATAACGTAGCGGTGGCGCTGCGCGACCTGGCCGCTGGAGAAACGGTTGAGCTGGAAGCGGAGAGCGTTCGATTGGCGCAGCCGGTGGCGCGCGGGCACAAGTTTGCGCTCGGCCCGATCGCCGAGGGTGAGGACATCATCAAATATGGTCAGCCGATCGGCCATGCGCTCGCGGCCATCGCGCCAGGGGAGCATATTCATTCGCAAAACGCCAAAACCAACCTGAGCGATCTGGACAGCTACCGTTACCAGCCGCAGTTCCCGGCGCTGCCGCCGCAGGCGGCGGATCGCGAGGTGCAGCTGTATCGCCGGGCCGGCGGCGAAGTGGGGATCCGCAACGAGCTGTGGATCGTGCCCACCGTCGGCTGCGTCAACGGCATCGCCCGCCAGATCCAGCAGCGCTTTTTACAGCAAACTCAGGCGGACGGGATCGACGGCGTGCATCTGTTCAGCCATCCGTTCGGCTGCTCGCAGTTGGGGCAAGATCATGCCAATACCCGCATCATGCTGCAAAACATGGTCCGCCATCCCAATGCCGGCGCGGTGCTGGTGATCGGGCTGGGCTGTGAGAACAATCAGGTGGAGGCCTTTCGCGCCACCTTGGGGATAGAGGACGATCGGCGGCTGCGCTTTATGGTGTGCCAGCAGCAGGACGACGAGGTGGAGGCCGGACTGGCGCTGCTGCACGAGCTGTATCGGGAGATGCGCCACGATAGACGCGAACCAGGCCACTTGAGCGAGCTGAGGTTTGGCCTGGAGTGCGGCGGTTCGGACGGGCTGTCGGGCATTACCGCCAACCCGCTGCTGGGGCGCTTTTCCGACTATGCGATCGCCAACGGCGGCACCACGGTGCTGACCGAAGTGCCGGAGATGTTTGGCGCCGAGCGCATTCTGATGAGCCGCTGTCGCGATTGGGAAACCTTCGGCAAGACCGTCGACATGATCAACGACTTTAAACGCTATTTCATCGCCCACCAGCAGCCTATTTATGAGAATCCGTCGCCGGGCAACAAGGCCGGCGGCATCACCACGCTGGAGGAAAAATCGCTCGGCTGCACCCAAAAGGCGGGCCTGAGCCAGGTGGTGGACGTGCTGAAATACGGCGAGCGGCTGCGCGTGCCGGGGCTGAACCTGCTCAGCGCGCCGGGCAACGATGCGGTGGCGACCAGCGCGCTGGCCGGCGCCGGCTGCCATATGGTGCTGTTCAGCACCGGACGCGGCACGCCGTACGGCGGCTTTGTACCGACGGTGAAGCTGGCCACCAACAGCGAGCTGGCGGCGAAGAAACCGCACTGGATCGATTTCGACGCCGGCGGCTTGATTCACGGGGTAACCATGGACGAGCTGCTCAGCCGCTTCGTCGATCTGATTGTCGAGATCGCCAACGGCCGCCCGGCGCGCAATGAAGCCAACGATTTCCGCGAGCTGGCGATATTTAAAAGCGGGGTGACGCTGTAAGACTGACAAAAAAGGCGCTCGAAAGAGCGCCTTTTCTATGAAGCCAGGTGGGATTAACGCACCTTCAGCGGATCTTCATTCGCCAGCCGTTGGTCTTCCGCCTGGCAGGCGGCGGCGGTGAACAGCACGTCGGTGGAGGAGTTGAGGGCGGTTTCCGCCGAATCTTGCAGCACGCCGATGATAAAGCCGACCGCTACCACCTGCATCGCCACGTCGTTCGGAATGCCGAACATATTGCACGCCAGCGGGATCAGCAGCAGCGAGCCGCCCGCTACGCCGGAGGCGCCGCAGGCGCACAGCGCCGCCACCACGCTCAGCAGCAGGGCGGTCGGTACGTCCACCGCGATGCCCAGCGTGTTCACCGCCGCCAGTGTCAGCACGGTGATGGTGATCGCCGCGCCGGCCATGTTGATGGTTGCGCCCAGCGGAATGGAAACCGAGTAGGTGTCTTCATTCAGGTTCAGCTTCTTGCACAGCTCCATGTTCACCGGGATATTGGCGGCCGAGCTGCGGGTGAAGAAGGCGGTCACGCCACTCTCGCGCAGGCAGGCGAACACCAGCGGGTATGGGTTGCGGCGGATCTTCCAGTAAACGATCAGCGGGTTGAGCACCAGCGCCACCAGCAGCATGCAGCCGAGCAGCACCATCAGCAGCTGGGCATAGCCCCACAGCACGCCGAAGCCGGTTTCCGCCAGCGTGGAAGCCACCAGGCCGAAGATGCCGAGCGGCGCACAGCGAATGACCGCACGCACCACCAGCGTAACCGCATGGGACATGTCGTTGATCAGGTTTTTGGTGGTTTCGGAGGCGTGGCGCAGCGCCAGCCCCAGCCCGACGGCCCAGGCCAGAATGCCGATGTAGTTGGCGTTAATCAGCGCATGGAACGGGTTGGCCACCACGCTCATCAACAGGCCCTTCATGACGTCCACGATGCCGCCTGGCGGGGTGATGTCCGTCGCCCCGGTGGTCAGCGCCAGCGTGGAAGGGAAGATAAAGCTGACGACCACCGCCACCAGCGCGGCGGCGAAGGTGCCCAGCAGGTAGAGAAACAGGATCGGACGAATATTGGTCTTCTGCCCCTGTTTATGATTGGCGATGGAGGCCATGACCAGAATCAGTACCAGCACCGGCGCCACCGCTTTCAGCGCGCCGACGAACAGGGAACCGAGCAGGCCGACCGCCGTTGCCGCCGCCGGCGATACCAGCGCCAGCAGAATGCCGGCCACCAGGCCGACCATGATTTGTTTGACCAGGCTGCCCTGTGTGATCCTTTGTAGTAGTTTTTGCATAGTGCTTCTCTTCCTGATGTTATCTGGCCGCCGCGGCGGGAACGACGCCGGGTAGCTTTATGTGATTCTGTAACTAAGTGTGTTTGCCGAATCAGTATTCAGCAATCGAATGATGTTGGAAAGAGGCGAGGGTGAAATTCTGAGCGCGGATCAACACTTGATAACATACTGGTTACATTTGTGTGATCGTAATAACGTTTGGCGTTTTGCGGGAATTGCCAAACAATCACGGGGCGACTAGCGCCCCGGATAACAGATTATGGTTATTTCTTCGCCAGACGATCGTTGCGGCGATTGACCCAGGCGTTGATCAGCAAGGTGAGCGCCAGGATGCCCGCCACCACGCCGAGCGACACGCCGATCGGGATGTGGAAGAAGTCGATAATCAGCATCTTGATGCCGATAAACACCAGGATCACCGACAGGCCGTATTTCAGCATCGAGAACCGCTCCGCCACGTTGGCCAGCAGGAAGTACATGGCGCGCAGACCCATGATGGCGAACAGGTTAGAGGTCAGCACGATGAACGGATCGGTAGTCACGGCGAAGATCGCCGGAATGCTGTCCACCGCGAAGATCACGTCGCTCAGCTCTACCAGGATCAGCACCAGCACCAGCGGGGTGGCGAACAGGATGCCGTTGCGGCGCACGAAGAAGCGCTCGCCTTCGAGGCTGTCGGTCATGCGCAGGCGGCTGCGCAGCCATTTTACCAGCGGCTTGTCGCCGATCGCCGAGTCATCTTCCTTCGCCAGCGCCATCTTGATGCCGGTGAACAGCAGGAAAGCGCCGAACAGATACAGCAGCCACTGGAACTGGCTGACCAGCCAGCTGCCGGCGAAGATCATGATGGTACGCAGCACGATCGCGCCCAACACGCCGTAGATCAGCACTCGCCGCTGCAGGTTGGCCGGCACGGAGAAGTAGCTGAACAGCATCAGCCAGACGAACACGTTATCCACCGCCAGTGCTTTTTCGATCAGGTAACCGGTCAGGAAGGCCAGCGCCTGGGTGTCGGCGACGGCGCGCCCGGCGGTTTCGTTCAGGTAGTACCAGAAACCGAAGTTGAACAGCAGGGAGAGGCTGACCCACACCAGCGACCAGCTGGCGGCCTGCTTCAGGGTCATGGTGTGCGCGCCTTTACGGCCCTGCAACAGGAGGTCGATTGCGAGCATCACGACTATGACGGCGGCGAAGCTGCCCCATAACCACGGTGTGCCAACGGTATTCATCATCAGAGGTATCCTTCAAAAACAAAAACGGCCAACGTCGGAAGACGCCAGCCGCTCTGTGAACGCTGCAAGCAAACCTCGCCTTCCGGCAAGGTCTCACTTACAACGTTGATGAAGGTGGTTACACCTTTGACATCAGGTTGCCCGGTAACCGGATGCTTGCGCATCGTAATGACGATTGACCGGCAATGAAGTTACTCCCCTTTGCAGAGCAGAAAGTAATGCAAAATATGTCGGCGGTCAACGTGAATCGCGTTAGCCGGCCAACGCTTTTTGCGCGCCGAGGCTGACGACGAATCCCTGCAGCAGCAGGCGGCTGAACGGCGTATCGCTAACCTGTTGTTGTTTCTGCTGATAGAGGGATTGCTGCTCGGGATGCAGCTCACCGAGCCACTGCAGATACTGGCTCATCACCGCGCCGTTGAATTCCGGGTGGAACTGAGTGGTCAGGGCATGATCGCCATAGCGCAGGATCTGGTGCGCATCCTGTTGCGAACGCGCCAGCGTCTGCGCGCCGGCGGGCGGCGCCAGCACGCTCTGCGAGTGGATAAGATTGGCCTTGAAGCGTGTCGGCAGCAGGGTGAGCCGCCGATCGTCGGCCGCGGCGGGCAGCAGCTCGATCTCCAGCGTGCCGACCTCCATGCCCTGCGGGTGGTAGCCCACTTCGCCGCCAAGCGCATAGGCCAGCAGTTGGTGACCATAACAAACACCGAACAGTGGCAGTTTGATCGCCATCGCCTGACGCAGCCACTCGGCGGCCTCTTCGCTCCACGGCAGCTGTTCGGTCACCATCGCCGGCGAACCGGTGATCACCACGCCGCAATAGGTGGCCGGCGGCAGTGGCCGCTCGCCGGCGGGCAGATGCACGATGTGCGCGCGTTCGGCATCGATATTGCCCTGTTGCAGGAACATGCCTTCGAAGTTGGCCAGTTCCTGACGAATGGCCTGCGGCGCATCGCCGGTTTGCATGACGAGCAGCGGTTTCATCTTATTCTCCGTCGGCGGGGAAGACGACGCCGGTCTGGCGGCGGATGTCGGTCAGCAGGCGGGCGACGATCAGCGAATGCTCCAGCCCTGGATGCTCGACCTGGTGCTTCTCAACCCGCTCGGCAAAGGCCAGCGCTTCATACAGCATGGTGTTGATGTGCTGCGTCTGGCTCAGATCCTGGCGGTTGCCGCCGCGCGGCGTCAGCGCCACGCCCTGGCACTCGGAAATCTTGTCGATAATCAGCGTGCCTTCTTCTCCCTGGATCTCGCTGGGGAGCGCCGAGTCGCTGACCTTGGAATGGGAAAGCGTAACGTCGAAATCGCCGTAGTTCAGGCAGACGGTGCCGTGGGCGTCCACGCCGGTATCCAGCAGCGTGGCGCTGGCGAGCACCGACTGCGGCGCGCCGAACAGCGCCACCGCGCTGGCCAGGCAGTAGTAGCCGATGTCCATGATGGAGCCATTGGAGAACTGCGGGTTAAAGGTGTTGGGGTTCTCGCCGGCCAGATAGCGCGGGTAGCGTGACGAGTATTGGCAGTAGTTGATGAAGACTTTGCGCAGCCGGCCGACTTTCGGCAACGCCTGCTGTAGCGCCAGGAAATTAGGCAGATAGGCGCTTTTGAACGCCTCGAACAGCACCACCTGATTTTCCCGCGCGCAGGCCACCAGCTGTTCCGCTTCGCGTTGGTTGGAAGCCAGCGGCTTCTCGCAGATCACGTGCTTCTTATGGCGCAGGAACAGCAGCGATTGCGGGCAGTGCAGGGAATTGGGGCTGGCGATATACACCGCGTCTATGACGTCGGACTGGGCCATTGCCTCCAGCGAGTCGAAAAACTGCGTGACCTGATAGTTGGCGCCAAACGCCTGCGCCTGTTCCAGCGAGCGTGAATACACGGCGCTCAGCTTGAGTTTGCCGCTTTCATGGGCGGCATCGATAAAACGTTCCGTAATCCAGTTGGTGCCGACGACGGCAAAGCGAATCATGGCGAGCTCCGGTCCAGGCCTAAAACCGCAGATTATCACGCCCCCACTCGCTATGCATACAGCTCGCCGAACAGCGAAAGGTGCGTCAGATACAGCCGGGTATCGAACTCCAGCTGGTGGTAATCCGGTTCCATGTGGCAGCACAGGCTGTAGAACGCCTTGTTGTGATCTTTCTCTTTCAGGTGCGCCAGCTCATGCACCACGATCATGCGCAGGAACGGCTCGGGCGCGACTTTGAACACCGTCGCCACGCGGATTTCTGCCTTGGCCTTCAGCTTGCCGCCTTGCACGCGCGAGATGGCGGTATGCAGGCCAAGCGCATGCTTCATGACGTGGATCTTGCTGTCGTAAGCCACCTTGCTCAGCGGCTGGGCGTTGCGCAGATACTGATTTTTCAGATCGACGGTAAACTGATACAGCGATTTGTCGGTGGTACAGTCGTGCACCTGCGGATAGCGCTGCAGCAGCACGTCACCCAGCCGGTTTTGATGGATCAGTTGTTGCACCTGGCTTTGCAGATGCGTTGGGTAGCCTTGCAGGTAGGTCAATTCAGACATTCTTGTTCCGTATCAACGGCCATTCAGCCGGTCATTCTAAGCTGTTTTTTCGCTCAAATCCTGACATACGCAATTTATCCGAAAAAACATTTTACTGACGGGCGTTTTTAGGGGATAAACAGCCCAAATTTTATCAGTCAGGAGGGGCAATGAGCCAACTCGATCTGGGAACACAGCAACTTGAGCTGGAGCGTTATCCCCAACAGGAAGAATCCACCCAACTGCAGGCGTGGGAAGCGGCGGACGAATATCTGCTGCAACAGCTTGAAAATGTAGATATCGGCGGCCGCCCGGTGCTGATTTTCAACGATAACTTCGGCACCCTGGCCTGTGCTCTGCACGCGCATCGCCCTTACAGCGTCAGCGACTCGTACATGAGCCAGCTGGCGACGCGCCACAACCTGAAGCTCAACGGATTGGATCCTGAGCAGGTCACGCTGTTGGACAGCCTGGCCGAACTGCCGGCGGCGCCGGCGGTGGTGCTGATTCGCGTGCCGAAAGCGTTGGCGCTGCTGGAACAGCAGCTGCGCGCGCTGCGCCACGTTGTTACCGAAGACACGCTGATCGTCGCCGGCGCCAAAGCCCGCGACGTGCACACCTCGACGATGCAGCTGTTTGAAAAGGTGCTGGGCCCAACGCGCACCAGCCTGGCGTGGAAGAAGGCGCGCCTGATCTTCTGCCTGGCGGCGGACATCGTCCCACCGGCGGCGGCAGAAACCACCGACTGGACGCTGGACGGCACCGATTGGCTGATCCACAACCACGCCAACGTCTTCTCGCGCGGCAGCCTGGATATCGGCGCGCGCCTGTTCATGCAACATCTGCCGCGCGGCCTGAACGGCCACATTGTCGATCTGGGCTGCGGCAACGGCGTGATTGGTCTGACGGCGCTGGCGCAGAACCCGGAAGCGCAGGTGACCTTCGTCGATGAATCTTACATGGCGGTGGCCTCCAGCGAACTGAACGTGGAGCACAATCTGCCGCAAGAGTTGGATCGCTGTCAGTTTGAGGTGAACAACGCGTTGGCGGGCATCGAGCGTGAAAGCGTGCAGGCGGTACTGTGCAACCCGCCATTCCACCAGCAACACGCCATCACCGATCACACTGCCTGGCAGATGTTCTGCGACGCCAAGCGCTGCCTGCAGGTGGGCGGCGAACTGCGCATCGTCGGCAACCGTCACCTCGACTATCACCAGAAGCTCAAGCGCCTGTTCGGCAACTGTACGCTGGTGGCCTCGAACAAGAAGTTCGTGATCCTTCGAGCGGTAAAATCTGGCGCGCGTCGCTGAGAGTGAATAACCAGGGGCGCCGGGCGCCCCTCTGGCTGTAGACAAAGAGGGAAAAAGCGTGGTTTTTCCCCCTTTGTGGTTATCAGCCGAAAATCAATAAATTGATTTTCCTTGTTTTCTATTCGTTGCTCTCTGCCAATCCGGCATGGGGATGAGGTTTGTCATCAATATCAGGGGCGCTGGGCGCCCCTTTTTTATAGCGCCATCGCCAGCCGTGTACCCTGATCGATCGCGCGACGGGCGTCCAACTCGGCGGCCACGTCGGCGCCGCCGATCAGGTGCACGGTTTTGCCCATCGCCAGCAGCGGCTGCTGCAGCTCGCGGCGCGGTTCCTGCCCGGCGCAGACGATCACTGTGTCCACCGGCAGGCAGCTATCTTGCTCGGCGCGGGTGATGTGCAACCCTTCATCGTCGATCAGCCGATAGCTGACGCTGTTGAGCATCTTCACGCCGCGCATCGCCAGGCTGGCGCGGTGGATCCAACCGGTGGTTTTGCCCAGGCCTTCGCCCACTTTGCTGGTTTTGCGTTGCAACAGGTAGATTTGCCGCGCGGCGCGCGGCGCCTGCGGCCCTTGCTCCGCCAGCCCACCGCGCTGCTCAAGGCGGCCGTCGATGCCCCATTCGCGGTTGAATTCCGCCTGATCCAGGCTGCTGGACACGCCGTGCTGGCTGAGGTACTCGGCGGTATCGAAGCCGATGCCGCCGGCGCCGATGATCGCCACGCGCTGGCCGACCGGTTTTTTATCGCGCAGTACGTCCAGATAGCTCAGCACCTTGGCGTGCCCGATGCCGGGGATGTCCGGGGTGCGCGGCACGATGCCGCAGGCGAGGATCACCTCATCGAATTCGCTTAAATCCGCCGCCTCGACCTTAACGCCCAGCCTGACCGTCACTTCACGCAGCGCCAGCTGGCGGCGGAAGTAGCGCATGGTCTCATGGAATTCTTCCTTGCCGGGGATCTGCTTGGCGATGTTGAACTGGCCGCCGATCTGATCGGCGGCGTCGAACAGCGTCACCTGATGGCCGCGGCTGGCGGCGGTGGTGGCGAAGGCCAGTCCGGCGGGGCCGGCGCCGATCACCGCCAGTTTTTTCGGTTTCTCCGCCATCGTCAGCGGCATTTCTGTTTCGCGGCAGGCGCGCGGGTTGACCAGGCAGGAAGTCAACTTGCCTTCGAAGATCTGGTCGAGACAGGCCTGATTGCAACCGATGCAGGTATTGATCTCGTCGGCGCGCCCTTCGGCGGCTTTTTGCACAAAGGCAGCGTCGGCGAGGAACGGACGCGCCATCGACACCATATCGGCGCAGCCGTCCGCCAGCACCTGCTCGGCCACCGCCGGATCGTTGATGCGGTTGGTGGTGATCAGCGGGATGCCGACCTTGCCCATCAGCTTGCGGGTCACCCAACTGAACCCGGCGCGCGGCACCATGGTGGCGATGGTCGGGATGCGCGCTTCGTGCCAGCCGATGCCGGTGTTGATGATCGTCGCCCCCGCCTGTTCGACCGCCAGCGCCAGCTGTTCGATCTCCTGCCAGCTGGAGCCGTCTTCCACCAGGTCGAGCATCGACAGCCGGTAGATCAGAATGAATTCCGGGCCCACCGCCTGGCGCACCGCCCTGACGGTCTCGACGGCGAAGCGCATGCGATTGGTGAAGCTGCCGCCCCATTGGTCGTCACGTTGATTGGTGCGCGTCGTCAAGAATTGGTTGATCAGGTAGCCTTCGGATCCCATCACTTCAACGCCGTCGTAGCCGGCCTGCTGCGCCAGCGCCGCACAGCGGGCGAAATCGGCGATGGTTTGCTCAATCTCCGCTTCGCTGAGCGCGCTCGGCGTAAACGGGTTGATCGGCGCCTGCAGCGCGGAAGGGGCCACCAGTTTGGGTTGATAGCTGTAGCGGCCGGTGTGCAGGATTTGCAGCGCAATTTTGCCGCCCGCCCGGTGGACGGCCTCGGTCACCGGGCGGTGGTGAGGCAATTGCGCCTCGTTGTTGAGGAGCGAACCGCCGCGAAACACCACGCCCTGTTCGTTCGGGGCAATGCCGCCGGTGACGATCAGCGCTACGCCGGCGGCGGCGCGCTCGGCATAGAACGCAGCCAGGCGCTGCGGGCCATCTGGCAGCTCTTCCAGGCCGGTATGCATCGATCCCATCAGCACCCGGTTTTTCAGGGTGGTGAAACCGAGATCCAGCGGTGCCAGCAGGTGAGGGTAATTGCTCATTGCACTCTCCATCGGGTGAAATCAGGGCTCGTTGTTATTATTATGTGAACAAAAGTGGTCGGATGAGATAAATCTAGCCGTTGTCGCGCCGCTTGGGAATCTGCGTTGTGCCGAATGTGATAGACATCATGAATCTCAGACTCTGTTTGCATAACGAACAAAAGATCGGTTAGCCTTTGTGCGTTGCAAATTCCTTCTCTCTGCGGAGCCATAACCGAAAATGAACAACCACGCCTGTTGATATCTGGTCCCACGCCGTGCGCTCTCGCGCCCTGTGGGGATGTTTTGATCTCATTCAGGAGTGCTTATGGCTCATTTTGCGCAGTCCCCTTATTTCGTTTTACATCAACTGACCTGCCAATTTGCTGACGGCGAAACGCTGTTCGGCCCGTTGGATCTCGCTTTCGATCGGCAGCGCTGCGGCCTGGTAGGGCGCAACGGCGTCGGCAAAACCCAGCTGCTGCGCCTGATCGCCGGGCTGGATCAGCCGGGCAACGGGCACGTCGAATCCCATGCCGCATTGGCTTACGTTGCGCAGCAGCCGGAGATCGGCGCGGACACCACGCTGGCGCAGCTGCTGGGCTACGGCGAGGTGTTCGCCGCGCTGGCGCGTCTCGAGCAGGGGCGGCCGCTGGCGGACGATATCGATCGTCTGGAAGGGCGATGGGATCTCCACGATCGCCTGCAAAGCGCCTTCGCCGCCGCTGGGCTGCCGGCCTTCGATCCTTTGCGATCCGCTCACTCTCTGAGCGGCGGCGAGCGGATGCGCGCGGCGCTGTGCGGCGCCTTGCTGGGCGAGGCGGACTTTCTGCTGCTGGACGAACCGACCAACCACCTCGACAGCGCCGGCCGCGCCTGGCTGTATTACCAGCTGGATCAGTGGCGCGGCGGGGTGCTGATCGCCAGCCACGACCGGCAGCTGCTGGCGCGCATGGAGCGCATCGTCGAACTGACGCCCGGCGCGCTGCGCAGTTACGGCGGTAATTACGACGACTACCGGCGCCAGCGCGATGCGCAGCAGCAGGCGGCGCGCGCCGATCTGGAGCATGCGCGCGAAGAGCGCCGCCGCACTCGCGCCCGTCAGCAGAAGGAGCACGATATGAGCCAGCGGCGCTCGGCACAAACGCTGCGCGTCGTCGATACGTTGAATATCGCCTCTTTCGAGCGGGTGGCCTACAAATCAGCGGCGAAGGAGAGCCTCGGCACGCTGCGCAAACAGCATCAGGATCAGCGCGACAGTCTCGATGCGGCGGTGCGCGAAGCCTATCAGCGGGTAGAAGAGGAACAGCCGGTGTTGCTGGCGTTGCCGGGCAGCGAAGTGAGCGCAAATAAGCAGGTGCTGGTGCTCGAACGGCTGCAGCTGCCGTTTGTCAGCGCGCCGCCGCTGGATTTGCGGCTCGACGGCCCGATGCGCGTGGCGTTGACCGGCCCCAACGGCTGCGGCAAATCCACCCTGCTGAAGACTCTTCTCGGTCAGTTGACGGCGCTTTCCGGCCATTGTCATTGCCCGCTGTCGACGGCCTACCTCGATCAAACCCTGTCGCAGCTCGACCCGAGCCTGTCGGTGATGGAACATCTGGGGCTGCAGGATTCACCGCTGGCGGAAGGCGCGTTGCGCACCCGTCTGGCGCAGCTGCAGCTCGGTGCGGACCGCATCGCGTTGCCGCTGGGCTCGCTCAGCGGCGGTGAGCGTTTGAAGGCGGCGCTGGCCTGCGCGCTGTGGCGGCGACAACCGGCGCAGCTGCTGTTGCTGGACGAACCAACCAACCATCTGGATCTGGCGTCGTCGCTGGCGATCGAAACCGCCCTGGCGGATTTCCCCGGCGCGATGCTGGTGGTGTCGCATGACGAGGACTTCCTGCAGGCGCTGCGGCCGACGCATCGCCTGCACCTACGGGCGGAGGGTTGGCGACTGCAGGCCTGGTGAGGCAGGCGGGCGGCGCTCTGACCTAGTGCGGGGCGTTGATACACGCCAGCAGCTGGGTGAAGGCGGCGGCCATTTGCTCTTCCGGCACGCAGGCGAAGCCCATCAGCAGGCCGCGTCGGCGGTTGGGCAGCATGTAATAGCGCGACAGCGGCCGCACCAACACCCCGCGCGCGCCGGCGGCGGCGGCGATCGCCACGTCGTCGGCCTCGTCCGGCAGGTTGAGGATCAGATGCAAGCCGGCGTTGCTGTTGAACTCGCTGAGCGCCTGCTTGCCGAGGTGCTGTTCGATCAACCCGGTCAGGAAGGCGCGCCGCCGGGCGTACAGCAATCGCATGCGGCGGATGTGCGCAGTGTAGTGCCCCTCCTGAATAAACTCCGCCAGCGCGCTCTGGATCAACAGGTGCCCGCCGCGGTACAGCTCGGCGTGGGCGGTTTTCAGCGCCTGCACCAGCGGCGGCGGCAACACCACATAGCCGAGGCGCAGCGCCGGGTAGAGCGTTTTGCTGAAGGTGCCGATGTAGATCACCGGCGCGTCGGCTTCCAGCCCCTGCAATGCCGGGATCGGTTGGCCGGAAAAGCGGAATTCGCTGTCGTAGTCGTCCTCGACGATCCAGCCGCCGGCGTTGCGCGCCAGCGCCAGCAGCCGTTGGCGGCGCGCCAGGCTCATCACCGAACCGAGCGGGTACTGGTGCGACGGGGTGACAAAGATCAGGCGTGGCGGGTTGACCGGCTGCTCCGGCGGCACCAGCCCGGCCTCGTCCACCGCCAGCGGGCAGATGTTCAGCGCATTGATGCGCAGGATATTGCGGATCCCCCAATAGCCCGGCTCTTCGATCCAGGCGTCATCCCCCGGATTGCACAACATGCGCGTCACCAGATCGATCGCCTGATGGATGCCCTCAGTGATCAGGATCTGTTCCGGCGAGCAGCGTACCGAGCGCGCCACCCGCAAATACTCCACCAACGCATGCTGCAGCTCCGGGCTGCCGCCCTGATTGCTGTAGGTCAGCCGCTGCGGCGCCGGGCGGCGGCTGAGGCGCGCCTGGATCTTGCTGAACAGCTGGTGGGGAAAGGCGTTGACGTCGGGCACGCCGGGAATGAACGCCCCCCACTGTTTGGGGCTGGCGCTGGCGTGGTGCAGCAGCGTGGCACCGCGTTCCGACAGCTCGATGCGCCGCGGTTGTCCGCTGTCGTCCGCCGGAGCGCCGCCGGTGGACAAGCAGCTGTCCGGCACCGTGTCAGCGACGAAGGTACCACTGCCGGCGCGCGCCGACACGTAGCCTTCCGCCAACAGTTGTTCATAAACGGTTAACACAGTGTTGCGTGACAGGCTGAGCTCCTGCGCCAGGTCGCGCGAGGCGGGCAGGCGGCTGGAGGGCGGCAGGCTGCCGTCGAGAATACTGGTGCGGATCGCGTTGTAAAGCCGCTTGTGCAGCTTGTCATCAGGCTGTTCGCCGAGGCGCTGCAGCAACAGATCACCACTCAATGAGCGCAATTGGATCCCTCAATTATTCGTAACTGGCACTCGATTATAGGGCCACATCCTGTGTAAATAAACGGCATTGTTTCACGAATGTGAACGAAACGTGTAACTGGCACCGACCGGAGAGAACAGCATGAAAAACGCAGAATTGAACCAACGCCGTCAGGACGCCACCCCGCGCGGAGTGGGCGTGATGTGTGGTTTTTACGCCGAGCGCGCAGAGAACGCCACGCTGTGGGATGTGGAAGGCAAAGAAGTGATCGACTTCGCCTCGGGGATTGCCGTGCTGAACACCGGCCACCGTCACCCGAAGGTGATCGCCGCGATTGAAAAGCAGCTGCAGGCCTTTACTCACACCGCTTATCAGATCGTTCCTTACGAAAGCTATGTTTCGCTGGCGGAGCGCATCAACCAGCGCGCGCCGATCGCCGGCCCGTGTAAAACCGCCTTCTTCACCACCGGCGCGGAAGCGGTGGAAAACGCGGTGAAGATTGCCCGCGCTTATACCGGCCGCCCGGGGTTGATCACCTTCGGTGGCGGCTTCCACGGCCGCACCTACATGACCATGGCGCTGACCGGCAAAGTGGCGCCTTACAAATTGGGCTTTGGCCCATTCCCCGGTTCGGTGTTCCACGGCCAGTACCCGAACGCGCTGTACGGCGTGACCACTGAAGACGCGATGAACAGCCTGGACCGCCTGTTTAAAGCGGATATCGATCCCAAGCAGGTGGCGGCGATCGTGCTGGAGCCGGTGCAGGGCGAGGGCGGCTTCAACGTGGCGCCGGCCGAGTTCATGCAGGCGCTGCGCACGCTGTGCGATCAGCACGGCATCCTGCTGATCGCCGACGAAGTGCAGACCGGCTTCGCCCGTACCGGCAAGCTGTTCGCCATGGAACACTACAGCGTTAAGCCCGATTTGATCACCATGGCGAAAAGCCTGGCGGGCGGCATGCCGCTGTCAGCGGTGGCGGGCCGCGCTGAGGTGATGGACGCGCCGGCGCCGGGCGGGCTGGGCGGCACCTACGCCGGTAACCCGCTGGCGGTGGCCGCGGCGCACGCGGTGCTGGACGTGATCGACGAAGAACAGCTGTGCCAGCGCGCCCAACGCCTCGGCCAACACCTGGTGGAAGTGCTCCAGCAGGCGCGTAAAACCAGCCCGGCGATCGCCGATGTGCGCGCGCAGGGGTCGATGGTGGCGGTGGAGTTCAACGATCCGGCTACGGGTAAACCTTCAGCCGATATCACCCGTCAGGTGCAGCAGAAGGCGATGGAGGAAGGGTTGCTGCTGCTGAGCTGCGGCGTGAACGGCAACGTGATCCGCTTCCTGTATCCGCTGACCATCCCGGACGATCAGTTCACCAAGGCGATGGGCATCCTGTCCCGCGCGCTGGCCCACTAAGGAGCGAACGGCATGAAATTGAATAACCCCGAGCTGTTGCGCAGCCAGTGTCTGATCAACGGCGAATGGTGCGACGCCCTGAGCGGCAAGCGCGAAGCGGTGATCAATCCGGCCACCGGCGCCGAACTGGCCAGCATTCCGCTGGTCAGCGAAGAGGAAACCCAGCAGGCGATCGCGGCGGCGCAGCGGGCGCAAAACGATTGGAAACAGCTGACCGCCAAGCAGCGTTCCGCGCTGCTGCTGGCCTGGGCCGATAAGGTGCTGGCCGCGCAGGAAGATCTGGCGCAGCTGATGACCGCCGAGCAGGGCAAATCGCTGGCGGAAGCGCGCGGCGAAGTGGCCTACGCCGCATCGTTCATCACCTGGTTCGCCGAAGAGGCCAAGCGGGTAGACGGCGCGGTATTGCAGGCGCCGCAGGCTTCGCAGCGCCTGGTGGTGGTGAAGCAGCCGATCGGCGTGTGCGCGGCCATCACTCCGTGGAACTTCCCGGCGGCGATGATCACCCGCAAGGTGGCGCCGGCGCTGGCGGCGGGCTGCGCCATCATCGTCAAACCGGCCGAGCAAACGCCGCTGACCGCGCTGGCGCTGGCCAAGCTGGCGCAGGATGCCGGCATTCCCGCCGGTGTGTTGCAGGTGGTGACAGGCGAAGCGGCGCAGGTGGGCAAGGTGCTGTGCGACAGCCCGGTGGTGCGCAAGCTGAGCTTTACCGGTTCGACCGAGGTCGGCCGCATCCTGATGGCGCAGTGCGCGCCGAGCATCAAGAAACTGTCGCTGGAGCTGGGCGGCAACGCGCCGGTCATCGTGTTCGACGACGCCAATCTGGACGCGGCGGTAGCGGGCATCATGGCCTCCAAGTTCCGCAACAGCGGCCAGACCTGCGTGTGCGCCAACCGCATCTACGTGCAGGATGGCATCTACGAGCGGCTGGCGGAGAAGCTGGTGGCGGCGGTCGAGCAGTTGAAAGTCGGCGACGGCAGCCACGAAGGCATCACCCAGGGGCCGCTGATCGACAGCGATGCGGTGGCGAAGGTGCAGAGCCACATCGATGACGCGCTGATCAAAGGGGCGCAGATCGCCACCGGCGGTCAGCCGCACGCGCTGGGTGGCACCTTCTTCCAGCCGACGGTGGTGACCGGCGTGACGCAGAAGATGCGTTTCGCCAAAGAGGAGACCTTCGGGCCGGTGGCGCCGCTGTTCCGCTTCCATGACGAGGCGGAAGCCATCGCCATGGCCAACGACACCGAATTCGGCCTGGCCGCCTACCTGTTCACGCAGAACGCGGCGCGCCAGTGGCGCGTGCCGGAAGCGCTGGAGTACGGCATGGTCGGCATCAACACCGGGCTGATTTCCAATGAAGTGGCGCCGTTCGGCGGCGTGAAACAGTCAGGACTCGGGCGTGAAGGATCGCGCTACGGGATAGAAGAATATCTGGAGCTGAAATACCTGTGTATCGATGTGAGCTGTTGAGCGTCAGGACGTTAACCCATCCCGGCGGCCAGCGTCGCCGGGCGATAAAGGATGATGCATGTCTGATAATATCTCTGTTTCTCCGGCGCTTGCCGCCGGGGTGCGAGCACCTGCACCCGCCAAATCGTTAAGTTTCCTTGAAGGGGTGGCGATGATCGTCGGCACCAACATCGGTGCCGGGGTGCTCTCCATCGCCTATGCCTCCAGCAAGGCCGGTTTCCTGCCGCTGCTGTTCTGGTTGGTGCTGGTGGGGAGCCTGACCACCATCACCATGCTGTACGTCGCTGAATCCACGCTGCGCACCCGCGCGCACCTGCAGCTGAGCGGGCTGGCGAAGCGCTACGTCGGCGGGCTGGGCGCCTGGTTGATGTTCGCTTCGGTGTGCGTCAACAGCGTCGGGGCGCTCACCGCCTATATGACCGGCAGCGGCAAGCTGCTGCAATCGCTGTTCGGCATCTCGCCGGCGCTGGGCAGCCTGCTGTTCTTCGTACCCGCCGCCGGTGTGCTGTACCTCGGTTTGAAAGCGATCGGCCGCGGCGAGAAGTTCATCAGCATCGGCATGGTGGTAATGTTGACCGCGCTGGTGGCGGCTACGCTGCTGAAAGACACCACCCAGATGCGCAACCTGCTGGACGGCGACTGGCGCTATATGGTGCCGGTGTTCAACGTGGTGGTGTTCTGCTTCTCGGCACAGTACATCGTGCCGGAGATGGCGCGCGGCTTTGCCGACAAGCCGGAACAGCTGCCGAAGGCGATCATCGTCGGCATGGCGGTGACCTTCATTCTGCTGGCGGCGGTGCCGATGTCGGTGATTGCGCTCAGCGGGCTGGATGACATCTCCGACGTGGCCACCATTTCCTGGGGCCAGGCGCTGGGGCAGTGGGCGTTCTTCTCCGCCAACATCTTCGCGCTGTGCGCGATGTTGACCTCGTACTGGGGATTGGGCGGCAGCTTCCTGACCAATATCTTCGACAAGTTCCGGCTGGGCAACGACGAGCTGCCGCTGCGCCGCTTCGGCGTGCTGTTGCTGGTGGTGGTGCCGCCGTTCGCGCTGGCCTACAGCGGGCTGGTGTCGTTCGTCAACGCGCTCTACTTTGCCGGGGTGTTCAGCGGGGTGATCCTGTCGATCATGCCGATGTTGATCCTGCGCGGCGCGCGCAAACACGGCGACCAGACGCCACGCTGGCAGTGCAACTGGATCACGCACCCGCTGCTGCAGATCAGCATTGTGTTGCTGTACCTGGCCAGCGCGGTGTACGCCATCGCTTCATTGTTAGGCTATCTGCCCTCTGGATGGTGATTTGCCTTCCCTCAAGCAGTGATGTTGTTTCTCGGCATTGAGAACGGCGGCGTCGTGGCCGCCGATTTTTTTCTCAGGCGCGCCGCTTTTCCGACAGCGCCAGCCAGGTCTGCACCGAAGGGCGCTGCCACTGCTTGTGCGCATAATGGCGAACGCGCTCCGGCACCGTATCGCCGTGCATCACCAGCCGGTTGAGCATCAGCGCCAGATCGGTGTCGGCGATGCACCATTCCCTGAACAGATTATCCTGCCCGTGGCTCAACAGCTTTTCCACTGCGGCGATCAGTTTGTGCGCGGCCTGTTGAGCCGCTTCGGACAGCGGCGGGAACTTGCCGTTGCTGAACACCACTTCGGTTGGGCGCTCTGCGCGGATCGGCAGCAGATCGCTGCGCAGCCAGGCCTGGATTTCGCGCGCCTTGGCGCGCAGCTTTACGTCGCGCGGGTACACGGCGTGAGCCGGGTGGATGTCTTCCAGGTATTCGGCGATCGCCGAAGACTCCGAGAGCTGAAATTCGCCGATCGCCAGCGTCGGCACCCGGCGGGTGAGCGACAACGCCGCATAGGCCGCCTCTTTGTTCTCCTCTTTCGCCAGGTCTACCGGCTTCACGGTGAACGGAATGCCTTTTTCCGTCAGCACGACAAAGGCGGACATGGCGTACGGGCTGAAAAATTCACTGTCGGTATAAAGTTCGGTGATCGATTGAGACATCGGCGGTTCCTCGGGGTTAAGGGGGGGAACATTGATCATTGTCGAGGGGAGGCTAAAAATCAATCTGTTAGGCCAAAAGTTCTTTTAGGGCACGGTGCGCGGCGGCGCTGGCGCGATGTGATATATTTGTTGCCAACAAGTGAATTGAGTCGTACCGGGTAACATGAAGACGCAGTGGATAGAACGAGTGAAAGTGGGATGCGCGCGCCTGTGGCCGCATCCGCTGGCGGTGGGCAAGCGAGAAATGCTGATTTCCAGCGTTGGCGCCGGTTTGGGGTTGATGCTCGCCGGCTGGATCAGCCACTTTATTTTGGGTGAGGTGAACCTGTGGTTTATCGCGCCGATGGGCGCTTCGGCGGTGTTGCTGTTCGGCGTGCCCAACAGCCCGCTGGCGCAGCCCTGGTCGATCGTCGGCGGCAATGCGCTGGCGGCGACGGTGGGCGTCAGCGCCGGCCTGCTGATCCCCGATCCGGGCCTGGCCTGCGGCGTGGCGGCGGCGGTGGCCATCGGCCTGATGTTCAAGCTGCGCTGCCTGCATCCGCCGGGCGGCGCGGTGGCGCTGACCGCTATCCTCGGCGGCCCCGGCATTCATCAGATGGGCTACCACTTCGTGTTGTACCCGGTGTTGCTGAATTCGGTGCTGCTGGCGGCGCTGGCCATTCTGTTCAACAACCTGGCCGGGCGCCGCTATCCGCACGCGCTGGCGCCGGCGGAGGCCAAACCGGCCAATCTGCCGATCGATGCGGTTTCCATCACCCGCGCCGATCTGCACGAGGCGTTGATGGAGGGGGATCTGTTCGATATCGATGAGGACGATCTGCAGGAGATCCTGCTGCGCGCCGAGCAGCTGGCGCATCAGCGGCAAAGCAGGACCGCCTGATCAGCCCAGCGTTTTGCGGTAAAACACCACTCGTTCCGTTTCGGCAAAGCCCAGCGCGGCATGCAGGCGCTGGGAGTCCAGATTGGCGATATCGGTATCCGATGCCAGCTCGCTGCAGCCTTGCTGCTTCGCCCATTCCTGCACCTGTGCGATCAATCGCGTGGCCCAGCCCTGGCGGCGGGCGCGTTCGACGGTATAGATCCCTTCCAGAAACGCCACCGGCGACGACTCGCAGCCGTTGACGTAATCATAGCGCAGCGCCACTTCGGCAAAGCCGATGAAAGCGCCGTCGAGCCCCCGCGCCATAAACGCGGTGTGGTGCGGCGAAGCCAATATTTCGCGCATCTCCGCGCGGTGCTCTTCAGGCGAGCTGGATGGCCACAGCGCCGCGCGCAGCGCCAGCCAGGCGTCGAGGTTGTCGTGGTCGCAGATGACGATCATGCGGGATCCTTATGAGTCGGAATAATCAGGTATGCCGAGAGGGAAGTGTGGCACGGCGGCGGGAAACAAAAAAGCCATCCCGGACAGGATGGCTTGGAAGGCTGTGAAAACAGCTAAAATTTGGTGGCCCCTGTTGGGTTTGAACCAACGACCAAGCGATTATGAGTCGCCTGCTCTAACCACTGAGCTAAGGGGCCAAGCCGCGAGATTATAGGGAATCCTTAAGCATCGGTCTACTGTTACCCGCCCGTATGTTGCTTTTCTGCGCAGTTCTAGCCTGTTGTAATTGCTGGCGGATTTTGCGATAACCGCAGTAAATCCCTGCAATGGACTCACGATACTCATGGAACTTCTGGCGCCCAACCTGCGGGTGGTGTTTTGCGGCATCAATCCCGGCCTTTCTTCCGCCCATCAGGGCTATCCTTTCGCCAACGGCAGCAACCGCTTCTGGAAGGTGATCCATCAGGCCGGCTTTACCGCGAGCCAGCTGGCGCCGGAGCAGTGGCAGCAGCTGAAGGACAACGGCTGCGGCATTACCGCACTGGTGGCGCGCCCGACGGTGGCGGCCAGCGAGCTGTCGCGCGATGAGCTGCGCAGCGGCGGCGAGGCGCTGCAAGAGAAGATCCTGCGCTATCAGCCGCGTGCGCTGGCGATTCTGGGCAAGCAGGCGTTCACCACCGCCTTTGGGGTGAAAAACGCGCCCTGGGGCAAGCAGACGCTGATGCTGGGGGAAACCGAGGTGTGGGTATTGCCCAACCCCAGCGGATTGAACCGCGCCACGCTGGAGCAGCTTACCGCCAGCTATCGCGAGCTGTTCCTGGCGCTGCAATGACATAAGGGAGTGTGCGATGACATCGATGATGAAAGGCTGTTTGATGGCGCTGCTGTTGGTGACCGGCGCCGCGCAGGCGGGGCATTCGCCGCAGGAAGCGCGCAACCAGCAGAACGTGCTGGAGTTTTATCGGCAGGGGCTCAACAACAAGGATTTTGCGGCGGCGCGGCCGTTTTTGGGCGAGCAGTACAAGCAGCATAACCCCAATGCCCAAGACGGCGTGGAGGGATTTCGTCAATTTGTCGAGCTGCTGAAAACGCGTTACCCCAACTCGCACAGCGAGATTAAACAGGCGTTCGTCGACGGCGACTACGTGATCCTGCATGTGGAGGTCAGCGGACGCGAGGCCGGCAAGACCGCGGCGATCGTCGATATCTTCCGTCTCGACAGCGCCGGAAAAATCGTCGAGCACTGGGACGTGACGCAGCCGGTGCCGGAGAAGACCGCCAGTGGCAACAGCATGTTCTGAGGCATAAAAAAACCCCGGCAGGCCGGGGTTTTTGTTTTTGATGCGACAGCCGGACTTAGTCGTCCAGGAAGCTGCGCAACACTTCGGAGCGGCTTGGGTGACGCAGCTTGCGCAGCGCCTTGGCTTCGATCTGACGAATACGCTCACGGGTAACGTCAAACTGCTTGCCTACCTCTTCCAGCGTGTGGTCGGTGTTCATGTCGATACCGAAACGCATGCGCAGCACTTTCGCTTCGCGCGCGGTCAGGCCGGCCAGCACGTCGTGGGTGGCGGAACGCAGGCTTTCCGAGGTCGCGGAGTCCAGCGGCAGCTCGAGGGTGGTATCCTCGATGAAGTCGCCCAGATGCGAATCTTCGTCGTCGCCGATCGGTGTTTCCATCGAGATTGGCTCTTTGGCGATCTTCAGCACCTTGCGGATCTTGTCTTCCGGCATCAGCATGCGCTCGGCCAGCTCTTCCGGCGTCGGCTCGCGGCCCATCTCTTGCAGCATCTGGCGCGAAATACGGTTGAGCTTGTTGATGGTCTCAATCATATGCACCGGAATACGGATGGTGCGCGCCTGGTCGGCGATGGAGCGGGTGATAGCCTGACGGATCCACCAGGTGGCGTACGTCGAGAACTTGTAGCCGCGGCGGTATTCGAACTTGTCTACCGCTTTCATCAGGCCGATGTTGCCTTCCTGGATCAGATCCAGGAACTGCAGGCCGCGGTTGGTGTATTTCTTGGCGATAGAAATAACCAGACGCAGGTTGGCCTCAACCATCTCTTTCTTCGCGCGGCGAGCTTTCGCTTCACCGATCGACATGCGACGGTTGATGTCTTTGACCTGCTCGATGGTCAGGCCGGTTTCTTCTTCGATCTGACGCAGTTTCTGCAGGCTGCGCTGCACGTCTTCAGCAACGTCTTTCAGCTTTTCCGACCATGGCTTGGCCATCGCCAGCGCGGCTTCAAACCAGGAATCGCTGGTTTCGTTGCCGGCGAACAGGGTGACGAAGTTTTTCTTCGGCATTTTGCACTGTTCAACGCACAGCTTCATGATGATGCGTTCCTGGGTGCGAACGCGGTCCATCATGGTGCGCATGCTGTTGACCAGGAAGTCGAACTGTTTCGGCACCAGGCGGAACTGCTTGAACACTTCAGACAGCTTCAGGATCTCGTCCGCGGCGCTGGCATGGCTGCGGCCGTTTTTCTTGATCATCTGACGGGTTGCTTCGTACTGATCGCGCAGCTCGGCGAACTTCTGACGCGCCAGCTCAGGATCGATGCTGTTGTCGTCTTCGGTATCGTCGTCTTCGGCGTCCTCATCTTCGTCGTCGTCGTCTTGCTCTTCGCTCGACAGTTCAGAACCGATGTGGGTGGCGGTTGGGGCGATGTCCTCTTCCGCGTTAGGATCGACGAAGCCGGTGATCAGGTCGGACAGGCGCGCTTCGCCCGCTTCGACACGATCGTACTGCTCAAGCAGATAGGTGATGGCTTCCGGGTATTCGGCAACCGAGCACTGAACCTGGTTGATGCCGTCTTCGATGCGCTTGGCGATGTCGATTTCGCCTTCGCGCGTCAGCAGTTCGACGGTACCCATTTCGCGCATGTACATGCGCACCGGGTCGGTGGTGCGGCCGATTTCGGATTCCACGCTGGACAGAACCTGTGCGGCGGCTTCTTCCGCATCTTCGTCCGTGCTGTTCGAGTTTTCGGCGAGCAGCAGGTCATCGGCGTCCGGTGCTTCTTCCATCACCTGGATGCCCATGTCGTTAATCATCTGGATGATGTCTTCGATCTGATCGGAGTCGACGATATCTTCCGGCAGATGGTCATTGACCTCAGCATAGGTCAGATAGCCTTGCTCCTTACCACGGGTGACAAGTAGCTTCAGCTGTGACTGCGGGTTTTGCTCCATAAGACGGTATCCACACTTCAGAGTATTTAGGTTGGTGTCGGTCGGCGAAACCGCCAACAATAGCATTTGGGGCGTTTTCGTTATCGCCGCGGCCCACTATGGCGGCACTGTGCAGGGCTCTGCCCTCGCAATTATCGGCACTTAAGCCGTTTGGTATTCAGTTTTTCTTCGCTAAAACCTGGTTGAGAGAACGGACTTCTTCACGTTCCTCCGGGCTCAGGCCGCGCGTTCTGGCCTGGGCGATCAGCGTTTCCAGCCGTTGCTCGAGCACCGAGTCGTACAGGCTGGCCAACGTATCCAAAAAGGTCTGTTCGACCATGTCCTCAACGATCATATGGTTCCATGTCGCCAAGGTTTCAAGCTGCTGGCTGAATTTGTTGTCGCGATACAGCTCCAGCAATTGCCCGGTAGTCAGGCCCGGCTGCGCCAAACAGGTCTGCACCAGTTCGACGAACAGCGGCAATCCCGCCTGTTTGGTCTGCTCCAACCCTTCCAGCGAAGGGATAAGTGTAGCCAACTGCGGATTTTGCACCAGTAACCCTATCAGTATACGCATGGTTGTGCGTTTTAGCTGGGGCGCCTGATAAGGATTCGCATTTTCAGCCTGCTTGGGCATCAGCTTGTCGAGCTGGCTGTCGTCCAGCAGCCCCAGCTTGTTGCCGAGCTCCTGGCGCAGGTACAAGCGCAACGTTTCGCCCGGCACCTGAGTAATCAGCGGCAGCGCCAGCGTGCTCAGCTTGGCGCGCCCGTCCGGGCTGCTCAGATCCACCTGCGGCAGCAGGCTTTCGAACAGGAACGTGGACAGCGGCTGCGCCTGCTCCATTCGCTGCTCGAAGGCTTCTTTGCCTTCTTTGCGCACCAGCGTGTCCGGGTCTTCGCCGTCGGGCAAAAACATGAACCGCAGCTGGCGCCCGTCGTTCAGGTACGGCAGCGCGGTTTCCAGCGCTCGCCAGGCCGCTTCACGGCCGGCACGGTCGCCGTCGTAACAGCAGACGACGTTGTCGGTGGCGCGGAACAGCAGCTGAATGTGTTCAGCCGTCGTCGAGGTTCCGAGCGAGGCGACGGCATAATCGATGCCGAATTGCGCCAACGCCACCACGTCCATATACCCTTCCACCACCAGCAGCCGCTGCAGGGTAGGGTGGTTCTGCTGTGCTTCATACAGGCCGTACAGCTGGCGGCCCTTATGGAAAACTTCGGTTTCCGGCGAGTTCAGGTACTTCGGCATGCCGTCGCCCAATACGCGGCCGCCGAAGGCGATCACGCGCCCGCGCTTGTCGCGGATGGGGAACATCACCCGTTCGCGGAAACGGTCGTACGAACGCCCCTGATCGTTAGTCACCAGCATGCCGGCATCGTTCAATGCGCGGCGCGAGTCGGCGTCGCGGCCGAAACGCTTCAGGGCGTTGTCCCATCCCGCCGGCGCGAAGCCGATGGCGAAATGGCGAATAACGTCGTCACTTAATCCGCGCTGCTGCAAATAGTTGCGCGCCGGCGCCCCGGAGGACTGCTGCAGTGACTGTTGATAGAACGCGCTGAGCTGTTCCATCAGTTGGTACAGGCTCTGGCGCTGATGGCGTTCGATCTGGGTTGGCCCGGTGCCTGCTTCGTAAGGCACTTCCAGCCCGTGCATGGTCGCCAGCTCTTCGATGGTTTCGACAAACTCGAGTCGGTCGTAATTCATCAAAAAGTCGACGGCGTTGCCGTGCGCACCACATCCAAAACAGTGATAAAACTGCTTTTCGCCATTAACGGTAAATGAAGGCGTCTTTTCGTGGTGGAACGGACAGCACGCGTGGTAGTTCTTGCCTTGCTTCTTGAGCTTCACGCGGGCGTCGATCAAATCGACGATGTCGGTGCGAGCCAGCAAGTCATTGATAAATACGCGCGGAATTCGTCCAGCCATAAGCCCTTACTTCATTAGCCTATAAACGAGAACAAGCCGCGCATTCCTTTCGGAAAGCACGGCCTTCGTATGCAACTACTCGGTCTGCGCGATTTTGAAAATCAGAAATTCACGCGGTGGGGTTGCCCCCGAAGAATTAATACAGACGAGTGCGGCGTGCGTTTTCGCGAGCCAGTTTCTTCGCGTGACGTTTCACAGCAGAAGCTTTAGCGCGTTTACGTTCGGTAGTTGGTTTTTCATAAAACTCACGACGACGAACTTCAGCTAAAACACCCGCTTTTTCGCAAGAGCGTTTGAAACGACGCAGAGCAACGTCAAATGGCTCGTTTTCACGTACTTTAATTACCGGCATGTGCCTCTCACCTCAATAAAATTCGGTTTGCTGCTGGCCAAGCGCCAGCCTTTTCAAAATGGTGCGGAATTTTACTCCAATGGATGCTGCTTTGTAAAGCATCACAGCAAATTGAAACCCGCGTCGCTCTGCCGCAACGTGCGCAATTTTGCACCGGGCGCTGATTATAGACTAATCAGAAAAAAATGCTCGTGTTTAATCGCGCGGGCATTTTCTGGATGAATCATCGACATAGGCGCGAGCCGGTGACAAGATGCGCTGCGCCGGCGGTAAATGCGGCGGAATGTGGTAGACTGGCGGCCGCACGTGAATGATGGGAAATGTAATGCGAGTACTGGGTATAGAAACGTCCTGCGATGAAACCGGAATTGCAGTGTATGACGATCAAACCGGTTTGTTGGCCAACCAATTATACAGCCAGGTGAAGCTGCACGCCGACTACGGCGGCGTGGTGCCGGAACTGGCTTCCCGCGATCACGTGCGCAAAACCGTGCCGCTGATTCAGGCGGCGCTGAAAGAGGCCAACCTGACCCCGGCCGACATCGACGGCGTGGCTTATACCGCCGGGCCGGGCCTGGTGGGGGCGCTGCTGGTCGGCGCTACCGTCGGGCGCGCGCTGGCGTTCGCCTGGAACGTGCCGGCGGTGCCGGTGCACCATATGGAAGGCCACCTGCTGGCGCCGATGCTGGAAGATAACCCGCCGGCGTTTCCGTTCGTCGCGCTGCTGGTCTCCGGCGGCCACACTCAGCTGATCAGCGTCACCGGCATCGGTGAGTATGAACTGCTGGGCGAATCGATCGATGACGCCGCCGGCGAAGCGTTCGACAAAACCGCCAAGCTGCTCGGCCTGGATTACCCCGGCGGGCCGATGCTGTCGAAGATGGCGCAGCAGGGCACGGCGGGGCGTTTCACATTCCCGCGGCCGATGACCGATCGCCCTGGGCTGGACTTCAGCTTCTCCGGCCTGAAAACCTTCGCCGCCAACACCATTCGCTCCAACGGCGACGACGATCAGACGCGCGCCGACATCGCCCGCGCCTTCGAGGATGCGGTGGTGGATACGTTGGCGATCAAATGCAAACGCGCGCTGGAGCAGACCGGTTTCAAACGGCTGGTGATGGCCGGCGGCGTGAGCGCAAACCGCACGCTGCGCGCCAAACTGGCGGAGATGATGCACAAGCGCGGCGGGGAAGTGTTCTATGCCCGTCCGGAATTTTGCACCGACAACGGCGCGATGATCGCCTATGCCGGCATGGTGCGCCTGAAGAGCGGCGCCAACCCGGAGCTGAGCGTTTCGGTGCGACCGCGCTGGCCGCTGGCGGAACTGCCTGCGGTATAAAAAAAGGGCCGGATCATCCGGCCCTTCTGCTATTCGTCTTTCGGCTGGTCGCCGTTATCCGCCGCGTTTTTCTTCTTGCGGAACTTGCCCCAAATCTTGCCTTCCTGCCCGCGCCACAGGCGCTGAATATTGTCGTGATGCCGCATCAGGATCAGACAGGAGAGCATCGCCACCGGGAAGGTGAACTGCGGTTTGAACCACCAGACGTAGAACGGGGCGATCAGCGCGCTGACGATGGCGCCGAGCGAAGAGTAGCCGCTGAGCAGCACCGTCAGCAGCCAGGTGCCGGTCATCAGGCCGGTCAGATCCCAGCCGATAGGCGCGATGGCGCCAAACGCCGTCGCCACGCCTTTGCCGCCGCGGAAGTGGAAGAACACCGGATAGATGTGCCCCAGACAGGCGGCGATCGCCGTCAGGCCGAGGTACAGCGGCGGCACATCGAGTTTGTAGGCCAGCCAGACCGGCAACATCCCTTTCAGAATATCGAACACCAGCACCGCCGCCGCCGCCAGCCGGCCGCCGATGCGCAGGACGTTGGTCGCCCCGGGATTTCCTGAGCCATGCTCACGCGGATCCGGCAGCCTGGCGATCCGGCAAACCAGGATCGCACTGGAAATCGAGCCGCACAGATACGCGAAGATAATCATGCCAAGCGCGGTAGCACTCATAACGCGGTTCCGTTTAATAATGGTCGTTTTACTCGCAACATCTATGGATAATACGCACATTCCGCTGGAAGTGGTATCCGGCAAGGCCAAAAACAGAGAATGACGTGATGGATATCGTATTTATTGAAGAGCTTACCGTAATTACCACCATTGGCGTTTATGAGTGGGAACAGGGCATTCGTCAGAAGCTGGTGTTCGATATCGAAATGGGCTGGGATAACCGACCGGCCGCCGCCAGCGACGACGTAACTGACTGTCTGAGCTATGCCGACGTCAGCGACGCCGTGATCCAGCACGTGGAGTCGAACCGTTTTGCGCTGGTGGAACGAGTGGCGGAGGAAATATCTGAAATTTTGCTTCAGCGCTTCAATTCCCCCTGGGTCCGTATTAAGGTCAGCAAACCGGGCGCTGTAGCACATGCCAGCCGGGTCGGCGTGATCATTGAGCGCGGCACTCGTCCCGCATGATTTTATGTCATTTGCTTGCAACGAAAGGCCGTTAACCTGGTCTTAATCCTGAGAATTGTTTTAGCGGCATTGTCTTTAAACATTGCCGCTTTTTTATGTGATAGCCGTTATTTTATGGGGTGAGCGAAGCACATGGCAGACATGCATTCATTGTTTATTGCGTTTGTTCTTGGGGTCGTCGAGGGGTTAACCGAGTTTCTGCCGGTGTCTTCCACCGGGCATATGATCATCGTCGGCGAGTGGCTGGGCTTTACCGGCGACAAAGCCAAAACCTTTGAAGTCATTATCCAGCTGGGGTCAATCCTGGCCGTGGTGGTGATGTTCTGGCGCCGGTTGTTCGGCTTGATCGGCATTCATTTCGGCGGCAAGCCGGTGGAGCATGAAGGCAAAACCAGCGGTCAGTTGAAGCTGGGGCACATCCTGCTGGCGATGATCCCGGCGGTGGTGCTGGGCCTGGCCTTCCATGATTTCATCAAGTCGCTGTTTGCGCCGAAAAACGTGATGTACGCGTTGGTGGTCGGCGGCCTGCTGCTGCTGGCGGCGGAATGGTTGAAGCCGAAGAAACCGAGCGCGGAAGGGCTGGATGACATCACCTACCGCCAGGCGTTCATGATCGGCTGCTTCCAGTGTCTGGCGCTGTGGCCGGGCTTCTCCCGTTCGGGTTCCACCATCGCCGGCGGCATGCTGGTGGGTGTGAACCGCTATGCGGCCTCCGAGTTCTCCTTCATCCTGGCGGTGCCGATGATGATCGGCGCCAGCGGCCTGGATCTGTACAAGAGCCTGCACTTCCTGACCTGGGGCGATCTGCCGATGTTCGCCGTCGGTTTCATCACCGCCTTCGTGGTGGCGCTGATTGCGATCAAGACCTTCCTGTCGCTGATCAAACGCATCTCGTTTGTGCCGTTCGCCATCTACCGTTTTATCGTGGCGGCCGTGGTTTACATGGTGTTCCTGTAAGCCTCTATGCCAGGAAAAACCCCGCTCAGCGGGGTTTTTTTATGCCTGATCGTTGATGATGGTTTGGCTGCGCTTCCACTCGGCCAGCGCCTGTTGGCGGCGGCGTTTGAGCTCGTCGCGGATCGCGGTACCCTGCAGCCCGCTGGCCACCACCTCTTTGATCGATACCGCGTTCGCTACCTGATACGCCTGGCGCAGATAGTCGCCCTGCGGATAAGGGTTCTCCTCAAAGCCGGTGCGGCCGCGCGCGTCCGCTTCGCTGGTCAGGATCATCTGCTCCAGCCGCTGCGGCTTGCGCCAGACGTCGATGGCGTCGAACAACTTCAACAGGGTCTCCGGCCGCAGCTTGTTCACGGTGTGGATCAAATCATGGTACTCCGCCACCAGCTTGCTCAGATCGCGCACCGGGTTGGGCACCCGCAGCCGTTGGCACAGCGCTTCGACCAGCCGCACGCCCGCCGGGCCGTGGCCGTGGTGATGCGGCCAAAACTCTTTTGGCGTCAAGCCCTTGCCGAGGTCATGACACAGGGTGGCGAAGCGTACGTCCACCTCGGGCGTGAGGCGGGCGGCGATCGCCAGCGCCATCAGCGTATGTACGCCGGTATCGATCTCCGGGTGCCACTTGGCGGGGGCCGGCACGCCGAACAGCGCGTCGATTTCCGGGAACAGCACCACCAGCGCCCCGCAGTCGCGCAGGACCTGAAAATAGACCTGCGGGCTCTGGCTCTGCAGCGCCTTTTCGGTTTCCTTCCAGACGCGTTCGGCGGTCAGCGCGGCCAGTTCACCGCTGTGCGCCATCTGGCGCATCAAAGCCAGCGTTTCGTCGGCGATGCGAAAACCCAGATGGGCGAAGCGGGCATTGAAGCGCGCCACGCGCAGTACGCGCAGCGGATCCTCGCCGAAAGCGTCGGAAACGTGGCGCAGCACGCGCGCCTGCAGATCGGCCACGCCGCCATAAGGGTCAATCAGCTCCCCCTCGGCGGAACGGGCGATGGCGTTGAGGGTCAGATCGCGCCGCAGCAGATCTTCTTCCAGCGTCACGTCCGGCGCGGCATAGCAGGTAAAGCCGGTGTATCCCTGGCCGGATTTGCGCTCGGTGCGCGCCAGCGCATACTCCTCGTGAGTATCGGGATTGAGGAACACCGGAAAATCTTTGCCGACCTGCTGGTAACCCAACGCCAGCAGCTCTGCCGGCGTGGCGCCCACCACCACCCAATCATGATCGACCACCGGAATGTTGAGCAGGCTGTCGCGAACGGCGCCGCCGACCAGATAAATCTGCACTGTTGACTCCTGAATATCGTGTAAGGCTCTGTCTATCAGATTACATGAATTGGCCGTGGGATGTCGGCACCAATGAAAAGGGCGCCCGCAGGCGCCCATACTCAAACTGAACGATACTGAGATCAGTTCATCCAGCGATTGTTGTTTTTGCGGCGAGGGATCAGGTGCGGCAACAGTAGGCCCAGCAGCAAACCGACGCCGGCGACGCCGCCGCCGTACATGAACCACTGCAGGATAATGGTGCGCTGTTTGTCGTCGAGCTGCAGGTTAACGGCGTTCACCTTCTTCTGCGCGACCACCAGCTGGTTTTTCAGATCCTGGTTTTCCTTCTGCAGGCTGCTGATGGTGCTGTCGCTGCCCGCGACTTTTTCCTGCATTTCCGAGGTGCGCTGGTTCCAGGTGTTATCGATGTTGGCCAGCTTGTCGGTCAGGGTTTTCACCTGTTGTTCCAGCTCCGGCACGCGGGTGCGCAGGCTTGGCGTCTGGCTGAGCTGATCGAGCGGGATCCAGGTGGTGCGGCCTTTCGGATCGCGGATTTGGCCGTAGTTGGTGCTGTCGTTGACGCTCAGCAGGGTGACTTCTTCACCGGCGTTCAGAGTGCCGACAATACGGTACTGATTACCTGGGCCGCTATGGACGTAAGTGCTTAACTCATCGGAGATATAGCGTTTATCTTCGGCATGTGCGGCCCAAGTGATGCTGAAGCTCAGCGCGGCAAGGCAAATCAGGCGTAATTTCTGCATTAGTTCATCGTTTCTGGGTGAATTTATGGAACGATAGTAGAGCGTTCAGTCTGACGACGCAACGCCAAAACCGGAATGAGAACTATCTTACTGTGGCTGATTCTGTGAGTTGCGCAGCGTTTTATAACGTAACAGGTTTTTTCTACAGTCAGCAGGGTTAAGGCGCCGGAAATCGCGGTAAGATAATGGCAACTGTGCGTCATTGGGCAGCATGCGGCGGACCGAGCGCGCCGCGCTGAAACAGACGTGAATGCGTAACTTATTGGTGTTAAAGAATTATGACCGTTGAAATTGAACTGAAATTCATCGCCGCGCCAGAAGCGGTGGCCGCGTTGCCGCAATGGCTCGCCGCCTGGCCGCATCAGCATTCCGCGCCGCAAAAGCTGACCAACATTTACTTCGAAACGGCCGACAACTTCTTGCGCAGTCACGATATGGGGCTGCGCATTCGCGGTTTTGACGATCGCTATGAAATGACCATCAAAACCGCCGGTAAAGTGGTGGCCGGCCTGCATCAGCGCCCGGAATACAACGTCGCTATCGCCGAGCCGCAGCTGGCGTTGGCGCAGTTCCCTGCCGACATCTGGCCGCAGGATTGCGATATCACGGCGCTGCAACAGGCGTTGCAGCCGCTGTTCCGTACCGACTTCGCGCGTGAAAATTGGGTGGTTACTTACGGCCAAAGCGAGATCGAGATTGGCCTGGATCAGGGTGAGGTGCGCGCCGGCGATCTCAGCGAAGCCCTGAGCGAGATCGAACTGGAGCTGCTGAACGGCAACACCGCCGATCTGCTGGCGTTGGCCGGCGAGCTGGCGGCGCATGGCGGGCTGCGGCAGGGCAGCCTGAGCAAGGCGGCGCGCGGCTACCATCTGGCGCAGGGTAATCCACCGCGAGAGGTGCGCCCGCTGCGGGTGCTGAAGCCGGCGGCGAAGGCGACCGTGGAGCAGGGAATGATCGCCGCCTTCGAGCTGGCGCTCAGCCACTGGCAGTATCATGAAGAGCTGTGGCTGCGCGGCGATGCGCAGGCGCGCGCTGCGGTCATCGAGGCGGTCGGCACGATCCGCCAGGCGTTGGTGATCTTCGGCGGCCTGGTGCCGCGCAAGGCCAGCGCCGATCTGCGCGCCCGCCTGACCGAGCTCGAACCGCTGTTGGCGGACAAAGCCGCGCAACCCGAGAGCCTGTGCTACAGCGCCGCTTATCTACAATGTAAGTTGGCACTCACATCATGGCTGGTGAGCGGCGCCTGGCGGCCGTTTATCGACGCCAAAGCGCAGGCCAAGCTGGACGGTTCTTTCAAACGCTTCAGCGATATCATGCTGGGGCGCAGCGGCGCCGAGCTGAAAGAAGCCTTCAGCCGTACGCTGAACGAAGATGAATATCAGGAACAATTGCCGCGCCTGACGCGTCAGATTGCGGCGCTGATCCTGTTGTCGGGCGCCTACCCCGACGAGCAGACCGGGCCTTATATCGACGCCTGGCGCGAGCTGCAGGCGGCGCTGAGCGAGCGCCGCCAGGGCTGGTATGAAGCCAGCCGCAAACAGGCCTTATCGCATGCGCCATTCTGGTTAAACGGCGCGCTTCGTTAATCCAGCCGGCCCGCCAGCCGTGGGCCGCAGAACGGGTCATACACTATGTCGCCACTTTCAGCCGCGTTGCAGGCTCAGGCACAGCAGGTTGTGCAGCGTTTTCAGGAAGTTCACGGCGCAGACTGCGCCTTTAGCGAGCAAGAGCAGTGGGTGCTGGCGTCGAGCGATTTCGTCAGCGACGCGCTGCTCGCCCAGCCGGTCTGGTTGGCGACGCTGCGCGAACAGCCGCCGGCGCCCGGCGAGTGGCAACACTACGCCGCCTGGCTGCAGGACGAACTGGAAGAGGTACGCGATGAAGCGCAACTGATGCGCACGCTGCGTCTGTTTCGCCGCGAAACGCTGGTGCGCATCGCCTGGGCGCAGGCGCAGGGGCTGTGTTCGACCGAAGAAACGCTGCTGCAGCTGAGCGGATTGGCAGAAACGCTGATCGTCAGCGCGCGCGACTGGCTGTACCAAACCTGTTGCCGCGAGTGGGGCACGCCGTGTAACGCCGCCGGCGAACCACAGCCGCTGCTGATCCTCGGCATGGGCAAGCTGGGCGGCGGCGAGCTGAACTTCTCGTCGGATATCGATCTGATCTTCGCCTACCCGGAAAACGGCCAAACCCAGGGCGGGCGGCGCGAGCTGGACAATGCCCAGTTCTTCACCCGCCTCGGCCAGCGGCTGATCAAAGCGCTGGATCAGCAGACCATCGACGGCTTCGTCTATCGCGTGGATATGCGGCTGCGGCCGTTCGGCGACAGCGGCCCGCTGGTGATGAGCTTTGCGGCGCTGGAGGATTACTACCAGGAGCAGGGGCGCGACTGGGAACGTTATGCGATGGTGAAGGCGCGCCTGATGGGCGGGGCGGAAGACGCTTACAGCCAGGAGCTGCGCAAAACCCTGCGGCCGTTCGTGTTCCGTCGCTATATCGATTTCAGCGTCATTCAATCATTGCGCAACATGAAGGGCATGATCGCCCGTGAAGTGCGGCGGCGGGGCCTGAAGGATAACATCAAGCTGGGCGCCGGCGGCATTCGCGAAATCGAGTTTATCACCCAGGTGTTTCAACTGATCCGCGGCGGCCGCGAGCCGGCGCTGCAGGGGCGTTCGCTGCTGCCGACGCTGCAGGCGGTGGGAGAACTGGGGCTGCTGGAGAACGAGCAGGTGCGGGCGCTGAGCGCCGCTTACCTGTTCCTGCGGCGGTTGGAGAACCTGTTGCAGGCGATCGGCGATCAGCAAACCCAGACGTTGCCGCAGGATGCGCTCGATCAGGCTCGGCTGGCTTACGGCATGGGGCTGGCGGATTGGGAGGCACTGATGGCGGCGTTGGACGCACATATGCAGGCGGTGCGTGCGGTGTTCGACGACCTGATCGGCGACGATAGTCCGGATGTCGGCGAAGATCCCGACTATCAGCACTACCACAGCCTGTGGCAGGACGCGCTGGAGGAGAACGAGCTGGCGCCGCTGACGCCGCACCTCGATGAAGAGGGGCGCCGACAGATGCTGCGCACCATCGCCGATTTCCGCCATGACGTCGACAAGCGCACCATCGGCCCGCGCGGCCGCGACGTGCTCGATCAGCTGATGCCGCGCCTGCTGGCGGAGGTGTGCCCGCGGCAGGAAGCGCCGACCGCGCTGGTGCGGCTGGCGCAGCTGCTGCTGAGCATCGTCACCCGCACCACCTACCTCGAGCTGCTGGTGGAGTATCATGCGGCGCTCAGCCATCTGATCCGCCTGTGCGCCGCGTCGCCGATGGTCGCCAACCAACTGTCGCGTTACCCGCTGTTGCTGGACGAACTGCTGGATCCGGCCACGCTGTATCAGCCGGTGGCGCTGGACGCCTATCGCAGCGAGCTGCGTCAGTACCTGCTGCGGGTGCCGGAAGACGACGAAGAGCAAAAGCTGGAGGCGCTGCGCCAATTCAAACAGGCGCAGCAGCTGCGCATCGCCGCGGCGGATATCGCCGGGGCGCTGCCGGTGATGAAAGTGAGCGATCACCTGACTTACCTGGCTGAGGCGATCATCGACGCGGTGGTGCAACAGGCCTGGAGCGACATGGTGGCGCGCTACGGCCAACCGACCCATCTGCAGGAGCGCGAAGGGCGCGGCTTTGCGGTGATCGGCTACGGCAAGCTGGGCGGCTGGGAGCTGGGCTACAGTTCCGATCTCGATCTGGTGTTCCTGTTGGATTGCCCGCCGGAGGTGATGACCGACGGCGATCGCTGCATCGACGGCCGTCAGTTCTATCTGCGGTTGGCGCAGCGTGTGATGCATCTGTTCAGCACCCGCACCTCCTCCGGCATTCTGTATGAAGTGGACGCGCGCCTGCGGCCTTCCGGTGCTGCGGGGATGCTGGTCAGCACCGTCGAGGCGTTCGCCGACTACCAGCAAAACGAAGCCTGGACCTGGGAGCATCAGGCCCTGGTGCGTGCGCGCATCGTGCATGGCGATCCGGCGCTGCATCAGCAGTTCGACGCGATCCGGCGCGAGATCCTGTGCAAAACGCGCGATGCGGAGGTGCTGAAGCGTGAAGTGCGCGAGATGCGCGAAAAGATGCGCAACCATCTCGGCAACAAACAGCGCGATCTGTTTGATATCAAAATCGATGAGGGCGGCATTACCGACATCGAATTTATCGCCCAATATCTGGTCTTACGCTATGCGCCGGGCGAACCGCGCCTGACGCGTTGGTCGGACAACGTGCGCATCTTCGAGCTGATGGCCAATTACGACATCATGCCGGAAGAGGAGGCGCGCGCGCTGACCCAGGCCTATGTCACCATGCGCGACGAGATCCACCATCTGGCGCTGCAGGAGCATTCCGGCAAGGTCGGCAGCGAGCAGTTCGCCGCCGAGCGTGAGCAGGTGCGCGTCAGCTGGGCCAAATGGCTGGATTAATACCTTTTTGCGGGTATTCCGGCGGTCTGTGGTAATATCTGCGCCACTAAAATTTTGTTCTTTTTTGGAGTTATCGGATGAAAGTTACGCTGCCTGATTTTCGCCGCGCCGGTGTGCTGGTGGTCGGTGACGTCATGTTGGATCGCTATTGGTATGGGCCGACCAGCCGCATTTCACCGGAAGCCCCGGTGCCGGTGGTCAAGGTCGATACCATCGAAGAGCGTCCCGGCGGCGCGGCTAACGTGGCGATGAACATCGCTTCGCTGGGGGCAACGTCCCGCCTGGTGGGCCTGACAGGCATCGACGATGCGGCGCGGGCGCTGAGCGCCAAGCTGAATGAAGTCAACGTGCGCTGCGACTTCGTCTCGGTGCCGACCCATCCGACCATCACCAAGCTGCGCGTGCTGTCGCGTAACCAGCAGCTGATCCGTCTCGACTTCGAAGAAGGCTTCTCCAACGTCGATCCGCAGCCGATGCTGGAGCGCATTCAGCAGGCGCTGCCGCAGATCGGCGCGCTGGTGCTGTCCGATTACGCCAAGGGCGCGCTCAGCCAGGTGCAGGGCATGATCCAATTGGCGCGCGCCGCCAAAGTGCCGGTGCTGATCGATCCGAAAGGTTCTGATTTTGAACGCTATCGCGGCGCGACGCTGCTGACGCCGAACCTGTCCGAATTTGAAGCGGTGGTGGGCCATTGCAAGGATGAGGCGGAACTGGTGGAACGCGGCATGAAGCTGGTGGCGGATTTCGAGCTGTCTGCGCTGCTGGTCACCCGTTCCGAGCACGGCATGACGCTGCTGCAGCCTGGCGTTGAGCCGCTGCACTTGCCGACCCAGGCGCAGGAAGTGTTCGATGTGACCGGCGCCGGCGACACCGTGATCGGCGTGCTGGCCGCCTCGCTGGCCGCCGGCAACTCGCTGGAAGAGTCCTGTTTCCTGGCCAACGCCGCCGCCGGCGTAGTGGTGGGCAAACTCGGTACGTCCACCGTGTCGCCTATCGAGCTGGAAAACGCGGTGCGCGGCCGTGCCGAAACCGGTTTTGGCGTGATGACCGAAGCGCAGTTGAAACACGCCGTGGCGCAGGCGCGCCAGCGCGGCGAGAAAGTCGTGATGACCAACGGCATCTTCGACATTCTGCATGCCGGCCACGTTTCCTATCTGGCCAACGCTCGCAAACTGGGCGATCGCCTGATCGTGGCGGTGAACAGCGATGCGTCGACCAAGCGTTTGAAAGGGGAAACACGCCCGGTCAACGCGCTGGAGAATCGCATGATCGTGCTGGGCGCGCTGGAAGCGGTGGATTGGGTGGTGCCGTTCGAAGAAGACACGCCGCAGCGTCTGATTGCCGACATTTTGCCGGATTTGCTGGTGAAAGGCGGTGATTACAAACCGGAAGAGATTGCCGGCAGTGCGGAAGTGTGGGCCAACGGCGGCGATGTCAAAGTGCTGAACTTTGAAGACGGCCTGTCGACCACCAACATCATCAAAGCGATCAAAGACGGGCGCGGCTAACGTTGGGCGACGTAAAGAACAAGGGCGCGCGGTGCGCGCCCTTGGCGGGAATTACTCGTCTTCCTGTTTGGCCGCCGGCGCCGCGCTTAGTTTACTTTCCAGCTCGGCCATGCGCTGTTCCAACAGCGCCAGCTTCTCGCGGGTGCGCAGCAGCACCTGAGTCTGTACGTCGAACTCTTCGCGGTTAACCAAATCCAGGCGGGTAAGCTGCGACTGCAGTACCTGACGGATTTTTTTCTCAACGTCTTCCCCGAATTCACGAACGCCTTTAGGCATGGACTCATGAACCTGGCGTGCGATTTGTTCGATTTTTTTCGGGTCAATCATGGCGTATCCCTTTCAGAGTTTAATAGCTGCCGCTTAGTGTAATGCGAGTTGCCCGCCGGATAAACCATTAAGCGCATTCGCCGTGCGTGGCCGAATTGTGCTTTTGCCAATTGCCCTGCCTACCCATTAGCGTTATAGTCATCCTGCTTATTCTCAGGGCGGGGTGAAAGTCCCCACCGGCGGTAAATCACCTTCTACGGTGAAAGCCCGCGAGCGCTCAGCCAGCCTGTAAAGGCCGGTTAGAGGTCAGCAGATCCGGTGTAATTCCGGGGCCGACGGTTATAGTCCGGATGGGAGAGAGTAACGGTATCTGCCGGGCTTGCGCCCGCTTGCGTTATTTTTTTAGCTATTGTTAGCTACTCCTCAAGATCGCCCTGGTTCTGGTAATCCATAATTTTTAATGAGGTTTTTTACCATGAATCAGACGCTACTTTCAGACTTCGGCACGCCGACAGAACGCGTTGAACGCGCGATCGACGCACTGCGCAACGGGCGCGGCGTGATGGTGCTCGATGATGAAAATCGTGAAAACGAAGGTGATATGATCTTCGCCGCGGAAACCATGACCGTTGAGCAGATGGCGCTGACCATTCGCCACGGCAGCGGTATCGTGTGCCTGTGCATCACCGAAGAACGCCGTCAGCAGCTTGAGCTGCCGATGATGGTGACCAACAACTCCAGCCAGTTCCAGACCGCCTTCACCGTGACCATCGAAGCGGCGCAGGGCGTGACTACCGGGGTTTCCGCTTCCGATCGCCTGACCACCATCCGTGCGGCGGTGGCAGACAGCGCCAAGCCGAGCGACCTGAACCGTCCGGGCCACGTATTCCCGCTGCGCGCGCAGCCGGGCGGCGTGCTGAGCCGCCGCGGCCACACCGAAGCGACCATCGATCTGGTCTCCATGGCCGGCTTCAAACCTGCCGGCGTGCTGTGTGAACTGACCAACGACGATGGCAGCATGGCACATGCGCCGGAAGTGATCACCTTCGCCAAACAGCACGACATGGTGGTGCTGACCATCGAAGATCTGGTGGCCTACCGCCAGGCGCACGAGAAAAAAGCCAGCTGATAGCCGGCCGCTTTCAACGATAAAAAAAGCCGCTCAACGCGGCTTTTTTTTGTGGCTACTGTTTTGACAGGCGTTCGCCGATGCGGCTGGCGTAATTCATCACGTGGAAGGTGTAGTTCTCCTCTACCGTACCCTGGAACAGATGCGCCCAGGGGCCGATGGCGTAGATGCCGAGATCTTCCCCGCCGTGCGTCTCACTTTTCAGCGGCACCAGCGCTGGCTGAATAAAGTCGGGCGCGGTGGCCTGCTCCATGGTCAATGCCGGGCGCTCGGTCAATGGGATTGTGCCGCCGGGGCCGTTGGCGAAGCCGACGGTGGTGTAAGGCTTGCCGTCGCTGCCCAGCCGCGGTTTGCCGTCGACGCCGACGGAAATGCCGAGGATGGGATTGCCTCGCTTGGCATAGCCGGCAATGGTCAGCGTGTGGCTGTGATCGCCGGTTACGATCACCAGGGTCTCGTCCAGATTGACCTTGTCGACGATGGTTTTCACCGCTTCGTTCAGCGCGACCGCGTCGCTCAGCGTGCGGTAGGCGTTACCGTTATGGCTGCCGTGATCGATGCGTCCGCCCTCCACCAACAGCAGGTAGCCTTCGGGATTCCTGGCCAAAATATCGATGGCCTTGCCGGTCATTTCCGCCAGCGAAGGCTCTCCCGCCGCGTCTTGCCGCCGATCGTGCTCGAAGTTCATGTGCGACGGTTCGAACAGGGCCAGCAGGTGGTCGACTTTGGCCGGATCGATTTTGTCGAACTGCGCTTGATTCCATACGTATTGCCCACGCTCGCCGTAGCGTTGCAGCCAGGCCTGCGTCAGGTCGCGGCCATCCTTTCTGGCGCCTTTCTTGTCGGGGTATTCCGGATCGCTCACGCCGTCGGGCAGGAAGTTGGCGCGCCCACCGCCCATCGCCACGTTCAGGCCGTTGCCGTATTTCATTTCCACCAGCTGGCGTGCGATGTCGCGGCAGCCTGCGGCCAGAGCATCCGCCGGCATTTTGGCGTCGGATTCCCAGTCGCGGTTGGCGATATGGGCATAGGTGGCGCCCGGCGTGGCGTGGGTAATGGTCGCGGTCGTCACGGCGCCGGTGGACATGCCGAGCGTTGCGGCCATCTCCCACAGCGTGGTGACGGCCTTGGTTTGCTGGTCTTCGCAATTGTTGAGGGCGGCCGTATGGTTGAGGCCCATCAGATCGTTGATGGTTTTGACACCGGTGGTCATCGCCACCGCGCTGGGCGCGGAGTCGGTGATTTGGGCGTCGGCGGAATAGGTTTTGGCCGCCGCCAGATAGGGGAACGCTTCCCAGGCCAGCACGTTGGATTCGCCGTCCACGCCGCGCTGCTGCCCTTCAAAAATGCGAGCGGCGGTCACGGTGGAAAACCCCATGCCGTCGCCGACCACCAGAATGACGTTTTTGGCGCGGTTGGTGTTTGGTGTTTGCTTCAGCCGCTGTTGCAGCTGAGTTTGCGCCTGAAGGAAATAAGGGTCTTCGCGCTGCGTCAGCAGCGCTTTGTCCGCCGCGCCGGCGGCTGCCGTTGCGGTGGCCAGCAAGGTCATGGAAAGCGCCAGGCGGGTTGCCAGTGTGGGTCTGAACATGAATTCCTCCTTGGTGAGACGTGATTCCCGTAGCGCCGACGGGCTGCCAACACCCTGTCGACTGAAAGAGGAGTGTATCGACTGCGTTAACAAAAAATACATAAATTGTTCACAAATTAGATCTGTGTGGCAGTAATGCCAGGTATTCACAGAATTTATTAATTAATTGAAAAGTATGTGTTTTTTAACTTTCTGTTGGTCGGTGCATTTTTGCGCTTTTTAATTCAAATTTATTGAAGATCATCATCACGGTTATCCGGCTGTGTTGCTGCGGCAAAGCGCGTAATGTAACGCCATAGCACAATTTGAACTAAGGATCCCCCTATGAACACCTCTCGTATGCCGGCACTGTTCCTGGGCCATGGTAGCCCGATGAACGTGCTGGAAGACAACCGCTACACCCGGGCATGGCGTGCGTTGGGTGAGTCATTGCCGCGCCCGAAGGCGATCGTGGCGGTTTCCGCGCATTGGTACACCCGCGGCACTGCGGTCACCGCGATGGAAAAACCCAAAACCATTCACGACTTCGGGGGGTTCCCGCAGGCGCTGTTTGATACCCGCTATCCGGCGCCGGGCTCTCCCACGCTGGCCGCGCAGCTGCAGCAAATCCTGGCGCCGGTGCCGGTAACGGCGGATCTCGGCGAGTGGGGATTGGATCACGGTACCTGGGGCGTATTGATCAAAATGTATCCCGATGCTGATATTCCGGTGGTGCAGCTCAGCGTCGACGGCACACAGCCGGCGGCCTATCACTATGAGCTGGGCCGCAAACTCGCCGCGCTGCGGGACGAGGGCGTGATGATCGTCGCCAGCGGTAACGTGGTGCACAACCTGCGCATGGTGAAATGGCAGGGCGATACCAGCGCCTACCCGTGGGCGGAATCATTCAATAACTTTGTCCGGGATAACCTGCGTTATCGGGGCGATAACCATCCGCTGGTGGATTTCATGCGCCATGAGGGGGCGGCGCTGTCGAATCCGACGCCGGAACACTATCTGCCGTTGCTGTATGTGCTTGGCGGTTGGGATGGAAAAGAGGCCATCAGCGTGCCGATCGATGGTATCGAAATGGGGGCGCTGAGCATGCTGTCGGTACAGGTGGGATAAAGAAAAAACGCCAGTCAGAGACTGGCGTTTTTGCCTTCAGCGGTGCGATCAGCCGAGGATGGTGTGCGGATAGAAGCGCGACAGATCCTGCGTGATCAGTTCGCGATCTTCGCGCAGGCCGATACCGCAGGGTTGATCGTTCACCAGCCAGCTGCCGATCAGCGTGTAGCTGTCTTCGAACTTCGGCAGCGGATGGAACTGCTGCACGATCATGCCTTCTTCGCCGTACGGCCCATCGACGCGCGCCACTTCCTGACCGTTTTCGACGATCTGGATATTGGCGCCTTCGCGTGAGAACAGCGGCTTGGTGACGTAATGATCCATCGGCGGATGATCGTCTTGCGCGAAATAAGCCGGCAGCAGGTTAGGGTGGTTCGGGAACATTTCCCACAGCAGCGGCAGCAGCGCCTTGTTGGAGATGATGCTCTTCCAGGCCGGCTCCAGCCAACGCACGCCGGCGTCTTCCAGCTTGGTGGAGAACATCTCGCGCAGCATGAACTCCCACGGGTAGAGCTTGAACAGGTTGCCGATCACCTGGTCCTGCAGATCGGTGAACTGGCCTTTCTCGCCAAGGCCAATGTCTTCCATGAACAGGAATTCGGTCGGCAGACCGGCTTCCTGCGCGCAGTCCTGCAGATATTGCACCGTGCCGCGATCTTCTTCGCTGTCCTGGCAGCACGCCAGGTGCAGCAGGCCGAAGCCGTGGTGCGCTTTCAGCTCGGCGAAACGCTCGATCAGCTTCTCCTGCAGGCTGTTGTACTGATCCGATTGCGGATCCAGCTTGCCGGCGTTGATCTGGTCTTCCAGCCACAGCCACTGGAAGAAGGCCGCCTCATAGAGCGAGGTCGGCGTATCGGCGTTGTTCTCCAGCAGCTTCGGCGGGTTGACGCCGTCGTAGGCCAGATCGAGACGCGAATACAGCGACGGCTGGTTGGTGCGCCAGGAGCTGCGCACGAACTCCCAGGTGTGTTTCGGGATGCAGAACTTGGCCATCAGCTCGTCGCTGGCGACCACTTTCTCCACCACCTGCAGGCACATCTGGTGCAGCTCGGCGGTGGCGCTTTCGATCTCTTCAATCTGCGCCAGCGTGAACTGGTAATAGGCGTCTTCACACCAGTACGGCTCGCCGTACATGGTGTGGAAACGGAAACCGAACTCGGTCGCTTTTTCGCGCCAGTCCGGGCGCTCGGTAATGGCAATACGTTTCATGCATCAACCGCCCATGCTGCGAGAGCTGGAGTTGGAGGTAGCGCTGCTGCGCTGCATGCTGGTCTGTTTGGCCACGGTCTCGCCGAAGCCGCCGCGGGTCACGGTGTTGGTGACCGCAGGCTTTGGCGCCATCGCGGTTTTCGGCACCGTCATGGTGCGGCCGCCGGCGGTGGCCGGGCCGTAGCTCTTGCCGCTGGCGTCGACAAATTTGCCGTTCGCCGGGCTGGCGGCGTTCTTGGAGGTGAACAGCGGCTGCTGCGCGAAGCCGGAACCGCCCATCAGGCGGCCCATCATGTAGCCCGCCATCAGCGGCATCCAGAAGCTGCCGCTGCTTTGCGATTCCGCCGCCATGCCGGCCTGCGCCGGGGCCGGCGCCTGAGTGCACTGCGCTTCGCCGAATTCGGCGACGCAGTCTTCGCGGGTCGCGTATTTAGGCGCGGTTTTCGCCGCTTCTTTCAGGGCGTTGTTGTAGGCGGTGGTGCACTGCTCGCTCATCGAAGGGTTGGCGCGCGAACAGTCATCGGCATTCTGATACAGGGAGACCGTTTCATCGCTCTTCTCGCAGCCGGCCAGCATAAAGACGGCGCTGATCGCCAAGGCCACGGGCGCGACACGGTAGCTGCGCCAGGATTTGCGGAACGTCTCTTGGTTGATGTTTTTTGTCCGTTTCATCGTTATCAATCCCATCATGCGGGCTGTTTTCGCCCTTTCCCAGTAGTGGCGCTAAGGATAGGGGAAACATGGTCAAAATTAAAGCTGAAACGCCCGCAGAAGCCACTCTTTACGCAGTTATACGTTGGGGTGTGCGCCAGTTCGCTTTCACGGCGAAAAAACGCGCGTTGGCGTTTCATCATGAAACGTTAGCGCTATGATGATGTTCCATAATGGAACAAAAATCGCGAGGCTCGCCAGGTGGACGGCAGGCGCTCATAGTCGAAGCACAACAACAAGCCGGCGGTGAAGTCGGCGTGTCATCACCTGATATCTGAACGTTACCATCGCCAATTCCCTACAAGGATCCGGTTATGTTGAGAATCATCCAGTCACCAGGCAAATACATTCAGGGCGCCAATGCGTTGGCCGCCGTCGGCGAATACGCCAAATCCCTCGCCGATCACTATTTCGTGATCGCTGACGACTTCGTGATGCAGCTGGCGGGCGACACCCTGATGGGCAGCCTGCAGCAGCACGGCGTGAAGCATCATGCGGCCCGCTTCAACGGCGAGTGCTGCCGTAAAGAGATAGACTGGCTCGGCCGCGAGCTGCAGGCCCACGGTTGCCGCGGCGTGATTGGCGTCGGCGGCGGCAAGACGCTCGACACCGCCAAGGCCGTCGCACACTACCAACTGCTGCCGGTGGTGCTCATCCCCACCATCGCCTCCACCGATGCGCCGACCAGCGCGCTGTCGGTTCTCTACACCGAACAGGGCGAATTCGCCGAATACCTGATCTACCCGCGCAACCCGGACATGGTAGTGATGGACAGCGCCATCATCGCCAAAGCGCCGGTGCGCCTGCTGGTGGCGGGCATGGGCGACGCGCTCTCCACCTATTTCGAGGCGCAGGCCTGCTTCGACGCGCAGGCTACCAGCATGGCCGGCGGCAAATCGACGCTGGCGGCGCTCAGCCTGGCGCGGCTGTGTTATGACACGCTGCTGGCCGAAGGGGTGAAGGCCAAAATGGCGGTCGAGGCCGGCGTGGTGACGGAAGCGGTGGAACGCATCATCGAAGCCAATACTTACCTGAGCGGCATCGGCTTCGAGAGCAGCGGATTGGCGGCGGCGCACGCCATTCACAACGGCTTTACGGTGCTGGAGGAGTGCCACCACCTGTATCACGGCGAGAAAGTGGCGTTCGGCACCCTGACGCAGCTGGTGCTGCAGAACAGTCCGATGGTGCAGATTGAGACCGTGCTGGCGTTTTGCCACAGCATCGGCTTGCCGATCATGCTGGCGCAGATGGGCGTCGCCGGCGATGCGACGGCGAAGATGATGGCGGTGGCCGAGGCCAGCTGTGCCGCCGGCGAAACCATTCACAACATGCCGTTCGAGGTCACTCCCGCCAGCGTGCAGGCGGCGATCCTGACGGCGGATCGGCTGGGCGCCGCCTGGCTGCAGCGTCATTGATACCCTTGGGGCGCGGTGCGCCGCGCCCCTGTTCTTACAGAGGAAACCATCGTGAAAAAACTGATCAATCAGGTCGAGTCGGTGTTGGAAGAGCAGTTGCAGGGGCTGGCGGAGGCCCATCCCGAGCTGCTGGTGCACGCGGATCCGGTGTTCGTGACCCGCGCCGACGCGCCGGTGGCGGGTAAGGTGGCGATCCTGTCCGGCGGCGGCAGCGGCCACGAGCCGATGCACTGCGGTTTCGTCGGTGAAGGGATGCTCGACGGCGCCTGTCCGGGCGAGATTTTCACCTCGCCGACGCCGGATAAAATGTACGAATGCGGTCAGGCGATCGACGGCGGCGCCGGCGTATTGCTGCTGATCAAAAACTACACCGGCGACGTGCTCAACTTCGAAACCGCCACCGAGCTGCTGCACGACAGCGGCGTCGCGGTGGCGACGGTGCTGGTGGATGACGACGTGGCGGTCAAAGACAGCCTGTTCACCGCCGGGCGGCGCGGGGTGGCCAACACCGTGCTGATGGAGAAACTGTTGGGCGCCGCAGCGGCGCGCGGCGACGACCTGGACAGCGTGGTGACGCTGGGGCATCGCATCAACAACCACGGGCATTCGATCGGCATTGCGCTGGGCGCCTGTACCGTCCCCGCCGCCGGCAAGCCGTCGTTCACCCTGGCGGAGAACGAGATGGAGTTCGGCGTCGGCATTCACGGCGAGCCGGGCATTGCGCGCCGCCCGTTCACCACGCTCAACGCGGCGGTGGATGACATGTTCCATACGCTGATCGACCACGGTCACTATCAGCGCACGATCCGCGTCTGGGATCGTCAGCAGGGCGAGTGGCGCGACGAGATGCAGACCAAGCAGCCGCTGACGCGCGGCGATCGGGTGATCGCGTTGGTCAACAACCTGGGTGCCACGCCGCTGTCCGAACTGTACGGTGTGTACCATCGGTTGGCGGAACGTTGCGCCGAGGCGGGCATCATCATCGAACGCAACCTGGTGGGCGCTTACTGCACCTCGCTGGATATGCAAGGCGTGTCCATCACGCTGTTGAACGTGGACGACGAGATGTTGTCCTTGTGGGATGCGCCGGTGAAAACGCCTGCGCTGCGTTGGGGTTGCTGAGGAGGAATCATGGCGTTGACCAAACAACAGGTCGTCGATTGGCTGATGCGTTGCGGCGAAGTATTCAGCCGGGAGCGCGATTTTCTGACCCAGCTGGACACCGAGATCGGCGATGCCGACCACGGTCTGAACATGAACCGCGGTTTCAATAAGGTGGTGGAAAAGCTGCCGTCGGTGGCGGACAAAGACATCGGTTTTATCCTGAAAAACACCGGCATGACGCTGCTGTCGAGCGTAGGCGGTGCGAGCGGCCCGCTGTTCGGCACCTTCTTCATCCGCGCGGCGCAGGCGGCGAACGCCAAGCAAAGCCTGGATCTGACGGAGCTGCATCAGGTGATGCAGGAAGGGGTTGAAGGCGTGGTGATGCGCGGCAAAGCGGAGCCGGGCGACAAGACCATGTGCGACGTTTGGTGGCCGGTGGTGGCGAGCCTCGGTCAGTCCGCGCAGCAGAACCTGAGCGTGGCGGAGGCGTTGCAGCGCGCCGCCGACAGCGCCGAGTGGGCGGTGGAGAGCACCATCACCATGCAGGCGCGCAAGGGGCGGGCCAGTTACCTGGGCGAGCGCAGCATCGGCCACCAGGATCCCGGCGCCACTTCGGTGATGCTGATGATGAAAACGCTGGCCGAGGTCGCCGGCAGTTAGCAGGAGGCGAGATGATTAATATCGTGGTGGTTTCGCACAGCGCGTTGCTGGCGCGCGGCGTTGAGCAGTTGGCGCGGCAGATGATGCGTGGCGACGGCTGCAAGCTGGCGCTGGCGGCGGGCGTGGATGACGAGGAGCACCCGATCGGCACCGACGCGGTCAAGGTCATGGAGGCTATTGAATCGGTCGCCGACGGCGATGGCATTCTGGTGCTGATGGATTTGGGCAGCGCGCTGCTCAGTGCGGAAACCGCGCTCGATCTGCTGGATCCGGAGTTGGCCGCCAAGGTGCGGCTTTGCGCCGCGCCGCTGGTCGAAGGCACGCTGGCGGCGGTGGTGGCCGCCAACTCCGGCGCTTCGCTGGAGCAGGTGGTGGCGGAGGCGCAGGGCGCGCTGCAGGCCAAGCAGGCGCAGCTGGGCGAAGGCTCACCGGCCGCGAAGAACGCGGCTTTGCCGCTGGCGCAGGGCAAAAGCATAACCTGGACGGTGCAGAACCCGCACGGGCTGCACGCGCGCCCGGCGGCGCGGCTGGTCGAGGCGCTGGCGCCGTTCAAGGCCGAGCTGGTGCTGGAAAAACAGGGGCAGTGCGTCGATCCGCGCAGCCTCAATCAGCTGGCGCTGCTGCAGGTGCGTCACGGCGACACCATTCGCCTGATCGCCGACGGCGCGCAGGCGGACGAAGCGCTGGCGGCGTTCAAGGCGCTGGCGGAGCAACACTTCGGCGAGACGGTCTCCGAGCGGCAGCAGCCTTCGCTGCATGGTATCCCGGTGGCGGAAAGCGTCACCAGCGGGCCGGTGTTCCAGGCCCGCAGTTTCTGGCCGCCAGCCGCCGATCGACGGATTGGCGCGGACGAGGTGTTGGGCGAACAGCAACGCCTGCGGGAGGCGCTGCAGCAAACGTTGAGCGATCTGAACCGGCTGGCGGAGCGCACCGGCACGCTGATCGGCAAGCCGCAGGCGGCGATCTTCGGCGCTCACAGCATGCTGCTGGACGACCCGGATCTGCAGCAGGCGGCTTACACCCGCATTGCGCAGCAGCTGTGCAGCGCCGAGCAGGCCTGGCGACAGGTGCTGGAGGCGATCGCCGAAGAGTACCGCGAGCTGGATGACGACTACATGCGGGCGCGCGAACTGGACGTGCGCGACATGCTGCGCCGCACGCTGTGCCATCTAGAGGGGCAGGCGCTGCCGGCCATCGCGCTGGCAGAACCGTCGATACTGGTGATGGACGAGCTGATGCCCTCAGAGGTGGTGATGCTCGACCGCCGGCTGGTGCTCGGCATCTGCCTGAGCGGCGGCAATGCCCTGTCGCACAGCGCCATTTTGGCGAAGGCGATGGGCATTCCGATGGTGGTCGGCATGCAGGATTGCCTGAGCAAAACCCGCAGCGGGCAGAAAGCGATGCTGGACGCCGCGCGCGGGGTGTTGCAGCTCAGCCACTAGGCGTTCAGGCGCGCAGCTTGAACTGGCGGATGTCGATCCCGTGCTGTTTGATCTTCCGCCACAGGGTGGTGCGGCCGATGCCCAGCAGCTGCGCCATCTCCGTCAGCTGGCCGCGGCTGACGGTCGCCGCGCGGAGGATCGCCTGGCGCTCCATGTCCGTCAGCGTCAACAGCGGCGCGCCGGGCTGCGGATCGCTCTCCAGCAGTGACGGCTGGCCGAGCAGGTGCGCCGGCAGATCCGCCAGCTGGATGTGGTGGCCGTGGCAGATCATCGCCGCGCGCTCCACCACCCCTTTCAGTTCCAAATCGTTGCCCGGCCACAGGTAGAGCGCCAACTGGGTCATCACTTCGTCATCCACCCGAAAGCGGCACTGAAAATGCTGCTCCAGCGTGCGCAGATGGTGTTTGACCAGCAGCGGAATATCGCTCAGCCGCTGACGCAGCGGTGGGATCTGGATCTCGAACGCCTGCAGGCTGTAAAACAGCTGGCGGCGGAAGCGGTTTTGCTGCACCAGCAGCGGCAGATCGGCGGCGCTGCCGGCGATCACCCGCACATCGACCGGGATCACCCGGCTGGAATTGAGGCGGATCACTACGCCGGTTTTCAGCACCTGCAGCAGCGCCGACTGCATCTCCGCCGGCAGGTATTCGATCTGTTCGAGGTACAGCGTGCCGCCGTTGGCCAATTCGAATTTGCTGAGCTGACCGGCCTCTTCTTCGCTGGCGTCGCTGCCCAGCAGTTCACGTAGCCCCTGCGCCTGCGGCAGCAGCTGGCAGTTGAGGGCGATATACGGCCCGGCGGCGCGTTCGCCGGCGTTGTGGATGGCCTGGCTGAGCAGCTCTTTGCCGACGCCTTCCTCCCCGCGCAGCAGGATCGGATGCTGGCCTTTGGCCGCCTGCTGCCCATAACGGATCAGCCGCCGCATCTCCAGCGAGGCGGAGGGCATCTGCTCGAAGCTGTGGCTGACGCGCCCCAACTGGCTGCTGACATACTGGCGCAATCGCTCGAGCGGGTGCAGCAGAGCGATGAAACTGCAGCGATCGCCGTCGAAAATCGGCTTTAGCGTCAGCAAGGCGGCGATAAACTGCCGCTGGCTTTCGAAGGTGACCTCGACGTGTTGCAGCGGTTGTCGATCGGCGATGGCGCGTTTGAGCAGGGCAGGCAGCGTCAGCAGTTGCGCCAGCGGTTTGCCCTGGCTCTGCTGTTCGTCCAGCTTCAGCAGGCCGGCGGCGCGTTGGTTGATGTATTGCAGGTAGCCGCGGTGATCCCAGGCCATTACGCCGTCGTCCACGCCGTCCAGCAGGCCGTAAAGCTGATTCAGATGACGGTTGGACTCCGCCAGCAGGCCGTCGGCGTTCAGTGAATTGCCGATTTCGCGGGCGATGGCCAGCGTCAGCGACAAATCGCCGGCGGCGCAATCGGTCAGCAGGCAGCCCAACGCGATCGAGCCGCGCTGACGGCCGCTGTTGTCGTAAACCGGCGTGGCGCAGAACGACCAGCCGTGCAGCGCCCGGCGCACATGTTCTTCACCGCTCACTCGCACCGGATGGCCTTCCGCCGCCGCCAGCGCCGGGGCGTTGGTGCCGATCTGCCCCTCTGCCCAATAAGCGCCGGGGGCGAACCCCAATTGCTGCAAATGCTCCCAGGTTTGGGCGTCGCCGCAGCGCCACAGCATGCATCCGCTCTCGTCGAGGATCATCAGCAGGCAGCGGCGCGGCTCCATGTATTCGCAGGCGTCTTCCAGCGCCGCCTGGCCGAGCGTCAGCAGGTCGTTCTTGCGGCGACAAATCGATTCGAAGGTGGCGCCCTGCGCGCGGTGCGGCGCTTGCCAGACCTCGGGCTGCATCAGGCTGCGGCAGCGCAGCCAGGAGGCGTAAACCGCCTGCGTCGGGCGCAGTGGCGGCGGCAGTTCGCCGTCGTTAATCAAACGCTGCCAGCGTGAATCGTTGTCCATCGAACCTCATCCAGACTGCGAAAACGAGAGTGACGATGATACCACCTGGCGCAGCGGCGGCTGTGAGGCGGTGGGCAGAAGCGGGGGAAATAGGGCAAAAAAAACGGGGTGCGGCGCAGGCCGAACCCCGTGTTTATCAACGTGCGCGCATCAGTTGCGGAATGGGTTGCCGCTGTTGCGAACCGGCTGGCTGACGGCCGGTGCGGCAGCGCGGGTAGCGGTTGGCGCAGGCGCGGCGACCTGTTGCATCGGCGCGTTGTCCTGATAGCCGTCCGCGTAGGCGTCCTGAGCACGGTTCTGCGGCGCGACGGCGTCAGGCGCGGTCGACACCGGTTTGCCCAGTGCGCCGTTCAGCGTCAGCAGATCGTTCTGGTTCAGCGTGCCGAGCGCCGACTTGATGTTCAACTGGTTGATCAGGTAGGTATAACGCGCGCTGGAAAGCTGCTGCTTGGCGTTATACAGGGTACTGGTGGCGTTCAGCACGTCGACGATGGTGCGGGTACCCACCTGGTAACCGGCTTCCATCGCATCCAGAGAGCTCTGCGCGGAGATCACCGCCTGTTTGTAGGCGTTGATGCTGCTGATCGAGGCGTTGACGTTGTTGAACGACGAACGCACGGTCTGCACCACGCCGCGGTGGGCGCTTTCCAGCTGCTCGCTGGCGCCGACAAAGCCGTACTGCGCCTGTTCCACCTGCGAGTTGGTTGCGCCGCCGCTGTACAGCGGCAGGCTGATCGAAACGCCCACCTGGTTTTGGCCGGCATCAGAATTGCTGTAACGGCTGGAGCTCAGCGTGTCGTGAGTGGCGGAACCGTTGTAACGGGTATTGGTGATCCCGGTCGACGCATTCAGGTTGACCGTCGGCATATAACCGGTCTGCGCAGAGCGGATCTGCTCGCGCGCCAGGTCCTGGCTCAGACGGGCGGACAGCAGGCTCAGGTTGCGCGCTTCCGCTTCTTTCAGCAGGTTGTTCACCGCTTCCGGGCGCTGGGTGCTGAAGCGATCGGTATTCAGCGAGGCCAGCTCCGGATAGAAGGTGCCGGTGATCTGGCGCAGCGCTTCCAGCGCGTTGTCCAGGTTGTTGCGGGCGGTGACTTCGGCCGCCAGCACGGTGTCGTAGGAGGAACGGGCGTTCTGCACGTCGGTGATCGCCACCAGGCCCACGTTGAAGCGCTGGGTGGTTTGATCCAACGTACGGTAAACCGCTTGTTTGTTCGCCTGGGTATAGGAGAGCGTGTCAATGGCGCTCAGCACGTTGAAATAGGCGGTAGCGGTATTGAGGATCAGCTGCTGTTCCGCCGTCTGGAAGGTCACGTCGGAGATGCCGGCGGTCTTTTCCTGCAGCGTCAGCGCGCGCCATTTCGACATGTCGAAAATGGTTTGGGTCAGGCCGAGCGAAGCGCTGGTGACATTGCTGTTGACGCCGTTGCTGTCGCGATAGCCGTTATTGTAGTTGTAACCGGCGCTCAGGCCGAGCTGCGGCAGCAGCGGGCTGCGCGCTTCATTGATCTTTTCGAATGCGGCGTCGCGGTCAGCAGCACTTTTGCGCAGATCCGGGTTACTTTCCCTGGCCTGTTTGTAGACCTGCAGCAGGTTCTCTGCCTGGCTCATTGCACTGAAGCCGCCCAGGCTCAGTCCGATAAGAAGGGGGAGCAGTTTCTTCATTTGCATTCCTTGTTGTGCAGCAATATTGCTATGTTAGCGCTGACGATAGACGAAATAGTTGCCGATTCTAGCAGAGTCTGCGGTGCGCATCAGGTGGCTGAATGTGCCATCTCGCGCAACTTTTACCTTTCAGACCGCCTATTTACCTTGACGTACTGCCTGGGTCGACTGCAGCTGATATTATGGCTGACAATCCGGATTGTTTCCCACTATTACATGCGAGCGCACAAACGTGCCGCATCCGGCGGCGAAAAACAGCCTAACATAAAGCCGCGGCGGACAGTCCCGCTGTTTCTGTCATCAAAACCGTTTATTTTATCGGCATACTCACGCAGGAGAATTCGCTAATGAACCGTTCGCAGCCGTCGCCCGTCACTTTCGACAAAAAAGATGTAGAGATTATTGCACGCGAGACGCTGTACCGTGGTTTTTTTTCACTCAATTTATACCGGTTCCGTCATCGCTTGTTCAATGGCGAAATGAGCCCTGAAATCACGCGTGAAATTTTCGAGCGCGGCCATGCGGCGGTGCTGCTGCCTTACGATCCGGTGCGCGACGAAGTCGTGCTGATTGAACAACTGCGCATCGCCGCGGTCGATACCAGTAATTCGCCCTGGCTGCTGGAAATGGTGGCGGGTATGATCGAAACCGGCGAAAGCGTCGAAGACGTGTGCCGCCGCGAAGCGCAGGAAGAGGCCGGCGTGGTGGTCGGACGTTGCAAACCGGTGCTGAGCTACCTGGCGAGCCCCGGCGGCACCAGCGAACGTCTGTCGATCATGGTCGGCGAGGTGGACGCCGGCACCGCCGAAGGCATCCACGGCCTGGCGGAAGAGCATGAAGATATCCGCGTCCACGTGGTCAGCCGCGAGCAGGCTTACCGTTGGGTCGAAGAGGGCGCGATCGATAACGCCGCATCAGTGATTGCATTGCAATGGCTGGCGTTGCACCATGAATCGTTGAGAAAAGAGTGGGCCAACTAATGAAACAGCGCTATACCCCTGATTTCCCCGAAATGATGAGATTGTGCGAAACCAACTTCGCGCAATTGCGCCGCTTGCTGCCGCGCAACGACGAAGCGGGTGAAACGGTAACTTATCAGGTGAACGGCGCCGGCTATCGTTTGACCATCGTTGAGTCCACGCGTTACACGTCGCTGGTGGAGATCGAGCAGATTTTTCCGGCGGTCAGCTACTGGAGCCTGCCCGCGATGACGGTGCGGTTATACCATGACGCCATGGTTGCGGAAGTGTGTTCCAGTCAGCAGATCTACCGCTTTAAAGCGCGTTATGATTATCCTAATAAAAAGTTGCATCAACGCGACGAAAAGCATCAAATTAACCAGTTTCTTGCTGATTGGCTGCGCTACTGTTTGGCGCATGGAGCGATGGCGGTTCCGGTTTGTTAGACAGACTGAAATAACAAAGGACACCATTTGGAAAGCCTGTTTAAACTGCCTGTGGCGAGTGGGGCCGCGGTCAGGATTCTACAAATAACAGATACCCACCTTTTTGCCGGCGAACACGAGACGCTGCTCGGCATCAATACCTATCGCAGTTATCACGCGGTGCTGGAGGCCATTCAGGCGCAGCGCCGCGATGTCGATCTGATCGTCGCCACGGGAGATTTGGCGCAGGATCATTCGCAGGCGGCGTACCGCCACTTTGCCGCCGGCATTGCGCAACTGCCGGCTCCCTGCGTGTGGCTGCCGGGCAACCACGATTTTCAACCGGCGATGGTCGACGCGTTGGCCGCCGCCGGCATCGCCCCTTCCAAGCAGGTGTTGCTGGGCGACAGCTGGCAGGTGCTGATGTTGGACAGCCAGGTATTCGGCGTACCGCACGGCGAATTGAGCGAATACCAGCTCGAATGGATGGAGCGCTGCCTGCAGGCTCACCCCGAGCGCTATACGCTGCTGCTGTTGCACCATCATCCGCTGCCTTCCGGCTGTACCTGGCTCGATCAGCACAGCCTGCGCAACCCGCATATGCTGGGGGCGATCCTGCTGCGCTACCCGAAAGTGAACACCGTGGTGTGCGGGCACATTCACCAGGATTTGGATCTGGAATGGCAAGGCCGGCGTCTGCTGGCGACGCCGTCCACCTGCGTGCAATTCAAGCCGCACTGCACTAACTTTACCATCGACGACGTCTCTCCCGGTTGGCGCTACCTCGATCTGCTGCCGGACGGCCGCGTCGAGACGCAGGTGTTCCGCCTGGAAAACGACGACTTCCGCCCCGATATGGACTCGGATGGATACTGATGCCTTCGACACTGCTCTACCTGCACGGTTTCAACAGCTCGCCGCAGTCGGCCAAGGCGGTGGCCTTCAAGGCCTGGCTGGCCGAGCGTCATCCCGATATCGAGATGCTGGTGCCGCAGCTGCCGGCGTTTCCGGCGGAGGCCGCCGAGATGCTGGAGAACCTGGTGCTGGAACGCGCCGGGCAAACGCTCGGGCTGGTGGGCTCATCGCTGGGCGGCTATTACGCCACCTGGCTGTCGCAGTGTTTTTCGCTGCCGGCGGTGGTGGTCAACCCGGCGGTCAAGCCGTTTGAGCTGCTGGTCGACTACCTCGGCGCCAACGAGAACCCCTACACCGGCCAGCAATATGTGTTAGAGTCTCGGCACGTTTACGATCTGAAAGTGATGCAGATCGATCCTTTGGAGTCGCCGGATTTAATCTGGCTGCTGCAGCAAACGGGCGATGAAATTCTCGATTACGGCCAGGCAGTGGCGTATTACACCGCGTGTCGGCAAACGGTGGAGTCGGGTGGAAACCACGCCTTCGTCGGTTTCGAGCACTACTTCCCCCAGATTGTGGATTTTTTAGGGCTAAACGCGGTCTGACGGACCGTTCCGGCACCTCCCTTTAACCACGAAAAAATAATCAACGATGACTCAATCCAGCTATAACGCTGATGCCATTGAAGTACTCAGCGGTCTAGAACCAGTGCGCCGTCGTCCCGGCATGTATACCGACACGACGCGCCCAAACCACCTCGGCCAAGAGGTGATCGATAACAGCGTCGACGAAGCGTTGGCCGGCCACGCCAAGCGCATCGACGTGATTCTGCACGCCGATCAGTCGCTGGAAGTGATCGACGACGGCCGCGGCATGCCGGTGGACATCCACCCGGAAGAGGGCGTGCCGGCGGTTGAGTTGATCCTGTGCCGGCTGCACGCCGGCGGTAAATTCTCGAATAAAAACTACCAGTTCTCCGGCGGCCTGCACGGCGTTGGCATCTCGGTGGTCAACGCCCTGTCGAAGCGGGTGGAAGTCAACGTGCGCCGCGATGGCAACGTTTACAGCATCGCCTTCGAAAACGGCGACAAGGTGCAAGATCTGACGGTGACCGGCACCTGCGGCAAACGCAACACCGGCACCAGCGTGCACTTCTGGCCCGACGAACAGTTCTTCGACAGCCCGCGTTTCTCGGTATCGCGCCTGACTCACCTGCTGAAGGCCAAAGCGGTGCTGTGCCCCGGCGTCGAGATCTATTTCATCGACAAGGTGAACAACACCGAACAGCGCTGGTGTTACCAGGACGGCCTGACCGACTACCTGATGGAAGCGGTCAACGGCCTGATCACACTGCCGGAAGCGCCGTTCGTCGGCAACTTCGCCGGTGACACCGAAGCGGTGGACTGGGCGCTGCTGTGGCTGCCGGAAGGCGGTGAGCTGCTGACCGAAAGCTACGTCAACCTGATCCCGACCATGCAGGGCGGCACCCACGTCAACGGCCTGCGTCAGGGGTTGCTGGACGCGATGCGCGAGTTCTGCGAATTCCGCAATATTCTGCCGCGCGGCGTGAAGCTGTCGGCGGAGGATATCTGGGATCGCTGCGCCTACGTGCTGTCGGTGAAGATGCAGGATCCACAGTTCGCCGGGCAGACCAAAGAGCGTCTCTCCTCGCGTCAGTGCGCGGCCTTCGTTTCCGGCGTGGTGAAAGACGCCTTCAGCCTGTGGCTGAACCAGAACGTTCAGGCGGCGGAACAGCTGGCCGAGCTGGCGATTTCCAGCGCCCAGCGCCGTCTGCGCGCCGCCAAGAAAGTGGTGCGCAAGAAGCTGACCAGCGGGCCGGCGCTGCCGGGCAAGCTGGCGGACTGCACCTCGCAGGATCTGGCCATGACCGAACTGTTCCTGGTGGAAGGGGACTCGGCGGGCGGATCGGCCAAGCAGGCGCGCGATCGCGAATATCAGGCGATCATGCCGCTGAAGGGCAAGATCCTGAATACCTGGGAAGTCTCCTCGGACGAAGTGCTGGCCTCGCAGGAAGTGCACGACATTTCCGTGGCGATCGGCATCGATCCGGACAGCGAAGATCTCAGCCAGCTGCGCTACGGCAAAATCTGCATTCTGGCGGATGCGGACTCCGACGGCTTGCACATCGCCACGCTGCTGTGCGCGCTGTTCGTGCGCCACTTCCGTTCGCTGGTGAAAGGCGGCCACGTCTATGTCGCCATGCCGCCGCTGTACCGCATCGATCTCGGTAAAGAGGTGTTCTACGCGCTGGATGAAGAAGAAAAAGCCGGCGTGCTGGAACAGCTGAAGCGCAAGAAGGGCAAGCCGAACGTCCAGCGCTTTAAAGGCCTGGGCGAGATGAACCCGCTGCAGCTGCGCGAAACCACCCTCGATCCGAACACCCGCCGTCTGGTGCAGCTGACGGTGGCGGAGGATGACGTCGATCAGACGCTGGCGGTGATGGACATGCTGTTGGCCAAGAAGCGCTCGGAAGATCGCCGCAACTGGCTGCAAGACAAGGGCGACATGGCCGAATTGGCGGTCTGAGCCTGACCCTGGCCCGGCGGTTCGTCGGGCCTGCTTTCCCGCAGGGCGTTCATGCGGCGCCCGATAACCTGGGGCGGAGTGCATGAAGATCACGCTCGAAGAATTGCTGGCGTTCACCTCGGTGGTCGACAGCGGCTCCATTACCTCCGCCGCCGATCAGCTCGGCCAGACCACCTCCGGCATCAGCCGCGCGCTCAGCCGCCTGGAGAACAAGCTCGATACCACCCTGATGCGCCGCACCACGCGTCGCTTAGAGCTGACCGAAGAGGGGCAGAGTTTCCTGAGCCATGCGCGTACGATCATCAGCTCGGTGGAAAATGCCGAGGAGCAAATGGCGGTGCGCCGGCAAATGCCTGCCGGGCGGTTGCGGATCAACGCGGCCGCGCCTTTCATGGAGCACGTCATTGTGCCGATGGTGGCCGGGTTCAGAGAACGCTATCCGCAAATTTCGCTCGAACTGAACACCGACAACCTGATTATCGATCTGCTGGAAAAACGCACGGATATCGCCATTCGCATCGGTGTGCTGCGTGATTCGACCATTCACGCGCGCGCGCTGGGGGCCAGCCGGCTGCGCATTCTCGCCAGCCCGGCTTATCTGCAGCGGTGCGGTGTGCCGCAGAGCGTGGATGAGCTGCATCATCATTGCCTGCTGGGTTTTACCCAGCCGGAATCGCTGAACCAGTGGCCGTTGCGTTATCGCCAGGCGCCACATTTCACCATCACGCCAACCCTGGCTGCATCCAGCGGTGAAACGCTGCGGCAATTGGCGCTGCGAGGCGAGGGGATCGTACAGCTGGCAGACTTCATGACCCGCCGCGATCGTGAAGAGGGCCGGCTGGTGACGTTGCTGGAACAGGAGACGCTGGACGTGCGCCAGCCGATCAATGCCGTTTATTACCGCAATACGCAATTGGCGGCGCGCATCACCTGTTTTCTTGACTACGTCAGCGCGCACATCGACGCGCAGACGTTATAAGGCGGGGTTTACAGGGCGTTTTCCAGAATGTAGATCTCGGTGCCCTGCACGCTGTCCTTGAGGGTGTCGCGGTGTTTGAGCATGTGCTCAATCGCCAGGTGTTTTTCCAGATGCGCCATGCTTTCCCATTTCTCCAGCATGAATACCGAATCCGGCGACAGCTTCTGCCAGGGGGCTTGGGTATTGCTGTCGATCATCGGCGTATATTCGCCGCAACCTTCTTCCGCCAGCACCAGTGGCACCAATTTTTCAATGGCTTGCAGTACGGTGGCGCGGTGGCCCGGTTTGGCTTTGATTTCTGCAATTACAGTGATCATGCTTGCCTCGTTAATGAAGATATTCTGGCTCAGTTAAGCAAAAATTTTCGCCAGATGCTCGCGATAACGTGCGATATCCGTCTCGATATCCGGTTGTTTTATCACGTCATTGCAGATAAAGGTCGGCAGCGCTTCCATTCCCAGGAACTGATTGGCTTTGTGGAAGTGCAGATAAACGCCATCGACGCCGACGCCGTGGAAGAACTGATCGGGATCGGTGAAAGCTTCCAGCGGGGCGTTCCAGGTCAGGCTCAGCAGGTATTTCTTGCCCTGGATCAGGCCGCCGGAGCCGTATTTTTTACCGGCGTCGGTGCGGGTGCGGCCGTCGCTGGCGTACAGGCTGCCGTGACCGGCGGTGAACACTTCATCGATGTACTTTTTCAGGATCCAGGGCTCGCCCATCCACCAGCCCGGCATCTGATAGATGACCGCGTCGGCCCACAGGTATTTCTGTACTTCGGCCTCGATGTCATAGCCGTCGTCGACCACGGTGACCTGCACATCGTGCTGCAGATCGCGCAGGAAGCTTTCCGCCACGTCACTCAGGGTTTGGTTGAGTTCGCCGTTAGAATGGCCGAATTGCTTTTTAGCGTTGATAATCAGGATATTGCTCATCTTTCGCGGCTCCCGTCAGAGTTAAGATATGGCATGCTTCCCGCCGAAAGGGGGGAAACTACCTAGCTGGCGGTGAGTGTAATCGTTAGCCGCGCAGGTAAAAATGCGATCTGGCGCACAACAGTGTTGACTGCCAGTCAATAAACAGGCCGCCAGAGAGCGAAATTTTGCATAAACCGCATAGCGCAACCGGCCGTCGCCGGCGATCCTTGCGCCAACTGTGACAGCTACCCCGCAGATGGGTTACTATCGCGGGCAGAATCGACAAGCGATGCCTTTTGTCGTCCAAGGGATTGCCAAGCCACGGTCTGAGGATAATTGAGTAATGAGTGATCTGACTCATGACGGTGTAGAGCGTTTACCGCTGCACACATTCACTGAAAACGCCTATCTGAACTATTCCATGTACGTCATCATGGATCGGGCGTTGCCGTACATTGGCGACGGTTTGAAGCCGGTACAACGCCGCATCATCTACGCCATGTCTGAGCTGGGGCTGAACAACAGCGCCAAATTCAAAAAATCCGCCCGTACCGTGGGCGACGTGTTGGGTAAATACCACCCGCACGGCGACAGCGCGTGTTATGAAGCCATGGTGCTGATGGCGCAGCCGTTCTCGTACCGCTATCCGCTGGTGGACGGCCAGGGGAACTGGGGTGCGCCGGACGATCCCAAGTCGTTCGCGGCGATGCGTTATACCGAATCGCGCCTGTCCAAATACGCCGAAGTGTTGCTGGCCGAACTGGGTCAGGGCACGGTCGACTGGATCCCGAACTTCGACGGTACGCTGCAAGAGCCGAAGATGCTGCCGGCGCGTCTGCCGAACATCCTGCTGAACGGCACCACCGGCATCGCGGTCGGCATGGCGACCGATATTCCGCCGCATAACGTGCGCGAAGTCGCCGCCGCTGCGGTGGCGCTGCTCGACAAGCCGGGCGCTTCACTCGACGATCTGCTCGAATTCGTGCAGGGGCCGGACTTCCCGACCGAAGCCGAGATCATCACCCCGCGCGATGAAATTCGTAAGATCTACCAGAGCGGCCGCGGTTCGGTGCGCATGCGCGCCGTGTGGAAGAAAGAAGATGGCAGCGCGGTGATCACCGCCTTGCCGCATCAGGTGTCCGGTGCCAAGGTGCTGGAGCAGATCGCCAGTCAGATGCGCGCTAAAAAGTTGCCGATGGTTGAAGATCTGCGCGATGAGTCCGACCACGAAAACCCGACGCGTCTGGTGATCGTGCCGCGCTCCAACCGCATCGATCTGGAGCAGGTGATGAATCACCTGTTCGCCACCACCGATCTGGAACGCAGCTACCGCATCAACATGAACATGATCGGTCTGGACAACCGCCCGCAGGTGAAAGGGCTGGTGGAGATCCTCACCGAATGGCTGGCCTACCGTCGCGATACGGTGCGCCGCCGCCTGAACTACCGCCTCGAGAAGGTGCTGAAGCGTCTGCATATCCTCGAAGGTTTGCTGGTGGCGTTCCTCAACATCGACGAGGTGATCCACATCATCCGCAGCGAGGATGAACCGAAGCCGGTGCTGATGCAGCGTTTCGGCATCTCCGACACCCAGGCGGAAGCGATTCTCGAGCTGAAACTGCGCCATCTGGCCAAGCTGGAAGAGGTCAAGATCCGCGGCGAACAGGATGAGCTGGCGAAAGAGCGCGATCAGCTGCAGGCGCTGCTGGCGTCCGAGCGCAAGCTGAACACGCTGATTAAGAAAGAGATCCAGGCCGACGCGCAGACCTACGGCGACGATCGCCGTTCGCCGCTGACCGAGCGTGCGGAAGCCAAGGCAATGAGCGAGCACGACTTCGTGCCGTCCGAGCCGGTAACCATCGTGCTGTCGGAAATGGGCTGGGTGCGCAGCGCCAAGGGTCACGATATCGATCCGAGCGGTTTGAGCTACAAGGCCGGCGACAGCTTCCGTGGCGCGGCGCGCGGCAAGAGCAACCAGCCGGTGGTGTTCATCGACTCTACCGGGCGCAGCTATGCGCTCGATCCGATGACGCTGCCTTCGGCGCGCGGGCAGGGCGAGCCGTTGACCGGCAAGCTGACGCCGCCGCCGGGCGCCACCATTGAACAGGTGCTGATGGCGGCCGACGATCAGAAACTGTTGATGGCCTCCGACGCCGGTTACGGCTTCGTTTGCACCTTCAACGATCTGGTGGCGCGCAACCGCGCCGGCAAGGTGATGATCACGCTGCCGGACAACGCCAGAGCGCTGCCGCCGATGGAGATCCACGGCGCAGACGACATGCTGCTGTCGATCACCGCCGCCGGGCGCATGCTGATGTTCCCGGTCGCCGATCTGCCGCAGCTGTCGAAGGGCAAGGGCAACAAGATCGTCTCCATTCCGGCGGCGCAGGCCGCGGCCGGCGAAGACAAACTGGCCTGGCTGTTCGTCCTGCCGCCGCAGGCCTCCGTCACGCTGCACGTCGGCAAACGCAAGCTGACGTTGCGTCCTGAAGATCTGCAGAAATTCCGTGCGGAACGCGGCCGCAAAGGCACCCAGCTGCCGCGCGGCCTGCAGCGCATCGATCGCGTCGAAGTGGATGCGCCGGTGCGGGCTGCGAGCGGCGACAGCGAAGAGTAAGCGTTGGCGCTGGCGTTAATGGGCGGTCGCAGCGTGCTGTGGCCGCCTTATTTATTTTTGCTGGCGTTTATTTTCCAAATAGTTAACATTTCTGCGCATAAAATTATTGTGCGTACTGCCGCCGGGCGGGAAAATAGCGAGAAATGCAGGCGACATGGGCGTGCTTTCCGCCTTGCCGGCAAATCAAATAATGAGTAAAGGAATCTGCGCAGCGAAGTAAACTGCGTTGGCAGTGTGCTAATGAGGTTGTTATGTTATTGATTTTGCGTGCCGTTCTCGCCACTCTTTTCTGTATTCTGGTGTGTATTTTCGGTTCTGTTTATTGCTTGTTCAGCCCGCGCAACCCTCGCCATGTGGCGACCTTCGGCCATCTTTTCGGCCGTCTGTCGACGCTGTTCGGCATCAAGGTTGAAACCCGCGTGCCGGCCGATGCGGCCAACAACGGCAACTGCATCTATATCGCCAACCACCAAAATAACTACGACATGGTGACGGCCTCCAATATCGTGCAGCCGCGCACCGTGACCGTCGGTAAAAAAAGTCTGGTGTGGATCCCGTTTTTCGGCCCGCTGTATTGGCTGACCGGTAATCTGCTGATAGATCGTGATAATCGCGCCAAGGCGCACGGCACCATCGCCCAGGTGGCGGAGCAGTTCAAGAAGAAAGACATTTCGATCTGGATGTTCCCGGAAGGGACCCGCAGCCGCGGGCGCGGGCTGATGCCGTTTAAAACCGGCGCGTTCCACGCGGCCATCGCCGCCGGCGTGCCGATTGTGCCGATCTGCGTATCCACCACCAGCGGTAATATAAATCTTAACCGTTGGAATAACGGTCATGTGATCGTCGAGATGTTGGCGCCGGTGGATACCAGCAAGTACGGCAAAGAAAACGTGCGCGAGCTGGCGGCCCATTGCCGCGAGCTGATGGAGGCGAAGATCGCCGAATTGGACGCCGAAGTCGCCCAGCGCAACGCCGCAAAAAAATAAGAGTCTACCGGCTTCAAAGAATAAGGTTTTAATTGGCGTTCAGCGCCGTTAACGCCTGAACGCCTGCTAATCTTGATTGGCGGGCGTTTGGGTTTTGCACACGGTTTAGTTATTGCTTTTCATGGAGAAAATATGTCACTCAGTCGACGTCAGTTTTTACAGGCATCGGGCCTGGCGCTGTGCGCGGGCGCCGTGCCGCTGAGGGCTGAGGCGAGCGGAACGCAGACCCCGTTACCCATTCCCCCGCTGCTGGAATCTCGCCGCGGTCAGCCGCTGTTCCTGACCTTGCAGCGCGCCCACTGGGCGTTTATGGATAACCGCAAAGCGGCGGTGTGGGGCATCAACGGCATGTACCTGGGGCCGACGGTGCGGGTTTACAGCGGTGATGACGTCAAACTGATCTACAGCAACCGTCTGCAGGAGCCGGTGGCGATGACCATCAGCGGTCTGCAGGTGCCGGGCACCCTGATGGGCGGCGCGCCGCGCATGATGTCGCCTAACGTCGACTGGTCGCCGGTGCTGCCTATTCGCCAGGCGGCGGCCACCTGCTGGTACCACGCCAACACGCCAAACCGTATGGCGCCGCACGTATACAACGGGCTGGCCGGGCTGTGGCTGGTGGAAGATGCCGTCAGCAAAGCGCTGCCGCTGCCCAACCACTACGGTGTCGACGATTTCCCGCTGATCATTCAGGACAAACGCTTCGATAACTTCGGCACGCCGCAATACGATGCACCGTCGCAGGGCGGTTTCGTCGGCGATACGCTACTGGTCAACGGCGTGCAAAACCCGTATGTCGAAGTGTCGCGCGGCTGGGTGCGTTTGCGTTTGCTCAACGCTTCCAATGCCCGGCGTTATACCCTGCAGCTCAGCGACGGGCGGCCGTTCAACGTGATCGCCAGCGATCAGGGCTTCCTGCCTGCGCCGGTCGCGGTGCAACAGCTGTCGTTGGCGCCGGGGGAACGTCGGGAAGTGCTGATCGACATGTCGAAGGGCGACGAGGTGACCATCACCGCCGGTGAAGCGGCGGGCATCATGGATCGCCTGCGCGGCCTGTTCGAACCGTCGAGCATTCTGGTGTCCACTCAGGTGCTGACGCTACGCCCAACCGGCCTGCTGCCGCTGGTGACCGACAACCTGCCGATGCGCCTGCTGGCGGATCAGCTGTTGGACGGCAGCGCCAGCCGCACCCGCGATTTCCGCCTGGGTGAGGGTGGCGTCGGCATCAACGGCGCGATTTGGGACATGAATCGCATCGACGTGCAGGCGCAGCAAGGCACCTGGGAACGCTGGAACATTCATGCGGATACGCCGCAGGCGTTCCATATTCAGGGCGTGCAGTTCCTGATCAAACGCGTTAACGGCGCGCAGCCGATGGCGGAAGATCGCGGCTGGAAGGATACCGTCTGGGTCGATGGCGACGTTGAGCTGTTGGTGTATTTCAACCAACCCACCTCCGAACACTTCCCGTTCCTGTATTACAGCCAGACGCTGGAGATGGCCGACCGCGGCACCGCCGGCCAGCTGATGGTGCAGCCGGCGATGTAACCTGCTCTGCGGGCCGCTTACGGCGCCCGCAGCATTTCCAAAAAGGCCTGCACCACCGGTGTCACGCTGTCGGTGCGGTATACCGCGTACAGATCCGCCGAAGGCGCGTGCTGCAGCGAGCAAAACCGCACGCCGGGCCATGGGATGCGGCCGTAGCTGTCCGGCAGCAGCGTAATGCCGCAGCCTTCCGCCACCAGCGCCAGCAGGGTCTGCGGCTCGTTAACCTGATACGCGACGTCCGGCAGGAATCCCTGTTGCAGGCACAGATTGTGCAGATACAGCCCCAGGCTGGCCTCATGCGGCGGCAGCACAATGAAGCTGTCGTTCTGCAGCGCCGCCAGCGGAATATTTTCCTGCTGCGCCAGCGGGTGACCGAGCGGCAGCACCACGGCGATGCTTTCGCACGCCAGCCGTTGGCAGGTCAATCCCGGCAGCGTCTGCTGCTGCGCCTCTCGCCATACCCCGATATCGATATGCCGCTTTTGCAGCGCGGCGATTTGCTGGCTGGGCGTCAGCTCGTTCAACGACCAGGTGACGCCGACGCTCTGCTCGCTGAAGCGCCGCAGCGCCGCGATCAAACCGCCCCAGGCTGAGGTGCCGACCATGCCGACCACCATGTGGCCGCCTTCGCCGCGCCCCATTTGTTGTACCTGATGCAGCGCGCTGTCGGCCTGATCCAGCAGCCGTTCGACGTTGCGCAGCAGCGTGCGGCCGGCCGGCGTCAGCGTCATGGAGCGGGTGGTGCGTTTGAACAGCACTACCCCGAGCTGGCTTTCCAGTTCTTTGATGTGCTTGCTGAGCGGCGGCTGTGACATATTCAGCCGCCGCGCCGCCTGAGTAAAATTCATCTCTTCCGCCACCACGCGGAAATAATGCAGCAGGCGGAAGTTAATCCGACCGGGATCGGGCAGGGCATGGGGCGGGTTCATCCGGGGTAACGCCTCCTGTGACGCAGCTCAACTTATAGGTAAATGGAATAAATCAGCCGCCAAGAATGTATTGGTCTCGGCCATGCCTCGCTCTCTACTATGGGCATTATTGTCCCCCGCTGAAAGAGAGAATACGATGTTTAATCAAGAAGATGCTTTTACCTGCGCCGATGTCGTCCGCGCCCGCCTGCCGGGTTTCCAGCCGAAGGCGGCCTTGATTCTCGGCTCCGGGCTCGGCGCCCTGGCGGAGGTGATGACCGAAACCGTCACCATCGATTACGCGGAGCTGCCGGGTTTCCCGGTGAGCGGCGTCGCCGGCCACGCCGGGCAACTGGTTGCCGGCAAGCTGGAGGGCGTGCCGGTATTGTGCATGAAAGGGCGCGGTCATTTCTATGAAGGGCGTGGCATGCAGGTGATGACGACTGCGGTGCGCACCTTCAAGTTGCTGGGCTGTGAATTCCTGCTGGCGACCAACGCTGCCGGTTCGCTGCGCCGCTCGGTGGCACCGGGCAGCCTGGTGGCCATTACCGATCACATCAACTTCATGCCGGAATCGCCACTGGTCGGCGCCAATGACGATCGCTTCGGGCCGCGCTTCTTCAGCCTGGCGAACGCTTACGATCGCGATCTGCGCGCCCAGTTGGCGGCGGTGGCCGAAAGCGCCGGCATCCCGCTGGCGGAAGGGGTGTTCGCCGCGTACACCGGGCCGAACTTCGAAACGCCGGCGGAGATCCGCATGATGCAGACCCTCGGCTGTGACGTGGTGGGCATGTCGATCGTGCCGGAAGTTCTGACGGCGCGCCACTGTGGCCTCAAGGTGCTGGTGGTGTCCGCGATGACCAACTACGCCGAAGGGCTGTCGGATACCCCGCTCTCCCATGAACAAACGCTCAGCTGCGCGGCGCTGGCGGCGGACGATTTCATGCGTCTGATCCGCGAGCTGTTCAAAACGCTGTAACACCGCAAGCATACCGGCGGCGGGCTGCAGGGGGCCCGCCGCACCAATCATCGTTGAAAGCATAATAACAAGGTGATGGCGATGGCGATAAAAACACGATTGAAGTTAATGATTTTCCTGCAGTTCTTTATCTGGGGTGCCTGGCTGGTGACGCTGGGCTCCTACATGATCAACACGCTGCATTTCAGCGGCATGCAGGTGGGGATGGTCTACAGCGCCAAGGGCATCGCGGCGCTGGTCATGCCGGGGCTGGCGGGCATCATCGCCGACCGGTGGATGAAGGCCAACTACCTGTATGCGCTTTGCCACCTGCTCGGGGCGCTGGCGCTGTACTGTGCGGCGCAGGTTGAACAACCGATGCTGATGTTCTGGGTGATGCTGTTCAACGCCATGGTCTATATGCCGACCATCGCGCTCTCCAACGCCATTTCCTATTTCTGCCTGGAGAAACACGGCTTTGACACGGTGAAGGACTTTCCGCCGGTGCGGGTGTACGGCACGGTGGGATTCATTCTGGCGATGTGGCTGGTCGGTTTCAGCCAAATCGAGCTCAGCAACCTGCAGCTATATCTGGCATCTGCGGCCTCGCTGCTGCTGTCCGCCTACTCGCTGACGTTGCCGCGCTGCCCGACCAACCGCGCGGCCGAGTCGAAGAGCTGGGTCAGCGTGCTGGGATTGGATGCGCTGGTGCTGTTCCGCCAGCGGCGCATGGCGCTGTTTTTCCTGTTCGCCATGTTGCTTGGCGCGGCGCTGCAGATAACCAATACCTTCGGCAATCCGTTCCTGCACGATCTGTCGCTCAATCCGCTGTATCAGGACAGCCTTAGCGTCCGGTATCCGGCGGTGCTGCTGTCGCTGTCGCAGATCTCCGAAGTGTTCTTTATCCTCACCATTCCCTTCTTCCTGCGCCGTTACGGCATCAAGCAGGTCATGTTGATCAGCATGGCGGCCTGGACGCTGCGCTTCCTGTTCCTGGCCTATGGCACGCCGGTCGGCTTTGGTTTCGTGCTGCTGTTGTTGTCGATGATCGTCTACGGCTGTGCGTTCGACTTCTTCAATATTTCCGGCGCCATTTTCGTCGAGAAGGAGGCCGATCACCGCATCCGCGCCAGCGCGCAGGGGCTGTTCATGACCATGGTCAACGGTTTGGGCGCCTATCTGGGGGCGCTAGCCAGTGGCGAGGTGGTGGACTTCTTCAGCCATGACGGCGTGAAAGACTGGCAGAGCATCTGGTTGGTGTTTGCGCTGTATACGCTGGTGCTGGGGATCGTCTTCGCATTGAGCTTCAACTACCGCCACCAGCCGCAGGAGAGCGCGGCGGCGGCGCAGTGAGGCAGAGGGCGCAGCCAGGCTGCGCCCGGCAACGTCAGGCCTGAGGGAAGCGCTGTTGCAGTTGCTGCCGGCTCGGCGGATTGGCTGCGCCGAGGCTGGCCACCACGCAGGCGGCGACCCGGTTGGCCAAATCGACCGCCTGCGGCAGCGGCCAGCCGGCGGACAGGCCCGCCAGCAAACCGGCGCAGTGGGCATCGCCCGCGCCGATGGTATCGACCACGTCCACCGGATAGGCGGGAACGTGCAGCGGCGGCGTGCGGCCATCGCAGATCCATGCGCCGTCGCGATCCAGGCGGCAAATCAGCGTCAGATTACGCGCGGCGGCATAGCGCTGCGCGGCTTCCACGGCGTCACCGGCGCCGCACAGCGTGGCCACCTCGTCGCGGTTGAGCGTCAGCAGGGTGTGGCTGTCGCTGAGCATGGCGAAGAAATCTTCGCTGAGCTGAGCGATGCGCGGGCCGGGATCGATCAGGCGCGGTTGGTCGAACGGCATACGCGTCAGCCACTCGCGCAGCGCCTCGCCGCTTTCGCCCGCCAGTTCGTAACCGCTGGCGTAGATCAGAGTGTGCTCCGCCAGCGGCAGCGTGGCCAGCTGCGCTTTATTCCACTGGCTTTCACAACCGGAAACCGTGATGAAGGTGCGTTCGCCGTTCGGTTCCACCAGCGCCAGGCACCAGCCGTTATCCATCTGGCCGTGACGCAACAGCACCTCCAGCCCGAGCTCGCCCATAGCGGCTTCGATCGCCGCGCCCCATTCGCCGTTGCCGACCGGCATGCCGTTGATCACCGGCGCCTCGAGGTGCACCAGCGCGCGCGCCACGTTGAACGCGCAGCCGCCGATTTGCCGCGCCTGCGGCTGGGCTTCGATATCTTCGCCGCTGGTCGGCAGGCGCGGCAGCGTCATCACCAGATCGCCGACCGCGCCCCCAATCACCAGGACAGGTGTTACAGCTTCCCACTCACTCATTGATGTTCTCTGCGTTGGGTCAGGTACAGACCGTAAGCGATCAGACTCACCGCAAACGACACAAACAGCCCCAGGCTGGAATCGGCGAACAAGCCTTTGGCCAGCGGGCCGTCGATAAAACCGGTTTTGGTGACCAGCAGGCCGCACAGGGCGCCGAGGAACCAGCAGAACAGCGGGGCTTTGCGCACGCCGCGGTTCTGGCCATGCAGGCCGTACAAAGCGTTGCCATCATACCCGTGGCGGCGGCGCAGGCACAGGTAATCGAGCAGGAAAATCGCCTCCCAGGCCGCCAGGAATACGCCGCAGAACACCAGGAAGGAGATGAACGGCCCCATAAAGTCGCCGGAGATGAACAGCACATACAGCGCGATGCCCAACACCACTACGGCGTCGATCGACACCGCCAACCACTGTTTGACCTGCACGCCGATGGTCAGCAGGTTAAGGCTGGCGGAATACAGGCTGAGCACCGCGATGGTGACGATGCCGGCGGTGGCGGCCAGCAGATAAGGAATGGCCATCCAGGCGGGCAGCACCGAGCCAATCAGCGCGATGGGGTTGGCGGCGCTGGCCAGATCGGGCAACTGCACGGAAAGCAGGATGCCGGCCAGCATCAGCAGCATCAGCGGCAAGCAGGCACCGCCCATCACTGCGGCGAAAATGCTTTTGCTCGAGGAGTTCGGGCTTTGATAGCGGCTGTAATCGGCGCCGGCGATCGCCCAACTGATGCCGGTGCCGGCGGCGATCACCGAGACCGCAGGCAGGAAGCCGGTTAACCAACTGCCGGAAGGCAGCGCCAGCACCTGGCTCCACTCGGTATTGAACAGGATATACAGCACCACGATCAGCGTCATGGTGCCGAAGATGCGGCTGAACCAGCTTTGCATCCAGACCACGGTATTTTGCCCCAGCAGGCTGACAACGATAGTGAGCCCGCCGAACAGCAGCAGGCTGAGCGCGGTCAGCAGGTGGCTGGTTCCGAGCCCGAAGGCCTCGAACAGCGCCGCCAGCGTCAGGGTGCCGGTGATCACGTTGACCGCTTCCCAACCCATCAGATTGATCCAACTGAACAGGGTCGGCGCCACGTTGCCCTTCAGGCCGAAAATCACCCGCGAGAGCGTCAGCGTAGAGGTGCGCCCGCGCTTGCCGGCGAAGCTGGTGAGGCCGACCAGCACGAAACTGGCGACGCCGACCAGTGCGGCGAGTACCGATTGCAGGAATGACAAGCCGAAGCCGACGATGATGGCGCCGTACACCACGCCGAGAATGCCGATATTGGCTGCCGACCAGATCCAAAACAGCTCGATGGGCTTACCGGTTTGCTCCGCGTCAGGCACCCGGTCGATACCGGTGCTCTCTACCTTCCATGCTTCATTGCGATTGATATCGGTCATAGCAAATGATCCCTGTTGCGCAGGGCCGCGAGGGCCGCCGCAGTTGACTGAAAATCGATTCCGTTGGCGCGGTTGACGCTGGCTATCCCGCGGTCGGGACAGGTGTCGATACCGCGCAGTGTATAGCGGCTGATGCCGCCAGGTCTGTCAAAGTGAGGGCGATGCCCGTCTTTTCGGGTGAGGCACGTCGGCCGCACGGCGCCAATGAGTGTAGTCAAAGAGTGGGTCTGCAGCGGGGTTTGGCGAAGCGGGAACCTTTCTATTTGCCGACATCGATCCGGTTCGCCCACCGCGAGGGGATCCTGTGATGCGGCGATGAGCAGTGAGCAGGCTATCCATTAGCTACGTTGCTTATTCTCGGCCGTTTGTGCTGACAGTATAGGCCCGCTACCGGCCATCAAGGGTATCCTTTAGGGCTGGCAGCGGGTTTTTTATTGTTTTTAAAGTGGGTCCCTGGTGTTGGTGCGATTGATGTATCAACATCAATAAGCACAGATTACGCGCGATCTAGATCCAATGAAAGTCCATTAGGCAAAAATTGTGATGCCACACTGAAAACATTAGCGATATTTTAGTTAAGGTGAGGGGCTTTGTCGCCGAACCGGCGATAGGATAACGGCGAACCAGGGACAAATGGCGAGACAAGAGGGTTGGCGAATGACGGATTTTATGGCCTGGCTGCGTGGCCATCTGGCCCAGGGGGCGGTAGCGCCGCGTTATATTCAGCTGGCGACGGCGATAGAAACCGCGATCAGGCAGCAGGTGTTGGCGGCGGAGGCATTTCTGCCGCCGGAACGGCAGATGGCGGAAGGTTTGGCGCTGTCGCGTGTCACCGTCAGCAAGGCGATGAAGCTGCTGGAGGAGAAGGGGCTGATTTCGCGGCAGCAGGGCGTTGGCACCCGCGTGGCGATGCGCATCGGCTATTCCCTCGATAAGGACAGCGGGTTTACCGCTCAGGCGCTGCGTCATGGCAGCCGCGTCAGCAATCGATGGCTGCTGCGCACCCGAGTCGGCGCGCCGGCCAAGGCCGCGGCGGCGTTGGGACTGGCGGAGGGGGATGAAGTGATCAAACTGCGGCGGTTACGCTTGCTGAACGGCAGCCCGGTCTCGCTGGAAACCACCTATATACCACCGCGCTTCTTGCCCGAACCGGCGCAGCTGGAACACTCGCTGTATGCGTTATGGCAATCGCGCGGCATCGTGCCGGAGGATAAACACTTTTTGCTGAAGGCGGTGTCCTGCAGCGACGAGGTCGCCGAACTGCTGAACGTGCCGTGCGGCGCGCCGTTGTTGCACATCATCCAAACCAGCCGCAACGCTCAGGGTGAGGCGCTGGAGTTCAGCGATATTTTGTGCCGCAGCGACGTTTATGAATTCGAAGTGAACGGTTAGCGAAATAACCATGCTCTTTTTGCTGCTAGTGCGTATAATCGCCGCCCGGCGATTAATTAACCTGTAAAAAGAGCAGCAGAATGAGCACCACCAGCCTGATCCAACCCGATCGTGAACTGTTTTCCTATAAGCCTTATTGGGCCGAATGTTTTGGCACCGCGCCGTTTTTACCGATGTCGCGGGCAGAGATGGATCAACTGGGCTGGGACAGCTGCGACGTGATCATCATCAGCGGCGACGCCTACGTCGATCACCCAAGCTTCGGCATGGCGATCATCGGCCGCATGCTGGAAGCGCAAGGCTTTCGCGTCGGCATCATCGCGCAGCCGGACTGGAGCAATAAAGAAGACTTCATGCGGTTGGGGAAACCGAACCTGTTCTTCGGCATCACCGCCGGTAACATGGACTCGATGATCAACCGCTACACCGCCGATCGCAAACTGCGCCACGACGATGCCTATACCGCCGGCAACGTCGGCGGCAAGCGGCCGGATCGCGCCACCCTGGTCTACAGCCAGCGCTGCAAAGAAGCCTATAAAGACGTGCCGATCGTGCTGGGCGGCATTGAAGCCAGTCTGCGTCGCATCGCCCACTACGATTACTGGTCTGATACCGTGCGCCGCTCGGTGCTGGTGGATTCCAAGGCCGACATGCTGATCTACGGCAACGGCGAGCGTCCGCTGGTGGAAGTGGCGCACCGTCTGGCCGCCGGTGAGAAGATCGGCGATATCCACGATATCCGCAATACTGCGGTGATGCGCAAAGAAGCGCTGCCGGGTTGGAGCGGCGTGGATTCCACCCGCCTCGACAAGCCGGGCCGCATCGAACCTATCCCGAACCCGTATGGCGAGGATCTGCCGTGCGCCGACGGCGCCAAGCCGAAAGAGCCGGAAGCCAAACCTGTCACCGTGCGCGCCGCCAAACCGAAGCCGTGGGAGAAGACCTACGTGCTGCTGCCGTCCTTCGAGAAAGTGAAGGGCGACAAGGTGCTGTATGCGCACACCTCGCGTATTTTGCACCATGAAACCAACCCAGGCTGCGCCCGCGCGCTGATGCAAAAACACGGCGATCGCTACGTGTGGATCAACCCGCCGGCGATCCCGCTGACCACGCCGGAGATGGACAGCGTCTTCGCCCTGCCTTATCAACGCGTACCGCACCCGTCCTACGGCCAGGATCGCATTCCGGCCTATGACATGATCCGTTTCTCGGTGAACATCATGCGCGGCTGCTACGGCGGCTGTTCGTTCTGTTCGATCACCGAGCACGAAGGGCGCATCATCCAGAGCCGTTCGGAAGATTCGATCGTTCGCGAAATCGAAGAGATCCGTGACAAGGTGCCGGGCTTTACCGGCGTGATCTCCGATCTGGGCGGCCCGACCGCCAACATGTATATGCTGCGTTGCACCAACCCGCGCGCTGAGCAGACCTGCCGCCGCGCCTCGTGCGTGTATCCGGAGATCTGCACTTATATGGATACCAACCACGAGCCGACCATCAAGCTTTACCGCCGCGCGCGTTCGCTGGAGGGCATCAAGAAGATCCTGATCGCCTCCGGGGTACGTTACGATCTGGCGGTGGAAGATCCGCGCTATATCAAGGAACTGGCGACCCACCACGTCGGCGGCTACCTGAAGATCGCGCCGGAGCACACCGAAGAAGGCCCGCTGTCGAAGATGATGAAACCGGGCATGGGCAGCTACGATCGCTTCAAGCAGCTGTTTGATCACTATTCGAAGCTGGCGGGCAAAGAGCAGTATCTGATCCCATACTTTATCTCGTCGCACCCGGGCACCCGTGATGAAGACATGGTGAACCTGGCGCTGTGGCTGAAGAAGAACCGTTTCCGCCTCGATCAGGTGCAGAACTTCTATCCTTCGCCGATGGCCAACTCCACCACCATGTATTACAGCGGCAAAAACCCGCTGAGCAAGGTGGGGTACAAGAGCGAAGATGTGGTGGTGCCGCGCGGCGATCGCCAGCGTCGTCTGCATAAGGCGCTGCTGCGTTACCACGATCCGGCCAACTGGGCGCTGATCCGCACCGCGCTGGAAGAGATGGGGCTGAAGCACCTGATCGGCAGCCGTCGCGATTGCCTGGTGCCGGCGCCGAGCATCGATGAGCAGCGCGAAGCGAAACGTCTGCAGCGCCATACCCGTCCGGCGTTGACCAAACACACCGACATCAATCGGCAGCGCACGCCGTCCAACCGGCCGCCGCGCAAACCGATTCGCAAGGCCAAGCCGTAACGGCCAGGCTCACGGGCAAACAAAAAGGAGAACCCTCGGGTTCTCC
>NZ_JBCHWD010000019.1:0-6442 GCF_059801225.1 Serratia sp. Ae19-1 | reverse complement strand
GCCGGTTCAGAATGACAAGCGATAATATGCTTTTTTTATCTGACCGCTCACTATTCATTCGTAACGCCTATTAAACCCGCTTTTTGATGGCTGCCGGCAGGTCCGCCAGGCTATTTAGCACCCAATCGGCCAACTTTTCGCCCTGCTCCGTTACCGGCTTGCCGGTACGCACCAGCACCTTGGTGCCGACGCCGGCCGCGATCGCCGCCTGCATGTCTTCCGGTTTATCGCCCACCATATAAGAAGCGGCCATATCGATGTTCAATTCCTGCTGCGCTTGCAGCAGCATGCCCGGCTGCGGTTTACGGCAGTCGCACACCTGACGATACTCTTCTACTACCGCCTCCGGATGATGCGGGCAGAAATAGATGCCGTCGAAGTCAACGTCGCGATCGGCCAGCGACCAATCCATCCACTCGGTCAGGTACATAAACTGGTCTTCGCTGAACTTGCCGCGCGCAATGCCGGACTGATTGGTCACCATCACCAGCGCGAAGCCCATCTTTTTGAGTTCGCGACAGGCGTCAATCACGCCGTCGATAAAGTGGAAGTTGTCGATTTCATGGACATAACCATGGTCAACATTAATCGTACCGTCACGATCGAGAAAAATTGCTGGAACGCTTTGTGTCACCGCTTTGCTCCTGAGGGCCTGTATACGCTGACAGTATCGCATGTTTTACCCCACGCTGAGAACGCCGGAGAACGTCGTTGGCCGTTGACTTAGACGTCTAGACGCCTTAACATCTGATCCATACCTTGGTTCCACGCCGAGGTTTACTTTTATCTAGCCACGGGCAACCACGCTAAAATAAGAAGAATATGATTAAACTTTCTAACATCACTAAAGTGTTCCAGCAGGGTTCGCGCACCATTACCGCGCTCTCTGACGTGACCCTTCACGTCCCTGCCGGGCAAATCTATGGCGTTATCGGGTCTTCCGGTGCCGGCAAAAGCACGCTGATCCGCTGCGCCAACATGCTGGAGCGCCCCACTTCCGGCCAGGTGCTGGTCGATGGCCAGGATCTGACGTCCCTGTCGGAAAGCGAACTGACGCGCGCCCGCCGCCAAATCGGCATGATCTTCCAGCACTTCAACCTGCTCTCTTCCCGCACGGTGTTCGGTAACGTGGCGCTGCCGCTGGAGCTGGACAATACGCCGCGCGCCGAGATCAAGAAACGCGTGACCGAACTGCTGGAGCTGGTTGGCCTGGCGGACAAACACGACGCCTACCCGGCCAACCTGTCCGGCGGCCAGAAACAGCGCGTGGCGATCGCCCGTGCGCTGGCCAGCAACCCTAAAGTGCTGCTGTGCGACGAAGCCACCAGCGCGCTGGATCCGGCCACCACCCGTTCCATCCTGGAACTGCTGAAAGACATCAACCGCCGCCTGGGCCTGACCATTCTGCTGATCACCCACGAAATGGACGTGGTGAAACGCATTTGCGACCAGGTCGCGGTCATCAGCCAGGGGCAGCTGATCGAAAAAGACAGCGTCAGCGAAGTGTTCTCACACCCGAAAACCCCGCTGGCCCAACAGTTCATTCAGTCCACGCTGCATCTGGATATCCCGGACGACTACGCCGCGCGCCTGTCGCCGGAGCGTCAGGGCGGCCGCCAGCCGCTGCTGCGTCTGGAGTTCACCGGCCAGTCGGTCGATGCGCCGCTGCTGTCTGAAGCCGCTCGCCGCTTCAACGTGAACAACAACATTATCAGCGCCCAGATGGATTATGCCGGCGGCGTGAAATTCGGCGTGATGCTGGCGGAGCTGCACGGCAGCGACGAAGAAGCGCTGGCGACGATTAAGTTCCTGCAAGAAAATCAGGTAAAAGTAGAGGTTCTGGGTTATGTCTGAGGCAATGATGTGGTTGATGGCGCGTGGCGTATGGGAAACCGTCATGATGACCTTTGTCTCCGGCTTCTTCGGTTTCGTGCTCGGCCTGCCGGTAGGCGTGCTGTTGTATGTCACCCGCCCGGGGCAGATCATCGCCAACAATTCGCTGTATAAAATTTTGTCCGGGCTGGTGAACATCTTCCGTTCCATCCCGTTCATTATTCTGCTGGTTTGGATGATTCCGTTTACCCGCATGATCGTCGGCACCTCGATCGGTCTGCAGGCGGCCATCGTGCCGTTGACCGTGGGCGCCGCGCCGTTCATCGCGCGCATGGTGGAAAACGCCCTGCTGGAAATCCCGTCCGGCCTGGTGGAAGCCGCGCGCGCCATGGGCGCCACACCGATGCAGATCATCAAGAAAGTGTTGCTGCCGGAAGCCCTGCCGGGCCTGGTTAACGCCGCGACCATCACCCTGATCACCCTGGTGGGTTACTCGGCCATGGGCGGCGCTGTCGGCGCCGGTGGCCTGGGGCAAATCGGTTACCAATACGGTTATATCGGTTATAACGCCACAGTGATGAATACCGTATTAGTATTACTGGTAGTTTTGGTTTATCTGATCCAGTTCTGCGGCGATCGCATCGTCAAAGCCGTTACCCATAAATAGTTTCACAGCATATTAATGCGAGTCTAATGAGGAAGGGATATGTCGTTAAAATTTAAATCCATCGCGGCAATTGGCGCACTGATCGGCACTCTGGCTCTGACGGGCTGCGGCCAGGATGAAAAGAATCCAAACCACATCAAAGTCGGCGTGATCGTCGGCGCTGAGCAGCAAGTCGCCGAAGTGGCGCAGAAAGTGGCGAAAGAGAAATACGGTCTGGACGTCGAGCTGGTGACCTTCAACGACTACGTGCTGCCTAACGAAGCGCTGAGCAAAGGCGATATCGATCTGAACGCCTTCCAGCACAAGCCTTATCTGGATCAGCAGATCAAAGACCGCGGTTACAAGCTGGTGCCGGTCGGCAACACCTTCGTTTACCCGATCGCCGGTTACTCCAAGAAAATCAAATCGCTGGACGAGCTGAAAGAAGGTTCGCAGATCGCGCTGCCTAACGATCCGACCAACCTGGGCCGTTCGCTGCTGCTGCTGCAGAAAGTTGGTCTGATCAAGCTGAAAGACGGCGTTGGCCTGCTGCCGACCGTGCTGGACGTGACCGAGAACCCGAAAAACCTGAAGCTGGTTGAGCTGGAAGCGCCTCAGCTGCCGCGTTCTCTGGACGATCAGCAGATCGCGCTGGCGGTGATCAACACCACCTACGCCAGCCAGATCGGCCTGACGCCGGCGAAAGACGGTCTGTTCGTGGAAGATAAAGACTCGCCTTACGTCAACCTGCTGGTTGCACGCGAAGATAACAAAGATGCGGAAAACGTGAAGAAATTCGTTCAGGCCTATCAGTCTGACGAAGTTGACGCAGCCGCCAACAAAATCTTCAACGGCGGAGCGGTGAAAGGCTGGTAAGCGCTTATTCACCCATTTTATTCCTATAATTGCAAGACGGGCCAAGGCCCGTCTTGTTATTTCCGCCATAGCTTGCTTCAATAGCGCCACTTTCATTAAGGCAGAGGAATCTCAATGCGTGTTTTACCTCTCTGTTTGTTAGCGCTCGCGCTGGCCGGATGTTCATCGCAGCGTATCGCGCCGTCCTCAACAAGCAGCACCAGCAAGCCGACCACCACCGCTCCGGCCAAAACCACGCCGGCCGCCCGTCCCGCTCCGGTAAAACTGTATAAAAGTGCAGAAGAACTCGTGGGCAAGCCGTTCCGCGATCTGGGTGAAGTGTCCGGCGAATCGTGCCAAACCACCGTGCAAGACTCTCCACCAAATCTGGCCACCGCCCGTAAACGCATGCAAATCCGTGCGTCTTACATGAAGGCCAACGCCGTGCTGCTGCACGACTGCCAGATTGTCAGCGGCGTCGCCGGTTGCTATCAGCAGGCCGTTTGTCAGGGCTCGGCGCTTAACGTCTCGTCCAAATGACCGAATTCGTTTTCGAGCAGATCGGCGTGATCCGCTCGCCGTATAAAGAAAAATTCGCCGTTCCCCGCCAACCGGGGCTGGTCGAAGACGGCGGCGGTGAACTGCTGCTGCTGCCGCCCTACAACCAGGCGGAAGCGGTGCGAGGCCTCAGCGATTTCAGCCATCTGTGGGTGATGTTCATCTTCCATCAAACCATGGAGGGCGGCTGGCGGCCAACGGTGCGCCCACCGCGCCTGGGCGGCAATGCCCGTATGGGCGTGTTCGCCACTCGATCCACCTTTCGCCCCAATCCGCTCGGCATGTCCCTCATTGAACTGAAAGGCGTGCGGGTAAAAAACGGCGAAGTGGCGCTCGAGCTGGGCAGCCTCGATCTGGTCGACGGCACCCCGGTGGTGGACATCAAGCCTTATCTGCCGTTCGCCGAGAGCCAGCCGCAGGCCCGCGCCGGTTTTGCCCAGGCCGCGCCCGCCGGCGATATGCCGGTGCGTTTTGCGCCGCAGGCCGAGCAGCAGCTGCAGCAACATCAGGCGCACTATCCACATTTAAGGCGTTTTATCAGCCAGGTGCTGGCGCAAGATCCCCGTCCCGCCTATCGTAAAGGAGAGGACGTCGAACGGGATTACGCCGTCTGGCTGCTGGATTTCAACGTGCGCTGGCGCGTCGTGGACGGTCACACCGAAGTGCTGTCGCTCGACCCGCGTTAAAATTCCGCCGCCTCTCTTTTGGCGACCCGCTCGCGCTGGTAAACTAAATCACTTTTTGGCCGCCACTCTGGCAGCCCGATGCAATTTGCAGTTCTAACGGAACCAAAACACCATGCGTACTAGCCAATATCTGCTCTCCACTTTGAAGGAGACACCTGCCGACGCCGAAGTGATCAGCCACCAGCTGATGCTGCGCGCCGGGATGATCCGCAAGCTGGCCTCCGGTCTTTACACCTGGCTGCCGACCGGCCTGCGCGTTCTGAAAAAGGTTGAAAACATCGTTCGCGAAGAAATGAACAATGCTAACGCGATCGAAGTTTCCATGCCGGTGGTTCAGCCTGCCGATCTGTGGCAGGAAAGCGGCCGTTGGGAGCAATACGGCCCCGAGCTGCTGCGCTTCGTCGACCGCGGCGATCGTCCGTTCGTACTGGGCCCGACGCATGAAGAAGTGATCACCGATCTGATCCGCAACGAGATCAGTTCGTACAAACAGCTGCCGCTGAACTTCTTCCAGATCCAGACCAAGTTCCGTGATGAAGTGCGCCCGCGTTTCGGCGTGATGCGTTCCCGTGAGTTCCTGATGAAGGATGCCTACTCCTTCCACACCTCACAGGAGTCTCTGCAGGAGACTTACGACGCAATGTACGAAGCGTACAGCAAAATCTTCAGCCGCATGGGCCTGGATTTCCGTCCGGTGCAGGCGGATACCGGCTCGATCGGCGGCAGCGCCTCGCACGAATTCCAGGTGCTGGCGCAGAGCGGTGAAGACGATATCGTGTTCTCCACCGGTTCCGATTTCGCCGCTAACATCGAGCTGGCGGAAGCGGTCGCTCCGGCAGAGCCGCGCGCCGCAGCCAGCGAAGAGCTGCGCCTGGTGGATACGCCGAACGCCAAAACCATCGCCGAGCTGGTCGAGCAATTCCAGCTGCCGGTGGAAAAAACCGTGAAGACGCTGATGGTTCGCGCCACCGAAGAGAGCGGCCACAAGCTGGTCGCCCTGCTGGTGCGCGGCGATCACGAGCTGAACGAAGTCAAGGCCGAGAAGCTGGCGCAGGTTGCCGCGCCGCTGACCTTCGCCACCGAAGAAGAGATCCGCGCCATCGTCGGTGCCGGCCCAGGCTCGCTTGGCCCAGTCAAGCTGCCGATGCCGGTGGTTGCCGATCGCAGCGTCGCGGCGATGAGCGATTTCGGCGCCGGTGCCAACGTTGACGGCAAACACTACTTCGGCATCAACTGGGAGCGCGATCTGCCGCTGCCGCAGGTGGCCGATATCCGTAACGTGGTGGAAGGCGACGCCAGCCCGGACGGTCAGGGTACGCTGCTGATCAAACGCGGCATCGAAGTGGGCCATATCTTCCAGCTCGGCACCAAGTACTCGGAAGCGATGAAAGCGACCGTGCAGGGTGAAGACGGCCGCAACCAGGTGCTGACCATGGGTTGCTACGGCATCGGGGTTACGCGCGTCGTGGCTGCCGCCATCGAGCAGAACCACGACGAACGCGGTATCATCTGGCCGGACGCCATCGCGCCGTTCCAGGTGGCGATCCTGCCGATGAACATGCACAAGTCATTCCGCGTGCAGGCGCTGGCGGAAGAGCTGTACAACACCCTGCGCTCCCACGGCATCGATGTGATCCTCGATGACCGCAAAGAGCGTCCGGGCGTGATGTTCGCGGATATGGAACTGATCGGCGTGCCGCACTCTATCGTTATCGGCGATCGTAACCTCGATAACGAAGAGATCGAGTACAAGAACCGCCGCGTCGGCGAGAAGCAAATGATCAAAACCGGTGAAATCGTTGATTTCCTGCTGGGCCAGATCAAACGCTAAGCGCCGATCGCCAGAGAATAAAAAACCCGCCTA
>NZ_JBCHWD010000018.1:0-8446 GCF_059801225.1 Serratia sp. Ae19-1 | reverse complement strand
CCAACGCGTTGGATGCATAGCTTGAGTATTCTATAGTGTCACCTAAATAGCTTGGCGTAATCATGGTCATAGCTGTTTCCTGTGTGAAATTGTTATCCGCTCACAATTCCACACAACATACGAGCCGGAAGCATAAAGTGTAAAGCCTGGGGTGCCTAATGAGTGAGCTAACTCACATTAATTGCGTTGCGCTCACTGCCCGCTTTCCAGTCGGGAAACCTGTCGTGCCAGCTCGAATTCGAAGCTTCTGCAGACGCGTCGACGTCATATGGATCCGATATCGCCGTGGCGGCCAGCTTTTGCCATTCTCACCGGATTCAGTCGTCACTCATGGTGATTTCTCACTTGATAACCTTATTTTTGACGAGGGGAAATTAATAGGTTGTATTGATGTTGGACGAGTCGGAATCGCAGACCGATACCAGGATCTTGCCATCCTATGGAACTGCCTCGGTGAGTTTTCTCCTTCATTACAGAAACGGCTTTTTCAAAAATATGGTATTGATAATCCTGATATGAATAAATTGCAGTTTCATTTGATGCTCGATGAGTTTTTCTAATCAGAATTGGTTAATTGGTTGTAACACTGGCAGAGCATTACGCTGACTTGACGGGACGGCGGCTTTGTTGAATAAATCGAACTTTTGCTGAGTTGAAGGATCAGATCACGCATCTTCCCGACAACGCAGACCGTTCCGTGGCAAAGCAAAAGTTCAAAATCACCAACTGGTCCACCTACAACAAAGCTCTCATCAACCGTGGCTCCCTCACTTTCTGGCTGGATGATGGGGCGATTCAGGCCTGGTATGAGTCAGCAACACCTTCTTCACGAGGCAGACCTCAGCGCCAGAAGGCCGCCAGAGAGGCCGAGCGCGGCCGTGAGGCTTGGACGCTAGGGCAGGGCATGAAAAAGCCCGTAGCGGGCTGCTACGGGCGTCTGACGCGGTGGAAAGGGGGAGGGGATGTTGTCTACATGGCTCTGCTGTAGTGAGTGGGTTGCGCTCCGGCAGCGGTCCTGATCAATCGTCACCCTTTCTCGGTCCTTCAACGTTCCTGACAACGAGCCTCCTTTTCGCCAATCCATCGACAATCACCGCGAGTCCCTGCTCGAACGCTGCGTCCGGACCGGCTTCGTCGAAGGCGTCTATCGCGGCCCGCAACAGCGGCGAGAGCGGAGCCTGTTCAACGGTGCCGCCGCGCTCGCCGGCATCGCTGTCGCCGGCCTGCTCCTCAAGCACGGCCCCAACAGTGAAGTAGCTGATTGTCATCAGCGCATTGACGGCGTCCCCGGCCGAAAAACCCGCCTCGCAGAGGAAGCGAAGCTGCGCGTCGGCCGTTTCCATCTGCGGTGCGCCCGGTCGCGTGCCGGCATGGATGCGCGCGCCATCGCGGTAGGCGAGCAGCGCCTGCCTGAAGCTGCGGGCATTCCCGATCAGAAATGAGCGCCAGTCGTCGTCGGCTCTCGGCACCGAATGCGTATGATTCTCCGCCAGCATGGCTTCGGCCAGTGCGTCGAGCAGCGCCCGCTTGTTCCTGAAGTGCCAGTAAAGCGCCGGCTGCTGAACCCCCAACCGTTCCGCCAGTTTGCGTGTCGTCAGACCGTCTACGCCGACCTCGTTCAACAGGTCCAGGGCGGCACGGATCACTGTATTCGGCTGCAACTTTGTCATGCTTGACACTTTATCACTGATAAACATAATATGTCCACCAACTTATCAGTGATAAAGAATCCGCGCGTTCAATCGGACCAGCGGAGGCTGGTCCGGAGGCCAGACGTGAAACCCAACATACCCCTGATCGTAATTCTGAGCACTGTCGCGCTCGACGCTGTCGGCATCGGCCTGATTATGCCGGTGCTGCCGGGCCTCCTGCGCGATCTGGTTCACTCGAACGACGTCACCGCCCACTATGGCATTCTGCTGGCGCTGTATGCGTTGGTGCAATTTGCCTGCGCACCTGTGCTGGGCGCGCTGTCGGATCGTTTCGGGCGGCGGCCAATCTTGCTCGTCTCGCTGGCCGGCGCCACTGTCGACTACGCCATCATGGCGACAGCGCCTTTCCTTTGGGTTCTCTATATCGGGCGGATCGTGGCCGGCATCACCGGGGCGACTGGGGCGGTAGCCGGCGCTTATATTGCCGATATCACTGATGGCGATGAGCGCGCGCGGCACTTCGGCTTCATGAGCGCCTGTTTCGGGTTCGGGATGGTCGCGGGACCTGTGCTCGGTGGGCTGATGGGCGGTTTCTCCCCCCACGCTCCGTTCTTCGCCGCGGCAGCCTTGAACGGCCTCAATTTCCTGACGGGCTGTTTCCTTTTGCCGGAGTCGCACAAAGGCGAACGCCGGCCGTTACGCCGGGAGGCTCTCAACCCGCTCGCTTCGTTCCGGTGGGCCCGGGGCATGACCGTCGTCGCCGCCCTGATGGCGGTCTTCTTCATCATGCAACTTGTCGGACAGGTGCCGGCCGCGCTTTGGGTCATTTTCGGCGAGGATCGCTTTCACTGGGACGCGACCACGATCGGCATTTCGCTTGCCGCATTTGGCATTCTGCATTCACTCGCCCAGGCAATGATCACCGGCCCTGTAGCCGCCCGGCTCGGCGAAAGGCGGGCACTCATGCTCGGAATGATTGCCGACGGCACAGGCTACATCCTGCTTGCCTTCGCGACACGGGGATGGATGGCGTTCCCGATCATGGTCCTGCTTGCTTCGGGTGGCATCGGAATGCCGGCGCTGCAAGCAATGTTGTCCAGGCAGGTGGATGAGGAACGTCAGGGGCAGCTGCAAGGCTCACTGGCGGCGCTCACCAGCCTGACCTCGATCGTCGGACCCCTCCTCTTCACGGCGATCTATGCGGCTTCTATAACAACGTGGAACGGGTGGGCATGGATTGCAGGCGCTGCCCTCTACTTGCTCTGCCTGCCGGCGCTGCGTCGCGGGCTTTGGAGCGGCGCAGGGCAACGAGCCGATCGCTGATCGTGGAAACGATAGGGGCCGCTCTAGAACTAGCTAGAACTAGATCCAACCCCTCCGCTGCTATAGTGCAGTCGGCTTCTGACGTTCAGTGCAGCCGTCTTCTGAAAACGACATGTCGCACAAGTCCTAAGTTACGCGACAGGCTGCCGCCCTGCCCTTTTCCTGGCGTTTTCTTGTCGCGTGTTTTAGTCGCATAAAGTAGAATACTTGCGACTAGAACCGGAGACATTACGCCATGAACAAGAGCGCCGCCGCTGGCCTGCTGGGCTATGCCCGCGTCAGCACCGACGACCAGGACTTGACCAACCAACGGGCCGAACTGCACGCGGCCGGCTGCACCAAGCTGTTTTCCGAGAAGATCACCGGCACCAGGCGCGACCGCCCGGAGCTGGCCAGGATGCTTGACCACCTACGCCCTGGCGACGTTGTGACAGTGACCAGGCTAGACCGCCTGGCCCGCAGCACCCGCGACCTACTGGACATTGCCGAGCGCATCCAGGAGGCCGGCGCGGGCCTGCGTAGCCTGGCAGAGCCGTGGGCCGACACCACCACGCCGGCCGGCCGCATGGTGTTGACCGTGTTCGCCGGCATTGCCGAGTTCGAGCGTTCCCTAATCATCGACCGCACCCGGAGCGGGCGCGAGGCCGCCAAGGCCCGAGGCGTGAAGTTTGGCCCCCGCCCTACCCTCACCCCGGCACAGATCGCGCACGCCCGCGAGCTGATCGACCAGGAAGGCCGCACCGTGAAAGAGGCGGCTGCACTGCTTGGCGTGCATCGCTCGACCCTGTACCGCGCACTTGAGCGCAGCGAGGAAGTGACGCCCACCGAGGCCAGGCGGCGCGGTGCCTTCCGTGAGGACGCATTGACCGAGGCCGACGCCCTGGCGGCCGCCGAGAATGAACGCCAAGAGGAACAAGCATGAAACCGCACCAGGACGGCCAGGACGAACCGTTTTTCATTACCGAAGAGATCGAGGCGGAGATGATCGCGGCCGGGTACGTGTTCGAGCCGCCCGCGCACGTCTCAACCGTGCGGCTGCATGAAATCCTGGCCGGTTTGTCTGATGCCAAGCTGGCGGCCTGGCCGGCCAGCTTGGCCGCTGAAGAAACCGAGCGCCGCCGTCTAAAAAGGTGATGTGTATTTGAGTAAAACAGCTTGCGTCATGCGGTCGCTGCGTATATGATGCGATGAGTAAATAAACAAATACGCAAGGGGAACGCATGAAGGTTATCGCTGTACTTAACCAGAAAGGCGGGTCAGGCAAGACGACCATCGCAACCCATCTAGCCCGCGCCCTGCAACTCGCCGGGGCCGATGTTCTGTTAGTCGATTCCGATCCCCAGGGCAGTGCCCGCGATTGGGCGGCCGTGCGGGAAGATCAACCGCTAACCGTTGTCGGCATCGACCGCCCGACGATTGACCGCGACGTGAAGGCCATCGGCCGGCGCGACTTCGTAGTGATCGACGGAGCGCCCCAGGCGGCGGACTTGGCTGTGTCCGCGATCAAGGCAGCCGACTTCGTGCTGATTCCGGTGCAGCCAAGCCCTTACGACATATGGGCCACCGCCGACCTGGTGGAGCTGGTTAAGCAGCGCATTGAGGTCACGGATGGAAGGCTACAAGCGGCCTTTGTCGTGTCGCGGGCGATCAAAGGCACGCGCATCGGCGGTGAGGTTGCCGAGGCGCTGGCCGGGTACGAGCTGCCCATTCTTGAGTCCCGTATCACGCAGCGCGTGAGCTACCCAGGCACTGCCGCCGCCGGCACAACCGTTCTTGAATCAGAACCCGAGGGCGACGCTGCCCGCGAGGTCCAGGCGCTGGCCGCTGAAATTAAATCAAAACTCATTTGAGTTAATGAGGTAAAGAGAAAATGAGCAAAAGCACAAACACGCTAAGTGCCGGCCGTCCGAGCGCACGCAGCAGCAAGGCTGCAACGTTGGCCAGCCTGGCAGACACGCCAGCCATGAAGCGGGTCAACTTTCAGTTGCCGGCGGAGGATCACACCAAGCTGAAGATGTACGCGGTACGCCAAGGCAAGACCATTACCGAGCTGCTATCTGAATACATCGCGCAGCTACCAGAGTAAATGAGCAAATGAATAAATGAGTAGATGAATTTTAGCGGCTAAAGGAGGCGGCATGGAAAATCAAGAACAACCAGGCACCGACGCCGTGGAATGCCCCATGTGTGGAGGAACGGGCGGTTGGCCAGGCGTAAGCGGCTGGGTTGTCTGCCGGCCCTGCAATGGCACTGGAACCCCCAAGCCCGAGGAATCGGCGTGAGCGGTCGCAAACCATCCGGCCCGGTACAAATCGGCGCGGCGCTGGGTGATGACCTGGTGGAGAAGTTGAAGGCCGCGCAGGCCGCCCAGCGGCAACGCATCGAGGCAGAAGCACGCCCCGGTGAATCGTGGCAAGCGGCCGCTGATCGAATCCGCAAAGAATCCCGGCAACCGCCGGCAGCCGGTGCGCCGTCGATTAGGAAGCCGCCCAAGGGCGACGAGCAACCAGATTTTTTCGTTCCGATGCTCTATGACGTGGGCACCCGCGATAGTCGCAGCATCATGGACGTGGCCGTTTTCCGTCTGTCGAAGCGTGACCGACGAGCTGGCGAGGTGATCCGCTACGAGCTTCCAGACGGGCACGTAGAGGTTTCCGCAGGGCCGGCCGGCATGGCCAGTGTGTGGGATTACGACCTGGTACTGATGGCGGTTTCCCATCTAACCGAATCCATGAACCGATACCGGGAAGGGAAGGGAGACAAGCCCGGCCGCGTGTTCCGTCCACACGTTGCGGACGTACTCAAGTTCTGCCGGCGAGCCGATGGCGGAAAGCAGAAAGACGACCTGGTAGAAACCTGCATTCGGTTAAACACCACGCACGTTGCCATGCAGCGTACGAAGAAGGCCAAGAACGGCCGCCTGGTGACGGTATCCGAGGGTGAAGCCTTGATTAGCCGCTACAAGATCGTAAAGAGCGAAACCGGGCGGCCGGAGTACATCGAGATCGAGCTAGCTGATTGGATGTACCGCGAGATCACAGAAGGCAAGAACCCGGACGTGCTGACGGTTCACCCCGATTACTTTTTGATCGATCCCGGCATCGGCCGTTTTCTCTACCGCCTGGCACGCCGCGCCGCAGGCAAGGCAGAAGCCAGATGGTTGTTCAAGACGATCTACGAACGCAGTGGCAGCGCCGGAGAGTTCAAGAAGTTCTGTTTCACCGTGCGCAAGCTGATCGGGTCAAATGACCTGCCGGAGTACGATTTGAAGGAGGAGGCGGGGCAGGCTGGCCCGATCCTAGTCATGCGCTACCGCAACCTGATCGAGGGCGAAGCATCCGCCGGTTCCTAATGTACGGAGCAGATGCTAGGGCAAATTGCCCTAGCAGGGGAAAAAGGTCGAAAAGGTCTCTTTCCTGTGGATAGCACGTACATTGGGAACCCAAAGCCGTACATTGGGAACCGGAACCCGTACATTGGGAACCCAAAGCCGTACATTGGGAACCGGTCACACATGTAAGTGACTGATATAAAAGAGAAAAAAGGCGATTTTTCCGCCTAAAACTCTTTAAAACTTATTAAAACTCTTAAAACCCGCCTGGCCTGTGCATAACTGTCTGGCCAGCGCACAGCCGAAGAGCTGCAAAAAGCGCCTACCCTTCGGTCGCTGCGCTCCCTACGCCCCGCCGCTTCGCGTCGGCCTATCGCGGCCGCTGGCCGCTCAAAAATGGCTGGCCTACGGCCAGGCAATCTACCAGGGCGCGGACAAGCCGCGCCGTCGCCACTCGACCGCCGGCGCTGAGGTCTGCCTCGTGAAGAAGGTGTTGCTGACTCATACCAGGCAATGGCAACAACGTTGCGCAAACTATTAACTGGCGAACTACTTACTCTAGCTTCCCGGCAACAATTAATAGACTGGATGGAGGCGGATAAAGTTGCAGGACCACTTCTGCGCTCGGCCCTTCCGGCTGGCTGGTTTATTGCTGATAAATCTGGAGCCGGTGAGCGTGGGTCTCGCGGTATCATTGCAGCACTGGGGCCAGATGGTAAGCCCTCCCGTATCGTAGTTATCTACACGACGGGGAGTCAGGCAACTATGGATGAACGAAATAGACAGATCGCTGAGATAGGTGCCTCACTGATTAAGCATTGGTAACTGTCAGACCAAGTTTACTCATATATACTTTAGATTGATTTAAAACTTCATTTTTAATTTAAAAGGATCTAGGTGAAGATCCTTTTTGATAATCTCATGACCAAAATCCCTTAACGTGAGTTTTCGTTCCACTGAGCGTCAGACCCCTTAATAAGATGATCTTCTTGAGATCGTTTTGGTCTGCGCGTAATCTCTTGCTCTGAAAACGAAAAAACCGCCTTGCAGGGCGGTTTTTCGAAGGTTCTCTGAGCTACCAACTCTTTGAACCGAGGTAACTGGCTTGGAGGAGCGCAGTCACCAAAACTTGTCCTTTCAGTTTAGCCTTAACCGGCGCATGACTTCAAGACTAACTCCTCTAAATCAATTACCAGTGGCTGCTGCCAGTGGTGCTTTTGCATGTCTTTCCGGGTTGGACTCAAGACGATAGTTACCGGATAAGGCGCAGCGGTCGGACTGAACGGGGGGTTCGTGCATACAGTCCAGCTTGGAGCGAACTGCCTACCCGGAACTGAGTGTCAGGCGTGGAATGAGACAAACGCGGCCATAACAGCGGAATGACACCGGTAAACCGAAAGGCAGGAACAGGAGAGCGCACGAGGGAGCCGCCAGGGGGAAACGCCTGGTATCTTTATAGTCCTGTCGGGTTTCGCCACCACTGATTTGAGCGTCAGATTTCGTGATGCTTGTCAGGGGGGCGGAGCCTATGGAAAAACGGCTTTGCCGCGGCCCTCTCACTTCCCTGTTAAGTATCTTCCTGGCATCTTCCAGGAAATCTCCGCCCCGTTCGTAAGCCATTTCCGCTCGCCGCAGTCGAACGACCGAGCGTAGCGAGTCAGTGAGCGAGGAAGCGGAATATATCCTGTATCACATATTCTGCTGACGCACCGGTGCAGCCTTTTTTCTCCTGCCACATGAAGCACTTCACTGACACCCTCATCAGTGCCAACATAGTAAGCCAGTATACACTCCGCTAGCGCTGAGGTCTGCCTCGTGAAGAAGGTGTTGCTGACTCATACCAGGTAGTCCGAGGAGCTTTATGCTTGTAAACCGTTTTGTGAAAAAATTTTTAAAATAAAAAAGGGGACCTCTAGGGTCCCCAATTAATTAGTAATATAATCTATTAAAGGTCATTCAAAAGGTCATCCACCGGATCAATTCCCCTGCTCGCGCAGGCTGGGTGCCAAGCTCTCGGGTAACATCAAGGCCCGATCCTTGGAGCCCTTGCCCTCCCGCACGATGATCGTGCCGTGATCGAAATCCAGATCCTTGACCCGCAGTTGCAAACCCTCACTGATCCGCTAGTCCGAGGCCTCGA
>NZ_JBCHWD010000017.1:0-19832 GCF_059801225.1 Serratia sp. Ae19-1 | reverse complement strand
ACAGGCGCTGCTGAAGTAAGCCGCCTGGCGTCAGCCGATAAAAAAGCCGGTCATCATGACCGGCTTTTTTTATGGACGAAACCTGCGCTTACGACGCGGCGTTGGCGCTTTCGGCGCTGCGCAACCGGTCATAAGCCGCCGCCAGCAACAGCACCAACAGCGTCGGCTGCAGCCAAACCAGGCCCTGTTCGGCCAGCGGCAGCGTGTCGAACCAGGCGGGCAGCAGGCCGCTGAAGCTGGAGGAATTCAGACCGTCGGCCAGGCCGAACGCCAGGCTGGTGGCGATCACCGGCGCGAAGACGCGTTTGGCGCTGCGCCAGCGGTTCTGGCTGAAGCTGAGCAACACCAGCGCGATGCAGGGCGGGTAGATCGCCGTCAACACCGGCAGCGAGACGCGGATCAGATTGGTCAGCCCCATGTTGGAAACCAGCATGGCGAAGAGGGCGAGCAGGACCACCAGCGTGCGATAAGAAAGCGGCAGGTAGCGGGAGAAGAAGTCCGCGCAGGCGCAGGTCATGCCGACCGCCGTCACCAGGCAAGCGATGAACATCAGCACCGCCATAAAGACGCTGCCCAGATCGCCGAAGGTGTGCTGCACATAGGCGTGCAGGATCGCTGCGCCATCCTGAGCGCCGTTCCCGACCAGGCTGCCGCTGCCGGCGCCGAGCTTGAACATGCAGATATAGACCAGCGTCAGGCCGACACCGGCGATCAGGCTGGCCCACAGGGTATAACGCAGCAGCAGGCCGCTGTCGCTGACGCCGCGTGAACGGGCGGCGGTGACGATAATGGAGCCGAACATCAACGCCGACAGCGTATCCATGGTTTGATAACCCTGTACGAAGCCGGTGGAAAACGCCGATGTCTGATAGCTGCCGACGGCGGAGAGCGGCGCGCCGGCGGGCCAGATCAGGGCGGCGATGCCGAGCGCAGCCAGCGCCAGAATTTTCAGCGGTGCCAGAATATGACCGACGTTATCGAGCAGGCGACCGGGATACAGCGAGACGATCATCGCCAGGGTAAAGAACAGCAGGCTATAGATGAACTGCGGCAGGGCGCCGTCGCCGGTGAAAGGCGCGATGCCGAGAGCGAAAGAGACATTGGCGGTTCGCGGCGTGGCGAACAGCGGGCCGAGCGCCAGGTAGCAGACGGTCGCCAGCAGCAGGCCGGCGCGGCGGCCGATCGGGCCGGTCAGCAGGCTGATGCTGCCGCCGACGCGCGCCAGCGCGATCACGGCGATCACCGGCAGAGCGACGGCGGTCACCATAAAGCCGAGGGCGGCCGACCACAGATGCTCACCGGACTGCAGTCCCACCAGCGGTGGGAAAATGATGTTGCCGGCGCCGACAAACAGGGCGAAGGTCATAAAGCCCAGGGCGATAATGTCTTTCGAGGATAATTTCTTGGTCATAACGGTATGGCACTGCCTGTATTCATGAAATAAACGGCCTGGCTGCAGAGGACAGGCGCGTAGGGCAGCGAGCGCCCGCAAAAATTTTCGTCCGGCAGGATATAATAATTCGGCGATAAAAACCTGATTAATGCAGCGCCGTTTATCCTGGCGTGAACCGGCCGCCCATGATGAATAACGGCGGCCGGCAAGGCGCTGCGGGCGTTGCGTCAGCTTGCGCGCGCCACCATGTCTATCGACAGCGGGATTTCGATATGCGGTTTGAAAGAGTCGTAGGCGAAAGAAACGTGGCCGTCTTCGACCGGTTTGCGGGTGAAGAAGATCAGCATGTCGCGGGTCGAATCTTTACGCTTGTCCTGCGCTTCCACCGGCGAGAGGCTGTGTTTGCGCTCGTGGTCGACGATCAGCAGGGTGTCGAGGAAATGCCGGTGCTGTATTTCTCCCAGAATCAGCTCTCGCCGGGCCTGATCGAATTTGATGCCGCTGGTTTCGCGCATATCGTGAATAAAAGTCTTGGCGCTGTCGGCGGTCATGTTGTCGCAGCCGAGGAAAGTCGTCATGGTGTGGTCGACGCCGTCGCTGTGCACGCCCTCCAGCGCTGGTTCGCCCAGCATATGCGGCGTGGTGACGGTGCGCAGGTTGAATACGGTGCAGACGAACTTGTTGATATCCTGATTAAGCCGGGCGCGAGGCGTCACGCTTACGCCGTCGATCACATAGGCTTTGAATTTCATCAGCGCCTGAAAGACTGTATTCAGCTGCAGATCGTCGTTGATGCCGCGAAAATGGCGGACTTGGCCAGAATCGTAGCGGATGAAGTCTTCCTCGACGGAAAGCACGAACGGCTGGAACTCCAGCCGTTCGATTTGGGCGCGATCGAAGTCGAAACAGAAGCGGCCGTTTCTGGACTTGCGGAAAGGCAATGTAGGATCGTCCGCCAGATTGCCGCTGACCTGCTGCAGCTTGGCGAAATCTTCCGGCCGTGCGCCCAGCGCCAGCAGAATCTCTTGCATGGTGTCGCCGGGGATAAAGGCTGAGCGGTGTTCTTGGTAGGCCTTCTTAACTTCATCAAGCAGGGATAACTGTCGCATTTCTCGGTTGCCTCACGAATGATGTGGCGGTTATGAAATCTTGCTGCCGATTTCGACATCGAAATCGGGTTTCAGCAAGACAGTGCCTTGATCCCTGGTGACCGCGGCAAGTACCAACACTTCGGATTTAAATCCGGCAACCCGTCTGGCGGGGAAATTAACGACGGAGATGACTTTTCTGCCGAGCAGTTCATCTTCCTTATAGTTCTCGCATAATTGCGCCGAGCTGTTTTTAATGCCAATTTCCTCACCGAAATCAATACGCAGTTTATAGGCGGGCTTTAACGCCTTGTCGTTATATTCCACGGAAATAATTTCGCCGATACGCATATCCAGCTTCATAAAATCAGTGATTTCGGCCATGGGACAGTCCGGTTAATTAAGTGGCTTCAGGAAGGCTAGCAAAGGGAAATTATCCCGGCAATGTGGCTAATGGAGAGATATTCCTCATCGGATGTAGTAATTAATTTACATTTATGTAACCTGGTGGGATTAATTATAAGCTTTGTAAATTATATAAAATTGAAACCTCCTTATTTTCGGATGATTAGGGCGAGCGCGCTGGTATGAGCGCTGCGCCAACGCTGTTAAGACAGTGTTAAATTGGTTAGTATGCTTGGCAGTAATTCATCAATCGCATTTGTTCAGGTAGTGACATGGAAATAACCCACAATGCAAAACGCGATCGGCGTCAGGCATTTATCGCGCCGTTTTTCCTGATATTAATTTGGTCGACGGGATTTATCGCCGCGCGGGCGGTGGCGGATCATGCCGATCCCAACCTGTTCCTGACCTTTCGATTTTTGATCGCCGCGACGGTATTCGCTTTGCTGGCGCTGCCTTGCGCCTGGCCTAAGGGGCGCCAGTTCGTCATGCACTTGCTGACCGGCATGCTGATGAACGGCGTTTACCTCGCCGCAAGCTGGTGGGCGGTGGCGAACGGCCTGGCGGCTGGTGTGATGTCGCTGATCGGCGGCTTGCAGCCGCTGTTCACCGCGCTGATTTTCGCGCTGGTGCTGCGCAAACCGATAGGATTGCGCTCCTGGGCCGGGTTAGCCGTCGGTTTTATCGGCGTTGCGCTGGTGCTTTCCCCCCGGCTGACCGGCATCGACGTCGGCAATATGGCGCTGCTGCCGATCCTGATGGGCTTTGGCAGCATCGTTGCGCTGACGATCGGCATCATGGTGCAGAAGTCTTCGCTGGCGGCGGCCGATCTGCGGGCGGCGGGCGCTATTCAGCATCTTGGCGCGGCGATCGTGACCGGCGTATTGGCGGCCGTGATGGGCTCCGGTGCCTGGGATAATTCGCCAACGCTGTGGTTCTCGCTGCTGTGGTCGGCCGGCGTCTTGTCGCTGGGCGGCACCGCGCTGTTCATCTGGATGGTGCGCCACGGCGATTTGACTCGCATTACCGCGCTGATGCTGCTGGTACCGCCGGCGGCGGCGCTGCAGGCTTACGCGCTGTTTGGCGAGTCGCTGTCGCTGGTGCAGTTGGCGGGTTTCGTCCTGACGCTGCTGGGGGTCGCCATCGTACAGCGAATTCGCCTGCTGCGGCGCTCTCGCCTGGCAGAATAGTCTGCGACAGTCAGTACCGCAAAGCCCGCGCTGTCGGGCTTTTTCATTGTTTGAAAATCGTCCAATCTCACAAAACCGAAAGATAACAAAGCAACGCCGTTGCCTCGTCGTGCTTATTAACTATATGTTAATTTTTGGTTTGTTAAATGTTATCAGGGGATGGATGATGATGAAAAGAATCAGCGCTACCGTGGCTGCAATCACCTTACTGGGTTCCGTTTCCGCCTATGCGGCCTTCCCGGCGGGTTACCCCGCCGACTATCAGAAGCTGGTCGACGGTGCGAAGAAAGAAGGCAAGGTGGTGATTTACTCGACCACCGACACCAAGGCGGCAGCGCCGTTGATCCAGGGGTTTGAGGCGTTGTATCCGGGCATCAAGGTCGAATACAACGACATGAACAGCACCGAGCTATATAACCGCTTTATCAGCGAGCAGGCGGCCGGCGGCACCAGCGGCGACGTGGTATGGAGCTCGTCGATGGACACCATTTTGAAACTGGCGGGCGATTACGCGCAGGAATACGCCTCCCCCGAGCAGGCTCAACTGCCGAAATGGGCGGTATGGCAAGAGAAAGTGTATGGCACGACCTATGAGCCGGTGGTGTTTATCTATAACAAACGCCTAATCCCGCAAGGGGATGTGCCGGATTCGCATGCGGCGCTGGCCAAGCTGATCGCCGGCCAGACGGACAAATTCAAGAAGAAAGTCACCACTTACGACATCGAAAAATCCGGCGTCGGCTTCATGCTGTCGGTGCAGGACTTCAAGGCCGATCCCAACTACTTCAAAACGCTGGCTGACGTGGCCAAGGGCGGGCTGGCGGTGCAATCCTCCACCGGCACCATGATGGAGCGCGTCTCTTCCGGTGAAAACCTGATCGGTTTCAATATCCTTGGCTCGTACGCCGAGGCGCGCGCCAAGAGCGATCCGTCGCTTGGCATCGTCTATCCGAAAGACTACACCCTGGTGCTGTCGCGCGTGAGCTTCATCAGCAAAGAGGCCGGCAACCCTAACGCCGCCAAGCTGTGGTTCGACTACGTGCTGTCGGAGAAAGGGCAAAATATCCTCGCCAACCAGGCTGACATTCCCTCGATCCGCAACGATATCGAAGGCAAGAACGACATCGACGGCATGACCAAGCTGCTGGGAAATGCGCTCAAGCCGATTCCGGTCGACGACAGCCTGCTGGAATATCTGCAGCCGGCCAAGCGTCTCGACTACATCAAACAATGGCGCGCCGCGGCGGCGAAATAACAGGGACTGCATTCGGACGCGCGCCTGTCGCACCGGCGCGCGCCCTTTGGTCGTCGTTTACAACCATAGGGAGCATTTATGCAAGCATGGCGCAGAAAGTGGCAGAGCCTGCCGCGCGGCCTGGTGGTGTTGATAACCGCGCTGGTTATCTATGTCCCCCTGTCGTTTATCATCATTCAAAGCTTCCTCTCGGCTCCGTTTTTCTCTCCTTCCAAGGTCTTCAGCCTGGAGGCCTTCGAGTTCATCTTTACCGATCCGGATTTCTACAAGGCACTGAGAAGCGGCTTTATTCTGGCATTCGGTCTGGTGATCATCGCCATCCCGCTCGGCGGCATTTTGGCCTTCCTGATGGTGCGCACCGATCTGCCGGGGCGGCGGATCATCGAACCGCTGATTCTGGTGCCGATCTTCGTGTCGCCGATGGTGCTGGGCTTCGGCTATGTGGTGGCGGCGGGGCCGGTGGGCTTCTTCTCACTGTGGGCGGAGGCGTTGTTGGGCTTCGTGCCGTGGAACATCTATTCGATGGCCAGCATCGTGGTGATCGCCGGGTTAACGCACGTGCCCCACGCCTACCTGTACATCTCCTCGGCGCTGCGCAGCGTGGGTTCCGACGTTGAAGAAGCGGCGCGCACCGCCGGTGCCACGCCGCTGCAGGTGATGACCGCCGTCAGCCTGCCGATGGTGCGGCCGTCTATCCTGTACGCCGGGGTGCTGCTGTTCTTCCTCGGGCTGGAAGTGTTCGGCCTGATGCTGGTGCTGGGCGATCCGGAAGGCAACCTGGTGCTGGCGACCTACCTGTACCAGTTGACCAACAAGCTGGGCACGCCGTCTTACCATCTGATGGCGGCGGTAGCGGTAGTGCTGATCTGCATCACCATTCCGCTGGTGATGCTGCAGCGCCGGCTGATGCGCACCGCCAACCGCTTCGTCACCGTCAAGGGCAAAGCCTCGCAGGCTCGCGCGTTGCCGCTCGGCAAATGGCGCTGGGTGGCCGGCGCGGTGGTGGTGTTCTGGCTGACCATCACCATCGGCGTGCCGCTGATCGGCGTGGTGCTGCGGGCCTTTATCTCCAACTGGGGCGTGGGCGTGTCTGTCTGGGACGAACTGTCGATCAACACCTTCCGCACCATCTGGGCACAGCCCAACCTGCTGCGCGCCATCGTCAACTCGATGGCGATCGGGGTGATCGGCGGGGCGCTGGCGGTGGCGTGTTACCTGTTTATCGGCATCGCCATGCACCGCAAGCCGGATGGCGCCACGCGCTTCCTCGACTACAGCGTGCTGGTGCCGCGCGCGGTGCCGGGGCTGTTGGCCGGCCTGGCGTTCCTGTGGGTGTTTCTGTTCCTGCCGATGTGGCTGGACAAATCGCTCAAGGAAGGTTGGCTGTCGGCGCTGCCGATGGCCGAGTGGCTGCGTGAGAACGGGATTGTCTGGCTGCGTTCGCTGCGCAGCACCATCTTCAGCGTCTGGCTGGCGTACACCGTGGTGTGGATGGCCTATGGGTTGAGGCTGATCTCTTCCACGCTGCTGCAGGTGGGGCCGGAGCTGGAGGAGGCGGCGCGCAGCGCCGGCGCCAGCCGCGGCCAGATCACCCGCCACGTGACCATTCCGCTGTCGCGCTACGGCCTGATCGGCTCCTGGCTGCTGATGTTCCTGATCTTTGAACGCGAATATTCCACCGGGGTGTATCTGCTGTCTCCGGGCACGGAAACCATCGGCTCGATGCTGGTTTCCCTGTGGGCCGCGGGCGCTATCGATATCGTCGCCGCGCTGTCGTTCATCAATATCCTGCTGGTGGTGCTGGGGTTAGGGATCGCCTTGCGCTTTGGAGTGAAATTACATGATTGAACTTTCGGTAGAGAATCTGCATTTGACCTATGGCGACAACCCGGTGCTGAAAGGGGTGTCGATGGATCTCAAACGGGGCGAAGTGGTCTCGTTGCTGGGACCGTCGGGCAGCGGCAAAACCACGCTGCTGCGGGCGGTGGCCGGGCTGGAGAAACCGAGCCAGGGACGGATCGTCATCGGCAACAGCGCGGTGTACAACGGCAGCGCGCGCAGCGAAATTCCCGCCGAAGAGCGCAATCTGGGGCTGGTGTTTCAGTCCTACGCCCTGTGGCCGCATAAAACGGTGTTTGAGAACGTCGCTTACCCGCTGAAGCTGCGTAAGACCGGCTCGGCGGAGATCGCCCAGCGGGTACAGGCGGTGCTGGATCAGCTCGGGCTGGGGCATTTAGCCAAGCGCCACCCGCACCAGCTTTCCGGCGGCCAGCAGCAGCGCGTGGCGATCGGCCGCGCACTGGTCTACAACCCACCGGTGATCCTGCTGGATGAGCCGCTGTCCAACCTCGACGCCAAGCTGCGTGAAGAGGCGCGGGTATTCCTGCGTGAACTGATCATCAAACTTGGTCTGTCGGCCCTGATGGTGACTCACGATCAAAACGAGGCGATGGCCATCTCCGATCGCATCCTGCTGCTCAATAACGGCAAAATCGAGCAGCAGGGCACGCCGCAGGAGATGTACGGCTCGCCCACTACGCTGTTCACCGCCGAGTTCATGGGCAGCAACAACCGCTTGCCGGGCAAGATCGTGGCGCTGGAAGGCGATCGGGCGCGTATCGAAGGCAAGGATTGGGCGCTGTGGGGCAAAGCGGGCGCAGGCGTGCAGGTTGGCCAGGAGGGGACGGCGGTGATCCGCGTGGAGCGCGTGCGGTTGGGCGAAGATCCGCAGGGCAACCAGCTTGAGCTGCCGTTGCTGACCAGCATGTATCTCGGCGATCGCTGGGAATACCTGTTCCGCACCGTGGCCGAAGATTTCGTGGTGCGCGCCTACGGCCACGAGGCGCGCGAGCAGGCGCTGTGCCGGCTCTCCCTGCCGGCCGAGCATCTGTGGATATTCCCGAAAGCCTAATCAGGACGCCCGCTGATGCGGGCGCTTCGTTTACAGATCCAGCACCAGCCGGCTGCCTTTGGCGCGTGAGCAGCAGATCAACAGGGTTTGCTGCGCCGCGCGCTCTTCGTCACTGAGATACTGATCGCGGTGATCGGCTTCCCCTTCGACGATGCGGGTTTCACAGGTGCCGCAAATGCCTTCGCGGCACAGGCACTCAACCTTGGCCGCCTTGCTGTTTTCCAGCGCCTGCAGGATGGTCATGTCTTCCGCCACTTCAAGCTCAACGCCCGAGCGAGCCAGCACCAGCGTAAAGGCGCCGCCCGCCGTGTTTTCGGCGGCAAAGGCCTCGCTGTGTAAACGCGCCGGGTTAATGCCCAGTTCGGCGGCGATCTGGTAAACCGCTTCGTTCAGCGCCGCCGGGCCGCAGACGTAGATATGAGCGCCGGGTTCCACGTCGGCCAGCGTGCGCGCCAGATCCAACCGGCCGTTAAGGCTGGATACATGGCAACTGACGTGGTCGGCGAATGGCGCTTGCATCAGCTGTTGCTGAAAGGCGTTGTGTTCCTCGCTGTGGAAGCAATAGTGCAGATGATAGCGTTGCCCACTGCGCTGCAGCTCGTGCAGATGGGCCATAAACGGCGTGATGCCGATGCCGCCGGCGATCAGCACGTGATGCTGCGCCTCCGGCGCCAGCGCGAACAGGTTATTCGGGGTGCTGATTGTCAGCGCATCGCCGACTGCGAGGCGGTCGTGCATGAAGTCGGAACCGCCTTTGGAAGGGGATTCGCGTCGGACGGCAATCTGATAATGTTCGAGCTCGAACGGCGAGCTGAGCAGCGAATAGGCGTTGCTGTAGCGCCGCTCGCCGTCCTGCATCTGCACGATGATGTGGCTGCCGCCGCTGAAGGCGGGCAACGGCTGGCCTTGGGGATCCGCCAGGGTAAAGCGCTTGACCTGTGCGGTGACGGTTTCGATGTCGACGACGCGAACATCAAGCATCTGATAGCTGGTCATTCATTGGCTCCAAAGCGCGGGCGTCCCCGCGCATGAAAAAGTTATACCGCCTGGCACAGGTATTTGAGCTCCAGATAGTCTTCGATGCCGTATTCGGAGCCTTCGCGCCCCAGGCCCGACTGTTTCACCCCGCCGAAAGGCGCCACCTCGTTGGAGATAAGCCCGGTATTGATGCCGACCATGCCGTACTCCAGCCGTTCCGAAACGCGCCAGATGCGCGCCGCATCGCGGGTATAGAAGTAGGCGGCCAAGCCGTAGATGGTATCGTTGGCCTGACGGATCGCCTCGGCTTCGTCATCGAACACCACCAGCGGCGCGACCGGGCCGAAGATCTCTTCTTCCAGCAGCAGTGAGCCGGGCTGCACGTCGCCCAGCACCGTCGGGGTGAAGAAGTTGCCGCCCAGCGCGTGCGGCGTGGCGCCGGTCAGCACCTGAGCGCCTTTGCTCAGCGCATCATCGAGTAGCTCCAGCACCTTGTCGCGCGCCTTGCGGTTGATCAGCGGGCCTATTTGCACACCCGGTTCGAAGCCGTTGCCGACCTGCAGCGCCGCTACCCGGGCGACAAATTTTTCGGCGAACTGGGCGTAAACGCCGCGTTGTATGTAGAACCGGTTGACGCACACGCAGGTCTGCCCGGCGTTGCGGTATTTGGCGATCAGCGCGCCTTCCACTGCAGCATCGATGTCCGCATCGTCAAACACGATGAACGGCGCGTTGCCGCCCAGTTCCAGCGACACCTTCTTGATGGTGTCCGAGCTCTGACGCATCAGCAGCCTGCCCACCGGCGTGGAGCCGGTAAAGCTGAGTTTGCGCACCTGCGGGTGGCGGGTCAGCTCGGCGCCGATCGCCTGCGAGTTGCCGGTCACCACGTTGAACACCCCGGCGGGAATGCCGGCGCGCTCGGCCAACTCGGCCATCGCCAGCGCCGAGTAAGGGGTCTCGTTGGCGGGTTTGACCACCAGCGTACAGCCGGCCGCCAGTGCCGGCGCGGCCTTGCGGGTGATCATCGCCGCCGGGAAGTTCCACGGCGTGATCGCCGCGCACACGCCGATGCCTTGTTTCAGCACCATCAGGCGTTTGTCGCTGCTCGGCGAAGGAATGATGTCGCCGTTGGTGCGCTTGGCCTGTTCGGCGAACCATTCGATAAAGGAAGCGGCGTAGCGGATCTCGCCCAGCGACTCCGCCAGCGGTTTGCCTTGTTCCAGCGTCATCAGGCTGGCCAGATCCTGCTGGTGTTCCAGCATCAGTTCGAACCAGCGGCGCAGCAGCTGGGCGCGCTGTTGCGCCGGCAGCGCGCGCCAGCCTTCCAGCGCTTGCTGAGCGGCGTCGATCGCCCGTTGGGTTTCGGCCGTCGCCATATTGGGCACGCTGCCGATGAGTTGGCCGGTGGCAGGATCGCTCACCGGCAGCGTTTCCTGGTTGTCGGCGTCGCGCCACTGGCCGTTGATGTATGCCTGTTGACGCAGTAGCGCCCGATCGGAAATATTCACAAAGAACCTCACAAGTCAGGGAAAGGGGCCCGTGGGCCCCGTCGCATCAGGGTTGATAAACCTGCGCCAGCAGATTGTGGAAGTGGGCGATGCCGTGTTCGCTGACGCCGCTGCCGGCGCCGTCGGCCATGATGCGCCCCTGGCCGCGATAGCCGCGCGATTTGAGGCCTTTTTGCACGCTCTCCACCAGCCGCAGGTCTTCCGGTCGGAACACGTCGCGGTACCAGTCGATCAGCTTGAGCTGCTCGTCGCTCAACTCGGCGTTGGTAAAGTAGATGTCGTAGTGCTGCAGGGTAGTTTCCGCATCGACCGGGAATTCGTAAATCACCGTCATCATGCCTTCCAGCGGCGGCATGTTGAACATGGTACACGGCCACAGCCAGATGCCGTGGAAGCTGGCTTCTTTGCCCTCTTCAAACTTGAACGACTGCTCTGAAGGGCGGGCGTAGCCGAACTGCAGCGTCCAATTGCCGTGCAGGGTGTGCCAGTAGCGATCGACCTGCACCGAGTCGGCGAAGCCGGGGTGCGCCGGGCCACAGTGGTAGCACTCGAGGTAGTTGTCGACGATGTTCTTCCAGTTGGCCGGGGTGCGGGTGACGAAGCGCGCCGCCAGCTTGAGATCGTCGACCTGCGGGCAGGCTTCGCGCACTTTGGCGCCGAGGCCCGGCAGCTGGTCTTCCACCGTGCCGGCCTGCGAGTCCAGATTGACGTAGATAAACCCGGCGTATTCTTCGACCCGCACCGGCATCAGGTGCGAGTTTTCTTTATCGAAGTTCTGCACGTTTTCACAGTTGCGCGCGTGCGCCAGCTCGCCGTCCAGCTTGAACGCCCAGGCGTGGTAAGGGCAGGTGATGACGTTTTTCGCCCGGCCGTCACCCGCCAACAGCTGGTGGCCGCGGTGCGGGCAGACGTTGTAAAAGGCGCGCAGCACTTTATCGCGGCCGCGCACCACCAGAATGTTTTCGCCGATGATCTCGCGGGTAATGTAGTCGTTCGGTTCGGCGAGCTCGCTGCGGTGCGCCACGCAGATCCAGCTGGTGGCGAACACCTGCTCTTTTTCGTGCTCGAACGCCGCCTGGTGGGTATAGAAACGGGCCGGAATGGTGTAAGCCTCGCGGGCGTCGGCGCAGAAATCTTTCGGTAAGGTAAATTCAGGGATCAGAGTGCTCATAAGTTAACCTTCCTCTTTCTTATTGTCATTTCGCCATAGGGCGCGGTTGATACGACGATGGAGCGGAGAGTTCGGCGGCCGGCGGCGCCTCGGGCAGCGCCGGCGGGCTGCTTTCGATCAGGTGCGCCGGAATGGCCGCGTAGTCCTGCTTCAGCCAGCGGGCGAAGCCGTAGGTTTTCACCAGCAGCACCAGCAGGAACGGCAGTGCGGTCAGGATCACCGTGGTTTTCATGGTGTCCAGCGAAGCGCCGGTGAACAGGATCGACAGCGGGATCAGGGTGATTACCACGCACCAGAACAGGCGCAGCATCGGGCTGGGATCTTGCCCTTCCTGCAGGTTGCGGGTGCTGGTGGCGGCCATGGTGTAGGCCACGGCGTCCATATGGGAGGCTAGGAAAATGATCATGATGAACAGATAGGCGGCCAGGAACAGCTTGCCGAGCGGCAGCGCCGTCAGCAGCATCTGCACGGCGGTTTCGCCGCCCTGGGTGCTGAGGATCTCCGGCACGTTGAGCTGCCCGCTGATGAACTGGTGCATGGCGTAACTTTCCAGCGAGCCGAAGAAGAACCAGCAGCCGAGGGTACTGCCGAGCAGCAACGCCCAGATCACCTCTTTAATCTTGCGGCCGCGCGAGACGCGGGTGACGAACATCGCCACGCCCGGGGTATAGGAGATCCACCACAGCCAGTAGAACACCGTCCAGCTGCGGCTGAAGCTGCCGTCGCCCATCGGGTCGGTGAACAGGCTCATCTGCAGGAAGTTTTGCGCCGTCAGGCCGATGGCGTTGATGGTGTTGTTGATGGTGAACTCGGTCGGGCCGACCAGCAACACCAGCCCGGCGAAGGCGAAGGCGCCCCAGCCGACCATTTTGCTCAGGCGTTGCATGCCGCCGTCGATGCCGATGTAGGAGCTGAGACAGAAGATCACCGCCGCCAGCAGGATCACCGTTGCCTGTACCGTGAAGTTATCCGGGATGCCGGTCAACGCCGTCAGCCCGCGAGTAAAGGTGGAGGCGGTCAGCACCAGCGAAATGGTGAGGGCGCCGACGGTGGCGACCAGGAAAATCAGATCCACCATCCGCCCGATCGGTCCGTTGGCGCGCACGCCGGTGATGGCGGAAATGATCCCCGACAGGCTGAGCCCTTTGTTCTTACGCACGTGGAAGTGGTAGGCCATGATCAGCGAAGCGAGGGCATAGGTCGCCCAGGCGCTCAGGCCCCAGTGGAAGAAGGAGTAGCTGATGCTGTATTCCAGCGCCTTTGGGGTGCGCGGCGCGATGTTCAGCCCCGGTGTCTGGTAATAATACGCCCACTCCATCACCCCCCAATACAGGGTGGACGAGCCGAGGCCGGCGCAGATGAACATGAACAGCCAGGCCAGCGTGGAGTATTGCGGTTTGCCTTCGCCGAGGCGGATGTTGCCGTATTTGCTCAACGCCAGATACAGCACCACCAGCAGGGCGATCAGCACCAGGATTTGAATGGTTGAACCGAACAGCCGGGTGACGCCGTTGAAAATGGTGTTGGCGATAAGCGCGGATTGAGCCGGAAAGAGCATCAGGCAAATGGCGATCAGCGCAATACTGCACAGGCTGATGGCGATGAGCGTGACATCCTTTTTAGGGGTGCTCTGCATGGGAGTGAACTCCTGTTATCGGTGGTGGGCCGGTGCGTGAAGCGTAGGGGGCGCCCGGGCCTTATTGGTTTGAACCCTTTGTTTTGTTACACCGCGAGGAGCAAATGCCCCGGCTGAACGCCGCCGGGAATATTTACTCTTCATTAACATTTTCGAGTGTGCACAAATTACAGGAGGGCCACAATTGGGGTATCTGTAAAAGGATAAAACACAGTATGTAAACAGTTTGTTGTGATCTTGACCGGGGTATTGGCGTGCTTTCTGCGGTGGTTTTCAGCGGATTTGCGGCGGCGATCGAAGCGGAAAAACGGACGTGGCGAAGCAGGGCGCGAAAGAGCGCCCTGCGCGGGAAAATCAACGGCGTTTAGCGTTGCAGCAGGGCGGCGATCGCCTGGCCGACTTGCTGGGTGGAGGCGTCGCCGCGCATGTCCGGCGTGCGCGGCCCGTCGGCGATGATGCGTTCGATCGCCTGCAGGATGCCATCGTGCGCCTGGCGGTAGCGGGTATCGCCGTCGCCGAGGAAGTCCAGCATCATCGCACCGCTCCAGATCATGGCGATCGGGTTGGCGATGTTCTTGCCGAAAATGTCCGGCGCCGAGCCGTGCACCGGCTCGAACAGCGACGGGAAGTTGCGTTCCGGGTTCAGGTTGGCCGACGGCGCGATGCCGATGGTGCCGGTACAGGCCGGGCCGAGATCCGACAGAATATCGCCGAACAGGTTGGAAGCCACCACCACGTCGAAGCGTTCGGGATTCAGCACGAAGCGCGCACACAGGATATCGATGTGCTGTTTATCCCAGGCGATATCAGGGTATTGGCGCGCCATCTCCGCTACGCGCTCATCCCAGTACGGCATGCTGATGGCCATACCGTTGGACTTGGTGGCGGCGGTCAGACGCTTGCGCGGGCGCTGCTGCGCCAGCTCAAAGGCGTATTTCAGGATGCGATCCACGCCCTGACGGGTGAACACCGACTCCTGGATCACCATTTCGCGTTCGGTGCCTTCGAACATCCGCCCGCCGAGCGAGGAGTATTCCCCTTCGGTATTTTCGCGCACCACGTAGAAATCGATGTCGCCCGGCTGCTTGTTCGCCAGCGGGCAGGGCACGCCGGGAAACAGCCGCACCGGGCGCAGGTTGACGTATTGCTCGAAGTCGCGGCGAAATTTCAGCAGTGAACCCCACAGCGAAATGTGGTCGGGCACCGTGTCCGGCCAGCCGACGGCGCCGAAATAGATGGCGTCGAAGCCCTTGAGCTGTTCAAACCAATCGTCCGGCATCATCTGGCCGTGGTGCTGGTAGTAGTCGCAGCTGGCCCACTCGAAGGTGTCGAATTCCAACGACAGATCCCAGCGCGCCGCCGCTGCCTGCAATACCCGTATGCCTTCCGGCAACACTTCCCGTCCGATACCGTCCCCGGGGATAGCGGCAATCTTGTACGTTTTGCTCATACAGAGGTCTCATTTGTAGGTAGGGGAGATTGACAACACTGTTATCCTATAATTGACTAACTGTTAATCAATCGCGAAAACGGTGAAACATAAAACACGAATCATGAATAATATGCCGATCCTGAGTGACCTGCGGGTGTTCGTGCTGGTGGCGCGCCGCGCCGGGTTCGCCGCCGCCGCCGAAGAGCTGGGCGTTTCGCCGGCCTTTATCAGCAAGCGCATCGCGCTGTTGGAGAAGGCGCTGGACGTCTCGTTGCTGCATCGCACCACGCGGCGGGTGGCGATCACCGAAGACGGCGAACGCATCTACGAATGGGCGCAGCGCATTCTCAACGATGTCGATCAGATGATGGACGAACTGTCCGAAGTGCGCCAGGCGCCGCAGGGCATGCTGCGCGTGGTCAGCAGCTTCGGCTTCGGCCGGCGTTTCGTGGCGCCGGCGCTGTCGGCGCTGGCCAGGGAGTATCCGCAGCTGGAACTGCGGCTCGACGTGTCCGATCGGCTGGTGGATCTGGTCAGCGAAGGATTCGATCTGGATATCCGCATCGGCGACGATATCGCCCCTAATCTTATCGCGCGCAAGCTGGCGGACAATCAGCGCATTCTGTGCGCTTCGCCGGCGTACCTGCAGCGCCACGGCGTGCCGAAAAGCCCGGCGGAGCTGGCGGGCCGCGCCTGCCTGGTGATCAAGGAGCGCGACCACCCGTTCGGGCTGTGGCGGTTGCAGGGGCCGGGCGGCGAAGAGACGGTAAAGGTGACGGGGGCGCTGGCGTCGAATCACGGCGAAATCGTGCACCAGTGGTGCCTGGACGGGCAGGGCGTCGCGCTGCGTTCCGCCTGGGACGTGAAAGAGAACATCGACAGCGGCCGGCTGGTGCATATCCTGCCGGAGTACTATCAGCCGGCCAACATCTGGGCGGTATACGTCTCCCGGCTGGCAACGTCGGCGAAAGTGCGAGTGACGGTCGAATTTTTGCGCGACTATTTCCGCGAGCACTATGGCGAAACGGGGACGGCAGGTGAAAATTCGTCGCGGCCTTGAGGCCAAAAATGTGCGCCAGATCATCTTATGCTCGTAAAACTCCCCTCCGTTACTTGTGGAACTGTTGCTCCTGTTCCTTTTGCCAAAACTTTGGTTTATGCTCAGCTGAAGCGTTTCAGTTGAGACACTCTTCGACAGAAACGCCGATGTGACGGCGGCGAAAAGCCGCTGAAGCGCGGGAATAATGCAAACGCGGCGATTCACAGCGGGCGGTGCGATCCACTACTCTATGCGGGTTAGTGAGACAACCAGTCAGCGCCGGCCCGGCGCCGGTGAATCAGCCCGGCGGGGAAGGCCCTTTTTCAGGAGCAGCATGACCATCCGCATAGCGATAAACGGCTTTGGCCGCATCGGCCGCAGCGTATTGCGCGCACTGTACGAATCGGGACGACGGGCGGAAATCTCCGTGGTGGCGATCAACGAGCTGGCGAACGCCGAGGGCATGGCCCATCTGCTGAAGTACGACTCCAGCCACGGCCGCTTCGCCTGGGATGTGCGGCAAGAGTGCGACACGCTGAGCGTCGGGGATGACGCGATTCGCCTGTTGCATCAGCCGGCGGTGGAGCAGTTGCCCTGGGGCGAGCTGGGCGTCGATGTGGTGCTGGACTGCAGCGGCGTGTACGGCAGCCGGGCAGATGGCGAGGCCCATCTGGCGGCGGGGGCGAAGAAAGTGCTGTTCGCCCATCCGGGCGGCAACGATCTGGACGCCACCATCGTGTTCGGCGTCAACCATCAGACGCTGCTGGCGGAGCATCGCATCGTGTCCAACGCTTCGTGCACCACCAACTGCATTATTCCGGTGATCAAGCTGCTGGACGACGCTTACAGCATCGAGTCCGGCACCGTGACCACCATTCACTCGGCGATGAACGATCAGCCGGTGATCGACGCGTATCACGCGGATTTGCGGCGCACCCGCGCGGCGAGCCAGTCGATCATTCCGGTCGACACCAAGCTGGCCGCGGGCATCACCCGCATCTTCCCGCAGTTTTGCGATCGCTTCGAGGCTATCTCGGTACGCGTGCCGACCATCAACGTGACGGCTATCGATCTGAGCGTCAGCGTGAGCGCCGCGGTAAAGGTGGCGGAGGTCAACCAGCTGTTGCAAAAGGCCGCAAGGGAATCATTTCGTGGTATAGTTGACTACACGGAATTACCATTGGTCTCGATCGATTTTAACCATGACCCGCACAGCGCTATCGTCGACGGTACGCAGACCCGGGTCAGCGGGCAGCACCTGATAAAGACCTTGGTCTGGTGCGACAATGAATGGGGCTTTGCCAATCGGATGTTGGATACAACACGGGCAATGGCCGCCAGCGGTTTCTAGTACGGCGGCGCCGGCGTGATTGGCGCGCTGCTCAGGCAATTTTATAGAGATTCAATAAAGAGGGTTCACCATGTCTGTAATTAAGATGACCGATCTGGATCTGGCGGGTAAACGCGTACTGATCCGCTCCGATCTGAACGTGCCGGTAAAAGACGGTAAAGTGACTTCCGACGCGCGTATCCGCGCTTCCCTGCCGACTATCGAAGCTGCGCTGAAGCAAGGCGCCCGCGTGATGGTAACCTCCCACCTGGGTCGTCCTACCGAAGGCGAGTACAACGAAGAATTCTCCCTGCTGCCTGTGGTCAACTACCTGAAAGATCACCTGAAATCCCCAGTGCGTCTGGCGAAGGATTATCTGGATGGCGTCGACGTCGCCGAAGGCGAACTGGTGGTGCTGGAAAACGTCCGCTTCAACAAGGGCGAGAAGAAAGACGACGAAACCCTGTCCAAGAAATACGCGGCGCTGTGCGACGTGTATGTGATGGACGCGTTCGGTACCGCGCACCGCGCGCAGGCTTCCACCCACGGCGTGGGCAAGTTCGCGCCAGTCGCCTGTGCCGGCCCGCTGCTGTCCGCTGAGCTGGAAGCGCTGGGCAAGGCTCTGGGCAACCCGGCCCGTCCGATGGTCGCCATCGTGGGCGGTTCTAAAGTCTCCACCAAACTGACCGTGCTGGATTCTCTGTCCAAAATCGCCGATCAGCTGATCGTCGGCGGCGGCATCGCCAACACCTTCGTGGCGGCGCAGGGCAACAACGTGGGCCAGTCCCTGTACGAACCTGACCTGATCCCGAACGCGCAGAAACTGCTGGAAACCTGCGACATCCCGGTTCCGACCGATGTGCGCGTCGCGACCGAGTTCTCCGAAACCGCGACCGCGACCGTGAAGCAGGCCAACGAGATCCAGGACAACGAGCAAATTCTGGATATGGGCGACGTCTCTGCCGAGCGTCTGGCCGTTATCCTGAAGAACGCCAAGACCATTCTGTGGAATGGCCCGGTTGGCGTATTCGAGTTCCCTAACTTCCGTAAGGGCACCGAAATTGTCGCCCGCGCGATCGCCGATAGCGACGCTTTCTCCATCGCTGGCGGCGGCGACACTCTGGCAGCCATCGATCTGTTCGGTATCGCTGACAAAATTTCCTACATCTCCACCGGCGGTGGCGCATTCCTGGAATTCGTTGAAGGGAAACCGCTGCCTGCAGTCGTGATGCTGGAAGAGCGCGCTAAGCAGTAATTCAGACAACGGGAGGCGAAAGCCGCCCGTTTGTTTTATACCGCGCGGCACAGGCTGCGCGGCGTGAAAACATCGATTTACATCCATCTACGGCCGACGAAACAGGACAAAGTAACATGTCTAAAATTTTTGATTTCGTAAAACCGGGTGTCATCACGGGTGATGACGTTCAGAAAGTCTTCGCAGTTGCTAAAGAGAACAACTTTGCGCTGCCAGCGGTAAACTGCGTGGGTACCGACTCCATCAACGCCGTGCTGGAAGCCGCAGCTAAAGTGCGTGCACCGGTCATCGTTCAGTTCTCCAACGGCGGCGCCGCGTTTATCGCCGGCAAAGGCGTGAAGACCGATGTGCCTCAGGGCGCAGCGATTCTGGGCGCTATCTCTGGTGCGCACCACGTTCACCAGATGGCTGAACACTACGGCGTGCCGGTGATCCTGCACACCGACCACTGCGCGAAGAAACTGCTGCCATGGCTGGACGGCCTGCTGGACGCCGGCGAGAAGCACTTCGCCGCTACCGGCAAACCGCTGTTCTCTTCCCACATGATCGATCTGTCTGAAGAGTCGCTGGAAGAAAACATCGAGATCTGCAGCGAATACCTGAAGCGCATGGCCAAAATCGGCATGACGCTGGAAATCGAACTGGGCTGCACCGGCGGTGAAGAAGATGGCGTGGACAACAGCCATATGGACGCTTCCGCTCTGTACACCCAGCCGGAAGACGTGGCTTACGCGTACGAAAAACTGAACGCCATCAGCCCGCGCTTCACTATCGCTGCCTCCTTCGGTAACGTGCACGGCGTGTACAAGCCAGGCAACGTCAAGCTGACCCCGACCATCCTGCGTGATTCTCAGGACTACGTGTCCAAGAAATTCAACCTGCCGCACAACAGCCTGAACTTCGTGTTCCACGGCGGTTCCGGTTCTACCGACGCAGAGATCAAAGAGTCTGTGGGTTACGGCGTGATCAAGATGAACATCGACACCGACACCCAATGGGCGACCTGGGACGGCATCCTGCAGTACTACAAAGCGAACGAAGCTTACCTGCAGGGCCAGCTGGGCAACCCGAAAGGTGCCGATCAGCCGAACAAGAAATACTACGATCCACGCGTATGGCTGCGCGCAGCGCAGACCAGCATGGTGACGCGTCTGGAGCAGGCCTTCAAAGATCTGAACGCGGTAGACGTTCTGTAATCTTCGGCACCTGTTGCACGATGCATAAGGCTCCCTGCGGGGAGC
>NZ_JBCHWD010000016.1:0-28824 GCF_059801225.1 Serratia sp. Ae19-1 | reverse complement strand
TCCGTCATCCGGCGGCGATGATGATGGCGGCGTACTGGTTGCGGCCTTTGATCCCCGGATGCGTCGGATCCTGTGCGCGCCGGTGGCTGTTGCGGCGATAGCTGGTGTATTTGTAGCGCTGCGGCCGCTGTGGGTCGACGTCCGGCGTGCAGATGGTGCAGCTGCCGGCGCGGTCAACGGCGGCGAAGCCCAGCGCTGCCAGCTTGTATTCGGCAATCGCGGCCAGATCCAGATGCCGATAATGCGGGCTGATCAGCGCAGCGGGCAGCGGCAGGCGCTGTTTAAAATTTTCCACCAGCGCTTCATCGACTTCGTAGCAGCACGGGCCGGCGGCGGGGCCGATAGAAACCACCCAATCGGCGGTGTCGCCGTCCTGGCGAATGCGCGCCGCCATCTGTTCCAGAATGCCGTCCAGCAACCCGCGCCAACCGGCGTGTACCGCCGCGATGGCGCCGCCATCACGGCGGCTGAACAGCACCGGCAGGCAGTCCGCCGTCAGCACGCTGAGCAGAATGCCGGGTTGGCGGGTGTAGAAGCCGTCGGCCTCACCGCACGCCTGCGCCGGTTGCAACACGTCGACGATGCGGGTGCCGTGCACCTGCTTCTTTTCCGGCAGCGTAGCGCTGTAGGGCAGCAGATGCCCTGGCAGCAGCGCGAGTTTGCTGCCGAAGCCGTGCTGAATGTGGGGCACCGCATCGAGCAGCGCGGAACGATCGCTCATAAGTTATTTTCACCTGCGTGAGAAAACAGACTCTCAGTGTAGCCAGCTTTTTCCCCGCTTGGCCAGGTGTTGTTGGCGGTGAAAGCGAGCGGGGATGCGCCTTGCATCGGGCCGGCGCCTTCTTTAGACTAGCCGCGCCCTGTCTTTCTGGAAGCCCATTCATGTCTTATCAATGTCCCCTGTGTCATCAGCCGCTGCATTTTTCCTCACAACAATGGCGTTGCGACGGCAATCATCAGTTCGATCAAGCGAAAGAAGGCTACGTCAATCTGCTGCCGGTGCAGCACAAGCGATCGAAGCAGCCGGGGGACAGCGCGGAAATGATGCAGGCGCGGCGCGCATTTCTCGACGGCGGATTTTATCAGCCGCTGCAAGAGCAGGTCGCCGAGTGGCTGGATTTGGCGCTGGCGGCCGATGCAGGCGCGTTATTGGACATAGGCTGTGGGGAAGGGTACTACACCGCCGCCGTGGCCGCACGGCTGGCACAGAAGCGCAATATGACGGTCTATGGGCTGGACGTCGCCAAGGTGGCGATCCGCTATGCTGCCAAACGTTATCCGGCGGTCTCGTTCTGCGTCGCCTCCAGCCACCGTTTGCCGTTCGCCGACGGGGCGCTGGATGCGGTTCTGCGCATTTATGCGCCTTGCAAGGCGGAGGAGCTGGCGCGGGTGGTAAAACCGGGCGGCGTAGTGGTGACGGTTTCGCCGGGGCCGCGCCATCTGTACCAGCTGAAAGAGCAGGTGTACCAACAGGTGCAGCTGCATGCCGAACAGGACGAACAGTTCGCCGGTTTCGACTGCGAGCGCAAAGAGGCGCTGGCCTATACGATGACCCTGCCGGGGACGCAGGCCGCCAATCTGCTGCAGATGACGCCGTTTGCCTGGCGCGCCACGCCGGAGGTGCAGCAGCGGTTGGCCGACGGCGGGGAGTTTGTGTGCGAGACGGATTTCGTCCTGGCGCTGTATCGGCGTCGGGCTTAAAAGCGCCGGGCTCAGAAACAAAAAAACCTGCCGCGGCAGGTTTTTTTTTGCAGAGCAATCGCCTCAGGCCAGATAACCGAGGTGTTCCAGCAGAATGTTGACGCCGATACCGATCAGCACCACGCCGCCGAGGATCTCGGCGCGTTTGCCCAGCAGCGGGCCGATAAAGCGGCCGATCATCATGCCCAGCGTCGCCATGATCATGGTGGCGCAGCCGATGGCCATCGCGGTGTGCACGATATTCACCTGCAGGAAGGCCAGACCGACGCCGATTGCCATGGCGTCGAGGCTGGTGGCGATGGCGGTGGCGACCAGCAACCAGAAGCCATGACGTTTGACCTTCTCTTCTTCATCGGGCCTGTTGCGCACCCCTTCGACGATCATACGCATGCCGAGAATGAACAGCAGCGAGAAGGCGACCCAGTGGTCCCATTCCATGATGTATTGACTGGCGAACAGGCCGATGGCCCAACCGATGAGCGGGGTGATCGCTTCGACCACGCCGAAGATCAGGCCGGTGCGGATCGCTTCGCGGAAACGGGGCTGATGCAGACTGGCGCCTTTACCGATCGAAGCGGCGAAAGCATCCATGGACATACCGAAAGCGAGAATAAGTGTTGCTGAAAGGTTCATGTGAAATAGCCTCGGCCGGGTGGCTCCATATACACGTAACCCACCCCCAACCAAACGACGGAGTTACGTGTCTATGGTCTCGCCAACCTTACCTGGCTGCCCGCACCACGTTTCTTACGGCGAAACGAGTATGTTGATACGGGCGTTTCTGGCGTTTTATTCTCCAGAAACCGGCTACTCCCCAATGACGGCGCAACCATACCATATTATTTCCGCCACCGACAACCTTATTCTGTGGCAATGTTTGTTCTTAATTGAGACTCGTTTTCATTAATCTAATTTCACCTGGGAATATAATGTAGCCAGGGGTAACAATGTTGCGGAAATAATAGTCAGAAGGGAATTGCGCTGCCGATTAATTATCCATAAGCAGCGCAGGGTTTGAGCAATGGAAAAATGACTGTTTCTTTATTTATTGATTATCAACAAAAAAATGATAAATCTTCTCCAGGTCGTCCAGGTGTGTCACTTGAACCAACAACCGGCGCTGTTCCAGATCGACGGCCAGAATGCCATCCTCCGATAAATTCATGGCTTTAATGCGGTTATATTCGACAAACACATTGGCGAAGAAAAAACCGTGCGCTTTAAACAGCATCTTGGGGGAGCGAATATAAAAGATATAGATCGCAAGCAGCGCTAAAGAAATAAGCAGATAGGTGGTGAGTACCGCACCATTGTCGGTGACATTGCGGTAAATCAGAATGGCGATCAGGCCGACGAAAATCAGGCTGTCGAGGCGGTTGCGGCGTTTGAGCGGCACTTTAAGCCGCGTTTTGCCTTTCAGCAGATCCATGCCGAATTCGTCATACAGCGAGTACAGCAACAGCAGGGCGATAAACAGCATCAGTACGGCGTCGGTCAGTGACATCTCTTGCTCCACACATAAAAAAGCCGGGGGTCGCCCCCCGGCCGTTTCGAACGATTACAGGCCCAGCAGGCCAATCCAATAGCCAAAGATGCCGATGACGAAGAAGCCGATGATGATCCACAGCGCGTTGACTTTCTTGCGCAGCAGCCACATACAGGCGAAGGTCAGCAGCAGCGGCACCAGGCCCGGCATCAGCTGGTCGAGGATGGTCTGCACCGTGGTGACGTTGGTATGCCCGGTCTGGTCGGTTATCTTGGACACCACCAGCGGGATATTCACGTGCGTCCATTTGTTGACCAGTGCCCCCATGACAAACAGGCCGAGAATGGACGCCCCTTCCGTCAGTTTCTGCAGGAAACCACCGCCCATGTCGTTGACGATATCCACCCCTTTACGGTAACCGTAGGCCACGCCGTAGTAGCGGGTCAGCAGGCGCACCAGGTTAAACAGCACGAAGAACAGGATCGGTCCGAGCAGGCTGCCGCTCATGGCGATGCCGGCGCCGAGCGCGGCGAACACCGGCCGCACGGTGCCCCAGAAGATCGGGTCACCGACGCCTGCCAACGGCCCCATCAAACCGACCTTGATGCCGTTGATTGCGGCGTCGTCAATCGGCGCGCCGTTGGCGCGTTGCTCTTCCATCGCCATGGTTACGCCGAGCACCGGCGCCGCCACGTAAGGGTGGGTGTTGAAGAACTCAAGGTGGCGCTTGATCGCCTGTTTGCGATCGTCATTGTTTTCCGGATACAGGCGGCGGATCACCGGCACCATCGAGAAGCAAAAACCCAGCGCCTGCATGCGTTCGAAGTTCCATGAACCCTGGAACAGGTTCGAGCGCAGGAATACGCCGCGAATATCGGCCGGCGTGAGTTTCTTTTGAGCAGTCGTATCAACCATTTCTCTCACCTATTCCTAGTCGAGTTCGTTATCGAGATCGTTCGCGTTAGCCGGGCCGGCCTGTACAACCTGAGACTTGTTGTATTTCGGGCTTAGCTGGATATACAGCACGGCCATCACCACGCCGATGACGCCGAGCGCCACCAGGTTGAAGTTGGTGAAGGCGGCGGTCACGAAACCGAGATAGAAGAACGGCATCAGGTAGCCGGCACGCATCATGTTAATCACCATCGCGTAACCGACCACCACGATCATGCCGCCGGCGATGTTCAGGCCGCTGGTGACCACTTCCGGGATCGAGTTGAGCAGGGCGTGTACCCCGGCGGTACCGACCGAGATGGCGACGATGACCGCCGGGATGGCGATACGCATCGCCTGCAGCAGCAGGGCACCGACATGGATCCAGCTAATGGCGCGCAGGCTGCCGCGCTCCGCTGCGCTGTCCGCCGCGTGCTGGAAGGCTACGGTGAGGGTACGCACGATGATGGTCAATACCTGGCCGGCTGCCGCCAGCGGAATGGCCAGGGCGATACCGGCGCCGACGCTTTGCCCGCCGGCGATGACCAGAATGGTCGAGATGATGGAGGCCAGGGCGGCATCCGGCGCGACCGCCGCACCGATGTTCATCCAGCCCAGGGCGATCATTTCCAGCGTACCGCCGATGATGATGCCGGTTTTCATGTCGCCGAGGATGAAGCCTATCAGGGTACAGGCGACCAACGGACGGTGGAACTGGAACTCGTCGAGGACGGAACCCATCCCGGCGATACAGGCAACGATAAATATCAGCACAATCTGAAGAGTGGTGATCTCCATTGCACTTCTCCTATGACCAAAAAAGCTCTGAGTAAAATAATCAGCGGCTGGCGCCACTAATTGAGTTTGTTAATCAGGTCCATCATTTTTAGCCGGCTGTCGGACGAGACCTTGCGCACCTCCAGCTCGATACCGCGATCGTTCAGTTTCTTAAACGCTTCGATATCTTTTTCATCGACGGATACGGCGTTGTTCACCTGGGTTTTCCCCTGACGGAACGCCATGCCGCCGATGTTGACAGATTTGATATCCACGCCGCCTTCCACCAGCCGCCAGACGTCGGTCGGGTTGGTAAACAGCAGCATCACGCGGTCGTTGGCGTATTTCGGGTTGTTCCAGACGCGGATGGCCTTCGCCACGTCCACCACGTGGGCGGTGACGCCCGGCGGGGCGACCTGAGTCAGCAGAGTTTTGCGCACATGGTCGGCAGCGACTTCGTCGCTGACGACGATGATGCGGCTGACGTTGGTCTCTTTGGTCCAGCGGGTTGCGACCTGACCGTGAATTAAGCGGTCATCGATGCGCGCCAGGCCGATTTTCATGTGGTCGTTCGGCCCCAGCGGCGCCTGAGGGGCAGCGGCTTTGGCGACGGGTGCTGCGGGTTTTGCGGGTTCTTCCTGCGGTTTTTTCAGCGCTTTCACGCCTTCGCGGCCGGTTTCCAACGCCAGCGCCACCAGTTCATCGAAAGCGGGGTTGTCGTCCCGCGCCATGAAGGTTTCCACCAGCATCGGAATGTTGACTCCGGTGACGACCTCATAGTGTTCTTTGTCGACCGCAATGCGGCTGGCGGCGTTGAACGGGCTACCGCCCCAGGTATCCACCAGGAACAGCACGCCGCCGCTGGTATCCAACCCACTGATTTTTTCATTGTATTTGACGATTAACGTTTCGGCATTCTCACCGGGAACGAAGTCTATAAAGGCGACGTTGTCCTGCTCGCCCAATAGCATCTCCGCCGTTTTCAGCAGTTGTTCCGCTGCAGCCCCGTGTGTGCCGATGATAATAGCTATTGCCACTCGCTACCTCCTCGTTGAACTCCAGGCGCGGTTTGTGTCGTTCCTCCGCGCCGTTTTGGCAGTCACTTCCGCGGTTCAGATACATTATGGTAGAAAAAAAGAAACGCACCCCTAACATTTCTCACGCAGTTTCAAATGCCTGTGCGCGATATTTCACGAACGCGCCATTTATTTTAGTGAGTGAAAAAATATTTTTTGTGACGTTGCTCCGCTATTGAATGCTCGGAGAAATCTTAGCTGTCATGGGGGAGATGACGGAGTGTCATCCTAAACCGTCGTTGAAAAAGCCGCTTTGTCCCCCAGAAAAATCCTGATACAGTAATTTCCTCTTTCATCACTAAGGAGTGAAGGGCCTCAGCCCTCCCTATGGACTGTCACCGAAGTTACTGTTTTTCCAGGTTTCACCCGCCACCTGCTGGCGTTACATATGCTGTTCGGCCGTCCGGCCACCTCCCGGTAACCCCATTCCGTCACCTTGCTATTGTCGACTGCGCCCATGCAGCGGCGGCATCGTCACGTCTGAGCGGCCTGCGCTCATTCCCACTTTTCTCTGGAGTCTGATATGGAATTTTTAATGGACCCCTCTATTTGGGCGGGGTTGCTTACGTTGGTGGTGCTGGAAATCGTGCTGGGCATCGACAACCTGGTGTTCATCGCCATATTGGCCGACAAGCTGCCGCCGAAGCAGCGCGATAAAGCGCGCATCATCGGCCTGTCGCTGGCCTTGTTGATGCGTTTGGGCCTGCTGTCGGTGATCTCCTGGATGGTGACGCTGACCACGCCGTTGTTCAGCGTAGGCGATTTCAGTTTTTCCGGCCGCGATCTTATCCTGCTGTTCGGCGGGGTATTCCTGCTGTTCAAGGCCACCATGGAGCTGCATGAACGGTTGGAGGGGCAGTCGCATCAGGACGGCGCCAACCGCGGCTACGCCAAGTTCTGGGCGGTGGTGGTACAGATCGTGATTCTGGACGCGGTGTTCTCGCTCGATGCGGTGATCACCGCCGTGGGCATGGTGAACGATCTGCCGGTGATGATGGCGGCAGTGGTGATCGCAATGGCGGTGATGCTGCTGGCATCCAAGCCGTTGACCAACTTTGTCAACGCGCACCCGACCATCGTGGTGCTGTGCCTGAGCTTCCTGTTGATGATCGGCCTGAGCCTGATCGCCGAAGGCTTCGGCTTGCACATTCCTAAAGGCTATCTGTATGCCGCGATTGGCTTCTCGATCCTGATTGAATTGTTCAACCAGATCGCGCGCCGTAACTTCATTAAGCATCAGGCGCGTCGCCCGATGCGCGAGCGCACCGCGGAAGCGATCATGCGCCTGATGGGGCAGCAGCGTGCGCAGCAGGCGGACGACGCGGTCGCGTTGCCGAGGGATGAAACCTTTGCGGCGGAAGAGCGTTATATGATCAGCGGCGTGCTGACGCTGGCCTCGCGCTCATTGCGCAGCGTGATGACGCCGCGCACCGAGATCTCCTGGGTCGACTGCGAGCGCTCTCGCGAAGAGGTGCGCGCACAGCTGCTGGATACGCCGCACAGCCTGTTCCCGGTATGCCGCGAGTCGGTGGATGAGATTGTCGGCGTCGTGCGCGCCAAGGATCTGCTGGTGGCGCTGGAACAGGGTGAAGATATCGCCGAGTTCGCCGCTCGCACGCCGCCGATCGTGGTGCCGGAAACCATGGATGTCATCAAGCTGCTGGCGGTGCTGCGTCGCGCCAAAGGACGTCTGGTGGTGGTCACCAACGAATTCGGCGTGGTGCAGGGGCTGGTGACGCCGCTGGACGTGCTGGAGGCGATTGCCGGTGAATTCCCGGACGAAGATGAAACGCCTGACATCGTGGCGGAAGGCGACGGCTGGCTGGTGAAGGGGGGGACCGACCTGCACTCGCTGGAGCAGGCCCTGGCCTGCGATGACCTGGTCAGCCCTACCGCCGACTACGCCACTCTGGCCGGGCTGCTGTTGGCCCATTATGGCCAGATGCCGGTAGCGGGGGATACCATCGAGTTGAACCACCTGCGTTTCGATATCGTCGAGGTCTCCGAATACCGCATCGAACTGGTGCGCGTGACCCGCGTCGTGTTTGACGAATCAACGCATTCGTAACCTTCCCGCCGGAGGCTCAGGCCTCCGGCGTATTCTCTTCTGCTTTCCTGACGCGCGATTCGTACTGCTGTAACCACAGAGGGAAAACGTGGATCGGCATCGGCTTGGCGAAATAATACCCCTGCAGGGCATTGACCTCACGCGAGCGCAAATAGTCGGCCTGCTCCGCCGTTTCTACCCCTTCGGCCACCAGTTTCAGCTTCAGGCGCTGCGCCAGCGTAATGATGGTGTCGGTTACCGTGGCGTTGACCGCGTCGGTGCCGATGGCGGCGGTAAACCCGCGGTCGATCTTCAACACGTCCGGGCTGAGATTTTTCAGGTAGCTCAGCGAACTGTGGCCGGTGCCGAAGTCGTCGATAGCCAGCATGATGCCCATGTCTTTCAGCGTGCGGATCTGGTCGTACTGGATCGCCGATAGCGCGGTGCGCTCGGTCAGCTCCAGCATCAGTGACGGCATCGGGTGCGCCGGCAGCCAAATCTGGCGGATATCGTCGATGATATCGAGCGTTTTAAAGTGCTCAGCGGCGACGTTGATGCTGATGTAAAACGACGGCCGCGGCGGGAACAGCTGCAGGTTTTCCGTCACGGTGTTCAGCAGATAGCGGGTGAGCGGAATGATCAGCTCATGCTGTTCGGCCAATGGGATAAATACGTCGGGCGAGATCCATCCCTGCCGCTTCTTTTTCCAACGCAGCAGCATCTCGACGCCGGCGCAGCGCCCGGTGTCGCTGTGGATGATCGGCTGGCAGTAGACGCGAAATTCCCGATGGGTGATGGCATGGCCGATGTGATAAGACAGGCTCATGCGGTTAGCGGTAAGCAGATAGACCACATAGGCCGCCAGCAGGCTGATCAGCAGCGCCAGCGGAATATGGCGCGGCAGCGCGGAAAGCGCGAGCATGCCAATCTGTGGCCCGAACAGTGAAATCGAGAAGGGGTACAGCGCGGAACCGGCGGTGTAGCGCAGATCGTTAGTCAGGGTATCGCGGCTCAATATTTCACGGCGGCCATACTCCAGGCTGCTGTCGGCGACGTTCAGCACCACTCGCTGAACATAAGGTTCCTGCGGCTCGAGTAAAAAGTTGGACAGCAGTTCGATATTGAAGACGTGCAGCACGCCGCTGGTTTTATCGGTGGGGGATGGCGTCCACAATACTAACGTGGGGAGACCTTTGCTGACCGCCAGCGAAGGGCGCAGCGCCAACCGGGCGTTGCTGTTGACCAGGGTGGGCATCACTGCGGCCATCTGATAATGGCGGGCGCCGAACAGGCTGGAGCAGTAAATGATGCCGTTTTTCACCAGCAGCATGGCGCGCAGCGCCTGATTTTGCGCGGCGCGAAAACGCAGGGTCGATGAGACGTTCTCGCAGGGCTGATCCAGCATATCCATACTGCGTTCCGCCTGTAGCTGCGCCGGGCTCAACAGTTGGTTGATCTTGCCAACGGTACGGGTGGCCAACGTCTGTTGGCTCTGTTCGATGCTTTTGACCTCTTGATAGTAACGGGTATACAGCGATACCAACAGAATAGCCACGCCCACCGCTCCGGCCAGCAGCCAACGGTAGTAACGATATCGGGACGCGGCGAGGTGGGTCATCAACATCCGGTAAATCCTTGTTCGGTAATCCAGCTCCGAGTCACAGTCAGACCATAGATCCTTAAGTTGCGCTCGGCTAATTCTAGCCTGAGGTTATACAAGATTGATGGTAACTCAGTAAATTATTTCAGTTTGGTAAAACAGAAGGCCAATTTGCAGGCTAACCGTCGGATCGATGAGAAAAATGCAGGATATTTTTTGGTGACATTGTCACTAAAGCGGCCAATGAGTTGATTACCATAAAAAACCCCGCCGGCGGCGGGGTTGTCTGTCAGTCGCATTGCACCTTGATCGCCAGGCCGCCGCGAGAGGTTTCACGGTATTTGGCGTTCATGTCTTTGCCGGTTTCGTACATGGTTTCGATCACCTTATCCAGCGAAACGCGCGGTTCGCTGGTGCGGCGCAGAGCCATGCGGGCGGCGTTGATCGCCTTGACCGAGGCGATGGCGTTGCGCTCGATGCACGGCACCTGCACCTGGCCGGCGACCGGGTCACAGGTCAGCCCCAGGTTGTGTTCCATGCCGATCTCTGCCGCCACGCACACTTGCTCAGGGCTGCCGCCCAGCAGTTCGGCCAGGCCGGCCGCCGCCATGGAGCAGGCGACGCCCACTTCCCCCTGGCAGCCGACTTCGGCGCCGGAAATGGAGGCGTTCATCTTGTACAGCGCACCGATCGCACCCGCTGCCATAAAGTAGCGGATGTAAATGTCGGGGCTGACAGACTCAATGAAGTGATCGTAGTAAGCCAGCACGGCAGGCACGATGCCGCAGGCGCCGTTGGTTGGCGCAGTGACCACGCGGCCGCCGGCGGCGTTTTCTTCGTTAACCGCCAGTGCGAACATGTTGACCCAGTCGATCACGTTCATCGGATCGTTGGACAGTTTGTCCGACGCCACCAGCATGCGGCGCAGCGCGGAGGCGCGGCGCGGTACGCGCAGCGGCCCCGGCAGCACGCCTTCGGTGTTCAGACCGCGATCGATACAGGCGCGCATGGTTTGCCAGACGTTACCAAAGTAGGTGTCAATCTCTTGCTTGCTGTGCAGCGCCAGTTCGTTCTGCATCACCATGCCGGACAGCGACAGCCCGGTCTCGCGGCAGTGGTCGAGCATTTCGCGCGCGGAGTTGAACGGATAAGGCATTTGCAGTTCTTGCTCGGCTGCCTTGCCGAAGTTCTCCTCGTCGACGATGAAACCGCCGCCGATGGAGTAATAGGTCTTGCTGTACACTTCTTTATCGCCGGCGAAGGCGTGAACCTGCATGCCGTTTTCGTGCAGCGGCAGGTTGTCGCTGCGGAAGACCATGCCGCCGTCGCGTGGGAAATCGACTTCATGCAGGCCGTTGGCCAGCATCAGGCGTTGACGTTGTTCTACATCGCGAATAAAACCCGGAATGCTATCGATATCGACGGTGTCCGGCATGTTGCCGGCCAGGCCGAGAATGATGGCGATATCGGTATGGTGACCTTTGCCGGTCAATGAGAGTGAGCCGTAAACGTCTACGGCAACACGCGTGATAGAAGGCATCAGGCCTTTATTTACCAGATCGTCGACAAACTGTTTGCCGGCTTTCATCGGTCCAACCGTATGAGAGCTGGACGGGCCGATGCCGATCTTAAACATGTCGAAAACGCTAATCACGCTAAAACTCCTTAAAGAGACGTATTGTTATGGCTGCGGCGGTTAAAAACCGCGCAGGGAACAGCGATATTGTAAAAGGGCCGTGCGGGTTCGGCTGCCTTTTTCGCATGAAATTAAATAATCCGTGGTGTCACTTTTTTTACTGATTACCCGGGGCGAACCCTTGTGCGTGGCATCCGCTTTCGCCCAAGCTCCATTAACGGTAATCGCGCCCGCTTTTCCTTGCTGAGCGCCGCCGGCTTAATCCCTGTTTCTACAGTGGTTTATCTCGGACGGTGGTATTTTACAGGTATTTCGTAAGGTTTAAGAGAGGGTTTACAGTTTTTTTAAAACCATTCAACCGCAACGGTAGTTGAAAAAGCGATCAAATGAAGTGATTTCGATCGCTTTACCCGCAGCGGAAAGCCGATAGTCATGCCAGATTGCGAGTCAGATCACGCAATGGAAGCTAAATGCTGACCTGTTGCGCCAGACGTCGAATGATGGCGGCGGTCAGCCCCCAGATAAACTGGCTGTGATACCAGGAGAGATAGATGCGGTGCGTATGCCCGGCGCGATGAATATCGAGCGGATAGTAACGCGACAGGGTCAGCGCCTCCCGCAGGGGCATCTCAAACACGTCCGCCACTTCGCCTTCATTGGCCCGGAACTGCACCTCCGGCGGGATCAGGCCGACGATAGGCGTGACTTGAAATCCGGTGCTGCTGTCGAGCGGCGCCATTTGGCCGAGTACGGTCACCGCTTGCGGCGGTATCGCTACCTCTTCGTGCGCCTCGCGCAGCGCCGTGACGATCGCCGAGCCATCTTCGGCGTCGGTTTTGCCGCCGGGGAAGGCCACTTGGCCGGCATGTTTGCGCAGCGAGTCGGCGCGGCGAGTCAACAGCAGCGTTGGCTCTGAGCGGCAGATAATCGGGATCAACACCGCCGCCGGGCGCACGTTGTGCGAGATCTGCGCCGCCTGCGGCAGCTGCAGCTGAAAACGGCTGATAAAGGCGTGCAGAGAGGCCGGTGAATTCGATGGGATCACGACAGCTCACACTCCCCAAGCTGCGGCAGAATGCGGCCTACCTTGTCGAAGGTTTCCTGGTATTCCGCCTGTTCCTCGCTATCCGCCACGATGCCGCCGCCGGCGGAGCAGTGGATGCGCCCGTTTTCGGTGACGAGCGTGCGGATAGTGATATTGGTGTCCATGGTGCCGCAGGCGCTCAGATAGCCGATGCTGCCGCAATAGGCATTGCGGCGCTGCGGCTCCAGTTCTTCGATGATTTCCATCGCGCGCACCTTGGGGGCGCCGGTGATCGACCCGCCGGGGAAGCAGGCGCGCAGCAACGCGGTAGCTGAGGCCTGGTCCGGCAAGATCGCGGTAATGGTGCTTACCAGGTGGTGTACCGCCGGGAATGGCTCCACGGCGAACAGTTGCGGCACTCGTACGCTGCCGGGCTGAGCGACACGGCCGATATCGTTACGCAGCAGATCGACGATCATCAGATTTTCGGCGCGATCCTTGGGAGAATCCGCCAGGCGGCGAGCCTGCGCGGCGTCTTGTTCTGCGTCCGCCAGCCGCGGCAGCGTGCCTTTGATCGGGCGGGTTTGGATGCGCTGTTGTTCCAGCCACAGGAAGCGTTCGGGAGAGACGCTCAGCACGCTGTTGTGCGGCAGGCGCAGGAAAGCGGAGAAGGGCGCACGGTTGCTGGCGCTCAAGCGGCAAAATGCCTGCCATTCGTCCCCTTGATAGTCGGCGGAGAATCGCTGCGCCAGATTAATTTGGTAGCAATCTCCGTGGCGCAGGTAGTGCTGGATGCGTTGGAATTTCTCGCCGTACTGCCGCCGGCTCATATTGGCGCGCCAGTCGCTCAGCAGCGCAAAAGGGCGTTCCGTCGGTGTGGTTTGATTATTGAGCCAGCGCCAGCGCTGTTCCACGTCGCCATAGCTGAGCAGCGTCAGCGTTTGCAACCGGTGGTCGGCGATAAGCGCCCAGTCATAAATGCCTACCGCCATATCCGGCAAAGTGAGATCGGCGTCGGCCAACTGTGGCAACATTTCCACCCGGCGCCCGAGATCGTAGCCGAACAGCCCCAGGGCGCCGCCCTGAAACGGCAGATCTGGATTGAAGGCCGGCTGCCAACCTTGCGTCGCCAGCTGTTGTTGCAGCAGGGCAAACGGATCTTCCTCAGACAGGTTTGTGACGCCGTCACAACAAATTTCGGTGGTGTCGCCATGGGTGGTGAGCGTAACGCGCGGCTCAGCGACCAGGATATCGAAGCGGTTATGCGAATGCTCGGCAAACCCCGAATGCAGCAGCATCGCCCAAGGGGAGGATGAAAGCGGGGTGAAAAGCGTCATCAGGGCGCTGCGGCTGTAAGGCAAAGACTTTATGTTTGGGGCTGTTACGCTCATGAACGTCAATAAACCTGGCTGTGGAGGCGGCGATATCGGCCGTTAGTGTGCCATAGACGGCCGCGGCATGCATGTCTTGCCATGCGCGACATGAAGCACAGTTCACATAAACAGCAGCTCAATAGACCTTAAATAAGGCATTTTTTGCGCCATTAACTACACTTCAATATGTTAAAAATTCAGCGTTAAAGTTAGCTGGAAGTATTTCAATCGAGGGCGCGCAACCCGAAGAATATAAAGATTACTCGTTAATTTCGCAAATTTACTGTTTCTCTTCGTTATCAAAAAAAAGAGAAAGGGATGCACCGCCCGGTATTGAGAGGGCGAGGCGATTATTTTTGGATTAACGGTTGATTATATAACGTTTCTTGCCCGTAGCATGAAAAGAGAAAAATAAGACTAATCTTATTTGGCCTGTATTGGAAATGCCTGTGCCTTATCAGCAGCCATTTTCCTCCAGCGCTGAACGGGTGGGTTTTATCTAAAAAAATAAAATTATTATTTTGTTACATTATCATTGAAGAGCTGCCTATGTCGTTAATGCTGAGCGTTATTGTCCCGATGCATAATGCGGGAGAATTACTGGAACCCTTCCTGGCCTCGTTGTTGGCGCAGCGCGAACAACGGTTGGAGGTGATCATCGTCAATGATGGTTCTACCGACGGCTCGGGTGAGACTGCGCACCGTTACGCGGCGCAGCATTCGCATATTAGAGTGATCGATCAGGCCAACGGCGGCGTTTCCAATGCGCGTAATGCCGGTCTTGCCGTCGCCCGGGGCAAATATGTGGCGTTTCCTGATGCCGACGATCTGTTGGCGCCAGAAATGTATTCCACGCTGTTGGAACAGGCCGAGCTGCATCAATTAGACGTGATGCAATGCAATGGCGAGCGCTATTTCGCCAGTGAAGACGAATTACAGCCGATCTTTCCCCAAGAGCGTTTACAGACCACCGATGTTATCACCGGCGTACAGTGGTTCGAACGGGCATTGAAATCGCGAAAATTTATTCACGTTGTATGGCTGGCGATATATCGCCTCGATTTTATCCGCCGGCATCAGCTTTATTTTGAACCAGGGTTACATCATCAGGATATTCCCTGGACGACCGAAGTCATGTTTAATGCCCAGCGGGTCAAGTATTTAAGCACGCCGCTGTACCGTCAACGGGTGCACGACAAGTCGATCAGCAATCGTCGCCGCACCGGCAAAGCAAACGTGGATTATCAACGCCACTATATGAAAATCGTCGAAATGCTGGAGCGCCTCAACTTGCGCTATGCAGGCAGCATTGCCATTCGTCCGGCTTTCCACTGGCAAATCACCCGCGAAGCGTTGGGCATTTGCCATAGCATTCGTCGTGAGCCGGATCCGCTTGCCCAGAATCAGATTACCGAAGAGTTTTATCAGCGCGGCATTGACAGAGCGATGTCCGCCAATGCGCGCGGCGTGAAGCAGGGGTGGCATGTTATGCTGTGGCGGCATCGCCTGAAGCAGTGGCGCAGCGATAACGGCTGTTCGCAACCGGCCTGAGGCTTGGGATCCGCCGCATTAGCGCGTATACTCCTTCTCCCTTTTGCCGGAGAGAACGACACATGCATGCAGGTATGCCATTACTGAGTCACGCGGAGCAGCAGGAAGCGGCGGATCGCATCCATCAACTGATGGAGCAGGGCATGAGCAGCGGTGAAGCCATTGCTCGCGTTGCGCAGGAAATTCGTGAGAAGCATCAGGGCGCTCAGGTTGCGGTATTGTTCGATGACGATGATGAAGACGAGCAGCATGAAGTCGCGCCGGATGCGTCGCGGGATGACGATGCCGAAGAAGACGAAGATTATTGATGTTATCGGGGCCGCGTAAGCGGCCCCGTCAGTTTCAGCTTTCAACCGCCACGGCGGCGGCGGCCTGCTTCGCTCGCTCCACCGCGTGTTCAGTGGTATCCGCGGTGGCCAGCGCAACGCCAAGACGGCGTTGCCCGGCGATTTCCGGTTTGCCGAACAGACGCAGCTGGTTGTGCCCGCGCAATGCGTTTTCCAACCCGCTGAAACGCACATCGCTGCTGGTGAGCTGCGGCAGGATCACCGCCGAGGCGGAAGGGCCGAACTGGCGGATGGCGCCGATCGGCAAGCCGAGAAACGCGCGAACGTGCAGGGCGAACTCGGACAGATCCTGTGAAATCAACGTGACCATGCCGGTATCATGCGGGCGTGGCGACACTTCGCTGAAGATCACGTCGTCGCCACAGACGAACAGCTCCACGCCGAACAGGCCGAAACCGCCCAGGGCTTTCACGACTTTCTCCGCGATCGCCTGAGCGCGGTTCAGCGCCGTGGCCGACATGCGCTGCGGCTGCCAGGATTCGCGATAATCTCCGTCTTCCTGACGATGCCCGATCGGCTCGCAGAAATGCACGCCATCCACTGCGCTGATGGTCAGCAGCGTAATTTCAAAGTCAAATCTTACCAGCCCTTCGACGATCACTCTGCCGCCGCCGGCCCGGCCGCCCTGTTGGGCATAATCCCAGGCCTGTTGCAACTGGTCGGGCGTGCGGATCAGGCTTTGGCCTTTACCGGAGGAGCTCATCACCGGTTTGACGATGCACGGGTAGCCGATATGTTCAACCGCCTGGCGGAAGGCGGCCTCGCTGTCGGCAAAGCGATAGCTCGAGGTGGGCAAACCGAGATCTTCCGCCGCCAGACGGCGAATGCCTTCGCGGTTCATGGTCAGGCGCGTGGCTTCGGCGCAGGGCACGACGCGGTGCCCTTGATGTTCAAGCTCCACCAGCATGGCGGTGGAGATCGCTTCGATTTCGGGAACGATATAGTCCGGCCGTTCTTGTTCGATAACGGCTTTCAGCGCGTCGCCGTCCAGCATATTGATGACGTGGCTGCGGTGCGCCACATGCATGGCGGGCGCATCGGCGTAGCGATCGACGGCGATCACTTCCAGACCTAGGCGCTGGCATTCAATGGCGACTTCTTTGCCCAACTCGCCGGAGCCGAGCAACATGACGCGGGTGGCGGAAGGGCGCAGGGCGGTTCCAATCGTTAACATAGTTTCGTACCTGGATCGGTGAAAGTAAGCGGATTGATGATCGGCGGGCAGTATATACGAAAACGATTGCGTGCACAGCCGTCGCACCAGTTTTGTTGCTAACTGACTGTTTTCATAACGAGCAGAAATATTTGCCCTGCATGGGCGATTATGCGTTAATAACCGACGGCGAAAGAAGGCCTACTTATCACAAGGTTTTCGCGTCTCGTGCCGTCAAGGCAGGTTTATCAAGTAAAGGAAACACAAATGAGCAAGATCACTGGTCACGTTAAATGGTTCAACGAAAGCAAAGGTTTCGGCTTCATTACGCCTGCCGATGGCTCTAAAGACGTTTTCGTGCATTTTTCCGCTATCGTTAGCGATGGTTTCAAGACCCTGGCTGAAGGCCAGCAGGTTGAGTTCTCCATCCAGGACAGCCAACGTGGCCCGGCTGCAGCCAACGTCGTTGCTATTTAACGACAGTGTTGCCAAGAAACCCGCCGCCGGCGGGTTTTTTTATGCCCGCAGCCCGTAACGCCGCCCATCTCTGTTATCATTTACCGCTGATTCGGCGCCAACCTGCGGGCGCGCCGCCATTTCATTCGCTATATAAGAGTTATCGCCGTGAGCACAGTTTCTTTTTCTTCCTTGCCGCTGCCAGCCGAACAGTTGGTCAACCTCAACGAACTGGGGTACGCCGAAATGACGCCGGTGCAGGCCGCCGCGTTGCCCGCCATCCTGCAAGGGCGGGACGTGCGCGCCAAGGCGAAAACCGGCAGCGGTAAAACGGCGGCGTTCGGCATTGGCCTGCTGAACAGCATCGTCGTCGGTCAGGTCGCCACACAGGCGCTGGTGCTTTGCCCGACCCGCGAGCTGGCCGATCAGGTCAGCAAAGAGCTGCGCCGCCTGGCGCGTTTCACGCAGAACATCAAGATCCTGACGCTGTGCGGCGGCCAGCCGATGGGGCCACAGCTCGATTCGCTGGTGCATGCGCCACACATCGTGGTGGGGACGCCGGGCCGTATCCAGGAGCACCTGCGCAAGAAAACGCTGCAGTTGGACGAGCTGAAAATGCTGGTGCTGGACGAGGCCGATCGCATGCTGGACATGGGGTTTGCCGACGATATCGACGATGTTATCAGCTACACGCCGCCGCAGCGCCAGACGTTGCTGTTCTCCGCCACTTATCCGGCGGGCATCGAGCGCATCAGCGAGCGCGTTCAGCGCCAGCCGCTGAGCGTCGAGGTGGACGATGGCGAAGCGCAGACTTCCATCGAACAACGCTTCTATGAGACCACCCGCGATCAGCGCCCGGCGCTGCTGGTGTCGGCGATTCGCCATCATCAACCCGCGTCCTGCGTGGTGTTCTGCAATACCAAGCGCGATTGCCAGACGGTGCTTGAAGCCCTGGAGGCCCGCAACATCAGCGTACTGGCGCTGCATGGCGATCTGGAGCAGCGCGATCGCGATCAGGTGTTGGTACGTTTCGCCAACCGCAGTTGCCGGGTGTTGGTGGCCACCGACGTCGCCGCTCGCGGCCTGGATATCAAAGAGCTGGAGCTGGTGGTTAACTACGAGCTGGCGTTCGATCCCGAAGTGCATGTGCACCGCATTGGCCGCACCGGCCGCGCCGGCCTGAGCGGACTGGCGGTCAGCCTGTGCACGCCGCAGGAAATGGCGCGGGCGCACGCGATTGAAGATTATCTGCAGATGAGCGTCGATTGGGCGCCGGTGTCCGAGCTGAGCGGGGCGGCGAGCGGTTCGCTGGAGGCGGAGATGGTGACGCTGTGCATCGACGGCGGCCGTAAGGCGAAAATCCGTCCCGGCGATATCCTTGGCGCGTTGACCGGCGACGCCGGGCTGACGGCGGCGGAAGTGGGCAAGATCGACATGTTCCCGGTGCACGCCTATGTCGCTATTCGCAAGGCCAGCGCGCGCAAGGCGCTGCAACAGCTGCAGCAGGGTAAAATCAAAGGCAAAAGCTGCAAGGTACGGCTGCTGAAATAAGCCGAAGGCGGGCGGCGGTTTGCCTTCCCGCCATTATCTATTTATACTGTATATAATTACAGTTATTTGAGTATTTGAGGACGCACGCATGGCGGTTGAAGTTAAATATGTGGTGGTGAGAAACGGTGAGGAAAAAATGACTTTCGCGAGCAAGAAAGAAGCCGACGCCTACGACAAAATGCTGGATCTGGCGGACAACCTCGGGGAGTGGCTGCAGCAAGCACCTCTGAGCCTGGATGACGAACAGCGTGAAGGGCTGAGCTTCTTCCTGGCGGAAAATAAAGACGCGCTGGGTCTGATTCTGCGCGGTGCTTCGCCGGCGGAAACCCTCAAGAAACCGGCGGAAAACAAAGCGAAAAAAGCGCCGTCTAACTCAAAAGAGGGATCTGCGTCAGAAAAGCAAGCGGCATAATGACCTATGTTGCGGTGTTGTGATGAAAAAGGATCTAAAATGAGCCGTGAAATAACTTTCTTCAGCCGTTTTGAGCAAGACATTCTGGCCGGGCGTAAAACCATTACCATTCGGGATGCCAGCGAATCGCATTTCGAACCGGGCGAGGTGCTGCGCGTAAGCCGCAATGAGGACGGCGTATTCTTCTGCTTTATCGAAGTGTTGTCGGTAACGCCGGTGCGCCTGGATGCGCTGACCGAACGCCACGCGCAGCAGGAGAACATGTCGCTCAGCGAGTTGAAGCAGGTGATCAAGGAAATCTATCCGGGCCTGGATGCGCTGTTTGTCATTGAGTTCGTCAAACGGTAATCCTTTGCCGAAACCCTGTTGTGAGCCAGGGATGGGCGCCCGGATAGCGCTAATCACAACGGGAGGACATATGAAAAAAACGGGTTTGGCTATCGCTTTGTTGGCCATGGTGGGAGCATCGACGACGGTGTGGGCGCAGGATCACGAACAGCGCACCGCCAAGGTGGGACAGTGTGCGGGCCTGCAGCCGGCGGATATCGCCGCCCAGGTCAAGCGCGACTTCTTGCAGAACCGCATCACGCGCTGGGAGTCGGACAAAAAGCTGTTGGGTACCGCAACGCCGATTGCCTGGGTCAGCCCGGATGCCATCAGCGGCAAGGATCAGGTGTGGCAGGTGCCGTTGACGGTGCGTGGCACCAAGGCAGATAAAACCTACAACGTGACGCTCAACTGCAACACCGGCGAAATCGCCTACAGCGCGCCGCAGTAACCTTTACCCGCAATAAAAAGCCCGCCGGCGGCGGGCTTGATGCTTCAGGGCGGCGTCAGTCGCTGAACGGGATCACCAACTCACCCGGCTTCACTTCCAACCCCTTCGCCAGTTTTTTCGCCAGCGCTTCGGTTTTGCTGTTGTCAGGGTTCAGCACATAGGCCGGTTTTTGGTCGAAGTAGGATTTCAGCGACTGGTTCAGATACGGCGTCAGCGCTTTCATCACCGTCTGCATTTTTTCCGGCTGCACGCTGTAATCGGTCAGTTCCATATCCTTCAGGTAAATGGCGCCCTGCGCTCGGTCGTAAACCGGCTGCGCCTTCAGCGTCAGCTTCAGGTCCGCCGCCTGCGGGCCGAGAATCGACGTGATGTTGACCTTGGCGTCGCCGGAAAGGGTGACTTTACCCGGTTCGCTGCGGCCAATCTGGCTTTGCAGCTGAGTCAGCACGATGTTGGCGTCCACCAGACCGGGCACGCCGATCTGTTTCTGATAGTCGTTGTGTTTCTGCAGGTAATCATTCACTTCCTGCTCGCTCAGGGTGTACTGGGTCAGTTGGTTGCAACCGGCCAATACGCCGGCGAACAGCAGGGCGGCTGCGCCCATCAGGATCTTCTTCATTAATGCCTCATTGCGACTGCTGGCGAAAAGTGCTGCAGATAATTGATTAATCATTATAAACGCTCCACCTGCGCGTGAAAACGGCCGGCGGAGAGATGGGGAGGATAGTGCGCGCAAAAGCGGGCAAGACCTATCGGATAACGCCGAAAGCGTCAGCGCCGCAATCGCAGTGCCAACAGAATCACTCCGGCCAGGCAGGCCGTGCCTCCCAACAGGGGGAACAGCGGAACGCCCCACAGCCGCAGCGACGAATGCATCAAATAAGGCGCCAGCCCCAGGGCGAAAGCGGCGGTGACGATGGCGATGGCCAGGGTGACGGCGGCGCGTTCCAGCGCTTTGCTCAACTGGCCGAGGTTACTGACGTTGATATCGGCATTGAGCTGCCCGCGCTTCAGGCGGCGAACCAACAGCCGCAGGGTTTGCGGCAGCTCCTCTCCGGCGTCGAGCGCTTCCCCGCCCAGAGCCAACAGCCGCTGGCGCACGGCGTCGGGGGCGTAGCGCCGCAGCGCCGTTTGTTGCAACATCGGCTTGAGCGTTGCGACGATGTCGAAGGCCGGATCCAGCCGGTGCAGCACGCCATCGGCGGTGATCAAGGCCTTGAACAGCAGCACCAGATCGGGCGGCAGCGCCAGCTGGTGTTCGCGCGCCATCACCAGCAGATCGGTCAGGGCTTTACCCAGCGTAAGGGTGGCGGCGGCCTGCTTGTCGAGAAAGTTTTGCGCCGCCAGCTCCAGATCCATCAGGTCCAGCGGTTCGCTGTCCGACCAGGCGATCAGCGTGTTGACGATGCCCTCGGACTGACGTTCGGCGATGGCTTGCAGCAGCAACAGCAACTGGTTGCGCCGCCGTTCTGACAACTGGCCCACCATGCCGAAGTCGATAAAGCCGACGCGATCGCCGCTCAGCGCCATCACGTTGCCGGGGTGCGGATCGGCGTGATACAGCCGATGCTCCAGCACCATGCTCATAAAGGCGCGGGCGCCGCGTTGCGCCAACAGCGGCCCGTCAAAACCCGCCGCCGCCAGCTGCTCAGGGTTTTCCGGCGCGGTGCCGGGCAAGTATTCCTGCACGAGCAGGCGGGGGGAAGAGTATTGCCAATAGATTTTCGGTACCACGACGTCGGGCTGACGAGCGAACATCCCAGCGACGCGATCGCAGTTATGCCCTTCGTGAGTCAAATCCAGTTCGTGATTGAGCGCCGTCGCCAGCGCTCTGACCATCTGCCGCGGCCGATAGCGCGCCAGCGCCGGGCTCTGCTGTTCCACGGTCTCCGCCAGCGAAGCCAGCAGCCGCAGATCGGCGTGGATGGTTTTCGCCAGTCCGGGCCGCAGCACTTTTACCACCACCTGTTCGCCGCTGTGCAGGCGCGCACGGTAGATTTGCGCCATCGACGCGGCGGCCAGCGGGGTGCGATCGAATTCGGCAAACTGCTGCTCGGGCTCGCTGCCCAGATCGGCGATGATTTGCGGCGCCAGCGTTTCCCATGGCAGCACCGCCGCCTGGCTGTGCAGGCGATCCAGTTCATCGGTCCAGGCCGGATCCAAGAGATCAGAGCGCGTGGCCAGGATCTGGCCGAATTTGACGAAGGTAGGGCCCAGCGCCTCGAGCGCTTCGCGCAGCCGTTCAGGCAGCGTCTGCGCGTCCTGTCGGCCGGGCTCGCTGCGGGCGCCGCGCAACAAAGCGCCCAGCCCCAGCAGGCGCAGAACGTCCTGCAGGCCGTAACGAATCAGAACGGAGGTAATTTCCTTCAGCCGCGCCCGGTCGCGAGCGGTGGCGAGCACCATTTTCAACATCAGTACGCCATGTCCTTGTTGTGACTTGCTAACGTTATTGTTCCATATCCAGCAGCAACGGCACCTCGCTGCGCTGCGCCATGCGGTTGCGATAGGCTTCAACATTGTCCGGCAGGGCAACCCCGGCGACGATCGATAGCGAACGCAACAGCGGGAACAGGTGAATGTCGTCCTCGGACAGCTCGCCGTTCACCGCCTCGGCGGAGACGATTAGCGGCGACAGCGCGTGCAGGTCAGCTTCCAACTCGGCGATCAGATCGGCACTGTTGGCGAGATGCTCGGCAAAATCACCGATTGACGCCTGCTTTTTATCGATAAAGTAACGGCGGGCGCTGTCGGTGGCAAATTCTTCGAAGTCGGCATGCGCAATGCGCGGCAACAGCAGTTTTGCGCTGTAACCGCCGACCCGCTGCAGCCACTCGGCGATGGCCGGGTTGGTGTTGCCGGTCAGTGCCGGTTTGCCGTCCAGACCGTCGACATAGCGTACGATATCCAGGCTTTCCGCCATCGCTTCACCGTCGTCTTTGATCAGGATAGGCACCATTTTTTTGCCGATCAGGGTGAACGGGGTCGTCTCATCGTCGTTGAGCAACGTGACCAGGCGAACCGGCAGGTGCTTCAGGCCGAAAATCATGCGGGCTTTAACGCAGAATGGGCAATGATCGTAAATGAACAGTTTCATGCTTGCTCCGGGTTGTCAGGTTTTAACAGCAATAGTTACCACAGCTTACCGAGGCTGTCTTGAAGTGCGTGTGTTGGATGGTGCGTTATTGCGACATTGCCCGCGCAACAGGCGCGGGCGAGGGGCGTTATTTCTTGACCGGTACCGAGTTGAGCACATCGATCAGGTGAATGCGGGCCTGTTCCAGATCGAGCTGATCGCGCTCGTTGGCGGCGGTGACGATCTGCAGCTGCTTGATGACATCGCTTTTCAGCGCGCTGTCGCCGGCGATAATTTGGGCCAGCGCCTTTTCCACCAGGGTAGAGCGCGCATAGATCATGCGCAAGTTCAATATCATATGTTCGAGCAGTTGCGGTAACTTCGCTTCTTCAATCATGCCGACGGGCTCCTGTAGGTGTTTTTACTAACAGGATAGCAGCTGCTGCCGATTCGGCCGGATTTCTATGGCCTCAACCGCCGCGCAGCATCATAGAGGCGCTGCGCCGCGGGCTGAATTGCCAATACAGCGCCAGCAGCGTGGCGAAGCCGACGGCACCGAGCAGCAACCAGGGCAGCTCCGGCAGGTTCATCGTCCGGCCGGTATCGTACATCCAGCCGCCGCCGGTATAACCTAGCGCGCCGCCGAGCGCCAGACCGAGACGGCTGAAGCCCATGTAGCTGCCGCGCGCCCGCGGATCGGCCAGTGAAGCGCTCAGCGTTTCGCGCGCCGGTTCGGCGATGATTGAACCCAGGTAGAAGCAGCAGATCAGCGTAAACACCCCCTGCAGACTGGTGGCCAAGCCGATCGGCAGCAGGCTGAGGGTCATCAGCAGCAGGCCCGCCATCAGGCGTTGTTCAAGCCGAAAATGTTTTTCTCCCCAGCGCGCCAGCGGATAGAGCAGCGACAGCGACAGCGCGGCTTCGATCGCGTACATCCATTTGACCGCCGCCGGCGAACCGGCAATTTCGTTGACCACGATCGGCAGCATCAGCATCACCTGCACCGCCAGCATATAGTAGCCGGTCAGCGTCAGGACATAGGTGAGGAAACGGCGATCGCGCAGGACCCGCAGCATGCCTTCTTTCATCGGTACGCGCACGGTGGAGATGCGATAAGCCGGCAGCAACCAGGCGTTCCAGCCGGCGGCAAGCACAAAGATCGCCGCCCCGACCCAGCAGACAAAGTGGAAATCGTACTGCAGCAGCCAACTGCCGATCAACGCGCCGACCACCGCACCGGCGCTGTCCTGCATCATCAGCAGCGAGAAAAAGCGGCCGCGTTCGTGCGGGCGGGTCAGTTTGATCACCAAAGCGGTGCGCGGCGGATCGAACAGCGTGCCGCCGAGGGCGGAGAGCGCGCAGGAGAACCACAGGATCCACGGTTCATCGGCCATCGCCATGGTGGCGAAACCGGCGGCGCGCAACAACATGCCGGTGACGATCATCGGTTTGGCGCCGAAACGATCGGCGATGGCGCCGCCGAAGATGCCGAGCCCCTGCTGCAACAGCTGACGCAGACCCAGCGCGATGCCGACGATCAGCGCCGCCCATCCCAGCTGATCGACAAAGCGAATCGAAATAAGCGGAAACACGACAAAGAAGCCTAATACCACCAGCAGGTTGTCGAGCAACAGAAAATATTTACCCAAGCTGCGCGCTTGCGACACCAGAGACATGCTTCACCATGAGCAATTAAGAAAGAGGGGGAGACAGCCTCTCCATTCTCTACCCAATTTCCGTGCGGCGACAGGGGCGGTGTAGATAATATTTTTTTATCGTCAAGCTGTTATCTGCGCTGCAAAATTGGCGGAAAAACGCCGTAAAGCGCGCATTCGGCGATTTACTGAGCGGCCGGGATTTTACCTCGGGGGCGGGCAACGGTTATATTGAAGACAGGAAAGTGCGGTTCGACGGCGCGATTGGCAAATAATGCCGTGGCGTAAGATCGGCACAGGATAATTATCCGCACGGCTTCCTAATAAATACTTCTTATCGAACCGTTTTGACTGCGGGGGAAATGATGTTCGGCTACCGCTCTGCATCGCCAAAAGTACGTCTTACTACCGACCGGATGGTGGTCCGTTTAGTGCATGAACGGGATGCCTATCGCCTGGCGGACTATTATGCCGAGAACCGGACCTTTCTCAAACCCTGGGAGCCGGTGCGCGACGAAAGCCACTGTTACCCCTCCGGCTGGCAGGCTCGGCTGGGCATGATCACCGAAATGCAAAAGCAGGGCAGCGCCTACTATTTTATTTTGCTCGATCCGGAAGAACAGGAAGTGCGCGGCGTGGCGAATTTCAGCAACGTGCTGCGCGGTTCGTTTCACGCCTGTTTCCTCGGCTATTCGCTGGGGGAGAAATGGCAGGGGCAGGGGCTGATGTTCGAGGCCTTGCAGTCCGCCATTCGTTATATGCTGCGCCAACAGCGCATGCACCGCATCATGGCCAACTATATGCCGCACAACCAGCGCAGCGGCGCACTGCTGACTCGACTGGGATTCGAACGCGAAGGTTACGCCAAGGATTACCTGCTGATAGACGGCAAGTGGCAAGATCACGTTTTGACGGCGTACACCAATAAAGAGTGGCTACCGCCACGTTGAGGCCAAACGATGAAATATGAATTGAGCGCCAAAGAGGCCCGGGTTATCGGCTGCCTGTTGGAAAAACAGGTCACGACCCCGGACCAATACCCGCTTTCGCTTAACGCCATTACCCTGGCCTGTAACCAAAAGACCAACCGCGAACCGGTGATGGACCTGAGCGAAAGCGAGGTGCAGCAACTGCTCGATTTGTTGCTGCGTAAACATTTCCTGCGCACCCTCAGCGGGTTCGGCAATCGGGTGGTGAAGTACGAGCAGCGGTTTTGCAATTCCGAATTCGGTCAGTTGAAACTCTCACCCGCCGAGCTGGCGGTGATCGCCACCTTGCTGCTGCGCGGCGCGCAAACGCCGGGCGAGCTGCGCACCCGTACCAATCGGATGCATGAGTTCAGCGATGTCAGCGAGGTTGAACAGGTGCTTCAGCAGCTGGCCACCCGGGAAGATGGTCCGTTTGTGGTGCGCCTGGCGCGTGAGCCCGGCAAGCGCGAAAGTCGCTTCATGCATCTGTTCAGCGGTCAGGTTGATGAGGCGCCGCTGGCGCTCGAGCCGGAGACCGACGACGAATTGAGCGCCAGGGTCAGCGCGCTGGAAATTGAAGTGGCGGAGTTGAAACGGCAAATGCAGCAACTGTTGGCGAGAGAGACGAATGACTAAATTGCGCGTGGGTGTAGTGGGATTGGGCGGCATCGCGCAGAAAGCGTATCTGCCGATCCTTGGGCAGGCGGCGGACTGGACGCTGGTGGGCGGCTTTTCCCCCAATCAACAAAAGGCGCAGCCGATATGCGACAGCTATCGCATGGCCTGTTTCCCTCGTCTGGACAGCCTGGCCGAACAGTGCGATGCGATCTTTGTCCACAGCAGCACCGCCAGCCATTTCTCGGTGATTGGTGAGCTGCTCAACCGTGGCGTGCATGTTTACGTCGATAAGCCGTTGGCGGAAACGCTGGAGCAGGGCGAGCAGTTGCTCGAGCTGGCCGAGCGGCGGGGCAAAACGCTGATGGTGGGATTCAACCGCCGTTTCGCGCCGCTTTATCAGCAGCTCAAGCAGCAAATGAACCAGCCGGCTTCCATTCGTATGGACAAACACCGGGCGGACAGCGTCGGCCCTCAAGACCTGCGTTTTACCCTGTTGGATGATTACCTGCACGTGGTGGATACCGCTCTGTGGCTGGCGGGTGGGCGCGAGCAACTGCTGAGCGGCAGCTTGCGGGTTAACGCCGCAGGCGAAATGCTGTATGCCGAACACCACTTCGCCTGCGGAGACACGCAGGTGACGACCAGCATGCATCGCCGCGGCGGCAGCCAGCGAGAAAGCGTGCAGGCGGTGACCGACGGCGCGCTGTACCAGTTGACCGATATGCGTCACTGGCTGCGTGAAGATGCGCAGGGCGAGCTGGAGCAGCCGGTGCCGGGATGGCAAAGCACGCTGGTGCAACGCGGCTTCGACGGGGCGGTGCGGCATTTTCTCCATGCCGTTGCCAATCAGAGCGCGCCGGAAACCGGCGGCGAACAGGCGCTGGTGGCTCAGCGGATGGTCGAGCGCTTGCTGCGGGATAACTCTATGTAACATATGGCGGTAGCTATTCTTTTCCGGATGCGTAAACTGAGCCGATTGTTTCACTGACGCCTGCAACAGCAGGCGTTGATATTTACGGTACCTATCAGATAACCACATGAACCTACTCAAATCCTTGGCTGCCGTCAGCTCGATGACGATGTTTTCGCGGGTGTTGGGCTTTGCCCGCGATGCGATCGTCGCGCGCGTGTTCGGGGCCGGTATGGCAACGGACGCCTTTTTCGTGGCGTTCAAACTTCCCAACCTGTTGCGCCGTATCTTCGCCGAAGGAGCGTTTTCGCAAGCCTTCGTGCCGATCCTGGCCGAATATAAAAGCCAGCAGGGTGAAGAGGCGACGCGCACGTTTATTGCCTACGTCTCCGGGCTGCTGACGCTGGTGCTGGCAGTAGTGACGGTGCTGGGGATGCTGGCCGCGCCCTGGGTTATCTATCTCACCGCGCCGGGCTTTACCGATACGCCCGACAAGTTTGCGCTGACGTCGGCGCTGCTGCGCATCACGTTCCCCTATATTCTGTTGATTTCGCTGGCATCGCTGGTGGGGGCCATCCTCAATACCTGGAACCGCTTCTCGATCCCGGCCTTTGCGCCAACGTTGCTGAACGTCAGCATGATTGGTTTTGCGCTGTTTGCCGCCCCCTACTTTAACCCGCCGGTGCTGGCGTTGGCCTGGGCGGTAGTGGTCGGCGGCGTGCTGCAGCTGGGCTACCAGCTGCCGCACTTGCGCAAGATCGGCATGCTGGTGCTGCCGCGACTCAAGCTGGGCGATGCCGGTGTCTGGCGCGTGATGCGTCAGATGGGGCCGGCGATCCTCGGGGTGTCGGTCAGCCAAATCTCGCTGATCATCAACACCATTTTCGCTTCGTTTCTGGTGTCCGGTTCGGTGTCCTGGATGTATTACGCCGACCGCCTGATGGAGTTTCCTTCCGGCGTGCTGGGCGTGGCGTTGGGCACCATCCTGCTGCCGTCGCTGGCCAAAAGCTTCTCGAGCGGCAACCACGACGAGTATTCGCGTCTGATGGATTGGGGGTTGCGTCTGTGCTTCCTGCTGGCGTTGCCGAGCGCCATTGCGCTGGGTATTTTGGCCAAGCCGTTGACCGTCTCGCTGTTCCAGTACGGCAAGTTCAGCGCTTTTGACGCGGCGATGACGCAACGCGCGCTGGTGGCCTACTCGGTAGGGCTGATGGGGCTGATCGTGGTGAAAGTTCTGGCACCGGGCTTTTATTCGCGTCAGGACATCAAAACGCCGGTCAAAATCGCCATCATTACGCTGATCATGACACAGGTAATGAACCTGGCATTTATCGGCCCGCTGAAACATGCCGGTTTGGCGCTGTCGATCGGTTTGGCGGCCTGTCTGAACGCTTCGCTGCTGTATTGGCAATTGCGCAAGCAAAAGATCTTCCAGCCGCAGCCGGGCTGGGCGCTGTTCCTCACCAAGCTGGTGATCGCGGTGCTGGTGATGTCGGCGGTGTTGATTGGCGCGATGTGGCTGATGCCGGCCTGGGATCAGGGCAATATGCTGGAGCGTTTGCTGCGCCTGGCTGCGGTGGTGGTGGCCGGTGTGATGGCCTATTTCGGCGTGCTGGCCGGGTTGGGTTTCCGTCCGCGTGATTTCGCGCGCCGGGTCGCCTGAGCCGAATGCCAGAATGAAAAAAGGTCGCCTTGGCGA
>NZ_JBCHWD010000015.1:0-38193 GCF_059801225.1 Serratia sp. Ae19-1 | reverse complement strand
TAAAACAACAAGCCTCATGCGAAAGCATGGGGCTTTTTGTTTTGTCTGTTATCTGGCGTTCTGCCCGAGCATGGGCATCCTGAGACGAATGGTGTAGGACAAATCCGCCGGGAGCGGATTTGAACGTTGCGAAGCAACGGCCCGAAGGGGGCGGGCAGGACGCCCGCCATAAACTGCCAGGCATCAAACAAAGCCGAAAGCCCTGAACTGACGTTCAGGGCTTTTTGCTATGCGTAAAAAAACAAAAAAGCGCAGCTACGCTGCGCTGCTTTACCCAACTTCTCTCCGACAGGCAGCCAGAGAAAAGGCCCCGAAGGGCCTTTGATTAGGGTGTGTTTGCTTTTTTCACTTATTATTCGGTTAATGCGAGCTGCCCTGAGAGATGCCCAGCCCGGTTTGCGAACGGACAAACTGGGCCCGGAAGCGTTCCCTTTCTTGCTGTCCAGCCAGCGAGCCGTCGGTTATCGAGAACAGCCAGGTGCCGACAAAGGCCACGATCATCGAGAACAGCGCCGGATATTCATACGGATAAATCGGTTTTTCATGGCCGAGGATCTGCACCCAGATCGTCGGGCCGAGGATCATCAGTATCACCGCCGTCAGCAGGCCCAGCCAGCCGCCAATCATCGCGCCACGGGTAGTCAAACGCGACCAGTACATCGACAGGATGATGATAGGGAAGTTACAGCTGGCGGCGATGGAGAACGCCAACCCGACCATAAAGGCGATGTTCTGCTTCTCGAACAAAATCCCCAGCGCAATGGCGACCAGCCCCAGCACCACGACGGTGATCTTGGAGACCTTCAGCTCATCGCGCTCGGTCGCCTTGCCGTTTTTCATCACGCTGGCGTAGAGATCGTGGGACACTGCCGAGGCGCCGGCCAGCGTCAGGCCCGCAACCACCGCCAGAATGGTGGCGAAGGCTACCGCCGAGATAAAGCCGAGGAAGAAGTTGCCGCCAACGGCATTGGCCAGGTGCACCGCCGCCATGTTGGTGCCGCCCAGCAGCGCGCCGGTGGCGTCTTTGAACGCCGGATTGGCGCTGACCAGCAAGATGGCGCCGAAGCCGATGATAAAGGTCAGGATATAGAAGTAACCGATAAAGCCGGTGGCGTAGAACACGCTCTTGCGCGCTTCCTTGGCGTCGCTGACGGTGAAGAAGCGCATCAGGATGTGCGGCAGGCCGGCGGTGCCGAACATCAGCGCCAAACCGAGCGACAGCGCGGAGATCGGATCGGAGACCAGGCCGCCGGGGCTCATGATGGCGATGCCTTTCGGGTGCACCTTCACCGCTTCGGCGAACAGGGTATTGAAGTCGAAGTTAACCGACTTCATCACCATCAGCGCCATAAAGCTGGCACCGGCCAGCAGCAGCACCGCTTTGATGATCTGCACCCAGGTGGTGGCCAACATGCCGCCGAACAGCACGTACAGCACCATCAGAATGCCGACCAGGATCACCGCCACGTGGTAGTTGAGCCCAAACAGCAGCTGGATCAGTTTGCCGGCGCCGACCATCTGCGCGATCAGATACAGCGCCACCACCACCAACGAGCCGCAAGCCGATAGGGTGCGGATCGGTTTCTGCTGCAGGCGGTAAGAGGCGACGTCGGCAAAGGTATAGCGGCCGAGGTTGCGCAGGCGCTCAGCGATCAGAAACAGAATGATCGGCCAGCCGATGAGGAAGCCGATGGAGTAGATCAGGCCATCATAGCCCGAGGTGTAAACCAGAGCGGAGATGCCGAGGAACGAGGCGGCGGACATGAAGTCGCCGGCGATCGCCAGGCCGTTTTGCAGGCCGGTGATACGCCCGCCTGCGGTGTAGTAGTCCTGACGGGAACGGGTGCGTTTGGACGCCCAGTAGGTGATGTACAGGGTGGCGCCGACAAACAGGATAAACATCACGATCGCCTGGATGTTCAACGGCTGACGATGCACTTCGCCGCCGATGGCGTCGGCGCGGGCCAGGCCGGGCAACAGCAGCAGCGCGGCGGCGGAGAGGGCGGAACATAAGCGTTTCATTGTTTCACCTCGCGCAGAATTTCTGCGGTGAGGCGGTCAAACTCGCCGTTGGCGCGAAACACGTAGATTCCGGTCAAGACGAAAGAGATCACGATCAGCCCGACGCCGACCGGGATCCCGCGGGTGATGGTCGATCCGACGGCGATCGGCGTGCCGAGCCACTGAGGATCGAAGGCGATCAATAGAATAAAGCCGACATACAGCGCCAGCGTAATCAGCGAAAGCAGCCAGGCGAACCGGCCGCGTTTTCTTACCAGCTCTTTAAAGCGCGGGTTTTCTTCAATCCCTTGATAAATGGTGTCATTCATCAGTGTGTCTCCAGTCGGTATTGAGAGAGTACGCCGCGCCAGGGCCGCTCAACGGCGCGTTATCCGAATGAGCGGCCTGAAGCGGCGTAAATTATGACGGCACTTTCATTGATTGTTTTTCTTCCAACAGCTTGTCGACTACGGCCGGATCCGCCAGCGTGGAGGTATCCCCCAGGTTGCTGGTGTCACCGGCGGCAATTTTGCGCAGGATACGCCGCATGATCTTGCCGGAACGCGTTTTGGGCAGCGAATCTGTCCAATGCAGCACGTCCGGCGTGGCGATCGGCCCTATCTCTTTGCGCACCCAGTTGCGCACTTCGGCATAGAGCTCCGGCGTTGGTTCTTCGCCGTGGTTCAGCGTGATATAGGCGTAGATCGCCTGGCCTTTGATGTTATGAGGAATGCCGACCACCGCTGCTTCGGCGATTTTCGGATGCGACACCAGCGCGGATTCGATCTCGGCGGTGCCCAGACGGTGGCCAGAGACATTCAGCACGTCGTCGACGCGGCCGGTGATCCAGTAATAACCGTCCTCGTCGCGGCGGGCGCCGTCGCCGCTGAAGTACATGCCTTTGAAGGTCGAGAAGTAGGTCTGCTCGAAGCGCTCATGATCACCGAACAGGGTGCGCGCCTGGCCCGGCCAGGAGTCGACGATCACCAGGTTGCCTTCGCAGGCGCCCTCCTGCGGTGTGCCGACGTTATCGACCAGCGCCGGCTGTACGCCGAAGAAAGGCCGCGTGGCGGAACCGGCCTTCAGCTCAGTGGCGCCCGGCAGCGGAGTAATCATGAAGCCGCCGGTTTCGGTTTGCCACCAGGTGTCGACGATCGGGCATTTCGCGTTGCCTATCTTGTTGTAGTACCACTCCCAGGCTTCCGGGTTGATCGGTTCGCCGACCGAGCCCATGATGCGCAGCGAATCGCGCCGGGTGCCCTCGATCGCCTTGTCGCCTTCGGCCATCAGGGCGCGAATAGCGGTTGGCGCGGTATACAGAATGTTGACCTGATGCTTGTCGATCACCTGCGACAGGCGGTTGACGCCCGGGTAGTTAGGCACGCCTTCGAACATCAGGGTGATGGCGCCGCAGGCCAGCGGGCCATACAACAGATAGCTGTGACCGGTGACCCAACCCACGTCGGCGGTGCACCAGTAAACGTCGCCATCGTGATAGTCGAAGACATACTTGAAGGTCATCGCGGCGTACACCAGGTAGCCGCCGGTGGTGTGCAGCACGCCCTTCGGCTTGCCGGTCGAGCCGGAGGTGTACAGGATAAACAGCGGATCTTCGGCGCTCACTTCTTCCGGCGGGCAGTCGGCGGAAACGTCCTGAATCAGCTCATGCCACCACAGATCTCGCCCTTCCTGCCAATACCCCGGTTTACCGGTGCGTTTGAACACCACCACGTTCGCCACGCTGACCACGCCGGGATTTTTCAGCGCGTCGTCGACGTTCTTTTTCAGCGGCACGGCGCGGCCGGCGCGCAGGCCTTCATCGGCGGTGATCACCAGTTTGGCGTTGGAATCGATAATGCGTCCGGCGACCGCTTCCGGCGAGAAGCCGCCGAAGATCACCGAATGGACGGCGCCGATGCGCGCGCAGGCCAGCATGGCGACCGCCGCCTCCGGCACCATCGGCATATAGATAGCCACCACGTCCCCTTTTTTCACGCCGAGCTTTTTCAGCACGTTGGCGAACTGGCAGACATCATGATGCAACTGTTTGTAAGTCACTTTCTTGGATTGGGTCGGATCATCGCCTTCCCAGATGATGGCGGTTTGGTCGCCGCGCTCGGCCAGATGGCGGTCCAGACAGTTGGCCGACAGGTTCAACGTGCCGTCTTCAAACCAACGAATGCTGACGTGGCCCGGATCGAACGAAGTGTTTTTAACTTTGGTATAGGGTTTGATCCAGTCCAGGATTTTGCCATGCTCACCCCAGAAAGCCTCTGGGTCTTGAACCGACTGTTGGTAATACTGTTGGTATTGTGCCGGATTAATCAGGGCGCGTTCTGCAATTGCAGAAGGAATAGCGTGTTTATGCAGTTGGCTCATAGCTTTTCTCCTTGAAGTTGTTAATGATATGTCAACTGAAGGTTAAGTATAGTTTGCTACGATTCTTTGTTTCTTTTTTGCGCGGCAGATCACGCAACAAAGATATTGATTTGTAATAGTTCTGTCGCATTTGCAGGGCGTATCTATCTCTTTGGCGTTTAAATCATCATAAACCCGCGTTTTTAGCCAAAAATACTTATCTAAAGAACAAAAAAGAATAAACAACGCCGAGACTATTTGCCTCGTGCTTAATAGCGTGGGGACGTATTGGCATTATTCCGCGCTATAAATCTTTTTGGATTATTTTTCGCTATTAATATTCGAAGTTGGTATTAACGCGATATAACGATAGACGGCACATCCTGAAATAACGTTTTATTAACCTTTAATTCCTGATGAAAAGTCGGGTGATACCCGAGGGTATTCACTCTGCGGTATCGCTCGATTTTTAAGCTAAATATAAAGTGGCGCTGCATTTATGAGGGAAAGTGTCACTCGGTAAACTCTCATTTAATTGACTTTTGAGTAACAAAATATAAACATTTGTCGTGGACTAAATATGCAGAATGGACGAAAAATAACGCATTTTAATGGCGTTCAAAAAAACGTCGCCGGCACGGTTATGTACTTCATTATATGAAAAATTATGTTTTTAATAACAAGCAATTATGCCATTTGAAATAGTAACGCGAAATTTTTGTGATTCGATTCAGCGCTCAACCCTGACAAATCAAGGCTTGCAGAGCATGCCGCCCGGATGATACAGATTTATACTGCGTCGCACCCAGGGCAGGTGAACGCTTCCACTGAATTAACATAAGCCTGTAATAAATGATTAAGTATTCTTTTCGCTGTGTTGCGACTTTGTACGGCGGAAAGAGTCTTTGAGGACTTTTTGGGTATGAAAAGTGTAAAAATTAGCCTGGCTTGGCAAATCCTGATCGCGTTGGTACTGGGTATTATTGTTGGCGCGGTATTGCACAACCAGACCGAATCTCGTGAGTGGCTGGTAAGCAATATTCTCAGCCCGGCGGGTGATATCTTTATTCGTTTGATCAAGATGATTGTGGTGCCGATCGTTATTTCCACGCTGATCGTCGGCATTGCCGGCGTGGGCGATGCGAAAAAGCTGGGCCGCATCGGATTGAAAACCATTATTTACTTCGAAGTGATCACCACCGTTGCCATCGTGGTGGGGCTGACGTTAGCCAACGTATTCCAACCCGGCCACGGCATCGATATGTCGACGCTGACCACGGTGGACATTTCGCAGTATGAGAAAACCACCGAACAGGTGCAAAGCGGTTCGCACAGCCTGGTGGCGACCATTCTGTCGTTGATCCCGTCGAACGTCTTCTCGTCGATGGCCAAGGGCGACATGCTGCCGATTATCTTCTTCTCGGTGCTGTTCGGTCTGGGCTTGTCGTCGTTGCCGAAAGAGACCAAAGAGCCGTTGCTGAAGGTGTTCAAGGCGGTGTCCGAGAGCATGTTCAAAGTCACCCACATGATCATGCGCTATGCGCCGATCGGGGTGTTTGGCCTGATTGCGGTCACGGTAGCCAACTTCGGTTTCGCTTCGCTGCTGCCGTTGGCCAAGCTGGTGGTGCTGGTGTACTTCGCCATCGCCTTCTTCGCCCTGGTGGTGCTGGGGGCGGTCGCCCGGCTGTGCAACCTGCGCATCTGGACGCTGATCCGCATCCTGAAAGACGAACTGATCCTGGCCTATTCCACCGCCAGCTCGGAAACGGTGCTGCCGCGCATCATCGAAAAGATGGAGGCTTACGGCGCGCCCAAGTCGATCACCAGCTTCGTGGTGCCGACCGGTTACTCCTTTAACCTGGACGGCTCGACGCTGTATCAGAGCATCGCCGCTATCTTTATCGCCCAGCTGTACGGCATCGAGCTGTCGCTGGGGCAGGAGATTGTGCTGGTGCTGACGCTGATGGTCACCTCGAAAGGGATCGCCGGCGTGCCGGGCGTTTCGTTCGTGGTGTTGCTGGCCACGCTGGGCAGCGTCGGCATTCCGTTGGAAGGCCTGGCGTTCATCGCCGGCGTGGACCGTATCCTGGATATGGCACGCACCGCGCTGAACGTTGTGGGCAACGCGCTGGCGGTGCTGGTGATCGCCAAGTGGGAACACCAGTTCGATCGCAAGAAAGCGCTGGCTTACGAAACGGAGTTCCTGGCGCAAAAGGTGAAGCCGGCCAATCAGGCCTAACCACCGAGTATCGCCTACGTTAAAAACGCCCCGGGCCCCGCGCCTGGGGCGTTTTGCTTTTATGTCCTTTCAGCCTGCCACTTTCTTTTCTCTGCCCCCGCTACGTGACTTGCATCCCCGCTTAACAGAATCTAAAGTGTTACCAAATTATTGGAAATGATAATAGATGTTATTATCATTTTCATTTGATGATGTATGGAAACACGCAAAAGCGGTTGAACGGCGGAATGTCGTCCGTGCGGCGCTTTTATTCAGGCTTATCAAAGGTAGGTAACATGTCGGACACCGCTTTGGCCTCTGAATGGTTGCCGCTGGCGCCAGCGCAGCTTGATTTCTGGGAAGAATACACCTTGCACCCCGGGCAGACCTTATCCACCGTCGCGCATTGCACCGAACTGTGCGGCGCGGTAGAGGAAGAGGCGCTGTGCCGGGCGATCGCCGTCACGCTTGCCGAAACGCAGGCGTTTGCCCTGCGCTTTGGCGAACGGCGTGGCGACCATCCTCCGCCGTTACGGCACGATCCTCAGCGCATACCGTCATTGCAACGCATCGATCTGCAAGCGCATCGCGATCCCTGGCAGGCGGCGCAAAGCCTGATGCGCGAGGATATAGCGCAGCACCGGGCGCTGCACAGCGAAGCGTTAGCCGCAACCTGGCTGCTGAAGCTGGCACCGGAGCGCTACCTCTGGTACGTGCGCGCGCACCATATCTTGGTCGATGGTTTCGGCATGGCGCTTATCGAACACCGCTGCGCCGCGTTATATGCGCACTACCTCGGCCAGGGCAACGCAGGCATCCCTCTGGGCGCCTTTGGCCCCTTTCAACAGGCCGAGCTGGCCTATGCCGACTCCGAGCGCTGTGAGCGCGATCGGCGCTTTTGGCAAGCCTACCTGCCGTCGTCGCAGGCGCTGCCGACGGTGCGCAAGGGCGGCGCGGCGTACGGCGTGCGGCGTTTGAGCGCCAACCACCGGCTGCCGGCGGCGGTGTCGCAACGTTTAACGCAACTGGCGGAGCGCAGCGGCATCAATTGGCCCGACTTGCTGGTGGCGTTGTCGGCGGTCTGGCTGTTTCAGGTGATGCCGCAGCACACCCGGCAGGGCGATACGCTGCCGATGTGGATGCCGGCGATGAATCGCCGCGGGCAGGCCGCCACCAATGTGCCTGCGCTGGCGGTCAATACCCTGCCGCTGCTGGTGTCACCGTCGCAAGCGGAGACGCTGGGGGGCTTTCTGACCGCTCTGACGCAGCAGCTGCGCGAGCTACGCGGCCACGCCGGCTACCGGCTGCGCCAACTGGCCGTCGATCGCGGAGTGGCTCCGGACTCGCGTTTCTTTATTTCCCCTTTCATTAATGTGCAACCCTTCGATGCGCCCCGTTTCACCGGCTGCAGCGGCGCCCGGCGCGTGCTGGCCGGCGGTTCGGGTGACGGTTTCAACCTGACTTATCGCGGCCGCACCGACGCCCGCGATCTGCAGGTGGATATCGATATCTATCTGGAGCAGTTCCCGACGGAGGATGCGCTGAACTATGGCGAGGCACTGCAAGAATTCCTGTTGCGTGCGCTGCAACGGGATGCGTGGGAACAGCCGCTGGCGGGTCTGACGGCGCTACCCGCCTGATAAAATACGGGCGGGGGATGTCCCCGCCCGAGTGGCATGGCTTCAGTTGGTCAGTAACGCCGCCACTTCACGCGCGTTCTTGCACGGCAGGAGCGAACTGCTCACCAACCGGGTGCCGAAAGCGTCATTGAGGCGCTCCGCCACCTGTTTGATATGCGGCAGTTTCAGCCCCATGGCGATAAACGCCGTCTCTTCTCCCCATTCCGGGCGCGGCGTCACGCCGATCGCCTGCCAGTAAATGGTCAGGATCTCTGCGCTGCGCGCCAAAGGCGCGTGCGGCGGCGGTGCCGCGCAGGCGTTCAACGCCGGCGCGGTTTGCTGGTGGCTCAGGTCGGCGCGGATGCGATGGCGGTCGGTTTTACCGTTGGCAGACAACGGCAGCGCCTCGGCATGGATAAAGCGCGTGGGAATATGGGTACAGGGCAGATAGCCGGTGGCGAAGGCACGGATCTCGGACAGCGGCAGCGGTTTGCCGTCGCGAGTCAGATACAGGGCGCCGAGCGCCGCCTCGTTGTTCTCTCCGCTGGGATAATCCACCACCACCATATCCTGAATCGCCGGATGACGGCGCAGCACGTCTTCGATTTCCGGCAGTGAGACGCGTACGCCGCGGATCTTCACATAGCCGTTCACTCGGGTCGCGAACATGATGTTGCCGTCCGCGCGATAGTAACCCTGATCGCCAGTGCGGAAAGCGCGTAGCGGCTGCCCATCCGGCCCTTCGAGGGTGATGAAATCATGCTGCTTCAGCTCCCCCTGTTCCAGATAGCCCAACGCCAGGTTGACCCCGGCGGTATGGATGCGGCCGACCACGCCGGCCGGGCAGTGGCTGCCGTCGTCATGACAGATGAAATAACGGTTGGCCGGCAGCGGGCGGCCGTAAGGCACGGTGCCGCTCTCCTGCGGGGCGATCGGGTGCCAGATGCTCCAGATGGTGGTTTCGGTCGGCCCGCCGAGCGAGAACAGCGCGAGATCCGGGCGCAGGGTGCGTAGGGTTTGCACCGTCGCCGGCTTGATGTAGTCGCCGCCTTGCGCCACCAGACGCAGCGAACGCAGGCTGTCGGCCGTCTTGCAGGTGAGCAGCATCTCCAGAATGGCAGGCACCGAACACCACAGGGTGACCCGATGTTTTTCCACCAGCTGATTCCAACTGATGGCGTCTTTTTCCTGATGCGGCGCCGGCAGCACCAGCGTAGCGCCGGCGCACAGCGAACCGAACAGATCGAACATCGACATGTCATGGTGCGGCGGCGTGACGGAAATGAACACGTCGTCGGCGGTGACCGCCCAGCGCTGCTGGGTCTGGTGGACGACGTTGGCGGTGGCGCGGTTGTTGAGCACCACGCATTTAGGCTTGCCGGTGGTGCCGGAGGTGTACAGGTAGTAGCTCGCGGTCAGGCTGGCGCTGCGTTCCGCCAGCGTCTGTTCATCCGCCAGCGCAGGCGCGCGATCCGTCGGCGCCAGCAGGATCGTCGGCGTGACGCCGATCGGCGTCTCCAGATCGCCGCCGTGCACCACCAGCGTTGGCCGGCAGTTCTCCAGCAGGTAGGCGGTACGTTCCGGCGGCGAGTTGATATCGATAGGCACCCAGATCACGCCCTGCAGGGCGCAGGCGAGACTGAAGATGACCTGTTCCGGGCTGCGCGGCAGATACAGCGCCACCACATTGCCCGGCTGTACGCCGCGGCTCTGCAGGTTGGCGATCGCTGTGGCGATCCGCTGGCCCAGCTCATTATAGGTCAGCGTCTGCTCGCCGCAGATCAGCGCGTTGCCGCCGTTCTGCGCGCCAAACAGCCGCTCGGCCAGCTGCGCCAGATAAGGATAAGGCGCGTAATTCGCTTCGCTGTCGTTGTGGCGGTAATGCGCCAGATCGATGAAGTCTCGCGGCGCGATTGTCAGGTCGGCGCGTTGGCAACTGTGCAGGATGCGCTGCTGCAAGGCCGCCAGCATGGCCTCGACCTGCTCGCCGTGCAGCGCCTGTTCGGCGTAGTCCACGCACAGCTGCAGGTTCTTTTCACTGTCCAGCGTCAGGCGAATGTCGATGGCGACCTGCGGCGTTTGGGTCAGGCCGTCGTGGAAGCGCACTGGCGCCTCGGCCGGCAGCGTTTCCCAGCCCAGACAGTTGGTCAGGATCACCGGCAGCGCCGGGCCGCCCTGGCTTTGGCCGAGCAACTGTCGCGCCAGATCGACGCCGGAAAATGTCAGGTGGTCGAGCGCGCCAAGCACGTCGTCCTGCAAGGCTTGCGCACGCTGGATAAAGTCTTCGCCGTAGCGGGAATAACGCACCGCCACGAAGCTGGAGGCGTTGCCCAGCGCGCCGTCGGCGGCGGGGAACGCCACCGGTACGCCGACGCACAGCTCGCCGTCGGTGGTCCAGTGGGCCAGCGTATCGAGGATCAGCGCCGACAGTAGGCTGTTGCGCAGCAGCGCATGCGGCGATCCCAGGCGGCCGAGCCGTTTTAGCGTGTCGTGCGGCAGCGTCAGGGTGGCGCGGCGATAGCGTGATGAGGTGAGATTGGCGAGCGGGGCGCGCCACGGCAATGCCGACGGGGTGGTGACATCCTGCAGCTTGTCGCGCCAGTAGGCCGCATCGGCCTGACGCTGCGCCGCCGGGGCGGCCGGGGGCGGCATCGCGGCGGCGGTCGGCGCCAGAGGGCGATCGTCGAACAGGCGCGCGATCACGCTGGAGATCCCCTGGCCGTCGAGGATCAAGGCATCGAAGCTGGTGAAGATCAGCGTATCGTACGGCGATCCCGTCGGATCCTGCTGTTCGGCAAGCTGGATCACGGCGATGCGCCACAGCGGCTGGCTCGGATCGTGGCGCTGGTGGGAGTAGTGCTCGCGCAGCTGTTCGAGCTGGCGCTGCGCTGCTGCGCCGTCAAGAGAGCGCAAGTCGTGGCGATCCAGGTGCAGCGCAACCTCCGGGCGCACGTGCTGCGTGCCGCGCTGCACATCGATGCAGGTGCGAAGCGCCGGGTAGTGCTGTACCAGCTCGGTCAGACGCGCTTCAAGGCGCGGCACATCCAGCTGCCGGGCGCGGTATTCGCGAAAGTCGTGCATCGCCACGCCGCCGAGCGGCCATCGATCGCTGCGGCCAAGAAGATAGGCCTGCTGCAGTGCGGTTAATGCTGTCTCCATGATACTTCCCTATAGTCGCTAACCGATTAAAACGAGTCGGGCGCCACGCGCCCGGAAACCGATCTCAGTGCTGCGGCGCCAGGGCGGCGAGCAGCGTTTTTGCATTTCGCCCCGCCTCGGGCGAACGTTGGCAAATCAGCGCCGCCAGCGCCGCCGGGGAGGGATGCGCCGCCAGATCCTGCGCCGTCAGCGCCGCCGTCAGATACTTGTTGAGCACCGTCAACAGCGCATTCACCCCGGCATCCGGCAAGGCCAACCGGTGGATATCGTCGTGGTCGCGTAAGTCGGCCTCGGGGGCCACCCGCGCCAACAGCCGATGCAGCACCTGGCGCACCGGTGCCTGCTGCGCCAGCGCGTCGGGCGTACATTGCGCCAGCAGCTGCGACAGCGGGCGATCGAATGCCCCCGCTTGCCGTGCAGCCAGGTGCAGCAGCGCCCGGTAACAGGCCAGCAGGCGCGGCAGCACGTGCTCGGGAAACGCGTCCAGCCGCACGTCCCAGTTGATCAAAATGCCGTCGTCGACGTGGGCGACCTGCGCATCCAGCGCCACCTGCGGCCCCTGAGAGATCACCCAGCCGAGACGGCCGAAGGTGTCGGCGACCCGTTCGGAAAACAGCGTCTTGCCGCGGATGCCGAAGCCGGCGGTAAACACCACCGGCGAAGGCTGCAGGCTGCCGTGCAGGCGCGACAGATCGCGCATCACACTGACGCCGGGGTAATCCGCATGCTCGATCAGCTCCGCCAGCTGCGTCATCAGGCGTTGGCAGAAGGCGTTCAGGTTTTCCGTCGGGTTCAGTTCCACGCCGAGCAGCACCAGGTTAGAGAAGTCGCCGATGAGGCGCTGCGCGTCCTCCCGCTCGCTCTCGCGGTGGAACAGCGGCACGTTGAGCCGAAAGCGCGTCATGTTCCAACCCTGGCCGACGGCCAGGGCGAACAATGCGAGAAACAGCGTCGAGAGGGAGGTGTGGTGCCGTTTGGCGACGTTCTCCAGCGCGCGGCTCTCTTCTGCATTCAGCTGTACGGCCAGGCGATCGCTGCGGCAGCGGTCCGGCGTGCGCAGCAGGCGCGGCGCCGGCGGCACCTGCGCCAGGCGTTCGCGCCACCAACGTTGGCCGCGTTCGCGCCGCTGGCGCAGCGCGTCGTCGGCGTCGCGTTGCGCGAGGTGATCGAAATAGGCCGGCGGCGCGTCATGGGCAGGGGGCGGCGGGCACTGGTGATAAAACGCCGTCAGATCTTCCATCAACAGGCGAAAACTCATGGCATCGCCGGCGATCATGTCGAGATCGACATGCAGGCGGCTGCGCCCCGCCGGCAACAGGCTCAGGCTGATATCGCAGGGAACGCCCTGCTCCAGCGGCAGCAATTGAGTGCTTTTCGCCTGGCGTTTGGCGGCGAGCGCGGCCGCCAGCGTCGTTTCATCGGCGTGTCGCCAGTCGTCGAGATGCAAGGTATGTCGGGGGCCGGGAGGCGCGATCGTCTGCCGGCCATCGTCGGTAATGCGCAGGTGCAACAGCGGATGACGCAGGTACAACGCCTCGACGGCCTGGCGTAGCCGAGCGATATCCAGCTCGCCGCCGTCGAACTCCGCATACAGATGGGCGGCCATGCCGCCCAGAGGGGGAGCGGACTGTCGGCCAACCCAATAGGCGGCCTGCATCGTGGTTAAAGCTTTCATCGGGTATCCATTTTGATTCAGCCAACGAGACTGCAAGAATATATCCAAATGTTAATAGGAATGAAAATTATTATTATTTAATCCGTTTGCCGCGAGGGTGCTATCTATAAGGGGTTTTAGCTGTAACGGGCAGGCATGGGGTTGGATATGAATAATTTATTCATATTATTCTTAGCATTGTAATTATTGTCTGTTATTGCAGCGCTTGTTTTACCTGCGAAAGTATAAGGTTTTCTGGCGGTTATCGTGGCCGCTCTCACACCTTTATTGATAATGATTTGCATTAGAAAATGCAAAATATTATCATTCTTAACATTATTTTACGTTTTTATACAAGCCGTCGGCCGCTCCGCCGGCGGCTTGGCCGTGGACGGGCCGCGCCCGTTCGGCCGCGCAAGGCATAGGTTTGCCGCAGGGATAAGCAACAGAAAGGTCGGGAAGGCCGCAGCGTCATGGTCTGTGTGAGTGTCGATGTAGGTTGTGTAAAAAAAATCAAATTTTGTGCACCTCTGGGATGAAAGGAGAAGACATCTATGGGCAAGCATTTTGCGGCTCAACGGCATGAAAGCGTAGGAAACGGGGAAAAGGCGGGGTTAAGAGCCATTGGGGCATTTTCCTCCGTATTTTTAGGCGTGTGTTCACTGGCGATCGGTAACGTCAACGCGGCGGAAACGAAGAGCAACGAAACCTACCAGGACGCGGAAACGCTGCTGGTCACCGGTGAGAAGATCAAACGTTCCATTTTCGACACCGGCTCCAGCGTGCAGGTGTTCGACAGCAACCGCATTGCCTCGATGCCCGACGCGGTGCAGATCCCCGATCTGCTGCGCATGACCCCCAACGTGGTGGATCTGGGCATCGGCAACGAACTGCCGACCGTGCGCGGTATCGACGGTTCCGGCCCGAACGTCGGCGCCAATGCTTTCCTCAGCGGCACCCGCCCGCGCCTCAATCTGTCGTTGGACGGCCGTTCGCTGACCTATAACGAACAGGCGTTCGGCCCGCAGTCGCTGTGGGATCTGGATCGCGTCGAAGTGTTCCTCGGCCCGCAAAGCTACATCCAGGGGCGCAACGCCATCGCCGGTGCCATCGTCATGGCCAGTAAAGACCCGACCTTCGAATGGGAAAGCGCCTTCAAGGGCGGGGCAGGCAACCAGCACTCGTCACAGTTGGCCGCCATGGCGTCCGGCCCGCTGGTGGAGGATCAGCTGGCGTTCCGCGTCAGCGTCGATCGCCAGCGCCGCCGCAGCGAGGCTGACCTGCCGGCCTATGCGCCAGTGGGCGATCCGCGTGAAGTGGAAGCCACCACCGCCCGCGCCAAGCTGCTGTTCAACCCGGCCGGCCTGCGCGATCTGACCACCAAGCTGACCTTTAACCACTTCGGCAGCACCGCGCCGCAAAACGAAAGCCTCAACCCGCAGCCGCATCCGACCAATCCGCGTCACGATCCGCGCCGCGCCGTGTTCAAAAGCAACATGAACAGCACTATCTGGGATCTGGCCTGGGAGTCCTCCGATGCGCTGACGTTTGAAAACCGCGTTATCTACACCGATTTCAACATCAACCGTCCGACCGCTTACAACATCCAATACGCCGAGATCGACGGCCAGGAAGTTCACGTGGAGCCGGTGGTGCGCTTCGGCGGCGCGGACAGCCGCCTGCACGGGCTGGCGGGGTTGCGTTATTTCCACGGCACGCAGGATGAGTTCGTCAACATTTTCGGCGGCTCGACCTTCAAGGATAAAACCGATACCCATTCGGCGTTCGCCGAGTTGACCTATGCGCTGACGCCGCAGGTGGACGTGACCGCCGCCAGCCGTCTGGAACGCGAACACCGTCGCCGCGACGGCGGCAGTCAGGCGGTGCGCATCGACTTCGATGAAACCTACACCGTGTTCCTGCCGAAACTGGACGTGGCCTGGAAACCGACGGATACCCAAACCTACGGCGCCAAGATCGCCCGCGGCTATAACGCCGGCGGCGGCGGCATCACGATCGGCACGCCGGTGGTCAGTTACACCTACGGTTCCGAGTATGTCTGGAACTACGAGCTGTACACCCGCCATCACCTGAAAGACGCCAACGTGGTGCTGACGGGTAACATCTTCTACAACGATTACAAAGATATGCAGCTGCCGTACTCGCTGGGTGAGAACTCCAGCGTGATCCGCAACGCCGACAAGGTGGAAACCTACGGGGCGGAAATCGGCGCCACCTGGCAGCCGCGCTGGGACTTCGAGCTGTTCGGCAACCTCGGCCTGCTGAAAACCGACATCAAAAAGTTCTCGGGCAGCGGCGTGGAAGGGCATGAACTGGCGCGCGCGCCGGCTTACACCGCCAACATGGGCGCCAAGTATCAGTTCCTGAAAGGGTGGGAGCTGAGCAGCAACGTGGCGTTCACCGACTCCTACTATTCGCAATACGACAACGACTCGCGCGGGCGCATCGGCTCCTATTGGACGGCCAACGCCCAGCTGGCTTACACCTTCGACTACGGCCGCGCCACGCTGTATGCGAAGAACCTGTTTGACTCCGACCGCCGCGAGATGATCCGAAGCAATGACATCTACACGGCGACGCTCCAGCGCGGCCGCCTGATCGGCGCGGCGGTTGAGCTGAATTTCTAACGCTATCGCAATGACGGGGGACGAATGTCCCCCGTTTTGTGCGCTATCCCGGCATGGCCGGGCAAAGGAGATAACGCAGTGATCGGTGATTTTGACAGCATTCTGAGCGATGAAGAGGCCCAGCGGCTGGAGAGCGCGTTTCAGGCGCTGGGCGCGGAATCGGCGAACGGCGAGTGGCCGGTGAGCGAAGCCGAAGAGCGGGCATGGTTTGCCCATCTGCAGCAGGGTGACGCACGCGGGCAGCGGGCGTTGGCCTGGCGCCTGACGGGGGAAGTGGATATCGCCCGGCTGACGGCGGCACTGCAGGCGCTGGTGCGGGAGACGCCGGGCGTGGACGTGCGCTACGTTTTTGATGACGAAAACGGGCTGGTTAAACGCGCCGCCGGTTCGGCGCCGTTGCCGGTGAGCCTTCGTCAGGTGGCGGACGAACAACACGCCATTGGCTGCCTGCTGCAGGCGCAGGCGACACCGTTTGAACTGGAAGGCGAAGCGCCGCTGCGCGGCTTGCTGTTGCTTACGCCGGACGGTGAGGTGATTTTGGGCGCAGTATTGCATGACATCCTGACGGAAGTGCTGCCGTGGCGCCATCTGCCGGCGATGCTGTCCGCCCGTTATAACGGGGACCCAGTGCCTCTGCCTTTCGCCGCTGAGCCGGTCGAGCTGCCGGAAAGCCCGGAGCCGCAGCTGCCTTGGCTGCGCCAGGCGGTCTCGCTGCAGGATTACCGCAGCCCGGCGCAGCGTGCTGAAGCCTTGCCGCCGGTGGGTTCGCGCGTGGTCACTCGCATTGCGCGCACGTTGCTGCCCGCCAACAATACGCCGCGAGCATTGCTGGCGGCGGTGGCGGCGCGGTTTGCCGAGTTCGTCGCCGCGCAAGCCGGCGGCCAAGCGGTGCAACTGTGTGTGCCGGCCGCAGAAACGGCGGAGTTCGTCGGTCTGGAACTGGGCCTGACGGCGGCGCCGCTGATGCGTCTGACCGTGCAGCATGGCGAGGACGACGTCGGGCAGCGGCTGCTGGCGCAGGCTGTGGCTGAACAGCCGGACCCGCAGCGGGCGCAGCTGCTGGTGGCCTGGCGCGACGATCTGGCTGCAGAGTGGCGGCTGGAAGGCGTTCACGCCGAGCGCCTGCTGCTGCCGCCGCTGCATACGCCGTTTGAACTGGCGCTGCTGCTGGGCTTGCCGGAAGCGGAGGCGCTGACGCTGGAGCTGGTTACCGATCCGCGTTTGTCCCCACATGCCGCGCCTTTCCTGCTGGAACAGTTCAGCGCCTTCCTGGCCGGGCAGCAAATTGCCGTCGCATTGCCGGCGGCTGAGGCCGCCTCCCCGGCGATTACCGCGCCGGCGGCGAACGGCGACGCGGACGAAAGCGTTGCGCCGCTGATTTTGCAGGAGTTCCGTGAGGCGCTGGTGGCGCCGGAAATGACCCTGGATGAAGACTTCTTCGATCGCGGCGGTCATTCGCTGGTCGCCACCCGGGTGATCGGCCGCTTGCTGAGCCTGCATCAGATCGAAATCAACATTAACGACCTGTTCAGCCATCCGACGGCGCGTGGGCTGGCGGGGTATGCCAAACGCCTGAACGTCGCGCAGCCGAATGCCGCGGTGGTGACCGCCGACGATCATGATCGGGCGCAGGCGCCGCTGTCGTTGGCGCAGGAATCGCTGTGGAAGGTGTATGAAGCCTTTGGCCATGACGAGATCTTCAACCTGCCGTTCTCGTTGCGTTTCTTCGATGCAGTGGATGAAACGGCGCTGCGTCAGGCGTTTATCGACGTCATGACTCGCCATACCGTGCTGCGTTCACGCTTTGTTGAGCAGCAGGGCGAGGTGGCGCAGGTGGTGGTGCCGGCTGCCGAACTCGCGGACTACTCGTGGTTCCGCTTCTCTCACGAGACGCCGGCGGGCAACGCCGCCGCCCTGTTGGCCGATGCCGGCCAGCACCGGTTCGATCTGGCCGCCGAGCTGCCGCTGCGCGTCACGATGCTGCGCGATGCGGACAATGGCCAGCAGCTGCTGTCGCTGCTGTTCCACCATGTGGTGCTGGATGAATGGTCGCTCAACCTGATGATGGACGAGCTGGGCGTCGCTTACCGCCATCGCGTCGCCGGCCAGGCGCCGCAGTGGCGCGGGCAGCCGCCGCAGTTCCACACCTTCGCCCGGCAGCAGCGAGCCTCCGGGGTGCAGCAGCAGCATCTGGACTACTGGCTCGACGCGCTGCGCGGCGCGCCGGTCGGCCAGCCGATCTTCCGGCAAGAACCCTCTACCCATCCGGCGGTGCCGGCGCCGGCGGACGTCAACGGCGGCTGGCTGGAGTTCGAGGTTGATCCGGCCGTGGCGGAGGGCCTGTATCAGCTCGCTCGCCGCAATAACGCTTCGCTGTTCAACGTGGTGTATGCCGGTATTACCTCGGCGCTGCGCCTGCTTGGCGGCCCGGCGGATCTGCTGGTGGGCACCTCGACCTCCGGCCGTAACGACGCCGAGTTCTTCGATACCGTCGGCTACTTCACCACCGTGGTGGTGCACCGCGTGCGCTTCGACGAAGGGCTGACGGTGGCCGGCTTGGTCAGCCAGGTGAAAAACACCATCAACGGCTCGCTGCCGTACACCGATATTCCGATCGATCTGGTGGAGGAAGGGCTGTTCGGCGTGGACGCCGACCGCAAGAACCATATGTTCGAAGTGTTTATCCAGATCCACAGCCGCATCAAGCTGAACGGCGAGTTCCGGCTGCAGGACGGCAGCGCGATCGCCTACCGGCAGGTGGAGCCGGAGAAAGCCGAATCGCTGCTCGGCCTGCAGTTTGAGGTGATGGAAGACGATCTGGCCGGGAAGAAATCCCTGCGGGTGATGATGACCTACCGTCAGGATCACTACAGCAAGGAACAGGCTGATTTGATCGCCGATGGCGTTCAGCACGTCTTTACCCAGTTTGCGCAGCACATCGCTGGCGATATCGCTCTGGCGGCGCTGCCGCCCGGGCCGCAGGCATGACGTTGTTTCACTCTAACCGAAAGCATGATTTTCAAGGAGATAAAAGGATGTCTGGAACCCTAGCAACCCCGCGCGCGCTACTGTCGCTGCTGGTGGCGGCCTCTCTGGTGGTCGCCGGCGCTGCGCAGGCCGATGATGCCGGCATTAAACCGCAGGACATCAAGCGCCAGACGCTGTCGTCGACGGTGGTGGAGATGGCCTACAGCACCTCGCAGCAGGCGCTGTTCGTCAGCGCGCCGGACTGGAAGGAAGAGGCGCGCTCCCGCGTGCTGCGGTTGGATCCCAACACCCTGGCGATCAAGGCGGAGATCCCGCTGCAGGTGAAAGGCTTCGGCGTGGCGCTGAACGACGCGGGCAATCGCCTGTACCTGACGCAGGCCTTCAACGGCGAAGTCGGGGTGGTGGACACCACCACCAACCACGCGCTGGGCAGTATCAAGCTGCTGGACAAAGCGGTGCTGGAGCAGGCTTACAAGCAGGCGGGCATCAGCGGCAAGCGCCTGGATTTCCTGCTGGCGGAGCTGAAGAAATTCAAAATCACCGAGGACTACCTGTACCGCCTCCGCGAGCTCAAGTATGACGCGCAAAGCGGCCGTCTGTTCCTGCCGGGGCTGGGCTTCGGCGTTGACAGCGTGCTGTACGTGGTCGATACCAAGGCCGGCAAGCTGGAGAAAGTGATCCCGGGCTTCGGCTACAACGCGGTGGGCATCACGCTGGATGAGAAGGGCCGCAGGGTATTCGTTTCCAACATGCAGGGGCAGGTGATCACCCTGAACGCCGACACGCTGGCGATCACCGCCACGCACGAAGTGCAGGCCGATCAGCTGCTGAATCTGGTGTATGACCCGGCGAGCAATCGCCTGCTGGGCGTCGATCAGGGCATCGATCGCGACGACTACCGCAACCATCATCTGGGGCACGACTACGTGAAGCGCAGCAGCGGTCACCGGGTGTTTGCGCTGGATGCGGACAGTGGCAAGGTGTTGGCCAGCGAGCTGACGGATGAGGTGCCGATCGGCCTGCTGCTCGATGAGCGCAGCCAGCGGCTGTATGTCGCCAACCGCAAAGGCGTGCGCGTGGATCACGGTGCCGGCACGCTGACGGTGTTCGACGCCAAGACGCTCAAGCGCCTGCAAACCATAGACCTGCCGCCGCACCCTAACAGTCTGGCGTTGGATCCGAAAGGCGACGCGCTGTTTGTGACGGTGAAAAACGACGGCGCTTCCACCAAGGCCGGCAAGCCGGAAAGCGTGGTGCGCATTCAGCTGCACACCAGGTAATGCAATGGAAAGATAAAAAAAGGGGCGCTGCGGCGCCCCTTTGTCGTTGGGTCATGTCATCAGAAGTGGGTGTTGATGCTCATGTAGTAGGTACGGCCCGGTTCGTTGTAGGTGGCCGCGCCCGCGCCGGCGATGTTGACCGCGCCGGTAATCGGGTCGCCCACGTTCTGCGCGTTACCGGCGCGGAACTGGCGTTTATCGAACAGGTTGTCGATACCGGCGGTGACGCTGACGTTTTTGGTCAGGTCATAGGTCGCGCTGGCGCCGACGACGGCATAAGGGCTGACCTCGCGGGTTTCGCCGCCGGTGGCCGGTTTACCCTGGTAGTTGTACTTCTTCGGCTTCTGACGGCCGTACCAGGTCAGGGTGGACTGCATCGACAGATCCTGCGTCGCCTGCCAGCTGAGGGTCGAGTTGACGGTGAACTTCGGGATCACCGACAGGTAATCGCCGGTGGTCTTGTTCTTGTTCTCGATCATGTAGGTGGCGTTGTTGCTCCAGGTGACGGTCTCGCTGACCGGCACGTTCAGCGAGCCTTCCAGCCCTTGTACGACCGCTTTCGGTACGTTCTCCCACTGATAAACCGCCGTGCCGGTGCTGCTGGTGGCGATGCGCGAGTTACCCGCTTCAATCTTGTTGTGGTAATCGTTGCGGAAGTAGGTTACGCCGGCCAGCCAGCCTTCGTTATGGAACTCCAGCCCGATCTCTTTGTTGACGCTGGTTTCCGCCTTCAGATCGTCGTTGCCCAGCAGGTAGCAGCCGTTTCTGACATCGCTGCCCGCACACCCCTGGCCTTTGCTGTACAGCAGGTAGTTGCCGTTGGTCTGGTACAGGGTCGGTGCCTTATAGGAACGCGCGATGCCCATTTTCAGCGTGAAGTAGTCGCCCAGTTCCTGCGACAGGTTCAGCGCCGGGCTCCAGTTGTTGCCGGATTCTGAATGCAGATCGTAGCGCAGGCCCGGCGTCAGCATGGTGGTGTCGGTCAGCTCGATATTGTCTTCGGCGAACAGCGAGAAGATATGCGCGGAAGCGTAAGGGCTGCGCGTGCCGTTGCCCATGCCGGGAATGGTGCCGCCCATCAGCGTTTGGCTGGTGGACGTGCCGTCTTTCATCCGCTGTTGGGTCCACTCGGTACCCAGCGTGGCGGTCTGTGAAACGCCCAGCTCAAACGGCACGCTGACTTCGCTGTGCGCCAGGAAGTCGTCCAGCTTGGTGGTGCCGAACCCGGTATTTTTGGTGTCGAAGATGCCTTCGGTGCCGCCGGCCAGTCCTTCGTTCAGACGGGTGTTGCGGGTGCGCTCGAACTGCACGTAGTTGTTGGTGCTCACGCCGTTGTCCCAGGCACCGCGATGGGTCAGGCCGAAGGTTTCACGGTAGATGCGGTTGGTCTCTTTGCCGTAGTTGCTCTGCACCAGGGCATTGGTGTTGGTGTTCTGGGTATCGCCGGAATACAGGTTGCCCTGACGGCCATAGGCATACTCGAACTCCAATGACTGCAGATGGGCGAAGTCCCAGTGCAGCAAGGCGTCGATGTTTTTATCGACCACCCCTTCGCGCCCGGCGGGCAGGCTGCTGGCGTAGGCGCCTACGCGTTCGGATTTATGTGATTCGTTAATGTCCCAGGCGTCGGCCTGCGTTTTGCTGTAGCCGCCGAACAGGCGGAAGCTCAGGGAATCGCTCAGCGGGCCGGACAGGCTGAAGTCGGTACGCTTGGTGGCGCCTTCCTGCTTGTGCTGCGGCACGTTGAAGTAGCCGTTCAGCGAGCCGTGCAGCGCATCGCCGGCCTTCTTGGTGATGATGTTGACCACGCCGCCCGCCGCGCCGTTGCCGTAGCGCGCCGCGGCCGGGCCGCGCAGCACTTCGATGCGTTCGATCATTTCCGGCGGTACCCAGGCGGTATCGCCGCGCGAGTCGCGCTCGCCGCGCCAGCCCTGGCGCACCGAGTTGCGGCTGGAGGCAGGTTTGCCGTCGATCAGCACCAGGGTGTTTTCCGGGCCCATGCCGCGGATATCGATCTGGCGGTTGTTGCCGCGCTGGCCGCTGGTGGAGTTGCCGGTCAGGTTAACCCCGGGCATGGTGCGGATAAGTTCGCTGATGTCGCGCGCCGGCGGGCGTTTCTTGATCTCGTCGGCGGTGATGGTGGACACCCCCGGCGCCTGAAGGTTCTGCCGGGCGGCGGTGACGACGATGGTGTCTTCGCCGCGCGGCTTTTTATCCGTGGCGCCGCTGTTTTCTTCCGTGGTGGTGGTATCAGCCTGCTGTGCGGCGTTGGCGAACGCGGACGCGCCCAATCCCAAGCCGATAAGAGTGGCTAAAGAATAACGTGATAGCTTGCTTTTCATTTGAGTGTCCTACCTTGCTGCCATCCCTCGCCGAATGGGGGGAAGGGCGGTTGTAGTTTTTTGTGTAGTCGGAAATAGAAAATCGGCTGCGGCAAGGGATGCCATTGATGTATCCCCGATCCCTGTCCGTTGCGCGCAATACCAGCACGATCTCCAAGCCTTACACACTATTGCAAATGCAAATTATTATCAATAGTATTTGGCGTACAGTGCGTTCGGGCGGTGGCCGGCGATAGGGAAAAGTCGACGTTCCCGGTGCCGCCAACTACAAAATGGGTAGGCGTTGTGAATACAGAACTACAGTCAGAAAGCAGCAGATTATTGGCCAGCAGCAATGCGGGCAGTCCAGGGTGGTGGTTGACGGTGGCACGACGCGGTACGCCATGGGTAGAACCGGCGGGTAACGGCCGGTGGCGAACCACCTTTTTCTGGCGCGATCCTCAGGGATGCGAATTGACCTCCGCCTACCGTCGCGTGTGGATCAACATCAACTGCCTGACCGACCATCATCAGCCGAATCCGCCGCAAAGCCTGCAGCGTTTGGCCGGCACCGACGTGTGGTACTGGCAGACCGAGCTGAGCGGCGCCTGGCGCGGCAGCTACTGCTTTATCCCCTGCTTTGACGAGCGGCCGCCGGCGTTCAGCGGCGACGATGCGCACGCCAACATGCACAACCTGCGGCACTGGTGGCACCAGGTGTTCGCCAGCGCCACCCCCGATCTGCTCAACCCGTACCGCTCCTGGCAAAGCGCCAGCGGCCACAGCGTCTCCGGCCTGCACATGCCGGATGCGCCGCCGCAGCCGGTATGGCGTTCATTCGATGAGTATGAAATAGCCAGCGGGCGCTGCACGCCGCCGCTGCCGGCGCGTTTGCAGCGCCATACCTGGCAGAGCGAGCGTCTCGGCAACAGCCGCGACGTCTGGATTTACACCACCGGCGACAGCAAGCCGGCCGAGCGCCCGTTGGCTATCCTGCTCGACGGCCAATTCTGGGCGAAGCAGATGCCGGTCTGGGAGCCGCTGATGCAGCTGACCCGCGAAGGGGCGTTGCCGGAAGCGGTGTATGTGCTGATCGATATTATCGATCTGCCGCACCGGTCGCGCGAACTGACCTGCAAAGACGACTTCTGGCTGGCGGTGCAGGAAGAACTGATGCCGCAGCTGGCCGACTGGGCGCCGCACAGCGACAAGCCGGCCGATACGGTGGTGGCGGGGCAAAGCTTTGGCGGCCTGGCCTCCCTGTATGCCGGACTGCGCTGGCCGCAGCGCTTCGGTGCGGTGATCACCCAGTCCGGTTCCTACTGGTGGCCGCGGCGCGACATGCTGCAGCTGCCGAGCATTCCCGACGACGCCTGCTGGCTGATGCAGCAGGTAGAACGTCACGGCCTGGGCAACCACGGCGCGCTGAAGGTCTTTATGGAAGCCGGTTCGCAGGAAAAGCTGGTGCATCGGGTCAGCGGCGAAATGGCGGCACGCCTGAGCGACGCCGGCCATCGGGTGCACTACCGAGTGGTGGAAGGCGGGCATGACGCGCTGTGCTGGCGCAGCGGCCTGACCGACGGGCTGCAGGCGGTATGGGCTTCCGCTTTCGCCACCGCTTATCCGGCATCGGCGACGGCAACGGCACGAGGAACACATGATGGAAAGCCTGAATCCGTTCGATGATCTACAGCAGCGCAGCCTGGTGCTGCGCAACGTACAACAACAATACAGTTTGTGGCCGGATTTCCGCGCCATTCCGTCCGAGTGGACGATCGTCTTCGGCCCGGCGGCGCGCACCGAGTGCGCCGAATGGCTGGAACAGCATTGGCAAGACATTCTGCCGGTCGCAGCACGCGAGGCGTGACCGGCGCCAGGTAATCACGGGAGCAATAAGCAGTGTCACACACCCCTAACTCTCTCAGCGGCCCGGCGCTTGCGGGCGAATTGCCGCTGGTCGCGGCGCAACCCGGCATTTGGGTCGCCGATCAAATTTCCCCGCATCGCAATGCTTACGCGGTGGCGCACGCCATCGAACTCAACGGCCCTGTCGCCGTGGAACCTTTGCTGCAGGCCATTACTCGGGGCCTGGGTGAGGTGGACATGCTGCGCCTGCGTTTTGCGGAACGCGACGGCGTGCCGGTGCAATGGCTGGATGACACGCTGGCGATACACGCGCCGGAACTTGTCGATCTGACGACGTCGCCGGACCCCGAAGCCGCGGCACGTGCGCTGATGGATATCGATCTGGCGAGCGATCTGCGCGCCGGCAGCGGCGCGCCGCTGTATCGTCATGTGGTGATGCGCCTGGCGGATGACCGCTGGTTCTGGTATCAGCGCTATCACCATCTGCTGGTGGACGGTTTCAGCTTCACCGCCATCGCGCGCCGCGTGGCGGCGATTTATAGCCACCTTTGCCGCGGTGACGCGCTGGAACCGACGCCTTTCACGGCGTTCAGCGACGTGGTGGCGGAATACCAGGCTTACCGGCAGGCCCCGGCCTGGCAACGCGACGCCGATTTCTGGCTCGAAAAAGCGCGGCAGCTGCCGCCGCCGGCCACGCTCTGCCCGCAGCCGCTGGCCGGGCAAACGCCCACGCCGCGCATCCACCGGCTGGAACAGCGCTGCGATCCGCAGGCCTTCGCCGAACTGGTGCAGTGCGGCGCGCAGCAGAAGCTGAACGCCGCCGATATGGCGGTGGCGCTGGTGGCGCTGTGGGTATCGCGTCTGAGCGGTCAACCGAGCTTCAGCGCCGGTTTTATCTTCATGCGCCGTACCGGATCGGCCGCCCTGTGCGCCGCCGGCCCGGTGATCAACGTGCTGCCGATGGAGATGCACCTCGAGCCGCAGGCCACGCTGTATGAGGCCGCCACCCGCATCAGCCGCGAGCTGAAAACGGTGCGCCGCCATCAGCGCTACGATGCCGAACAGGTACAGCGCGATCTGGGGCGCATCGGCGACGGCGAACCGCTGTACGGTACGGTCTTCAACTTCAAAATGTTCGATTACCAGCTGGATTTCGCCGGTATCGAAGGCATTACCCACGATCTGGCCTCCGGGCCGGTGCGCGATCTGGAGATTGCGCTGTTTATCGACGAACACCATCAGCTGAAGGTTGAACTGCTGGCCAACGCCGAGCGTTACAGCCGTCAGGAACTGCTGGCGCATCTGCAGCGGTTGCCGCTGCTGCTGGCGCAGTTCGCCGCGCAGGCAACGTTGCCGATCGGCGAAGCCGATATGCTGACCGCCGACGATCACGCGCTGCTGGCGCGGGTCAACGACACGGCGCACCCGGTGCCGGCGACCACGCTGAGCCAGCTGCTGGCGCAGCAGGCGAAAACCACGCCGGACGCACCGGCGCTGGCGGATGCGCATTTCAGCTTCACCTACCGCGAAACGCGCGAGCAGGTCACGGCGCTGGCGCGCCAACTGGTGGCGCAGGGTGTGCGACCGGGCGACATAGTGGCGGTGGCACTGCCGCGTTCGGTGTTCCTGTCGCTGGCGTTGATGGCGATCGTGGAAGCGGGCGCCGCCTATCTGCCGCTGGACACCGGTTATCCGGACGAGCGGCTGGCGATGATGCTGGAAGACGCCTCGCCGCGGCTGGTCATCACCAACCCGGCGCAGCAGGCGCGCTTCGCCGACAAGGGCGAAATCTTGCTGTATGACGCGCCGCTGGCGGCCGATCACGCCGCCGGCGTGGCGATCGCGGGCCCGACGCCGGACCATGCGGCCTATATCATCTTTACCTCCGGCTCCACCGGGCGTCCGAAAGGCGTGCTGGTCGGCCATCAGGCGATCGTCAACCGCTTACTGTGGATGCAGCACCAGTACCCGCTGGGGGCGGACGACGCGGTGCTGCAGAAAACGCCATGCAGTTTCGACGTCTCGGTGTGGGAATTCTTCTGGCCGCTGATGGTCGGCGCCCGGCTGGTGATGGCGCCGCCGGAGGCGCACCGCGACCCGCAGCAGCTGCAACAGCTGATCGCACAACATCGCATTACCACGCTGCACTTCGTGCCGTCGATGCTGGCGGCCTTCGTCGCTGCCCTGGACGACGACGCGGCGGTGGCGAGCTGCGCCGCGTTGCGTCAGGTGTTCTGCAGCGGCGAAGCGCTGCCGGCGGAGCTGTGCCGCCTGTGGCAAAGCCGCACGGCGGTGCCGTTGCACAACCTCTACGGCCCGACCGAAGCGGCGGTGGACGTGACCTGGCATCCGGCCTACGGCGACGCGCTGGCGAAGGTGACCGGCGCCAACGTGCCGATCGGCCTGCCGGTATGGAACACCGGGTTGCGCATTCTGGACGCGCGCCTGCGGCCGGTGCCGCCGGGCGTGGCGGGCGATCTGTATCTGACCGGCGTGCAGCTGGCGCACGGCTACCTTGGCCGGCCGGATCTGACCGCCAGCCGCTTTGTCGCCGATCCGTTCGGCGAGGGCGGACGGATGTACCGCACCGGCGACGTGGCGCGCTGGCTGCCGGACGGCGCGGTGGAATATTTGGGCCGCAGCGACGATCAGCTGAAGATCCGCGGGCAGCGTATCGAGCTGAGTGAAATCGACCACGCCTTGCTGTCGCTGCCGGGCGTGCGCCAGGCGGTGACGCACGCGCTGGTGTTGCAGGGTACGCCGGTGGACGCCGGCGGCGATGCGCGCCAGCTGGTGGGTTATCTGGTGATGCAACCCGGCGCGAGCTGGGATGCGGAAGTTTTGCGTGCGGCGCTGGCCGACCGCCTGCCGCCGCACATGGTGCCGGTGGCGTTGGTGGAAATGCAGGATTTGCCGCTGAGCGCCAACGGCAAGCTGGATCGCAAGGCGTTGCCGCAGCCGCAGGGCGGTGAACGCAAGGCAGGACGGCCGCCGCAGGCCGGGTTGGAAAGCGAGATCGCGGCGGTATTCGCCCGTTTGCTGCAGCGCGAGCAGGTGTTCGCCGACGACGATTTCTTCGCCCTCGGCGGTCATTCGCTGCTGGCGATGCGCCTGGCGGCGGAGCTGCGCCGCGATCTGGGCAAGGCGGTGTCCGTCGGCCAGGTGATGGTGGCGTCGCGCGTTGAGCAGCTGGCCGCCTTGCTGGCGGAGGATCGCACGCAGGAAGAGGCCGATCGCAGTGGCTTCGACAGCGTATTGCCGCTGCGCGTCACCGAGGGGCCGACGCTGTTCTGTCTGCATCCGGCATCCGGCTTCTCCTGGCAGTTCAGCGTATTGCCGCGCTATCTCGACCAGCACTGGTCGCTGGTCGGCATCCAGTCGCCGCGGCCGGATGGCCCGCTGGCGCTGAGCGAAGACATGGATCAGGTAGTAGATGCCCACTTGCAGACGGTGTTGCAGGTGCAGCCGCACGGGCCGTACCACTTCATCGGTTATTCGCTCGGCGGCACGCTGGCGCAGGGCATCGCCGCCCGGTTGCAGGCGCGCGGCGAGCAAGTGGCGTTCCTCGGCCTGCTGGATACCTATCCGCCGGAGACCCAAAACTGGGACGTGATGCTGGACGACAACGTGTTGAAGGAAGTGCAGCGCGAGCGCGAGCAGTTCCTGGCGGTGTCGCAGGACACGCTCGATCCGGCGCTGGGCGAGACGCGCACGGCGATGTTCGACAACATCGAAGCCAACTACGCCGATTCGGTGCGGTTGCTGTCGCGTACCCGCACCGCCCGTTTCCACGGCCAGGCGACGCTGTTCGTCGCTAAACGCACGCTGCAGGAAGGGATGGACGTGCAGCAAACCTGGTCGCAGTACGTCGATGCGCTGCAGGCGCACGAGCTGGACTGTGCGCACGTCGATATCGTTTCGCCGGCGTCGTTCAAAGTGCTGGGGCCGCTGCTGAACCGGATCTTGCGCACGCTGTAATGACGCCCTCATCCCGCCGCCAGACACGGGGATTATCCCGCGTTTGGCGGCGTTTCTTGCGGTCGCTCACAATTGAATATCAATGAGTTTTATTATCATTATTGATTTCGTCATCTGTGCTAGCATAGCGCCCCGCAACTGCAGAATCCCCGTTTAAAGATGTGGTGAACAACCGATGAGTAGCAAACCCTCCATCCTGCTTGATTTTAGCCTGCTGAAAACCAACCGGGCTTTCCGCGCGGTGTTCTGCGCGCGCTTTATCTCCATTGTGGCGCTGGGGTTGATGGCGATCGCCATCCCGGTGCAGATCCAGGCGTTGACCGGTTCCACCCTGCAGGTCGGGTTGGCGGTGACGCTGGCCGGCGGCGGCATGTTCGCTGGGCTGCTGATGGGAGGGGTATTGGCCGATCGCTATGAGCGACGCCGGCTGATTCTGTTTGCGCGTTCCACCTGCGGCGTCGGTTTTGTCGGCCTGTGTCTCAACGCCCTGCTGCCGTCGCCTTCGCTGGCGGCCATTTATCTGCTGGCGGTGTGGGACGGCTTCTTCGGCGCGGTGGGGGTGACGGCGCTGCTGGCGGCCACGCCGGCGCTGGTGGGCCGCGAAAACATCGTGCAGGCGGGTGCCATCAGCATGCTGACGGTGCGCTTCGGCTCGATTCTTTCTCCGGCGATCGGCGGCCTGGTGATCGCCCATATGGGCATCGCCTGGAACTACGGTCTGGCGGCGTTCGGCACCCTGCTGACGTTGCTGCCGCTGCTGAGCCTGCCGCAGCTGATGCCGCCGCCGCAGCCGCGTGAACACCCGCTGCGCGCGCTGGCGGGCGGTTTCGCCTTCCTGTTCCAGAACAAGGTGATCGGCATGGTGGCGCTGATCGGCGCGCTGCTGACCATGGCCAGCGCGGTGCGCGTGCTGTACCCGGCGATGGCGGAAGGTTGGCACATCGACGCTGCCCACCTCGGTTATATGTACGCCGCCGTGCCGCTCGGCGCGGCCATCGGCGCGTTCACCAGCGGGCGCGTGGCGCACGTGGCGCGCCCCGGCTGGGTGATGCTGCTGACGGCGATCGCGGCGTTCGCCGCCATTGGCCTGTTCGGCCTGATGCCGTGGTACAGCCTGGCGTTGCTGTGTCTGGTGGCGTTCGGCTACCTGAGCGCGCTGAACTCGCTGCTGCAATACGGTCTGATCCAGAGCCTGACGCCGGACAACTTCCTCGGCCGCATCAATGGCCTGTGGACGGCGCAGAACGTGGTGGGCGATGCGCTGGGCGCGTTGCTGCTGGGGGCGATGGGCGCCTTTATGCTGCCGGCGATGAGCGCCAGCGGCTTTGGCTTCGGCGCGGCGGCGCTCGGCATCCTGCTGTTGTTCGCCATGACCGGTTTGCGTCAGGTCACGATGCACAAACCGGAGCCGCAGAACGAGCCTCAGCCGGCCAGTGAAAAGTAACTCGATGCGTTAATTCGACGCTGTGGGATCAAATAGCAATGCTTATCATCGGCATGCGTAAAACCCACAGCGTTTATGTCATGATTTCGAAATGAAAGAAGTGCTTACGTTTATTGACATAGCAAATATCGGCGAGTAATTTAGCGCGGAATTAACTCAAATGATAATCATTATTATATTGGTTATCACTTCAAATTCTTGAGGGCGAAGCGATGGATACTGCCGTGAACGACATCAATCGAAAGGAAGTGCAGGAGTGCGAAGAGCAGCGATTTGCCGCTGATTTTTCTCCGGCGTCGGGCTTCTTCTTTACTTCTCCTTTCCGCAGTCTGACCACCACCGGTTGTTTCAGCCGCATTCGCCTGCCGGCCGCAGACGGCGCCGATCTGAACGGCGAGTTCCAGCGCAGCGTACGGCAGGCGTTTGCCGAGGCCCGACAGGCCGGCATCAAAAAGCCGCTGCTGTGCGGCGCCATCCCGTTCGATACCCGGCAGCCTTCGGCGCTGTTTATTCCGCAGCAGAGCCGCTGGTTCGATCGCGCCGCCTTTATGGCCGGCGTTAGGCCGGCGGCGGACGGGCCGGAGCTGGCCGGGGTAACGGAGCTGCCGCCACAGCAGCCGTTCATGAACATGGTCAGCGACGCCGTCGACGCGATGAAGGCCGGTGAGTTGGACAAAGTGGTCTTGTCGCGCCTGCTGGAGATCGAAACGCGTCAGCCGGTGGATCGCCATGCGCTGATGGCGCGCGTGATTGCCCAGAACCCGCACGGTTTCCATTTCCATGTGCCGCTGGAGCAGGGCGCACTGTTGGGCGCCAGCCCCGAATTGCTGCTGCGTCAGGACGGCGGCCGTTTCTATTCCAACCCGCTGGCCGGTTCCGCCCGGCGCGAGGCCGACCCGCAGCGCGATCGCGAAGTGGGAGAGCGGCTGATGGCCTCGGCGAAAGATCGCCACGAGCATCGCATCGTCACCGAAAGCATGCGTGACGTGCTGGCCGGCCGCTGCCGCTACCTGAACGTGCCGCAAACCCCTGAATTATTGACCACCACCACGCTGTGGCATCTCTCCACGCCGATCGACGGCGAGGCGGCATCTCCCGACGAAAACGCCCTGTCGCTGGCCTGCCTGCTGCACCCGACGCCGGCTCTGTGCGGCATGCCGACGGCCCAGGCGCACGCCCTGATCGGCAAGCTGGAGCCGTTCGATCGCGGCCTGTTCGGCGGCATCGTCGGCTGGTGCGACGACGAAGGCAACGGCGAGTGGGTAGTGACTATCCGCTGCGGCACCGTTGACGGCAACCGGGTACGGCTGTTCGCCGGCGCCGGCATCGTGGAAGACTCTTCACCTGAATCTGAATGGCATGAAACAGGCACCAAACTCAGCACCATTCTGCGTGCCTTTGGTATGAATCAAGGATAACGACAAGATGAGCATTGCCTTTACCCCCTGGCCGGCGGAGTTCGCCAGCCGCTATCGCGAGCGCGGCTACTGGATTGACAAGCCGCTGACCGAGATCCTCGAACGCCAGGCCAACAATGACGCTCCGGCGATCATCGACGCCCAGGGCAGCCTGTCCTATCGCGAACTGCAACAGCGCTCCGATCGCCTGGCGGCCGCTTTGCTGCGCCGCGGCGTGAAATCCGGCGACACCGCACTGGTGCAGCTGGGCAACGTGGCGGAGTTCTATATCGTGTTCTTCGCGCTGCTGAAAATTGGCGTGGCGCCGGTCAACGCGCTGTTCAGCCATCAGCGCAGCGAGCTGAACGCCTATGCCGAGCAGATCAAACCGGCGCTGCTGATCGCCGATCGCCAGCACGCGCTGTTTGCCGACGATCAATTCCTGAGCGCCTTCCGCGATGCGCATCCTTCGCTGCGGGTCGTGGCGCTGCGCAGCCAGGCCGAGGGTGAGCTGGCGCTGGCCGCCTGGCTGGGCGAAGCGAGCGACGATTTCGTCGCGCAGCCTTCCGCGGCCGATCAGGTGGCGTTCTTCCAGCTTTCCGGCGGCAGCACCGGTACGCCGAAGCTGATCCCGCGCACCCACAATGACTACTACTACAGCATTCGCCGCAGCGTGGAGATCTGCCGTTTCGATGCGCAGACCCGCTATCTGTGCGCGCTGCCGGTGGCGCACAACTACCCGATGAGTTCGCCGGGCGTGCTGGGCGTGTTTTATGGCGCCGGGCTGGTGGTGTTCGCCGCCGATCCGGACGCCGGGCAATGTTTCCGCCTGATCGAACAGCACCAAATCAACGTGACGGCGCTGGTGCCGCCGGCGGTCACGCTGTGGCTGCAGGCGATCGAAGAGTGGGGCGGCAATGCCCAGCTCGCCAGCCTGAAACTGCTGCAGGTGGGCGGCGCCAAGCTGGGCGAAACGCTGGCGGCGCGCATTCAGAACGAAATCGGCTGCCAACTGCAGCAGGTGTTCGGCATGGCGGAAGGGCTGGTGAACTACACCCGACTGGACGACGACGAGCGCCACATCCTGGCGACGCAAGGGCGGCCGATGTCGCCGGACGACGAGGTCTGGGTGGCGGATGACGACGGCAATCCGTTGCCGGCAGGCGAGGTCGGGCGGTTGATGACGCGCGGGCCTTACACCTTCCGCGGTTACTACCAGAGCCCGGCGCACAACGCCGATGCTTTCGACGCCGACGGTTTCTATTGCTCCGGCGATCTGATCAGCATCAGCGAAGACGGTTACATCACCGTGCAGGGGCGGCAAAAAGACCAGATCAACCGCGGCGGGGAGAAGATCGCCGCCGAGGAGATCGAGAACCTGCTGCTGCGCCATCCGGACGTGATCAATGCCGCGCTGGTATCGATGCCGGACGCGCTGATGGGGGAGAAGAGCTGCGCCTATATCATCGCCAACGCGCCGCTGAAACCGGTGGTGCTGCGCCGTCACCTGCGTGAACAGGGCGTGGCGGACTTCAAACTGCCGGATCGCTTCATTCAGGTGGACAGCCTGCCGCTGACCCCGGTCGGCAAAGTGGACAAAAAACGGCTGCGCCAGCAGCTCGAAGCGCAATTACAGACTCAGGCTCAGGGAGATTAATCGATGGCCATTCCAAAACTTAATGATTACGCGCTGCCGACGGCGGACGAACTGCCGCAAAATAAAGTCACCTGGCAGGTGGAGCCGCAGCGCGCCGCGCTGCTGATCCACGATATGCAGCAGTATTTCCTCAATTTCTGGGGCGAAGACAGCGCGCTGATTAAACAGGTGGTGGAGAACATCGCCAACCTGCGCCGCTACTGCAAACAGCAGGGCATTCCGGTGTTCTATACCGCGCAGCCGAACCAGCAGAGCGATGAAGATCGCGCGCTGTTGAACGACATGTGGGGGCCGGGCCTGAACAAACACCCTGAGCAGCAGGCGGTGACCGCCGCGCTGGCGCCGGACGAAGACGACACGGTGCTGGTGAAATGGCGCTACAGCGCCTTCCACCGCTCGCCGCTGCAGGAGATCCTGCAGGAGTCCGGCCGCGATCAGCTGATCATCTGCGGCGTGTATGCGCACATCGGCTGCCTGACCACCGCCATCGACGCCTTCATGCGCAATATCCAGCCGTTCATGGTGGCCGATGGCCTGGCGGACTTCTCGCGCGACGAACACCTGATGGCGCTGCGTTACACCGCCGGCCGCTGCGGCCGGGTGGTGACCACCGCGTCTCTGTTGCCGGCGGCTGGTATCGCCAGCATCGATGCGCTGCGTCAGCAGATCCTGCCGCTGCTGGACGAAGACAGCGAAGACATGGGCAACGATGAGAACCTGATCGATTACGGCCTAGATTCGGTGCGCATCATGGAGCTGGCGACCCGCTGGCGCAAGATCCGCAGCGACATCGACTTTATCGCGCTGGCGCGCAACCCGACCATCGACAGCTGGTGGGCGCTGCTTTCCGAAGAGAAAGCCTGATTTTTAATAACGATAATGCGGCGGCCGTCTGGTTTGACATAAAACGCCGCTCTTTTGAGCCATATCCAAAATAGTTGCAGCTGCATCAAGGCGGCCAGAACGTGAGTCCCCAGGAGCTTACTCAGGTAAGTGACTGGGGCGAGCGAGCGCAGCCAACGCCGATGTAGCTGCAAGTATGAAGGACATAAGGAGATTTTGATGAATACTTTGATTACCAAGGGAAAACGTGCGGCATTCCCGCTGATGCTGCTGTCCACGCTGCTGTTCTCCAACACCTTGCAGGCGCAAAGCGCGCCGGAAGTGCTGCGCAAGCCGGTCGGCAAAGGCGCTTATGAAATGGCTTACAGCCCGAGCGAAAACGCGCTCTACCTGGCCACCTCGCAGAGCCGCAAGCTGGACAAGGGCGGCATCGTCTACCGTCTGGATCCGACCACGCTGGACGTGACCCAGATTATCCATAACGACATCAAGCCGTTTGGCGCCGCCGTCAATGCCAAGACCGGCACGCTGTTCTTCGGCAACACCATCAATAACTCGGTAACCGCGATCGACGCGAAAACCGGCGACGTGAAAGGCCGCCTGGTGCTGGACGCGCGCAAGCGCTCCGAAACCGTCAAGCCGCTGGCGCCGCGTGAACTGGTGGCGGATGCCGACCGCGACACGCTGTACATCACCGGGCTGGGGGATTCCAGCGTGGTGTGGGTGGTGGACGGCAAGGATCTGACCCTGCGCGCCACCGTGACCGACACCGGCAAATACGGCACCGGCCTGGCGCTGGACGCCGCCGCCAAACGCCTGTACGTCACCAACGCCGACGGCGAGCTGGTGACCATCGACACCCAGAGCAACAAGGTGCTGTCGCGCAAGAAGCTGGATGAGTCTAAAGAGCACTTCTTCCTGAACATCAGCCTGGATACCGCCACTCACCGCGCCTTCATCACCGATTCCAAGCAGCCGCAGGTGCTGGTGGTGGATACCCGCAACGGCAACATCCTGAGCAAGATCGACGTGCCGGAATCGCTGGCGGTGCTGTTCAACCCGGCGCGCAATGAAGTTTACGTCACCCACCGCCAGGCGGGCGAAGTGAGCGTGATCGATGCCAAGAGCTACAAGGTGCTGAACACCATCAAGACGCCGACCCATCCGAACAGCCTGGCGCTGTCGCCGGATGGCCAAACGCTGTATGTCAGCGTCAAACAGGCTTCCAGCCGCGAGAAAGAAGCGACCGCGCCGGACGACGTGATCCGCGTAGCGCTGAAATAATCTCACCCAGGTAAGCACACCTCGAACAGGCGAAGCGGCGACGCTCCGCCTGTTTTTTTTCGCCGTGCGATCTGCGGTATAAAGAGTGGATTGCCTTATTGACCCGAAGGAACGTTGGATATGCCCGTTTCACGCTCTCCGCTGTTGTTGTCTGTGAGCACCCTGCTGCTGCTGGCGGCGCTGATCCACAGCGGCATTCATCCTTACGATCGCACCACCTGGCTGATGGAAGTGGCGCCGGTCTTGATTGTTTTGCCGCTGCTGTGGCTGACCCACCGCCGCTACCCGCTGACGCCGCTGCTCTACACGCTGATTTTCTTCCACGCGCTGATTCTGATTTTCGGCGGTATGTACAGCTATGCCCGCGTGCCGCTGGGGTTTGAGGTGCAGCAGTGGCTGGATCTTGATCGCAACCCGTACGACAAACTGGGGCATTTCTTTCAGGGATTGGTGCCGGCGCTGGCGGCGCGCGAGATCCTGCTGCGCGGCGGCTATGTACAGGGACGCAAGATGCTGGGCTTCGTGGTGTGCTGCATCGCGCTGGCGATCAGCGCCCTGTATGAGCTGATCGAATGGTGGGCGGCGCTGGCGCTGGGCCAGGGCGCCGACGAATTTCTCGGCACGCAGGGCGACCCGTGGGACACCCAGTCCGACATGTTCTGCGCGTTGCTCGGGGCGATGTGCGGCCTGTTGCTGTTCGGGCGCTGGCAGGATCGGCAAATCGCTCGCTTAGGCTGATAAACCTCAAATGATCACATAGCAATAGCCCGCCGTATGGCGGGTTTTCTTTATACAGTTGGCGATGCATGTACCCGTGCAGGGGCGATCGTCGGGAGATAATCGCCATTGAAAATTTGGCTTCTTACTTTATATGATTTTCGGTTATTTATTTGATTTTATTAAGTTTACTTTTAATCGTTAGGAATTTTCTTATTCTTGTCGCTATGCTAATATCGCCATGCCTGGTCGGGGGTAATTAGCGTTAATCAGTTTATGGCGCAGGGAATGATGAGATATATAATTAATAATAATATTAAGTATCATGAAGATAGATCGGAGCTGGTCTCGCTGCATGATGATATCCCGCCAATTGCGCTGACGGCCACGCTGAACCGTTTGCTCTCCACGCTGGTCAGAAACAACCATCAGGTGCTTTCCCGTGAAACTTTGCTGACGCAGGTGTGGGAGGCGCACGGCCAGGTCGCTTCCGGCAACAACCTCAACAACACGATTTCGATCTTGCGCAAAGCGTTTTCTTCGCTCGGCGAGGAGGAGATTATCGTCACTTTGCCGCGACAAGGTTTCATGTTCACCGCCGCGACGATAAAAACGGCGGATAGCCTGGCAGAAAATAGGGTGGAGCCTGATGCAGAGCCGGCTGGTGCTGACGTGATGCCCGTTGCGCGCAGCTTTAGGCCGCTTAAATCAGCCGCGCTGGCCGCATTGCTCGCGTTGGCTGCGGGCAGCGCCCTTTGGGCCTGGTGGGATACGGGATATCAGCCGGCCAGTATGCTCGAGGTGGGTAGCATCGGTCGTTGCAATGTTCGTCTGGTCACCACCTTTCATCAGCCGGTAGTCAGTGAAGTTGATTTAACTCATCTGCGCGACATGTTGAAACGACGCCCGCAAATCCAATGCGACGAGCCGGCGACGCTGCTTTATTACGATACGCAAGCGTTGGCGCCAAACGGTTCCGGGAAGACCCGAACCTCCTACTTTTATTATTGCCCGCAGTCGCAAATGGCAGATAACAAAGTGCAATGTGAGAGTTTTTATGAAAGCTGGGGGCTATAAGTTGATGAGGCGATACGGCTACCTCTTGCTGGCATTGTCGGCTCTTGGTTGCTGCGCCGTTGCTGCTTATTTTCTGTTTTTCAAACCGCAAATTCCGGAATGCCGGGCGGTGGAGCATGTGACCGACAACGTCGCCGGGCGCAGCGTTGAACGTATCGTTCTGGTTAATGTGGTTCCCGATGGCCGGCGGCGGATCAATATCTTGCTGAACGGCAGGGTGTATGACGGCAAGGAGCGCTATGTCGTTTCCCGCGTGCTGGTGTTGGACTATCGGCGGCAGGGAAGCAACTACACGCTGTTGGTTAAGGAAAATATAAAAAGGCCGCATGACTCGATAAAGCTTGAAGATTTTAATCGGCGTTTGCCGGAGCAAGGCATGCAGCTGCACTGGCGTATTGAGCGGATCGACAGCCGGCATTTCTTATTTGCGGATAACCATGCGCCGCTGTTCGTGTGCGCCACGCCTTAGGGCATCCCCTTGGTTAATCCCAAGGGGATGTTAATGTTACGCTGCCTGGTGAGGTCAATTTGCAATATCAACGCTACGCTTTATCGATGTAATTATAAGTGCAGGGTTTTTTGGGTTCCCGAGGGCAGAAGGTCAGCAACGCCTGGTCTTTTTGCGCGGTTTCGTCGCGGATGCTGTCGTAGTAATACACGTCGGCTGGGCTTTGGCAGTTAAAACCGGCGTGCTGTATCCGCTGTCTGATTTTGGGCAGGGCATCACCGCGTGAATTCACGCTATAGATTTGGCAAAGCTCATATTTACCCAACAGATGCATATTGGTGCGGGCGCCCTGTTGATAAAACTCGATGGCGAAGAAGAGAGCCAGGCAAATAGCGATGAGCATAACCCATCGCTGTAATCTTCTCTGAATGCCAACCCCCCTTTTTATTGGTGGCAATGCAGGGGAAACCTTGGCTTTGTTATCAGCGGCATTGCTGTATTCACCGTTGGGTTTATCAATCTCGCGAATACTTTCGGCATTGAATTTAAACCCCTGCCGGGGATAGGTGACAATAATCTCTTCGGCGCCCAGTTGGGCTAAGGATTTTCGCAAGCCCGACACATAATTATTTAAGTTGTTGTTGGATGCTTTTAATCCATGGTCTACCCACACATCATTAAGCAGCCGTTCACGCAGCAGCAGTTTCTTATTGTTCTGGATAAACAATGAAAGCAGCCGGCTAGCCGGTTTGAGCAAGACTATCTTGTTCTCGATATTGTCTGTATGGGCCAGTGTATTCTCGTCTTCATTGTATAAAATCCCCTTGTTAATTTCTATAATCATGTCTTTATCCTTCAAGTTTCCTTTTGAGGGATTATTCTCAGGTCTTATTTTTGTTTTTTCAATCATACACGGTGTTTGCGGTAGAGAATTTTCTTAATATATATAATGAAAGGGTTAATTATTTATTAATCTGTAGGTTTTTTAAAATAATTACCAATAATTAAAGCTATTTTTTTTATATCAAATTCTATTTTTCTTGGTTATGCAGCGCATAAAACTGTATTTATCTCGTTATGCAGTATATCGTTTTATTTTGGCGTGGTGGTGTGTAAATTTGTTCTCACTGGTTGGATAGCTGAAAGCGGAGAGCAATCCAGATGCCTGGAATATAAATCAGGTGGGGTGTTTCTTTTGCAGGAGAAAACCAGTCGTTTTTAAACGTTCAATGCTTA
>NZ_JBCHWD010000014.1:0-43281 GCF_059801225.1 Serratia sp. Ae19-1 | reverse complement strand
TTCCCGCGCCGCGCGATTTACATGCGCTCGACGGTTTCGATACCCAGCGTATCCAGACCGGTTTTCAGCGTTTTCGAGGTCAGCAGCGCCAGTTTCAGGCGGCTCTGACGCGTTTCTTCGCTGTCGGCGTTCAGGATCTGGCAGTGCTCGTAGAAGCTGGAGAACAGGCCGGCCAGATCGTACAGGTAGCTGCACATGACGTGCGGCGTACCTTCACGCGCGACGGTGGTGAGTACCTCATCGAACTGCAGCAGGCGGGTGGCCAGCGCAATTTCACGCTCTTCGGTCAGCGTCAGCGGCAGCGTCAGGCTGGTTTCGTCGATGCCGGCGCGTTTGAATACCGATGCCACACGGGTATAGGCGTACTGCATATAAGGTGCGGTATTGCCTTCGAAGGCCAGCATGTTATCCCAGTCGAAGACATAGTCGGTGGTGCGGCTTTTCGACAGGTCTGCGTATTTCACCGCGCCGATGCCGACCACGCGAGCGACGTTTTTCATTTCGTCTTCCGGCATATCCGGGTTTTTGCCGGCGATCAGCTGTTCGGCGCGCTCGATGGCCTCATCCAGCAGATCGGAGAGCTTCACCGTACCGCCCGAGCGGGTCTTGAACGGCTTGCCGTCTTTGCCCAGCATCATGCCGAACATGTGGTGTTCCAGCGAGACGGACTCCGGCACGTAACCGGCTTTGCGCACGATGGTCCAGGCCTGCATCAGGTGCTGATGCTGACGGGAGTCGATGTAATACAGGACGCGGTTGGCGCCCAGCGTTTCGTAGCGATACTTGGCGCAGGCGATGTCGGTGGTGGTGTAGAGGTAGCCGCCGTCCTTTTTCTGGATGATGACGCCCATTGGGTCGCCGTCCTTGTTCTGGTATTCGTTAAGGAACACCACGGTGGCGCCTTCGCTTTCCACCGCTAGCCCCTTGGCTTTCAGATCGGCGACAATGCCCGGCAGCATCGAGTTGTACAGGCTTTCGCCCATCACGTCGTCTTCGGTCAGCGTGACGTTCAGGCGGTTATAGGTCAGCTGGTTTTGCGCCATGGTGATGTCGACCAGCTTGCGCCACATTTTCAGGCAGTACTGATCGCCGCCCTGCAGCTTCACGACGTACGCGCGTGCGCGCTCGGCGAACTCGGCGTCTTCGTCGTAATGCTTCTTGGCTTCGCGATAGAACTGTTCCAGATCGGACAGCCCCATATCGCTGGCGTTTTCATTCTGCATTTTTTCCAGGTAGGCAATCAGCATGCCGAATTGAGTGCCCCAGTCGCCGACGTGGTTGGCGCGGATCACCTTATGGCCCAGAAACTCTTGGGTGCGCGCCGCGGCGTCGCCGATGATGGTGGAACGCAGGTGGCCGACGTGCATCTCTTTCGCCACGTTCGGCGCGGAATAGTCGATAACGATGGTTTGCGGCTCAACCGGCGCGATGCCCAGTTTCGGCGCGCTCAGCACCAGGTCCGCCTGACGGGCGACCCACTCGCTGTTCAGGAAAATATTGATAAAGCCGGGGCCGGCGATCTCCACTTTGCCGGCGATGTCGCCGAGATCCAGCAGTTGCACCACTTTTTCCGCCAGCTGGCGAGGGGGCATGCCGAGCTTTTTGGCGACGGACATCACGCCGTTGGCCTGGTAATCACCAAACTGAGCCTTGGCGGATGGGCGGACCTGCGCTTCGCAATCGGCTGGGGCGCCAGCGGCGATCAGCGCCTGGCTGACTTTATCTGAAAGAAGAACCTGAATATTCACCGGGTTACCTTAATGACGAACGAGGGGCCGATGCCAGCCCCTGCGGGATTCAACGGTGGTGGGCGCCGACGGCGACCGCCACAAAACAGCCTGCAAGTGTAACCGATTTGACACAGCCCGTCAGCAGTTGGCACGGCCGCCGCGATGAAACCCTCGTCGGATGCGGCCGTCGATTGTCAGGTCGATTGTCAGAAGGCGGGAAATGGTACGGCCGAGAAAAGAGCAGGTAGGGTGGAGAGAGCCTGGAGGCTAACGTTTTTTATTGTGACGTTTGCTGCCAAACGTATTGGGGCTGCGCGATTTGAAATGACGGTAAATGGCGTATACGGCGATAATTATCAACACCAAGGATATCGTCAGCAATAGCATAATGATCATCTCGAATTAAATTTCCCTCCAAGGTAGCCGAGTTGCTTCGGTGAATCAATTGCCCAGATCGAAATTAAGATAATCCTTAGGATTTTGCTTATCTGATAATTTTATCTTCTTTTTATACAACGGGTTGGGTTTTTTGTTTTGCATAATCTGGAAGCATCATCAGGGTCCGGATAAATGAAGTAATTCAATCGGTTTAACGACTCAATGCGGGTTTAACTTGTGTAAAATAACTTAAATCCGGGCGTCATGATTAAAAAGTATAATGAAGTGCGAAAAATCTGATTTGTTATTTTATTGCCAATTTTATATCCCCCCCTTATAGGATATCGGTTTCTTGTTCTTCGCCGATGTCAGAAAACCGGAGGAACTGTCGCGTATCTCTGGCGAGTACGGCCACCACCGTGTAAATTACGGCGTTTAACTTTGCGCTCGTTGTTTTGAGGTTTCTATGACCACTCCCTTGCAGGCTATTGCCGAGCTTGACGATCTGACGCTTGACCTACCGCGTTTCGAACAGGCGTTGCAACAATTTGCAGCCAGACTGCGGCTCGATCTGTCCTCGTTTACCGCCGATCACATTTCCCTGCGTTGCCACCAAAACGCCACTGCTGAACGCTGGCGTCAGGGATTGATGCAGTGCGGAACACTGTTTTCCGAGGCGGTGATCAACGGGCGGCCTATCTGTCTGTTCGATTTGTCGCAGCCGCTGGTTGTGGGCCCGTGGCACATAGACTGTGTCGAGCTGCCGTATCCCGGGGAGAAACGCTATCCGCATGAAGGCTGGGAACATGTCGAGTTGGTCCTGAGCGGCGATCCGCAGACGCTACACGCCCGGGCGTTGAGCTATCTTGCCGATGAAGCATTGCTGGCACCGGGGATCAAGCTGAAGCAAAGCTCGCCAAAAAACGAAGGCGAGAGATTGCCGAATCCAATCCTGGCCATCACCGACGGAACGGTCACGATCAAGTTTCATCCTTACTCCATTCGGGACATTGTCGCCAGCGAGCAAGGCTAGTCGAACAGCGTGGCGCAGGCCCGCGCCATGCGATCGAGCGCTTCATCGAGCAGAGCCCGCCGGCAACCGAAGTTCAGTCGTACAAAGCGCCGATCGCCGAAATCCAAACCGGCGCTTAATCCAACGCCCGCGCGCTCGAAGAACTGATGCGGATTGTCCACCGGCAACGCGCCGCAGTCGATCCAGGCCAAATAGGTTGCTTCAATCGGCAACAACTTCAATCCCGGCATGGCGTTGATGCGCTCTGTCAGCCGATTGCGATTGGCGCGCAGATAAATCAACTGCTCGTCCAGCCAGGGTTGCCCGCATTGATAGGCCGCTTGGGCGGCGACCAGCGCCAGCAGATTGACCTCCGGCACGATGCCGCTGCGCGCGCGTTTCAGCTTTTGTCGCAGCGCGTCATCAGGGACGATCGCCATCGAGGCGCCCAACCCGGCGAGATTAAACGCTTTTGATGGCGACATCAGGGTTACGCTGCGTTGGGCCGCGTCTTCGTTCAGGGTGGCGAAAGGGATATGACGCACGCCGGGTTCAAGCAGCACTTCGCAGTGGATCTCGTCCGAACAGACGATTAGATCGTGCTCGCGCGCGAACTGATGGTGCTGCAACAGCTCCTCTCGGCGATAAACGGTGCCGCCTGGATTTTGCGGGTTGCACAGCAGCAGGAGCTTTTCGTTGCCGCTGAGCCGTCCGCGCATCGCGGCAAAATCCAACACCCAACGTTGCTCCACTGCCGCCAGCGGCACCGAGAGGTGTTGGCGTCCGGCGAATTTGGCCGCTCTGCGAAACGGCGGATAAATAGGGGTAGGGGCCAGCGTGCTCTGGTGGGCTTCGGTGCAGGCGCGCACGCACAGGTTCAGGCCGCACACCAGGCCCGGCAGGAAAATGATCCACTCAGGCTTGATGTGCCAACCGTAGCGCTCTACCATGCGGCGGGTAAAAACCTCAATAAGATCATGGGATGGATGGGTGTAACCGAACACGCCGTGCGCTATGCGGCGCTGCAAGGCTTCGATCACCGCCGGCGGTGAGGTGAAATCGCTGTCGGCGACCCAGAGCGGAATGATGTCGCGATCGCGATATTTATCCCACTTAACGCTGTCACTGTGACTGCGGTCTACCCATTGATCAAAATTGAATGCCATAGTGATAACCCTGAGCCGGTTTATGCTTAAGCATGAGCCTACGTGAGAAATAAAGAAATGAACAATTGCCGCCGTATGTTGGCCGTTATCTGGGGGTGACAATGATAAAACTGGAAGTTTGTTGCTTTAGCGTCGACTGTGCGCTGACGGCCGAACGGGCGGGCGCCGATCGTATCGAGTTGTGCGCCAGCCAGAGCGAAGGGGGATTGACGCCGAGTTATGGCACGCTGCGTCTGGCGCGCGAGCGGGTTTCGATCCCGGTACATCCGATCGTACGCCCGCGCGGTGGCGATTTCTGCTACGGCGCGGTGGATTTCGCGGTGATCAAGCAGGATATTTGCCAGATCCGCGAGATGGGGTTCCCTGGCGTGGTGGTCGGTATGCTGGATGAAGAAGGGCACATCGATCTGCCGCGCATGGGCGAAGTGATGAAGCTCTGTGAGGGCATGGCGGTGACCTTCCATCGCGCGTTCGACATGTGTCAGAACCCGATGGTGGCGCTCGAGCAGCTGACCGACTTGGGCGTGGCGCGCATTCTGACCTCCGGCCAACAGCAGAGCGCCGAGCTGGGTCTGCCGCTGCTGCGCGATTTGCGCCAGGCCAGTCAGGGGCCGGTGATCATGGCGGGCGCTGGCGTGCGCCTCAGTAATCTGCACAAGTTTGTCGATATCGGCCTGCACGAATTGCACAGCTCCTCCGGCCATCTGGTGCCGTCGACCATGCGTTACCGCAAGGCGGGGGTCACCATGTGCTCCGACAACGAGTTTGACGAATTTAGCCATTATTGCGTGGATGGCGAAATGGTGGAGGCGATGAAAAACGCGCTGGCCTTGGTTGATCCCTTGGCGCAAAGCGCATAAACACGCAGCTAACCGCGTTTGACAACCGGTTTCCGGGCCGTAAGACCCCTTTGCGTGACGCTGGGCCCTCGGCGGTCGCGCAAGTACCAGGCCCCGGCGTATTGCCGGGGCTTTTTTTATGCCTTGTAAAGACTCTCAGCCCATTCCAACGCCGTTTCGCGGCTGAACAGGCCTTAACTCCTCTTGCGATCGTTATGTCCTGCTGATAAGTTTGTGAGTTAAAATCCTTTAAATATCATCATATTAAATGATTTTTTGATATGTATTGATGCAGTGAATTATTGGCGCCATGCCTCTCATTGCTGCGTCTGCATTTTCATGTCCGAACACAGCCTGGCTGATGGCCGGAACATCACAGCATCAATTGAGGAGAGCCGTCGGCGCAGCCGCAGAACGCGCTGATGGCGGACTTAACAAGGAGATAACGATAATGACCCGAACGGCACACTGTTTGACCGCTGCGCTTTTGCTGACCTTGACCCTGACCGGCTGTCAGACCGCCAAGCGGCCTGTTTCTACCTTAAGCAAGCCGCCCAGCGCAGAAGAAATTGCGGAGCAAGACAAGCGGCAGCGTGAGGCCGAACGCATGCAGCAATGTCAGCGCGAACTGGATGCGATGCGCGGCATGGATAACGAAAAGTACCAAAAATTCAAACGCGAATTCGATACCTTGATGGGCGGTGCAGCGCAATATGCCGGGGTACGCCAACGGGTCAATACGGACACGCAGGAAACCGTCGACGCGCTATATCGTTATCGTACCAACCGCCTTTGTGCGGACATCAGTTCTGCAATGATGACCGGACTGGCTGAGCGCGGAGAACGCGCCAAATGATCCTGCGTGCGAGAAAGGCATTGCTGAGCCTGATGATACCCTTGGCGTTTGCGCCAACGGTTGCTGTGGCAGATGACGATGTGCCTGCGCTGTTGCAATTTGCCGAGCGCTACCAGCGGCAGGATGCCCCGGCGGCGGACGCCGCTGCAACGGCCGTCCAGCCCCAGGAACCCCAAAAATCGGCGAGCCGGCCGGTTCAACCCCGCGAGGCGGCCACTCAGAAGAGGCAGCTGGCGCAGTTGCAAAAGACGCTGCGCGAGAAAGATGCGCGATTGGATCAACAGCAAGCCGCTATTCAATCATTGCAGCAGGAACTGACCGCGTTGCGCGTCGCGTCCTCTCTGGCGGCTGCCGATAAGCCGGCAGCGGCACCCGATCTGAGCGCGTTGAGCGACTTTGCCAGCGGCGTGCGGCAGGCGTTGAACCTGACGCCGCAGGAGCGGCAGGCTCAGGCGCAAATAGCCGCGGCGCAAACGGCGCTAGCGCAGCAAAAGCAACAAACCGAGGAGCGAGATCGACGCATCGCATCGCTGGAACAACGGTTGGCGACGCTGTCTGAATCGTCTGATAACGTTCCGCAGCAGGTCTGGCGGGAAAAACTGACGGCGGCGCAGACCGCCAACGATAAAGCGCGCCAGCGTTATGAGCAGGACAAAAAAGCGGCCGCCGCTGAACTGGAACAACAGAAGGCCGAGGCCGCCAAGACGGCGGGCGAACTGCAGCAGCAGCTGGCAACGCTGCAGAAAGAGCGGGACAGCCAGCGCCAGCAGGGCGAGCAGCAAGAGAAAAGCCTGAAGGCGGCGTTGGCGCAGCAAAAGGCTGAGTCTGCCAAGACGACGGGCGAACTGCAGCAGCAGCTGGCGCAGCTGCAGGAAAAAAACCAAACGCAAACCGAGCAGGCTAAGACGCTGGAACAACGTTTGGCGGCGGCAGCAGCGGAAAGCGCGCAGGTAGCGCAGCAGCGGGATAACGCGGCGCAACAGGCGGATAAAACGGCGACGGCGCTGGCAGCCGCCCATCAGGCGCAGCAAGCCTTGCAGGAGGAGCTAAACGGGCTGAAAGCGCGGGCCAAATGGCTGCCGGATGCACTGACGCTCAAGAAAAAACCGGAGCAACAGAGCTATGCCGCCGGTGTCGCCCTGGGGCGCGACATTCAAACGATGCTGGCGGAGCGTAAAAATTGGGGCATCATTCCCGATAAAACCGTGCTGCTGGCCGGCGTAATTGATACCTTCAACGGCCATTACCAACTGAGCGATGCGCAGCTGGCCAGCGCATTGGCGGAGTCGGAAAAAGCGGTGAACGACGCCAGAAGCCAGGCGGCGAAGACGCAAACCAGCAAAGGCGAAGCGTTCGTCGCCGAGTTTAAAAAGAAGAAGGGCACGCAGAAGTCGCCAGCCGGCTTCTGGTATCGCATCGATTATGCCGGTGATGAAGCCATTGCGGAAAATGCGCGGGTGGACATCGTGGTGAAAGAGAGCTTGACCGACGGCAGCGTGATTCAGGATATGGATCGCAGTGGGAAGGTGATGTCACAGCCGCTCTCCGCCTATCCGCCGCTGTTTCGCGAGGCGATAGGCCATCTGAAAAATCACGGCTCGCTGACGATGGTGGTGCCGCCGGAGTTGGCGTACGGTGAAACGGGCTATGCGCCGCAGATCCCGCCGAACGCGACGATGGTCTATGAGCTGCGGATTGTTGATGTCGGCAACGGGTAAATGCGGGCCGGCGCAGGCCGGCCCGATTAGCAAGCGCTAGGGCTTTTTGGCGGTCAACACGGCGCGCAGCGGCGCCGGATAGCCTTCAACCGTTTTGCTGCGGTCGTTCGGGTCGAGGAATTCAGCCAGCGACTCGCTGGTCATCCAGTCTGTACGGCGCTGTTCTTCGAGGCTGGTGACGCACATATCGGCGATTTTCACGTCGACGAAGCCGCATTTCTCCAGCCAGCATTTCAGCGCTTCGGCGGAAGGAATGAAATACACGTTGCGCATCTGCGCATAACGGTCGCCCGGCACCAGCACCTGGTGGCGATCGCCTTCCACCACCAGCGTTTCCAGCACCAGTTCCCCCTCGGAGACCAGCTGATTTTTCAGTTGGTACAGGTGATCGAGCGGCGAGCGGCGATGATACAGCACGCCCATCGAGAACACGGTGTCGAACGCCGCCAGTTCCGGCAACTGCTCGATGCCGAGCGGCAGCAGGTGGGCGCGCTGATCGCCGCCCAACAGTTTGCGCACCGTTTCAAATTGGCACAGGAACAGCTGCATCGGATCGATGCCTACGGCAAAGTGTGCGCCGGCGCCGATCATGCGCCACAGGTGATAACCGCTACCGCAGCCGACGTCGAGAATAGTACGGCCGGCCAACGGGGAGATGTGCGGCAGCACGCGATCCCATTTCCAGTCAGAATGCCATTCGGTATCGATATCGATGCCATACAGAGAGAAGGGCCCTTTGCGCCATGGCATCAGGGTGCGCAGCATTTTCTCGATACCTTCGAGCTGGCCCGGCGACAGCCCCGGCTCCATCTCGGCGCGCACGCCGTGCAGTAGATCGAGGCGGGTTGGGGTCAGCGTCGGCAAGTGCTCGACCGAGTTGAACCACTGTTTGAATTTGCCGTGCAGCGATTCCCGCTGCCAGGCGCTGAGCTGCGCGGGCAGCGTATCCAGCCAGTGGCTGAGGGGGCTCTTGGCGATATGCTGATAGAAGTCACCAAACTCGATCATTGCGCATCCCCCGCTTTCAGAGCGATCAGCGAACCGAAGTTGAAGCACTGGAACCACACTTCGGCATGCTCGAACCCAGCCTGTTGCAGACGCGCCTTGTGCGCTTCCACCGAGTCGGTCAGCATCACGTTTTCCAGCATGCTACGTTTTTGGCTGATCTCCAGCTCGCTGTATCCATTGGCGCGTTTGAAATCGTGGTGCATGTTGAACAGCAGTTCGCCGACTTCGGCATCTTCAAAGCTGAACTTCTCCGACAGCACCAGCGCGCCGCCCGGGCGCAGGCCGCGATAGATTTTCTCCAGCAGACGCAGGCGGTCGGCGGGTTCGAGGAATTGCAGCGTAAAGTTCAGCACCACCATCGAGGCATTCTTGATATCGATATCGCGAATGTCGGCTTCGATAACCTCAACCGGTGTCTCGGCACGGAAGGCGTCGATATGGCGGCGACAGCGTTCCACCATCGCCGGCGAGTTGTCGACGGCGACGATATGGCAGCCGGGCACCTTGATATTCCGCCGCATCGACAGCGTCGCCGCGCCCAGCGAGCAGCCGAGGTCATATACCCGGCTGTCGGGTTGCACAAAGCGTTCGGCCAGCATGCCGATCATCGAGATGATGTTGGAATAGCCGGGCACGGAGCGTTGGATCATGTCGGGGAACACTTCGGCGACGCGTTCGTCGAAGGTCCAGTCGCCCAGTTTGGCGATGGGGGCGGAGAAAAGGGTATCGCGGTTTGGCATAGCGGCAAATCAGTTCAGAATTCGAAGCTGCGTAGTCTAACAGAAAAGCGCAAAAAAGCGGAGCGGAAGCAGGCGGCGCGGCCGCCTGATGATAAAACGGGATCAATGCAGGCTGAAAATCAGATCCCACGGCAGATAGAAGATATTTGCCAGCACCATCAACAACAAAGAGATATAGGTCGCGGCCATGCCCGAACGGCGCCAGCGCACCTCGCGGTTGCGTAAACCGTAGTAATGCACCAGCCGCCCGGCCATCAGCATCAGGCCGCAGAGGTGAATCATCCAGATTTCCGCGCCGTTCATCTCCATAATCACCAGCAATACGGCAGCGATAGGAATGTATTCAACGGCGTTGCCATGTACGCGGATGGCGGTCTGTAATTCGTAAAAACCGCCGTCGCCGTAGGCTACGCGGTACTGCATCCTTAATCTGACTACGTCATAAGAGAGTTTGATCAACAACAATGCGCCGAGCACCACATAAAGCGCGCTTACCATTTTTCACTCCGTTCCCTAACCAAAACTGGCAGCCAGCATCATAGCCGTCATTGTATTCACTGTCGCGGGGAAATATTTGATGTTATTGGTCAGATTAATAGGTCAAAACAGTGCATCCTGTTCCGGCCAGTCCGGCGGCGCAGGCAAATCGGGGATCGCCAGGCGCAGCTGTTGCCAAATTTTTTGCGCTTGCTGGGGGGAATCGCCGTTGTCCGGCGTATGAATAAACAGATAAGGCTGATGCTGTTGCTGCCACAGCGGCAGTTTTTGCTGCCAGGCTTCGAACCAACGCAGGTTGTCAGTCAGTTGATCGCCACCGATAAAGCGCACCAGCGGTTGGTCGGCGGTGACCAGGGCGTGTACCGGCAGCTTCGGCTTTTTCTGCTGCGCATCGCGCACGGCGGCGCTATTGGGGGCGGCGTGATGCACCGGGCGGCTGTCGAGGATCACCCGATTGATGCCGCGCTGATGCAGCCCCTGATTCAGCGCACGCTCTTCCTCGCCCTTGGCGAAAAACGCCGGATGGCGCACTTCAACGCCGTAGGTGAATTCCTTCGGCAGGCTTTCGAAGAATTGCCACATGCGCGGCAGCTCGTCGGGGCCGAAGGCGGCGGGCAACTGCAGCCACAGCTGGCCGATGCGCTGGTGCACCGGACTCAGGCAGTGGTAAAACGCCTGCAGCTCGGCGGTGCAGTTGCGCAGGGCAGCCTTGTGGCTGATGTCCGACGGGAATTTGAAGCAGAAGCGAAAATCGTCGCCGGTCATGTCGCGCCAGCGCTGCACGATCTCCAGTTTCGGCAGCGCGTAGAAGGTGGTGTTGCCTTCCACGCAGTTGAAGTAGCGGCTGTAATCCGCCAAATCACGCAGCCCGATACGGTTCCAGGCCGAATGTTGCCACTGCGGCAGTCCGATGTAGATCACGGCGTCGTCTTCCTTTACTTAGCTCATCAGGCTACAACTTAACGTTACCGCTCGAGCGCGGCAAGAATTTCGCCGGTGTCGCGCACCCGTGCCAGCCGCGGGAAGATGTGCTCGAACGCGAAGCGGTGCATTTCCGCACTCTGCGCGCTGCAGGCATCTTCGGCGATCAGCAGTTCATAGCCGTGCTCCCAGGCGGCGCGGGCGGTGGACTCCACGCCGATATTGGTGGAAATGCCGCCCAGCACCACGGATTTGACGCCGCGGCGCCGCAGCTGCAAATCCAGATCGGTGCCATAGAAGGCGCCCCATTGGCGTTTGGTTACCCGAATATCGCTGTCGCTGACCGCCAGCTGCGCGGGGAACTCCCACCAATTGGCCGGTAAACCGCCGGCGGGCGCGGGAGCCGGTTTGTCCACCGGCTGCTTCAACGCTTCGGCGAAGGAGTCTGACCAGCCGACGCGCACCAGCAGTACCGGCGCGCCCAGTATACGAAAACGCGCGGCCAGCAACGCGGCGTTCGCCACGACCTGATCGGCGCTGTGCGGGCCGCCGGCGTAAGGGAGAATGCCGTTTTGCAAATCGATCAGCACCAGAGCGGTGGTTTGGGCGTCAAGTTTCAGCATGGATTTCATCTCGTTGCGAAGTGGATAAAAACTGTCCGGTACGCCAGCCGAGCGGCGTAAGGCGCAAAACCGGGGGAGAGTCAGGCTACGTGAAAAAACTGTCGCAGGTTAATGGGAAATTTGTTAATCGATGTGTTGATTCGGACAAAAACGCGCCATTTAGTGCAGTAACAATGCTGTGTTCGCACTTATCGGGCGGATGAATTTCCTTTATAATGACTCCCTTTTTTCAACACTCTTTAATCCAACGACCTATGCCGATTTATGAATATGCATGTGGTGCTTGCAACCATCGGTTAGAGAAATTGCAAAAATTTTCCGATGCGCCGCTGGCAGACTGCCCGGCGTGTGGGCAGCCCGCGTTGACCAAGTTGATCTCATCCTCCGGTTTCCAGCTTAAGGGCACCGGCTGGTATGCGACGGATTTTAAACCGGGCAACAAGTAAAATTTATCAGATAACAGCCGCGCGACAGGGGCGCAGTAGCCCGGCGCGGCATCGGCTGTGTAAAAGGATAGCGTATGCGTACTGAATATTGCGGGCAGTTGAATCTGTCCCACGTGGGCCAGGAAGTCACTCTGTGTGGTTGGGTCAATCGTCGTCGCGATCTTGGCGGCCTGATCTTTATTGATATGCGCGACCGCGAAGGCATCGTGCAGGTGTTCTTCGATCCGGACGAGAAAGTGGCGTTCGACAAGGCTTACGACCTGCGCAATGAGTTCTGCATCCAGATCGTCGGCACCGTGCGTGCGCGTCCGGACAGCCAGATCAATAAAGATATGGCCACCGGCGAAGTGGAAGTGTTCGCCCACGCGCTGGAAATCATCAACCGCTCCGAGCCGCTGCCGCTGGACTCCAACCAGGTCAACAGCGAAGAAGCGCGCCTGAAATATCGCTACCTGGATCTGCGCCGCCCGGAAATGGCCGAGCGTCTGAAGACCCGCGCCAAGATCACCAGCTTCGTGCGCCGCTTCATGGACAGCCACGGCTTCCTCGACATCGAAACGCCGATGCTGACCAAGGCGACGCCGGAAGGCGCCCGCGATTACCTGGTGCCGAGCCGCGTGCACAAGGGCAAATTCTACGCGCTGCCGCAGTCCCCGCAGCTGTTCAAACAGCTGCTGATGATGTCCGGCTTCGATCGTTACTACCAGATCGTCAAATGCTTCCGTGACGAAGACCTGCGTGCGGACCGTCAGCCTGAATTCACCCAGATCGACGTCGAAACCTCCTTCATGACCGCGGATCAGGTGCGTGAAGTGATGGAGAAACTGGCGCGTGAACTGTGGCTGGACGTGAAAGGCGTGGATCTGGGCGATTTCCCGGTCATGACCTTCGCCGAAGCGATGCGTCGCTTTGGCTCCGACAAGCCGGACCTGCGTAACCCGCTGGAGCTGGTGGACGTGGCTGACCTGGTCAAGGACGTCGAGTTTAAAGTGTTCTCCGGCCCGGCTAACGACGCCAAAGGCCGCGTGGCGGCGATCCGCGTACCGGGCGGCGCACAGCTGACCCGTAAGCAGATCGACGAGTACGGCGCTTTCGTCAATATCTACGGCGCCAAAGGCCTGGCGTGGCTGAAGGTCAACGACCGCGCCGCCGGCATGGAAGGCGTGCAGAGCCCGATCGCCAAATTCCTCAGCGCGGACGTGCTGGAAGCCGTCCTGGCGCGCACCGATGCGCAGACCGGCGATATCCTGTTCTTCGGCGCCGACAGCTTCAAGATTGTCACCGATGCGATGGGCGCGCTGCGCCTGAAGCTGGGTCGCGATTTGGCGCTGACCCAGCTCGACAGCTGGGCGCCGCTGTGGGTGGTTGACTTCCCGATGTTCGAAGAAGACGAAGAGGGCGGCCTGGCGGCTATGCACCACCCGTTCACTTCACCGCGCGACATGAGCCCGGAAGAGCTGGCCGCCGCGCCGGTCAACGCCATCGCCAACGCCTATGACATGGTGATCAACGGCTACGAAGTGGGCGGCGGTTCGGTGCGTATTCACCGCAGCGAAATGCAGCAGACGGTGTTCAGCATTCTGGGCATTAACGAACACGAACAGCGCGAGAAGTTCGGCTTCCTGCTGGACGCGCTGAAGTACGGCACGCCGCCGCACGCCGGCCTGGCCTTCGGCCTGGACCGTCTGGTGATGCTGCTGACCGGCACCGACAACATCCGCGACGTCATCGCCTTCCCGAAAACCACCGCGGCGGCCTGCCTGATGACCGACGCACCGAGCTTCGCCAACCCGGCGTCGCTGCAGGAGCTGGCGATCAGCGTGGTAAAGAAAGCCGGTGCGGAACAAGAGAGCGAGTGATGAGTTATAAGCGCCCTGAATCTATCCTGGTAGTGATTTACGCGAAATCCAGTGGTCGGGTGCTGATGTTACAGCGGCGCGACGATACCGAGTTCTGGCAGTCGGTCACCGGCAGCCTGGAGCAGGATGAGTCGCCGCCGCATGCCGCGCAGCGTGAAGTCATGGAAGAAGTCGGCATCGATATCGAAGCAGAGCACCTGCCGTTGTTCGATTGCCAGCGCTGCGTGGAGTTTGAACTCTTTGTCCATTTGCGACATCGCTATGCGCCGGGAACCACGCGCAATAAAGAGCACTGGTTCTGTCTGGCGTTGCCCGAGGAGCGCGATCCGGTGATTACCGAGCATCACGCTTACCAATGGCTTGAGGCGGCAGAGGCCGTGAAGTTGACCAAGTCGTGGAGCAATCAGCAGGCGATTGAAGAGTTCGTGATCAATTCAGTCCAGTAGTTTTTTTCGGAGATTTTTTTATGGCAGGTCATAGTAAGTGGGCCAACACAAAGCACCGTAAAGCGGCGCAGGACGCCAAGCGCGGTAAAATTTTCACCAAGATTATTCGTGAGCTGGTCACGGCCGCCAAGCTGGGCGGCGGCGATCCGGATTCCAACCCGCGTCTGCGCGCGGCGATGGACAAGGCGCTGTCGAACAACATGACGCGCGACACCATGAACCGTGCAATCGCGCGCGGCGTGGGCGGTGATGATGATACCAACATGGAAACCATCATCTATGAAGGCTACGGCCCTGGCGGCACCGCCGTCATGATCGAATGCCTGAGCGACAACCGCAACCGCACCGTGGCGGAAGTGCGTCACGCCTTCACCAAATGCGGCGGCAACCTCGGCACCGACGGTTCCGTTGCCTACCTGTTCACCAAGAAGGGCGTGATCACTTACGCACCGGGCCTGGATGAAGACAGCGTGATGGAAGCGGCGCTGGAAGCCGGTGCGGAAGACATCGTGACCTATGACGATGGCGCCATCGACGTGTTCACCGCCTGGGAAAGCCTGGGCGCGGTGAAAGACGCGCTGACCGCGGCGGGCTTCGAAGCCGAAGCGGCGGAAGTGTCGATGATCCCATCGACCAAGGCCGACATGGATGCGGAAACCGCGCCTAAGCTGCTGCGCCTGATCGATATGCTGGAAGACTGCGACGACGTGCAGGAAGTTTACCATAACGGTGAGATCTCCGACGAAGTGGCGGCGACGCTGTAATCCGGTAAAACGGGCGCCGCCACTCGGCGGCGCCGTGCATGCAAGGTGGATGTAGATATGGCGATCATACTCGGTATCGATCCCGGCTCACGCGTCACCGGCTATGGCCTTATTCGCCAGCAGGGGCGTCAGTTGAGCTATATCGCCAGCGGTTGCATTCGCACGGTGGTGGACGACATGCCGACGCGGCTGAAGCTGATTTATGCCGGCGTCAGTGAGATCATCACCCAGTTCCAGCCCGACTTCTTCGCCATCGAACAGGTGTTCATGGCCAAGAACCCGGATTCGGCGCTCAAGCTCGGTCAGGCGCGCGGCGTCGCGATCGTGGCGGCGGTGAATCAGAATCTGGAAGTGTTCGAGTATGCGGCGCGGCAGGTCAAACAAACCGTGGTCGGCACCGGTGCAGCCGAAAAGGCGCAGGTGCAACACATGGTGCGCTCGCTGCTCAAACTCTCGGCCAACCCGCAGGCGGATGCCGCCGACGCCCTGGCCATCGCTATTACCCACTGCCACCTTAGCCAGAACGTGCTGCGGATGAGCGAAGGGCGGCTGAACCTGGCGCGCGGGCGTTTGCGCTGACGCAAAGCGGTGATTACTCAGGCTGGATATTCATCCAGCCTTTTTTATGTTATAAGCTTTACCAGCAACGGCATGGCAGGGCGCCATGCCCGGTAATTCTGCAGGAGGGTAAATGATAGGTCGTCTCAGAGGAAATATTCTGGAAAAGCAGCCGCCGCTGGTGTTACTGGAGGCAAACGGCGTGGGCTATGAAGTGCACATGCCGATGACCTGCTTTTACGAGCTGCCGGAACTGGGGCAAGAGGCCATCGTGTTTACCCACTTCGTGGTGCGTGAGGACGCGCAGCTGCTGTACGGTTTCAACGACAAGCAAGAGCGTGCGCTGTTCCGCGAGCTGATCAAGGTTAACGGCGTCGGGCCGAAGCTGGCGCTGGCGATCCTGTCGGGCATGTCCGCACAGCAGTTCGTCAGTGCGGTGGAGCGCGAAGAGATCACTGCGCTGGTCAAGCTGCCGGGCGTGGGCAAGAAAACCGCCGAGCGCCTGGTGGTAGAGATGAAAGACCGCTTCAAGGGGCTCAACGGCGATCTGTTCAACAACAGCAGCGAGATCAGCCTGCCGGCCGCCGCCGACAAAACGCCGGAAGCGGACGCGGAAGCCGAAGCCGTCTCGGCGCTGGTGGCGTTGGGCTACAAGCCGCAGGAAGCCAGCCGCATGGTCAGCAAAATTGCCAAACCGGGTGCCGACTGCGAGACGCTGATCCGCGACGCGTTGCGCGCTGCTTTGTAAGGCCGCTAAGAGGTAGATAATGATTGAAGCCGATCGCCTGATCTCCGCCGAACCGATCAACGAGGAAGACGTCCTCGATCGTGCCATTCGCCCCAAGCTGTTGACCGAATATGTCGGCCAGCCGCACGTCCGCGAGCAGATGGAGATCTTCATCCAGGCGGCCAAACAGCGCGGTGACGCGCTCGACCACCTGCTGATCTTCGGCCCGCCGGGGCTGGGGAAAACTACCCTGGCCAACATCGTGGCCAACGAAATGGGGGTGAATCTGCGCACCACCTCCGGCCCGGTGCTGGAGAAGGCGGGCGATCTGGCGGCGATGCTGACCAACCTCGAACCGCACGACGTCTTGTTCATCGACGAAATCCACCGCCTGTCACCGGTGGTGGAAGAGGTGCTGTATCCGGCGATGGAAGATTACCAGCTGGATATCATGATCGGCGAAGGGCCGGCGGCGCGCTCGATTAAGCTCGATTTGCCGCCGTTTACCCTGGTGGGCGCCACCACCCGCGCGGGCTCGCTGACCTCACCGCTGCGCGATCGTTTCGGCATTGTCCAGCGGCTGGAGTTTTATCAGGTGGCGGATTTACAGCACATCGTATCTCGCAGCGCCAGTTGTCTGGGGCTGGAACTGTCCGATGAGGGTGCCCATGAGGTGGCCCGTCGCGCGCGCGGTACGCCGCGTATCGCCAACCGCCTGTTGCGCCGGGTGCGCGACTTCGCCGAGGTGCGCGCCAACGGCGTGATCAGCGGCGGGGTGGCGGCGCAGGCGCTCGATATGCTCAACGTCGATGCCGAGGGCTTCGACTATATGGATCGCAAGTTACTGCTGGCGATTATCGACAAGTTTACCGGTGGCCCGGTCGGGTTGGACAACCTGGCGGCGGCGATCGGCGAAGAACGCGAAACCATCGAAGACGTGATCGAACCGTTCCTGATCCAACAGGGCTTTATTCAGCGCACGCCGCGCGGCCGTTTGGCGACGCAGCATGCTTACCGGCACTTCGGGCTCGAACGCGAAGAGTAAGTTTTCCATCCTCAATGAAAAAGGGCCGCTAATGCGGCCCTTGTCATATCCAGGTTTTAAATCAGGCCTGCTGTTTTTTGAACAGGCTCAGCGTGAACAGCACGGCGGCGCAGAGCACCACCGAAGGGCCGGCCGGCGTATCGTAAAACGCCGAGAAGGTCAGGCCGCCGGTGACCGCCACCATGCCGAGCAACACGGCGACGCCGGCCATTTGCTCCGGCGTACGCGCGAAGCGGCGAGCGGTGGCCGCCGGAATGATCAGCAGCGAGGTGATGATCAGGGCGCCGACGAATTTCATCGCCAGACCGATGGTCAATGCGGTAATCAGCATCAGCACGGTGCGAGCCCGCGCCAGATTGACGCCGTCGACGTGCGCCAGCTCCGGGCTGATGGTCATCGACAGCAGATCGCGCCACTGCCACCACAGCACCAGCAGCACCACGGCGACGCCACCGGCGATCATCGCAATGTCGCTCAGCGTGACCGACAGCAGATCGCCGAACAGATAGGCCATCAGATCGACCCGCACGTTGGACATCAGCGCCACCACCACCAGCCCCAGCGACAGGGCGCTGTGGGCCAGAATGCCGAGCAGGGTATCCACCGAAAGCTGCGGGCGGCGTTCCAGCCACACCAGGGCCAGGGCCAGCAGCAGGGTAATGGCGATCACCGCATAGAAAGGATTGATGTCCAGCAGCAGACCAAAGGCGACACCGAGCAGCGAGGCGTGCGCCAGGGTATCGCCGAAGTAGGACATGCGGCGCCAGACCACGAAGGAGCCCAGCGGCCCGGCGGCGCTAGCCAGCAAAACCCCGGCCAGCCAGCCGGGAAGTAACAATTCGATCATGCTTCGCGGCTCCCGGTTTTCTTCAAGACAATTTTTCCCTGCAGGTCGTGGCGGTGATTGTGATGGTGGCGATACACCGCCAGCTGCTCTGCGCCGCGGTTGCCGAACATGGCGATGAATTCGGGATGCATTGAGACCACCTCCGGCGCGCCGGAACAGCAGATATGCTGATTGAGGCACAACACCTCGTCGGTTTTGGCCATCACCAGATGCAGATCGTGCGAGACCATCAGCACGGCGCAGCCCAGCTCTTTACGCAGCTGATCGATCAGGTCGTACAGCGCCAACTGGCCGTTGACGTCCACCCCTTGCGTGGGTTCGTCCAGCACCAGCAGTTGCGGTTTATTCAGCAGCGCCCGCGCCAACAGTACGCGTTGGTTCTCGCCGCCGGAGAGCTTTTGCATCGGCTGGTCGAGCAGGTGCGCGGCGTGCACGCGCTTGAGCGCCGGCAGAATGTCGGCTTTCTTTACGCCGGGCTTCAATCGCATAAAGCGGCTGACGGTCAGCGGCAGGGTGGCGTCGAGGTGGAGTTTTTGCGGCACGTAGCCGATGCGCAGATCGGGCTCCCGCTCTAGCGTGCCGGCGGTTGGTTTGACCAATCCGAGCACCACGCGCACCAACGTGGATTTGCCCGCGCCGTTAGGGCCAAGCAGCGTGAGAATGCGGCCGGGCTGCAGGCTGAGGGAAATATTCGACAGCACCTTGCGGCTACCGAAGGCGACGGAGATATTTTTTAGCGTTATCAGTGTGGACATCTCGAGATTACAGGTTGCAGAACGAAGCGGATGTTATAATATCACGCCTTGTTGATGAAAACGATGGGATTACTGATGATGGCACAGAAAAATAAATGGCTGCAGCGCACGCTGCTGGCCAGCGCACTGTTGATGGCCTGCCCGCTGAGCAGCGCTTCCGCTGCGGTGGTGACCTCGATTCGTCCGTTAGGCTTTATCGCATCGGCGATCGCCGACGGCGTGACGCCGACCGAGGTGCTGCTGCCGGATGGCGCTTCGCCGCACGATTTCGCGCTGCGTCCCTCCGATATTCAGCGCCTGCGCTCCGCAGACCTGGTGCTGTGGGTCGGGCCGGATATGGAAGCGTTCCTGACCAAGGCGCTGGTGCCGATTTCGGCAGACCGCAAACTGGCCATCAGCGAACTGCCGGCGGTGAAACCGCTGCTGATGAAAGGCGAAGATGACGACGATCATGATCATGCAGGTGAAGCGCATAATCATGCCGATGACGATCACGGGCATCATCACGGCGAGTACAATATGCACGTTTGGTTGTCGCCGGAGGTGGCAAAAGTGACGGCGATCGCGATTCACGACAGATTATTGGAACTTATGCCGCAAAATAAGGACAAATTAGACGCAAACCTGCGCCAGTTCGAGAATCTACTGACGCAAACTGACAAAAATGTTGGTAACATGCTTACGCCTGTGCAAGGTAAGGGTTATTTTGTTTTTCATGATGCTTACGGCTACTTTGAGAAACACTACGGTTTGAGTCCGCTGGGCCATTTCACCGTCAATCCCGAAATTCAGCCTGGAGCACAGCGCCTACACCAAATTCGAACACAGTTGGTTGAGCAGAAAGCGGTATGCGTTTTTGCTGAGCCACAATTCAGGCCGGCCGTAATCAATGCCGTCGCCAAGGGTACCAAAGTGCGTTCAGGAACGCTGGACCCGCTGGGCATCGGCATCGCGCTGGGGAAGGACAGCTACGGGAAATTCCTGACAGCGCTGTCAAACCAGTACGTGAGCTGCCTGAAGTAAAGCTTATGAGGATAATATCGAGTGCAGCAGATAGTCCGAACTATCGCTCTGGCGTATAACAACCTGCCACGGCCCCACCGCGTCATGCTGGGGTCGCTGACAGTCGTCACATTGGCCGTCGCTGTTTGGCGGCCTTTTGTTTATCACCCAGAACATAATCCCATCGCCAAGAACGTCGAGTTAGAATCCAGCCAGTTGCGGTCATTGCTTCCCGAAGCCAGTGAGCCGATCGATGCCGACCAACCCACCCCCGATGACGAAATCCCGCAGGATGAACTGGATCAGAAGGATGCCGGCGATGACGGCGTGCATGAATATGTGGTTTCTACCGGCGACACCCTCGGTAGCATTCTGACGCAATATGGCATCGACATGTCGGATGTCACTCTGTTGGCTTCGCAAAACCGCGATCTGCGTAACCTGAAGATCGGCCAGCAACTGTCGTGGACCGTGAACGACGCGGGCGACCTGCAACAGCTGACCTGGGAGGTTTCTCGCCGTGAAACCCGCACCTATGACCGCGTCGGCAACAGCTTCAAAGAATCGAAAGAGGCGCAGCAGGGCGAATGGCGCAACAACGTGATCAGCGGCCGGGTCAACGGCAGCTTCGTCAGTAGCGCCGGTGATGCTGGGTTGAATCGTAACGAAATCAATGCGGTGATCAAGGCGCTGCAGTGGCAGCTCGATTTCCGCAAGCTGCGCAAAGGCGACCAATTCTCCGTGCTGATGTCGCGTGAACATTTCGACGGCAAGAAATCGCAAAGTCAGCTGTTGGGCGTGCGTATGCGCACCGGCGGCAAGGATTACTATGCGATCCGCGCCGAAGACGGCAAATTCTACGATCGCCAGGGCTCTGGCCTGGCGCGCGGCTTCATGCGTTTCCCGACCATGAAACAGTTCCGCATCTCCTCCAACTTCAACCCGCGCCGCGTGAACCCGGTGACCGGGCGCGTGGCGCCGCATAAGGGCGTCGATTTCGCCATGCCGGTCGGCACGCCAGTGCTGGCGGTCGGCGACGGTGAAGTGGTGATCGCCAAGCGCAGCGGCGCGGCGGGCAACTATGTGGCGATCCGCCACGGCCGCCAGTACACTACGCGCTATATGCATCTGAAAAAGTTGCTGGTGAAACCCGGCCAGAAAGTGAAACGCGGCGATCGCATTGCGCTTTCCGGCAACACCGGGCGCTCCACCGGGCCGCACCTGCACTTTGAACTGTGGACCGGCCAGCAGGCGGTGAACCCGCTGACGGCCAAGCTGCCTCGTTCCGAAGGGCTGAGCGGCAAAGACCGCAGCGATTATCTGGCGCAGGTGAAGGAAGTCGTTCCTCAACTGCAGCTGGATTAACGTCCCCCTTTTCCGGCGCTTCGGCGCCGCTAATTTCATCGGCCTGATTGCGGGCCGATGCTGTTTTATCTGGGTGGTTCGCGGTTGTTAATTGCAAAATCGGTGATGGCAATTATGATTAGCCGAATCGCTAAGCCAAGAGCATGTGCATGCAAAACGAGAAGAAATCGAACGTAGAGTTCATCCCGCAGTTTCAGAAAGCCTTTTTATCTCCACGCTACTGGGGCGTGTGGTTGGGAACCGGTCTGATGGCCGGCATTTCGCTGGTGCCTGCGCGCCTGCGCGATCCGGTGCTGGGCGCGGTCGGCAAACTGGCCGGTAAGCTGGCGAAGGGGGCGCGCCGCCGCGCCCGCATCAACTTGCTTTATTGCTTGCCGGAGCTGCCGGAAAGCGAACGCGAACACATCATCGACCAGATGTTCGCCTGCGCGCCGCAGTCGATGGTGCTGATGGCGGAACTGGCCTGCACCAAGCCGGAGAAAGTGCTCAAGCGCGTGCGCTGGCACGGCGAAGAAGTGTTGGACAGGATCCGGGCGGAAGGGCGCAACGTGATCTTCCTGGTGCCGCACGGCTGGGCGGTGGATGTGCCGGCGATGTTGATGGCCGCGCGCGGCCAACCGATGGCGGCGATGTTCCACAATCAGCGTAATCAGCTGATCGACTACCTATGGAACGCCGTGCGCCGCAAATTCGGCGGCCGTATGCACGCGCGCAACGACGGCATCAAACCCTTTATCAGTTCGGTGCGGCAGGGTTATTGGGGCTATTACCTGCCCGATCAGGATCATGGCGCGGAGCACAGCGAGTTCGTCGATTTCTTCGCGACCTATAAGGCGACGCTGCCGGCGGTGGGGCGGCTGATGAAGGTGTGTCGTGCGGCTATCGTGCCTTTGTTCCCGGTGTACGACGGCAAAACCAGCATGCTGGATATCTATATTCGCGAGCCGATGGATGACCTGGCCGAAGCCGACGATCCGCGCATTGCTCGCCGCATGAACGAAGAGGTGGAAAATCTGGTGGGCCCGAACCCGGAGCAGTACACCTGGATCCTCAAACTGCTGAAAACGCGTAAGGAAGGGGAGATTGAACCTTACTCGCGCGATGATCTGTACCGTTAATTCCTTCTGTCGCTAACGCCGGCCGGGTCTCACCCGACCGGCGTCTCTTCAAATGTGCACCATACAGCCGCGCGCCCGCAGGATGTCGACGACTTTCGGCGTGTGGGTGAAATCGTTCCAACGTAGGTCCAGCTTGCGCAGCCGGCTCAGTTCGCCAAGGCTTTCCGGCAGGTCGCTCAGGCGATTGGCCCGCAGATCCAGGCTTCTCAGCGCCGTCAGCTCACCGATATTATCCGGCAGCTGCGTCAGCTGATTGAAACGCAGGCTCAGCTCGCTCAATCGCGGCAGGCGGCAGAAGGCTTCCGGCAGCGCGGCGATGGCGTTGTTCGTCGCATCGAGAACCTCCAGCTCGCTGAGCAGGGCGATCTCCGCCGGCAGCGTGGTCAGGGCATTTTTCATGATATGCAGTTCGCGCAGCGCGCGCAGTTGCCCGATTTCGGCTCGCAGGCTGCGGATGCGATTGTTGTATAAACGCAGCTCCTGCAATGCCGCAAGCCTCGGTATCGCCTGTGGCAACGCGGTCAGATGGTTGTCGGTCGCGTTGAGATAGACCAGCTGTTGCAGCTGCGCCAGCGAGTGCGGTAGACAGCAAAAGCCGTTATCGCTCAAATAGAGGTATTTCAATCGATGCAGTTGGCCCAGCGCCTCGGGGAGCTCGCTGGCGCGATTGTGGCCAAAGTCGAACATCTCGAGCTGTTGTAACTGGCCAATCTCCGGCGGCAGGTGGCCGATCTGATTGCAGGAGATGTTCAGCACCTGCAGGTTGCGGTGTTGCAAGATAGAGGCGGGGAAGGCCGTCAGCTGATTGTCGTACAGGCTGATTTTGCGCAGTGCATAGCCGGTTAGCTGCGATTCGTCGAGCTGCGTCAGGCCGCGCCCATCGAGATCGAGCGCATCACCGGTCGAGGCGGGATTGTGTTGGTGGAGCATGGCGTTCTCCGTCGTTTATGGCGATGTCAGGGCAAAAAAAATGCCGGCCATCGTGGGACGGCCGGCATTTCGTCTGCGGCGTGGATTACTCGACGCGCAGGATACGGCTGGTATTGGTGGTGCCGACGGTTTCCATCACGTCGCCCTGGGTGACGATCACCAGGTCGCCGGAAACCAGGAAGCCTTTGTCGCGCAGGCGATTGACAGCTTCGTTGGCGGCGATCACGCCGTCTTTGTGGCTGTCGAAGTACACCGGCGTTACGCCGCGATAAAGTGCAGTCAGGTTCAGCGTGTGTTCATGACGGGACATGGCGAAGATCGGCAGGCCGGAGCTGATGCGTGACATCATCAGCGCGGTGCGGCCGGATTCGGTCATGGCGATCAGCGCGGTGACGCCTTTCAGGTGGTTGGCCGCATACATCGAAGACATGGCGATCGCCTCTTCGATGTTGTCGAACTGCACGTCCAGACGGTGTTTGGAAACGTTGATGCTCGGGATCTTCTCGGCGCCGAGACAAACGCGCGCCATTGCCGCGACGGTTTCCGCCGGGTATTGGCCGGCAGCGGTTTCCGCCGACAGCATGACGGCATCGGTGCCGTCCAGCACGGCGTTGGCCACGTCCATGACCTCGGCGCGGGTCGGCATCGGGTTGGTGATCATCGACTCCATCATCTGGGTCGCGGTGATCACCGCGCGGTTCAGGGTGCGGGCGCGGCGGATCAGTTTCTTCTGAATGCCGACCAGTTCCGGATCGCCGATTTCGACGCCCAGATCGCCACGGGCGACCATCACCACGTCGGAGGCCAGAATGATGTCGTCCATCGCTTCGTCGCTGCACACCGCTTCGGCGCGCTCAACCTTGGATACGATCTTGGCGTTGCAGCCTGCGTCGCGCGCCAGACGGCGGGCGTAGTTCAGGTCTTCGCCGGTGCGCGGGAAGGAAACCGCCAGGTAGTCGACGCCGATCTTGGCGGCGGTAACGATGTCCGCCTTGTCTTTTTCGGTCAGCGCTTCGGCCGACAGGCCACCGCCGAGTTTATTGATGCCCTTGTTGTTGGACAGCGGGCCGCCAACGGTCACTTCGGTAAATACTTTCATGCCCTGAACTTCGAGCACTTTCAGCTGAACGCGGCCGTCGTCGAGCAGCAGGACGTCGCCCGGCACCACGTCGGCAGGCAGGCCTTTATAGTCGATACCGACTTTTTCTTTGTCGCCTTCGCCTTTGGACAGGTTGGCGTCCAGCAGGAATTTATCGCCCACGTTGAGGAAAATCTTGCCTTCCTTAAAGGTGGATACGCGGATTTTTGGCCCTTGCAGGTCGCCGAGGATAGCGACGTGACGCCCCAGTTTGGCAGCGATTTCGCGCACTTTGTCAGCGCGAGCCTGGTGATCTTCCGGGCTGCCATGGGAGAAGTTGAGCCGAACTACGTTGGCGCCGGCGGCAATGATCTTTTCCAGATTATTGTCGCGGTCTGTAGCCGGACCCAGGGTGGTAACGATTTTGGTTCTTCTGAGCCGTCTGGACATGTATTACTCCGTTGACTGGTGAAGCAAATATTGGTGTTGCGATAACGTCGGATAACGAAACCAGGCGTGAAATGTAATTTTACAACACTGATATTTCACCCGGGTTACCCGCATGAGCGTGTTAACAGGGTACAGCCTCTGATGCCGCCATTCAAATGTCTGTTGAACGGCGATTTTTTCTTCGTAAGGTTACGAGTCAAAACTGTTGGGAATGACCACGCCTTTATCAAAGCGCGATTCTTTGAGCGCTTCTTTGACCCGCTTCAAGTTATCTCTGAATTTAGCCCCTCTGCGCAAGGTAAATCCGGTGGCGAGCACGTCAATGAGCGTTAATTGCGCGATCCGCGACACCATCGGCATATAAACGTCGGTGTCCTCGGGCACGTCGAGCAGTAAAGCGAGGGTCGCCGCCTGAGCGAGCGGGGTATCGCGCGAGGTGATGGCCAGCACCGTGGCGTCGTTTTCGCGCGCCAATTGGGCCATCTCCACCAGATTCTTGGTGCGACCGGTGTGCGAGATCAACACCACCACGTCGCCTTCGCCGGAGTTCATGCAGCTCATGCGCTGCATGACGATGTCATCGAAGTAGACCACCGGGATGTTGAAGCGGAAAAATTTGTTCATCGCGTCGTGCGCCACCGCCGCAGAGGCGCCCAGGCCGAAGAAAGAGATCTTTTTTGCCTGGGTGAGCAGGTCAACCGCACGATTGATTGCGGCAATATCCAAATTTGCCTTTACTGTATCCAGGCTGGCCATCACCGACTCGAAGATCTTGCTGGTATAGGCATCGACGCTGTCATCTTCCTCGACGTTACGGTTTACGTAAGGCGTGCCGTTGGCCAGGCTCTGGGCGAGATGCAGTTTGAAGTCGGGAAAGCCTTTAGTATCAAGGCGGCGGCAAAAACGGTTGACGGTGGGTTCGCTGACGTCGGCCATGCGCGCCAGCGTAGCGATGCTGGAGTGAATGGCGGTCTGCGGGGAGGCCAGGATCACCTCGGCGACTTTCCTTTCAGATTTGCTCAGGAGTTCCAGATGGCTCTGGATTTTGTCCAGCGTATTCATATAACGAGAGTCACTCATGGTTTTATCCCTGTGGCTTTCAAGCGACAGCGTCGAATTTCGTCCGTGTACGCCGTGCAAGCAGACGCCAAACGAGCGGCTGTAACCTGAAATCGATAGGGTATGTCGATTTCAAATAAAGGAGAAATCAATGCCGGTTTAGTGAAAATATACTACGTGCTGGTAACCGTTGGCAGTCTCGACAGGGCGTATGCAGGCTTTTTTCACCAGAATATGACCTGTGTCTAACTTTCATAATGGTAACAGAGCGTCAAAAAAGACGAAAAATTACAGTTTTGTCCACCTGCAACGGCTCTGCCGCGCAGTGGCGTTCACCACTGGAATCTTTGGGGCTTTTTTTCTGCTTTTGCACCGGGTTTGCTGGCCGTAGTCAAACAGAGTACATTAGTAATGTAAGAAAATTACAAATATCCTGCAACGAGGAGATGAACATGGCGGTAACCTCTACAGCCCAGGCGTGTGACCTGGTTATTTTCGGCGCGAAAGGTGATTTGGCGCGCCGTAAACTGCTGCCTTCCCTGTACCAGTTAGAGAAAGCCGGACACATCCACCCGGATACGCGGATCATCGGCGTCGGCCGCGCGGAGTGGGATAAAAAAGCTTATACCGAAGTGGTCAAGGAAGCGCTTGGCACCTTCATGAAGGAAAAACTGGATGACGAACTCTGGGCCACGCTGAGCGCGCGCCTGGACTTCTGCAACCTGGACGTCAACGACAGCAAGAACTTTACCAAACTGGGTAAAATGCTGGATCAGAAGCACCGCACCACCATCAACTACTTCGCTATGCCGCCAAGCACCTTCGGCGCCATCTGCAAAGGGTTGGGCGAAGCCAAGCTGAACCACGAGCCGGCGCGTGTGGTGATGGAGAAACCGCTGGGCACCGATCTGGCGTCCTCCCGCGTGATCAACGATCAGGTGGCTGAGTACTTCAATGAGTCCCAGGTTTACCGTATCGATCACTATCTCGGTAAAGAGACGGTGTTGAACCTGTTGGCGCTGCGCTTCGCCAACTCGCTGTTCGCGTCCAACTGGGATAACCGCACCATCGACTCGGTGCAGATCACCGTAGCGGAAGAGGTGGGCATCGAAGGGCGCTGGGGTTACTTCGACCAGGCCGGCCAGATGCGCGACATGATCCAGAACCACCTGCTGCAGATCCTGACCATGATCGCCATGTCGCCGCCGGCGGATCTGACCACCGACCGCATCCGCGACGAGAAGGTCAAGGTACTGCGTTCGCTGCGCCGCATCGATCAGACCAATGTCCGGGAAACCACCGTGCGCGGTCAGTACACCGCCGGCTTCGTCCAGGGCAAGAAAGTGCCGGGTTATCTGGAAGAAGAGGGGGCGAACAAGAGCAGTAGCACCGAAACCTTCGTCTCCATCCGCGTGGATATCGACAACTGGCAGTGGGCCGGGGTGCCGTTCTACCTGCGCACCGGTAAACGTCTGCCGACCAAATGTTCGGAAGTGGTGGTGTACTTCAAAAACCCGCCGCTTAACCTGTTCAGCGACTCGTATCAGCAGCTGCCGCAGAACAAGCTGACCATCCGTCTGCAACCGGACGAAGGCATCGAAATTCAGGTGCTGAACAAGGTGCCGGGGCTGGATCACAAGCACCGCTTGCAGACCACCAAGCTGGATCTGAGCTTCTCGGAAACCTTCAACCAGGAGCACGTGGCGGACGCCTATGAGCGCCTGTTGCTGGAGACCATGCGCGGCATCCAGGCGCTGTTCGTGCGCCGTGATGAAGTGGAAGAGGCCTGGAAGTGGGTCGACTCCATCATGGACGCGTGGAAAGCCGACAACGAAGCGCCTAAGCCTTATCAGGCGGGCACCTGGGGGCCGGTGGCCTCGGTGGCGATGATCACCCGCGACGGCCGTTCCTGGAACGAGTTCGAGTAATGCGCAATGCCGGCAGCCTGTCTGCCGGCTTTTTTTTGCCTGCGATCTGCGCGTGGGCCACATCACTTACGGTACGGCTGGCGTCCGCGCGTTTGCGCGGAACCCTGTGGCAGGGGCGTGCCATTGTTAACCGCGAGTAATGGAGAAATAACGATGAAAAACTGGAAAACCAGCGCCGAACAGATCCTGACGGCGGGACCGGTGGTGCCGGTTATCGTGATCAACAAGCTGGAACAGGCGGTTCCGCTGGCGAAAGCGCTGGTTGCCGGGGGCGTGCGGGTGCTGGAGGTGACGCTGCGCACCGCCTGTGCGCTGGAGGCGATTCGCGCTATCGCTAAAGAGGTACCGGAGGCGATTATCGGCGCCGGTACGGTGATCAATCCGCAGCAGCTGCGGGAGGTGACCGAGGCGGGGGCGCAGTTCGCCATCAGCCCGGGGTTGACCGAAGCCTTGCTGCAGGCGGCGACGGCGGGGACGATCCCGCTTATTCCGGGCATCAGCACCGTTTCTGAACTGATGCAGGGGATGGATTACGGCCTGCGCGAGTTCAAATTCTTCCCGGCGGAAGCCAACGGCGGTGTGAAGGCGCTGCAGGCGATCGGCGGTCCGTTCCCGCAGGTGCGTTTCTGCCCGACCGGCGGCATTACGCCGAACAATTATCGCGATTATCTGGCGCTGAAAAGCGTGTTCTGCATCGGCGGCTCCTGGCTGGTGCCGGCGGACGCGCTCGACAGCGGCGACTACGCGCGCATCACCGAACTGGCGCGCAACGCCGTCAGCGGCGCCGCGTCGTAACCCGCGCCGCGCCTGAGGTTGGCGCTTATTTGCACATCCTGGATTATCACAAGGCTCAACGCTCCGTTGGGCCTTTTTTAATTTTCATTGCAATTAACTTTATTATTTTTAACCCGTTTTTTTCTGCTTTTTTATGAAAACGGCAGTTTGCTTTCTTATTTTGGCTGTGGTAAAAATATCTCAGTTGAAAATTTTACTTTTATGAGGATATTGGGCAAATCGCACGGTGTGCGGCTGATAATAGAGAACTATTATGATGACTATTAACGGAACTACCCTCAGAACCTCTACTTGCCAACTCTTCCTGTCTGCGATTCTTGCCAGTGAGCATCACTGGTGCAGCGAGCTATAGCGTCTTTCTCCCTTAACCGGTGCAGGTAGCGGGCTTACGCCTTCACGCTATCGTTCAGCCGGGCAAACATTCTTTTTGCGTTTGGGTCAGTTTATCCCCAGGGATCTCTGCGTCTTGCGCGCCGCACGGCGGCCGTTTGACGAGATAAATCGGGATAAATATGCCTTGGCGCGCGTTATTCGCCGTTTGGGAGAAAAATTATGATTTATTGGATCTTTTTAGGTTTGGCCATCATGACCGAAATCATCGGCACCTTGTCGATGAAATACGCCAGCGTCAATGGCGGCATGAGCGGGCATATCGTGATGTATGTGATGATTACCGCGTCTTACGTGTTGCTGTCTGTCGCGGTAAAACGCGTAGCGCTGGGCGTGGCCTATGCGCTGTGGGAAGGGATCGGCATTCTGTTCATCACCCTGTTCAGCGTGCTGTGGTTCGACGAGCCAATCTCTGTGCTGAAGGTGCTGGGTCTGGCGACGCTGATCGCCGGCATCATGTTGGTGAAATCCGGCACCCGCAAAGAGCGAAAACAGGTCAGCCCGCGAGGTGACAACCATGCAACAGTTTGAGTTGTACCACATCGGGTTCCTGGGTCTGGCGATCGTGTTGGAAATCGTCGCCAACATCTTCCTGAAGATGTCGGACGGCTTCCGTAAAATTTGGTTGGGGCTGTTGTCGCTGCTGTCGGTACTCGGCGCGTTCAGCGCGCTGGCGCAGGCGGTAAAGGGCATCGATCTGTCGATCGCTTATGCGCTGTGGGGCGGTTTCGGTATCGCCGCCACTATCGCTGCGGGCTGGATCATGTTCGGTCAGCGGTTAAACGCCAAAGGCTGGGTCGGCCTGGCGCTGTTGCTGGCGGGGATGGTGATCCTCAAACTGTCCTGATAGCGGGCAATAAAAAAACCGCAGGCATAGCCGCCTGCGGTTTTTTTTCGTCTGTGCTCAGGCTTACAGCGCGGCGATGATTTTGATTTCCACCTTGTACTTCGGATTCATCAGCTGCGCCTGCACGGTGCAGCGCACCGGCGCGCTGCCGGCGACCACCCAGGCGTCCCAGGCGGCGTTCATCGCAGCGAAGTCGGCGGTGTTGGCCAAGAAAATGGTGGCGTCAAGAATACGGCTCTTATCCGAACCTACGCGCGCCAGCAGCACGTCAATGGCGGCAAGGGCGTTGGCGGTCTGCGCGGTCGCGTCATCGTCCAGGTTCTCCGGCACGCTGGTGTAGTAAACGGTCTCGTTGTGCACCACGGCTTCGGACCAGCGCTTATCGGGATCAATTCTTTCAATATTCATTTGCTTATCTCCATATCATCGTCCCGCTAAGGGTAGCACAGCCGGTGATGAAAAAGCGCGGCGATAAAGTGGGTGGTAGCCGGGCGGCAGGCTTGGCATAATCACCGCTGAATGACACCGGCAGAGAGACAGCGTGACAGACGATTTTGCAACAGACGGCGCATTGGCGCAGGCTATCAAGGGATTCAAACCGCGTGAGCCGCAGCGGCAGATGGCGCAAGCCGTCACCGAGGCGATCAATTTCAAGCAGGAACTGGTGGTGGAAGCCGGCACCGGCACCGGCAAGACTTTCGCTTATCTGGCGCCGGCATTGCGCGCCGATCGCAAAGTGATCATCTCTACCGGTTCGAAAGCGTTGCAGGATCAGCTGTATGCGCGCGATCTGCCCACCGTCGCCAAGGCGCTGAAGTACAAAGGCAAGCTGGCGCTGCTCAAGGGGCGTTCCAACTACCTGTGCCTGGAGCGACTGGAGCAGCAGTCGATGGCTGGCGGCGAGCTGGCGGGCCAGACGCTGATCGACCTGGTGCAGCTGCGCAAGTGGTCGTCGCAGACCAAAGAGGGCGATATCAGCACCTGCAGCGAAGTGGCGGAAGACAGCTTCGTCTGGCCGTTGGTAACCAGCACCAATGACAACTGTCTGGGCAGCGACTGCCCGCTGTATCAGGATTGCTTCGTGGTCAAGGCGCGCCGCCGCGCGATGGATGCGGATGTGGTGGTGGTGAACCATCACCTGTTCCTGGCGGATATGGTGGTGAAAGAGGGCGGTTTCGCCGAGCTGATCCCGGAAGCCGAGGTGATGATTTTCGATGAAGCGCACCAAATTCCCGACATCGCCAGCCAGTATTTCGGCCAACAGCTTACCAGCCGCCAGTTGCTGGATCTGGCGAAGGACATCACCATCGCCTACCGCACCGAGGTGCGCGACGCCGCCCAACTGCAAAAAAGCGCCGACCGTCTCAGCCTGAGTACGCAAGATTTCCGCCTGAATCTGGGGGAGCCGGGCTTTCGCGGCAATCTGCGCGACGTGCTGGGCGAACCGAACGTGCAGCGCGCTCTGTTGTTGCTCGATGACGCGCTGGAGCTGTGTTATGACGTCATGAAACTGTCGCTGGGGCGTTCGGCGCTGCTGGATGCCGCTTTTGAGCGCGCCACGCTGTATCGCGCGCGCCTCAAACGGCTGAAGGCGGTGACGGAGCCGGGCTACAGCTATTGGTATGAATGCAATTCACGCCACTTCGTGTTGGCGCTGACGCCGCTGACGGTGGCCGATCGGTTCCGCGAAATGCTGGACGAGAAGCCGGGCAGCTGGATCTTTACCTCGGCCACGCTGTCGGTCAACGATCGGTTGGGCCATTTCACCGAACGGTTGGGGCTGACCAAGGCTAAAACGTTGCTGCTGCCGAGCCCATTCGACTATGCCAAACAGGCGTTGCTGTGCGTGCCACGCTTTTTGCCTTCGCCGAATCAACCGGGCGGAGCGCGCCAGCTGGCGCGCATGCTGCGGCCGTTAATCGAAGCCAACAACGGCCGCTGCTTCTTCTTATGCACCTCGCATCAGATGATGCGCGAGCTGGCGGAAGAGTTCCGCGCCACGATGACGCTGCCGGTATTATTGCAAGGGGAAACCAGCAAAGGGCAGTTGCTGGCGCAGTTCGTTGCCGCCGGTAACGCGTTGTTGGTGGCGACCAGCAGTTTTTGGGAAGGGGTGGACGTGCGCGGTGATGCGCTGTCTTGCGTCATCATCGATAAGCTGCCGTTCACGTCACCGGACGATCCGCTGCTGAAGGCACGCATTGAAGATTGCCGCCTGCGCGGCGGCGATCCGTTCAATGACGTGCAGTTGCCGGATGCGGTCATCACCCTGAAGCAGGGCGTTGGGCGTTTGATCCGCGATACCGACGATCGCGGCGTGCTGGTGATTTGCGATAATCGTCTGGTGATGCGTCCTTATGGCGAGGTGTTCCTCAACAGCCTGCCGCCCACGCCGCGCACCCGCGATCTGAAGCAGGCCATCGCCTTCCTGCAGGCCGCCGAGACGTCGGCTACGTGAAAGATGAAGGGCTTACGGGGCTGTGCTACAATGCGCGCCCTGTATGAAAAACCCAGTTTTATTCCCGCCAGAGGTTGGCATGTCCACGCGAATTTTAGCGATCGATACCGCGACGGAAGCCTGTTCCGTCGCCGTCTGGAATCAAGGCGAAATCCACGCCCTGTTTGAGCTGTGCCCACGCGAGCATACGCAACGTATTTTACCTATGGTGCAGCAGGTGCTGGCGGAATCCGGTCTGGCGCTCAACCAGCTCGATGCGCTGGCCTTCGGTCGCGGCCCCGGCAGTTTTACCGGGGTGCGCATCGGCATCGGCATCGCTCAGGGCCTGGCGCTGGGCGCCGAGCTGCCGATGATTGGCGTTTCCACGCTGCAAACCATGGCGCAGGGCGCCTGGCGCGTCAGCGGTGCTGAACGCGTGCTGGCGGCGATCGATGCGCGCATGGGCGAGGTCTACTGGGGGCAGTTCGAGCGTCAGGCTGACGGCCGCTGGCTGGAAAGCGAAGGCGAGGCGGTGCTGTCGCCGGTTCAGGCGTTGGAGCGAGCGCAGCGCCTGCAGGGGGAATGGGCCCACGTCGGCACCGGCTGGCAAACCTATCCCGATCTGGTCAAGGGTTCCGCCCTGAGCGTGCGTGACGGCCAGATGCTGTTGCCGCAGGCGCAAGACATGCTGCCGCTGGCGCTGCACGCCTGGCAACAGGGGCTGGCGGTGGCGGTGGAAAATGCCGAGCCGACCTACCTGCGCAATGAAGTGACCTGGAAAAAACTGCCGGGCCGTGAGTAGTCGCGGCGTATTGTGCTGTTGTTGATGCCGGGCGATGAAGGCCTGCAACTTGAACGATGAAACGCGGTCAAAGTTACAGGCATTTCAGGAGATTGCGACCATGTTAATCCGCACTGCAAGTAAAAAGCTGTCGCTGCTGGCCATCGCCTGCGGCGCGCCGGTTCTGACCGGGTGCGTCACCGTACCGGATGCGATCAAAGGCTCCAGCCCTTCGCCGGTGACTCAGCTTTCCTCGGTACAAAATGCACCGAACCTGTTTACCGGCGCGGAAGCCCGCTTCGGCGGCACCGTGGTGAACGTCGCCAACGAACAGGGGCGTACGGTGCTGGAGATCGCGGCAGTGCCGCTCGACAGCGGTGCGCGGCCGATATTGGGTGAACCCTCGCGCGGCCGCTTGCTGGCCACGGTAAACGGCTTCCTCGAGCCGGTTGATTTCAAAGGCCAACTGGTGACCGTTGTCGGCCCCATTACCGGCCTGAAAGAGGGGCGGATCGGCATGACGCCGTATCGCTTCGTGACGATGAACGTCACCGGTTTCAAACGCTGGCATCTGGTGCAGCAGGTGGTGATGCCGCCGGCACCGATGGGGCCCTGGGGCTGGCGCGGTGGTCCGTGGGGACCCGGTTGGGGGGCTGGCTATGGCTGGTACAACCCTGGCCCGGCACAGGTGCAAACCATCGTAACCGAGTAGCATACGCTTGATGTGAACAAATTTGACAGGGCGGCTCAGGCCGCCCTTTTGCTTTTTGGGATAAGGAATATCCGACAATTAGTGACGTACATCGCAACCTGAATAATGTTTAAAACCCGAACTGGTCTGCTGAGTTAAAATATTGTTATGGTTAGGCTGCGAGTTTGAGGGCTGCGATGATAATTAGTAATGATTTCAGGAGTAATACCTTGGATAAGGTCTGGTTAAAACGGTATCCGGCAGATGTGCCCGCAGAGATTGATGCCGATCGCTATTCGTCGTTGATCGAAATGTTTGAGCATGCCGTGCAGCGCTATGCCGATCAGCCCGCCTTTATCAATATGGGTGAGGTGATGACCTTCCGCAAACTGGAAGAACGCAGCCGGGCTTTCGCGGCTTACCTGCAAAATGAACTGGGCCTCAAGAAGGGCGACCGCGTCGCGCTGATGATGCCTAACCTGCTGCAATATCCCATCGCCTTGTTTGGCATTCTGCGCGCCGGTATGGTGGTGGTCAACGTCAACCCGCTGTATACCCCGCGCGAGCTGGAGCACCAGCTAAACGACAGCGGCGCCAGCGCCATTGTCATCGTGTCCAACTTCGCCCATACGCTGGAAAAAGTGGTGTTCAACACCCAGGTCAAGCACGTGATTCTGACGCGCATGGGCGATCAGCTTTCGGCCGCCAAAGGCACGCTGGTCAACTTCGTGGTCAAATACGTCAAGCGTCTGGTGCCGAAATACAACCTGCCGGATGCCATTTCATTCCGCAGCGCGCTGCAGCGCGGCCGCCGCCTGCAGTATGTAAAACCGGACATCATTAATGCCGATCTGGCCTTCCTGCAATACACCGGCGGCACGACCGGCGTGGCGAAGGGCGCGATGCTGACGCACCGCAACATGCAGGCCAACCTCGAGCAGGCCAAAGCCGCCTATTCGCCGCTGTTCCGTGAAGGGCAGGAACTGGTGGTGACGGCGTTGCCGCTGTATCACATTTTTGCGCTGACGGTGAACTGCCTGCTGTTTATCGACCTGGGCGGGCGCAATTTGCTGATCACCAACCCACGCGACATTCCAGGGCTGGTGAAAGAACTGGGCAAATATCCGTTCACCGCCATGAGCGGGGTGAATACGCTGTTCAATGCGTTGCTGAACAACGAAGATTTCCACAAGCTCGATTTCTCCACGCTGCGCTTCTCGGTTGGCGGCGGTATGTCGGTGCAAAAGGCGGTGGCCGAGAAATGGGAGAAAACCACCGGCAAGCATTTGCTGGAAGGTTACGGCCTGACGGAGTGCGCGCCGCTGGTGGCCGGCAACCCTTACGATCTGAAACACTACAGCGGCAGCATCGGTCTGCCGGTGCCGTCGACGGATATTCGACTGGTGGATGACAACGGTCAGGATGTGCCGCCGGGTGAACCGGGCGAACTGTGGGTCAAAGGGCCGCAAGTTATGTTAGGCTATTGGCAGCGCCCGGAAGCCACCGACGAAGTGCTGAAAGACGGCTGGCTGGCGACCGGCGATGTGGTTACCGTAGACGAGCAGGGGTTTGTGCGCATCGTCGACCGCAAGAAAGACATGATCCTGGTCTCTGGTTTCAACGTCTATCCGAACGAGATCGAGGATGTGGTGAGCCAGCACCCGAAAGTGCTGGAATGTGCGGCGATCGGCGTGCCCAGTGAGGTTTCCGGTGAAACGGTGAAGATCTGCGTGGTGAAGAAAGACGCCTCGCTGACCAAGGAAGAGCTGTTGACCCATTGCCGCCGTCACCTGACCGGGTATAAAGTGCCTAAAATTGTTGAGTTCCGCGATGAGCTGCCGAAGTCGAACGTCGGCAAGATATTGCGGCGAGAACTGCGCGAGGAGCAAAAAACGCCGAAGCCGGCCGATGCCGCCTAGGTTTTGCCTTTGCGCCTGACTATCGACAACGCCGGTGAATGCCGGCGTTGTTGTGTTTGAATCCTACAAGAGAATGATGTTTTGAATTATCAGTTGATCACTACCGATGCCGGATTGCAGCAGGTCTGCGAGCAGGCGAGAAAGCATGCCCAGATAGCGCTGGACACCGAGTTTGTCAGAACGCGCACCTACTATCCGCAGCTGGGCCTGATCCAGCTCTACGACGGTGAACAACTCTCCCTTATCGATCCTTTGCCGATCAAGCAGTGGCAGCCGTTTGTCGACCTGTTGGCCGATACCGCCGTGGTGAAATTCCTGCATGCCGGCAGCGAAGATCTCGAAGTGTTTCTCAACGCCTTTAAAACGCTGCCGACGCCGATGGTCGATACCCAGATCCTGGCGGCCTTTACCGGTCGGCCGCTCTCCTGCGGTTTCGCGACGCTGGTGGCGGAGTACATGAAGGTTGAGCTGGACAAAAGCGAGTCGCGCACCGACTGGCTGGCGCGCCCGCTGACCGAAAGACAGTGCGTATACGCGGCGGCCGACGTGTTCTATCTGCTGCCGATGGCCAAACAGCTGGTGCAGGAGACCGAAGAGGCCGGTTGGACCGCGGCGGCCAATAACGAGTGCCTGCTGTTGTGCCAACGCCGCAGCGAGACGCTGGCGCCGGAATTGGCCTATCGTGAAATCAGCAATGCCTGGCAGCTGCGTCCGCGCCAGCTGGGTTGTCTGCAGAAGCTGGCGGAGTGGCGGTTGCGCCAGGCGCGCGAGCGCGATTTGGCGGTGAACTTCGTGGTGCGGGAGGAAAACCTGTGGCAGGTGGCGCGCTATATGCCTTCTTCGCTGGGAGAACTGGATTCGCTGGGTCTGAGCGGGCCGGAGATCCGTTATCACGGTAAAACGCTGCTGGCGCTGGTGGCCGAGGCCGAAGCCTTGGACGAAGGCGAGCTGCCGGCGCCGTTGGCCAACCTTATCGATCAGCCGGGCTACAAGAAGGTGTTTAAAGACATCAAGGCGGCGATCGCCACCGTCAGCGAGCAAAGCGGGTTGAGCAGCGAGCTGCTGGCGTCCCGTCGCCAAATTAACCAACTGCTGAACTGGCATTGGAAACTGAAGGACGGCGAGAGTCGCCCTGAATTAATCAGTGGCTGGCGTGGCGATTTATTAATGGCGCCGTTGCAGGAGATCCTGAAAGAATATTAATCGCTGGCACTCACCAGGGCAGGGTAAGGAAACTCTGCTCGGGTGAATATAGGCAGGAAATAATGCGTTGAAGGTAAATCTGGCCAGAATTTACTTTAAACGAGGTGGCGGCAAAGTTAATTGGGAATTGTCCCAAAGGGAAAAATCGCTTTTTTGCTGCCGATGATGCTTATTAACTGGATGCACATACAGTTACCCCCTGCATAAAATATACAGGGGGTAATTAATGCGTCGCAATCATTTAGCTGCTTCTTCCGATTCCGGTAATGTCACGTTAAGTTCAAGTACCGAAATATCGTCCCCTTTCTGCTCGAACTGCACATGCAGCATTTCAGGATCGATCTGAATGTATTTGCAAATAACCGCCAGAATATCGCGTTTCAGATCAGGCAGATACGGGGGCTCACTGTCCCCGCGACGACGCTCTGCGACGATAATCTGCAGCCGTTCCTTGGCTATATTGGCTGTCTGTTTTTTGCGGGACAGAAAGAAGTCTAATAAGGCCATGGTTTATCCCCCAAAAAGGCGTTTCAGGAAACCCTTCTTCTCTTCTTCAATGAAGCGGAATGGGCGTTCTTCCCCCAACAAGCGGCAAACGGTATCGTCATACGCCTTACCGGCGTCTGACTCGGCATCCAGAATGACAGGCTCACCCTGGTTGGAAGCGCGCAGCACTGACTGGTCTTCCGGAATCACACCCACCAGCGGAATGCGCAGGATCTCCAGCACGTCTTCCATGCTCAGCATGTCGCCACGGCTGACGCGGCCCGGGTTGTAACGGGTCAGCAGCAGGTGTTCCTTGATAGGCGATTCGCCTTTCTCGGCACGGCGTGACTTGGAAGAAAGGATCCCCAGAATACGGTCGGAGTCACGTACCGACGAGACTTCCGGGTTGGTGGTGATGATAGCTTCGTCGGCGAAGTACAGCGCCATCAGCGCACCGGTTTCGATACCGGCCGGCGAGTCGCACACTACGAAGTCAAAATCCATCTCACCGAGATCGTTGAGGACCTTTTCAACGCCTTCTCGGGTCAGCGCGTCTTTGTCGCGCGTCTGCGAAGCAGGCAGGATATAGAGGTTTTCAGTGCGTTTGTCTTTGATCAACGCCTGATTCAGCGTGGCGTCGCCCTGAATCACGTTCACGAAATCATAAACTACCCGACGTTCGCAGCCCATAATCAGGTCAAGATTACGCAGACCGATATCGAAATCGATCACCACGGTTTTCTTGCCTTTCTGGGCCAGGCCGGTAGCGATGGCCGCGCTCGAAGTGGTCTTGCCAACGCCCCCTTTACCCGATGTAACAACAATAATGCGTGCCATGAAATGGATTCCTTGTCAAAAGGGCTTAGTTTAAAGGTTGTATGGTTAAAGCGTTATCCAACAGGCTGAGTCGTACGGCCTGCCCGACGTAATCGGACGGGATTTGATCGCTCAACCAGTACTGCCCTGCGATAGAGACTAGCTCAGCCGCCAGGTGGGTGCAAAAAATCTGACATTGCGTGTCGCCTGACGCGCCTGCCAGTGCGCGGCCGCGCATCATGCCATAGACGTGAATATTGCCGTCGGCAATCAATTCGGCGCCGGCGCTGACGCTGCTGGTCACGATAAGATCGCAGTTGCGGGCGTAAATCTGTTGGCCGGAACGGACAGGCGTGCTGATGATGCGCGTTTTGGCGGGGGCGTTATCCGCCGCCACTGGCGCAGGGGTAGGCTCCGGCGCCGCCATTTTCTGGCCTTTGCCTTCGCTCAGCAGCGGTAGCCCGGCGCGGGCTATCGCGCGCTTTTGTCGCTCATCTCTGCAACCGCTGATACCCACAACGCGCAGACCTGCCGCCGCGACAGCCTGTTGAAGTTCTTTCCAGTTCGCATCGCCATCCAGCGTTGCGACGTTGATAACAACAGGGGCGTTTTTCAGAAAAGCGGGCGCTTGCTCAACTTTTTCTTGTAACGCCTGACGTATTACCTCGGGCTGCGAATTATGCAAATGAACAACCGATAGGGTAAAACTGCTGCCTTTTAGCTCAATTGGCGATTGTGACATCTATCCTGACTCAGTCTCAGCAACTTTAAATCCCCGGAATACCACTCGGGGTGCGATATTCCGATGTACTATAAGCATGTTATAGTCAGAGTTATATCCAGGCAAGACGCTCCCTCAATTAAATAGAGTTAAAAAAATGCTTTGTGTGATCTATAGAAGCCCGAAACGCGATCAAACTTATCTTTATGTCGAAAAAAAAGACGATTTCTCTCGTGTGCCGGAAGAGCTGATGAAAAGTTTCGGCGTGCCGCAATTCGCCATGATGCTTTCGCTCGATGAACGCAAGAAATTGGCTTCGGCGGATATCGAAAAGGTGAAGCAGGCGCTGAAAGACGAAGGCTATTACCTGCAGTTCCCGCCGCCGGTTGAAAATCTGCTCAACCAGCATCTGGCGGGCGACAAGTCCTGAGGCAGGCGCTGCGGCCAGGGGAGGCCCGATGACACGTTCAGTGAGAACAACCGCGCTGGCCGTTTGGCTGGCGCTGGGCGGTGCGCTGATACCGGGCTCGTCACACGCGGCGCAGGAGACGACGCTGGCGGCGAGCGGCCGCGATCCGGCGCAGTTTCCGGCATATGTCGAGCAGCTTAAGCGGCGGGCGAGGGAGCAGGGCATCAGTCAGGGCACGCTCGACCGCGCTTTTGCGCAAATCCATTTCGTCGATCGGGTGATCAAGGCCGATCGCAATCAGCCGGAGCAGAAGGTAACCCTGGACGACTACCTGCGGCGGGTGATGTCGCCCGTCAAGGTGCGCCAGGGGCGCGAACTGTACCGGCAGCGCCATGCGCAATTGTCGCGGGCCAGCGAGCGCTATCGGGTGCCGGGGCGCTATATCATCGCGCTGTGGGGCATGGAGAGTGCCTATGGCAAGATTCAGGGGCGGGAAGACGTGGTGTCTGCGCTGGCGACGCTGGCGTTCGAAGGGCGCCGCGAGGCCTTTTTCAGTCAGGAGCTGCTGGCGGCGCTGCAGATAATCGAGCAGGGACACGTTGGCGATGCGTCGCTGAAAGGGTCCTGGGCCGGCGCGATGGGGCAATGCCAGTTTATGCCGAGTTCCTTCCCGCGCTATGCGGCGGATGGCGATGGTGACGGGCGCATCGATATCTGGAATAACATCGATGACGTATTTGCCTCTACCGCCAGCTATTTATCCAAAGAGGGCTGGCAGCCCGGCATCGGTTGGGGGCGCGAGGTCAAGCTGCCCGCCGGTTTCAACCGGGCCGAACTGGGGCTGAAGGACGCGCAGGCGCGCAGCGTCAACGCCTGGCAACAACGCGGCGTGCGGCGTGCGGATGGCAGTGCGTTGCCGCACGCCGTTCAGCGCGGCTGGATCATTGCGCCGGACGATCTGCAGGGGCGGACGTTCCTGGTCTATGATAATTTCCGCACCCTGATGCACTGGAATCGCTCTTACTATTTCGCTATCGCCGTGGGTATGATGGCGGACGCGATCGGACATTGATTCGACACACCAATAATCGGCTTGGCGCGCCAAGCCTCTACAGTTTGGGAGAAGCGGTATGTATCAACATAGAGACTGGCAGGGTTCGTTGCTCGATTTCCCGGTGAACAAGGTGGTTTGCGTCGGCAGCAACTACGCCGATCACATCAAGGAAATGGGCAGCGCGGTTTCCGTCGAGCCGGTGGTGTTTATCAAACCGGAAACGGCGCTGTGCGATATCCGCCAGCCGGTGGCCATCCCTAAAGAGTTCGGTTCAGTGCACCATGAGGTCGAGCTGGCGGTGCTGATCGGCACGCCGCTGAAACAGGCCAACGAAGACCGCGTGGCGCGGGCGATCGCCGGTTACGGCGTGGCGCTCGATCTGACGCTGCGCGATCTGCAGGCGGGCTTTAAAAAAGCCGGTCAGCCGTGGGAAAAGGCCAAGGCCTTCGACGGTTCCTGCCCGATGTCGGGATTTATCCCGGTAGCCGAGTTCGGCGATCCGCAAAACGCCGAGCTGTCGTTGACCGTTAACGACCAGCTGCGCCAGCAGGGCAATACGCGTGACATGATCACGCCGATCCTGCCGCTTATCAGCTACATGAGCCGTTTCTTCACGCTGCGCGCCGGCGACATCATTCTGACCGGCACGCCGCAGGGCGTGGGCCCGATGGCTTCCGGCGACATGCTGAAAATCAGCCTGAACGGCAAAACCCTCAGCACCCGGGTGATCTGATTTCTCCTCGCCGCCGGCATCGTCGGCGGCAAAACTTGCATCTCGCGGCTAAAATGTCTATATAGTCCCCCCTCGAACCTGTGCGCAGGTGACTTTTCCCTTTACCTAAACCGGACGCTAACATGTCACAACTCGCTTTTTGGCAACAGAAAACGCTGGCGGAAATGTCAGAACAAGAGTGGGAGTCGTTGTGCGACGGGTGCGGGCAATGCTGTTTGAATAAGCTGATCGACGAAGATACCGACGAGATTTATTTTACCAACGTAGCCTGCAACCAGCTCAACATCAAATCCTGCCAATGCCGCAACTACGAGCGGCGCTTCGAGCTGGAAGAAGACTGCATCAAACTGACGCGCGAGAACCTCACCACCTTCGATTGGCTGCCACCTACCTGCGCCTACCGTCTGATTGGCGAAGGTAAACCGCTGTTCCCCTGGCACCCGTTGCTGAGCGGCTCCAAGGCGGCGATGCACGGTGAGCGCATCACGGTGCGGCATATCGCGGTGCGTGAGAGCGAAGTGGTGGACTGGCAGGACCATATCCTCAACAAGCCGGACTGGGCCAGGTAAAATCGGAACCCTTGCGGATCAAGGCGGGGCGCGATGCAAGAGGGCGGAGTGGTTGGGCACTCCCCCTTTGCGTTGTTGAGCTAACCCGCTGGCGTGAGGCTCATGGCATAAGCCGTCATTTCACTCTTTTTTATCGCGCCGGTGCCAGTTCGCCAGGTTTTTTAGCGGTTGTTTCACATAAGGGCTGGCTTTGATCAGGCTGAACAGCAGCTTATTCACCGCCGTACCCACCTTGTCCATCGGCCGGTCGATATCGAGAAACAACACCGCGCGCAGCTCGTCGGTATCATTACGCACTTCGTGCTCATAAGAGTCGTCAAACAAAATCACTTTGCCTTCATCCCAGTGCAGGATTTGATCGTCAACGCGGATCCACAGCTTTTCCCGATCCTTTGGCACGATTAATCCCAGATGAGCGCGTACCACGGCACGCGTCGGGCCTTTGTGCGGCACGATATGATAGTGCGGCTTAAGGATAGAGAACATGGCGGTGCGCATGCCGGGGATCTCGCTGACCGCTTGCGCGGTACGCGGGCAAATGGCGCAGTTTTCATCAACGCGTTGCCCATAGACAAACAGCCCGAAGGTTTTCCAGTTATCCCCTTTGGAGATGCGTTTCTGATCCGGTGATATTTGGTGGAATGCGGGAATATCTTCAGGATGCTCCAACAGGCGATCCAACTCCTCCCGAATGGCGGGCCAACGGGCTTCCAGCGACGTCACCCAATTAAATTCATGATTACCGATCTGCGGCGTGGTGGAGATTAGCGAATGGCGAGTCTGAAACTCGCCGTTCCAGCGCAGGAATCTTTTCCCTGCTTTAAGCAGCAGGCGACGCAGGAACGGGCGCTGAGACGAGGGAGGCAATGCGGTATCCGGCATAGATCGTGTCCTTGATATCATTTGCTGTAGTCAGCCAAAGACTGGGCCCGGCTTACTAGAGAAAAAGTGTGGAAATCCAAACGTCATCAGCATAGGTAAAGAATCAGGAACGATTTTAATCATTAGTGCGCGAACGGTGAGTCGAGACTCGATGCGCGCTATCAGCATTGCGGGATAAGGGAGAATTTTTGCAAGTCAGGGGGAAGGGGGAAAAAAGCCCCTACATAGATGAGGGGCAAGACACACAACAACACCAGGGAAATCGGTAGTACTCACTTTGCCGATACTATAAGGATTTTATGGGCAAAGTTCACCAAAATATTGTGCTCTGAATGTGACAAAGGCGCAGTCGTTCATAAATAACGGTAATTTATTGTCGCCTGAAAGCCGAGAGGATTGCGCCGACATCGCCTGTTTTTGCCTGCCGGTATCACAGAAGTTTAATGTTATGTAAATTACGCGCGTAATCGAGCCAGGATGCTTCTTTTTAAGCGATAAGTTGGGTAATTTGGCCGCTCTCCCGCAAGTTCGAGAGCATAACAATGAAAATGGTTCGTCTGTTTGCCGTGGCTGGAGCGCTGATCGTGCTCGTTTATTTCCTCACACATACCTGAAATGGGGTTATCTCTGAATTTGACAGCAATACCCTAAAAAAAACGGCGCCTTCAGGCGCCGTTTTTGG
>NZ_JBCHWD010000013.1:0-67045 GCF_059801225.1 Serratia sp. Ae19-1 | reverse complement strand
TAAATAAAACGGCCCGCAGATGCGGGCCATTTTTTTGCCTGAACGCCGCTTACTTACGCAGCGCTTTCACCTGCTCGGCGGTGATATCCGCCGGCAAACCGCCCCAGGTCACACGCAGGTAATTCACCAGCTCGGCCACGTCGGCATCGCTCAGCCGCTCACCGAAGCCCGGCATGCTCTGCATGCTTTCACCGTTCGGGAACTGCTGGGCCGGCAAACCATCCAGCACCGACACGATCAGGTTCTTGCCGTCCGCCTGGCGCAGCGTGGCGTTATCGCGCATCGCCGGCGCGACGTGCGGTTTGCCCTCGCCTTCGCGCGCATGGCAGCCGGCGCACTGATCCAGGTAGGTCATGCGCCCGGCATCGCTGCCCTGGCCCACTGTTACCGGCACTGCCGCCGGCGGCTGCTCGCCCATCAGATACAGCGCCAACGCCTGATGGTCTTGCGGCGTCAAATGACGGGTGCTGAGATCCACCACCATATGCATTTCACTGAAGGCGGAACCCTGCGGCGCAAGGCCGGTGCTGAGGAAGCGGCTGACGTCCTGCGGCGTCCAGCCGCGCTGCGCCAGGCCATGCGGCGTAATGTCCGGCGCCATGAAGCGGCCGAGATCGCCGCCCTGCATCGGCTTGCCGAGATCCATCTGCCCCAGCGCGCCGCGCGGCGTGTGGCATTCACCACAGTGCCCCAGCACATCGGCCAGATAGCGGCCGCGCTGCCATTGCGGCGAGCTGCCCTGCGAACTGGCCGGCAGCGGATCCTGGCTGCGGAACAGCAGATTCCAGCCGATCAGCGCCATGCGCTGGTTGAACGGGAACGGCATCTCGTTGGCCGGAATGGCCACGTCTACCGCCGGACGCGTCATCAGGTAAGCATAGATATCATCGGCGTCCTGACGCGAAATGCCCTTGTACGAGGTGTAAGGCATCGCCGGATACAGGTGGCGCCCGCCCGGTGCCACGCCCTGCGTCAGCGCCAGGAAGAAGTCGTCCTTGCTCCAGCGCCCGATGCCGTGATCGGCCGACGGCGTCAGGTTGCTGCCGTAAATCGTGCCGAACGGCGTGTCCAGCGGATAGCCGCCGGCCAACGGCGCCCCGCCGCTGGCGGTATGACAGGCGGCGCAGTCGGCGGCCTGCGCCAGATAGCGGCCGCGGGCGATCTGTTCGGCGCTGGCGGTCACCTGCTGCACCGGGCCGTCGTAACGGCGGTTTTCCCGCCACCACAACAGCGCAATCACCACGATCGCCACCAACAAAATCAACCCTGCGAGACGTTTTTTCATTGTGCCGTCTCCTTCAGCAGCCCCGGCGTTTTCAGCACCACGTCGCGCACCGCTTCGTAGTAACGCACGTAGCCGGTGCAGCGGCAGATATGGCTGTCCAGCGCCTGCTCGATGGCGTTCTCCAGCTGATCGCGGGCGATCGGCTCACGCTTGAGCTTTTCTACGAAAATGGTGGCGGCGTTGACGAAGCCTGGCGTGCAGTAGCCGCACTGGAAGCTGTAGTGCTCCAGAAACGCCTGCTGGATCGGCGACAGCTCAACCACCTCCCCCTGTTCGTCCACCTTGGCGTGGCCTTCGACGGTGCGCACTTTCTTGCCGTTGAAGAAATGCGCGCCGGTGATGCAGGTGCGCACCTCTTCGCTGGTGCCGCTCGGGTGATCGACAATAGCCACGCAGGCGTGGCAAATGCCCTGCCCGCAGCCGAGGCGCGAACCGGTCAAATCGAGATACTCGTGCAGGAAATCGATCATCATCAAGCCTTCCGGCACCTCGATCGGGCCGTACTGTTTCTCGTTGATGGTCAGGGAAATCGGCTGGGTTTTAATGCTCATTGTAATACCTCACGAATATTTTCTGCACGAACGGGCAAATCACGGAAACGGTGGCCGGTGGCGTCGGCAATGGCGTTGACCAGTGCGGCCACGATCGGGATCATCACCACTTCCGCCATGCCTTTCGGCGGATCGGTTTCCGACAGCGCCGGCAGGATGTCGCCGCTCTGTTTCCACACCGCCACGTCGCTGGCGCGCGGCAGGTGGTAACGGTTGAAGTTCCAGGTGCCGTTGCCCGGGCCGTCTTCGTACAGCGGTAAATATTCGTGCAGCGCGTGGCCGATGCCCATCGCCAGCCCGCCCTGCAGCTGGCCGGAAACCAGTTCCGGCACGATCAGGTTGCCGCACTCCATGATCGAATGGTGATTCAGCAGTTCCACCTGGCCGGTGGCGATATCCACCGCCACTTCCGCCAGCGTGCCGACGGCACTGTAGTAGGTCACCGCCGCATTGTTGCGCTGGGTCGGCGGGTAGTAGACCTGCCCGCGCGCCAGCGGTTTGAATTCGCCGCCGGCGTTGCGCAGCGCCATGCCGTCGACCGGCAGGCGTTCGCTTTTGCCGTTCAGCGTGAAATCGGCCTCCGCCCACTGCCAGCGGTTGAAGACGTGCACCGCCGCGCCGGTGACGCCGCCCATCTTATAAGCCGTCTTGGCCAGCAGTTCGAGGCTCAGCACCGACATGCCCGCCGCCGTCAGGCCGCCTTCGACCCAACGCGCATCTTCGCGCCGCACCACCAACGGCGCCGCCTGGCCGCCGCCGATACCGGCCTGCCACAGCGCCATCGCCGCCGGCCACAGGCCGTGATCGAAGATCAGGCGCGCCGCTTCGCGGGTGCTGTGTGAGAAGTAATAGGCCGAGTTGCTGGCGCTGGACGGCGAACAGTAGCTCGGCGTCCAGTTAGGGTTGGTTTGCAGCTTGTCCTGCTCTTCCTGCGACATCAGGTAAGGATCGCCGCTGGTGACCATCGGCAGCACCGACCAGTCTGTGACCGAGAAGTGCGCTTCGTCGGCCGGTTTGCCCAGCCACTGGGCGCACAGCACCGACTGCGAGGTCGACATGCCGGTGCCCATCTCCGCGCCGCTGTGATGCAGGGTGATGCGGCCATCTTCGCTCAGCTCCACCCGGGCGAACGAAGTTTCCGCCCCGGTGCCGAAATCTTTCTGCACGCAGCCGAAACCAACGCCATAGCGCTTGCCGGGATGACGGCTCTCAAACTCGGCCTTGCGTTCGGCGCGCTTGAGCCACATCTCATGCTTCGCCGCCTTCTCCAGCACTTCATCGGCGCGGATCGCACCGGCCGGGATCGCCCCCTGGGTGTTTTTCATACCGGATTTCAGCACGTTGCGCAGGCGAAACTCGATAGGGTCGATCTTCAGCTCGGCGGCCAGTTCATCCACCATCATCTCGGTGGCGGCCATGCTCTGCAGCGTGCCGTAACCACGCGCCGAACCGGCGTCGATGGCGCGTGAAGCTAATCCGACCGACGACAGATCGCTTTTCGGGAAGTAGTAAATCGACTGGGCGGCGGTCGCGCCGACCATCACCACCGAAGGGGTAAAGTTGCTGCGGCCGCCGCCGTCCGCGGTCATGTCACCGAGGAACGACTGCATGACGCCGGTCTGACGGTTCACCGCGATGCGGTAGTTCATGTCGAACGCGTGACGCTTCAGCGCCGTCTGGAACTGTTCGAAGCGGTCGTTGGCCAGGCGCACCGGATGGCCGTCGCCGTACATCGCCGCCACCGCGCCGTAATACGGGAAGTTGTAGTGATCTTTCGAACCGTAGCCCACGGTGTAGCACGGGTGCAGGATCAGCTGTTTCACTGGCGGGTTGCGTTTGGCCAGCATGCGCGGCATTTCGTCGGCCACTTCCTGCGGCGACTGGGTCGGCACCACCAGATGCAGCGTTTGCGTCTGTGCGTCAAACCAGCCGTTGGCGTTGTCCGGCTCCAGCGCCGAGGTGTCGATGGACTGCGTGGTGTAACGGCGCGACATCACCAGCCAATCGGCCGGCGGATTCGCCAGCTCGTCGGCGATCAGGCCCGCATAGCGCATGCCTTCCTGATCCAGCTTGCCGCCCTCGCGCCCTTCCGGCCATACCGGCAGGTGTTTTTTCATCGACACCGGGAAAATCGGCGTGTCTTTCAGGCTGGAGAAGCGATCGTCGTCGAACGGCTGCTCCCCGCCCACCCGCACATAGCGGAAGCTGCCCCAGGGATCGCGCTCCAGCGGGCCGGTCACCGCGCCGTATTTGATGGTCTCTTCACGGAATTTCAGCTTGTCCTTGGCGAAACGGAAACGGGCGAACTCGTGATAGATCAGGATTGCCACCGCCTGGCCAAGATAGGCCGGGGTTTTGCCGCTCGGCAGCAGCATGTCATCACCGTAGAACGCCGGGAAAGCCAGGCCGTCGCGCGCCAGATCTTCCGCCGTCACTAGGCGATCCGGCTGTAGATCGTCCCCCAGCAGCGACAGATCGACCCCTTCGAACAGCCGGTCGGCTTGGGTGACGCGCAGAATAAAGGCGTGTGCCTGTTTCTGCGGCCAGTGCGGCATGTCCACCGCGCGGATATCGCGTGCGAACACCTTCTGCCCCATAACCTTGGCGCGGCCGTCGATGCGGAAACGCACGCGCTTGGTCTGCGGATCCCAGTTGGGCGACTGGAGGATTTTTTGCTCGAACAGCGCGGCGTAGGCGCGGCTGTACAAAGGCGCGAGGTACACGGATACCCCCGCAATCACGGCGCTTTTGATAAAGCGGCGCCGCGACGGGTTGAAATTGCTCATAAATAAGTCCTTCACGTCTTTCTTGTAATTGGTTTTTGTTCGCGGTGTTGTTGCGCAAACGCTGACGACCTTGCCGTAGACGTCATAAGCATATGCTTATAACTAAAATTATGTGATGATTAACAGGCTGTTTTCAACAAAAAAACATTTGCAAAACACTTATGGTTTGTATGCTAATAAATAATTTGCGCAAACGCGGGCCTCAACCATGACTACGGGCATTGTCATTACCGCCGCCGGACGCGGGGAGCGATTTATTCAGGCCGGCGGCCAGGGCAACAAGTTAAACGCAGGATTTGCCGATGCGGCGGGCGAGCGGCGTTCGCTGTTCGAGCACACCCTATGCCAGGCGCTGGCCTCCGGCCTGCCGGTACAGGTCGTGACCCGGCCGGATAATCTGCCGGTACTGGCAGCCTGCGCCGCCAACCAGGTGCCGGTCACCCTGCTCGCCAGCGCGGGCCTCGGCGACTCGATCGCCGCGGGCGTTGCGGCCACGTCGCACTGGCAAGGCTGGTTGATCCACCTGGCGGATATGCCGTTCGTCAGCGCCGATGTCTTTCGGCAGGTGGCGAACGCCTTACGGCAACACGCGATCGTGCGCCCCAGCTATGCGCAACAGCCCGGTCACCCGGTCGGCTTTTCCGCCCTATTGCGCAAACAACTTTGCCAACTGCACGGCGATAATGGCGCGCGTGGGCTGCTGCAAGGCGCAGCGGTACACCTGTTGCCGCTTGAGCACCCCGGCGTCGTGCAGGATATTGATCTTCCATCGCAACTCCCGGCCAGCGAGTAAATTCACCTATGCAACATCTTGATGTCACCGTGGTCAGCCAGGCGATAAACTGGCTGCAACAACAGCCGGTCTGGCTATGCACCGTACTCAGCACCTACGGCTCTTCGCCGCGGTCGCCGGGCGCGCTGATGGCGGCGACCCGTGACGGCCGCTACAGCGGCTCATTGTCGGGCGGGTGCGTGGAGGAAGACTTTCTGCGGCGCGTGGCCGCCGGGGAGTATCAGGCGGCCAGCCAGGTGATCCGTTATGGCGAAGGTGGCATGACGCCCAATGTAGCGCTGCCGTGCGGCGGCGTGTTGGACGTGCTGATCGAGTATCTGCCGGCGGGAGAAGCCAGCGTCGCTTACCTGCAGCGCATCGCCGGCGCGCTGGAAGGGCATCATGCGTTGCTCAAACGCCTGACGCTGCCCAACGCCTGCCATAGCCTTGAGCAGAGCCATTTCACCAGCGCCACTCAGGTTGAACGCCGGCTCGAGCAGATCACCCTGCATATCGCGGCCGCGCCGCGCCTGCTGATCGCCGGGCTGTCCAGCGTGGCGCTGTACTGCGCCGATTTCGCCGTAGCGCTGGGGTTTGAGGTGCTGGTGTGCGAGAACCGCCCTGAGGCGCTGGACAACTTCGCCGCCGAGCTGAAGCCCGGCGTGACGCTGTTGCGCCAGTTTCCGGCCAAGTTCATCGAGGAAGGCGGCTGCCATGCCAACACCGCCGTCGTGGCGCTGACCCACGATCCGCGGATGGACGACCTGACACTGATGGAAGCGATCCACACCCCGGCGTTTTACATCGGCGCCATGGGTTCGCTCAGAAACAGCGCGCGGCGGCGCCAGCGTTTGCAGCAGATCGCCGAGTTCACGCCGCAGGAGCTGGAACGCATCCATGCGCCGATCGGCCTGCCGCTCGGCAGCAAAACCCCGGCGGAAATCGCCCTGGCGGTGATGGCGGCTATCGTGCAGCAAAAAAACCGGCTGCCGGCCGCCGACGGGCTCAGTGCAGCGGCACCACCGGCACCAGATGCTGCAGCTCCAGGTGCAGCTCCTCTTTCCCGCTCAGCGAATAGCTGAACACCGTCATGTCCGGCCCGTCACCGCGGGCCAGCCCCATTTCGGGCAGCACCTGCGTGTAAATCTTAATGATGTGATCGTTGAGCGCCACCGGCTTGCCTGAATAGCGAAAACGGCAAAACTCGCCGTGGATCTCCGGCAGCGGCTCCAGCGCCACGCCTTCGCGCAGCGGATATTCCGTCTTCACGCCCAGGGTATAGTCGACTCTGACCCGCTCGCCGTCCGGCACCAGCTGGGTAAATGAATAGGTCTGCGTCGGGCGCTCGCCCAACAAGGTGTAGAACTGCGCCCGCAGCGCGCTGCGCAGCGGCAGGTGCGACTTATCCAGATTCTCGATATCCAGATGGTACGCGTAATGCTTGCCGTGAAACGCGTATTGCCCTCTGGCGATGCTGACGCGTTCGACCTGAATATCGCCGGGCTGGCTGGCCGCCAGCGAACGCACCAGGTTGCTGAAGTCCTGTTTGCGGGCATGGCGATACACGCTGGGCGATTCGGCGAAGTGTTTCTTGAAACAGCGCGAGAACGTCTGCTGATTATCGAATTGATATTCTACCGAAATATCGAGGATGCTCTTCTGCGTGAAACGCAAGGCGAAAGCGGCGAGATAGAGGCGGCGAGCGCGAATGTAAGAGGCTAACGACAATCCGGTCTGCTTCTTGAACATGCGCTGCAGGTACCATTTCGTATAACCTGACTTGGCGGAAACGATATCCAACGACAGCGGATTGGTCAGGTTATCTTCAATCCAGACCAGCAGTTCCCTGATATGATTTTCCTGCGTTCCCATGTGATTGCTGAAACCTTCTGTTGCCGATATTCCATTAGTCGAATTTTAGTGCTATCCGCGTAGGGTATACAGGTTAAAACTCGGCGTCCAGCAAGCTACAGGACTTTACACAATCCCCCTTCGCCGCCCGCAGGCGGCGAAGGGGCAACGCTTATTTCAGGCAGCTGGAGCATTGACCGGCCTGGATCTTCTGGAAGAAGTCATTGCCTTTGTCATCCACCAGGATAAACGCCGGGAAATCTTCCACTTCGATTTTCCAGATCGCTTCCATACCCAGCTCAGGATACTCCACGCACTCCAGGCTCTTGATGCTCTGCTGCGCCAGCACCGCCGCCGGGCCGCCGATGCTGCCGAGGTAGAAACCGCCGTGCTTGTGGCAGGCATCCGTCACCTGCTGGCTGCGGTTGCCTTTCGCCAGCATGATCATGCTGCCGCCGTGGGATTGCAGCAGATCGACATAGGAATCCATACGCCCGGCGGTGGTTGGCCCCAACGAACCGGACGCATAGCCTTCCGGCGTTTTGGCCGGGCCGGCGTAATAGATCGGGTGATCCTTGACGTACTGCGGCAGGCCTTCACCGCGATCCAGACGCTCTTTCAGCTTGGCGTGCGCGATATCGCGACCGACGATGATGGTGCCGCTCAGCGACAGACGGGTGGAAACCGGGTACTGTGACAGCTGTTTGAGGATCTCGGCCATCGGGCGGTTGAGATCGACCTTGATCGCCTCGCCCTCCCCGGCCTGGCGCAGCTCCTGAGGAATGAATTTACCCGGATTGTGCTCCAGTTTTTCCAGCCAGATACCGTCGCGGTTGATCTTGCCTTTGATGTTTCGGTCCGCCGAGCAGGAGACACCCATGCCGACCGGGCAGGACGCGCCGTGGCGCGGCAGGCGCACTACGCGGATATCGTGCGCGAAGTATTTACCGCCGAACTGTGCGCCCAGCCCCAGGTTCTGCGCTTCTTGCAGCAGTTCCGCTTCGAGTTCCAGATCGCGGAACGCCTGGCCATGCTCGTTGCCTTCGGTCGGCAGACCGTCGTAATACTTGGTCGAGGCCAGCTTGACGGTTTTCAGCGTCGCTTCTGCCGAGGTGCCGCCGATGACGAACGCCACGTGATACGGCGGGCAAGCCGCAGTGCCCAGCGTGCGCATCTTGTCGACCAGATAGTTTTTCAGTTTGCCCGGCGACAGCAGCGCCTTGGTTTCCTGATACAGATAGGTTTTGTTGGCGGAGCCGCCGCCCTTGGCGATACACAGGAACTTGTACTCTTCGCCGTCCACGCTGTAGAGATCGATCTGCGCCGGCAGGTTGCTGCCGGTATTGACCTCTTTGTACATATCCAGCGCGGCGTTCTGCGAATAGCGCAGGTTTTCTTCGATGTAGGTGTTATACACTCCGCGCGACAGGGCAGCTTCATCGCCGCCGCCAGTCCAGACGCGTTGGCCTTTCTTGCCCACGATGATCGCCGTGCCGGTGTCCTGGCAGGTCGGTAAAATACCCTTGGCGGCGATTTCTGAGTTACGCAGAAATTGCAGCGCAACGTACTTGTCGTTTTCGCTGGCGTCCGGATCTTTGAGGATATCGGCCACCTGCTGTTGGTGCGCCGGGCGCAGCATGAACGACGCGTCGTGGAACGCGTGCTGGGCAAGCAGGGTTAACGCTTCAGGGGCAACTTTCAGAATTTCCTGGCCTTCAAATTCGCTCACGGAAACGTGGTCGCGGCTCAGCAGGTAGTATTCGGTATCGTCTTTCTTCAGCGGGAACGGATCTTGATAGTGGAACGGTTTATTCGACATTGATCTCTCACTTGCAACATCAGCTGCGTTAAATTCACACTTGCGGCGCACGGCTCGGCGCCTTGTCAAAAAACTGCCTCCACCTTACGTATTTTTAATCAGTCAGTTATTGCGCCAAATCGCAAAATAACCGCTCTTTGCGTAAGGGATTACCACAGGCGGCGTTTCAACCTTGCTCGGTGAGAACTGCGGGTACAGGCTCATCATGCACGCTTTATTATCCCGCAGTTAACACATTGATTACAATCCATCGGCAGCGATCGTCTTATCAATGTGGTGAAAAAGCGCCGGATGCGGATTTGCGACGGGGCATATTGTCAGCCGCCCCGCCATTGCTTAAGCTAGCCGCAATGAACAAACCAAGAATCCCCATCGCGCTGCAACAAGCGGTGATGCGCTGCCTGCGAGAAAAGCTGCAGTTGGCCCGCCAGCATTTTGCCGTCGAATTCCCCGAACCCAGCATCGTCTATCAGCAACGCGGCACCAGCGCGGGCACCGCCTGGCTGCAAAGTTGGGAAATCCGCCTGAATCCGGTGCTGCTGCTGGAAAACCAACAGCCGTTTATCGATGAGGTGGTGCCACACGAGCTGGCGCACCTGCTGGTGTTTCGCCAATTCGGCCGGGTGGCGCCGCACGGCCGCGAATGGCGCTGGATGATGGAAAGCGTGTTGCTGACGCCCGCCAGCCGCACTCACCGTTTCGAAACCGCCTCGGTGCAAAGCAAAACCTTCCCCTACCGCTGCGGCTGCGGGCAGCACCAGCTCACCATCCGCCGCCATAACCGCGTGCTGCGCGGCGAAAGCGAATACCGCTGCCGCCGCTGCGGTGAGAAACTGAAATTTCTCGCCAGCGAGAACCTTTAGCTAAACGATTTATACGTTAAAACAAGCAAATATCGCCATTTGCCACTGCCGGCAAGTTCCGCTACCCTGCCTGCTTTTCCAATTTTGAGCTGTTTTGGAATATGCTTCGCAGAATTTTGTTTATCGCGGTTTTCACCGCAGGCGCCGCACAGGCGCACGGCATCAATAACTTCTCTCAGGCCAAAGCGGCGGCGGCCAAGATTAACCAGGATGCGCCTGGCAGTTTTTACTGCGGCTGCCGTATCGACTGGCAAGGTAAAAAAGGCATCCCGGATCTCGCCGGCTGTGGCTATCAGGTGCGTAAAAACGCCCAGCGCGCACAGCGCATCGAATGGGAACACGTGGTACCGGCCTGGCAGTTCGGCCACCAGCTGCAGTGCTGGCAAGACGGCGGGCGCAAGAACTGCAACAAAGACGCCACCTATCGCCAGATAGAAACCGATCTGCACAACCTGCAGCCGGCGATCGGCGAAGTGAACGGCGACCGCAACAACTTCATGTACAGCCAATGGAACGGCGGCGAAGGCCAGTACGGACAGTGTCCGATGAAAGTGGACTTCAAGAATAAACAGGCGGAACCGCCTGCCCGCGCCCGCGGTGCCATCGCCCGCACCTACTTCTACATGCGCGATCGCTACCAGCTGCGGCTATCGCGCCAGCAAATCCAGCTGTTCGAGGTGTGGAACCGACAATATCCGGTGAGCCAATGGGAATGTCAGCGCGAAGCACGTATCGCCAAGGTGCAGGGCAACCACAACCCCTATATTCAACAGGCTTGTCAGCAGCGGAAAAGCTAACCTACTATAGCCTTTATCTTTCATGGCGCCGCCAACCTGCGGCGCCGTTTCGTCAGGATCAGACTACCCATGCGCATACCCCGCATTTACCATCCGCAACCGCTGACCGACCAGGCGGAGATCGCCCTCAGCGAGGACGCCGCCAACCATGTCGGGCGCGTGCTGCGCATGAGCGCCGGCCAGGCGCTGCAGCTGTTCGACGGCAGCAACCAGGTGTTCGACGCCGAGATAATTCGGGTGGACAAGAAGAGCGTGCTGGTGCGCCTCGGCGACGGCCGCGTGGATGACATCGAATCGCCGCTCAACCTGCATCTGGGCCAGGTGATCTCGCGCGGCGAGAAGATGGAGTTCACCATCCAGAAATCCATCGAGCTGGGCGTCAACGTCATCACCCCGCTGTTTTCCGAGCGCTGCGGCGTCAAACTGGACGGCGAGCGTCTGGCGAAGAAAATCCAGCAATGGCAAAAGATCGCCATCGCCGCCTGCGAACAGTGCGGCCGCAACCGCATTCCGGAAATCCGCGAGGCGATGTCGCTGGAGGCCTGGTGCGCCGAGCAGGACGGCAGCCTGAAGCTCAACCTGCACCCGCGCGCCAGCCACAGCATCAACACGTTGCCGCAGCCGGTGGATCGCGTTCGCCTGCTGATCGGCCCGGAAGGCGGTTTGTCCGCTGACGAAATCGCCATGACCACCGACCACGGATTTACTGATATTCTGCTGGGACCACGCGTTCTGCGTACCGAAACCACAGCGCTCACCGCCATTACCGCTCTGCAGGTCCGCTTCGGCGACCTGGGTTAAAGGAGAAAAGATGATTAAGCTCGGCATCGTGATGGACCCAATCGATTCCATCAACATCAAGAAAGACACCAGCTTCGCCATGCTGCTCGAAGCGCAGCGCCGCGGTTACGAATTGCACTACATGGAGATGAACGATCTCTATCTGCATGCCGGTGACGGGCGCGCCCGCACCCGCCTGCTGAGCGTGAAGGAAGACAAGGAGAGCTGGTTCAGCTTCGGCGCCGAGCAGGATCTGGCGCTGCACGAGCTGGACGTGATCCTGATGCGCAAGGATCCGCCGTTCGATACCGAATACATCTACGCGACCTACATTCTGGAACGCGCCGAGGTTAAAGGCACGCTGGTGGTCAACAAGCCGCAAAGCCTGCGCGATTGCAACGAGAAGCTGTTCACCGCCTGGTTCCCGGAGCTGACGCCGGATACGCTGGTCAGCCGCAGCGCCGCGCACATCCGCAAATTCCACCAGCAGCACGGCGACATCATCCTGAAGCCGTTGGACGGCATGGGCGGCGCGTCGATCTTCCGCGTGAAGCAGGACGATCCTAACCTGTCGGTGATCATCGAAACCCTGACCGAACACGGCAGCCGCTTCTGCATGGCGCAGAACTTCCTGCCGGCGATCAAGGACGGTGACAAGCGCATCCTGGTCGTCGACGGCGAACCGGTGCCTTACTGCCTGGCGCGCATTCCGGCTCAGGGCGAGACCCGCGGCAACCTGGCGGCCGGCGGCCGTGGCGAAGCGCGCCCGCTGAGCGAGAGCGACTGGAAAATCGCCCGCACCGTCGCCCCGACGCTGAAAGAGAAAGGGCTGATCTTCGTCGGCCTGGACGTGATCGGCGACCGCCTGACTGAAATCAACGTCACCAGCCCGACCTGCGCGCGCGAGATCGAAGCGGCATTCCCGATTTCGATTACCGGCATGCTGATGGACGCCATTGAAAAGCGCCTGGCGGCAAAGTAATGCGCAATGCGGGCGGCATGCCGCCCGCTGTTCTGCATCGCGCCCGCCAAAGCGCGCCTTGAAAGGCGGCGGGTATAGCCGCATACTGGCGGCTGTTTATTTTCTCACCCATTGATTACCTTATACTAACGCCATGAATTTACAGCACCATTTTCTGATCGCCATGCCAACCTTGCAGGATCCTCGCTTCAGACGCTCGGTGATTTATATCTGCGAGCACAATGAAGAAGGCGCCATGGGTTTGGTGATCAATAAACCGGTGGAGCAATTCACGGTAGCCACGGTGCTGAGCAAGCTGAAGATCATGCCGCCTGCGCGCGATCCGGCCATCAGCCTGGACAAACCGGTGTTCGCCGGCGGCCCCCTGGCGGACGATCGTGGGTTTATCCTGCATACGCCGCGCCACGGCTTTGGCGCCAGCATTCAAATTTCTCCCAACACCATGATCACCACCTCGAAAGACGTGCTGGAGACGCTCGGCACCCCGGAACAACCGGACGACGTGCTGGTGGCGCTGGGCTATGCAGGTTGGGAAAAGGGCCAGCTGGAGCAAGAGGTGTTGGAAAACGCCTGGCTGACCATCGAAGCCAACACCGACATTCTGTTCCGCACGCCGATCGCCAGCCGCTGGCGCGAGGCGGGGAACCTTCTGGGCATCGATATTCGCAGCATCGCCAACCATGCAGGACACGCCTGATGAGCAACCGCACCATTATCGCCTTCGACTTCGGCACCAAAAGCATCGGCGCGGCCATCGGCCAGGAGCTGACCGGCAGCGCCCGCGCACTGGCGGCGTTCAAAGCGCAAGACGGTTCGCCGGACTGGCTGAAAATTGAAAAACTGCTGAAGGAGTGGCAGCCGGATCTGGTGGTGGTCGGCCTGCCGCTGAACATGGACGGCACCGAACAGCCCGTTACCGCCCAGGCGCGCAAATTCGCCAATCGCCTGCACGGCCGTTTCGGCATCCAGATCGAGCTGCAAGACGAGCGCCTGAGCACCGTAGAAGCGCGCGCCAACCTGTTCGATCGCGGCGGCTTTCGCGCACTCGATAAAGGCAGCGTGGACTCCGCCTCCGCGGTGGTGATCCTCGAAAGCTGGTTCGAACGGCAGCTGGGCTAAACGCCCGCCCTCTCCCCCGCGTTATTCCCCAGCAAACCGGCATCTATCCGCTGCTGCAAACCTTGCTCAAAGGTTTGCATGCCGGACTGCGCGCCGGTTTGCAACACGCTAGCCAGCTGATGCGTTTTCCCTTCGCGGATCAGGCTGCTGACCGCCGCCGTCGCCGTCAGCACTTCGAAGATCGCCACTCGCCCGCCGCCGGGCCGTCTCATCAGCCTTTGCGCGATCACCGCCTGCAGGCTGCCCGCCAGTTGGGCGCGCACATAGGGTTTCTCGTCCGCCGGAAACACGTCCACCAGCCGCTCCACCGCCTGCGGCGCGCTGCGGGTGTGCAGCGTCGCCAGCACCAGGTGGCCGGTCTCCGCCGCGGTGAGCGCCAGCCGGATAGTGGCGACATCACGCAGCTCGCCCAGCAGGATCACGTCGGGATCTTCACGCAGCGCGGCGCGTAACGCCGCATCGAAGCTGTGGCTGTCGCGGCCGATCTCTCGCTGCTGGATCAGCGATCGTCGGCTGCGGTGCAGGAATTCGATCGGATCTTCCAGCGTCAGAATGTGCCGCTGCTGATGCCGGTTGATCTCGTCGATCATCGCCGCCAGCGTGGTGGATTTACCGCTGCCGGTGGCGCCGCTGATCAGGATCAAGCCGTCGTCGCGCCGCAGCAGCGCCGGGACGATGGCCGGCGCCGCCAGCTCGGCAAGCGAGGGCGACTGCCCGGCGATGCGCCGCAACGCGAGAGACATCCCCGCGCTTTGCTGAAAAACGTTGGCGCGCAGCCGCTCCCCGCCCGGCCGGTGCAACGCCAGATCGATCTGCCCCAACCGCTGCAGGCTCTCGCGCTGCTGCGCATTCAGCAATTCGTCGCAGAGGGTCTGCACGCCTTGCGCCGTCAGCGTTGGCGCCGCCGCCAGCGGCTGCAGTTCACCGTCGATGCGCAACATCGGCGGATGACCGGCACAAAGGTGCAGATCGGAAGCATTATGCTTTACACTAAGGGCCACGAATTCATCGATATCCATATCACTCTCCCGGGTCAATAATGAGCACTATCCAACAGAACCTGCAGGATGTCAGAAACCGCATCGCGGCCGCCGCGCAAAACTGCGCGCGGGCGCCAGAAGAAGTTGCCCTGCTTGCCGTCAGCAAAACCAAACCTGTGGCGGCGATCGCAGAAGCCATCGCCGCCGGCCAGCGCGCCTTCGGCGAGAACTACGTGCAGGAAGGGGTAGACAAGATCCGGCATTTCGCCGAATCGCCGCAGGGCGACGAGCTGGTGTGGCACTTTATCGGCCCGCTGCAATCCAATAAGAGTCGGCTGGTGGCGGAACACTTCGCCTGGTGCCATACCGTGGATCGGCTGCGCATCGCCCAGCGCCTGAGCGATCAGCGCCCGGCCGACATGTCGCCGCTCAACGTGCTGATTCAAATCAACATCAGCGACGAGCAAAGCAAATCCGGCATCGCGCTGGCCGAACTGCCGGCGCTGGCCGAGGCGATCGCCGCGCTGCCGAACCTGGCGCTGCGCGGCCTGATGGCCATCCCGGCACCCGAAGCAGATTATCAGCGGCAGCTGGCGGTATTCAGCCGGATGAACGACGCATTTCTCGCCCTGCGTCAGCGTTATCCGCAGGTCGATACGCTGTCGATGGGCATGACGGACGACATGGCGGCGGCGATCGCCGCCGGCAGCACCCTGGTGCGTATCGGCACCGCAATTTTTGGCGCCCGCGACTACTCGCAGGCCTGACAAAACAGACGAGGGATTTGATGCAACATCGCAAGATTACCTTTATCGGCGCCGGCAACATGGCGCGTGCAATCATCGCCGGCTTGGTGGCGGGCGGTTATCCGGCCAAATCCATCAGCGTCTGCGCCCCTTCGCCGAAAAACCGTGACGCGCTGGCGGCGGACTACGGCATCGTCAGCAGCGGCGACAACATCGCCTGCGCGCGCGAGGCCGACGTGGTGGTGCTGGCGGTCAAACCGCAGATGATGGCCGACGTGTGCCAACCGCTGCGCGAGCAGGTCGATTTCAGCGGCAAACTGGTGCTGTCGATCGCCGCCGGCATTCAGGTCAGCCGGTTCTATCAGCTGCTGGGCGACAAGCTGGACATCGTGCGCATCATGCCCAACACCCCGTCGCTGGTCGGCAAAGGTATGAGCGGGCTGTACGCGCCGGCGCAGGTCAGCCAGCAGGATCGCGATTACACCGGCGATTTAATGGCGTCGGTCGGTAAAGTTTGCTGGGTAGATGACGAAAATGGCATCAACGGCGTGATCGCCGCCGCGGGCAGCGCCCCGGCTTATTTCTTCCTGTTTATGGAAGCGATGCAAAAAGAAGCCGAGCGCATGGGCTTCGATAGCCAGACCGCGCGCGATCTGGTGCAGCAGGCCGCTTCCGGCGCCGCCGCGCTGGTTGAAGCCAACCCGGATACGCCGCTGGGTACGCTGCGCGAGCAGGTGACCTCCAAAGGCGGCACCACCGCCGAAGCGCTGCGGGTGTTCAATGAACGCCAGCTGCCGGAAACCGTGACACAAGCGATGCAGGCCGCCGTTTCCCGTGCGCAAGAGATGGAAAAATTATTTTAAATAACCACGAGTTAAGGAGAAGGACCACTTCATGCTAACGCTGACTTTCCTGGTCAAGACCGTTATTGATCTGTACGTAATGGTGCTGTTGCTGCGCATTTGGATGCAATGGACGCGCACCGATTTTTACAATCCGTTCTCGCAGTTCGTGGTGAAGATCACCCAACCGGTGGTCGGCCCGCTGCGCCGCATCATTCCGTCGCTGGGGCCTATCGACAGCGCTTCGCTGTTGCTGGCGTTCCTGCTGATGACCATCAAGTACCCGCTGCTGCTGCTGATTCAAGGCGGTGCGATGTCGCTCAGCCCCTATAACCTGCTGTTCGGCCTGATCTCGCTGGTGAAGTCCGCCGGCTACCTGATCTTCTGGGTGATGATCATTCGCGCGCTGATGAGTTGGGTAAGCCAGGGCCGCAGCCCGATTGACTACGTGATGTACCAGTTGACCGAACCCTTGATGGCGCCGATCCGCCGCATCATCCCGGCGATGGGCGGCATCGACTTTTCCGCCATGGTGGTGATCCTGATTCTCTATCTGATCAACTACCTGGGCATGGATCTGTTCGGCGAGATCTGGTTCCTGCTGTGAGTGCAGTCACTCCGGTGCTGGACGGGCTGGCGATCAGGCTATATATTCAGCCGAAAGCCAGCCGCGACCAAATTATCGGCTTGCATGGCGACGAACTGAAAGTCGCCATCACCGCCCCGCCGGTCGATGGCCAAGCCAACGCCCATCTGATCAAGTTTATCGCCAAGCAGTTCAAAGTGGCGAAAAGCAACGTCACCATCGAGAAAGGCGAACTGGGGCGGCATAAACAGTTACGCATCGTGAATCCGCAACAGATCCCCGCCGTGGTCGCGGCGCTCATCGAATAATTTTCAAGGTAGTCATTTATGCAAAAAGTCGTTCTTGCCACCGGTAATCCGGGCAAAGTGCGCGAACTCGCCGATCTGTTGGCCGATTTCGGCCTGGACGTGGTCGCGCAAACCGATCTGGGCGTGGAATCCGCCGAAGAGACCGGCCTGACGTTTATCGAAAACGCCATTCTGAAAGCGCGCCATGCGGCACAGGTCACCGGCCTGCCGGCGATCGCCGACGACTCCGGCCTGGCGGTAGATGCGCTGGGCGGCGCGCCGGGCATCTACTCCGCACGCTACGCCGGTGAAGACGCCGACGATCGGCAGAACCTCGACAAACTGTTGGCGGCGCTGAAAGACGTGGCGCCAGGCCAGCGCGGCGCGCAATTCCACTGCGTGCTGGTCTATCTGCGCCACGCACAAGACCCGACGCCGCTGGTGTTCCACGGCAGCTGGGCCGGCGAGATCGCCGAGCAGGCAGCCGGTGAAGGCGGCTTCGGTTACGATCCTGTCTTCTACGTGCCGGAACTGGGCCGCACCGCCGCCGAGCTGAGCCGCGACGAAAAGCGGGCGATTTCTCACCGCGGCAAGGCGCTGAAGCTGATGTTGGAAACCCTGCGCAATGCTTAAGCTGCCCCCGCTGAGTCTCTATATCCACATCCCGTGGTGCGTGCAGAAATGCCCGTACTGCGACTTCAACTCCCATGCGCTGAAGGGTGACGTGCCGCATCAGGAGTATGTCGATCATCTGTTGGCGGATCTGGATGCCGATCTACCGCTGGCCGGCGGCCGGGAGATAAGCACCATATTTATCGGCGGCGGCACCCCCAGCCTGCTGAGCGCCGAGGCGATGCAAGCCTTGCTGGACGGCGTGCGGGCGCGCATTCGCGTCGCCGACGACGCCGAAATCACCATGGAAGCCAACCCCGGCACCGTGGAGGCCGATCGCTTCAGCGGCTACCAGCGCGCCGGCGTCAACCGCATCTCCATCGGGGTGCAGAGCTTCAGCGCCGAGAAGCTGACCCGCCTGGGGCGCATCCACGGCCCGGAAGAGGCCAAGCGCGCGGCGACTCTGGCGACTGGCCTCGGCCTGCGCAGCTTCAACCTCGATCTGATGCACGGCCTGCCGGACCAGTCGCTGGAAGAGGCGCTGGACGATCTGCGCCAGGCTATCGCCCTCAACCCGCCGCACCTGTCGTGGTATCAGCTTACCATCGAGCCGAACACCCTGTTCAGTTCACGCCCGCCGGTTTTGCCGGACGACGATGCGCTGTGGGACATCTTCGAACGCGGTCACCGGCTGTTGAGCGCCGCCGGCTATCAGCAGTACGAAACCTCGGCCTACGCCAAGCCGGGCTACCAATGCCAACACAACCTCAATTACTGGCGCTTCGGCGACTATCTGGGGATCGGCTGCGGCGCGCACGGCAAGGTGACCTTCAGCGACGGCCGCATCCTGCGCACCGCCAAGACCAAACACCCGCGCGGCTTCATGCGTGGCGACTACATGGATAAGCAGCATGAGGTGGCGGCGGCGGATCGGCCGTTCGAGTTCTTCATGAACCGCTTCCGCTTGCTGGAAGCCGCGCCGCGCGCCGACTTCGTCAACTACACCGGGCTGGCGGAAAGCGTCATTCGCCCGCAATTGGACGAGGCGCTGGCCAAAGGCTATCTGGAGGAAACCGCGGAGCACTGGCAGATCACCGAGAAGGGCAAACTGTTCCTCAACTCGCTGCTGGAGCTGTTCCTGGCGGACGACGAGTAAAAAAAAGCGCTGAATAATCAGCGCTTTTTATTGGTGTTAATCCGGGTAAAACGTCTGAGACAGAATCTGCTGAGTTTCCCAGATGCCGTTTTCCGGATAGACATCCAGCCCAGTTTCGGCCGTAGCGAGCGCAACGGCCTTCGACCAGACGACATCCAGCCAATCAGCATCGCCCAGTTTACCTTTTAGGCTAGGCGACTCTTTCAAGCTGTAAAGCACCTCTTTACGCTGCGCTTTAATCGTTCTCTCCCAGCTGGTTCCACGCCTGGCCGGCTGATATTTCCATTTAAGCAAATGTGCAATCAGCACCGTCATCCGGCTAGCAAGTTCCCTTTGCTCGCTCTTCCCCACGTCCTCAATCTCCTCGGCGATCTTTTCAATATCGATCTCAGACAATTTTCCGGAGCGCAAAAGAGCGGCCTGTTCATTTGCCCAGGCAACAACATCGGTTTCGTAGCGTGTATGGCTCATAGCGTCCTCCGTCAACATCCATAAATCTGTACGTAGTTTAACCAGTCTGTCAGATAAGCTTCAGAAGGTCAAAAAACAGACTACCGAGAAGGTTCTTAAATCATTTCAACGCCTTCAGCAGATCCTTGCGCTGAGTTTCCAGTGCGGTGACGCGGTTACACACATCGTGGCCGAAGTTCTGGAAGTCCTGTTCCTGGTTGTTCCACTCGTTCTGGATCGCCTTCTGCAAGCCGCCCAGGTTGCCCATGATCGCCTGCAGCGGGTTGCCGCCGCTGTTGGCGGCCTGTTTGACGCCCATCTCGTTCAGGCTGTCCTGCAGCACGCCGCCCATGCTCTGCTGCACGATGTTGCGGCCGTCCTGTTCCACTTGGTCGATCGCCTTGTGGTGGAAGGTCAGGCCGTCGCTGCGGTGCTCGATGATACGGTTCATTTGCTGTTTCAGCTGGCCATTCAGGGTGGTCAGGCGGTTGCGCACGTTGCTGTTGCTGCCCAGCTCTTTGACAATCACCTTATCCAGCGCCGAGCGGGCTTTCTCCAGGTGTTTCTGCGCGCCGTCGTCGATCCACGGCAGCTGCTTGCGCAGCGCGCTCTGGTAACTGAAGGCTTTCTGCCGCTGGCTGTCGTTCAGGCTCAGCGCCTGGCCGTTGCGGATCACATCGCCGTCCGGCGAGATTTGCAGGTCGCCGCTGGCGCCTTTCACCTGCACGCTTTGCGGGCTGATGATCACATCGTCCTGGGGTTTAACGCTGCATTGGTACTCGGCGTGGGCCTGCGCGGCAGTCGCCGCCAGCAGCAGTAAGGCTAACCCGGTTTTCTTCAACATAGCTTCTCCTGACTCCCATCCAGATTGGGATTAAAAAATCGAACGACCGATACGTTGAGACAACAGTTCCAGCGCCGCAGTTCCCGCCAACGAGTTACCGGATGCATCCAGCTCCGGCGACCAGACGACGATCGACAGCTCATCCGGCACGATGGCCACGATGCCGCCGCCCACGCCGGACTTGCCAGGCATTCCCACCCGATAGGCGAATTCGCCGGCGCCGTCGTACATGCCGCTGGTCATCATCAGGGCGTTGATCTGCCGGGCCTGCAGCGGGCTGATCACCGCCTCGCCGCTGAGATCGCGGCCGTGGTTAGCCAGATAGACGAAGCTGCGCGCCAGTTCCACGCAGCTCATGCGCAGCGCGCAGTAGTGGAAATAGGTTTGCAGCACGGTGATCACGTCGTTTTCGAAGTTGCCGAACGACTTCATCAGATAGGCGATGGCCGCATTGCGATCGGAGTGTTCGAACTCGGAGCGCGCCACCCGTAGGTCATAGGCCAGATCGTCTTCGCCGGCCAACTGACGCACCACCTCCAGCATGCGCTGTTTGGGGGCGCTGAGCCGGGTTTGCAGCATGTCGCACACCACCAGCGCACCGGGGTTGATAAACGGATTGCGCGGTTTGCCCTGCTCCATCTCCAGCTGCAGCAGCGAGTTGAACGGCAGGCCGGAAGGCTCTTTGCCCACGCGCCGCCAGATCTCAGGCTCCTGATAGCGCGTCAGCGCCAGCGTCAGGCTCAGCACTTTAGAGATCGACTGGATAGAGAAGCGCTCCGCGGCGTCGCCGGCCTGGAACAGTTCACCGTCCACCGTGCAAACGGCGATCGCCAACCGGTCGGCGGGCACTTCTGCCAACGCAGGGATGTAGTCGGCCACTTTCCCCTGGCCAATCAGTGGGCGCACCTGTTGCAGGATCTCCTCCAGCAACGCGTTATCCAATGTTGTTACCACCTCGGTCACACTCCGGGCAAAACAAAGGCGCCGTTAAGGCACCTTAGATCAATAAAACGGCGCGGCGCGAAGCCGTGCTCATCGGGCAAGCGCGATCAATCCCACCAGATATCGAACAGATCGCTGACCTTAACGTCGGTCAGTTTGCGCGCTTCCAGCCAGTTTTTCACCAGTTCGCGCTGCTCGTCGGTGCAGTGGCCGATCTTCTGCAGGCAGATCAGACCTTCCCACTGCAGGTAGCCGCTGCCGTCAAACGCCAGACCGTTCGGCTCGATCACTTCATCGATGAAGGTATCCAACGTGCTGTCGATGTCTTCCACCGACGTGCCTTCGGCGAAACGCCAGGCTACGGAGAAACCCAGCTCCTGAAATTCTTCAATGTGCAATTTTTTACGTAAACGACGACTGCGGTTCTTAGCCATTATTCTTTCCTCTCAAACATCAAGTCCCAAACGCCATGTCCCAGGCGCTGGCCGCGTAATTCAAATTTCGTCAGCGGGCGTGAATCCGGACGCGGCACGTAATCATTATCGCTGGAAAGATTACGATAGCCTGCGACCCCGTTCATAACCTCTAACATATGTTCCGCATAAGGTTGCCAATCGGTGGCCATGTGGAAGACGCCGCCGGTCTTCAGTTTGCGCAGTACCAGTTCGACAAACGGCGTTTGCACGATGCGGCGCTTGTTGTGGCGCGCCTTGTGCCACGGATCGGGGAAGAACAGCTGCACCATGTCCAGCGAGCCGTCCGGGATCATGTTTTCCAGCACTTCAACCGCGTCGTGACACATCACGCGCAGGTTGCTCAGCTTCGCCTCGTGGGCGTCGGCCAGGCAGGCGCCCACGCCCGGCGAGTGCACCTCAATCCCTAAAAAGTTCTGCTGCGGGTTGTTGCCCGCCATGGTCACCAGCGAGGCGCCCATGCCAAAACCGATCTCCAGCACCGTCGGCGCTTCGCGGCCAAACAGTGCGGCAAGATCGACAGCTTCAGCCTGATACTCCACGCCCATCACCGGCCAATAGTTCTCCAGCGCGTGCTGCTGGCCTTTGGTCAGCCGCCCCTGGCGGCGGACAAAACTGCGGATACGGCGCATCGCGCGGCCGTTCTCATCAAATTCCGGGGAGATGACGTCATTAATCATAGTGCTTTCTGTCTGTTTGGCTGCCAATTAGGGAAACGCGCATTATGCAAAGATACATTGGTTTAGCAAGTGTTCATCTTCTGTACCCGCCGTGCGGCGTCGGAAAGTTCCGGTTTACAGCATCATGACTCTATGCTGCAATCTCGCTTCATTTTCTGCCGGATAACGACTCTGCTCATGATGCAAGCACAACAATTCGCACAGGTGGTGCTTGACTGGTACCAGCGCTACGGCCGCAAAACCCTGCCGTGGCAGCTGGAGAAAACCGCCTATCAAGTATGGCTCTCCGAGGTGATGTTGCAACAGACTCAGGTTGCCACCGTCATTCCTTATTTTCAGCGCTTTATGGCTCGTTTTCCCAACGTGCGTGCGCTGGCGGAAGCCCCGCTGGACGAAGTGTTGCATCTATGGACCGGTCTCGGCTATTACGCCCGCGCCCGCAACCTGCACAAGGCGGCGCAGACCATTGTCTCACAGCACGGCGGCGAGTTCCCGACAACCTTCGAAGAAATCGCCGATTTGCCGGGCGTCGGCCGCTCCACCGCCGGCGCGGTGCTGTCGTTGGCGCTGGGCCAACACTATCCGATCCTCGACGGCAACGTGAAGCGCGTGCTGGCCCGCTGCTACGCGGTAGAAGGCTGGCCGGGCAAGAAAGAGGTCGAAAACCGGCTGTGGAAAATCAGCGAAGAGGTCACCCCGGCACAGGGCGTCGGCCAGTTCAACCAGGCGATGATGGATCTGGGCGCCATGGTCTGCACCCGCTCCAAACCCAAGTGTGAACTCTGCCCGCTCAACGTCGGCTGCCTGTCTTACGCCAATCACAGCTGGGCCAACTACCCCGGCAAGAAACCCAAGCAGACCCTGCCGGAAAAAACCGCTTATTTCTTGTTGCTGCAGCACGGCGACCGCGTGTGGCTGGAGCAGCGCCCGACGGTGGGCCTGTGGGGCGGCCTGTTCTGCTTCCCACAGTTCAGCGCGCGCGTGGATTTGGAACTCTGGCTGCAGCAGCGCGGTCTGAAAGGCAAGCGCCTGGAACAGCTGACCGCGTTTCGCCACACGTTCAGCCATTTCCATCTCGATATCGTGCCGATGTGGCTGTCGCTCGACGCGGCGGGCAGCGGCATGGATGAGGGAGCGGGTCTCTGGTATAACTTAGCGCAGCCGCCGTCGGTCGGGCTGGCAGCGCCGGTGGAGCGCCTGTTGCAACAGCTGGCGAAGCAGCCCCCGATCCAACAAAACTTATATGGCGATAGCGCCATCGATGAGGAATTAGCATGAGCCGCACCATTTTTTGTACTTTCCTGCAGCGCGACGCCGAGGGCCAGGACTTCCAGCTTTATCCCGGCGACATCGGCAAGCGCATCTACAACGAGATCTCCAAGGAGGCCTGGAGCGAGTGGATGAAGAAGCAGACCATGCTGATCAACGAGAAGAAGCTGAACATGATGAACGTGGATGATCGCAAACTGCTGGAAGAGGAAATGATCAAGTTCCTGTTCGAAGGGCACGACGTGCACATCGAAGGCTATACGCCGCCGAGCGAATAACGCTGTTGGGGCCAGGCGCTGGCCCGCTTCAATCCTCTTATACTTCTACTTCTTCCAAACGGCTTTAAGATGAAGAAAATTTTAGCTTTGCTCGTAATAGCGCCTTTGCTGATCTCCTGTTCCGGCAAAAAAAGTGAAGAAATCAACGAAGCCTGGATCAAAGACACCAACGGCTTCGACATTCTGATGGGGCAATTCGCTCACAACATCGAGAACATCTGGGGTCTGAACGAAGTTCTGATCGCCGGGCCGAAAGACTACGTCAAATATACCGACCAATACCAAACCCGCAGCCACATCAACTTCGACACCGGCGCCATCACCATCGAAACCATCGCCACCACCGATCCAGCCGCGCACCTGCGCCAGGCGATCATCAGCACGCTGCTGATGGGTGACGATCCGGGTTCCATCGATCTCTATTCCGACGCCAACGATATCCAGATCAGCAAAGAGCCGTTCCTGTACGGCCAGGTGCTGGATAACAAAGGCGCGCCGATCCGCTGGGAATGGCGCGCGGCGCACTTCGCCGATTACCTGCTGCAAACTAAGCTGCAAAAACGCACCTCCGGCCTGCACGTCATCTACTCGGTCACCATCCAACTGGTGCCGAACCACCTGGACAAACGTGCGCATAAATATCTGCCGATGGTGCGCAAGGCGTCGGAAAAATACGGCGTGGACGAGTCGCTGATCCTGGCTATCATGCAGACCGAATCGAGCTTCAACCCGTATGCGGTGAGCGGTTCGGACGCGCTGGGCCTGATGCAGGTGGTGCAGCACACCGCCGGTAAGGATGTGTTCCAGATGCGCGGCAAATGGGGCACCCCGAGCCGCAGCTACCTGTTCGATCCGGAGAACAACATCGACACCGGCACCGCCTATCTGGCAATCCTGCAGAACAACTACCTGGGCGGCATTCAGAACCCGACCTCGCGCCGCTATGCGGTGATCACCGCCTACAACGGCGGCGCAGGCAGCGTGCTGCGGGTGTTCTCCAGCGACCGAACGCGCGCGGTGGGCATCATCAACGGCATGCAGCCGGGCGACGTGTACCAAACGCTGACCACCAAACACCCGGCCGCCGAGTCGCGCCGCTATCTGGTGAAAGTGAATACCGCACAGAAGAGCTACCGCAGAAAGTAACGCTTCCCGCGTGGATAAATGAGAAGGGCCGGTGCGAACTGGCCCTTTTTTTACTGCTTGATCATATAGCCGAAGATGCGCTTCCAGCCGTGATCTTTCTTCTCGATGTAGACCCCCTGCAGCTCCGGCGAGAAGCCCGGCAGGCGGTTGATCCCCTCTTCCAGCGCCAGGAAGTAGCGCTGCACCGCTCCACCCCACACTTCACCCGGCACCACGCACAGCACGCCCGGCGGATACGGCAAGGCCCCTTCCGCCGCGATGCACCCTGCAGCCTGGCCGATCGGCACCAGCTCGACGTTGTCGCGGATAAACTCCACGTTGGCGTCCTGCGGGTTCATCACCACCGGCGGGAAATGATCCTGACGGAACATCTCTTTTTGCAGCTGTTTGACGTCAAAGCTGACGTACAGATCGTGCATCTCCTGACACAGCCGGCGAATGCTGTAGCCGCGATAACGCTGCTCGTTCTTGCGGTACACCGTCGGCAGCACCACGCTCAGCGGCGCATCTTCTTCAACATAGCGTTCGAACTGCGCCAGCATCTCCACCAGTTGCTCCATCTTGGCCGGGTTCTCCGCCGGGGTCAGCAGGAACAGGATCGAATTGAGATCGCACTTCTCCGGCACGATGCCGTTCTCGCGCAGGAAGTTGGCCAGAATGGTGGCTGGCACGCCGAACGCGGTGTATTGGCCGGTCGCGGCGTCAATGCCCGGCGTAGTCAGCAGCAGCTTGCACGGATCGACCAAATACTGATCCTGGGCATAGCCTTCAAAGCCGTGCCACGTTTCCCCCGGCACGAAGGTGAAGAAGCGCGCGTCGTTGGCGATCAGATCGGTATCGTGATCCTGCCAATCTTTGCCCGCCACCTGCTGCGGAATAAACGGTTTCAGTTGGGAACAGCGCTTGAGCAGCTGTTTGCGCGTCTCGATGCCCAGCTTGACGCAGTCCATCCACATGCGGCGCCCGGCGGGGCCGGCGTGCATCTTGGCGTTGACGTCCAGCGCGGCGAACAGCGGATAGAACGGACTGGTCGACGCATGCAGCATAAACGCATTGTTCAGGTGCTTATGGTTGCAGTGGCGCTTTTGCCCTTTGATATGGTCATCTTTCTTATGGATCTGCGACGTCTGCGAGAACCCCGCCTGCTGCTTATGCACCGACTGAGTGACGAAGATGCCCGGATCGTGCTCGTCCAGCTCCAGCAGCAGCGGCGAGCACTCTTTCAGCATCGGAATAAAACCTTCGTAGCCCACCCAGGCGGAGTCGAACAGAATGTAGTCGCACAGGTGGCCGATGGTGTCGATCACCTGGCGAGCGTTGTAAATCGTGCCGTCGTAGGTGCCGAGCTGAATGATAGCCAGCCGGAACGGCCGCGCTGCCGCAGCCTTCTCCGGCGCCACTTCGCGGACCTGCTCGCGCAGGTAACGTTCGTCGAAGCAGTGCGCATCGATGCCGCCGATAAAGCCGAACGGGTTGCGGGCAGTTTCCAGATAGACCGGCGTAGCACCGGCCTGGATCAGCGCCCCGTGGTGGTTGGATTTGTGGTTGTTGCGATCGAACAGCACCAGATCGCCGCGGGTCAGCAGCGCATTGGTCACCACCTTGTTGGCCGCCGAGGTGCCGTTGAGCACGAAGTAGGTTTTATCGGCGTTGAACACCCGCGCCGCGTGCTTCTGCGCATCTTTGGCCGAGCCTTCATGGATCAGCAGATCGCCCAGCTTGACGTCAGCGTTGCACATGTCGGAACGGAAAAGGGTTTCACCGTAGAAATCGAAAAACTGCCGGCCGGCCGGGTGCTTGCGGAAAAACTCGCCGCCCTGGTGCCCCGGGCAGGCAAAGGTAGAATTTTCCATCTCGACGTAGGTCTTCAGCGTTTTGAAGAACGGCGGCAGCAGCGCCTGCTCATAGGCATCGGCAGCGGCCTCCAGCTGCGCCATGTAGAACGGCTTGCTGGCGCCGGCCAGCAGTGCGAACACACCACTGACGAACGGCAGATAGTCCGGAGAAAGATGCTCGTCCCCTTCCACCGCCACGAAGGTCGGAATGTCGAACCCCGTCGCCTGCAAGCGCGTCAGAATGCCGGCGTTCACGTCGGCGACCGACACTACCACCGCCGCCACGTCGGTGTAGTCCGTCTGCTCTACGCGCACGATCTGGCGCAGCGTCTCAATGGTGGCGACCAGGCTGGCGCTGGTCGCGATTTTCAATTCTTTCATCATGCTGACTCTCAAACGGTGAAGGATGAGGGTGTGCCACCGGCACGGTAATGAGATAACGCGGTTATCCCGGCAAAAGCGATGCCCGGGCACGGCAGCATAAGCGACGTGCGTGACCGCCTCATGATCGGGGATCGTGACGGTTATCGGAGGAACCGATCTGGGCAGCGTCCGACAGGCATCAGTAAAATCAAGGCCGCAGCGCTGGCTTTACGCATGCCTAACAGCGAGCATCAGGCGGGCTTACCGCATGGCCGGCAGGCGTATTCGGACGGATGACGTACGGAGGAAGCAACGACAGAACGGTGGCGGCGTCAGATGTCTGGAGCACGAAAGCGCTTGAGCGACAAAAACAGTCATGCCAATAACCCTCTGACTTAATAAGAAGCGTGAACACCGTCAGGGAACGGAGAGTGCTAAAATTTGCGCAATGATTGCATGATTCGCTGCGGGGTTCAAGCAAGAGTCATCTTGATTGAGCGTCCGTTGATTAAACCTTAATACGCTGTTATTTAAATAGAATTATATATAAACCCATTTCCTTTACGGTATAAATACACGTTTTATATGCATATTTATTGGATGACAATCGCCGCCTGCCTCACCCCACGCCTGGCTCGCTGCCTGAAAATAGAGCAACCGATCGGCTTTGTGACAGAAAGCGATTGACGCCATCCGGCCAATACGGTTTAATGCGCCCCGTTGCCCGGATAGCTCAGTCGGTAGAGCAGGGGATTGAAAATCCCCGTGTCCTTGGTTCGATTCCGAGTCCGGGCACCATATTTAGAGAACCCAGCCTATGGCTGGGTTTTTGCTTTTCAGAGACAGGACTCTCCATCGAACTGCGTTCGATTATTCGGCCAAAGGCCTCACCCTGCGGGCCAGCGCTGAAGCGCTGTTCAACACGGCGCCAGCGCCGGTTGTCCGAGTCCGGTCGCCCTATTCAGAAGAACCCGCCTATGGCGGGTTTTTCGCTTTCTGGGGTACGGACTCTCCATCGAACTGCGTTCGATTATTCGGCCAAGGGCCTCACCCTATGGGCCAGCGCTGAAGCGCTGTTCAACGCGGCGCCAGCGCCGGTTGTCCGAGTCCGGTCGCCCTATTCAGAAGAACCCGCCTATGGCGGGTTATTCGCTTTGTGGGTTCGCGCTACCCGACCGTACAGGTTCTGATTAATAAAATGCTATCTGAATTATTAAAAATATTACTCAGCTAATAAATCTCTCGCAAAAATTCCGCTCCTCCCGTGCATATCCATTAGCCAAAAAGTGAATGCCCTCCTCATTACACGCGGAAGGTGTATTGATCATGCTCAGTCAAATGAGTAGTGGAGGAAAGAGAGGCAGAACAGCAAACGGCATTATTTACGAATAGGCCGTAGTTTTAATAAAAAATAAAGCTAAATATATTGCCTTACATAGAGTAATAACGCAGGTCTATGCACATCCCTGACCAGACAGTTTTTCACTCTGGCTGGAGAGTAGAAATGCATGGAGTTAACCGGGCTCTCCACTTGGTTGCCCTGCGGGTTAAATGCCAGTCACGATGGCCAAACGGATTGTCGGATAGAACTCGCTAGCCTGGTCGCCGTACCAGAATCTTTCGCAGCCGGCTCGAGCAATCACCCTCCCCTGGCAATCGTTGCCCTCATTAGTTAAACAAAAGGTAAACCCAAGAGTTAACGCGAACAATCCATGCCCACGGGTTTATGCAACGGGTGGGTAAAATCTTACTGTTTAGCGCGGTAATAAGGAAAAACCAGGGGAAAAATGCCAGGCTCGACTCCGGTTAACTGGCGCGCCACGCCCCAGCGGAACAAAATCAACCCATTGAATTTATTTAAAAAACAGAAATAAAAACCAATCGATTTTATAATTTCACTTCTGATTTCATATTTTCAAAAAGCACCCGGCTTCTAATATCACGTTATTTCACCTTCCCAGCGCCTATTTTAAGGCTATCCTAAGCAACAAATACCTGATCTCAGAAATGCCAGACGAACGCAGGCTGGCGCATACAGCAGAAAAACAGATGAGTACCCGAACGGTTGACCTCTTCCCCAAGGTTACTGTTTTCATGACGTGATGAATCAGGTTTATCAGATTCTTACTTAAGAATATTAATTAAATACACACGCAAGCTTTCATAGGGATTTTCATGGAAAGAAAACACCCGTAGCCTTTACCTTATGCGCTACCGAATTTTAAACGGACATTTAAAAATACGACATTTTTAACCCGTGCAATTTTTAATCACATTTAATTCGTGAAGTTTACTTATAAGAAAAAGACAGCCTGGTTGCTATGAGCCACCCCATCTGCAGCCGTATTTCTGGGTATTATTCTCATTATACTGGAGCTTATTAATGAATCAGCGTTTGGATATCATCGGTATTGGCCTTGGCCCGTCGAATCTTAGCCTGGCGGCCTTAGGGAGTGAAATAGAGGGATTTACGGGGCAATTCCTTGAACGCAAACCTCATTTCTCTTGGCATCCAGGGATGATCCTGGCGGATTGCAGCATGCAGACCAACTTTTTAAAAGATTTGGTGAGCGCAGTTGCCCCAACCAACCCCTATAGTTTTCTCAACTATCTGGTAAAAAACAGAAAGTTCTACCGATTCCTGACAACGGAACAGCGCACCGCGTCGCGTGAAGAATTCGCCGATTACCTCACCTGGGCCGCGAGCGGAATGGGATCGTTGGCGTTCAATCAAGACGTTCAGCGGGTCGAGTTTGACGATCGGGAGCGCCAATTCGTGGTCACGACCTCAAATGCAGTATTCCACGCCAGACACGTAAGCATAGGTATTGGTAAGAAAATAAAGTTGCCGGACTGCGTGACGGCGCAAAACGATCGCTGTTTCCATGCCAGCGAAATGATGCTGCGCAACCCCAACCTGGCAGGCAAACGCGTGGCGATCGTCGGCGGTGGCCAGAGCGGCGCGGATCTGTTCCTGAATATTTTTAAAGGGGAATGGGGGCAGCCGGAACAACTCGACTGGATATCACGGCGCAATAATTACAACGCGCTTGATGAAGCGGCCTTTGCCAACGAATATTTCACGCCTGATTACGTCGAGAGCTTTTACTCGCTCGATAGCGCGGCCAAGCGGCATATGCTGGCCGAGCAGAAGATGACCTCAGACGGCATCACCAGCGAATCGCTGCTGGCCATTTATCGCGCCATGTACCACCGCTTCGATGTATTGCGCGAGAAATTATGGGTGCGCCTGCTGCCCAGCCGTTCGCTAACGGCCTTGAAGCACACGCTGGATAACGCCTACCAACTCGAAACGCACCATCATCTCGATCATGGCCAGGAAGCCTTCAAGGCGGACGTGGTGATCTTTGCTACCGGTTATCAATCGGCGACGCCAGAGTTCCTTGAACCTTTAGCCCACCGTTTATTGACCACTGCCGACGGCGAATACCGCATAGCCCCTGATTTTACCTTTGAGTGGGAAGGCCCTGCGGAGAACTGTTTATTCGCCATGAACGCCAGTATGCATAATCACGGCATTGCCGATCCTCAGTTGAGCCTGATGGCGTGGCGATCGGCTCGCATTCTTAATCGGGCGTTAGATCACCAGCCATTTGATCTGGGAACCACGCCGACCGCCATGCAATGGCGCAGTGAAAGCGTGTTACCCGCGCTTTAAGTCTTAATCATTGTCACTACGCTTTGATGGAATCAGGTATATGAAAAGACAAATCATTAAATTTATTACGAAGAATCTGGCCGTATTGGCCCCCGAATTCAAGGCCAGATTGCTCTACAAAAAGGCATTTGGCAAACCGTTAAACTTACAGGCGCCATCTACCTGGAATGAAAAGATCAATCACCTGAAGTTGAATGGCTATAGTCATAATGCGTTGGTGAAGCAGTGCGCGGATAAATACGCGGTAAGACAGTACATCAAAGATCAAGGGTGCGAAGAGATCCTTAATGAATTGTACTTTGCCTGTGACTCAGTAAGCGATATCCCGTGGGACTCATTGCCGGATAAGTTCGTGATCAAAGGGAATCATGGTTCCGGATATAACCTGATTTGCCAGAATAAAAAATTACTGAATATCAAGAGCGCTGCCAAATTGATCGATGGCTGGATGAGGGATGATTATTGGAAAACCTATGTAGAGCTCAACTACAAAGGAATACAAAAGAAGATCATTGGGGAGAAGTATATCGAATCGGCCAATGGCCACGGACCTGAAGACTATAAGATCTATTGCTTCCGCGGTGTGCCATACTGCACCTTGCTGTGCGTCGGCAGAGAGACTGGGTCGCCAAAATATTACTTCTTTGACAAAGATTTCAAGTTTCTGTGCTACAGCGAAGACTGCCAGGCATTAAACCAGGAACAGATAGACGCTTTCGTAAAACCTGAAGGTTACGACGAGCTGTTTGAGTATGCTACACGCTTGTCGGCGCCCTTCGAGTTTGTTCGCGTTGATTTCTACATTTCCAAAGGCCAAATCATTTTCGGCGAGCTGACCTTTACCCCTTCCGCCGGGCTGGATACGGATATCCTGCCGCCAACCGATGTTTTACTTGGCGAGATGTTGACGTTGCAACAGCACTGATTTTCAGAGGACACCCGCTGAGGAGAAATACCGGCAGGCATTTTTGCAGCCCGCCAGCCGGTATTGCCTTAAGGATCATCGGGCCGATGATCCCGCCTGTTCCATACCGCCGTTACAGCACAGCTCCCAGCCTCCTGCCCCTCTGCCTGCCCAGCACATGATTCAGGAACAATACCTCAGCCAGGCTGCATAACCGTTTGAAAAACAATGGTATTAATACATTAATAAGAATCGTTTACATATTTATAATAAAATGTTCTATATGTATAGGTAGCTATAATATAAGATACCGGAAAGTTTCCCTGGTGTTGTTGTGTGTCTTTGCCCTATTTTATAGGGCTTTTTTCACTGATATTATTGGATAACCTTGTGTTTACATGCCTTCACGCAGATTCTCTTCCTCACAAAAATCATAACCATTTCTAATTAATTTTAACCCCTCTTATTCCTGTACTCGCCAATAATAACAATGGGTTGCTATTAACTCTGCAAAGCGACTGACGGCCCGCTTGTGGGCTTCGGCCGCAATTCGCCGCCGGAATGCCCATCCAAAGGATAGGTTTTTACCGGGCGCGTACGGGTGCTAATATCGACTTTTTCCGAGGATGTTGACCTGCATGTTATTGTCTAACCGGAATTTTATTTCCGCGCTTCTGGCGCTCGCCATCGGCGTTGGGCTGCCGGGCAGCGTGCTGGCCAGGCCCGATCTGGAACGCAAGATCGGCGTTACCGTCGCCGATAGCGATTCAACGGATTACCGCTTCAGCGATCTGCGCTTCGCCTCCGCCGATGGCGAGCGGCATTATCGCATTCGTATCGCTCAGCCGCGTCAGGCGCCTGCGCCTGGTGGCTATCCAACGATTTATTTCCTCGACGGCAATGCGGTGCTAATGGAGCTGAACGCTGCCCTGCTGGCAAAACTGGCGGCGGCGAAGCGGCCACCGGTGCTGGTCATGATCGGCTATGACAACGATCTGCGCATCGATGCCGCCGGCCGTGCCTACGACTATACGCTCCCTCTGCCGGCAAGCATGAAGAAACCGCCGCGGGCCGTGGGAGGCGCAGATGCCTTCTTGCAGTTGATTGAAACGCAGATCAAACCGGCGATCGCCGCCAAAATAGCGATCGATCCGCAGCGACAAACGCTGTGGGGGCACTCCTACGGCGGGCTCTTCGTTCTGCACACGCTATTCACCCGTCCCGCCGCCTTCCAGCGCTACATCGCCGTTGAGCCCTCGCTGTGGTGGGGGCAGGGTATGATCCTGCGGGAAGCGCAACAGATGATCGAACGGCGCCCGACGCTGGCGGCAAGTCTGCAATTATGGGTTGGTCTGGCGGAACGCGATCGCGCGGCACCGCCCGGCGTAAAGAACCCCGCGCTGCCGGCGGACGCGACGCATTTGCTGGCCGAACACCTGGCGCCGCTCAACGGCCTTGCCGTCGGCTACCGGGAATGGCCCGCCTTAGGGCATGGTGCCATGCTGGGCGCCACCATCGAGCCGGCGCTGCGCGGCGTCATATCAGAGGACTAAATCAGCGGATCGGCAGGTATCGGCCGCATTTTCATCTGCGACTCATATCTTCTGATAAGAAGAGTGTTTAATATCTGAGACAGAGAGTGGCCAACGTGGAATGGCTGCGGAAAAAACAAAGTGGCTCCCCCGTCGGCAAGTTAGCTTGCTCTATCCGGTGGAGCCATACAGTACTGCAGTTTTCCCGGTGGGGCCCTGGTGAGGCGCAAGATAGGAAAAGATGGTGTAAGCAGGGCATTTCAGCGTTTTAATACCGCCTGTTTCACTATTTTCTTCTCCCTGTGGCAGCTACTATAAGCGCCCTCTCACCTGGCGGAAAAGGGTGAAAACCACCCTTGAAATACATTAATGAAAGTGATATTAGAAGCGGTTAAGGCGAAAACGCCTAGTTCAGTTTTGAATAATTAAATCAGGGAATTATATTAAAAATGAATATTAATATCACCGACAAACCCAACCCGCAGGATGAAGAGTTCGTTATCGACAGTCTGTGGGCTCACAACCATAAAACCCAGCCCGTAGACATTCACCCGTTGTTCCTGACCGTTACCGACGACAATCAGCAGATCGTCGGCGGCCTGGTCGCGCGCACCTGGTGGGGCGGCCTGGAAGTGCAGTATCTGTGGGTCGGCGATCAATGCCGCAAAAGCGGTTACGGCCGCCAACTGATGCAGTTGGCCGAGGAAGAAGCCCGCAAACGCGGTTGCCACATGGCCTATGTCGATACCTTCGATTTCCAGGCCAGAGGCTTCTACGAAAAACTGGGCTACCGGGTCTACGGCGAACTGGGCGATTACGCACACCGCCACACCCGCCATTACCTGGCTAAAAGCCTGTAACGCGGCCTGAGCGGCGCAGAGGTAGGTATGGGTTCCTCGCATAAAAATAATGAATCTTATTTTAAGGGTCTCATCACCATGATGGAGCACCTGAGCGAGCCCTGGGGCATCAAAGACCAGCTGTCCCGCCACCTCTATATGAACCGCGCCGCTTATCTCTATACCAATACGCCGCTGAACTTCGACGTCGCCGGTAAATATGACCACGAATTCCCCGCCGACTGGGCCGACTCCGCCGCCGACTTTATCGAGCACGATAAAATGACCGAAGCGGCGCGCGATCGGGTCACGGTCATAGAAACGCACTATTGGTACGGTAAAGACAGCCTGACGCCGTTTATCAGCGAAAAGCTGCCGGTGTACAACGACGACAAACAGGTGATTGGCGTGATCTGGAACGCCAAGCCGATGAACAGCCTGTCGCCGCTCAAGTACATCAACCAGCAAAAGCCCAGCGTATTGACCACCGAGGTCAATAACGAGCTGTTCACCCGCGCTGAACTCGATGTCATTTTCCTTATGCTGCAGCGATTTACGGTGAAAGAGATCGCCAAAATCTATAGCGTCAGCAATAAGACCATCGAAAACCGCATTTATAACATCTACCAGAAGGCCAGCGTGCATACTCAGCAGCAATTTGAGGAGTACTGCAAATACGCCAACCTGGATAACTACATACCCGATCGCCTGATAACTAAAGGCATTCAGTTTATTTGAACCGCAAGGAAGATCTCACCGTGATAAAGATCGAAGATTATCCGCTCACCCGGGTGCCGCAGGATAAAAGAGTCTCATTTTTAAGCGTGGCCATAGTGCATATGGGCATGCTGACCGCGCTGGATCAGTTCATGCTCGGCGCCGTGCTCGGCAACTCCATGTCGCTGATTGACGCCTTCACCGCCATTTTCGTCGGCAGCCTGATCTTCGGCGTAGTGACCTACGGCCTGGGGCTGGCGGGCATGCGCGAAGGGATTTCCGGCAGCCTGCTGGCGCGCTGGTGCGGCTTCGGCCGTTTGGGGTCGGTACTGATCGGCGTCGTGGTGGCCGTCAGCCTGCTGGGCTGGTTCGGCATTCAAAACGCCATTTTCGCCAAGTCGCTCGACTTCGCGCTCGGCAATAAGCTGGGCTTCGGCCTGGCCGCCGGGCTCTCGGGCACGCTGCTGACCATCCTGGTGGCGTTCGGCTTCAAGGCGCTGCGCATCGCCGCTCGCATTGCCGTACCGATGTTCATCATGCTGGTGGCCTATATCTCCGTGACGGCGCTTTCCGGCCATAACCTGCAGGAGATCATCCAGCTGGCTCCGCCGGGTGAGCCACTGACCATCAGCGCCGGCATCACCATCGTTGTCGGTGGCGCCATCGTCGCCAGTCTGATGACGCCCGATCTGACCCGTTATTCCAAAAACGGCAAACACGTGCTCGGCGTCACGCTCTTCACCATCATCGCCGGCGAGTTCGTGGTGAACGGCCTGGCTATCCTCATTGCTAAAACGCTGGGCACCGCAGACGTCGTCACCATAATGTCGCAAGCGGCCGGCGGCGCGGGCCTGCTGGTGGTGGTGTTCTCTACCCTGCGCGTCAACGATCTCAACCTGTATTCTTCTTCGCTAGGCATCGTCAACGCGGTGGAAGGCATCACCGGCAAAAAGCTGAAGTACACCTACACCACACTGGTGATCGGCATTCTGGGCACCACGCTCTCGGTGCTGGGTATTCTCGACCGCTTCGTCGATTTCCTGACGGTGCTTGGCGTGGTCTTCCCGCCGATTATCGGCATCATGCTGGTGGACTATTATCTGCTGCGCAGCCACCGCAAAATCCTCGACGAGAGCCGCCGCACGGGCCAACTGCCGAACGAAACGCCGACCATCGGCTGGGCGGCGATCGTCGCCAGCATCGCCGGCGGCGCCGTTGGCCTGGCGACCGAATGGGGCGTACCGACCATCAACTCCCTGGTGGCCGCCAGCCTGCTGTATTGGGTGCTTAAACTGGCCTTCAGCCGGGCGCAAAAACCGCTGGCCTCGCAAAAGTCACTCTGATTGGCAGGCACGCGCGAATGCACTCCTCCGGTAACGGGGGAGTGTTTTACGCTTGAAAATATGGATTTCAATGCAGGAGAATGAGCCGCTCGTATAGACAAACGGCTGCGGTGAGGGTCCCTGGTGTCGGTAGCAAGTATCCATCATGCTCAGAGTGTGGAAACGCCCCCTCTGAGCTTTTTATTATAAATAATCGAAGCTTCCGTGTTTTTATCGTAAAGAAAAACTTCATCTTGCATGAACAGTAGCCCATGAAATCGGTTTTGGTCAACATAAAAGTAAACACAAAATCGGCTTTTGTGTTCACTTTTCCATAAGCAAAACCTAATCAATTGATTTACACGGTTTTATCATGTGCTCGGATAAACCGGATTACGCCGTTAACGTCAATGGGCTAACCAGCTGGAAAAAAAACAATAATTACCGTAAATAATCAGTCTGTTACCCTTTAGCCGGCGCCTTTTTATCTGGACAACGCCGATGCGTAAGATATAGTGAAGCCTGCGTAATGTTTGTAAGGACAGCCAATGAAAACCACCAACGCACAGCGCAAAATCAACATCATTAAAAACATTGAATATCTGATGCGTACCCGCGGTGAAACCAAGGCTTCCTTTTCCAACCGCAGCGGCCTGACGCGCACCACCCTCTACAAAATTCTCGACGGAAGAGTGAACAACGTTCAGCAATCCACCGTTAATCGAATTTCCGATTTCTTCGGCGTCTCCTGCGAAGAGATCGAAGACTACGATCTGGAAAAACTCGAGCTGCTCAACGAAACGCTGTCCACCGAAGGCAACAAGAACCCTTCCGCCATTCCGGTGATCCCGCAGTCGCGTTACCTGGCCGTCTCGCAGCGCAAGATCGGGCAACTGGTCACCGAGTTTCCTTTGACTTATTTCTTCGGCGATGAGTCAAACATGTTGGCAATGAAAATAGAGACCGAAATTAAAGGGTCATTTATTCCCGGCGAAGTCATTATCATCAAACGTCCGCCGGTACTGATTTGCGATTCGCCTTTGCTGTATCACTCGGGAAAAAGCGGCTTCTTTGTGGTTGACGACAAAGACAGCGAAAGCATGGACAAACGCCCTCAGGACACCGTGCAATTCCTGGGTTACATCGTTGGAGAAAGGCTATAAATGGAACCGAATCAGAAGTTCAAGCTGTTGGGCTTCACCCGGCATGGCACTATCGCGGCCAATGTTATGGTATTGGCCACCGGCAAAACCATCACCATGGGGCTGAATGAACTGGCCGATAGTGAGATATCAGAAGATTTAAGCCGGCATGAGCTGCAGGCGCTGTACCGTAAACTCTATGGCGACAACAAGCAAAAAACCGCCTACGAACTCAGCGATCGCCATGAACGCTCTTGGTACGCCTATTTGATCATCACCGTTGCGCTCAGCGTGATTTATATTTTCTCAACGCTGTGCGGCGTCAAACCGATCCAAATTCCGGTGCTGAACCTCATCACGCCGCCGGCGATCTTCATCTATCCTCTCACCTTCATCCTGGTGGACATCCTCAACGAGTTCTATGGGCTGCGGCTGGCCAGACGCACCATCATCATCTCGTTTATCGCCAACCTGACCTTCGTCCTCGGCGTTTGGGTAACGACGCTGGTGCCGAGCATTCCGCAGTGGGAGTACAGCGAGACCTACAATGGCATCGTGCACAGCATCATGGCGGTGCTGGTGGCCTCGTCGGCGGCCTATCTGATCTCCGAGAACGTCAACTCCTACCTGCTTTGCAAAATCAAAGAGTTGACCAACTCCCGCTACCTGTTTGTACGCGTGATCACCAGCACCGTCGTGGCGTCGGCCATCGACAGCGTGGTGTTCTGTACGCTGGCGTTCTACAACGTGCTGAGCTGGGATATCATCAAAACCATGATCCTGTCGCAGTTCCTGATCAAGGTGGTTTACGCCCTGCTGGGCGTCGGGCCGATCTACGCCACCCGCAGTCTGTTTAACCGCTACATCAATACCGAACAAGCAAAAGGCAATGAATATGCATATCCAAAAGCAAGATAAGATCACCCATCTTGGCGCCAACTCCGATTATCCGGATCAATATGCTCCCGCATTGCTCGAAGCCTTGCCGCGCGCGCGTGGCCGCGATCTGATCGGCGTCGACGAGCGGCAGCTGCCGTTCAGCGGCTTCGATCTGTGGACCGCCTTCGAGCTGTCCTGGCTCAACGGCAAGGGCAAACCGGTGGTGGGCATCGGCGAGTTTACCTTCCCGCACTCCTCGTCGAACCTGATCGAGTCCAAGTCGTTCAAGCTGTATCTCAACAGTTTCAACCAAACGCGCTTCGACAGCGTGGAACAGGTGAGCGCCGCCATGCAGCAGGATCTGTCGCAGGCGGCCAACGGCCAGGTCACCGTCAAACTCTATCCGGGGCTGGAAGGTTATCCGGCGCAGATCGACCGCCTGCCGGGCATCAACATCGACGATTTGGACATCGCGGTTGACGACTTCACGTTCAAGCCGGAATACCTGAGCGGCGCGGCCGATCAAGGGGAACCGGTAACGGAGACGTTGTCTTCCAACCTGCTGAAGTCCAACTGCCTGGTCACCAATCAACCAGACTGGGGCAGCGTGGTTATCCGCTATGAAGGCCGCAAAATCGATCGCGAAAGCCTGCTGCGCTACCTGATCTCCTTCCGCCAGCACAATGAATTCCACGAGCAGTGCGTCGAACGTATTTTCAACGACATCAAGCAGCACTGCCGCCCGGAAAAACTCAGCGTGTTCGCGCGCTATACCCGCCGCGGTGGCCTGGATATCAACCCCTTCCGCAGCGATTTCGAAACGGCGCCGGTGCTCGGCCGCCTGATCAGACAGTAAGCGTCATCCACCAATGCTCCCGCCAGGGAGCATTGTTTTCCTCGATTTCATCTCCCTGTTATTTTTCGCCATTATCGTCGTCAGCGGCTATCTTCAAAGCACACTGACGGAGATTAACGACGCATGCCTGACCTTTCACGCAGAGACATACTGCGGGCTGCCGCCATCGGATCGGCGTTCTCGCTGCTGCCCGCTTCGATTCGCAAAGCGCTGGCCATTCCCGCCAATAATCGCACCGGCACCCTGCGCGACGTCGAACACGTGGTGATCCTGATGCAGGAGAACCGCTCTTTCGACCACTACTTCGGCACCCTGCCGGGCGTACGCGGCTTCAGCGATCGCTTTACCATCCCACTGCCCGACGGCCGCCACGTCTGGCAGCAACAGGGCGCCGAGCGGCTGGTGCTGCCCTACCACCTGGACAGCAAACGCGGTAACGCCCAGCGCGTCACCGGCACGCCGCACTCATGGGTGGATGAACAGGCCGCCTGGGACCACGGCCGCATGAGCGCCTGGCCGACCTACAAAACGCCGGCCTCGATGGGCTACTATCGCCAGCATGAGCTGCCGTTCCAGTTCGCGCTGGCCAACGCCTTCACCCTGTGCGACGCCTATCACTGCGCCATCCACGCCGGCACCAATACCAATCGGCTGTTCCACTGGACCGGCACCAACGGCCCGTCCGCCGCCGACGTGGCGGTGGTGGTCAACGAATGGGACAGCCCCGGCCCGGCAGAGATCGGCTACCAGTGGACAACCTATCCGGAACGGTTGGAGGCGAGCGGCGTCAGTTGGAAGGTGTATCAATTCCTGCCGGACAACTTTACCGACAACCCGTTGGCGGGCTTCCGCCAGTACCGCGCCGCCAGCATTCAGGTGGGCAACCCGGCGCGGCCGCCGAAAGACTTCAACGCCTTCGTGCCCTATCGCGACGAGCTCAACGCAAGCGCGCCGCTATACAAAGGCAACGGCAACACCCTGCCCGCCGCCAGCGGCAACGATCTGGACGCCATGCTGGCCGGGTTCCGCGCCGACGTGCAGCAAGGCAAACTGCCGCAGGTCAGCTGGATCATCGCGCCGGCGGCCTATTCGGAACACCCCGATCCCTCCAGCCCGGTGCAGGGCGGCTGGTTCACGCAAGAGATCCTCAACGCGCTGACCGATAACCCGGAGGTATGGAGCAAAACCGTCCTGCTGGTCAACTACGACGAAAACGACGGCTTTTTCGATCACATGCCCTCGCCTTCCGCGCCGTCGCTGCGTGAAGACGGTAGCTTCGCCGGTAAATCGACGGTGCCGTTCGACACCGAGATCTTCCAGCACGTGGCGCCGCCCGGCTCGGAGGATCAGCCACCGCCAGACGGCCGCATCTATGGCCCCGGCCCGCGGGTGCCGATGCTGGTGCTGTCGCCCTGGAGCCGCGGCGGCTGGGTCAACTCGCAGGTCTTCGATCACACCTCGGTGCTGCAATTTCTGGAGAAGCGCTTTCAGGTGCATGAACCCAACATTAGCGCCTGGCGCCGCGCGGTGTGCGGCGATCTCACCTCGGCGTTCAACTTTGTCGACCCTAACGGCGAAGCATTGCCGAGCCTGCCCGCCACCAGCCGTCGCGCCGCCGACGGCCTGCGTCAACGCCAGGAGCAGCTGCCGCAGGTGCCGCTGCCGTCGCCCGCCCACCAACGTTTGCCGCATCAACGCCGCCTGGCGCGCCCTTCTCGCGCATTGCCTTACCAGCTGCACGTCGAAGCCGCCGTCGCGGCCGAGCAGCGGCGCGTCACGCTGAATCTGTTCAATACCGGCGAACAGGGGGCGGTGTTTCACGTTTACGATCGGCGAGATCTGGCACAGATCCCGCGCCGCTACACCGTCGAGGCCGGCAAAGCGGTCAGCGACGACTGGCAGACGGAGGATGAGTATCATCTGTGGCTGCTCGGCCCCAACGGTTTTCATCGTGAACTGCGCGGCGCCCTGAGCCGGCCGCAGCCGGAAGTGCGTTTGCGCCCGGCGGGGCGCAGCCTGCAGCTGCAGTTGAACAACCCGGGCACCGAAGCGATAGCGGTCACCCTCGAACGCTGCCCCTATACGCAGCAGGGCCCGTGGCACATCACGCTGCCGGCGGGCGGCAGCCACCAGCAAACGTTTGACGCCCGCGCCAGCGGCGGTTGGTATGACCTTACGCTGCAAAGCCCCGGCTGGCTGCGCCGCCTGGCGGGCCGGTTGGAAGACGGCGAACACAGCGTCAGCGACCCGCTGATGGGCCAGGAGTAGCCACTATCGGCATCAAGGGTGTTCAAAAAGCGAAAGGATATCGCTTATCATTGCGCTCTCGTTCCTCGCCGATTACTCAAGGATCTCCATGCCCGCTGTTCTTATCGCCAAAGCCGGCCGCTGGCTGGCCGCCTGCATTCTGCTGTTGGCCGGCGCCGCTCAGGCCGCGCCGATCGTCGTCACCGATGTCGCCGGCCGTCAGGTCACTCTGCCGCAACCGGCCAAACGCGTTATCCTGGCCGATGCCCGAGCACTGTTGGCGCTCAATATTCTGCATCCGCAGGAACCGCTGAAAAACATCATCGCCTGGGACAACTCGCTGAAGGTCAAAGCACCGGATCTGGTGGAGGCCTACGCAAAAAAATTCCCGCAGGTCATGCAGATCCCCACCTTCGACAACCCCTACACCAGCGATTTCAGCGTAGAAAGCGCGGTGGTGCGACAACCGGACCTGATCATTTTCGACATCGGTCTGCTGAGCAAATTGAAGGACAGTGGCGTACTGACTCAGCTGGAAAAAGTCGGTATTCCGGTGCTGATCATCGATTTTCGCCAGCAGCCGTTGACCAACACCGTCGCCAGCATGCAGCTGCTGGGTAAAGTGTTCGATGAACAGCCCAACGCCGACGCCTTTATTCAGCTTTATCAGCAACGGCTCGACTTGGTGCGCCAACGGGTCGCCACGCTGAAACCGGAGCAGCGCCCCAGCGTCTTCATCGAACGCAGCGCCGGCATCAAAGGCGAGCAGTGCTGCAACACTTTCGGCAAAGGCAGCTTCGGGCAGTTTATCGAGACCGCCGGCGGCGACAATATCGGCAGCAAGCTGTTTTCCGACATGGGCGGTGAAGTGAACGTCGAGCAGGTGATCGGCAGCAACCCGGATTTCTATCTGCTGACCGGCGCCGACTGGAGCCGTGGTCATCGCGGCACGCTGGCGGTGCCGCTGGGCTACACCACCGATATGGCCACCAGCCAAAAGAAACTGGCGCATCTGCTGGATCGCACCGGCATTAACGTACTGAAAGCGGTGAAAGAAAAACGCGTGATGGCGATTTACCATCAATTTTACGACACGCCGCTCAACTTTATCGCCGTTGAGGCAATCGCCAAATTCCTGCACCCAGCGCTGTTTAAAGATATTGATCCGCAAGCGGATATCGAAATGGTCCACCAGAAATTCACCGCGCTGGATTACAGCGGCGTCTTCTGGCTTACGCCGCAATAATGTCCGTTCAGGGCCCACCAACCGGGCCCTGACACCCCGCCCGCGCCACATCGTTACCCGCTTAACTATCCCGTAACAATTCTATTTACTTGCCAATAATTATCATTAAGATTGTCTTTTCTAAAAAAACACATCCGGGTCTGAAACTCTTAAGGCATTATTATGTCACCTCTTTTTCGGCTTTCTTTGCTGACGGCCTCCATCGCCGTCGCACTCCCTGTCCTTGCTGCTGATAACTCATCTCAAAACGATGCCGACACCGTGACCGTCGTCGGCAACTGGCTGGACAACCCTGATACCAGTTCGGTGCTGCTTAACCATCCCGGCGCGCGCTCCATCGTCACTCAGCAGCAGATGCATGAACAGGGCGATCAAACCATCGCCGACAGCCTGCGCGGCGTGCCCGGCGTGCAGGTGCGCGACAGCAACGGCACCGGCGGCAGCGACATTTCGCTCAACGTCGGCGTGCGCGGCCTGACCTCTCGCCTTTCTCCGCGATCCACCATTCTGATGGACGGCGTTCCATTGGCGGTTGCGCCTTACGGCCAGCCTCAGCTGTCGATGGCGCCGCTGTCGATCGGCAATCTGCAATCGGTTGACGTGGTGCGCGGCGGCGGTGCGGTGCGTTACGGGCCGCAAAACGTTGGCGGCGTGATCAACTTCGTCACCCGCGACATTCCCAAACAGTTTGGCGGCACCGCCAGCGTACAGACCCAGGGCGCCAGCCACGGCGGCCTGAAAACCCTGACCAGCGCCTCGGTGGGCGGCACCGCAGATAACGGCCTCGGCGCCGAGCTGCTCTACTCCGGCCTGCACGGTCAGGGCTACCGCGACAATAACGACAACACCGACATCGACGATTTCATGCTGAAAACGCGTTATGCGTTCACCGATCGCGACGAACTGCTGGCCAATTTTCACTACTACGACGCCAAAGCCGGCATGCCGGGCGGGCTGAGCAAAGCGCAATACGCGCAGAACCCGTTCCAGTCCACGCGGCCGTGGGATCAGTTCGAAGGCCGCCGCAAGGATATGTCGTTCAAATACAAGCATCAGGAAGACGACAAACAGTTCGAAGTGCTGACCTACTTCACCGACAGCTACCGCGGCAGCAACATCGAATCGGAAGGCACCGGCAAAAACGCCGGATTGCGGCGCATGGTGTCCTATCCGCGCCACTATTCGACCTGGGCGATCGAACCGAGCTATTCACAGCTGTTTCGCTTCTGGGATATGGCGCACGAGATCACCCTCGGCTACCGCTACCTGAATGAAACCATGGATGAAAAGGCGTCGCGTTCGGCCTGGTATAACCCGGCGAACGTCGGCGCCACGCCGGATACCCCGGACTATTACCAGCACACCTCCGGCGGCACCGCAGCCAACGCGTTCTACATCGACGACACCATCAACGTCGGCAACTGGACGGTCACGCCTGGCCTGCGCTACGAAAGCATCCGCACTCATGTGGACGATTCGTTCAACAACATCAGCCGCGAGAAAAGCTACAGCGAACCGCTGCCGTCATTGAACGTGATGTATCATCTGTCCGACGCCTGGAAACTGTTCGCCAACGCCAATACTTCGTTCGGCAGCATGCAGTATTTCCAACTGACCAAAGGCGGTAACGGCAACCAGCCGGCGCCGGGGCTGACGGCGGAAAAAGCGCACACCTATGAGTTCGGCACCCGCTACGACGATACCGTGGTCAAGGCCGAGGCCACACTGTTCTACATCGATTTCGATAACCAGCTGCAGTACATCAGCAACGACGTGGGCTGGACCAATATGGGCGCTACCAAGCACAAAGGCATCGAGCTGGCACTCAGCTACGATCTCAGCGAGCTGAATCGCGCGCTCGACGGCGCCAGCGTCTACACCAGCTATACCTACACCAAGGCCAGCACCGACAAGGGCGATTTCGCCGGTAAAGACCTGCCGTTCTACTCGCGTCAGGTGTATACCGTCGGCACGCGCTACGCCACCGGCAACTGGGTGTGGAATCTGGACGGCTACGCGCAGTCCAAACAGCACTCGCCGGGCACCGGGCCGGAATACATCACGCAGGAGAGCGCCGACGGCCAGTTTGGCGATATCGCCGGTTACATGGTGTGGAACATGCGCGGGGAATATAATTTCGGGCCGCAGCTGTCGAACCTGACACTGGGTGCCGGGGTGAAAAACCTGTTCGATCAGCGCTACTTCACCCGCTCCAACGACAACAACTTCGGCAAATACGTCGGCGAACCGCGCACTTTCTTCGTGCAGGGCTCGATCGCGTTCTGATACCGAGGCCCCCAACGGGGCCTCGGTATCACCGACAGTAAAGGCGAAACAGGCGCGCCAGGTGCGCGCCCATCGGCGTCAGGGTGGTGTCCTTGCGTTGGATCAGATAAAACGTCGCCTTCGGCAGGCTCTCTTCCAGCTCGAGCGGCACCAAATGCTTGCCCAGAATCGGATCGGAGATCACGTCCACCGACAGAATGCTGACAAAATCGCTCTGCGCCACCAGGCTGGTACAGGCCATAAAGGTCTCGCAGGTCACACTGATCGACGGCGCCATGCCCAAGTCCCCGAACAGATCGTGCAATAGCCGGTAATAGCTGCCTTTCGGCGTCGGCATGGTCCAGTCGCAGTGCTGCAGCTGTTTCAGCGAGGTCGCCTCCTCCATCGGATGCCCTTTGCGCACCACCACCCGATACTCTTTTTCCATCAGCCGTTCGTACTGCAGCTCGTTATCGAGGCTGCTGGGATAGTAGGTATTGACGGTAAAATCCAGCTCGCCCTGGCGCAGTTCAGGGATCATCGACACCAGCTGCCCCTCGACGATCCGCACCTTCACGTTGGGATACTCACGGTGAAACTGGGTGACCACCTGCGGCATCACGGTGCGCGCGATGCTGCCGCCAACGCCGATATTCACCGTGCCGCCCGCCAACCCCAACCGCTGCTGAATGTCTTCCTGCGCCACCCGCAGCTCTTCGAGGATCAGGCTGGCATGCTGGAAAAAGTTATCGCCGCAGTCGGTCAATACCACCCCCTGACTGCGGCGAATAAACAGCTTGGCGCCCAGCACCTCTTCCAGTTCCTGAATGGCCTTGGTCAGCGCAGGCTGGGAAAGGCGTGAGGTACGACTGGCGGCGCGGATGCTGCCCTGGCGGCTAACGTCCACAAATGCACGTAATTGGTGCAATTTTATCGAGGCTGGCATAGGCGAAAGGCGATAACCGTTATTTATCAATAGCAAGATATTGGCATCTTATTTAGCCAGATTCCATTGTGTACATTCGGAAAAAACATAATAAATAACCAAATTCTTATTTCGCTTAATTAAGCGCATTTTCTGCGCCAATAAGCGCCATTCACGGCAGTTAGTAACCAAATACACCTTTTTCTTTGCAATAGCTTCACCGTCTGATTTCAGTTCAGAGCATAACTGCTGCCTGGAGCGATCCAGCGCGCGATAACTTATGAGATATCACTATGACTAATTCGCTTTCGATGTTGGTGGCCGATTTGTACCCGCAATTGCAGGCCTGGCGCCGCGACTTCCATCGCTATGCCGAGTCCGGCTGGTTTGAGTTCCGCACCGCCACCCTGGTGGCGGAAGAACTCGATCGGCTGGGTTATCACCTGCAGCTGGGCCGCGAGGTCATCAAGGCAGAGGCGCGCATGGGGCTGCCCTCTCCCGCCGAGCTGGAAGCGCAGGAACAGCGCGCCCGCAATCAGGGGGCGTTGGAGAAATGGCTGCCGCACTTTTCCGGCGGCTTCGCCGGCATCGTCGCAACGCTCGATACCGGCCGCCCCGGCCCAACAATCGCCTACCGCGTGGATATGGACGCCCTCGATCTCAACGAATTGCTGGAACCCGAACATTTGCCGTTTCGTGAAGGCTTCGCCTCTTGCAACAGCGGCATGATGCATGCATGCGGTCATGACGGCCATACCACCATCGGGCTGGGGCTGGCGCACGTGTTCAAAAGCCTGGAGCCCCAGCTTAACGGCACCGTCAAACTGATCTTCCAGCCGGCAGAAGAAGGCACACGCGGCGCTAAATCGATGGTAGAGGCCGGCGTGGTGGACGACGTCGATTTCTTCACCGCGGTGCATATCGGCACCGGCGTGCCGGCCGGTGAGCTGGTGTGCGGCAGCGACAGCTTTATGGCCACCAGCAAGCTGGACGTCACCTTTCGCGGCGTCGCCTCGCACGCCGGCGCCAAGCCGGAAGACGGTCGCAACGCGCTGCTGGCAGCGGCGCAGGCTACGCTGGGGCTTTACGCCATCCCACGCCACAGCGAAGGCAGCTCGCGCATCAATGTCGGCGTGCTGCAGGCCGGCACCGGCCGCAACGTGATCGCCGATCGGGCGTTTATGAAGGTAGAAACGCGCGGCGCCACCAATGAGATCAACGCGTTCGTTTATCAACAGGCGCTGAACGCCATCGAAGGTGCCGCCAGGATGCACGGCGTCGCCTGCGATATCGCGCTGATGGGCGCGGCGCAGAGCAGCAAACCGACCCAACCGTGGGTGGATTACATCCGCCGCCAGGCGCAGCAGATAACCGAGCTGGCCTCGGTGGTCGATCGCCGCGAACAGGCCGCCGGCTCAGAAGACGCCACCTACATGATGGAACGGGTGAAATCGCACGGCGGCCAGGCCTCATACGTCATTTTCGGCACCGAGCTGAGCGCCGGGCACCATAACGAAAAATTTGACTTCAACGAGCAGGTGATGGCGGTGGCGGTGAAAACGCTGGCGTCGCTGGCGCTGAATCTGCCGACATTCGGGAGCGAAGCATGAGCAATCCACAACGGCAGGCATTTATCGGCGACTACATTGACCAACGCCAACCCCGCTTCAGCGCGCTGAGCGACGCGATTTGGGACCATCCGGAAACGCGCTTCAACGAGACCTATTCCGCTACGCTGCTGGCCGATGCGCTGGAGCAGGAAGGCTTTTCGGTTGAACGCGGCGTGGGCGACATCGAGACGGCGTTTATCGCCAGCTACGGCAGCGGCCACCCTGTCATCGCGCTGCTGGGCGAGTACGACGCGCTGGCCGGGCTGAGCCAGCAGGCCGGTTGCGCCACGCCACAGCCGCTGGTGGAAAACGGCAACGGTCATGGTTGCGGCCACAACCTGCTGGGCACCGCGGCGCTGGCCGGCGCCTTCGCCGCCAAGGCGTGGATGCAGCAGAACCGGCTGACCGGCACCCTGCGCTTCTACGGCTGCCCGGGCGAAGAAGGCGGCTCCGGCAAGACCTTTATGGTGCGCGAAGGCCTGTTCGACGACGTCGACGCCGCCCTCACCTGGCACCCGGAAGGCTTCAGCGGCATGTTCAATACCAGCACGCTGGCCAACATTCAGGCGGCGTTTCACTTCAAGGGCGTCGCCGCCCATGCCGCCAACTCGCCGCACCTGGGGCGCAGCGCGCTGGACGCGGTGACGCTGATGAATACCGGCGCCAACTTCCTGCGCGAACATATCGTGCAGGAAGCGCGGCTGCACTACGCGGTCACCAACACCGGCGGCAGCTCGCCCAACGTGGTGCAGGCCGACGCCGAAGTGTTGTACCTGATCCGCGCGCCGCAGCTCGATCAGGCGCAGGACATTTACCAACGGGTGATCAACATCGCCAAGGGCGCAGCGCTGATGACTGACACCCAGATGGAAGTGCGCTTCGACAAAGCCTGCTCCAACTATGTGCCGAACCGCAGTCTGGAACGGGCGATGTATCAAAACCTGTGCGATTTCGGTCTGCCCGAGTACAGCGACGCCGAACGCCGCTTCGCCAAGGAAATCCGCCAGACGCTGAGCCGCGACGATCTGCGCAACGCCAAACTCAATATTGCCCGCACCGGCGGCGCGGCCGGGCGCGAGTGGGTGCAACTGCTGGGAGATAAGGTACTGATGGACGAGGTCGCGCCTTATGTGGAATCCGACGACCTGCTGTACGGCTCTACCGACGTTGGCGACGTGAGCTGGGTGACGCCGACCGCCCAATGCTTCAGTCCCTGTTTCGCACTCGGCACTCCGCTGCACACCTGGCAACTGGTGGCGCAGGGCCGCACCGCTATCGCCCATAAGGGCATGTGCCTGGCCGGCAAGGTGATGGCGGCGACCGCCATCGATCTGCTGAGCGACAGCGCCCTGCTGGCGCGCTGCCGCAGCGAGTTCGAGCGCCAGCGCGCCGAACAGCCGTACCGCTGCCCAATCCCACAGGGGGTGCAACCATCGCCATTGAAATAACATGAACAGACAGGGCCCGGGCAACCGGGTCAATAAACATAATTATAAATAAATCAAATAATAACAATCACACAACAGAGCAAACACAGAGGGTAAAATCATGAGTGAGGCCACAACGCCAATCAATAAAAGCCCCGGACGCGTTTTTTACTGGGTAGAACGCATCGGCAATAAGATCCCCAATCCGTTTCTCCTGTTCGTCTATTTGATCCTGGTGCTTATGCTGGCCACCGCACTGTTTTCCTGGCTCGACGTGGCGGTGAAAAACCCGGCCACCGGCGAACTCATCAAGGTAAATAACCTGATGAGCGTGGCGGGCATGCAATGGATATTCCCCAACATCATCCATAACTTCAGCAGCTTTGCGCCGCTGGGGGCTATTTTGGCGCTGGTGATAGGCGCCGGCCTGGCAGAAAAGGTCGGCCTGCTGCAGGCGCTGATGTACAAAATGGCCTCGCGCGTCAGCGCCCGCTACGCCAGCTATATGGTGCTGTTTATCGCCTTCTTCAGCCATATATCATCGGACGCCGCGCTGGTGGTGATGCCGCCGCTTGGCGCGCTGATGTTTATCGCGGTGGGCCGCCACCCGATAGCCGGGCTGCTGGCGGCGATCGCCGGCGTCGCCTCCGGCTTTACCGCCAACCTGTTGATCGTCACCACCGACGTATTGCTTTCCGGCATCAGCACCGAAGCCACCAAGGCGGTGGACGGCGCGGTTCACGTCAGCGTAATCGACAACTGGTACTTTATGGCCACCTCCGTGATCGTGCTGACCATCGCCGGCGCACTGCTCACCGACAAGTTTATCGAGCCCCGACTGCCGAAGTGGCAAGGCAGCGCCGAAGACAAAATCGCAGCGCTGACCCCGCTGCAGAACCGGGGGCTGATGATGAGCGGCATCGCCGCACTGGTGTTTATCGCCATCATCGCCGCCCTGGTGGTGCCGGAGGCCGCGCCGCTGCGCGATCCGCACACCGGTTCGGTGATCCCTTCCCCGTTCATCAAGGGCATTGTGCCGATCATCATCCTGTTCTTCTTCACCGTCGCCATTACCTATGGCGTGGTCACCAAACAGATCCGGCGGCCGGACGATATTCCCCACCACTTGCTCGATCCGATGAAAAGCATGGCGGGTTTTATCGTGATGGTGTTTCCGCTGTCGCAGTTCGTGGCGTTCTTTAACTGGAGCAACATGGGCAAGTTTATGGCCGTCGGCCTGACCGACATGCTGGAAGCCGCCGGCATGAGCGGCGCACCGGCGTTTCTCGGCCTGATGTTCCTCTCCGCCTTCCTGTGCATGTTCATCGCCAGCGGCTCGGCGATCTGGTCGATTCTGGCGCCGATCTTCGTGCCGATGTTTATGTTGCTCGGCTTTCACCCGGCATTCGCCCAGATGATCTTTCGCATCGCCGACTCTGCGGTGTTGCCGCTGGCGCCAATGTCGCCGTTCCTGCCGCTGTTCCTCGGCTTCCTGCAGCGCTACCGCAAAGACGCGCAGCTCGGCACCTATTACGTGCTGATCCTGCCCTATCCTTTGGTGTTCTTCAGCGTGTGGATTTTGCTGCTGCTGGCCTGGTATGCGCTTGGGTTGCCAATCGGCCCCGGCGTCTACCCGAAGATGGGCTAAGCCACCCCGTTATCTCGCCCCGCGCCGGTTCGCGGGGCAGACTCCCTTCCCCCAGGCCAAGCAGAAAGATTGATCTTCCTCACCCTCCAAACACCTTAACGCATTATTTCATTGCCTTGCTAAACCGGTTCTTCTATTTTAGCAACCCATCTAACAAGGACAAAAACAGGGATTATGCATGATGAATCGCGTATGGGTACTGGGCGACGCCGTGATCGACCTGGTGCCGGAAAATGCCAACGGCTATCTCAAATGCCCCGGTGGCGCGCCGGCTAACGTGGCGGTAGGTATCGCCCGCCTCGGTGGCGACAGCGCCTTTATCGGCCGGGTGGGGCAAGACAGCTTCGGCGCCTTTTTGCAGCAGGTGCTAAGCGATGAAGGGGTGGATATCGGCCATATGCGGCCGGATCCCGAACATCACACCTCCACGGTCGTGGTGGATCTCGATCAGCAGGGTGAGCGTTCATTCACGTTTATGGTGCAGCCCAGCGCCGATCTGTTTTTGCAGCCCGACGATCTGCCGGTTTTCCAACAGGGGGAATGGCTGCACCTCTGCTCCATCGCGCTCTCTCAGGAACCCAGCCGCAGCGCGGCCTTTGCCGCGATGGAACGCATCCGGGCGGCCGGTGGCCGGGTCAGTTTCGATCCCAACATCCGCGAAGAGGTCTGGCGCCAGCCGGAAGCGCTGCGCCCCTGTCTGCAAAAGGCGCTGCTGCTGGCGGACGTGGTGAAACTGTCGCGCGAAGAGCTGGCTTTTATCAGCCATCTTGACGATCTGGAGAACGCCATTCGCTGGATGATGCAAACCTATCCGCTGCGCCTGCTGCTGGTAACGCTGGGCGGCGATGGCGTCTGCGTACACGATGGGCATCGTCTGCGCCATTTCCCCGCTCCGCCTGTCGTGCCGGTAGATACCACCGGCGCCGGCGATGCCTTCGTCGCCGGGCTGTTAGCGGCGCTGGCACGTCTTCACGAATTGCCGCAAGAAGCACAATGGTCGGCGATCATCGCTCAGGCTCAGGCCTGCGGCGCGCTGGCCACCACCGCCAAAGGCGCCATGACCGCCCTGCCCTGCGCCGACGAGTTGGCTGCTTTCCTGCGTTGACTCTCTGCGTCCACGGCGCTCTCCTTAGCGCCGTGGTCTTTTAGCCCACGATTTGCGTACTCGATCACAATAGCTGAATCGGGTTAGCAAACTTGATTGCCAGTCCGCTTCTCGATCGCTATCTTTCGCCTTGAAAAACCGGTTTAGCAATTTAGCAAAAAATAATAACAACCCTTCCCGGATGATAGACGATGATGAAAAAACTCAGCTATTTGGCGATAACAACAGGGCTTTTCCTCTCCGCTTCCAACGCAGCGGCCTCGAGCGGCAATAGTATCGAGGCGCGTCTCAACGCGCTGGAACAACGTCTGGCGCAGGCGGAACGGCGCGCCACACAGGCAGAAACCCGCGCCACGGCGGCTGAACGTCGGGCGCAACAGCTGGAACAGCGCACCGCCAACACCGAAAGGCAAACCGCTCAGGTCGCGCAACGTGCCGCCGCGCCGGAAACGCAATCTCCCTCGACCGGCGCGCTGAAACTGAACGGCTTCAACGATCTGAAGGTGTACGGCGACGTGGAGTTCAATCTGGACGGCGCCAGCCGCAGCGGCCAGTTGACGTCGTTGAAAGGCAGCGATCACAAGGATTGGAAACCCGGCAACAAAGAGCGCTGGGATATCAACGGCCGCATTCTGGTGGGACTGGACGGCTATCGCCGCAATCCGGGCGGCAACTTTTCCGGCTTCAGCGTCCAGCCGCTGGCGGACATGACCGGCAAAATGAACCTGGACGATGCAGCTTTCTTCTTCGGCAATGAAAAGAACTGGCAAACCAAAATCGGCCGCTTCGAAGCCTACGACATGTTCCCGCTGAATCAGGACACCTTCATTCAATACTCCGGCAATACCGCCAACGATCTGTACGCTGACGGCTTTGGCTATATCTATATGATGAAAGAAGGCCGTGGCCGCAGCAGCAGCGGCGGGAACCTGATGTTGAGCAAATACGCCGGGGATGTCTATTTCGAACTGAACACGCTGGTGGAAGACGGCACCTCGCTGTTCCAGGACAGCAGCTACCACGGCAATGCGCTGGACAATAAGAAAAACGTCGCCTATTTGCGCCCGGTGATCGCCTGGAAGAAAGATGCCTTCAGCATCGCGGCGGCGATGGAAAGCAACGTGGTGAATAATGCCTACGGCTATCAGGACAGCCAGGGCCGCTTCGTCGATCAATCGAAGCGCAACGGCTACGGCATGACCATGAGCTGGAACACCAACGCGGCCGATCCGGATAACGGCATGGTGGCCAACCTGAGCACCGCCTATCTGGATGCGTCAGGCGAGCAAGACTTTACCGCTGGCGTCAACGTGCTGTGGCGGCGCTTCGAACTGGGTTATATCTATGCCCATAACAACATCCAAGAGTTCAATACCGCCGGGATCGCCGCCGATATCCACAATCCGCTCAGCGAGCCGGGCAACTACGACATCCACACCGTTCATGCGTCGTATCAGATACCTAATATTATGAATATGAAGAATTTCAATGTGTATTTAGGCGCCTATGTTTCGCTGCTGGAAGCCAACGCCGAGAACAAGATCGCCAACGGCGACAACGACCAGCGTTACGGCGTGCGCGCCAGATTCAAGTATTTCTTCTGACACCGATTCACGGAATTGCGCCGCAAACTGCACGGCGACATTTTAATTTAGCAAGGGGACAACATGGACATTACCGCAACCGCCAACGCGCTGTTGCCGCTGCTCGGCGGTAAAGAGAACATCGCCAGCGCCGCCCACTGCGCCACGCGCTTACGCCTGGTGCTGGTGGACGACAGCAAGGTGGACAAAGAGGCCATCGGCAAACTGGACGGCGTCAAAGGCTGCTTCAGCAACGCTGGCCAGATCCAGGTGATCTTCGGCACCGGGCTGGTCAACAAGGTGCATGCGGAATTCATCAAGGCGGCAGGCGTCAGCGAATCCAGCAAGGCCGAAGCCGCCGATATCGCGGCGAAAAAACTCAACCCGCTGCAGCGCATCGCCCGCCTGCTGTCGAACATCTTCGTGCCAATCATCCCGGCGATCGTCGCTTCCGGTCTGTTAATGGGGCTGCTCGGCATGGTGAAAACCTACGGCTGGGCCGATGCCGACAGTGCGTTGTTCATCATGCTGGATATGTTCAGCTCGGCGGCGTTCATTATCCTGCCGATTCTGATCGGTTTCACCGCCGCACGCGAATTCGGCGGCAACCCTTATCTGGGCGCCACGCTCGGCGGCATTTTGACACATCCGGCGTTGACCAACGCCTGGGGCGTCGCCGGAGGGTTCCACACCATGAACCTCTTCGGTCTGGAAATCGCCATGATCGGCTATCAGGGCACCGTGTTCCCGGTGCTGCTGACGGTATGGTTCATGAGCCTGTTGGAAAAACGCCTGCGCAAGGTGATCCCCAACGCGCTCGATCTGATCCTGACGCCGTTCCTGACGGTGGTCATCTCAGGCTTTGTCGCCCTGCTGTTTATCGGCCCCGCCGGTCGGGCGCTGGGCGACGGCATCTCCTTCGTGCTCAGCACGCTGATTGTCCATGCGGGGTGGTTCGCCGGGCTGCTGTTCGGCGGTCTCTATTCCGCTATCGTCATCACCGGCATCCACCACAGTTTCCACGCGGTAGAGGCCGGGCTGCTCGGCAACCCCAATATCGGCGTCAACTTCCTGCTGCCGATCTGGTCGATGGCCAACATCGCTCAGGGCGGCGCCTGTCTGGCGGTTTATTTCAAAACCCGCGACGCCAAAATCAAAGCCATTGCGGTACCTTCGGCCTTTTCCGCCATGCTCGGCATCACCGAGGCGGCGCTGTTTGGCATCAACCTGCGCTTCGTGAAACCGTTTCTGGCGGCGCTGGCGGGCGGAGCGCTCGGCGGTGCCTGGGTGGTGGCCAACCATGTCGGCATGAACGCGGTCGGGCTGACGGCGATCCCCGGCATGGCGATCGTGCAGGCCAGTTCTCTGGTCAGCTATATCATTGGTCTGGCGATCGCCTTTGGCAGCGCCTTTGTCCTCTCCCTATTGCTGAAATACAAAACGGACGCGCAATGATGGAAGAACTCAGCTTAATCAAGCAGGCAATGCGGGCGTTAATGAACGGCCAGCCGCTCGCGCGGCGCGATCCGCACCGACCGGACTGGCATCTGGCACCCAGCGTTGGCCTGCTGAACGATCCCAACGGCTTTATCCAGCACAACGGCATTTATCATCTGTTTTATCAGTGGAATCCGCTGGGTTGCGATCACCGCAACAAATGCTGGGGACACTGGCAGTCAGCCGATTTACTGCATTGGGAGCACCAGCCGATCGCCCTGGCGCCCGGCGCCTGTTACGACAGCCACGGCTGTTACTCCGGCTCGGCCGTGGTGGCGGAAGACAAAATCACGCTGATCTACACTGGCAACGTGAAATTCCCAGACGGCTCACGCACCGCCTACCAATGCCTGGCTCAGGAAAGCGAGCGGGGCGAATATCGCAAACTCGGGCCGGTGCTGCCGCTGCCGGAGGGCTACAGCGGTCACGTACGCGATCCGAAAGTGTGGCGTCATCAAAATGACTGGTACATGGTGCTCGGCGCACGTGACTTGCAGGATCGCGGTAAGGTGCTGCTATGTCGTTCCAGCGATCTGCGCGACTGGCAAGCGCTGGGAGAAATCGCCGGTTCCGGCCTGAACGGTCTGAGTGAATTCGGCTACATGTGGGAGTGCCCGGATCTGTTCTCGTTGGACGGTGACGAGGTGTTGATCTGCTGCCCGCAGGGACTGGCGCCGCAGTCAGAACGTTACCTCAATCGCTATCAGGCCGGTTATCTGCTCGGCAAGCTGGATTACCAGCAGGCAGCCTTCCGTCACGGCGAATTTCGCGAACTGGACGCCGGCTTCGAGTTTTATGCGCCGCAGACAACGCTGGCGGAAGATGGTCGCCGCCTGATGTTCGGCTGGATGGGCGTACCCGAACAAGATGAAGAAGCCCATCCGACGCGCCTTTACGGCTGGCTCCACACCATGACCTGCCCGCGCGAGCTGTTGCTGCAGCATGGCCGCCTCCACCAGCGCCCGGCACGCGAGCTGCAACAGCTGCGCGGCGAACCAACATGCTGGCAGGGGCGCGCCGATGACGCCCCCGTCTACGCACTGGGCGCCGCAGAGCTGCAATTAACGCCACAGGGCCCGTTCAACGCAACCTTTGGCGACGCGATGACGCTGAACTGGGACGGCGAAAGGCTGCAGCTGACGCGTGCTTCCCTGGCCGACGGCCGGCCGGAGCACCGTTACTGGCGCGGCCCGGTCACGCATCTGCAACTGCTGTTCGATCGTTCCAGCGTGGAGATTTTCATCAATCATGGCGAGGCGGTGATGAGCGCACGCTACTTCCCGGCTGGTGAGCCGCAACTGCGGCTGTGCGGGAGCGCGCCGCTGGCGTTGGAATACTGGCCGCTGACGCCATGCATGCTAGAATGACGCATCCTCCGATGACTTCAGATGGCGTCAGTGAAAAAAAATAAACGCATTACCATCAGTGACATCGCCACGCTGGCCGGGGTGTCGAAATCGACCGCCAGCCTGGTGCTGAACGGCCGCAGCAAGGAATACCGGGTGTCCGACGACACCCGCGATCGCATTCTGGCGCTGGCGCACGAACACCATTATCAGCCCAGCATCCACGCCCGCTCTTTGCGCTCCAACCGCAGCCACACGCTGGGGTTGGTCGTACCGGAGATGACCAACTACGGTTTTGCGGTGATTTCGCGCGAGCTGGAAACGCTATGCCGCGAAGCCGGGCTGCAGCTGTTGATCGCCTGCACCGATGAAAACCCAGCGCAGGAAATGATGGCGGTGAACAGTCTGGTGCAGCGGCAGGTGGACGGCTTGATCGTCGCCTCCAGCCAGTTGAACGATGCCGAATACCAGAAGATCAACGCCGGGCTACCGGTGGTGCAGATGGATCGTCTGATCGCCGGTTCCGAACTGCCGCTGGTGATCACCGATTCGGTCAACTCGACCGCCGACCTGGTGGAAAAGGTCGCGCGCCAACATCCGGACGAGATCTATTTTCTCGGCGGGCAGCCGCGCATTTCGCCGACCCGCGATCGGCTGGCCGGTTTCCAGCTTGGCCTGCAGCGCGCCGGCATAACGTGCAAACCGGAATGGATCATCAACGGCAACTATCATCCCAGCTCAGGTTACGAGATGTTCGCTCAGCTTTGCGCACAGTTGGGGCGGCCGCCCAAAGCGCTGTTTACCGCCGCCTGCGGCCTGTTGGAAGGGGTATTGCGTTATCTGACTCAACATCAGCTGATGGAGAGCGACATCCACCTGTGCAGCTTCGACGATCACTACCTGTTCGACTGCATGACGCTGAAGATCGACACCGTCGCACAGGACTGCCGGGCGTTGGCGCAATATAGCTTCGACCAAGTCACCGCACTGATCGACGAGCGGCCGCTGGAACAGAACGCGCTTTATCTGCCGGGCCGTATCCGCTGGCGCCATGCCGGTTCCCGGGCTTTGTTGGCCGGAGAGTGATATCTCTGAACCAGTAAAAAAGGGCGCCGAAGCGCCCTTTTCTGTTTCATCAGCCCGCTATTTGGCGGCGCCTTCCATGCCCACCAGCCCCACTTTCAGGTAGCCGGCTTTACGCAGAGTGTCCATCACGCTCATCAGCGTTTCATAGTCCACGCTCTTGTCCGCCTGGAAGAAGATGGTGGTTTCTTTGTTCGCCTGAGTGCGTTGATCCAGCACCGAAGTCAGCTGATCGGCATTCACCGGCTGATCGCCGACGTAGAGCTGCTTGTCGGCCTTCACCGACAGGAACACCGGTTTCTCCGGCCGCGGCTGCGGCTTGGCGGAGGAGGCCGGCAGATCGACGCGGATATCTACCGTTGCCAGCGGCGCGGCCACCATAAAGATGATCAACAGCACCAACATGACGTCGATAAACGGCGTTACGTTGATTTCATGCAGTTCGCCGCTGTCGTCCAGATCTTCATTTAAGCGCATCGCCATGACTCACCCCGCCCGCAGTTGGTGTGCGTGCTGTGAGCGCTTGGCTTCCGCCGTCGCGGCCAGATCCAAATCACGGCCCTGCAGCAGCAAGACCTGTGCCGCTACGTCGCCCACCTGGGCGCGATGGCCGCTGATGACGCGAGCGAAGATGTTGTAGATAACGACGGCAGGGATAGCCGCGACCAGACCTAGTGCGGTCGCCAACAGCGCTTCCGCGATGCCCGGCGCCACGACCGCCAGGTTGGTGGTCTGCGAATGGGCGATGCCGATGAAGCTGTTCATGATGCCCCACACGGTACCGAACAGACCGACGAACGGCGAGATGGCGCCGATGGTGGCCAGGAAACCGTTGCCGCGGCCCATGTTGCGGCTGTAGGCCGCTACGCGGCGCTCGAGGCGGAAACCGGTGCGCTCTTTGATGCCGTTGTTGTCGTTGGATTCCGCAGACAGCTCCAGCTCATTTTGCGCGTCGTTCAGCAATACCGCGCTGACGCTCTCCGGTGAGAAGTTTTGCGCCAGTTCGGAGGCTTCATCCAGAGAACGCGCTTCGGCCAGCGTCAGCTGTTCGCGGCGCAGACGGCGCTTGGCACGCAGCAGTTCGCTGCCCTTGGAGAATAGAATGGTCCAGGTCACGATCGAGGCCAACACCAGGCCGATCATCACCGCTTTCACCACCGCGTCGGCGTGCTGATACATGCCCCAGACGGACAGGTCCATGCCGCGAGTTTCCGGTGGTTGGATCGTTGGTGCCGGGTTCACCGGCGTGATGCTCTCAGGCGCGGCGGCTGCCGGCGCGGTGCTCGGCGCAACGCTTTCGGTAACGGCCGGGTTGGTCGCCGGCGCGGCCTGCGCGCTGCCGGCCAGCCCCACGACCAGCACCATAGAAGCCATCAGGCTGCGGCCAAAGGCCTTGCCCCACTGCGCCCGGCCCTGACCGAACGATCCTTGATTTAAATTCTTGCCAGCCGTTTTCACGCTGTGCCTCCACCCATTACCGATCAAAATTAAGGAATAATTCAGCGTGCGATCATATCAAACCAACCGGGGATTGATAGTAGTTCTCATTATTATTTACCAAATAAACGAGAAAATTTTAGACAGCCTAGCCGCAAAGTGCCAATCCGCGTCCGTTCAGCGCTAAAAGCCCCTTTTATAGGGCGATTTCGTTACTTTTATCCCACAACGGTGCAACAAGACCACGCTGCCGAACGGCGCCTCAGCCGAGGAATGGGCTTCTCTCTTCCCACTCGGCAGAAGGATGACGCGAGAAATGCGTGACCGGCAGCCAATTATAGCCGTTTCTATATCCAGAAGTTAAAACGTCTGGATGGCTATATTAACTCATGCTAACGTAAGGGCTATCGCAAACGGGCACGTGCAGAGCAACCAGAGGTGAGCCAGGTACCATGACGTCAAAACACATCGAAACCACGCTGATCGGCGCCGGCCGCGGCAAACGCTACACCCAGGGCTCCGTCAATCCCGTTACGCAACGCGCCTCTTCCCTGGTCTTCGACTCCGTCGCCGCCAAAAAACACGCCACCGCACAGCGCGCCCACGGCGAGCTGTTTTATGGCCGACGCGGTACCCTGACCCACTTTGCGCTGCAGGATGCGATGGTGGAGCTTGAGGGCGGCGCCGGCTGCGTGCTGTACCCTTGCGGCGCGGCGGCGGTGGCCAATGCGATCCTGTCGTTCGTCGGCGCCGGCGATCACCTGCTGGTCACAGGCTCGGTGTACGAGCCGACCCAGGATTTCTGCACCCATATCCTCGGCCGCATGAACGTCAGCACCACCTATTTCGATCCGCTGATCGGCGCCGACATCGCCAATCTGATCCAACCCAATACTCGCGTGGTGTTCCTTGAGTCCCCCGGTTCCATCACCCTGGAAGTGCAGGATATCCCGGCCATGGTGCAGGCCATTCGCGCCGTGGCGCCGGACGTGGTGATCATGATCGACAACACCTGGGCGGCGGGCGTGCTGTTCAAGGCGCTGGATTTCGACATCGACATTTCTATTCAGGCCGGCACCAAGTACCTGATCGGCCATTCCGATTACATGCTCGGTACCGCCGTCGCCAACGCGCGCTGTTGGGACCAACTGCGCGAGTACTCCTATCTGATGGGGCAGATGGTGGATGCCGACACCGCCTACATGGCGAGCCGCGGCCTGCGCACCCTGAGCGTGCGGCTGAAACAGCACGAACGCAGCAGCATCGAGGTCGCCAACTGGCTGGCCGCGCGGCCGGAGGTGGCGACGGTCAATCATCCGGCCCTGCCGAGCTGCAAGGGCCACGAGTTCTACCGCCGCGACTTCAGCGGCTGCAACGGACTGTTCTCTTTCGTGCTGAAGGAACGGCTGGACGATACGCAGTTGGCCGCTTACCTGGACAACTTCAGCCACTTCAGCATGGCCTACTCCTGGGGCGGCTTCGAGTCGCTGATCCTGGCCAACCAACCGGAAGAACTGGAAGCGATCCGCCCGGCGGGCGGCGTCGACTTCTCCGGCACGCTGGTGCGCTTACACATCGGCCTGGAGAACGTCGAAGACCTGATCGCCGATCTGGCCGCCGGTTTCGATCGCCTCAGTGGCGTGCGCTAAGGCGGATTCCGGTAATTTTCTTCGTCTCGTTTAATGTCGGCTTAAGCTATTAGCGGTACACTAACCGGGTAACTGTCAGATACGGTAACCGCCGCATCCTGGAGAACGTGACCCCGGGCGCAACCGGCATGCAACAGGACATAAAATGGATGTATTACGAGATATTATTCATGCGCTTTGGCAGCAGGACTTTGTCGCCCTCGCCGATCCAAGCGTGATTTGGGTGGTTTACGCCGTGCTTTTCACCACCCTGTTTTTGGAAAACGGACTGCTGCCCGCCTCCTTCCTCCCCGGCGACAGCCTGCTGCTGCTGTCGGGTGCGCTGATCGCCAAAGGCGTGATGGGCTTTGCCCCCACTCTGCTGATTTTGACCGCCGCCGCCGGCCTCGGCTGCTGGCTGAGTTATATCCAGGGCCGCTGGCTGGGCCATACCAGCCTGGTAAAAGGCTGGCTGCTGCAGTTGCCGGCGCAATACCACCAGCGCGCGCACAGCCTGTTCAACCGCCATGGGCTGACGGCGCTGCTGATCGGCCGTTTCCTCGGTTTCGTGCGCACACTGCTGCCAACCATGGCCGGCATCTCCGGGCTCAATAGCTCGCGCTTTCAGGTGTTCAACTGGCTGAGCGCGGCGATCTGGGTCTGTGCGCTGGTGGGCCTCGGCTACGCTTTCAGCCAAATCCCGCTGGTGAAACGCCACGAAAGTCAGGTGATGACCGGCTTGATGTTGCTGCCGCTGCTGCTGCTGTTCGTCGGCTTATTGGGCGCCATGTTGGTGATCTGGCGCAAGAAGCGCGCCGCCTCGTCTTAAGCCCGGCGCGTTATAGCGCCTTTTCGACCAGCGCCAGGCTGGGGGGCAACTTGCTCACCAGCGTATCCACCGCCAGCCGCACCTTCAGCGGCAGATGGGGCGTGTGCGGCCATACCGCATGCGCTTCAAAGGCCGCACCCGGCCGATCGCGCAGCAAGCGCACCAACGCCCCGCTCAGCAGCTGTTCACGCACCAGCCAGCACGGCAGCCAGGCGATACCGAATCCTGCCGTCGCCGCATCCGCAATGGCCTGCAGGTCGTCCATCTGCAGCCGGTTGTTCGGCATCACCTCCTGCGGCTTGCCGCCTTCGTCCAGCACCCGCCAGCTGCGCCGCGCGCCGGCGCGCATGTAGGTCACCGCCTCATGCTGCGCCAACTGCTCAATGTTATGCGGTTCGCCGCGACGCTGCAGATAGGCCGGCGAGGCGCACAGCGCCATGCGGTGATCGCCGATACGCCGCGCCACCAAGCCGCTGCTGTTGGCCAGTGTACCGTTGCGAATCGCCATATCGAAACCGTCCTCAATCAGGTCCACCACCCGATCGCTGAACGATAGCTCCAACTCCAACCCAGGATGCTCGCGCGTCAGTTCGGTCAGCAGCGGCGCAATGCACATGCGGCCAAACAGCACCGGCATCGACACCCGCAGCCGGCCGCTGACCTGTCGTTTTCCCGACTCCAGCAGCGTTTCTGCGCCGCGGATCTCCTCCAGCGCCCGCAGGCAACGCTCGTAGAACAGCGCACCGTCGTCGGTCAGGCTCTGGCTGCGCGTGGTGCGATGAAACAGCCGCACCCCCAGCCGCTGCTCCAACCGGGCGATGGTTTTGCCGACCGCCGAACGCGAAAGATGCAGCCGGCTGGCCGCCACTGCAAAACTGCCCGCCTCCACGGCGGTAACGAATACCGAAATGCCGTTCAACCGATCGCTCATGATTTGTCGCTCTGAAAGAAACAATCTGCGGAAATCTTATCGCCACTGGCGAACCTTCATCAACGATATTATCGGCAGGTCTGTTAATCGCTGACTTTGGAGAACATCATGACCAACACCATGCAACGCTGGACGATGGGCACCCTGGGGCGTGAGCACCTGCAGCTGAGCGTAAGCGCCATCCCACAGCCGGGGCCGCACGAAATCAGAGTGAAAGTGAAGGCTATCTCACTCAATTACCGTGACAAACTGATGATAGAAAGCGGCATGGGGCTCACGCTGCCGCAGCCGTTCACTCCCGTCTCGGACATGGCCGGCGAGGTCGATGCCATCGGTCCCGGCGTCAGCCGCTTTCAGCCCGGCGCGCGCGTCATTTCCACCTTCAGCCCCGGTTGGCTCGACGGCGAGCAAAAACCCTACGGCGATGCGCGCCGGGTGCCTTATCACACCCTCGGCGGTTTTTATCAGGGCGTGCTGGCGGAATACGTGATACTGCATGAAGATTGGCTGGTGGCGGCGCCGGCGTCGCTGGACGATGCTCAGGCCAGCACCTTGCCGTGCGCCGGGCTGACCGCCTGGTTCGCACTGGTGGAGCAAGGCAGACTGCGCGCCGGCGACTCGGTATTGGTGCAAGGCACCGGCGGCGTGGCGCTGTTCGCGCTGCAGATCGCCAAAGCGCAGGGTGCCGAGGTGTACGTCACTTCCGGCAGCGACGAAAAATTGGCGCGCGCCAAGGCGCTGGGCGCCGACCACGGCATCAATCGTCTGCATGGCGACTGGGGGGAGAAGGTCTATCAGCTGACCCAGGATCGCGGCATCGACCATGTGGTGGATACCGTGGGCGGCACTAATCTCGGCAACTCGGTGCGGGCCGTGGCGGTGGGAGGACGTATCTCGGTAATCGGCATTCTGGAAGGCAACGAAATCTCCGCCCCCGCCGGCCCATTGCTATTGAAATCCGCAGTGATTCAGGGCATCGGCGTCGGCCACCGCCGCGCGCTGGAAGACCTGGTGCGCGCCGTGGACGCCGTCAAACTGCAACCGGTGATCGACCAGGTATACCGCTTAGATCAACTGCCCCAGGCGTTGGATCACCTCGATCGCGGGCCGTTCGGCAAGATCGTATTGACCCCATAACTCGCCGCCCGGCGGCGACTCACCCCTCCAGCAGCAGCGGGTTGGCGTCGCGCAGCCGGGCGACTTCGTCGCTCGGTGTCATGCCGAACAGCCGTTTGAACTCGCGGCTGAACTGCGACGCGCTTTCGTAGCCGACGCGGATCGCCGCGGTGCTGGCCTTCAGGCCGTCATGCACCATCAGCAGGCGCGCCTTGTGCAGCCGGTACGACTTCACATACTGCAGCGGCGAAGTGTTGGTCACCGCCTTGAAGTTGTGATGGAACGCCGACACGCTCATATTGACTTCGCCGGCCAGCTGCTCGACGTTGAGATTGTCAGCATACTGATTTTCTATGCGCCGCAGCGCCTTGGCGATCTGGCTGAAGTGGGTATGGCGATTCACCAGCTCCTGCAGCGAGGCGCCGCAGGCGCCGCGCAGCACATAGTAGAGAATCTCCCGTACGATCTGCGGCCCCAGCACCCTGGCGTCGAGCGGATTGGCCATCACGTCCAGCAGACGCTCGGTGGCGCACAGCAACTCTTCCGTCATTTCCGCCAGGTTCACCCCGTTGCTCTCCGCCCGCGGTTGCATCAGGTAGTCGTCGTCGCCGATGTCGATCAGCAAGTCCTGCAGCATTTGGGTATCGATATTGACCGCCAACCCAACCAGCGGCAGTTCCGGGCTGGCGAAGGTTTCGCATTCAAACGGCAGCGGCACCGTCATCAGCAGGTAGTTGCGCGGATCGTATTGGAACTTCTTATTGCCGCAATAACCGACCTTGTGCCCCTGAAAAACGATGACGATCCCCGGTTCATACATCACCGGCTGACGCGGACTGTGGCGATCGACATACAAAATCTTCACCCGCGGCACCGGCGACGGCGTGTAGCCATTGCCGCTGGCGATAGCCATCGCCTGGCGCGCCATGCGGCCGCGCAGCGCATCGATTTCAATCACGGAAACACCCTCTTACAGTCAGAACGATTCGGCATAAATAATAATTTAAAACTCTCTATTTCTACAGCGACTTGTAGGAATAGGCAAGAACCCGACAGGAATATGCATTGTGCGTTGCCGCCCGCTTCCTGACAATACGGGCCAGACACCTTTGCGCCGCTTTGGCGCCCGCCTGACAGAAAGAGAGAAATTAGCCATGCAAAACTTCATTCTGCATACCCCAACCAAAATCCTGTTCGGCAAGGAGCAAATTGCCGACGTGGCCGGCCAGATCCCGGCGGACGCACGCATCCTGATCACCTACGGTGGCGGCAGCGTAAAGAAAAACGGCGTGCTGGATCAGGTGCATAGCGCGCTGGCCGGCCGCGACGTGCGGGAGTTCTCCGGCATCGAGCCTAACCCGACCTACGAAACGCTGATGAAAGCGGTCGAGGTGGTGAAAGCGGAAAACATCGATTTCCTGCTGGCGGTCGGCGGCGGTTCAGTGGTTGACGGCACCAAGTTCATCGCCGCCGCCGCCCGCTATACGGCCAGCAGCGACGCCTGGCACATTCTGCAAACCGTCGGCAGCCACATCACCGACGCGGTGCCGATGGGCTGCGTGCTGACACTGCCGGCCACCGGTTCAGAATCCAACAGCGGTGCCGTGATCACTCGTAAAAGCAGCGGCGACAAGCAGCACTTCTTCTCGCCGCTGGTGCAGCCGCGCTTCGCCGTGCTGGATCCGGTGGTGACCTACTCGCTGCCGCCGCGCCAGGTAGCCAATGGCGTGGTCGACGCCTTCGTACACACCCTGGAACAGTATTTGACCTACCCGGTCGATGCCAAGGTGCAGGATCGTTTCGCCGAAGGCCTGCTGCTGACCCTGCTGGAAGACGGCCCGCGCGCGCTGGCCGAGCCGGAAAACTATGCGGTGCGCGCCAACGTGATGTGGAGCGCCACCATGGCGCTGAACGGCCTGATCGGCGCCGGCGTGCCGCAGGACTGGGCGACTCACATGCTGGGCCACGAGCTGACCGCCATGCACGATCTCGACCATGCGCAAACGCTGGCCATCGTGCTGCCTGCGCTGCTGCACGAGAAGAAAGCGCAGAAGCGCGAAAAACTGCTGCAGTACGCTGAACGCGTCTGGGGCCTGCGCGAAGGCAGCGAAGAGAGCCGCATCGACGGCGCCATCGCCGCCACCCGCGCCTTCTTCGAACAAATGGGCGTGCCGACCCGCATGGCGGATTATGGGCTCGACGGCAGCAGCATTCCGGCGCTGCTCGACAAGCTGCATCAGCACGGCATGACCGCCTTAGGCGAGCACCAGGACATCACCCTGGACGTCAGCCGCCGCATTTACGAAGCGGCTCGTTGATCGCAAAACGGCGATTTTTTGCTAGGCTTTAGTCTCCGTCTGGCATCCTGCGCCCGGCCGATCGCCGGGCGCCTCAATGCGCCGCCGATCGTTTCGTACCACCCGTCTTACCGCTCATTCGCAGGGAGAGCGGGGAGAAAGTCGCCCTCCCGTCACCGCTGAAATTAGGCTGGCAAACCCGGCAACCGCCCATTTTGCCAACTAGAATTTATCTATAGCCGTTTCGGCGCCGCAATCCGTACACAAGGAGATGCGCATGACAACGCAACAACCCATCATCAAACTCCACGATGGTAATCTGATGCCGCAGTTGGGTCTCGGCGTTTGGCAGGCGAGTATTGAAGAGACCACCCGCGCGGTGAGCAAAGCGCTGGAGATCGGTTACCGCTCCATCGATACCGCCGCGATCTACAAGAACGAGGAAGGCGTGGGCGCCGCGCTGCAGGCCAGCTCGCTGCCGCGCAGCGACCTGTTCATCACCACCAAGCTGTGGAACGACGATCAGGGCGATCCGCTGGCGGCGCTGGAAACCAGCCTGGAAAAACTCAAGCTGGACTATGTGGATCTGTATCTGATCCACTGGCCGCGCCCGCAGCAGGATCAATACGTCTCCGCCTGGCGCGAACTGATCAAGCTGCGCGATCAAGGCTTGGTGAAAAGCATCGGCGTGTGCAACTTCCATACGCCGCACCTGCAGCGCCTGCTGGATGAAACCAACGTAGCGCCGGTGGTCAATCAGATCGAACTGCACCCGCTGCTGCAACAGCGCCAGCTGCGCGCCTGGAACGCCACCCATCACATCGCCACCGAATCCTGGAGCCCGCTGGCGCAAGGCGGCGAAGGGGTGTTCGACCAGCCGCTGATCAAAGCGTTGGCCGAAAAATACGAGAAAACGCCGGCGCAGATCGTGGTGCGCTGGCACCTGGACAGCGGCCTCATCGTGATCCCGAAATCGGTCACGCCGTCGCGCATTCGCGAAAACTTCGAGGTGTTTGATTTCAAACTCGATAAGGACGAACTGGGCGAGATCGCCAAACTGGACGTCGGCAACCGCCTCGGGCCGGATCCGGATACCCTGTAATCCCTCCCCAAGCCCTCTTCGCCGAAGAGGGCTTTTCCTTTCCGCGCATTGCTCCCTTCCATTGCCTGACGTTATGATGACAACGCCGGAGACCCCGGCCGCCGGTTAACGCCGTTAAAAAACAGACAAGCACGGAGCACCATGAAACCCTCTTTCTCACACTGGTCACGGCTGGGCATGCTTTGCTTCATGCTGGTGCTGGCGGGCTGCGCCGGCAAGAAACAGCGCGTCAGCTACGATCGCCACGCCTTTGATGGCGCCATCAAAGACGCCGCCAGCGAATACGGCGTGGACGCCAAGCTGATCACCGCCATGATCCAGGTGGAGTCCGGCTTCAACCCCGCCGCCGTCAGCAAGTCCAATGCGATCGGCCTGATGCAGCTGAAAGCCGATACCGCCGGCTGCGACGCCTATCGCTACAAAGGGAAACGCGGCTGCCCGGATGACGATGACCTGCGGGATCCTGACACCAATATCGATCTCGGCGCCGCCTATCTGGCCATCTTGCAAAAACAACAGCTTAAAGGGATCGCCAATCCCGTCACGCTGCGCTACGCCACCATCATCGCCTATGTCAACGGCACCGGCGCGCTGCTGCGCACCTTCTCCAGCAACCGTCAGCAGGCCATCGCGATGATTAACAACCTGTCGCCGGAAGCCTTTAACTGGCACGTGCGCAAATATCATCCCGCACCGCAGGCGCCGCGTCATTTGATGAAAGTGGAAGCCGCTTACGAACGGTTGTGATGAACCAAAGTA
>NZ_JBCHWD010000012.1:0-70048 GCF_059801225.1 Serratia sp. Ae19-1 | reverse complement strand
GGACATGTTTTACTCCAGGTCGGATAAAAAAAGCAGTCAAGTTCCCTATTTTCTCAGACTCCACATCACAACGGCAATCCCTAATGCCAAATGAGAGCGAGTTCACCACTTATTAGCACGATTGGACGCTTTTTCGGAATAACACTATTCTCGCCCCGGCTGGCGTACACTAGGCTCTTGCGACAAGATTTCCTCCAAGCAAAATGACTCTTTTACCTTGTTACCTTCACAGGAAGATGGCGTTATGAAGATCCGTACCTCTTTGATTGCGTTGGGCATTGCCACCTTGGCAACCGGCTGTCAAAACCTGAACACCGAAACCTTGATGCAGTCCGGCGCGCAGGCGTTCCAGGCGGCGACCCTGAGCAACAACGACGTTAAGGCCCTGAGTGATAAATCCTGCGCCGAGATGGACAGCAAGGCACAAATCGCGCCGGCCGACAGCACCTACGCCAAGCGCCTCAACAAAATCGCCGCGGCGCTGGGCGACAACATCAACGGCACCCCGGCCAACTACAAGGTCTACGTGACCAAAGACGTCAACGCCTGGGCGATGGCCAACGGCTGCATCCGCGTTTACAGCGGCCTGATGGACATGATGAATGACAACGAAGTGGAAGGCGTGCTGGGCCACGAAATGGGCCACGTAGCGCTGGGCCACACCCGCAAGGCGATGCAGGTGGCTTACGGCACCGTGGCGCTGCGCACCGCGGCGTCCTCCGCCGGCGGCGTCATCGGTTCACTGTCGCAGTCGCAGCTGGCAGACATCGGCGAGAAGCTGGTCAGCGCCCAGTTCTCGCAGAAGCAGGAAAGCGAAGCGGATGATTACTCGTTCGATCTGCTGAAAAAACGCGGCATCGATCCGAACGGTCTGGCCACCAGCTTCGAGAAGCTGGCCCAGATGGAAGCCGGCCGCCAGAGCAGCCTGTTCGACGATCACCCTTCTTCCCAAGCGCGCGCGCAGCACATTCGCGATCGCATCGCGGCAGAGAAATAACCACGAGAACGCCCGGCGATTGCCGGGCGTTTTTTTCCGTCTCAATACAGCGTTTTCTGCGGCGGCCCGGCGAAGGTCAGCGGCCCGACCTGCTTCATGTCCACCTCGACCACCGACGGCCCCGGGTAGTTGATCGCCTCGGCCAACACGCCGTTGAACTGCGCCGCCGCGTCCACCTTCCAGGCTTTCAGCCCCATCGCTTCAGCGATCTGGGTAAAGGCCGGCGTATGCAGCTCGTTGTAATACTGGCGCCCGGCGAAATACTTGTCCTGAATGCCGCGCATCACGCCATAACCGCCGTCATTCATTATAAGCAGAGTGATATTCACCTGTTCCTGCGCCATGGTCGCCAGCTCGCCCAGGCCCAGCGCCAGACCGCCGTCGCCCACCAGCCCCACCACCTTGCGCTGCGGGTTGGCGATCGCGGTGCCGATGGCCATCGGCAGCCCCATGCCGATGGCCCCGGCCAGCGAGTGAACGTTGCACAGCGGCGAGATCGCGCGGAACAAACGGCTGCCCCAGACGCTGCCGGAAACGGTGATATCGCGCACCAGCAATCCATCCTGCGGCAGCGCGGCGTCGATGGCGTCATTGAGTTTGGCGTATTCACCGGACTGCTGACGCAGCGCGTTCTCCGCCTGCCGCACCGCTCCGGCGATCTCGGCATCCCACTCGGCGTTGACCTTCTCGCCGGGGGCCAGCCGCGCCGCCAACGCCGTCAGCAGCGCGACGCAGTCACCGTTGACCTGCTCATCGGCCAGGTAATTGCGGTTGGCCGCCGCCGGATCAATGTCGATCTGCACCAGCGGGCGCGGCAGCGGCAGCGTCCAGGTGCGGGTTTCATTACTGCGCAGGCGCGAACCGGCCACCAGCGTCAGATCGCACTGCGTCAGGATCGCTTCGATGCTCGGTGAGTTATGGAACGCCCGCAGGCTACGTGGATGGCTGTCCGGCAGAATGCCGCGCCCGTGGGTGCTGGAGATTACCGCCACGCCGGCGTCCGCCAGCTTGCGCACCGCGTCGCCGCAGGCCAAGGCGCCGCCGCCTAACCACAGCAGCGGACGCTTGGCCTGTTTCAACCGCTGATGCAGCCGCTCTACCGCCGCATCATCCGCCTTCGGCAATGGCGCCAGCGCCAACGGTTCGCTCAGCACCGAACGGGAAACCAGGCTGCTTTGAATATCGATCGGGATCTCGACCGCCACCGGGCCGCAGGGCACAGTTTGCGCATCCAGGATCGCCCGCTGGATCACCGCCACTGCCTGCTCCGGCGAATTGACCCGATAAGCGCGCTTGGAGCAGGCGCGCAGGAAGCCGAGCTGATCGCGGGTTTCATGAATAAAGCCGGCGTCGGCGTCAAGATAGGCTTTCTCCACCTGGCCGGTGATATGCAACAGCGGCGTGTTGGCGTTGAGCGCCTCAATCATCGCCCCCACCGCGTTGCCGGCGCCGGCACCGGTGCTGGTCAACGCCACACCCAGGCCGGAGAAGCGCCCGTGCGCGTCGGCCATGGTGACCGCCCCCGCTTCGCCGCGCGCCGGCACGAAACGGATCTTATCGCGCTGCCCCACCGCATCGGCGATCGGCAGATTATGAATCGAAATGATGCCGTACATCGCCGACACCGCGTACTGTTCCAGAGTCCGGGCTATCGCCTCGCCAACCGTGATTTTATCGCTCATCATCTGCCTTCTTAGGGTATTCGTTATTAGGATTATGCGTAGAGGTGTCGGCCTAGTCGCTCCAGCGGTTCACCTGATGGCTCAGCGCCAGATACAGGCTTTTCTGCTGCATGTAGGCCTTGATGCCGTTCAGGCCTTTTTCGCGGCCCAGCCCGCTTTCCTTGAAACCGCCGAACGGCGTGGAAATCGAGAACGTTTTGTAGGTGTTGACCCAGACGGTGCCGGTTTCCAGCCGTTCCGCCAGCGCCATCGCCCGCGGGAAATCACGGCTCCAGATGCCGGCCGCCAGGCCGTACACCGAGTCATTGGCCTGTTCAATCAGCCGTTGTTCGTCGTCGAACGGCAGCGCCACCAGCACCGGCCCGAAGATCTCCTCCTGGCAGACGCGAGCGTCGTTGTTCAATCCTTCGATGATGGTCGGCAGGTAATAACTGCCGTTCGCCAACTGCGGATCGGCCGGCGCTTCGCCGCCGATGAGCACCCGGCCGCCCTCCTGCCGCGCCAGCGCCACGTAGTCCGCCACGCTTTGCCGATGTTTGGCGCTGATCAGCGGACCAAGATGCACATCCGGCACCAGCGGGTTGCCGATGCGCAACCCCGCCGTCAGTTCGGTCAAGCGCGCCAGCAACGGCTGATACAGCGAACGATGCACGAACAGCCGCGAACCGGCGATGCACGCCTGGCCGGCGGAGCTGAAAATGCCGTAACAGATGCCGCGCGCCGCCTGTTCCAGATCGGCGTCCTCCAGCACGATGGTCGGCGATTTACCGCCCAGCTCCAGCGACGTGGGGATCAGCTTGTCGGCGGCGATGTGCGCCAAATGGCGCCCGGTGCCGGTACCGCCGGTAAAGGCGATCTTTTTCACCAGCGGATGACGCGCCAACGCCTCGCCGATCACCGAACCTTTGCCCGGCAATACGCTGAGCAACCCGGCCGGCAGACCCGCCTGTTCGAACAGCTCAGCCAGCTTCAGCGCCATCAGGGGCGTGGCTTCGGCCGGTTTGAGCACCACCGCGTTGCCCGCCGCCAGCGCCGGCGCCACCTTCTGCATTTCGCTGGCGATCGGCGAATTCCACGGCGTAATGGCGGCGATCACCCCCATCGGCTGATACTGGCTGAGCGTCATCACCTCGGCGCTACGCGGGGTCGGCAACTCGCCTTCCAACACTTCGCAGGCGGCGGCGAAGTAGCGCGCGGTCGCCGCCGCGCTGGCCACCAGGCCGCGGGTTTCCGCCAGCGGCTTGCCGTTGTCGCGGGTCTGCAGCTCGGCCAACTGCTCCTGCTGCGCCAGGATCAGGTTGCTGACGCGGTAGAGGATCGAGGCGCGCTGATGCGGCACCAACCCGCGCCACTCCGGCGCGCGCCAGGCGCGTTCCGCCGCCTCCACCGCCTCGTTCACGTCCTCGACGTTAGCGGCGCGCAGCCGCGCGTTGACGCTGCCGTCGGCCGGGAATACCGAAGTCATCTCTTCGCCACGCCCTTCACGCCAGCGCCCGGCGACAAAAATATTCAATCGTTCCATGCTTCGCTCCTGCCCTTCAGGCAATAAAACCGCCGTCCACCAGACGGCGGCAGGCTTGTACCGCGCTCAGCGCCGCCAGGGTTGATGTTTTGGGATTGCTCGCCAGCGGGGTGCCGCTCAGCTCGATGTGGAACTCGCCAAAATCGCCGCACACCTGCAGACGATGGGTATTGCGCCGGGTGGCGGGATCGACCTGCAGACGCACCCGGGTGGCATCCATCCCCAGGCCGTTGAGCGCAATAGTGGCCGCCACGTTGGCGTTGGCCGGGAACAAACGCGCCGCTTCGCGCGCCGATCCTTCAAAAAATACCTGCGCCTCGCTCACCGCATCGAGGTCGATCAACTGCTCCGCCTTGCTGCCGCGCCAGCTGGCCGGACTTTTGCTGGCCTGGTAGGTCACGCTCTCCAGCCCGCCTTCGCGCGCCGACGCCAACCCGTCCATTCCCGCCACCGCACCGGACAGCACGATCAGCCGCCCTTGATGGCTGCGGCAGGCCTGCTGCAGCCGCTGTTGCAATGCGGCGTCCGCCAGCGCGCCGGTCGAGATCACCGCCAGCGGCCAACCGCGTTGCAGCACCGCTTCGCCGAACTCCGCCACCGCCTGCTGGCTGGCGCACTCCAGCACCAGATCCGGCCGCTGCGAACACTGCTCGGGATGGGTCAGCGCCTGCACCTGCCCGCCGAAGGCCTCGGCGATCGCCGCATGATGAGCTGCGCGCGCCAGGATCCAGCCGACCTCCACGCCTTCCGGCAAACGGGCGATCACTTCCTTCGCCATCGCACCGTAGCCAATCATCATGATCTTCTTCATCTTTTTCGGCCCCTGCTACACATGGCGGTTAAAGCCGCCGGAAACGTCCAGCGCCGCGCCGGTGGTAAAGGAAGCCAGCGGCGAAGCGAGGAACAGCAGCGCCTGCGCCGGCTCCTGCGGTTTGCCGAGGCGCTTCATCGGGATGCCGCGCCGTTCGGCGATCGCCGCCGTCCACTGATCCCAGCTTTGATCTTTATCGCTGCGCTCTTCGAAACGGCGGCGCCATTGGCCCGACTCCACCATCCCCAACAGGATCGAGTTAACGCGAATGCCTTTGTCCACCAGCTCTTTCGACAGCGTCAGCGTCATGTTGAGCAGCGCGGCGCGCGCCGCCGAGGTGGCGATCATGTGTTCTTCCGGCTGCAGCGCCAGCAGCGAGTTCACGCAAGTGATCGACGCGATCGCCGAACGCTCCAGCGCCGGTAAAAACGCCTGCACCGGGTTAATCACGCCGAACAGCTTCAGCTCGGCTTCATGCAGCCAGGCTTCGCGCGGCGTCTGGTCAAAATGCGCGACGAAGCCCTGGCCGGCGTTGTTGATCAGCAGATCCACGCCGCCGAAATGCGCCGTCACCTGGGCGGCGAACTGCGCCACCTGCTGCGCGTCCAACACGTCACAGCGCAGCGCCAGGATCTCCGCCTGCGGGAAGTCCGCGCGCAGGCTGGCCTTCGCGCCGGCCAGTTTGTCCGGATCGCGGCCGCAGAACGCCACCTTCGCCCCTTCGGCCAGCAGCAGCTTCAGGGTTTCGAAACCGATGCCCGACGAACCGCCGGTCACCACCGCCACTCGATTCTCAAGCTGAAAATTCATCGTTGGATTGCTCCCGTAAAGTCCCGCAGATAGCGGTTGAAACACCCCGGTGCATCGAGGTAGCTGGCGTGGCCGGCGGCGGCGATCAGGCGCAGCGTCGCGTCCTGATCGCGCGCCAGCTCGCCCGCGTTCTCCGGCGGCGTAATGCGATCCTGTTCGCCGCACCACACTTCCAGCGGGCCGCGATAGCGCGCCAGATAACGGCCGATATCGTCGTTGGCCAGCATCCAGGCGGCGCGCAGAAAACCGTCGGGATCGAGCTGCTGCATGCCGTTGCGCACCCAGGCGATGTCCTGCGGATCCGCCCCTTCGCGCAGCAACGCCGCCGCCCGCTGCTCGCCGTAGCCGACCGGCCCCAGCGTCTCTATCATTTGTTGGCGCTGGCCGTATACCTGCCGGCGTTTTTCCTCCGGCGCCGTGGCGTACCCCTGCGCCGGATCCGCCAACACCAGCCCGCACAGCCCATCCGGATAGCCGGCGGCGTAGGCGCTGCCGATCAGCGCCCCCAGCGAATGGCCAACGATCAGCGGCTGCACCAGCTGCAGCTCATCAATCAGCGCCGCCAACGCCGCCGCATAACCGGCGGCATCGGCCTGCGGATCCGCCAACGGCAGGCTGCCGCCGTAGCCCGGCGCATCCCACGCCACCAGACGGTGACTGTCCGTCAGGCCGCTCTCGTTGAACTGCTTGATCCACGAGGCGGATCCGGAGCTGATGCCGTGCAGCAACACTACCGGCCGCCCCTGCCCAGCCTCGCGCCAGCTCAGGGTGTACGCCCCGCAGCGCGCCCGTTGGCGTTGCGCCAGGCCGTTCATCAGTTGCGCTTCACTTTGGACAGCGGGTGATCCGCCGGATAGGTCGGGATCTCCGGTTTGGCGGTGCCGAGCATCACGCACATCAGCGCCTCTTCCTCGCCGTGATTGAACAGGCCGCGATACACCCCCGCCGGCACCGAGATCAGATCGCGCTCTTTCAGCTGGGTCTCGTAATACTCTTCGCCATCCTGGATCATCAGCGTGATGCTGCCTTTCAGCATGAAGAACACTTCCTCCACGTCGTCATGCAGGTGCAGTGGGCCCTCGCACTTCGACGGCAGCACCATGGTGGAAAAGGTGAAGTTGCCCGCCGGAATGGTATTGGCGTCGCTGGCCACGCCGGTGGCGCCGGTGCCGATGTAGCGCATCTGCGCACGACGGTATTTCGGATCGAAGTCGGCCTGGAATTTCAGCGCATTCCAGTCGTATTTCCGGCCTTCGAAACGGGCGATGCGCGACTCCACCCAGTTCTCTATCGACAGATCCTGCGGCTTGACGCCGGCTTTGTTCTCAACCTGAGACATGTTGTCACTCCTCTGTTGAATCGATTGATTAATCAGTACTTTCTCAGCAACGGCAGCAGAATGAGGCAGCCGACGAACGCCATCACCACCAGGAACAGCAGGCCGTTATCCATATTGCCGGTGGCGGCGATCAACGCCCCCATCAGCACCGGCGCCAGCGCGCCGGCAAAATTGCCCAATCCGTTGAAGATGCCGCCGGCGGTGGCGCTGACCTTGCTGCTGGTCGCCTTTGCCAACAGTGCGAAAATATTCGGCGCGCCGGCGCCCCACATAAAGGTGCTGAAGGCCATGGCGGCGATCACGCTGTAAGTGCCCTGCAGATGCAGCACCACTGCCAGGCCGAGACCGGCGCCGCACAGCGACAGGAAGCAGGCCAGCGCGCGGCGATCCAGCTTGTCCGACAGCCAGGCGCCCAGCACTTCGCCGAGCAGCATGGCGATGAACGGCAGCGAAGAGAGGTAACCGGCATGCTCCAGATGAATGCCTTTGCCCTTGATCAGGTAGCTCGGCAGCCAGCCGTTCATGCCCCACAGGTAGGTCAGGAAGGCGATGTTGAACAGGCAAATCATCCAGAAGTGCGGACTGCGCAACAGCTCGCGGCGGTGCTGTTTGCGCTCGGAAACCGCCGGTTTGGCCGCCGCCGCCGGACGCGATACGTTCAGGTGGCGCATGCCGAACAGCACCAGCAGCATCACCGGCAGCGTCAGAAACGCCATAAAGAAGAAGGTCGCCTGCCAGTCGAAGGTATTGAGGATGTACAGGGTAACCGGGAAGCCGAGCGCGGCCCCCAGCGGCGTGCCGAGCAGCCACAGCATGGTGGCGCGCGCCTGAAGCTGCGGCGGGAAGGCCTGGCGAATAATGGCGTAAGCCATCGGCAACAGCGGCCCTTCGGCGATGCCGAGCAGAATGCGCAGCGTCATCATGGCGTGATAGGAACGCACCAGCCCCATCAACACCATCAGCACGCCCCACACCACCATCATGCCAATCAATACTTTAACCGGGTTAAGTCGATCGCCAATGCCGCTGAGCAGCATCGACGAAATGCCGTACGAGAACAGAAACGCGCTCATCAGCAACCCCAGCCGCGCCGGGTCAAAACCGATGCCCAACGCCTGCTGAAACTCGGCGTCGGAAAACAGCGCAGCGATGCTGATCTTGTCGAAAAACGCCAGCAGCACGCAGGCAAACAGCGCGATCGGCACCGACCAGCGCACCCGCTGCTGCGGATTTTCGGCAACGGTTTCCCCCGCCCGTCCAGCGCGGGCGTCAATGTCTTGCGTAGTCATAAAACGCTCCCGAGGTTCGGGCGTTATTTCAACGCCATCAAAGAAAACTCCGCATCCGCCAGCTGCTGCGGATCCAGCACCCGGCCGCTCGCCAGCCAACGCTTGCCGAGCTTGATGGTGCGCGCATCGTTGAACGCCACCATCTGCACCAGCTGCCGATCGGCGTTCAACGTGAAGAACACCTGCGACTGCGGCGTGCGGCGCACCACATGGTGCACGCCGCCGCTCGGCACGCCGAGGATCTGGATATTGGCGTCGTATTGATCCGACCACAGCCAGGCCACGTCGTCATACGGGGCGGCGAAGGCATCGAGCATCGCGCAGGCGGTGCTGATGGCCTGATTTTGCGCGTAGGCCCAGGACTGCAGGCACAGGCCGAGCGTCGGGTGGCGCGCCACGTCGCCGGCGGCGAAGATCGCCGGATGGCTGGTGCGCCCCTGACCGTCGACCACGATGCCGGACTCGATCGCCAGCCCGGCGCTGCGCGCCAGTTCGAGATTCAGCTCGACGCCGATCCCCACCACGACCAGATCGAACGCCTGCGGATCGCTGAGTTCGCTGCCGATCCAGGCCGCGCCGTCACGATCTTCCAGCGAGATTTCGCCGCAGCCGCACAACAGCGTGACGCCCTGCTGGCGATGCAGCTCGAGCAACGCCTGTGAGACGTCGGCGCCGACGCTACGCATGCACAGCGCGGGTTGGCGTTCAAACACCGTCACCTCGGCGCCGAGACGGCGCGCAGAAGCGGCGATCTCCAGCCCGATCCAACCGCCGCCGACGATCGCCAGGCGACGGCAGCCCTGCAGCCCCTGCCGCAACCGGGCCGCATCGTCCCAGGAACGCAGCGTCATGACGCACGGGTGCTGCGCCCAGGCGGCGCCCGGCAAACGCGGCCGCCCGCCGGTGGCGATCAGCAACTGCTCGAACTGCAGCCGTTGCCCGTCGCTGAGCGTGACGATTTGATGCTCTGCGTCGATGGATTCGGCGCGCAGCGGGCGGCGCCAGTCGATATTCAGCTCTGCCACCGCTTGTTCGCTGAACAGCCGGCTGAGGGGAGCGGCGGCATCCAGCAGCGCCGCTTTCGACAGCGGCGGCCGCTCGTAAAAATCGTAGGGTTCGTCGCTGACAACCGTCAGCCGGCCGCTGTACCCCCGGTCGCGCAGCGTCTTGGCCGCCCAGCCGCCGGCCTGGCCGCCGCCGACGATGACGATGCCCGCGTGTTCCGGCTGGTTCATAACGCCTCCGCCTTTTTATGCTGGCGGCGCGTGTCGTGATCGATGCCGCCTTCTACCGCCCATTCGGTGAAGGAGACCAGCGAATGCTCTAGCTCACGCGGCTGCCAGTTTTCCGTCAGATAATCGTCGTTGGTGTAGTACTCGAACGCGCCGCCGGTCGGGCTGTTGACGTACCAGAAATAGGCCGAGGAAATCGGGTGACGGCCGGGGCCGATAAAGGTGCTCCACCGCTCTTTGTTCATGGCGATGCCGCCGCCGATCACCTCATGGATATCGCGCACGGTGAACGCCACATGGTTCAGGCCGCGTGGACGATTAGGCAGCTTCAGCAGGAACAGATTATGGTGGCCGCCGCGCGGCTGGGTGCGCAGGAAAACGGCGCGATCGATGTAGCGATCCGATACCTGGAAATCCAACAGCTCGCGGTAGAAACGCTCGGTCGCCGCCAGATCCTCAACGAAGAACACCACGTGGCCGATGTTGATCGGCTGCGCTTGCGAATAGACCGGGCTGGGTTGATCGATGCGGCGCACGTCGCCCCATTGGTTGATCGGCGTGACCGGCACCTCGACCGCCTGCTGGCGGCTGACGACGAAGCGCAGCGTCATGCCGTTAGGATCGAGGCATTCCAGCGCTTCTCCCACCTGACGGAAGCCGGGCATCAGCGCCAAACGCGGCTGCAGGCGCGCCAGATCGGCGGGCGAGGCCACGCCCCAGGTCATGCGACGCAGGGTGGAACCGCCTTCAAACGCCGCAGGCAGCGCCGTGCTTTGCATCGGATGCAGGACGACCCGCGCCCCGCTCAGGGTAGTGAATTCGCCCCGCGGTTCGCCCTCTTGTTGTGCGGCGGGTTGCAGGCCGAAGTCTCGCATGAATTTTTCGCAGGTTGGCAGATCTTCGACGCCAAATTCCAGTTTTTCGATTCCGATTACGCTCATTGTTCAGCCTCACGTTCTCGCTGCATACGTTTTTCAGGCATGATCGAACCCCGGCCCCTGTTTGCTATGGGCCTTATCCCTGCCTGAGTAAAAGAGTCGGTTCTGTCGGTTAGCCGACGTTGGCCTGCGGCGGCGCGCCCAGGAAGCCGGAAATTTTCTCCGCCGCGTCGCGCACTTCCATGCGCAGCCGCTCGCGATCCGCTTTCGGGATCTCATCGGACGGCACCATGATGCTGACCACCGCCTCGACCCGCTGCTCGCGGTTGAAGATCGGGTAGACGATCGAGGAGATGCCGTGGCGGAAGAACGATTCGCCGATCACATAGCCGCGCGCTTTGTCTTGCTGCACCATTTGCCACAGCGTTTCGCGATCCGCCGGGGTGCCCGGCGCATTGCCTGGCAGCTGGGCATCCGGGTAAAGCTGTTCGAACTCGCTGCGGGTGGCGCTGGTCAACAGCATGCGCCCGAGCGAGGTTTGGTGTACCGGCAAGCGGGTGCCGACGCTGACCTGATTGATCTGTGAACCGGCGGCGCTGACGCGGGCGATATAGATCACGTCGCGTCCGTCGCGGATCGCCAGATGGCTGCTGCACTGGCTGCGATCGCGCAGCTGCTCGATCACCGGCTGGCCGGCCTGCGCCACGTCCAGCGACGCGATGTATTCAAAGCCGAGGCGCAGCACCTTGATGCCCAGCGCAAAAGTGTTGGTGCGCGGATTGCGCTCCAAAAAGCCCAGATGCTCGAGCGTTTGCACCACGCGGTAGGCGGTGGCCTTCGGCATATCGACCAGACGGTGCAGCTCGGCGAAGGTCATTTCCTTATGCTGCTCGCCAAACGCCAGCAGCAACTGCAACCCGCGATCCAGTCCCGGGATCAGATATTTACATGCTTGCTCGTCCGCCATGTTTCGCTCCTGCGCTGTGCGCCTGCCCTGTGGGCCGTCAGTTGAATACAAAGCCGCCGTTGACCGGCAACAGTTGGCCGGTGACGAAATCCGCCAGCGACGACAGCAGATAAAGCACCGTTCCATTTACATCGTTCGGATGCTGCGCGCCGGCCAGCGCACGCCCCTGCTCATACAGCTGATGACGTTCGGCAGGCACATACTCGGTGGCTTCCACCCGCGTCAGGCCCGGCGCGATGGCGTTAACGCAGATACCCTGCGGGCCAAGCTCGCGCGCCATCGATCGGGTCATCGCGATCACCGCACCTTTGCTGGCGACGTAGGCCATCAGGCGCGGCGCACCCCACAGCGCAGTGTCCGACGCCACGTTGACGATCTTGGCGTGCGGGCTGCGCGCCAGCAGCGGCACCGCCGCCTGGCTGACCAGCCAGGTGCCGCGCACGTTCACCTGCATCACCCGATCCCATAGATCGATATCGTATTCCATCATGGTTTTACCGCCGACGCCGGTCGCCAGCGCCGCGTTGTTCACCAGCCCGTCAATCCCGCCGCCGCCGGCGATCTTATCGAACGCCGAGCGGATCGAATCCGGAGACGCCAGATCGATGGTTTGCGTTTCCACCTGAGCGCCCTGCTCACGCAGCGCGGCGCCGCTCGCCGCCAGTTCATCCGCCAGAATGTCGCACATCACCACCTGCGCGCCGGCGGCGGCAATGGCGGAGGCGAAGCTATAGCCTAGGCCGCGCGCCGCGCCGGTGACCACGATGCGTTTACCGTTCAGCAGGCCGTTCACTGCGCCGCCTCCCGCTCGCGCAGCGTCGCCAGCTGTTTCTGCGCTTCTTTCTGCATCAGGCGGCGCAGGCGAGAAAGGCCGACGTCGTGCTGGTACAAATATTCGCGGCCGCGGGCGTTAGGCGCCATGTTTTCAAGCACGATGCGATCCTGCTCGAGCACGTCCCAATGCAATGATTCCAGGCGATTGCGGTACATGAAGCGCCACATGTCGCGCTGCCAGTCTTTGACCTTACGGATGCGCCAGAAGAACACCCGGCAGTGATCCTTGTCTTCCGGCACCACCATGCCGATGATCCAAAAGTGGCCGCCCGGCCCGAAGCGCTTCTTGTACGGGATCGACAGGCGCATCCAATACGCGCCGCTGTTGCCAAACTCCACCCAGTCGAAGTTGACGCCGATCTGACCATTCTTCTTGAAGATAAACCCGCTGTCGGTCGGCTCCAGCCCCATGTCCGCCTTGCGGTCCCCTTCCGCCATCGAGTGCGAGGAAGAGTGCAGGTAGGTGCCGTGCATCGGATCCATCACGTTTTCCAGGGCGTATTGGTAGTTGCAGTTCCAGCTGGCGGTGCACAAGAAGTGGCTGTACGACGCTTCGTCCGCCAGCTCTTGCGGGAAAGTCAGCTCCGCCGGCGCTTCATCCGCCATCACGCCGAAATAGAGGAACACGGCGCCATAGGCTTCTTTGGCCGGGTAAGAGCGCAAGCATTTTTGCCCCACCAGCGGGCAACGATCCACCGCCGGCACGTCTTTTACCGTCCCGTCGCCGCCGACTTCCACCCCGTGGTACCAGCAGGCGATGCGATCGCCGAGATTCCACCCCATGGAAAGCCGCGCGCCGCGGTGCGGGCAGCGGTCTTCCAACGCGTGGATCTGACCTTCACCGTCGCGCCACACCACGATTTGCTGCTCCAAACGGGTGATGCCGACCGGGTTGTTGCCCACTTCCCAACTGGCCAGCACCGGATACCACATGCCGCGCAATCCCTGGTCAAGATAGTCCTGCAAGCTCTGTTCGGAGGATGTTGTGTTTGCTGTCATTGTCTTCTCCCGGGTGTCGCTCAGAAACCGTTAACGTGAAGGAATTCGCGGAACGTCGCCTCATTCCACGGCTGGCCGCTGCGATCGAACAGACGGCGCTGATTCAACGCGCTGACGATCTGCTCCAGCTCCTCCGCTCCCTGATCGAAGATCGTTTCCAGCGCCGCCACCAGCGCGGTTTCGAAACCGTCCGGCACGCGGGCGCGGTTTTGCCAAACCACGTTGCGGAACTGGCCCGGCTGATGAATTTGACCGTTGCCGCCTTCGCGGGCCGGCGTCACCTGTTGGGTGTCCGGCAGCCAGGGATTGAAATCGGTGATGTGCTGCATGATTACTCCTCCGCGATAAAGGTGATCTGGATTTGGTTGTCGACCACCCGGGTGGGATAGGTTTGCAGATCGCGGCCGCCCGGCTCGCGCAGACATTGGCCGGTGCGCACGTCAAACAGCGCTTCGTGCAACGGACACTCAACCTTGCCGTCATCTACAAACCCTTGGCTGAGCAAGGCATAAGCATGCGGGCAGACGTCTTCCAGCGCGTAGTAGTTACCGTCGAGCAGGTAAACCCCGATCTCTTTTCCTTCCACTTTGCCGGAGAAAGGAAAATCTTCTTTCACCTGAGACACTTCGCACACATTCTTCCAGCTCATTGCTTTTGTCCTCTATCTGATTGTTTCATATATGAAACTCAGTTTCTTATTTAATACAGTCACTATAAGTCTGGCGAAACTTTCGTCAAGCGAGCGGAACGGCAAATGTTAATGAAAGGTTGTTTAAAAATGACAAATGCGGGAAAGATCACGAAATAATGCACCGATATGAAAAACCTATGTCAGTTGTGCGCTCCCCCGCTAATTTATGGCAAAAATTGCATTGATTCCGGCGACGTATTGCGCGTAAAAGTGTTCTCTCACTGTCTCTCACCTCTATTTGATAACAATAAATTTACATAACTTAGCCTGACCCCCCGCGTTTCTGCGCAATGGACTCCGCGGGTAAGTTTACTGCTGCCTGAATTCGTCAACCGCTCACACTGAGGAACGCGCCGTGCAACAACGTCAACGCTGGTTTGGGGTGATCGCCCTGCTGTTTCTGATCGTTATCGCCTATGCCGATCGGGTCAATATCGCCGTGATGTTGGTCAATCCTGACTTCCTGCAACACTTCCAACTCGGCGGCGACCGCGCCCATCAGGGCACGCTGATGACGGTGTTTTTACTCGGCTACGGCCTGTCCGCCATGCTGTTGACGCCGTTTCTGGAAACATTGATGGGTTACCGCCGCGCGCTGACGCTGAGCGTGGTGCTGTGGGCGCTGCTCACCGCCGCCTCGCCGCTGGCGGGATCGCTGATGCTGCTGTGCGTGGTGCGCGCGCTGCTTGGCGTCAGCGAAGGGCCGCTGTTCTCGCTGAAGACCATGTACATCAGCGATCATTTCGCCGCCGACGAGCGCGGCAAGCCCAACGCGGTCAGCGCGCTGGGCGTTTCGTTGGGGCTGGTGCTCGGCTTTCCGCTGGTGAGTTTTTTGATGGCGCATTTCGGCTGGGCGATGTCGTTTCACCTGCTGGCGCTGCTCAACCTGCTGCTGGGGCTGGCACTGGTGCGGCTGTTCGTTCATCCCCTCGCCCGGTCTTCATCCTCGCGCCCCACCGATCCGCAGCCGGTGCTGGGCCGCGTCTGGCACACCTTTGCGCTGGCCTGGCGCACGCCGATGCTCGGCTGGATCCTGCTGATCGAGATCGCCACGCTCAGCTATCTATGGGGCTCCAGCTCCTGGCTGCCGGCGTATCTGACCGATGAAAAGGGCTTCTCCATCAAGCAGATGGGCTGGATGGCCGCGCTGCCTTTCATTGTCAGCATCGCCTCCAAATATCTCGGTGGCGTGTTGCTCGATCGTATCCGCCCTTATCAGGCTCCGCTGATCTTCGTCTGCGGCGGCGCGGCGACCGCGCTGTGCATCTATGGCGTGATGAGCAGCCATCAGCTTGGTTGGATCGCCTTCTTCCTGCTGGCGGCCAATGCCTGTTGGGGCGCGCAAGGCGCGGCGATCCCGACCCTACTGCAACATTATGCGCGGCCGGAGGCGGTCGGCAGCGCCTATGGGCTGATCAACGGCATCGGCAATCTGTTCTCGGCGTTTGTGCCGATGGCGATGGGCATGGTGATGGCCAGCCAGGGTAAGGTGTCTTCAGGCTTTGCGGTGCTGATCGCCTCGCAGCTGCTGACGCTGCTGGCAGGCGGCGCACTGTTTGGCCGCATGTTGCTGGCGCGGCAGATGAAGCGGGCATAACCCCGTTCCCCTCTCCTGCGTAGCGGAAAACCGAATGCTTTAAGTGGGTGCTCAGGGATCTGGACGCCAACAACCAGCAGACGGGGGATATCCCCCGCCGCCGGGTTGCCTTACCGTTCGGATTCGTAAGCCAAAATGGCCGCAACCTCCGTAGTGCCCGATCGGATCCGCAGCTCACACAGTGTGCTGCGGGTTATCCATGCCAGCGATATTACCGTGGCACAAATAACCACCAATTTTAACAGGCTCCGTTTGTTCGGCATCATGCCTTCTTCTCCTTGCCTCGCGGCGGGTAAGAGGCTAACTTAACGTTGTTGGGCGTTAGAGTAGGCCTCGGGTTGTGGATATCACTCGGGGCTTTTCTCTTTGTACCTTTCACGCAGGCTCCAGATACAAAGATCCAGAGCACCCGCGCGCAGTATATTCATCCTCTCCGTTGCCCCCGTTTCTTTTTACTGACTCAGTTTCATTTCTGCGCAGAATTGCGCAAAGGCGTTGCAACAGGCTGAAAATCGCAGTGCGGAGGGCGACAAATGAAATAAAAAAAGCGGCCCCATACGATGGGAGCCGCTTTTTTAGCGAGGAGTGTCCTGGCGTCAGGCGTGTTTCTTCGCCGCCTGCAGGTACAGCATCTCCAGGCCCAGGGTCGCCGCGGCCAGCGCGGTGATCTCGGACTGGTCATAGGCCGGCGCCACTTCTACCACGTCCATGCCGACGATGTTCAGCGACTGCATGCCGCGCACCAGTTTCAGCGCACGATCGGAAGTCAGGCCGCCGATCACCGGCGTGCCGGTGCCCGGTGCAAACGCCGGATCCAGGCAGTCGATGTCGAAGGTCAGGTACACCGGCATATCGCCGACGATGCCTTTGATCTGCGTCAGCAGGTCGTCCACGCTGCGATCGTTCACCTGCGCGGCGTCCAGCACGGTGAAGCCGTTGTCATGGTCGAACTCGGTGCGAATGCCGATCTGTACTGAGTGATGCGGATCGATCAGGCCTTCGTTCGGCGCATGGTAGAACATGGTGCCGTGATCGAACTTGCTGCCGTTGGCGTAGGTATCGGTATGGGCGTCGAAGTGTACCAGCGCCAGTTTGCCGAAATGCTTGGCGTGCGCGCGCAGCAGCGGCAGGGTGACGAAGTGGTCGCCACCGAACGAGAGCATGCGCTTACCGGCCTTCAGCAGTTTCTCCGCGTGCGCCTGCAGCTTGTCGCTCATGTCCTGCGCATCGCCGAAGTTGAACACGATGTCGCCGCAGTCAACCACGTTCAGACGATCGCGCAGATCGAAGCTCCACGGCCAGCGGTTGCCTTCCCAGGCCAGGTTGGTGGATACCTGACGAATAGCCGCCGGGCCGTGACGGCCACCGGCGCGACCGGAGGTCGCCATGTCAAACGGAATGCCGGTGATGACCCACTCTGCATCGCTGTCGTAAGGCATGAAGTTCAGCGGAAAGCGCAGGAAACCAAAGGCGTTGGACACTAATGAATTATCGGACTGATGGCCTAAGGTGCTCATAGTAAACCCTCGTAGTTCAACAAGTTGCCGGGCGCAGATGCCGGGCCGTTACAAAAAAAAATCCCTCCCGCGTCGTTAGCCCGACGAGGAAGGGATTGATACCCTGGATAATTGGAGTTGCATCAAGAAGGCCAGGGCGGGAATCCCCAAGAACTTACTCAAGTAAGTGACTGGGATGAACGCACGCCGCCAACACAGAGGCAACTTCAAGTATGACGGGTAATTCGATGTTTGTTTCGGTATTGCCGATAAGGCGGATTATCACCGTATTTTGTCCGCGCTTCAAGCACGCAAATGATCCTGGCCGCTCGTCGTTAGCAAGTTTAGCAAGTACAGAAGAACGCCGTCCAACTGCAGATGCTCATCGCGCGTTTACGTTGACCAACACCGGCTGTGGGCGGTAGCGGGTCGGGAAACGCTGCTCAAGCTGCTTGATTTTCGGCAGGTCGTTAATCCGAATATAAGGCGCATCGGGGTGATCGGTTAAAAAATTCTGGTGATACGCTTCCGCCGAATAGAAGTGAGCGTTGCTTTCGATACGGGTCATCAACGGCCGCTCAAAACTGCGGCTTGCCTGCAGCTGGGCCAGATAAGCGCTGGCGATCCGCTGTTGTGCGGCACTTTGCGGAAAGATAGCCGAGCGGTACTGGGTGCCGCTATCCGGCCCCTGCCGATTGAGTTCGGTAGGATCGTGCACCACCGAGAAAAATATCTGCAATAGCGCGCCATAGGAAACCTGCGTCGGATCAAAGGTCACCGCCACAGATTCTGCGTGACCGGTCATTCCTGTGCTGACGTTGTCATAATTCGCCGTTTTCGCTGCCCCGCCGGCATAACCAGAAACCGCACCGGTCACGCCTTTCACATGCTGAAAAACCCCCTGTACGCCCCAAAAGCAGCCACCGGCGAAAATGGCGGTTTCACTGTGCGAGGCATTTGCGGGTTCATCTATCGCCGGAGCGGGCAGCGTTACCGCCGCCGCCTCACCGCCCAGCGCCCACGCATTTCCCTGCCAAAGGATCATGCCGCTTAGGGCCATCGCGCCGGCGACGGTGCAAGCGCTCAGCAGCGAGTTAAACCTGTTTGCGCGTTTCATTCTGCCCCCTGGATTAGCCGAAGGTGAAAGCATAGGCCGACACACCGGCCCGCTCGAATTCAATGCTGAAGGTATGCTCTCCCGCCCCGTCGGTTTGACGAATCAGTTGGTAAAGCCGTTGATCGGTTATCACGCCACTGCCATCCGGCGCCACATCGACACCATGCATTTCACCCGGCGCTTTGCCATCCAACGTGACTTTGAACGCGATCGGCTGCCCCGTCGCGGCTGGGCCCAGCACCAAATGCAGATCGCGAGCGTGAAAGCGATAGACGATACGCCCGTCAGGCGTGTTCAGCGTGGCGCGTTCTGCCCCGATGGTCCAATTGCCCGCCAGCGCCCAGTGGTTCAGCGACAACAGGGGCGAGGCCGCATAGTCAGCGGCGCTATCCTGAACGGCAGGCGCCGAAGCGAAGTTTTCGGCACGTTGATATCCCAGGTAGGTTTCCGGCGAGATATCCGTCTGGCGGCTGGCGGCCTGCTCCACGCCCTGCCCATGCACCTGACTGATAGCGGTGCTGGTGTCTTTTCCTCCCGCCAGTCTCAACAACGTCTGAATTACGCGCTCAGACTGCGCATAATCGCCTTCACCAAAATGTTGGTAGCGTATGCGCCCGTTGACGTCGATGAAATAGTGCGCAGGCCAATACTGGTTGTTGAACGCCTGCCAAATGCGATAGTTGTTATCGATGGCTATCGGATAGTCGATACCGAGTTTTTTAGCCTCTTTAGCAACGTTAGCGACATCTCTTTCGAAGGCAAACTCCGGGGCATGTACGCCGATCACCACTAGCCCCTGGTCACGGTATTTTTCCGCCCAGGCTTTCACGTAAGGCAGAGAACGCAGACAGTTGATGCAGGAGTAGGTCCAAAAGTCTACCAGCACCACCTTGCCGCGCAGCGCTTCGGCCTGCAGCGGCGGTGAGTTCAGCCACTGCACCGCCCCCGACAGCGAAGGCATTTCCCCCAGTTCGGCCAGCGCCGGAGCGGCGTCGGCCGTCGTTTGCAGCGCCGCCGGTCGGCTCGCCGGGTTAAACGCCTGCACCAGCCGCTGCTCGATACCGCCGCCAGATGCGGTGGAAATCCGCGCCAGCACGCCGGTGTCCAGGCCGAATGCAATCGCCGCCACGCCGAGTAACATGGCCACTCCCAAACCGCGGCGTATCCATTCGCCGGCGCCCAGCGAACGCTTCATGGCGCTAAAGACCTTGCCGCCGATCAACAGCGCCAACGCCAGCGACGTAGCGGCGCCGGCGGCATAGGCCAACAGCAGCAACGTCGAACCGACATTGGCGCCCTGCAGCGCCGCGCCGGTGAGCACCAGGCCCAGGATCGGCCCGGCGCAGGGCGCCCAAAGCAAGCCGGTGGCAACGCCCAACAGCAACGATGAACCCACTGAATTCTGTTTGTCCGCCGCAACCCGATCCGATAACCGATTACCGGCGGAGACCAACGGTCGCATTACGCGTTCGGAAAGCGCTGGAAACAGCAGCGTAACGCCAAACAGCGCCATCAGAAACAGCGCCAGCCAGCGGCCATATTGATTGACGGCGACCACCCAGCCCCCGCCGACGGCAGCCAGCGTGGCGAACAAAGCGAAGGTCAGCGCCATGCCAACCAACAACGGCAAACCGGAACGCAAGAACGGACGGTCTGCGCGTGCAAAAACGAACGGCAGCACCGGCAAAATGCACGGGCTGGCGATGGTCAAAATGCCGCCTAAGTAAGCCAGTATCAGGATCCACATATCGTTCTCTCCGCTATGCCGCCCGCGGCGTAAATTGTAAGGCAGCCCCGTTCATGCAGTAACGCAGCCCGGTCGGTGGTGGGCCGTCGTCGAATACGTGCCCCAAATGCCCACCGCAGCGCCGGCAGTGCACCTCATCTCGCACCATGCCAAACGAGAGATCTCGACGCTGGGCGACGGCGTGCTCGAGGGGCCGATAAAAGCTCGGCCAACCGGTGTGGCTGTCAAACTTGGTATCAGAAGAAAACAGCGGCAGGCCACATCCGGCGCACGAGAATATCCCTGCGCGGTGTTCGTCGTTCAATGGGCTGCTATAGGGCGCTTCGGTCCCCTGTTCGCGCAGAATATGATATTGCGCGCCGGTCAGGCGCTGACGCCACTGTTGGTCGCTGTAATTGACTGCAAATTGCTCCGGCGCCCCCGCATTCGCTTGCAGCAAAGGCCGCCATCCCAACGCCAGCAGCGCGGATAAACCGCCGCCGGCCAGAATAAATCGCCGTCTGTTGATCATCATGACCTTCTCCGCATCCAACTACTGCAAAGCCGATAAAGACAACCTATAAAGAAAGTGTTGACCAAGTCCTCACGGGAAGTTAACAAATTTGTGATAACTGATTAGCGGGGAGGGGCGGTGTGAAGGGTACGCGTTGAAAAAAAACGGGCGCTTCGCCAGCGCCCGTTTTTTCCTTACGAAATTACTCGTCTTCCAGATACGTGTAGCCGTACAGACCAGCTTCAAACTCTTCCAGGAACTGCGCCTGCAGCTCGCCGTCCAGATCGGTTTCTTTCACCTGATCGCGGAACTTGGACAACAGCGCGCTCGGATCGAGCTGCACATACTCCAGCATATCCGCCACGGTGTCGCCCTCGTCGGACAGCTCGGTCTCAACGCTGCCGTCCGGGAACACGTACACGTCAACCGAGGCGGTGTCGCCAAACAGGTTGTGCATGTTGCCGAGGATCTCCTGGTACGCGCCGACCATAAAGAAGCCCAACGCAGGCGGGTTCTCCGGATCGTACGGCGGCATCGGCATGGTGGTCGCCACGCCGTCGCCGTCGACGTAATGGTCGATGGTGCCGTCGGAGTCGCAGGTGATGTCGAGCAGCACCGCGCGGCCTTCCGGCGGCTTATCCAACCCTTCCAGCGGCAGCACCGGGAACAGCTGATCGATACCCCAGGCATCCGGCATCGACTGGAACAGCGAGAAGTTGACGTAGAACTTGTCGGCCATACGCTCTTGCAGTTCGTCGATGATCGGGCGGTGCGCGCGGTTGCTCGGATCGAGCTGCTGCTGAATCTTGTTGCAGATGTTCAGATACAGCTGTTCGGCCCAGGCGCGCTTGGTCAGATCCAGCATGCCGTGCGCATACTGGGTATGCACGTCGTGCAGATCCATCTGGCTGTCGTGCAGCCATTCGCGCAGCGAGCGGCGGTTCTCCGGCTCGTTCATTTCCAGCCAGGTTTCCCACATGCTTTCCAACGCGCGCGGCGCGTCGGCTTCCGGCGGCAGCGGTTCGCTGAACTCGTTGCGCTCAACGCCGATCACGTTGGAGACCAGCACCGTGTGGTGCGCGGTTACCGCGCGGCCAGACTCGGTGATCACCGTCGGGTGCGGCAGGCCGTGTTCGTTACAGGCGTCGCCGATGCCCCAAATCACGTTGTTGGCGTATTCGTTCAGCCCGTAGTTCACCGAGCAGTCGGACTGTGAACGAGTGCCTTCGTAGTCGACGCCCAAACCGCCGCCCACGTCGAAGCACTGAATGTTGACGCCCAATTTGTGCAGCTCAACGTAGAAGCGCGCCGATTCGCGCACGCCGGTGGCGATATCGCGGATGTTGGCCAGTTGCGAGCCCAGGTGGAAGTGCAGCAGCTGCAGGCTGTCGAGACGGCCCGCTTCACGCAGGGTCTCCACCAGCTTCAGCACCTGCACCGCCGCCAGACCGAACTTGGATTTTTCGCCGCCGCTCGACTGCCATTTGCCGGAGCCTTGCGATGCCAGGCGCGCCCGCACGCCCAGACGCGGTATGACGTTCAACCGTTCGGCCTCTTCCAGCACCAGGTTGATCTCGGACATCTTCTCGATCACCAGGTACACCTTGTGCCCCAGTTTTTCCCCGATCAGCGCCAGGCGAATGTATTCACGATCTTTATAGCCGTTACAGACAATCACCGAGCGGGTCATGCCGGCATGCGCCAGCACCGCCATCAGCTCGGCCTTGGAGCCGGCTTCCAGCCCCAGCGGTTCGCCGGAGTTCACCAGCGACTCAATCACGCGGCGATGTTGGTTCACCTTGATCGGGTACACCAGGAAATAGCCGCCCTGGTAACCGAAGGACTCACGCGCGCGTTTGAACGCGGCGTTGATCGAACGCAAGCGATGCTGAAGGATCTGCGGGAAGCAGAACAGCGCCGGCAGACGCTGGCCGTCTTTCTGGCGCTCTTTCACCAGTTCTGCCAGATCGACACGCGCCTGTGGGACATCCGGATCCGGGCACACGCTGATATGGCCCAGCTCGTTCACGTCATAGTAATTGTTGCCCCAGTAGGCGACGTTATAAGTGCGCAGCATCTTGCTGGCATTACGATCATTCATGGCAACCTCCTGCATGGAGCGCAAAGATAAAGACTCGCCCGCAACCGGCGGGCGGTGAATCAACAGATCATCAGACATGGTTCGCCTCACATTCCGTACTGACGAAACCGTCAGCCACTATCGCAGCTACAACCCGCGAGAACAACCCAACAAGCCGCGCTGGCGGCAGCGAAGAGAACTGCCGTTCGCGGTCAGCGATCGGTTTATCACTCATATAATTGTAAGACACCCTGTTCAAACCTCGTGAATCGGGCCAAGAAACATCCCACAGGAAGGCTGCAGGCTACCCTTGTTCAGTTCTTCAGACGACCGTTAGCCGGCCCGAGAATCCTGAGTAGCGGCCAAGTGTTTATCGCACCTGGTAAGTGACAGAGAGACAAGACGGGAAATAGCAGAAGAATGTGCGCCAGAACGGCACTGCTGTTGGGAACCAACAACCGGTAGACAACGGATCATTAATCCAACCACCTCCACGCGCGTCGTTCGGAGTGAACGACCAAGCCTCTAAAATAGTGTAAGAACGTGACCGTTCGATGAAGCGGCGGCGCTCACGGCGAACGCCTGCGACGGATAATAGCGCAACGCCGGCGAATGCAAAGCGGAAGTTTATCGCACCTTCCCCACGTCAGATCGCCGTACTGTGCAGCAAATGAACCGCGCGCGCAGTTTATACCGGTAAGCAGGTGAAAAAGCAAAATGAAAATTCGCCGAAAACTGTTTCAAGCGATGAAAATGGCGCCAACCGGTTTGCGCAAAAGAGCGAAAGCGCAAAAAATTACTGGCAATCTGGCTAAACCCTGACCTAAAATAGACGTCCAGATGTTAATCCATCTATACTGGTTAACTGATAAACTGCTTAACGGCTTTGCCTGAGGGGCGTTGCAGGATGCATCTCGCGCCATCAGCGGAAGACCCTTCGCTTCGATGCCGGATCTCCAGCGCTGTGCAGTAATTTCTAACCCGTCTTATGCAAGGTAAAGAACACAATGGCTAAACACCTATTCACGTCCGAATCCGTCTCCGAAGGACATCCCGATAAAATCGCCGATCAGATCTCCGATGCCGTCCTCGACGCCATCCTGGAGCAGGATCCAAAAGCGCGCGTCGCCTGCGAAACCTACGTGAAAACCGGTATGGTGCTGGTCGGCGGTGAAATCACCACCAGCGCCTGGGTCGATATCGAAGAGATCACCCGCCAGACCGTGCGCGAAATCGGCTACGTTCATTCGGACATGGGCTTTGACGCCAACTCCTGCGCAGTATTGAGCGCCATCGGCAAACAATCCCCGGATATCAATCAGGGTGTTGACCGTACCGATCCTCTCGAGCAGGGTGCCGGCGATCAGGGCTTGATGTTTGGCTACGCCACCAACGAAACCGACGTGCTGATGCCAGCGCCTGTCACCTACGCGCACCGTCTGGTGCAGCGCCAGTCCGAAGTGCGTAAAAACGGCACCCTGCCGTGGCTGCGCCCGGACGCGAAGAGCCAGGTGACCTTCCAGTACGACGACGGCAAAATTGTCGGCATCGACGCCGTGGTTCTGTCCACCCAGCACTCCGAAGACATCTCGCTGAAAGATCTGCAGGAAGCGGTGATGGAAGAGATCATCAAGCCGGTACTGCCGGCGGAATGGCTGACGGCGGGCACCAAATACCACATCAACCCGACCGGCCGTTTCGTTATCGGCGGCCCGATGGGCGATTGCGGCCTGACCGGCCGTAAGATCATCGTCGACACCTACGGCGGCATGGCGCGCCACGGCGGCGGCGCCTTCTCAGGTAAGGATCCGTCCAAGGTTGACCGTTCGGCCGCTTACGCGGCGCGCTACGTGGCGAAAAACATCGTCGCCGCCGGCCTGGCCGATCGTTGCGAGATCCAGGTGTCTTACGCTATCGGCGTAGCGGAACCGACTTCCATCATGGTGGAAACCTTCGGTACCGAGAAAGTGCCAACCGAACAGCTGACGCTGCTGGTGCGTGAATTCTTCGATCTGCGCCCATACGGCCTGATCCAGATGATGGATCTGCTGCAGCCGATCTACCGCGAAACCGCCGCCTACGGCCACTTCGGCCGCGAGCACTTCCCGTGGGAAGCGACCGACAAAGCTGAATTGCTGCGCGATGCCGCCGGCCTGAAATAAGCTCCGGTATCAACATGAAAACGGCGAGCCTTGGCTCGCCGTTTTTTTTGAACGGATGGGTGCTCATGGATCAACGCATCGACTGCCGGCCGGCGGAGGCAAAACCCCCGCCGCCGGGTTGCCTTACCGTTCGGATTCGTAAGCCAAAATGGCCGCAACCTCCGTAGTGCCCGATCGGATACGCAGCTCACACAGCGTGCTGCGGGTTATCCATGCCAGTGATATTACCGTGGCACAAATAACCACCAATTTTAACAGGCTCCGTTTGTTCGGCATCATGCCTTCTTCTCCTTGCCTCGCGGCGGGTAAGAGGCTAACTTAACGTTGTCGTGCGTTAGAGTATGCCTCGGGTTGATGGATATCGACTCGGGGCTTTTCTCTTTGTCTCTTTCGCACGGGCTCCAGAGACAAAGATCCAGAGCACCCACGCGCAGTATATTCACCTTCCCCTTCCTTCCCGCGTTCCTTTTCAGGCTAAATGTCTTTTTTGCGCAATGGCACGCAAGGTATTGCTATAGCTTGAAAATATAAAAAAGGCCCAGCGTCGCTGGGCCCTTGATGGCAGAAAAAGCACTCAGGGACGCGCTCTATGACGTCTGCTTGCGTAACAGGTAAACGAAGTACGGCGCGCCGATAAAGGTCGCCAGTAACCCGGCGGGGATCTGATACGGGAACAACAGCATCCGCCCGCACCAGTCGGCAAATACCATCAGCAAACCGCCCAACAGCGCGGCGATCACCATCTGCGGCAGCGCGCGGCGGAATCCCAGCATGCGCGCCATATGCGGCGCCATCAACCCGACAAAGCTCAGCGGCCCCACGGTCAGGGTCGCCACAGCGGTCAGCGTGGCGGCCAGCAAAAGGATGGTCAATCGCGCAGGCGTCAAGGCGATCCCCACCGAACGAGCGGTAGCGCCGCCGAGCGGCAGAATGGTCAGCCAGCGGCGGCACAGCGGCGCCAATATCATCAATCCGGCGGCGATCAGCGCGGTGCGCAGCGCCTGCGCCGACTCCACCGAATAGGTTGAACCGGAGAGCCAGGTCAGCAAGCCCCCCATACGCGGATCGCCGCTGGCCAGCAGCAGGAAGATGACGGTAGTAAAAGCCGTGCTGAGCGCGATGCCGGCCAGCAGCATCCGTTCGGTCGAGAAACCGCCGCGGCCTGCGGCTATCATGATGATCAGCAGCGTCGCGGCCGCCCCCAGACTGCCGGCGGGCAACAGCCAAACGAAGGCGTCGCCCGGCACCATAAACAACATCATCACGACGCCAAAAGCGGCGCCGGAACTGATGCCCAACACTTCCGGGCTGGCCATCGGGTTGCCGGTCAATTTCTGGATCAGCGTGCCGGCGACCGCCAGCATCATGCCCGCCGCCAGCGCCGACAGCACCCGCGGCCAGCGCCACGGCAGCAAGGAATCCAGTTCCGCCCCCTGGCTCCAGTGCCAGCCGCCTGCATTTTTACCCAGCATCAGCGCCAGCGTCAGGCCAATCAGCAACACGACGCCGGCCAGGCCAATCCAGCCCGCCAGATGCCCGCGTTCGGCAGGCACCTTGTCGCCGAGGTTCATCGGCGGCGGCGTGGCGGCGCTGCGCAAACGCGGCAGCAGCCACAGCAGCAGCGGTGCACCGAACAGCGCGGTGGCCGCACCGGTCGGGATCTCGCGCCACACCTGCGTTACCCCGAGCATCACCTGATCGGTCAACCACAGCAACAGCGCCCCCAGCAGCGGCGCCAGCATCATGCGGTGCGCCAGACGACGGGCGCCCAGCATCTTCGCCATCAGCGGCGCGAACAGGCCGATAAAGCCGATAACGCCCACCGCGCTCACCAACATGGCGCTGAAGATAATGGCCAACCCGAGAGCGCAGAAGCGCGCCATCGACAGCCCCAGCCCCAGGTTACGCGCCACGCCGTCGTCCAGCCCCAGCAGCGTCAGCGGGCGCAGCAACAGCGCCGCCAGCGCGCCGGCCACCAGCAAGCGCGGCAGGATAAACTGTACCGCGCTCCAGTCCTGTTGGTTCAACGCGCCGGTGCCCCACAGGAACATGCCCTGCAGCTGATCGTAATTAAACAGCGCCAACAGGCTGTTGACTGCGCCGCAGTACAGCCCCAGCACCAGACCGGCCAGAATCAGCGTAACCGGCGACATACGCTTGCCCCAGGCGACGCCGAACACCAGTCCTCCCACCACGACCGCCCCCACCATAGCGGCCAGTTGCCGGGTGAATTCGCCCCCCGGCAGCACCCACAGCGTGGCGATGGTCAAGCCGAGCTGCGCGCCGGCGGCAACGCCGAGCGTCGACGGCTCCGCCAACGGGTTGCGCAACACCTGCTGGAACAGGACGCCGACCAGCCCCAGACCGGCGCCGGCCAACAGCGACACCGTCAACCGCGGCAGCAGACTGTAATGGAACAGCATTTGCCGCAAATCGTCGATGTCCGGCGCGCTGAGCGCCTGCGCCCATTGCGCCGGTGGCAATTGCTGCATCAGGTTGTATATCGTCAGGCCGCCTGACGCCGCCAGCAACAGCAGGATCAGCGTCAGCGGTAATTTCCGGATGCCCGAATTCATGACGCCCTCTCCTGGGCCTGCGCCAACAGGCGGCAAAAGCGCATCGTCGACAGCGTGGCGCCGTAGAACCACACCGCCGGCACCTGCCGCAGCTGGTTTTGCCGCACGAAGGGCAACGACTGCCACAGCGGCGTCGCGCTGACCTTGTCCATCATCGCCTGATTACCGTGGTCGAGATAAATGACCCGGGCGTTACGCACCGAGGCCAACCGTTCAATCCCCACCACCGCCGTGCCCCAGAAGTCGGTTTGCTCCTGCCAGGCATTGCGAATGCCCAGTTGATCCATCGCTTCCTGGAACAGGCTTTTTTGGCCGATGATCAACGCATGGCGCGTGTCGATCAGGGAAAACAACAGCAGCGGTTGCCGGGTGTAGCTTTGCAGACGCTGACGTGCGTCCTGCATAAAGCTGTCGAACTGCGCCAGGTGGTTTGCCGCCCGGCTTTCTATGCCCAACCGCTGCCCCAACGCCAGCAGCGACTGGCGGGCCACGGTCAGCGGTTTGCCGCTGCCGTCGTTGAAGCCGAAGCTCATGGTTGGCGCGATGGGTTGGATTTTTCGCGGTGTCGGGCCATAGCCTTGCGACAGCAACACCAGCGAAGGCTGGAGCTGCTGCAACAGTTCGAGGTTAGGCTCGGTGCGCTGCCCGACGTCGACCACCGTCGCCGGCAGCTTCGGCTCCGCCACCCACAGGTTGTAGTTATGGACATCGGCCACCGCCAGCGGCGTCACGCCCAATGCCAACAGCAGCTCGATCGGCAGCCATTCCAGCGCCGCAACGCGCGCGATATCCGGCGGCGCATCTGCCGCTCGACCGGGCAACGAGCCCAACAGCGGCGACAACGCTAACGCCATCAGCAGACGGCGGCGCAGTGGATCGTGAGAAGATGTGAATGCAGAAGACATCAGTAGACAAAACTCACCGGCGCGCCGCCGCTCGGGTGCGGCAACGTGCCCATAGGAATACCGTAAATTTGCTCCAGCACCGGCCCCTGCATCAATTCCAGCGGGCCGCCCTGGGCGATCATTTCACCGCCGCGCAGCGCCACCAAATGGTCACAGTAGCGCGCCGCCATGTTGATGTCGTGCAGCACGGCGATCACCGTGAGATCGCGTTCGCGGCTCAAGCGCTGGATCAGCGCCAACACGTCGACCTGGTGCGCGATGTCCAGCGCCGAGGTCGGTTCGTCGAGCAGCAGGCAGCGGCTGTCCTGCGCCACCATCATCGCCAGCCAGGCGCGTTGGCGCTCGCCGCCGGACAGGCTGTCCACCAGCCGGTTGGCGAACGGCTTCAAGCCCACCAGCGCGATGGCCTCTTCCACCTGTTGACGATCGTTGGCACCAAAACGCCCCAGCGCGCCATGCCACGGATAACGGCCGACGGCCACCAGCTCGCGCACCGTCATGCCTTCCGCCGCCGGCAACTGCTGCGGCAGGTAGGCCACCTGGCGGGCGAAAGATTTGCTGTCCCACTGCGCCAACGGCTGCTGATTGAGCAAGACCTGGCCGTCGCTGGGCGCATGGTGCCGCCCGAGCAGTTTCAACAAAGTGGATTTACCGGAACCGTTATGGCCGATCAGGCCGCAGACTTTGCCCTGGGGAAAACCGAGCGACAGCGGTTGCAACAGCACCCGACCGGGGACGGCGAAGCTGGCGTTATCCAGCGCGAAGGTCGCGCCGGGATTAAGAAGTTTGTCCTGCATAGATCCTGCTTTGTCCGGGGCGACGCGACGCCGCCCCGGCTATCCGGTTAGAAACGGAAGGTTGCGGTGGCGACCACCTGGCGTTCTGCGCCCCAGTAGCAGGCGTAGTCGCGGTAGCAACTCGACACGTAGGTCTTGTCGAACAGGTTATTGATGTTAACGCCCACGGACGAGCCCGGCAGGCCAAAGCGCGCCAGATCGTATTTAATGGTAGCGTCCACCAGCGTGTAATCCGGCACCTTAAAGGCGGAGTTATCGCTGTTGAAGCTCGAGCTGGAACCCACATAACGCACGCCGGAGCCCAGCGTCAGGCCGCTCACCGCCGTTTCGTGGAAGGTATAATCCGCCCACAGCGAAGCCATGTGTTTCGGCACCTCGACGGTCGGTTTACCCTGGTAAGTGTTGTCCTTGGTGTACTTCGCATCGGTATAGGTATAGGAGGCGATCAGGTTGACGTTGGCGTTCAACGCCGCCTTGGCTTCCAGCTCCACGCCGCGCGAGCGGATCTCGCCGCTCTGCACGCTGAACTGCGCATTGCTCGGATCCGGCGTCAGGTTATTGTTTTTGGTCAGCTGATATAGCGCACCGGTCAGTACGATCGGACGATCCTTCGGCACGTATTTCACGCCAGCTTCATACTGCTTGCCGATCGAAGGCTTGAAGGTGCTGCCCCCTTGCGTCGTGCCCAGATTCGGTTCAAACGACTCGCTGTAGCTGAAATACGGCGTCACGCCATTGTCGAACAGGTAGTTCAGGCCGCCGCGCCAGGTGAACTGCCGATCGGTCTGCTGGCTCGTCGAACTCGCATCGCGATTGTAAGCGGAAGTCTTCGCCCAGTCATAGCGCCCACCCAGCGTCAACAGCCACTGGTTCCACCCCCCTTGTTCCTGCACATACAGGCCGGTTTGCTCCTGACGGTTCAGGTAATGGTAAGGGAAGTTGATGTTGACCGCGTCATTTCCGTATTGCGGATTGGTCATGCTCAGACCGTCTGCAGAACCATATGCGGCATTGATATCGTTACGCATGCGCATGTAATCCACGCCGAACAGCAGCGTGTGATCGATATCGCCGGTTTTCACCTTCGCCTGCGCCTGGGTATCTACGGAGAAATTGTTCAGATGTTCTTTCGACTGGACATAGGCACGATTAATCGTCGTCGGCGTCGTCGCAGAAACGCCGCTGCCGTAGATGCTCTTCATATCGGTGTCCACCTGCATATAACGCAGGTTCTGGCGCACCGCCCAGGTATCGTTGAAGGCGTGTTCGAAACTGTAGCCGATCATTCGCTGCTTGCGCGCCATATAGTTGCTGGCTTCGCCTTCGTTGAAATCGGTCGGCAGTTTGCTGCCGTTCGGCAACGGGATCAGCGTCCCCTGCTTCGGCAGCCAGCCGTAATAGCCGGTATAAGGATCGTTTTGAATGTTGGCCAACAGCGTGAAGTTGGTTTTGTCATCCGGGCGCCAGCTAAAGGACGGCGCGATCGCATAGCGCTTCTCTTTGCTCATGGTCTGCTGCGTATCGCTGTCTTTCGCCAGGCCGGTCAGACGGTAGGAATAGATCCCCTGATCGTCCAGCGCGTCGCTGAAATCGAAGCCGGTCTGGAACAGGTTATCGGTGCCCATTTTGAACTGGATTTCGTGCAGCGGTTCGGTGGTTGGCCGCTTGCTGACCATGGCGACCAAACCGCCCGGGTTGCTTTTGCCGTACAGCACCGAAACCGGGCCGCGCAGCAGCTCGGCGCGCTCAAGGAAATAAGGATCGATGGACGCTTCACTGTAGTTGTCGCCCAGCAACCGCAGGCCATCCAGATACTGGGTGGTGTTGGTGGCCGGGAAGCCGCGGATCGCCACCGCGTCATAGGTCGTGGAGCTGCCGCGGCTGGCAAATACGCCCGGCGCATAGGCCAGCGCGCCCTTCACCGTATCCGGTTGGCGCATATCCATCTCTTCACGCGTCACCACGGAAACGGACTGCGGATTCTTCTCTATTGGCGTATCGGTTTTGGTGCCGGTGGCGCTGCGTTTGGCGACATAGGTGCCGACCGGCCCCCAGGCGCTTTCCTGCTGGGCGGTATTGCTGCCGCCCACAACGGTAATCGTGTCTTCCTTGGCGGCCGGCTTGGCATCGGCGGAGAAAGCCGGCATCGCCAGCGTGCCCAACGCTGCGGCGACGGTGATCGCTAACGCGCTGACGGGAGTACGGCCCTGCTTGGCCGCAGATGATGAAAGACGCTTGGTCGGCATAGTTGATTTCTCTGATGAATAATTAAATGACGAATGTAAACGATAATAATTATTATAAGCGTCGCATTTTATGCAGAAGCCAAATTAAACTGCAAGCCGAATTCACAGGGCAAATAGGTTAAGGATTAGGCGCTTAGCCTTGCGGTTAGCAGGGAAATAAAACGAGCGGAAAAACAAAAAAACCCGCAACCAAGGTTACGGGCTTAATAACAAAGAAAAAATTTTCACCGGGGCCGGCGCCCCGGTAGCGATTACTGACCGAACATATCCTTGATCCAGCCGGCGACGCCATCGCCATCTTTTTGCTCACCCGCCGCCGGTTGCTGCTGTTGCTGCACCGCCGCCTGGCTGGCCTGGCACAATCCCTGCGGATTGTCGGTCCAGACCGGGATGGTGCGCCAACTGCCACCGCCGCAGATAAAGTTGCCGGCAGAGTCGATGCTCATCTGGTTAATGCCTTCCGGCGGCTGCAGCATCAGCGGCAGCGGCGTCTGGTTTTCCAGATAACGGCGATACAGGGTCAAGGCACCGTTGGCGCCGGTCAGCTTGGCCGGGCCGTTGTTGTCGCGCCCCACCCAGGCGATCGCCACCTCTTTACCGTCGATGCCGGCAAACCAGCTGTCGCGCAAATCGTTGGTGGTACCGGTTTTCGCCGCCAGGTTGTAGTTCGGGAACTTCACCGACAGCGAACGGGAGGTCCCGCGCGCTACGCCCTGCTGCATCGCATACAGCGTCAGGTAAGCGGCCTGCGCCGGCACCATGCGTTCCGCCTGCGGGAAGCTCTGGTACAGCACCGTGCCGTCTTCGGCGATCACCGAACGCACCGCCGACAGCGGCGCACGGTTACCGCCGCTGGCGATGGTCTGATACTCCTGCGCCACTTCCATCGGCGTCAGGCCGATCGCCCCCAGCAGCATCGAAGGCACCGGGTTGATCTCCGCTTTTGGGATGCCCAGACGTTGCAGCGTGGCGCTGATCTGATCCAGCCCAACCGACAGACCGAGGTTCACCGTCGGCACGTTCAGCGAGTTGGCCAGCGCATCCACCAGCATCACCTGACCGCGGAATTTACGGTCATAGTTGTTCGGCTGCCAAACGGCCCCGTTCGGCTGTTTCAGCGACAGCGGCGCATCCGCCAGCCAGGTGTTGAGGCGGTATTTATCCGGTTCGGATAGCGCGGTCAGGTACGTCGGCGGCTTGGCCAACGAGCCGACCAGACGGCGCGCCTGCATGGCGCGGTTGAAACCGGCGAACTGCGGGTTGGCGCCGCCGACCATGGCGCGCACTTCACCGCTGAAGCGATCGACAATCACCATCGCCGCTTCCAGATCCTGCAGATGACGCGCGGCGCGCAGCGCCGGAATGCCGTCTTCGACCGCTTTTTCCGCCGCGTCTTGCGACACCGGATCCAGCGTGGTGAAGATCTTCACGCCGGACAGGTCATTGACCTTATCGCCCAGCTTGCTCTGCAGTTCCTGGCGCACCATCTGCATAAATGCCGGCTGTGGCGTAATGACGCCGCCTTTCGGCTGCACGCCCAGCGGACGCGCGCTCAGCATGTCATACAGCTCGCCGTCGATCACGCCCTGGTTCTGCAACAGCTTGAGCACCAGATTGCGGCGCTCCAGCGCCAATTTCGGGTTGCGCCACGGGTTGTACAGCGACGCGCCCTTGACCATGCCGACCAGCAGCGCCTGCTGATCGAGGCTCAGCTCGTCCACCGGACGGCCGAAGTAGTACAGGCTGGCCAACGGGAAACCGCGGATCTGATCGCTGCCGCTCTGGCCGAGGTACACCTCGTTCAGATACAGTTCCAGAATGCGGTCCTTGCTGTAACGGTAATCCACCAACAGCGCCATATAGGCTTCGTTGGCCTTACGCCACAGCGAACGTTCGTTGCTCAGGAACAGGTTCTTCACCAGCTGCTGCGTCAGGGTACTGCCGCCCTGCACTGCACGGCCGGCGGTCAGGTTGGCCAGCACCGCACGGCCGATGGAGTAAGGGCTGATGCCGTCATGCTCATAGAAGTGGCGGTCTTCCGTGGCGATCAGCGTATCCACCAGCAGATCCGGGAAGCCGGAGCGCGGTACAAACAGACGCTGTTCGCCGTTCGGCGACTGCAGCATGGTGATAAGACGCGGATCGAGGCGGAAGAAGCCGAAGCTGCGGCCGCTGTCCAGATTTTCGATCTTCGCCAGGCGGTTGTTCTGGAAATCGAGGCGAGCGCGGATCTGGCCTTCTTTACCATCCGGGAAGTCGAACGGGCGGCGCAGCATCTCGATGCTGTTAGCCTGCACGGTAAACTCGCCCGGACGTGTCATGCGGCTGACCTGGCGATACTGCATGCCTTCCAACAGGTTGACCATTTCCTTCTTGCTGTACGGCATGCCCGGTTCCAGGTTGACCATGCGGCCGTACACCGCCGCCGGCAGCTGCCAGACTTTACCGTCGATGCGGCTGCGGATCTGCGAGTCCAGGTAGACGCCATAGATCGCCAACAGGACAGCGATCACCAGGATCAGTTTGATAAACAGGCCGAGCCAGCGGCGTTTTTTACGCGGCGGAGTCGCTTTTACCTTACGCGGCATGCGTTCCTCCTCCTCTTCATACTCATCATCGTCATACTCGTCTTCTTCGTAATCGTCATAATCGTCGTCTCGGCGACGGCGCGGCGGCTTGCGCGACGCGGTGCTTTTTGGTTGTTTTCCTTTGCGCCCGATGGGCTCGCGGTCATCCCCAGCCATGGCTGTTGTTCTCCGAGCTTGCCGACACTGCCGGCCATAATGAGTCGCTTAATCTGTGCCGACGCCATGGCGCTGACCAGAAGAAACATCTGAATTCCAAACCTTAAATGCTCGCGGCCTACTGATATTTTTTCGTTCGGCGCGTCGGTACCGCCGTGGCCGGGTCGTCCGGCCACGCATGTTTCGGGTAGCGGCCCTTCATCTCTTTTTGCACCTCACGATAGGCGCCTTGCCAGAAGGCCGCCAGATCGCCGGTGATTTGCAACGGCCGGTGCGCCGGTGAGAGTAACTCAAGCACCACCGGGATGCGACCCTCCGCCAGCATCGGGCTGCGCTGCTCACCGAACACTTCCTGCAATCGTACCGCCAGCGCCGGCGGTTTGCCGGCCTCATAACGGATTGGCAAGCGGCTGCCGGTCGGCACAGTGTAATGAGTGGGTAGCGCATTATCCAGCCGCTGCTTTTGCTGCCAGTCCAACAGCCGTGACAGCGCCTCGGCGATGTTGACCTGCTTCAACCCGCGCAGATCGCGCACGCCGCTCAGCGACGGCAGCAGCCACTGTTCCAACGCCGCCAGCAGCGGTTCTTCGTCCATCGCCGGCCATTCCGCCTCCGGCAGCCAGGCTTGCGCACACTGCAGGCGCACCCGCAATTGTTCGGCGGCGCCCTCCCAGTTGAGCACCGCCAACCCCTGCGCGCGCACCCAATCGAGCAGCGCCTGCCGCAGCTCTTCATCCGCCGGTTTGGCCAGCGGCTGGGCGCGCAACGTCAGACGGCCGATCTGCTGGCGCTTCCAGGCGCGCAGCGTGCCCTTCTCTTCATCCCACTCCACCGCCGTACGCGGCGTGACGATCGCCGGCAGCTGCGCCGCCAGCGCCTCGATATCGACCGGCAACGCCAGCAAAATACGCGCATCGGGGCTGTTGTGGCCCTGCAACAGACTGGGGACGATCAGCCACGGCGCGCGCGACAGCGCTTCGTCCTGGTTCATCGCCGCGCCCATGCCGTTGGCCAGCAGGTAGCGGCCATCCTGACCGCGCCGCTGGGCGATGCGATCGGTAAACGCCAGCGCCAGCAGACGCGGTGCCAGATCGATATCGATTTGCCCCGCACGCTGCGGCAGGCGTTTGGCCAACTGCGCGGCGCGCTGCCGCCAGTTCGGCTGCGGGCGGCTCAGCCAGTAGCCGATATCCATCTGCCCGCCGCGCGGCGGCTCCTCCAGCAATGCCGTCAGCAACGCCGCCGTTGCCAGGCCATCGGCGCTCAGCGCCGCGCCGGCGACCAGCATCGCCGCCAGCCGTGGCTCACAGCCCAATGCGGCCATCTGGCGCCCCGACGCGGTGAGCTTGTCGCCGTCATCCGTGGCCCCCAGCCGCTGCAGCAACGCCCTGGCCGCCGCCAATGCCGCCGCCGGAGGCGCGTCAAGCCAGGTCAGTTGCGCCGGATCATGACAACCCCACTGCAGCAGTTCGAGCCAGAAACCGGTGAGATCGCTCTGTAAAATTTCCGGTTCAGCGTGTTCCACCGCACGCTCCGCCTGCTCCTTGGCGAACAGGTGCCAGCAAATGCCCGGCTCCAGGCGCCCAGCACGCCCGGCGCGCTGCACCATCGAAGCCTGACTGATGCGCTGCGTCGCCAGCCGCGTCAAACCGTTGCGCACCTCGTAGCGCGCCACGCGCTCCAGGCCGCTGTCCACCACCAACCGAATGCCTTCAATAGTCAGACTGGTCTCGGCGATGTTGGTCGCCAGCACCACCTTGCGGCGGCCAGACGCCGCCGGCTGAATCGCTTTTTGCTGCTGCGCCAGCGGCAACGCGCCATACAGCGGGCAAAGATCGGTATCGCTCGCCACCTCGCCGGTCAAGCGCTCCAGCACCCGATTGATCTCCGCCACACCCGGCAGGAACAGCAGCAACGACCCCGCCTGCTCGGCCAGCAGGCGCTTCACCGCCGCCGCAACGCCGTCTTCCAGCCGCAGATGGCTGGCCAACGGCTGATACTGGCGCTCAACCGGGAAGCTGCGCCCTTCGGACACCACCACCGGCGCTTCCGGCAGCAGCTGCGTCATACGGGCGTTATCCAACGTAGCCGACATGATCAGCAGTTTCAGATCGTCGCGCAGCCCTTGCTGCACATCGAGCAGCATCGCCAGCGCCAGATCGGCCTGCAGGCTGCGCTCGTGGAATTCATCGAGGATCACCAACGATACGCCCTGCAGCTCGGCATCCTGCTGCAGCATGCGGGTGAGAATGCCTTCCGTCACGACCTCCAGCCGGGTCTGCGGCCCGCTTTTACTTTCGGCGCGCATGCGGTAGCCCACGGTCTGACCGGGCTCTTCTCCCAGTTGCTGCGCCAGACGGTAAGCGACGTTTTTCGCCGCCAGCCGCCGCGGCTCCAGCATGATAATGCGCCCCGGCAGCCCGGCGTTAGCCAGGATCTGCAGCGGCAGCCAGGTGGATTTACCGGCGCCGGTCGGGGCGTGCAACAGCACCTGCGGGGCAGACTGCAGCGCAGCCAGCAACTCATCGAGCACCGCGCTGACGGGCAATGAAGACACTGAATTCTCCGTAGTGGTTAACGTTAAACGGCGTACAGTGTAGCATTAGCTGTATCCCCGTAGCCTTTCAAACTGCGGCGGCGTTAGCTATAGTACGGAGCTCATCCATGTGCCCCGCCCCTCGTGGGGCCGTTGCAAGCCGCATTCCTGTCTGTCCCGACGGATTCGTCATTATTTACCGAGCCCCCATGTCCAATTCGCGCCGCCTGTTTTTCGCCTTGTCCTTGCCTGATGCCCTGCAACAGCAGGTGATCCGCTGGCGCGCCGAGGCGTTTGCGCCAGAGGCCGGCCGACCGGTGGTGGCGGCCAATTTGCACCTGACGCTGGCGTTTCTCGGCGAGGTCTCCGCCCAAAAAGAGCTGGCGCTGCGCAAGCTGGCCGGCCGCATCGTGCAACCCGGCTTCAGCATGCGGCTCGACGATCTCGGCCATTGGCCGCGCCCCGGCGTGGTCTGGCTCGGCACCCGCCGCGCGCCGCGCGGGCTGTTGCAGCTGGCCGAGCTGTTGCGTTCGCAGGCCGCCCGCAGCGGCTGCCATCAAAGCGCGTTGCCGTTCCATCCGCACATCACGCTGCTGCGCGCCGCCACCCAGCCGGTGGCGATCCCGCCGGCGACGCCGGGTTGGACATTCAGCGCCGACGCCTTTTCCTTGTATGAGTCGGTATTCGAAAACGGCCGCACTCGTTACCAACACCTCGAACAGTGGCCGCTGGCCAAGCAGGCATCCGCATGATTTTCTCTCCACCGCTGCGCTCCGCCACGCTGATCAAACGTTACAAGCGCTTTCTGGCGGACGTGATCACCCCGGAAGGGGAAACCTTTACGCTGCACTGCGCCAATACCGGCGCCATGACCGGTTGCGCTACGCCTGGCGACACCGTTTGGTACTCCACCTCGGACAATCCCAAACGCAAATACGCCCACAGCTGGGAACTGACCCATACCCAACAGGGGCACTGGATCTGTGTCAACACCCTGCGCGCCAACGCGCTGGTGCGTGAGGCAATTGAACACAATTTAATCAATGAATTATCCGGTTACAGTAAAATTAGCGGCGAAGTGAAATACGGCGCTGAAAACAGCCGTATCGATTTGTTATTACAGGCAGAAAACCGGGTTAACTGCTATATTGAAGTTAAGTCAGTCACATTACTGCAACAACAACGTGGTTACTTTCCTGATGCGGTAACGCTCAGAGGGCAAAAGCACCTGCGTGAGTTGCTCAGCGTGGTTGAAAGCGGGCAACGGGCGGTGTTGTTCTTTGCCGTGTTACACAGCGGTATTGAGCAGGTCGCACCGGCACATCATATAGATGAGCGCTATGCGGCGCTGTTGGCACAGGTCCGGCAGTTGGGAGTGGAAGTGGTTTGCTACGGGGCAAAATTATCACCTGACGGTATTTATCTCTGCGATAAGCTGCCGTTTTTTATCGATTAGCGCAGTCGGGTCCCTATAAATAGACAACCGACCAGCACGATCGCCAAATACGCCTTCCTTCACACGATTGTCAAGCGGGCGACAGGAATAATTGCCAACCTACCTTCCTTCTGTTATTTATAGCGGCCTGTTTTTCCCCCGCATTGGGGATTCGATAGTGCGTGTGTATGTAGGAGAAGCAACATGCAAGAAGGGCAAAACCGTAAAACCTCGTCCTTGAGCATTCTCGCCATCGCTGGGGTGGAGCCGTACCAAGAGAAGCCGGGCGAAGAGTACATGAACGACGCCCAGTTGTCGCATTTCAAGCGCATTCTTGAAGCGTGGCGCAACCAGCTCAGGGACGAAGTGGACCGTACTGTATCGCATATGCAAGAAGAGGCAGCCAACTTCCCTGATCCGGCCGACCGTGCCACTCAGGAAGAAGAGTTCAGCCTTGAACTGCGTAACCGTGACCGTGAACGCAAACTGATCAAAAAGATCGAGAAAACGCTGAAGAAAGTGGAAGACGATGATTTCGGCTACTGCGAATCTTGTGGCGTGGAGATCGGTATTCGTCGCCTCGAAGCGCGTCCGACCGCCGATCTGTGCATCGACTGCAAGACGCTGGCTGAGATCCGCGAAAAGCAGATGGCCGGCTAATACCGTTGTTACCGCTGCGGCGTGCGCACCCTCGCGCGCCGCACAGAGAAAAGGGAACCTCTCCCCTCTGATATGCAAGAAAGTCATTATGTGGGGCGCTTTGCCCCATCGCCTTCCGGGGATCTGCATTTCGGTTCGCTGATTGCCGCTCTGGGAAGCTACCTTCAGGCTCGCGCCCAACGCGGGCAGTGGCTGGTTCGCATCGAAGATATCGACCCGCCGCGTGAAGTCCCCGGCGCCGCCGCTCGCATCCTGTCCGCGCTGGAACATTATGGTCTCCACTGGGACGGCCAGGTCATCTATCAATCCCAACGTCACGATGCCTACCGCGCCACGCTGGATCTGTTGCAGCGCCAGGGGCTCAGCTATTACTGCACCTGCACCCGCAGCCGCATCCAGCACATCGGCGGATTGTACGACGGCCACTGCCGCGATTTGCAGCTCGGCCCGCAGGGTGCCGCCATCCGCTTGCGCCAGACCGCGCCCGTTTACGGGTTCCACGATCGCCTGCAGGGAGAGCTGCACGCCGATCCGGCTCTGGCGGGAGAAGACTTCATCATTCGCCGCCGCGACGGGCTGTTCGCCTATAACCTGGCGGTGGTGATCGACGACCATTTTCAGGGCGTGACCGAGATTGTGCGCGGCGCCGACCTGATCGAACCGACGGTGCGCCAAATCGCCCTCTACCGCCAGCTGCAGGCGCCGGAGCCGGCCTATGTGCATCTGCCGCTGGCGCTGGGCGCCAACGGCATCAAGCTGTCGAAGCAAAATCATGCGCCGGCGTTGCCCGCAGGCGATCCGCGCCCGGTGCTGATCGCCGCGCTGGAATTTCTGCGCCAACCGCTGCCGGAAAGCTGGCAAGATCTTGACCTGCCATTATTATTGAGCTGGGCAGTCGAACATTGGCGGTTGGAAAACGTGCCGCGTCAGGAGGCTATCCCTCTGGATGAAAACACGCCGGCATTCTCAAAGGAGCCCTGGTGAGCTATGATTAGCCGCTATTTTTTGTTAGCTCCATTTTTATCAGTCACTATCGAGGTGTACCATTTTTACCCGAGTAGCCAACTTCTGTCGTAAGGTACTGACCCGCGATGACAAGCTGCCCCGCGACGACGCGGCGGCCGGCGATAAAAACGTAGTCCGCGAAGAGCGTGCCGCGGCGCCAAGCCGCCCTGCGCCACAGCCGCGCGCCGCCGATAACGGCAGCAGCGCCCCTGCCCGCCGCTCAACGCCGCGCAAGCGTCCGCCTTTCCCCCTCGCCGAGAGCAACGACTCGATGACCGTGATCCCGCGCGAACAGCACTCGATTTCCCGCAAAGACATCAGCGAGAATGCGCTGAAAGTGCTTTATCGCCTGAACAAGTCCGGCTACGAGGCCTATCTGGTCGGCGGCGGCGTACGCGATTTGTTGCTCGGCAAAAAGCCGAAAGACTTCGACATCACCACCAACGCTACGCCGGAGCAAGTGCGCAAGCTGTTCCGCAACTGCCGCCTGGTCGGTCGCCGCTTCCGCCTGGCGCACGTGATGTTCGGGCCGGAGATCATCGAAGTGGCTACTTTCCGCGGCCACCACGAACAAAATCAGGAATCCGACAAGAACTCCTCCCAGCAGGCACAAAACGGCATGCTGCTGCGCGACAACATCTTCGGCTCGATCGAGGAAGACGCCCAGCGCCGTGATTTCACCATCAACAGCCTGTACTACGGCGTGGCGGATTTCACCCTGCGCGATTACGTCGGCGGCCTGAACGACCTGAAACAAGGCGTGATTCGCCTGATCGGCGATCCGGAAACCCGCTACCGCGAAGATCCGGTGCGCATGCTGCGCGCGGTGCGCTTCGCCGCCAAACTGGATATGCGCATCAGCGAAGAAACCGCCGAGCCGATCCCGCGTCTGGCCTCGCTGCTGCATGAGATCCCACCGGCGCGTCTGTTCGAAGAATCCCTCAAGCTGCTGCAGGCGGGTTACGGTTTCCAGACCTACCTGAAGCTGTGCGAATACCAGCTGTTCCAACCGCTGTTCCCGCTGATCGCCCGAAACTTTACGCCGAACCACGATACGCCGATGGAACGCATTCTGGTGCAGGTGCTGAAGAACACCGATCATCGTCTGCAGAACGACATGCGCGTCAATCCGGCGTTCCTGTTCGCCGCCATGCTGTGGTACCCGCTGCTGGAGCACGCGCAGAAGCTGGCGCAGGAAAGCGGCCTGGCCTATTACGACGCCTTCGCGCTGGCGATGAACGACGTGCTCGACGAGCAGTGCCGCTCGCTGGCCATCCCGAAACGCATCACCACGCTGGTGCGCGATATCTGGCAGCTGCAGCTGCGCCTGTCCCGCCGCCAGGGCAAACGCGCGCACAAACTGATGGAGCATCCGAAATTCCGCGCCGCCTATGATTTGCTGGCGCTGCGCGCGGAAGTGGAAGACAATCAGGAAATGTTGCGTCTGGCCGAGTGGTGGGGCGAATTCCAGGACGCCACGCCGGCGCGGCAGAAAGCCATGCTGAGCACCCTGGGTGACGATCCGGCGCCGCGCCGCGCGCGTCAACGCCGCCCTCGCCGCCGGGCACCGCGTAAAGAAGGGGCATAATGATCCGCGTTTATATCGCGCTGGGCAGCAACCTGGCGCAGCCGCTGCAACAGGTTAAAGCCGCACTGGAGGCGCTGGAGCATCTCCCGCGCACCCGGTTGGTCACCTGTTCTTCGTTTTACCGCACCAAGCCGCTGGGGCCGCAAAACCAGCCGGATTTTCTCAATGCGGTGGTGGCACTGGATACCCTGTTGCCGCCCGAACAGCTGCTCGACCATACCCAGGCGATAGAACGCAATCAGGGGCGCGTGCGCAAGGACGAACGCTGGGGGCCGCGCACGCTCGATCTGGACATCATGCTGTACGGCGACAAGGTGATCCATACCGAGCGTCTGACGGTGCCGCATTACGGCCTGAAAGAGCGCGAATTCATGCTCTACCCGCTGGCGGAAATCGCCCCTGACCTGATTTTCCCCGATGGCGAACCGCTCGCCAGCTGCCTCAAGCGCGTGCCGGAAAACGGCATGGCGCTGTGGCATCAGCCCAAACCGAAGTCCTGACCCGCCTACAGCGCCAGCCGCGCAACGAACCCGCCCGCCGAGCGATTGGCGAAGCTGACCTGCAAACCATGCAGCCCGGCGATGCGCTGCACGATCGATAATCCCAGCCCGCTGCCGGTTTGTTCCTGCCCCGGCGGGCGATAGAAGCGTTCTCCCAGCCGCGCCAGATGCTCCGTGGTCACCCCCGGACCGTCGTCCTCCACCGTCAGCGAGCGTTCGCTCAATGTCACGGTGACCACGCCGCCCTTCGGGGTGTAGCGCACCGCGTTGTCCAGCAAGTTGCGCAATAGCAGCGACAGCAGCAAGGTCTGGCCCTGACGCGCCGGCGGCGTTCCCTGCTGTTCATAACGCAGCGTCACGCCCGCCGCATAAGCCTGCTTATCCTGTTCCGCCAAGGTCATCGTCACCAGTTCGTTCCAGTCGATCGGCGTCAGCTCGGCCAGATCCGACAGCGAATCCAGCCGCGACAGCGTGAGTAGTTGATCCACCAGCCGGGTGGCGCGATCGATGCCCACCGTCAGATTGTCCAGCGCATGCTCACGCATCGGCGCATCGTCCCCCGCCAACTGCACCACTTCGGTCTGCACCCGCAGCGCCGCCAGCGGGCTACGCAGCTCGTGCGCGGCATCGGAGGTGAAGCGCCGTTCCCGCACCAGCAAAGCGTTGATGCGGGCAAACAGCGCATTGAGCGCATCCACCAGCGGACGCACCTCGGTCGGCACCTGGCGCGCGTCCAGCGGCGTCTCGTCATCGGGTGCGCGCCGGCGCAAACCGGCCGCCACCGCGCGCAGCGGCCGCAGCTCGCGCCCTACCATCAGCGCGATCAGCAGCATCAGCACCGGCAGCGTCACCAGCCAGGGCACCAGTTGGCCGGTCACCATGCCCAACGCCATATCGCGCCGGTAATCCCATTCCTGACCAACCACGATACGGTAACGACCGTCCGGGCTGGTCAGCCACAGCAGACGCCAGCTGTCGTCATCACCTTTGCGCTCGCCGTCGGTAAAACCTTCACGCTCTTCGTCAAACAGGAAGTCGGCGCCGTTCTCGCCGTCGTTGAGCAGCATCTTGCCCTGGCGATCGAAGATGGCGAACGCCAGCGCGTCGTCGTCCTGCTCGCCACGCTTGCCGTGGTGCACCAGCTTCTTGGTTTTCGGCAGGCTGCGCGCGCTTTCATCGGCCAGCAGATCGCCGAGGTTGGCGGTCGCCAGCCGTTTGGCGAACAGCATCTGTTGGGTGTCGAACACTTCGTTGATGGTGTTGCGCGACATCACCCAGGCCACCACGCTGGCGGTGCTCCAGGTCAGCAGCGCCAACAGGCTGAAGATCAGGATCAGGCGCAGCCGCAGGCTGAGACGCTTCACGGCGCATCCCCCAGCGTGTAACCCACGCCGTGGATGGTGCGGATGAAACCGTTGCCCAGCTTGCGCCGCAGGTGATGAATATGCACTTCCACCGCGTTGCTGCTCACCTCGTCGTCCCAGTTATACAGCTTCTCCTGAATCAACGGCCGCGCCAGCACCCGCCCCTTGTTGTGCAGGAACAGTTCCAGCACCGCCAATTCACGCGGCGTCAGCGTCACCGGCTCGCCGTTGCAGCTCACGCTGCGGGTAGCGCTGTCGAGCACCACGTTGCCGTGCGTCAACTGCGGCATCAGTTGGCCGTGGCGACGACGGATCAACGCCTGCAGCCGCGCCGCCACTTCGGCCAACGCGAACGGCTTGCACAGGTAATCGTCGGCGCCGCTTTGCAGCCCGCTGACCCGCTGCTCCAGCGCGTCGCGGGCGGTAAGGATCAATACCGGTACATCCTGCCCGGCCTGGCGCCACTGGCGCAGCAGATCCAGGCCGTCGAGGCCCGGCAAACTGAGATCGAGGATCACCGCGTCGTAGGGCGCGCTGTCCAGCGCGTTTTTACCGACGGCGCCATCGGTGAACCAGTCCAGATTGAAGCCGAGTTTGGTCAGCCCGGCCTTGATGCCGTCCCCGATCAGTTTGTCATCTTCGATCAGCAAAATTCGCATGAGTATCCCTTTTAAGTCATGGCGCCATTGCACCACAAGGTTCTTAAGAACCGCTTAAGCATGGCGATCCGCGCTACCCACCCCGATCGGGTTACAGTAGAATGGCTGCACTTTTTTTGCAGCCTGGGCCTGCGTACGCCGCACGGCCCGTTTCAGGAGACGTTGTGATGAAACCCACCACCGTGACCCATTTGCGCCAGTGGAAACAGGAGCAACGCAAGTTTGCTACCCTTACCGCCTACGATGCCAGCTTTGCCAAACTGTTTGAAGAGCAAGGCATCAAAGTCCTGTTGGTGGGCGATTCGCTGGGCATGACGCTGCAGGGCCACGACTCCACGCTGCCGGTCACCGTCGCCGACGTGGCCTATCACACGCGCGCCGTGCGCCGCGGCGCGCCGGCCTGCCTGCTGCTGGCCGATCTGCCGTTCATGAGTTACGCCACCCCCGAACAGACCTTCGCCAATGCCGCCGAGCTGATGCGCGCCGGCGCCAACATGGTGAAACTGGAAGGCGGCAGTTGGCTGTGCGACACGGTGAAAATGCTCGCCGAGCGCGCGGTGCCGGTGTGCGGCCACCTGGGCCTGACGCCGCAGTCGGTCAACGTGTTCGGCGGCTATAAGGTGCAAGGGCGCGACGAACTGGCCGCCAAACAGCTGCTGCAGGACGCGCAGAATCTGGAACTGGCCGGCATTCAGCTGCTGGTGCTGGAGTGCGTGCCGACCGAGCTGGCGCGCCAGATCACCGAAGCGCTGTCCATTCCGGTCATCGGTATCGGCGCCGGCAACGGCACCGACGGCCAGATCCTGGTGATGCACGACGCCTTCGGCATCACCGGCGGCCACACGCCGAAGTTCGCCAAGAACTTCCTGGCGCAGAGCGGCGATATCCGCACGGCGGTGCAGCACTACATTCAGGAAGTGGAGCAAGGCCTCTACCCGGCGGCTGAACACTCTTTTAACTAAGCGATGGTTCCAGGAGTCACCCAATGATTATTATCGAAACCCTGCCGATGCTGCGCCAGCAGATCCGCCGCTGGCGCCAGGAAGGCAAACGCATCGCGCTGGTGCCGACCATGGGCAACCTGCACGACGGCCACATGACGCTGGTCGATGAAGCGCGCGCCCGTGCCGACGTGGTGGTGGTGAGCATCTTCGTCAACCCGATGCAGTTCGAGCGACCGGACGATCTGGCGCGCTACCCGCGCACGCTGCAGGAAGACAGCGAGAAGCTGACCCGCCGCGGCGTCGATCTGGTGTTCGCGCCGGCCCCGGCCGCGGTCTATCCGCAGGGGCTGGAGCAGCAGACCTACGTCGACGTGCCGGGCATCTCCACCATCCTGGAAGGCGCCAGCCGGCCGGGCCACTTCCGCGGCGTTTCCACCATCGTCAGCAAGCTGTTCAACCTGGTGCAACCTGATTTGGCCTGTTTCGGCGAGAAGGATTACCAACAGCTGGCGCTGATCCGCAAAATGGTGGCGGACATGGGTTACGACATCGACATCGTCGGCGTGCCGACCGTACGCGCCAAAGACGGCCTGGCCCTCAGTTCGCGCAACGGTTACCTGACCGCCGAAGAGCGCAAGATCGCGCCGCAGCTGAGCAAGATCATGAACGCGCTGGCGCAACAGCTGGCCAATGGCGAACGCCATGTCGAAGAACTGCTGGAGCAGACTGCCGAGCAGCTGCGCGCCGCCGGCTTTACGCCGGATGAGCTATTCATTCGCGACGCCGACAGTCTGCAGCCGCTGACGGTGGACAGCCAACGGGCGGTGGTGCTGATGGCCGCCTGGTTGGGCAAGGCGCGTCTTATCGACAACCAGCAAGTCGATCTGACGCTGTAAGCCATTTTTTATACTGTCGTCACCCTGAAGCCAAGACCATTGGTAGACAATGGCGGGGCAATCGGTGACGATAGAGATTGCAGGGATGCAGGAGAGATGTTCAACCCCAGCGCCTGTGAAGGCCGATATTCAGTTAGGTAAAGCTATGATACGTACTATGCTGCAAGGCAAGCTGCATCGCGTCAAAGTCACTCAGGCTGACTTGCACTATGAAGGGTCCTGCGCCATCGACCAGGATTTCCTGGAGGCCGCCGGCATTCTGGAATATGAAGCGATCGATATTTACAACGTGGATAACGGCCAGCGCTTCTCCACCTACGCTATCGCCGCCGAGCGCGGTTCGCGCATCATTTCGGTCAACGGCGCCGCCGCGCGCTGCGCCTGCGTGGGCGACAAGCTGATCATCTGCTCCTATGTGCAGATGACCGACGCCGACGCTCGCCAACATCACCCGAAAGTCGCCTATTTCGAAGGTGACAACAACCTGCAGCGCAAGGCGAAAGCCGTGCCGGTTCAGGTCGCCTGACAGTAAAAAATCCACCTGCTTAGCAGGTGGCTTTGACACAGCCCCCTAAAAGGGGGCTTAAACACTACTTTTCTAGCCCTAGCTGCATTTGTCTTTCTTCTTCCTCTTTCGCTACCTTGTCCTGGTACCGTACATATCGTCGAATTATCTCTTCGTTTGCCCCTACCGAGTCCACAAAATATCCCCTTTGCCAAAAGTGATTACCCCAAAGCTTGTGCTTTCTTAGATAAGGAAACTTAGCGAACAGCCTGATGGCTGTCCGCCCTTTCACAAATCCCATTAGCTCGGAAACACTTAAACTCGGTGGAGTTCTAACTACCAGATGTATATGATCTATCTGAACATTTAGTTCGACTACTCTGCATTTTTTCATATTGCAGTAGATGTAAATGCTGCGGTAAAGCTCTTTACCGAGATTACCCTTGAGGATTTTGTATCTGTACTTCGGTGTCCATACGAGATGATACTGACATCGATAGAATACGTGGGAAGCAGATTCATATCTGCTCATGCTACTTACTCCTTGATTTGCTGGTAACAAACCGAGGCAGTATTTAGCATGAGCATCCTTCGGGCATAGCCCCACATGAACGATCACCACCTCCATAGGAGGTGGTTTAGGATTGATAATAAAAACGGGCGCCTTGCGCGCCCGTTCTCCCTTACTGCACCACCACCGTGCCCGGCTTGTTGGCTATTCGATCCGCCATGGTCTGGATCGAATCGGTGCGCAGAATATACAGCCGCTTCAGCGTATAGGGATTATCCCCCGGCTTCACCTTGCCTTGCACCGTGGTCACCGCCATGTGGAAGCCGGCATCCTGCGCCGCCTGAATCGCCCGCTGATTGTAGCCGCCGAACGGATAAGACAGATACAGCACGTGCGGATTGAACTGCGACAGCGCGCGGCGTGAACGCTCAAAATCGAACTCGATATTGTGCAGCGAACGGCTCAGCAAAATCGGCTGGCGATTGCCGTCGGTGCGGTGCAGGAAGTGGGTATGCGACTGCACGTCGAACACGTCCTGAATCTGCTTCAGCTCCGAGATGCTCATAAACTGCAGCGAGTCCGGGTTCCATTTTTGCGGGTGGCGCTTGATGCGCGAAGAGATGATGAACGCCGTCGCGCGGAAACCGTAATCCTTCAATACCGGATAAGCGTAGCGATAAACCGATTTCAGCCCGTCGTCGAAGGTCAGCACGATCGCCTTGCCCGGCAGGTTGATCTGGTTCTTCAGGTAGGCTTCCAGCTGATACAGCGAAATGGTGTCGTAGCCCGCCTGTTTCAGGTAGGTCATCTGGTTGCTGAACGCCGCGTCTGAGGTGGTGGTCGACGTGTGGCGGAAGCGCTTGTTCTCTTCGTTTTTAAGTAGGTGGTGGTAAGTCAGCACCGGTATGCCGTTATCGATCTCGCAGTCCAGTTCATTGACGAACCCCAGCCGATCGCCGATGTTGACCTCGTACCAGGTGTTGTTCAGCCGATCCTTCAGCTTGCCGATGATCGGGTAACGCAAGTTGCCTTCCAGCGTGCCAAAGACCTCGCTCTCTTTGTCCGCCGCAGTGTAAACGTCGATCACCTTTTGGGTGATCAAATTCTGGTTGGTCAGCGGCTTGTTCAGTTCGCCCAGATCGTCTTGCACCTTGCGCGACTTCTTCAGCTCACGCACGTCGTCTTTATCGATAAAGCCGGTGCCGTGCCCGAATTTGAATTCGTAGTATTCCGCATCTGCCGGGAACACCTGGATCAGCTGCCCGCGTTTCACTTCCCCTACCGGGATCACATGTTCGCCCACCAACGCATAAACTTCGCTGTCGCGTTGCGCTTCCATGTATTCAGATTTAACCGCGCTGTCTTCCGACAGCAAATTCGCCAGGCTCACAGGGGAAACCAACGACATCAGAATGCCGAGTAACCCAGCCGCTAACTTGTATTGAGGCCGCATGATGATGTTCTGCTTACGAGTGCGTAATGACAAAAGTGAAGGAAATGTGGAGCGCCAGCATAGCACGATTTGAACAACGGGGAACTAACGGTTATTTGAGCAATTCTATTGATTTACGTGCCGTCTGCGCCAGATCAAGGAAAGCGCCCCCGCCGGGAAAGCGAGGGCGCGCCGGGATCAGCTGCGCAGGCCGCGGCCGCGCTCGATCAGGTACCAGGACGCCAGGTAGAACACCGCGATAAACGCCACCAGCACCGCCATGGTGAAGACCAGCGGCACGTCGTTAACGCCGAGAAAACCGTAGCGGAAACCGCTGATCATATAGACGATCGGGTTCAGCTTGGACACCGCCTGCCAGAATGGCGGCAGCAGCGACAGCGAGTAGAACACCCCGCCCAGGTAGGTCAGCGGCGTCAGCACGAAGGTCGGGATCAGACTGATGTCGTCGAAGGTGGTGGCGAACACCGCGTTGATCAGCCCCGCCAGCGAGAACAGGATCGCCGTCAGCAGCAGCGTCAGCGCAATCACCCACCAGGCGTGCACCTGGAGCGGTACGAAGAACAGCGAGATGATGGTCACCAGCACACCGACGCAGATGCCGCGCGCCACGCCGCCGCCGACATAACCGGCGATCACCACGTGGGTCGGCACCGGCGCCACCAGCAGTTCCTCAATGTTGCGCTGGAACTTGGCGCTGAAGAACGACGAGGCGACGTTGGCGTAGGAGTTGGTGATCACCGCCATCATGATAAGGCCGGGCACGATGAACTGCATGTAGCTGAAGCCGTGCATATCGCCGATGCGCGAACCTATCAGGTTGCCGAAGATGATGAAGTACAGCGTCATGGTAATCACCGGCGGCACCAGGGTCTGGATCCAGATGCGCGCGAAGCGGTTCACCTCTTTGGCCCAGATGCTCTGCAAGGCCACCCAATACAAACGCGTCATGCTTTCTCTCCATTGCCGTTAACCAGGGTGACAAACAGCTCTTCCAGGCGATTCGCCTTGTTGCGCATGCTCAGCACCTGCACGCCCTGCGCGCTCAGCTGGGCGAACAGGCCGTTCAGCCCCTGCTCGCGCATCACTTCCACTTCCAGCGTCGAGGTATCCGTCAGGCGGCTATGATAACCGTCCAGCTTCGGCAGCGGGCTTTTCGCCGCCAGATCGAGGATGAAGGTTTCCGACTTCAGTTTGGCCAGCAGCCCCTTCATCGACGTGTTTTCCACCAGCTCTCCGTTCTGGATGATGCCGATGTTGCGGCACAGCATTTCCGCCTCTTCCAGATAGTGGGTGGTGAGGATGATGGTAGTGCCCTGAGCGTTCAGCTCTTTCAGGAAGCCCCACATTGAGCGGCGCAGCTCGATATCCACCCCGGCGGTCGGTTCATCGAGGATCAGCAGCTTCGGCTGATGCATCAGCGCGCGGGCGATCATCAGGCGGCGCTTCATGCCGCCGGACAGCATGCGGGCGCGCTCGTTGCGCTTGCCCCACAGGTCCAGCTGATTGAGGTATTTTTCGGCGCGGGCCATCGCTTCACGCCGCGTGACGCCGTAGTAACCCGCCTGGTTCACCACGATCTGCAACACGGTCTCGAACGGGTTGAAGTTGAACTCCTGCGGCACCAGGCCGAGCTGGCGCTTGGCGTTGACGATGTCTTTATCGATGTCGTAACCGAACACCCGCACGCTGCCAGCGGTTTTGTTCACCAGCGAGCTGATGATGCCGATGGTGGTGGATTTTCCGGCGCCGTTGGGCCCCAGCAGGGCATAAAAATCCCCCGCTTCGACGCTCAGGTCGATGCCGCGCAGCGCCTTTACGCCACCGGCGTAAGTCTTGGTCAGCTGCGCTAATTCCAGTGCATAATTCATATGTAAAATAGTACCTTATGACGATGAGTATGCCGCCGCGCCCCTGTTTGCGAGGCTTGAAACAATAACAATAATCCTAGCATTAGCGGCGTTTTCACTGAGTCGAATCCGTGCGGAAAATGAGGTTGCGCCACTGTTCCGATTTCCAAATTGTGACGCTTACCCTATATTACCCCAACGCAATCTGTTCGTTACGAGTCAATAACCTCCATGAAAGAAATCGAAGAGCTTATCGCCAACAACCAGGCTTGGTCGGCCAGCATCAGCCAGGAAGACCCGGAATTTTTTGAACGTTTAGCCCAGGCGCAAAAGCCCCGTTTCTTATGGATTGGTTGCTCTGACAGCCGCGTTCCCGCAGAACGCCTGACCGGTCTTGAGCCGGGTGAACTGTTCGTCCACCGCAACGTAGCGAACCTCGTTATCCATACCGATCTTAACTGCCTGTCGGTGGTGCAGTATGCGGTAGATGTGCTGGAAGTCGAACACATCATCATCTGCGGCCACCTGGGTTGCGGCGGCGTACAGGCGGCGGTGGAAAACCCGGAGCTGGGTTTGATCGACAACTGGCTGCTGCACATTCGCGATCTGTGGTACAAGCACAGCTCGCTGCTGGGCGAGCTGCCGCCGGAGCAGCGTTTCGACATGCTGTGCGAGATCAACGTCATTGAGCAGGTATACAACCTGGGCCACTCCACCATCATGCAGTCCGCCTGGAAACGCGGTCAGAAGGTGATGATCCACGGCTGGGTATACGGCATTCAGGACGGCCGTCTGCGCGATATGGAAGTGCTGGCGACCAGCCGCGAGAGCCTGGAGATGGGCTACCGCAAAGCGATAGCCAAACTGAAGCAGGATAAAGGCGTATAACCCCGCTGCGGGCGCGGTTTGCCGCGCCCCACATCGATCACTCGTCCAGCAGCACCACTTTGCCGACATACGGCAGGTGACGATAGCGCTGAGCGTAGTCGATGCCATACCCCACCACGAACTCATCCGGGATCGAGAAGCCGACATATTCGACCGGCACCTGCACTTCACGGCGCTCAGGTTTGTCCAGCAGGGTGCAAATCGCCAGCGATTTCGGCCCGCGCAGCGCCAAAATCTCGCGCACCTTGTTCAGCGTGTTGCCGGAATCGATGATGTCTTCCACGATCAGCACGTCTTTGCCACGAATGTCTTCGTCCAGATCCTTGAGGATCTTCACGTCGCGGGTGGTGGACATGCCGCTGCCGTAGCTGGAGGCGGTCATAAAGTCGACTTCGTGCGGCACGTCGATCGCGCGGCACAGATCGGCCATGAACATGAAGGAGCCGCGCAGCAGCCCGACCAGCACCATGTCACTGCCGCTGTCGCGGTAATGTTCGGTGATCTGGCGGCCAAGTTCGGCGATACGGGTCTTAACTTCCTGCTCGGAAATCATTACGTCTACAGTGTGTTTCATAGTATTCAGGTCAGTTGCCGGAAGAAAGGCGCAGAGTTTAGCATAGGCCGTTACGAGTTGCCTCTCTCCCGGACAGGGGAGTTTTCTTTATTAAGGGTATTCCTGACGAGCGTGCAGGACACCCACTATTTCAATGTGCGCAGCCAGCACGCGGTAAACCACAATGTAATTAGGATGAACGACCATTTCACGCGTTCCGTTCACCCTGCCTGGCCGGAATAGATAAGGATGTTCCGCTAACGGGATAACCGACTCTTCAATGCGTTGCAACAGAGCCTCAGCGGCAACGGGATTTCGCTCCGCGATAAAGGCAAGCAGCGTGTATAAACCCGTTTTTGCTTCGTCAGTCCATTTGACGATTAACATGAAGGTCAGGCCGATTTTCTTTTGGCTTTTGCCTGTTCGATAATGTGGCGAGCACCGGCCATGACCTCGTCGTGGGGGACGCGAGGGGTGTCGCTATTGATGGAAGATTCCACAGTGCTTCTGAACCAACGATCATAGCTATCAGCCTGCTCTTGAGTCTCAAACTCAGAAACGATGGGATCCAATTTTGTCGGCATGACGCACTCCTCAACAGCTGATATTTTAATCAGTATAATGGCATCCTTTCATTGAACCAAGCGGTGGCGACGCGAGCGCACCGCCACCTGAGCGCCGGACCGCGATCAATCGGCGACGGTGAAGCCCATCATCATGCCGGTATCTTCGTGCTCCAGCAGGTGGCAGTGGGCCATATACGCATGTTCGCTGCTGGCCGGATGGTCGAAACGCACCAGCACTTCGCTGCGCCATCCTTCGACGCGCACCGTGTCCTTCCAGCCACTGCGGTGCGCCGCCGGCGGTTTGCCGTTTTCCGACAAGATGCGGAACTGAGTGCCGTGAATATGGAACGGGTGCAGCATCATGTCGCCCTCGCCGGAAATGGTCCATTTTTCATACTGGCCCCGTTTGGCGGCGAACATCGGCTTGGCCATATCGAAGGCCTTGCCGTTGATCATGTTGCCATGGCTGAAATCGAACGGTTTGGCTTTGCCCTGCGCACCACCGTGATCCATACCGGCCATCTTGCCATGATCCATGCCTTTCATGTTGCCCATGTTGCCATGGTCCATGTTCTGCATGCCGCCCTTTTCCATACCCGGCATGTTGCCGTGGTCCATGCCTTTCATGTCTGTGCCGCCCATCGCGCCGTGATCCATGCTCATGCCGGCCATCGCCTGGTGGCCATAGCGATCCATCAACGCCTGCATGCCCAGCATATCCAGCTGCGGATCCATCATCAGCTGTAGCCAGCGCTCCTGGATGCCGGCGGTGGCAGGCAATGTCGGCAGCTTCACCAGGCTGTCCGGCATGGTTTTGACGCCCTGCGCCAACGATGGCTGAATGCGCAACACCGGCAGCGCTTGATCGAACGGCGCCAGCGTCATGCCCATCTGCTTAACCGGCAGCGTCACGATATCGAACGCTTTCCCGTCGGAAGCATCGACCAGCACTTCAAAGCGTTCGCCCATCAACATCGGCAACTCGGTCAGTTTCACCGGCTCTGCCAGGAAACCGCCGTCGCTGGCGATGACGTACAGCGGACGATTGTCGCTGGCCGCCAGATTCAACGAGCGGGCGTTGCAGCCGTTAAGGAAACGCAGACGCAGCCAACCGCGCGGCGCCAGATGCTGCGGATACTGCGCGCCGTTGGTGAACATGCGATCGCCAAACCAGCCCACCGCCGCGCTCATCACGTCCAGGCGGTATTCGATCTGCGCGTCTTTGCCCAACCGCTTATCCTGCAGGATCACCGGAATATCATCCTGCCCCCAGGTTTTCGGCAGCGGCAGTTTGGCGCTTTCCTCATCTTCCAGCAGCACCAGCCCCGCCAGCCCCATCATCACCTGGCTGCCGGTTTTACCGTGGGTATGCGGGTGGAACCAACAGGTGGCCGCCGGCTGTTCGACGGTGAAATTCACCGTGCGCGTCGCGCCGGGATGGATCAGCGCCTGCGGGCCGCCATCGACATCGCCGGGAATTTCCAGACCGTGCCAGTGGACGGTGCTGGCCTCCGCCAGGCGGTTTTTGATATCGACCGTCACCGGTTGGCCCCGCTGCAGTTTCACCGCCGGCCCGAGCAACGCGCCGTTGAATCCCCAGGTTTTGGTCGCGGCACCGGGCACCCAGCGGGTTTCCCCCGCCTGCAGCGCCAGCGCAATCTTTCCCTGCGCGTCCGGCGTCAACAGCGGCGGCACCGGTAAAGACGGCCGATCGGCCGCCCAGGCGGCCCGGCTCCATAACGGCAGTGCGCTCGCAGCGCCCAGCGCGGCGGTTAATTTAATAAAATCACGGCGTAACATCGCTGACTCCCTTTTCCCAGTGACATAGCTCAATGCCGCCAGCCTAAACCTTCCCCTTGGCGGAAGGTCAAGCCTTTCCTGGCGGTATTTTAAGCTATGCCTCACAATCAAGAGAGTGCGACTGGCGAACGTGACGCTGGCCCGCCGGTAATAAAATTTGGTGCCTTTACAGGCAAGTGTGGTAACGTCTGCAGACGACAAACAGGTCTATTTCATGATGAAAAAAACAACGTTATCGATGCTGCTGCTGGCGATGCTGGGCTTCTCCAACGCCAGTCTGGCGCTGAATGAATCCGAGGCGGAAGATCTGGCCGATCTGACGGCGGTATTTATTTATTTGAAAAATGATTGCGGCTACAACGATTTGCCAAACGCGCAAATCAAACGCGCCATCGTCTATTTCGCGCAACAAAATCGCTGGGATCTGAGCAACTACAACAGCTTTAACATGAAGGCGCTGGGCGAAGACAGCTATCGCGATCTCAGCGGCATCGCCATTCCAACGCCTAAAAAGTGCAAATCGCTGGCGCGCGACTCTTTGAGCCTGCTGGCTTACGCCAATTAATTCCTCCCCCTTCTCCCGTCCGCCTTCCGCTCCCTCTGTCTGAAATTCAACCGTGCATCGCCAGGCAGAGTTAGCTATTATGTTGCGCCGATTTTTCATGGCTGTTATTACGGAGTTTCCCGCACATGACCCAGAAAGAAATTTGGTACGAAACGCTGCATACGGGCTTCGGCCAGTACTTCTCGGTAGAGAAGGTACTGTACCGCGAGAAGACCGATCATCAGGATCTGGTGATCTTCGAGAACCCGGTGCTGGGGCGCGTGATGGCGCTCGACGGCGTGGTGCAAACCACCGAGCGTGACGAGTTCATCTATCACGAAATGCTGACCCATGTGCCGCTGCTGGCGCACGGCGCGGCGAAGAAAGTGCTGATCATCGGCGGCGGCGACGGCGGCATGCTGCGTGAAGTCAGCCGGCACCCCGGCGTGGAGCAGATCACCATGGTCGAGATCGACGCCGGTGTCGTCGAATTCTGCCGCCAGTACCTGCCCAACCACAGCGCCGGTGCCTATGACGATCCGCGTTTCAAACTGGTGATCGACGACGGCGTCAATTTCGTGAATCAAACCGACGAAACGTTCGATGTGATCATTTCCGACTGCACCGATCCGATCGGCCCCGGCGAAAGCTTGTTCACCTCGGCGTTTTATGAAGGCTGCGCCCGCTGCCTGAATGAGGGCGGCATTTTCGTCGCGCAAAACGGCGTCTGTTTCCTGCAGCAGGACGAGGCGGTCAACAGCCACGCCAAACTGAGCCGCTATTTTACCGACGTCAGCTTCTATCAGGCAGCGATCCCGACCTATTACGGCGGCATCATGACCTTCGCCTGGGCGAGCCAGAATCCGGCGCTGCGCCAGCTCGGTCAGCCTGCCCTGCAACAGCGCTTTAACCAAAGCGGCCTGCGCTGCCGTTACTACAACCCGGCAATTCACGTCGGCAGTTTTGCCCTGCCGCAATATTTGCTCAATGCCCTGAACGTAACACGTTAAGCGAGAAGATAAAGGAGGTGGCCCAAATTGCATAAGCTAAAACTGCACGGCTTCAACAACCTGACCAAGAGCCTGAGTTTTTGTATTTACGATATTTGTTACGCCAAGACCGCAGACGATCGCGACGGCTATATCGCCTACATTGACGAACAATATAATGCCAACCGGCTGACCGAGATCCTGAGCGAAACCTGCTCGATCATCGGCGCCAATATTCTGAATATCGCGCGCCAGGACTACGATCCGCAGGGCGCCAGCGTCACCATCCTGGTCAGCGAAGAACCGATCGACCCGAAAGACGTCGATACGTCGGAACACCCCGGCCCACTGCCGAATACGGTCGTCGCGCACCTGGACAAGAGCCATATCTGCGTGCACACCTACCCGGAAAGCCACCCGGAAGGCGGGCTTTGCACCTTCCGCGCCGATATCGAGGTTTCGACCTGCGGCGTCATTTCGCCCCTCAAGGCGCTGAACTACTTAATTCACCAGTTGGAATCCGACATCGTCACCATGGACTATCGCGTGCGCGGTTTTACCCGCGACGTGAACGGCGTGAAACATTACATCGATCATGAGATCAATTCGATTCAGAACTTTATGTCGGAAGACATCAAAGCGCTGTACCACATGATGGACGTGAACGTTTATCAGGAAAATATCTTCCATACCAAGATGTTGCTGAAAGACTTCGATCTGAAGCACTACCTGTTTAACGCAGAACCGGAAGCGTTGAGCGCCGCCGAGCGCAAACAGATCACCGATCTGTTATGGAAAGAGATGCAGGAAATCTATTACGGCCGCAATATTCCGCATCTGTGATGGAAGGGGCGCACGCGGTGCGCCCCGATGCTTAATACTTCAGCATGAAAGAACGATAGGCCTTCAACACCAGCAGGAAATCCTCAACGCCGCAGAATGAGAGGCTTTCTTCGTCGTAGTAATTCATCCCCTCTTCCATTTCATCGCCTTCGAACTCCAGCTGATTGGCGCGGATCATCACCTCTTCACCATCCATCAACAGCGTATATTCATGGCCTTCCAACTGCCATTGACGCTCGCTGCCTTTTACCTCGGCCGCACCGGCTTCAATGCGGTCCAGCAGGTTGAAATCGCCTTTGACTTCTTCGTTGATCCAGTGGCCAATCGCTTCATGCCCCATCGAAAATCTGACGATCACCTGACCGGTAACGTCACGCAGAAATTCGTAATCCATAGCATGCCCTCCTGAGCCCTTTTTCTTAGTGTAAACATAAATTGATTGCTAACTCAGTGAGCGCTCGCAAAGTTGGCAACTCGGCAAAATAAAACCTCGGCGGCGCGCAATATAGCGGCTTGCGGCGGTGATGGGAAGACGCCGGATGCGATCTATCGAGGAAAGGGAAATGAATACATCATCACCGTGCGGCGCAGGCTCGCCATGCGGAAAGTGTGCCGAGCGTCGGCAGATAACAGGCTATTTATTTGAATCATGTAGAGACCGTGAAGATGTATGTCATGATTTTATCAGATTAATTATTTCCTTTTAAAATAAACAAGTTACCAATTCATGATGCGAGGAGGCTTGATTGACATCTCCTCAATATCGATTAGCTTTTAAATAAAGGAGCTTGAATTGTGTTCACTAGCGGCCAGAGGTGTCCTCACCTCCTTCATACCTATCACCACGATCAGGATGTGTGCCATGAAATACATAATCTCCATTATCGCACTGAGCGTAATGTTCTCTGCATCGGCGTTCGCCGCCAAGCAAATCACGCTTGAAGAATCAGCCAATTACACCAAACTTGGCGATCTCTCCGTTCAACAGACCGGCCTGCCTACCGTCGGCCATAAATACATTTCCGCAGCCGTTGATAAAAAATGTAATGAACTCAGTGGGCTGGACGGGAAGGACTGCTTCTATCGCATCGTCTCCGCCAGCGGACAAGAGAGCGACCACAAAGACATCCATGTAGAGATATTTAAAAAATAGCCCATGCAGCCGCGTACCGACCTCGTCTCGCCACCGTGAAGATGTCGCCGGATGCAGACCATTTCCTGTATCAGGAGATTGAAAATGAACGCTATTTTATCGAAATATCCTATGTTGTTGCTGGCGTGTTTGCTGCTGTTGCCCACGACCAGAGCGGCCGCAGACGTCATCGTCAATATCGGCCCGGAACCCGCTTGCCCCTATGGCTACTACGATTATGCGCCCTACTATTGCGCCCCTTACGGCTATTACGGCCCCGATTGGTTTATCGGCGGCAGATTTATCGGCGCAGGGCCCTGGTTCCACGGTCCACGAGAATTTCGCGGCCATGTGGATAACCGTTTCGATCCCAAACACGGTTACCGAGGCGCATTTCCGGAGCGTGGAGATGTCCCCTTCAACCATTTTAGGGGCAACGAGATGCGCAACGGGCGTGGCTAACCGTATGAATATATGGATGAAAAAAATGGGGCCCTTAATGGGCCCCATCGTTTGATTTAATGCCAATCCGAATTAAACCGCGGTTTGGAAGATCACGCCGTCGGCTTTTTCGGTGTACTGCCCCAGTTGGTCAAAGTTCAGGTAGCGGTAGGTATCCGCCGCCGTCTTGTCAACCTGCGCCATATAGGTCTGGTACTCGTCCGGCGTCGGCAGGCGGCCCAGCAGGGACGCAACCGCAGCCAGTTCGGCAGAGGCCAGATAGACGTTGGCGCCGGTGCCCAGACGGTTCGGGAAGTTACGGGTCGAGGTGGAAACCACCGTCGCGCCGTCCGCTACGCGCGCCTGGTTGCCCATGCACAGCGAGCAGCCCGGGATCTCGATACGCGCGCCGCTCTTGCCGAAGACGCTGTAATAGCCCTCTTCGGTCAGCTGAGCCGCGTCCATCTTGGTTGGCGGCGCCACCCACAGACGGGTCGGCAACTGCCCCTTGTGCTGATCCAGCAGCTTGCCGGCAGCGCGGAAGTGGCCGATGTTGGTCATGCAAGAACCGATGAACACTTCATCGATTTTGCTGTTGGCCACGTCGGACAGCAGGCGTGCATCGTCAGGATCGTTCGGCGCACACAGGATCGGCTCTTTGATCTCGTTCAGATCGATGTCGATCACCGCCGCATATTCAGCATCCGCATCGCCTTCCAGCAACAGTGGATCCGCCAGCCATTTCTCCATGCCCTGAATACGGCGCTCCAGCGTACGGCGATCGCCGTAGCCTTCGGAGATCATCCACTTCAGCAGCACGATGTTGGAGTTCAGGTACTCTTCGATCGGCGCCTTGTCCAGCTTGATGGTACAACCGGCGGCGGAACGTTCGGCGGACGCATCGGTCAGCTCAAACGCCTGCTCGACCTTCAGATCCGGCAGGCCTTCGATCTCCAGAATGCGGCCGGAGAAGATGTTTTTCTTGCCCTTCTTCTCGACGGTCAGCAGACCCTGCTGGATCGCGTAGTAAGGGATGGCATGCACCAGATCGCGCAGGGTGATGCCCGGCTGCATTTTGCCTTTGAAGCGCACCAGCACCGACTCAGGCATATCCAGCGGCATGACGCCGGTCGCGGCGGCAAACGCCACCAGGCCGGAACCGGCCGGGAAGGAAATGCCGATCGGGAAACGGGTGTGGGAATCGCCGCCGGTGCCGACGGTGTCAGGCAGCAGCATGCGGTTCAGCCAGGAGTGGATCACGCCGTCGCCCGGACGCAGCGAGACGCCGCCACGGTTCATGATGAAGTCAGGCAGCGTGTGGTGCGTGGTCACATCAACCGGTTTCGGGTATGCGGCGGTATGGCAGAACGACTGCATGACCAGATCGGCGGAGAAACCGAGGCAGGCCAGGTCTTTCAGCTCATCGCGGGTCATCGGGCCGGTGGTGTCCTGAGAACCGACGGAGGTCATCTTCGGTTCGCAGTATTCGCCAGGGCGAATGCCGGCGACGCCGCAGGCGCGGCCCACCATTTTCTGCGCCAGCGAGAAGCCTTTGCTGCTGGCGGCAACCGGTTTGGCGATGCGGAACACGTCGCTGTGCGGCAGGCCCAGCGCTTCGCGCGCCTTGGTGGTCAGGCCGCGACCGATGATCAGCGGGATGCGGCCGCCGGCGCGCACTTCATCCAGCAGCACGTCGGTTTTCAGCTCGAAGTTGGCGATCAGCGCGCCGGTCTCGTGGTTGCGCACTTCACCTTTGTACGGGTAAACGTCGATCACGTCGCCCATGTTCAGCTCGGACACGTCCACTTCGATCGGCAATGCGCCGGCATCTTCCATGGTATTGAAGAAGATTGGCGCAATCTTGCCGCCCAGCACCACGCCGCCGCCGCGCTTGTTCGGCACGTGCGGGATGTCGTCGCCCATAAACCACAGCACGGAGTTGGTGGCGGATTTACGGGAAGAACCGGTGCCGACCACGTCGCCGACGTAGGCCAGCGGGAAGCCTTTCTTGTTCAGCAGCTCGATCTGTTTGATCGGGCCAACGCTGCCCGGCTGATCCGGCACGATGCCTTCACGTTCGTTTTTCAGCATCGCCAGCGCGTGCAGCGGGATGTCCGGGCGCGACCAGGCGTCCGGCGCCGGAGAAAGGTCGTCGGTGTTGGTTTCGCCGGTGACTTTGAACACGGTGACGGTGATCTTTTCCACCAGTTCAGGGCGCGACAGGTACCATTCGGCGTCTGCCCAGGACTGCATGATCTGCTTGGCGTGCGGATTGCCGGCCTTCGCCTTCTCTTCCACATCGTAGAAGTTGTCGAACATCAGCAGCGTGTGGGACAGCGCTTTGGCGGCGATCGGCGCCAGCTTTTCGTTGTCCAGCGCTTCAATCAGCGGATGAATGTTATAGCCACCTTGCATGGTGCCTAACAGTTCAATCGCTTTCTCGGGGGTAACCAGGGGGGATGTCGCTTCACCTTTGGCGATGGCCGCCAGGAAACCTGCTTTGACGTAGGCGGCTTCATCGACGCCCGGTGGAACACGGTTAATCAGCAGGTCTAACAGGAATTCTTCTTCGCCTTTTGGCGGATTCTTCAGTAGTTCGACCAGCGCGGCCATTTGGGTGGCGTCTAGCGGCTTAGGGGCGATGCCCTCAGCAGCACGCTCGGCTACGTGCTTACGGTATTCTTCTAGCACGACGTTCTCCTCGCTCTCATTGTCATTTATTGTGCCTGGCGTATATGCAAACCGGGTTTATACCCTTGGGGTTTCACACTGTGGCTAGGCGATCGGCCCGTAAAGTCCCCGAAACGGTGATTGGGGTAAACAAGCACGGTCAAACAGCGTTGCAGCATGAAAGACTGATGGGTAGAGCGCACGGCGATATTGATGCCATCTATCCTGACGGGGCACTGCTGTCGATGTCCTGGACTGTAAGGTACAGTGCCCGGTTCCGCTCAGCCAGCATATCAGGATTTGAAACGGTTGTTAATTCGTTCACATAAAAGCAACATTAAATCTTTGCTGAATCGTTGAGCGCAGCGTAATCGGCTGCCGGACTAGCAGGGCATTATATCCATAGAGTTAGAATGGATATAAGTATGGGGATCGGAATTTGGCGCAGCGGCCACAAAAAAACCGCTCTCTGAATCTGAGCCAAAAAAAACGGCCCCTTTTCAGGAGCCGCTTGTTAACCGGTCAAGCCAGCAGAATTACTTCTTCTTGGCTTTCGGGTTAGGCAGGTCGGTGATGCTGCCTTCATAGATTTCCGCCGCCAGACCCACGGATTCGTGCAGGGTCGGGTGAGCGTGGATGGTCAGCGCGATGTCTTCCGCGTCGCAGCCCATCTCGATAGCCAGACCGATTTCACCCAGCAGCTCGCCGCCGTTGGTGCCGACAATCGCGCCACCGATGATGCGGTGAGTTTCTTTGTCGAAGATCAGTTTGGTCATGCCGTCTGCACAGTCGGAAGCGATCGCACGGCCGGAAGCCGCCCACGGGAAGGTGGAGGTTTCGTAGCTGATGCCTTTCTCTTTCGCTTCTTTCTCGGTCAGACCCACCCATGCCACTTCCGGCTCGGTGTAAGCGATGGATGGGATCACTTTCGGGTCGAAGTAGTGCTTCATGCCGGCGATGACTTCCGCGGCAACGTGGCCTTCGTGCACGCCTTTGTGCGCCAGCATCGGTTGACCGACGATGTCGCCGATAGCGAAGATGTGCGGCACGTTGGTGCGCAGCTGTTTGTCGACGTTGATGAAGCCACGCTCGTCAACTTCAACACCGGCTTTGCCGGCATCCAGCAGTTTGCCGTTCGGCACGCGGCCGATCGCCACCAGCACCGCGTCGTAACGCTGTGGTTCTGCCGGCGCTTTTTTACCTTCCATCGTGACGTAGATGCCGTCTTCTTTGGCTTCTACCGCGGTCACTTTGGTTTCCAGCATCAGGTTGAACTGCTTGCTGATGCGCTTGGTGAAGACTTTCACCACGTCTTTATCTGCAGCCGGGATAACCTGATCGAACATTTCAACCACGTCGATCTGTGAACCCAGCGCATGGTATACGGTGCCCATTTCCAGGCCGATGATGCCGCCGCCCATAACCAGCAGACGCTCTGGGACGGTTTTCAGTTCCAGCGCATCAGTAGAATCCCACACGCGTGGATCTTCATGAGGAATGAATGGCAGTTGGATCGGACGAGAACCTGCAGCGATGATGGCGTTGTCGAAGTTGATGGTGGTTGGGCCGTTTTCGCCTTCCACAACCAGGGTGTTAGCGCCGGTGAACTTGCCCAGGCCGTTGACCACTTTCACTTTACGGCCTTTCGCCATGCCAGCCAGACCGCCGGTCAGCTGAGTGATGACTTTTTCTTTCCAGACGCGCACTTTGTCGATGTCGGTTTTCGGCTCGCCGAAAACGATGCCGTGTTCGGCCAGCGCTTTGGCTTCTTCGATCACTTTGGCAACGTGCAGCAGTGCTTTGGAAGGGATACATCCCACGTTCAGGCAAACCCCGCCCAGAGTGGAATAACGTTCAACCAGAACGGTTTCAAGACCTAAGTCAGCGCAACGAAAGGCTGCAGAGTAACCTGCCGGGCCCGCCCCAAGTACCACGACCTGAGTTTTAATTTCAGTACTCATCATGACCTCTTAATTGATTGTCCGGCGGGTCAGACGTCATTTTTATTGCTAATCGATCTCATAACGCCCTTCATCCACCGGGACGCTTACACCGCGAGCAGTTTACAGAATTGTTAATAATCTGCAAAGCGTGTTCGAGTGACCCGTGTCTCAACAATTTTGTCGAGTAATGCAAAATCCGACAAAACTGCTACAGAATCGTCAGGGGCGCAGCATGCTGCGCCCCTTTTGCATTACATCACCAGACGGCGAATGTCGGACAACATGTTGTTGATGATGGTGATGAAGCGCGCACCATCGGCACCGTCGATAACGCGGTGGTCGAAGGACAGCGACATCGGCATCATCAGGCGCGGCATGAACTCTTTACCGTTCCAGACCGGCTCCATCGCAGACTTGGAGACGCCCAGGATTGCCACTTCCGGCGCATTGACGATCGGCGCGAAGTGAGTCGTCCCGATACCGCCCAGGCTGGAGATGGTGAAGCAACCGCCCTGCATCTCGCCCGCGGTCAGCTTGCCGTCGCGCGCTTTCTTGGAGATGGCCATCAGTTCGCGAGACAGCTCGGTGATGCTCTTCTTGTTCACGTCCTTGAACACCGGAACCACCAGGCCGTTCGGGGTATCTACCGCCACGCCGATGTTGATGTATTTCTTCAGCGTCAGCTTCTGGCCATCTTCGGACAGCGAGCTGTTGAAGCGCGGCATCTGCTCCAGAGCGGCGGCGACGGCTTTCATGATGAACACGACAGGCGTGAACTTCACGTCCAGCTTGCGCTTGGCCGCTTCTTCGTTCTGCTGCTTGCGGAACGCTTCCAGATCGGTGATGTCGGTTTTGTCGAAGTGAGTCACGTGCGGGATCATCACCCAGTTGCGGCTCAGGTTCGCGCCAGAGATTTTCTGGATGCGGCCCATTTCGACTTCTTCGATCTCGCCGAACTTGCTGAAGTCCACTTTCGGCCATGGCAGCATGCCCGGCAGACCGCCGCCGGCAGCAGCCGGGGCCGCTTCGGCGCGTTTCACCGCGTCTTTCACGTAAGTCTGAACGTCTTCGCGCAGGATGCGGCCTTTACGACCGGTGCCTTTCACTTTCGCCAGGTTAACGCCGAACTCACGCGCCAGACGACGAATGACCGGGGTCGCGTGCACGTAGGCCGCGTTCTCGGCGAACTCGCCCTTGTCGTCAGCTTTCGCAGCCGGTGCGGCGGCTTTAGCGGCGGCCGGAGCCGGCGCAGCTTCCGCTTTAGCAGCTGGAGCGGCGGCAGCGGCTGGCGCAGCGCCTTCCACTTCGAACACCATGATCAGGGAGCCGGTTTTCACTTTGTCGCCGGTCGCGATCTTGATCTCTTTCACGGTACCCGCGAACGGCGCAGGCACTTCCATAGAAGCCTTGTCGCCTTCCACGGTGATCAGAGACTGCTCGGCGGCAACCTTGTCGCCTACCTTAACCATCACTTCGGTCACTTCGACTTCGTCGCCGCCGATATCCGGCACGGCGACGTCTTTGGCCGCAGAGGCCGCTGGCGCTGCAGCGGCGGCAGGAGCTTGCGCCGCAGCCGGGGCCGCAGCGGATGCGGCGCCGGCCACTTCGAACACCATGATCAGGGAGCCGGTTTTCACTTTGTCGCCGGTCGCGATCTTGATCTCTTTCACGGTGCCCGCGAACGGCGCAGGGACTTCCATAGAAGCCTTGTCGCCTTCAACGGTGATCAGGGACTGCTCGGCTTCCACCTTGTCGCCCACTTTCACCAGGATCTCGGTCACTTCAACTTCGTCGGCGCCGATGTCCGGCACGGCAACGTCTTTGGCCGCAGCGGCAGCCGGGGCAGCTGCTGCCGCCGCCGGTTTTTCTTCCGCTTTCGCCGCCGGTGCAGCTTCCGCTGCGCCTGCCGCTTCGAAGATCATGATCAGTTTGCCGGTTTCGGTTTTATCGCCGACCGCCACTTTGATCTCTTTCACCACGCCCGCCTGCGGGGATGGCACTTCCATGGAAGCCTTGTCGCCCTCCACGGTGATCAGCGATTGTTCCGCTTCAACTTTATCGCCGACCTTCACCAGAATCTCGGTGATTTCGACTTCATCTGCACCGATGTCCGGTACGTTGATTTCGATAGACATTATTCAGTACCTCTTAGGCCAGACGCGGGTTAACTTTTTCTGGGTTGATGTTGAATTTCTTGATTGCATCAGCAACCACAGAAGCTTCGATCTCACCGCGTTTAGCCAGTTCGCCCAGAGCAGCAACCACCACGTAAGACGCATCGACTTCGAAGTGGTGACGCAGGTTTTCGCGGCTGTCCGAACGACCGAAGCCGTCGGTGCCCAGTACGCGATAATCGCTGGCCGGCACATAAGTACGAACCTGCTCGGCGAACAGTTTCATGTAGTCGGTAGAGGCTACCGCCGGCGCGTCGCTCATCACCTGAGCGATGTAAGGCACGCGTGGCGTTTCGGTTGGGTGCAGCATGTTCCAGCGCTCGCAGTCCTGGCCGTCGCGCGCCAGTTCGGTGAACGAGGTCACGCTGTAGGTGTCGGAACCCACGCCGTAGTCCTTCGCCAGGATCTGCGCAGCTTCACGCACGTGGCGCAGGATGGCGCCGGAGCCCAGCAGCTGTACCTTGCCTTTGCTGCCTTCCAGCGTTTCCAGCTTGTAGATACCCTTGCGGATACCCTCTTCCGCACCCTGCGGCATCGCAGGCATGTGGTAGTTTTCGTTCAGCGTGGTCAGGTAGTAGTACACGTTTTCTGGGTTGTCGCCATACATGCGCACCAGACCGTCGTGCATGATTACCGCTACTTCGTACGCGTAAGCCGGATCGTAAGAGATACAGTTAGGGATGGTCAGAGACTGAATGTGGCTGTGGCCATCTTCGTGCTGCAGACCTTCGCCGTTCAGGGTAGTACGGCCCGACGTCCCGCCGATCAGGAAGCCGCGCGCCTGTTGGTCGCCCGCTGCCCAGCACAGGTCGCCGATACGTTGGAAACCGAACATCGAGTAGTAGATGTAGAACGGAATCATCGGCAGATCGTTGGTGCTGTAGGAAGTCGCTGCGGCCAGCCAGGAAGAAGCTGCGCCCAGTTCGTTGATGCCTTCCTGCAGGATTTGGCCTTTCTCGTCTTCTTTGTAGTAAGCAACCTGCTCACGGTCCTGCGGAGTGTACTGCTGGCCGTTCGGGCTGTAGATACCGATCTGACGGAACAGACCTTCCATACCGAAGGTACGCGCTTCGTCGGCGATGATTGGCACCAGGCGATCTTTGATCGACTTGTTCTTCAGCATCACGTTCAGGGCACGCACGAAGGCGATAGTGGTGGAGATCTCTTTGTTCTGCTCTTCCAGCAGCGAGCTGAAATCTTCCAGCGCCGGCATTTCCAGCTTCTGGGTGAACTCCGGCAGACGAGTCGGCACGTAGCCTTTCAGCGCCTGGCGACGTTCGTGCAGGTATTTGTACTCTTCGGAATCTTTCTCGAAGGTGATGTACGGCAGTTTTTCGATGTCAGCATCGGCAACCGGCACGTTGAAACGATCGCGGAAGTGGTGAACCCCTTCCATGTTCATTTTCTTCACCTGGTGAGCGATGTTTTTACCTTCCGCGGTTTCACCCATGCCGTAACCTTTGATGGTGTGGGCCAGGATAACGGTCGGTTTGCCTTTGGTGTCCTGCGCTTTTTTCAGTGCAGCGAAGATTTTCTTCGGATCGTGACCACCACGGTTCAGCGCCCAGATTTCGTCGTCGGTCATGTCTTTGACCAGCGCAGCGGTTTCCGGGTAACGGCCGAAGAAGTGCTCGCGCACGTAAGCGCCGTCTTTGGATTTGAAGGTCTGGTAGTCGCCGTCCAGGGTCTCGTTCATCAGCTGAACCAGTTTACCGCTGGTGTCTTTACGCAGCAGCTCGTCCCAACGGCCGCCCCAGATCACTTTCAGCACCTGCCAGCCTGCGCCGGAGAAGATGCCTTCCAGTTCGTTGATGATCTTGCCGTTACCGGTGACCGGGCCGTCCAGACGCTGCAGGTTGCAGTTGATGACGAACACCAGGTTGTCCAGCTTCTCGCGGGTCGCGATGGTGATAGCGCCTTTGGATTCCGGCTCATCCATCTCGCCGTCGCCCAGGAAGGCGTAAACGGTTTGATCAGAGGTGTCTTTCAGGCCACGGTGTTCCAGGTATTTCAGGAACTTCGCCTGATAGATGGCGCTGATTGGGCCCAGGCCCATGGAAACGGTCGGGAACTGCCAGAATTCCGGCATCAGCTTAGGATGCGGGTAAGACGACAGGCCGTTGCCGTGCACTTCCTGACGGAAGTTGTTCATTTGTTCTTCGGTCAGGCGGCCTTCAAGGAAGGCACGCGCGTAAACGCCCGGAGAGATGTGGCCCTGGAAGTACACCAGGTCGCCGCCGTCTTTCTCGTTGCGTGCGCGGAAGAAGTGGTTAAAGCAGACTTCATAGAAGGTCGCGGAAGACTGGAAGGAAGCCATGTGGCCGCCCAGCTCCAGGTCTTTTTTGGATGCGCGCAGAACGGTCATGACCGCGTTCCAACGGATCGCTGAACGAATGCGGCGCTCCAGATCCAGGTTGCCCGGGTAAGCCGGTTCGTCTTCGACCGCGATGGTGTTGACGTAGTTGTGCGCTGCAGCACCGGCCGCAACGTTAACGCCGCCTTTGCGGGCTTCTCCCAATACCTGATCAATCAGAAACTGAGCTCGCTCAACACCCTCTTCACGGATGACCGATTCGATCGCCTGCAGCCAGTCGCGGGTTTCGATCGGATCCACGTCATTGTTTAAACGTTCTGACATGGTGGTATTCCTTATCTGTCTAATGGTTTGTTTGGAGCCTGTCTTCCTGTGCTCTGTGAAAAAACACACGAAGACAGGCCCATCAGTTTAGTTGCCGCTTAAGTACTTAACTAAGTACCTCGAACTTAACCCCCGCAGGCTGGTGTACCCTGAAGAGGACAGCTCTTAATCCTTGCGTTGCTGGAGACGCCGTAGCGATCTCTCGCGTCGGGTATGCTCCCGGCTGAGATCCAGCAAGATTTCCTCGATAAACGCCAAGTGGCGATGCGAGGCTTCACGGGCCTTTTCCGGCTCGCGTGCCACAATCGCCTCAAAAATTCCGGCGCGGTGGCTGCTCACTTTTGCCAACATCTCACGGCGCGAGTAGAGCAATTCAAAGTTCTGACGCACGTTCTGTTCCAGCATCGGCCCCATGCAGCGTAGCAGGTGAAGTAACACAACGTTGTGGGCGGCTTCGGTCACGGCGATTTGATACTGCATGACCGCATCGGCTTCGGCGTCGAGATCGCCGCTGTCCTGAGCCTGCTGAATCACAATGTGGCAATCGCGGATGCGCGCCAGATCTTCATCGGTGCCGCGCAGCGCCGCGTAATAGGCGGCGATGCCTTCCAGCGCGTGACGGGTTTCCAGCAGATCGAACTGTGATTCGGGATGGTCGGCCAGCAGCTCGGCCAGCGGATCGCTGAAGCTCTGCCACAGATTAGTTTGCACGAAGGTGCCGCCGCCCTGACGGCGCAGGAGCAGCCCTTTCGCTTCCAGGCGCTGAATGGCCTCTCTCAGAGAAGGACGGGAGACATCAAACTGTTTCGCCAGCTCGCGCTCCGGAGGCAGTTTTTCGCCTGGGCGCAGTGTCCCCTCGAGGATCAGATATTCGAGCTGTTGCTCGATAACATCTGACAACTTGGGTTGGCGGATTTTGCTGTAGGCCATGAGTGAATTCTTCTCTGCGAATGGCGCGGAGTCAATTGGTAATACCAATTTCAAAAACGTGACGGTAAAGTAACAAAGTATTCACCTCCTGTCCATACGGGCCTTGATCGAAATCAGGTTACCCGCACATTTTAACACCCCGCTGAAAACCCCGCTGCAAACCGGTAACGCCGTGATGGTATTACCATTTACGCGACGGGTTATGGATTTAACTTTTACCAAACCTTACGCAAGGAAGAGTGCAAACTTTTTGCCCGAGTTTTATTGCATGGTTATTACGCTTTGATGAATGACTATTTGGCGAGCAATGCGGCGCTGATTTGTTCATTATTTGAACGCATCCCGCCGCGCAGATCTACGTTATTTTTGCGCATTATGTGATTTGTTGCTTATTTCATGCACTGAATCCCCCCCGCCGTCACACAACCCGCATTTTGTTTCCTAAACTGCTGCAATCTTAATCACTCACACGACAAAGCAGGTGCAAACCGACGCGCATAACATTATTCTCTGCCAAACGGTAGCGGCGCCGTGGAATTAATAGATATAACGCCGTAAATAAAACAAAACACACATCGTAACCACTGCTTTACAGGTATGTGGGCATTCACAACGACAGAGGGTTAGATTGATGGATGGTCAACAGCATGGTGACCAGCTGAAACGCGGCCTGAAAAACCGCCATATTCAGCTCATCGCCTTAGGTGGCGCAATCGGCACCGGATTATTTCTCGGTATCGCTCAAACAATAAAAATGGCCGGCCCGTCAGTGCTTCTCGGCTACGCCATCGGTGGCTTCATCGCGTTTCTGATCATGCGCCAGCTGGGGGAAATGGTGGTGGAAGAGCCGGTCGCCGGTTCCTTCAGCCACTTCGCCTACAAATACTGGGGCAACTTCGCCGGCTTCGCCTCCGGCTGGAACTACTGGGTGCTGTATGTCCTGGTGGCGATGGCGGAGCTGACCGCGGTCGGCATCTACGTACAGTACTGGTGGCCGGAGATCCCCACCTGGGTTTCCGCCGCGGTGTTCTTCCTGGCGATCAACGCCATTAACCTGGCCAACGTCAAAGTTTACGGCGAGATGGAGTTCTGGTTCGCCATCATCAAGGTGGTAGCGATTATCGGCATGATCGTGTTCGGCGCCTACCTGCTGTTCAGCGGCCTGGGCGGCCCGGAAGCCACCGTCACCAACCTGTGGGCGCAAGGCGGGTTCTTCCCGAACGGCATCATGGGCCTGGTGATGGCGATGGCGGTGATCATGTTCTCCTTCGGCGGCCTCGAGCTGGTCGGCATCACCGCCGCCGAAGCCGACAACCCGCAAAAGAGCATCCCGAAAGCCACCAATCAGGTGATCTACCGCATCCTGATCTTCTATATCGGTTCATTGGCCATTCTGCTGTCGCTGTACCCGTGGGGCAAAGTGGTCGAAGGCGGCAGCCCGTTCGTGCTGATCTTCCACGCGCTGAACAGTAACCTGGTAGCGACCGTGCTGAACATCGTGGTGCTCACCGCCGCGCTGTCGGTCTACAACAGCTGTGTCTACTGCAACAGCCGCATGCTGTACGGCCTGGCGCAGCAGGGCAACGGGCCGAAAAGCCTGCTGAAGGTCGATGGCCGCGGCGTGCCGGTGGTGGCCATCGGCATTTCCGCCCTCGCCACCGCGCTGTGCGTGCTGATTAACTACCTGAGCCCGGGCCGCGCCTTCGAACTGCTGATGGCGCTGGTGGTGTCGGCGCTGGTGATCAACTGGGCGATGATAAGCCTGGCGCACCTGAAATTCCGCGCCGCCAAAAACCGCGAAGGCGTAGTGCCGAAGTTCAAAGCGTTCTGGTACCCGTTCAGCAACTACTTGTGCCTGCTGTTCATGGCCGGCATCCTGGTGATCATGTATCTGACGCCGGGCATTCAAATCTCGGTGCTGCTGATCCCGGTGTGGGTGGCGATCCTGGCCGTCGGTTACGCCATCAAACAGCGCAGCCAACGCGTCGACGGCGTCACCAGCCGTTGAATCCCGTAACCGAGC
>NZ_JBCHWD010000011.1:0-88940 GCF_059801225.1 Serratia sp. Ae19-1 | reverse complement strand
CACTTCCTGCGCTTATGTTGCACAGAAGGAGTAAGTACGGAATCTCTTGTCTTTTTTCGCGCACGGGTTATACTCCCATACAGAAGCAACAACTTCTGCATGATTTGTTAAGGACCCCGTTAATCTCGCGATGCCGCCAAGTATCTAAGATTATCGGGGTTTTTGCTTTTCTGGGCTTTGCTAACTAACCACCCAGAACCTGCCACCTTCTTCGGCGTGACAACCTAATAAATTCATTTAGAACAATAAGTTCTCCGACTTTATCACCACAACAATGCAGGATCAATTTTTAGGATCTATCCGGCAGCAGGATCAAACATCACCTCTGGAGCGATGCGCTTCTGCGTCTCGTTTTAAGCTTTCGAACAGCTCAAGTGGTACAAGATAAAATGCCGGCGCGCTACGGTTCAGAATAGCAATAGCATCACCCTCTGCTGACTCGACAGTCCCTAACGGATCCCTTTTGAACTCCGTGATACCAGCGACTTTCGTGCAATGTATCGGATGTGCCATAACTCCTCCTGATTTACAGATAGCACCTACGAATTATTGTATCGTAGCATACAATCAGACACTTAAAAGCATCATTAACTAATATTATGATCGCAGATCAAATCCAGTTAAGTGTCGCCTTACATGATATAGTACATCAACACACAGAATATATCTCTAAATTTCAAATACATACGGCTCTTAGTGGATGATGTCTAAACTCGTTTCTTCAAAAAAAAATTCCAACTCGCTCCCCAGGTTTTAAACCTGATATCCAACAGCAGAGAACCGATGACAATCAAGAACGGCAATCTGCAGTATGTAGCGGTAAACCAAGCTTTTCTTCGATTATTAAAACTCCCCAACGATTATCCGATTGTAGGAAAAACGTTGGACCAGCTCCCTACCTCCTTAGCTTACCTCTCACAACGAATACATAAGCAGGAGGAACTCGTTATGGAACATGAAGATAAGTTTTCTTCAATCGTTACGCATCCAATAGGTGAGAGCAACTCCATACATGCCCTATGCTTCGAATCTAGACCCTATTACGACGATGACGGGATCTGCTCAGGAACGATGCTTCAAGTTAGGCCTGTTGATATTTTTGGGCCAGACAGCTTGCTATCGGGAGACGTTCCCAAATCGTTGGTATACAGGGTACCGTCTGAGATATTCACAAATGCTGAATGGGAGGCCATCTTCTTAATCTCTCTAAAATACAGCAGGAAAATGATGTCTCGAATATTAGGAACCTCTCTTAAAGCGGTAGAACACAGAATCAGCCGATGCCTGCTGAAAACCGGGACCTCGTCTGGAGCCGAACTATTAGACTTTTGCAAAAAGAATAACTGGGATGCATATGTTCCCCCTCGTTTTTTAAAGCCTCGGTTTCGACTATTCAGAGCTGCTCCTGATGCGTATCTAGTTGACTCATCACTAAGCAGACAGTAGTCTTCAAAGATCACAGTAAATCCTGTGATCGGGCGTGAGAACCCGTATCTACACGTGCACATAGACACGCACAAGCGTGTTTTTTTGTGTACTGAACCAGCACATCTTCGTAATGGCGGTTCAGGTAGGGCAACCGTAAGGTTGGCCGGTACCGTGTAGGCCGGTTTCTCACCCCTGCCTGGGCTGCCACCAGAGCGTGAGAACTCCTTGGTAGCCGACATAGTATCTACACGGGAGCTTCATCTATGATGTGCAAGAACCTATCAAAAATTTCTATATCCCCCTTAGCAAATGAACATGCCTTTATAGGCCTAGCTGCTAAAGCTCACCCTCATCAGAAATCCTTCGCCCATACCACATGTCGCGACAAGGTCCATGGGGTTTCTCCCCATTAAAGGGGATGCATATTGCGCGTAAATTTACTACGTATAGATTTGCTAGGGGACTTAACGATGATTAATGAAAACACTATTAACGCCCTGCATAGCGTATTTCCTGAGCTTTCCAGAAAACAGTTAGAAATCGTTACTCTGTATGCTCACGGTAATGCATATGAGACAATCGCTGACATTTGCAATATTTCTGTTGAGACAGTCCGCTCGCATCTGAAGCGAAGTACTAAAGCTCTGAACTTAAAAAGTAACGATGCAATGCGTGCAGTTATATTGTCACGCTCATATTTTTTCATGATTTCATTGATGATCACAAATTAATCAAAAAATGCACCCTTGAGGGTGCATTTTTAGGATTCAGCCTATTTACACTTTACTTCATTATACAGAGAAACAAAAATACGCACAGTTCCTTAAGTATTGCCGCCAATTTTACTTAAGGGACTAACCTACAAGAGCATCCTGAGCCATGAAGGCGCTAGAACTACAGCATGCAAACTTAAGTGTTTGTTAGTAAGACTGTTTCGCCTTCATGGTTGAGTATGTTCGACCCCATTGAACTTGAATTATCCTTTCATGGATCAATTCTGCGCGAAGCGTTCAAAAATGAATATTGAGACTGTATGTAACCAACAATGGTATCTTGCTCTCTATATTACCGGGGGCAAAAACCGCGAGAACTTATTCGACTGGCTACACGACAGGAGAATAACTCCATGGACACCTTTATCCTTAACGCAAATACGGCGTGCGGATGCCCCGCATGTTTTCAGAAAAAGGATCTCGGCCGTTTTCCCAGGATATTTCTTCCTTAAGGCAGATTTCGAATCACAGAAAATAGATATGATTCGGGCGCACTCTGCATTCTGCGACTTTGTGAAATTCGGCAGTAAAATTGCCCCTGTGAATACAAGGGTAGTCGAAGCATTAATGAAGAAATACCCCGACCCGACTCATCACCCTGCTGCAAGAGCTGAACTCGAAGCGGCATCAGATATCTGGCTGACAAAAAGCCAATACAAACGCCTTACGCAGTTAGATAAAACGGATCATCCCATATCCCGGACTGCAATGCTGTTCGATATGATCACCCATGCTGATGCGTGGGGATTTTAAAATGTACTTAACCGAGCCTCTTAAGCTGGTTCAAACCAGTTTTACACCATCCCTTTAGTTTCCCCCGTTCACGGGGGCTTTTTTTCACCGTTTTCCGGCAATGACGTCTGGGCTGGCCCTGCCCAATGAACACCCTCTGTTCCTGTAGCCAGCCTGCTTTCAGGCTTCTTTCATTCTGGCGGAATGAAGGTACAGACGTCATTGCCAGAAACCGGAACCAGAGAGAGACAAACCATGCAATCCACCCAGGAACAGGTCAGCCATCTCTTGTGGTGCATTCTCGTAGCCTTACGTACGGCAGTCGAAAACCATCACATAACCTCAGAGCGTGGCAAACGTAGATTCATCACAGAATGGCTAAGCGGAGCACGAAGAATACCAACATTCAAAGGGATGGGTAGCGAGTTTATGACTATCCGGCAGTTGCTCGAAACCGAACGAAATCGTCCCATTGATGACGTCCTGACTGCGCTCTGGACCAACGCTGTTTCAACCGGGAACTGTGATCTGTTTCGTTTTCGGGCAGTCCTTAATTCACTTCTCGGCCTTGGCTGGAAGCACTGCCTTTGCCCCTGGCCTGAGCAGGTTGTAACTGAAATCATGGAACGCCAGCGAAATCGTAAGAACCACATCCTACAGTTCACCCGTATGGAAGAAGCATTTACCGCGACAGGCTCAATGACTTCCCCCGTCACGCTTCAACTCCTCCTAAAAAAAAATGAAGATGATGAGGTAGAAAAGTCTTTCTATCTCGATCGTTTCTCTGTTGTCCGTGGCCGCGATATCTCACTACCCAAAGCCACTCTTCGCACACTCTATATCGGACATCACACACTGCCGGAGTCAGCATGGGGTGCCCGTGAAGGTGTCCGCTACGGGGATGTATGGCGCCCTGACCTTCATTAATCTTTTTGCCGAGGCTTAATCATGAAAACGCATATATTGGGCGTCCCGACTCGTCACATCCAGCTCTCTTTCATATCTGTATTTCACTAACAACTAACTCCTGAGTAAAAACATGAAACGTATTACCCTTACCGTATTGCCGCTTATTCTGAGCGCCTGCTCGTCCTCACAGCCCGATCAGCGTATTGACATAACTCACGGCAAATCAGCCTCTGTACAAAAAGTGGTTTCTCTCAGGATGGATGCGCCGCTCAGCCAACCTGTTACTTTCGACAACTCAGACAATGTCCGCTATGTAAATTCGGTCACTACTGAAGATGGGAAAATCATCAGTAAGGAATACCGCACTCTCTCTTATGGGACCACGGTCAGGGCTGTCGTCAGCGATGCAGGGGATGACAAACAACTCGTTTCACTGGCGGTACGACACGCCTGCCATCCCGAATTATCAAAACTCCCTGCTGGCTCAGCCGAGGAAGGGATAGACCTGCCCTCGCAAAATTACATAACTCAGCAGCAAAAAATTCTGATAGCGCGCGGAGACGATGTTCTGATCAGCGGTACCGGTTTTGACGCGAACTGTGCTTTTCCACGTATTACCGTTCACCCCACCGAATAACCCCCGGGGACCATCATGAAAAAACTTGCCCTGCCCCTGTTAATACCGTCGCTGTTAAGCAGCTGCGCGGGATTTAATAACCGTAACATTGCTCCTGACACACCTGCGCTCGTGTTTGTCGACGGCCAGATCAGCGATAGTGCCGATATCATTACACAGACACAGCGGCGAATTGCGCCTCCGGCGGCCACTCCCGTTCCCGTACGCCAGCCGACATCTTTAGCGGTAACATCGCAGACCTCCCCGCTGCCGCAACCAACAATGATGGCCTCCTCCGCAAAACAAGTCAGCTCAGTGAGCCCCATCATGAATCCAGCGCTGCCGGCACTCACATTTACCGGCACACCAGGTCCCGTTGCCGTTCTGTCATTATCACCGGTGCGTAACCTCACTTTCGAACAGTGGGTCAGGCGCATCATTCCGACTGGCTGGACGCTGAACTATGAGAATGGCCTGCGACCTGTACTGAATACCCGTATCGTCTCGGTCGACACCAATGACCAGTGGACCAGGGTGCTCAACCGTCTGCTGACAGAGCAATCCATCCAGGGTCAGCTGGACTGGGATCGTCATGCCGTCACATTGCAACGAAAGGGGCAAACCGCTCAGATGCCCGTCCCTGCACTGTCCACTGGAAACCTCCCTGCTCCGCCACAGGCGTCTGGCGCGCCGAGAAATCCGTTCAGCGGACCGGAGGTGACCCAACCCATACCGACGGCAGCGGTTAAAACCAGCACATCCTCTGTAACAACAAAACCGGTGAAGGCACCAACAGCGGTAGTTAAAGCACAACCAGCCACCGGGGAACCAGTCGCACCTGTGGTTCAGGGCAAAACCTGGCTGGCGCCATCGGGAACGACTCTTCGGGAAATGTTGATGAAATGGGCGCAGGATACCCGCTGTGAATCAGGCGCATCATCGCACTGGACGGTTATCTGGCCAGTATCCGTGACGGATTATCGGCTTGACGCACCACTGACCTTCCGCGGCTCATTTGAAACCATGCTCGGTCAGATGTTCGATCTTTACCGTTCAGCACAGAAACCGCTTTATGCTGAAGCTTCCCGCATGCAGTGCGTGGTATCTGTCACAGACACTCCGGCAGGTCGGTGATGGGCTGGGTCATACTGGCAATCAGCATGATATTTTTCCTGATTGTCGGTGATATAGATTCGCAACAAAATCAGACCAGCCGGACTGCAATACAGACGCAGAGCGGCCAGCTTTATGCCACCCAGATCCTGACCATCGCCAACCGCGTTAACGACTGGCGTTACAAAACTGGCCAAACGAACGGCACAGTTCCAGTTGACCAGCTGGGTCTTCCCTTTACTCCCGACGCTCGGATCCAGTACCGGTTACTTCAGAGTAGATTGTGGGTCTGGATGCCGGAACAAGCTGGACTCGTTGATGCCTTACGGGCACAGAGTCGCGGTTCGGCACTCATCGGCACCATGAGAAGCGGCCAGTTAATCTGGCTTTCGGGTCTGGCCACCGGGCTCACGGCTCCACAGGGCGTTCCTGAAGGCGCTGTGGTTTACCTCAACTAATCCGGATTTCCCCCATGAAGAAAACCCTTTTGCGGCGCCTGCTAATGGCGTCCTGCTTTGCCATGCTCGCAGGCTGTACCTTCTCTGAAATCAACAAAATGCAGACTAAGGCACAATCTGACGCCACGGTAGCCCGCGCACAGGCACAGCTCCCGCGAACACAACATCAACAACCACTGACCTGGACGGAGCGTCAGTGGATTAATCCGAGTCCTATCCCGGTCGCCGTTCGTGAACGGAACCACCAGGCTCCGTCATGTAATATCACCCAGGCAAAAAATACAATTACGCTACAGGAACTGGCACAACGCATCACCGCGCTGTGTGGAACCCCCGTTATTTTTACTCCTGACGCCCTTGATATCAGCCAGAGCAGCGTCAGTACCGGCGTCACACGCCAGATGAGTGGCACACTACCACCACCTGATGACAGCGGTCGGACGCCACTGGCCAGTCTGGGGGGTGTAAATTCTTTGCCGACTGGAGGAACCAGCCAGCCCCTCAACCTTACCGGACTGATGTGGCAGGGAGACCTGGGCGGACTTCTGGATCTGATGGCCAGCCGTAGCGGTCTCTACTGGCGAATGGATAATGGAACTATCGTGTTCTATCTGATGGAAACCCGGACCTATTCGCTGGCCATGCTGAACACTAAAACGTCCAGCACGTCGAGCGTCAGCTCAGGGACGACCAGCAGTATGGGAGCCACCAGTGGTACAGATAACTCCGCCTCCGGCGAATCCACAACCTCCCAAAGCACAACCACGGGGCAGGAATACGATTTGTATGCTGATCTGCGAAAAGCTGTGGAGTCGATGCTGACCCCGAACAAAGGTCGCTACTGGCTGTCCTCCTCCAGCTCATCACTGATTGTGACAGACACGCCGTCAGTACAAGCCGCTGTGGCCCGTTATGTGAACGAGCAAAATCTCATCATGAACAGGCAGGTAGCCCTGAATGTTGAAGTCCTGAGCGTCGGTAACTCACGAAACGAAGATTTCCGGATTGACTGGAACCTGGTGTACAAATCACTGCACTCTGCTGGCGCCACGCTTAACAACGCGACAGGGGATCTCACTGGTGGTATTTCTGCCGGCGCGTCCATTCTTGATACCGCTACTGGTAATGCCGCGAAGTTTGCTGGCTCCAGCCTTCTGCTGAAAGCATTGTCAGAACAGGGCGATGTCAGCGTCGTCACTTCTCAGTCCAGTACCGTGACTAACCTAACGCCCGTGCCTATTCAGATGGCAGATCAGACGGTCTATGTAGCGCAGTCGGCTACAACGACAACCACCGATGTCGGCGCCACTACAACGCTGACTCCTGGGATGATCACCACCGGTTTCAACATGACCCTGTTACCGTTGATTCAGGAAACAGGTAACGTTCAGCTACAGGTAAACTTCAACCTGTCAGATCCACCGACCATCCGTAACTTCACGTCAAAAGACGGGAACTCTTACATCGAGATGCCATATACCAAACTGCGCTCTCTGAGCCAGAAGGCAAATCTCCGGGCCGGGCAATCGCTGATCCTCACTGGTTTTGATCAGAACAATACCTCCGTCAATAAATCCGGCACCTTTACGCCAGGGAACCCGCTCCTGGGCGGAAGTCAGTCAGGTAAAAACGAACGGACCACCCTGGTCATCGTGATCACACCGACATTCCCGCAAAGTTCCGGAGGCTGAAATGAAGGATGAGGATTACCTGTTTACAATCCGGGATGGAAAATCCCGCAGTCGTTACTGGCTGGCGGGGATGGACTGGGCGCCAACGGAAAGACAGAAATTTCGGCTGCCGTCATTTCAACTAATAAAATCACGTTCCGGAAGAACAGACGGCGTTGGCGTCCACACCTCAACCGGTCAATTCAATACACGGGAAAAAGGGCAATCAGTCGCAGGGAGTGGCAGATTGCCCGTCCGTTATCGCCGTCACCAGCTCTTTTCGCTGGCACTCGCGTTCTGTGCCAGCACACGAAATGGATACGGTATTTATCGGCTGAGTAGTACCGACTTCGTGTTTCTGGCCAGTATTAATGGTGTGCCTGCCGTCACTGCCGATAAAACAGGGAGTGCGGACAAAATGCAGGGGCTGCTGACACTGTTCCTGAGCATGAACGAACCGCCCCCAGAAGGCTGGGACTGTCTGGCATCAGTGGAAAACCCCCTTGATGCTAACAGCCTCTTTGCCGGACTATCTGCACGCAGGCGACAGCAATGCCGTGTGTATGTAGATGGGCTCCGGAGACAACGCTGGTTACTGGCTTGCGCGATACTACTGCTCAGCACAGGCGCCATTGCCTGGTGGCAGACGGCCACACCACCGGAGGAACCGGTACTCACCGCTGAAGAAATACAGGCCAGGGCGCGCGCAATGTTCGCCAGTCAGGCAAAACCTAAGGTTTTGCCTCATCCTTGGGCACGCGAGGTAACAACCCAGGCTCTGATCGACGATTGTCAGAGAAAGACCGATCCGGCGCTACATGTTCTGGGAAGCTGGAAACTGGCATCCGGGACCTGCACTCCTGAAGGGATAACCCTTTTGTACCAGATTATGCCCGGTGGCACAGTCGAGGGATTTCTCGCTCGCAGTCAGGAGGTCTTCGGTGTCACGCCAGTATTCAACCTTAAGGAGGGGGGACGGGAAGCCCGAATTTCATTACCGCCCCCGGACAGACCACTCAGAGATGAAGCAGTGCCTGACAGTTCATTGCAGCTCATCCGCATCCTCTCCTGGTTCCAGCGTCAGCAAATCACACTCAACATCACCGATGTAGCCATGCCTCCAGTCCTGCCGGGGTCGAACGGAGAACCGCCTCCTGTGCAGGACTGGCAGGAATACGCTTTTAGTTTTTCCGCGCCCCTCCCCGCCATCATCTTATTCGACGGTCTGGATGAAACTGGTATCCGACTTACCCGTTTAACATTCGAGCTGAACGGAAGTGCGTTCAGCTATACCACTGAAGGTAAAATTTATGCGTCAGCAAAGTAAGTTTTTTCGGCAGGCGACACTCTGGCTCCTGCTGCCAATATTCGGGCCTTTACCCGTTCAGGCCTCCCAGTCCACGAACCAGCAGGTATCACCGCCAGTAGGGAACGTGATACCCGGTGTGACGAAGGGACAGCTTGAACAGCTGCATATCCGAAACGTCATTCTTCAGGCAGAAGTTCAGGGCGCGCAACTGCAGCGTCAGCTTGAGGAAAATCAATCCAGCGTCGGTACTACTGCCACCGCCCTTCCCGGTGCCTCCTTCGGCGATACTTCACTGCCTGGCCAGCCTGCACGTCCGGTTACTGTGAGTAATCGCCCTGTCGTGCTGGAGATTAACGGCCGCGATAAAAACCTCCGCGCCACACTGCAACTGCAATCAGGACTGTCATTGGTTGTATCACCCGGAAGCCGTATTCCAGGGATGGAGAGCACAGTCAAAAGCATTACCTTAGCTGGCGTCACACTCAGCGATGGCACACTGCTTGCCTTTGGGGACTAACCATGAGCGCTATTACTGCAGAATCTCTTCTGCTGTTTGATGACGGTGACAGGAAAGAAATCCTCATTGATACCAACCAGCGAGTCGACCCAGGTGTACAGGCCGCGCTGATGGACTTAATGAACAAACATCCAGGGATCAAACATCGGTTTGTCACTCTCTCAGACTTACGAGAGGCGCGGAAAAAGCAGGAAGCTCAACCGCAGGCCAGCGATAAGACAGGATTAACTCTGGCAGACCTGGATGGAGACAGCAGCCAAAGTGAGCAAAGGATCCTGAACTATTTTTCAGTGGCCAAAAAGCTCGGTTCCTCAGATATTCACTTTCTGATTTCAGATTCACTCTTCCAGGTCAAAATGCGTGTCCACGGCTATTTGCATGTGGTGGATGAACGTCGGCGGGAGGAAGGTATATCCCTCTGTGCCACCTGTATTCTCTCGATGTCGGATGTATCAGAAACCAGCTTCTACCCACACCGTGAACAGGATGCACGACTCTCCCCGGCCATGATGCGGAAAATAGGTCTTTTTGGTGCCCGCTACAGTCACCGCCCAACTGGCGATGGGCTGATTGCGGTTATGCGACTTATTCCGGATGACGGTAACAACGTACCTGACTTCCTGCAACTGGGTTATCTACCCGAACAAATCAAGCTGCTTAAACGCATGATTGACCGACCTGAAGGGAAGATCATCCTCTCGGGGCCAACTGGTTCCGGTAAATCCACCACGCTCCGTACCGCCTGCCGTGAATATCTGGATACCAACCCCGGGCAACACCTTCTAACCATCGAAGACCCACTTGAGGGGCAAGTCGTGGGAGCTGTTCAGACGCCAATCATCTGCGACAAATCAGATGAGGAAGCAGTACGTATCGCCTGGGGAAAAGCTATCTCGTCAGCTCTGCGACTGGATCCGGACGCCATTATGGAGGGTGAAATGCGTGATCTTGTCTCGATGCTGGCCACCATTTATGCCGCCCAGACCGGACACCTAGTGATGACAACCCTGCACACAAACTCAGCACTCGGCATCCCGGAGCGTATGGTTACGCTCGGTGTTAACGAAAATCTGTTGTGTGATGCCCAACTTTTAATCGGACTAATCAGTCAGCGTCTGGTACCCACACTATGTCCGGAATGTCGTATATCCTGGCAGGATAAGGTCAACACCTTAAGTGACGAGGAAAAGGACTGGCTGGAGAAATACTGCAATATTGAAGGCGTCTGCTCGACCGACAGGCTCTATTTCCATAACCCGGCCGGGTGTGAAGCATGCACACAGGTGGTGGAGATCAACGGCCAGGTGCGTGGCAAAGTCGGTCAGGGTATCAGGGGACGTACCGTCATTGCCGAGGTTATCGAGACCAATAACCGTCTTTTTAAACTGCTGAAAACTGACGGCAAGGTCGCAGCTCGCCAGTTCTGGATAAACAACATGCAGGGGATCAGCCGTGTCCGGCACGTCCTTCATAAAATCAACGACGGACTGGTCGACCCGCTGATGGCCAACCGGATCATTCCACTCGATGAAGATGAACGTCTGGAGGTGGATGATGCGTGAAATGCATTTCCTGAAACGACTCCGCTATACCCTGGTTCGTAAGACGTTCAGCGGACAGTACCGAGTTCAGTTCTATGAAGCGCTGCGGTTTCTGATTGAAAACCGACAGAAACTAAAGCCTTCTCTGGAGAAAATGCGCAATGCCTGGACGAACTTCGGACAGAAGTGGCATCCCTACGTTGAGCTGACGGACGACTGCATTGATGCGTTAAGGGAAAACAGCGGGGAAAAAACGCTTGAGCGTACACTCACCCGATGGCTACCTGCCGCAGAAGCTTCCGTTATAAGCGCCGGCATACGCAGTGAGTCACTTCCACGCTCACTAAGATACGCCTGTGCCCTGACACACGCTGGTAAGCGTATTCGTGCAGCTGTATGGCAGATGGCCATCTATCCGATTGGCTTTGCCATCATGTTGTCCAGTTCCATCTATGTACTGAATACCGAGCTACTTGCCACGCTTACAGAAATCAGCCCGCCAGAGAGCTGGACCGGGGCACTAGGGTTTCTTTACGGGATCTCAGTGTTTTTCAGTGAGTATGGAGTGATAACCGGCGTCGTGGCCACCGCGTTAATTATCTGGACGGTATGGTCCCTCCCGCGCTGGCATCGCCCTGACAGGCTTCGTCGTGTATTCGACGGGCTGATGCCATGGTCGGTTTATAAGGATATTCAGGGCGCGACCTTCCTGTTGAACATTGGAGCACTACTACAGTCCGGCGTAAGAACCAAAGACGCGCTGGAGATCCTGCAGGAAACTGCATCCCCCTGGCTTGCAGTCCGAATCGACGCAATTACCGAACACGTACGTGAAGGTAAACATTTCGGACTGGCCCTGAAGGACTGCGGTTACGATTTCCCGTCGCAGGAAGCGGCCAACTTCCTCTCCCTTCTCCAGGGTGATGGAGACGATGAAATCATCATCAACTACGGTCAGCGCTGGCTTGAGCAAACCCTGGAGCGCGTAGCAAAACGTGCTGTCGTTGTCCGCGGATTCATGTTCCTGTCAATGATCATGATGCTTCTGCTTCTGGTCTTTGTCGTTATGGATATCAATGCCCTTAGCAACTCGTCGGGCTCTTTTTAAATGAGGAAAAACCATGCAATTTAATTCTGAACCAACTTCTCAGCCATACAAACCAACCAAGACGGTTACGCACCCCCGCGGCTGGGGCTACCTGGAGCAGGGCAGTCTTGCTCTAATCGTGCTGGCCGTCATCGGATTCGTGCTTGCGGGATACTTCGCCCTCAAAAATAACGTCAACGTAGGTAAGGAGTCGTCGAACATTCAGTCGCTCATCACAAGCACCCAAAACATGATGAAAGGAGGAGATGGATACACATTCACTTCCGGTGCCAAAATGATGGGCTCGCTTATCCAGATGAAACTACAGCCTAAAAGTATGACTGTACGTGGTACCCCCTCTTCCGGCACCGCAACGCTTTATAATGGATGGGGGGGAGCCGTGACACTGTCACCTGTCACAGTCTCCGGGTTCTCAAATGGATTCTCTTTGACCTACGAAATGGTTCCTCAGGGTGCCTGCGTCTCGCTCGTCACAGCACTCAGTCGCGCCAAAATTGCTGATGCGATCACCGTCAACTCCACGGCGCACAGTGATGGGGTCGTGACAACTGAAGAAGCCAGCGCGCAATGCACAGCTGACAATGGCAGCACAGGTACCAACAAGCTGATCTTCACGATGAACAGCTAAGGAGACAACATGCGGAGAGAACGTATTCTCTCCTGCCGCCTGGTAATGACGCTGCTCATTCTGTCCTTTTCCTCCGGCCCATTGATGGCCAGCACGAACTCCCCGCCTGCGACTTTTGATGCCTGCTTTAACAATGCCGGTGCCCGATACCAGATCGAGCCACTGCTGCTTAAGGCAGTGGCCAAAGGGGAGTCTTCGTTCCGTCCATGGGTCACAAACACCAACCGGGATAAAAAGGGTAATCCGGTCAGCACGGACTATGGGTTGATGCAGATTAACTCAACCCATGTTCCTAAGCTCGTCCGGATGGGTGTCATCCAGGGGGCAGAAGACCTGCTGAAGCGCCCCTGTCTGAACATTCAGATAGGGGCGTGGATCCTGGCCAGCCACTTTCAGGTATGTGGTGTGACCTGGAATTGCCTCGGGTCTTACAACGCTGGATTCCGTAAGGATCGGCACGAAACCCGTGAGCAATATGCCAACCGTATCTGGGGGTTCTATCTGGAGCTGAAAGGTCTTCGAGTCTGTCGACAGGTGAAAGGAAAGCGAATATGCGAACCATCATAGTTACGAGTCTGACGACAGCATGGAGTCTGCCGTTACTACTGGGGTTCGCACTCATTGGCAGAGTCCTGATGTGCCGCGTGCTCGAATTTCTGGAGGAGCACCCGATAAACGTTAAGGAACAGAAAACAACCTTGATGGCAGGGATTTGGCTCTTCGCTACTTTCAGTATGATCGCTGCCCTTGCACCGGTTCCTGTTGCTGATCGGGCAGCTGCCATAGTGATGATGGCCTTCCTTCTTCAGGCCGGGAGCACAGACGCAGTCAGTGGATATCTGCCACGAACCTTCACAGTACGGCTGTTACTTGGGGGATTGCTCTGGGGAGCAGCATCAGACGTTTCAGTTGAAAGTATATCTACACAACTGGCGGAGATCGCAGCAACAGTCAGTCTGATGGCACTACTGAGTGTCCTGGTAAACCGGGGCACTCAGCGTCTGGGTCAGGGGGATTTATGGCTGATAACTGGCCTGACTGCCTGGATGGGTGGGAAAGATGCTGCACTGGTTACTCTGTTTGGAGCAGCAGCCTTTGTTCTCTGGCTGCTAACCTGGAATGTATCGGGGAAAAAAGAGGGACCGCTGGGACCCTGGCTTTGTCTTAGCGGGAGTATTTTCCAGCTCACTCTTCTGTATCAACCTGTATGGATATCGATTCTATGAAAAAGCATGATCGTGGCTGGGCAAATCTTGATGTCGCTCTGTCGCTCCTTGTTGTGATGGCAATGGCCGTCTTTGGACTCACTAAATACAAGGACTGGCAACAGGAGAAAAACTGGCAGGTTGAAGCAGCCCATATCAGTACCTACGCAGCAGCTGCGCGTGGCTACGTCGGGCGAAACTATGCCACGCTGTTAAGTGCAACCAGCACTACCGCGCCGACAGTGATCACCACAGCCATGCTTAAAAATACCGGTTTTCTGCCGTCCGGTTTTACCGAAACAAACAGCCAGGGTCAGCGTATGAACACGTACCTGGTCAGAAACGGGCAAAACACGGAATTGTTGCAGGGAATGGTGGTATCAAGCGGTGGAAGTGTATATCCGGCCAAAGCATTGAGGCTGATATCGAGGGACATCAAAACCGGATTCGGAGGATACATCGATGACGGTAAAACTGCCACCGGTGCCTTGCGGACTTGGAAAATCCCGCTGAGTAGCTACGGAGCTACTTCCGGAAATGGACATATCGTCGTGCTCCTCTCAACAGATGAGTTATCTGGTGCACAGGAGGATAACGACAGGTTGTACCGTTTTCAGGTTAATGGCCGCCCCGACCTGAATAAAATGCATACAGCAATAGACATGGGGGGAAATAATCTGAACAGCGTCGGTACCATTAATGGTAAGACAGGAACATTCAGCGGAAATGTGAGTGGTTTAAACGGTATTTTTTCCCAGAATATTACAGCGGGAGCACAGGTAAAAGGAGCTACAGTCCGTGCTGACAGTGACATCAGCGCCGGACGCAATATTACGGCAACAAACGAGGTCTCTGGTGCCACAGTTAAAGCAACAGGCAACCTTTCAGCTGGCGGTGTTTTGCAACTGGGTCAGGTAAACGTTGCAGGTATAGCCTGTTATCCGAATGGGCTGATAAGCCGTGATGCCAGTGGTGGCGTACTTTCCTGTCAATCCGGTGTGTGGAAGGGTACAGGCATAACCGAGGGTAATTACACTGTTCTCGGGACGTTTAAAGGTTCTTACTCCGGTACGAATAATACAGGAAAGCAATATCGCCTGTACGTAACAGGCGGCAATCCACCTAGCAAAAAAATCAACTATGGAGATGCTGATAACTGCGTTAATACATACTCGCTCGTCGCTGAAGTTGGGGGGCTGTACGTTGCAAGAGATTTAAATGGCAACTCTCAGTGGCAAAAATCAGGGACAGTGAACTTTGAAGTCCCGGATGGGTCTTCATTCTCTATTGTCTCAAATGGAATGATGTCTTACGGCTGTGACTACGGATCGTTCACTGTCTTTCGTTTCCAATAACCTTGCCAGTCTGATATGAGAAATGTGCTGGTTGTGTAACATGTTGCAGATTATTTACCTGTACTCTGTCGTCTTAGCTTACCAACAGTCAAACTCCACAACTCTGAATGTTAGTGGGATTTAGCGATAAATAACGGCAGTTAAGCAGCCTTTTGATCAGTGGTAGGTGACGAGATTGAAACTCCCAGGTGAGCATCCGTAAGAGGGTAAGGGGTTTGACGTTACACTAAACGTCGATCCCGCTGGGATAATGAAGTTTATAGTTCCGGATTTACTCCAATCTGAGTTAGCGGTACCAGCCGATGTAATGATACGTCCGTCAACCATACCTTTAAGATCCCATGTATTACGGCAATTGTCACCGTCTTTAATTCCTCTATCTATAGTGGAAACGCCGCCGGAAGCGTAAACCGTCATCGGGCGGCCAGTATCGTTAACCGATGTGTAAGTGGAAACAAATGCCCCTAGCGAAGAGTAACTACCGTTATAAATGGAGCCGGAAATCCACACATCGGATTGACAGTGTTATTGCATTTTTCGCACAAGGCTTTATTTTCTTCGCCTTTTGGGAGTAATGATGTCTTCTGTTGTGCGTATTAGAAAAATGTCTCTCAGTCGGGGCCTCGATAAGTATTACGAGTCGGTATCAGTTCACAAAAAGGGACATCTTCAGGAATTTTACCGGGTCAACGTCATTAAGCGTCACCCACTGGCTAACCGGAACATGGATGAGATCACCACAGTTGATATTGCAGCCTACCGTGATGAAAGGCTGATGCAGTTCAACCCAAGGACTGGGAACCCTATCACTGGCAATACAGTAAGGCTTGAACTGGCGCTTTTATCATCTCTATTCGGGATCGCTCGCGTGGAATGGGGAACCTGTCGAAGCAACCCAGTCGAACTGGTACGTAAACCTAAAGTATCCAAAGGTCGTGATCGCCGCCTGACATCCAGTGAAGAGCGCAGACTGTCCCGTTATTTCCGGGAACGAAACTTAATGCTGTATATAATTTTTCATCTCGCGCTTGAGACAGCCATGCGGCAGGGTGAAATCCTTAACCTGCAATGGGAATACATCGACCTGCAGCACGGCGTAGCACATCTGCCCGATACCAAGAATGGCTCATCACGAGATGTTCCTCTCTCACGTAAGGCTCGTAACCTGCTTCAGATGATGCCGGCCCAGCTAAAAGGTAAGTTGTTTTCCTATACGTCATCCGGTTTCAAAAGCGCCTGGCGGAATGCCCTCAAGGAACTCTCTATCGAGAATCTGCATTTTCATGATCTACGGCACGAGGCCATCAGCCGTTTCTTCGAACTCGGTACGCTGAACGTTATGGAGGTCGCAGCTATATCAGGCCATCGCTCGATGAATATGCTAAAACGCTACACCCATCTGAGAGCTTACCAGCTGGTCAGCAAGCTGGACGCGCGACGGCGCCAGACTCAAAAGATCGCCCCCTACTTCGTGCCCTATCCTGCCCAGGTTGAGCAGGACAGCGAAGAGTCAGGTGACATCAAGGTAATGCTATGCGATTTCGAAAATCTGACGGTATCAGCGCCGACTCGCGAACTTGCATTGGCCCGCGCCAGCGAACTGCTACTGCGGACACTGGCTCTTGCAGCCCAGCGCGGCGAACGAGTCCCCGCGCCGGGGGAGCTTCCTGTCAGGACAAATAATCACATCATGATATGTCCGCTTAACCCCGACCAGGCACTGTCGGCCCTGGTATAACTTTTCTTCTGGAGGGGCTGTGTTTTTGATTCTCCTTTCAGCAGTACCACTAACGCTACTGCTGTATTGCCCGATAATGACAATCGTCAGTGCCGTGACGCCCTGGAAAGGGTTCCGAACGGCCTTGGTTCGACATCGTAAGAAGCATTACACAACCCTGCATCTGTCGACATTTGACCGGGTTGGCCATCTTAATCTCCGGCGTGCGGCACGCTTTCACCGGAGCTTTCTGGCCACGTTGCAGCTGGCGCTACAAAGAGACAGCACGCCGGTGTACTTCACATCCCATCTGATGCGACCGGCACACCTGAAAAGCATGACTATCCTGATGTCAAAAATGGGGGAAACGCACCGCTGGCGCTGCACCACAGTCACGATACCTCCAGCCATCAGAAACGGGATACGGCTGCAAACATTTTTACAGGAATGGCGCTGGATAACCGTACCTGAAACCGGCGTGCTTGTACTCATTCGGCCGCGCCGGAAAGCGCGGTAAAAAAGCAAATACACAAACGTAATTAAAACGAACACGCAAACGCAGTCGATCTACACGATCGAATTAACTCGTTATACATACGCGTCACGATTAATTATTCTCTAACCCGCTGAGAAACAAAGTCTAATTTCACTTAAGGGGACCATGTGGCAAACAGTCTTACAGCAATTTTCACCTCGCTTCTGGCGCTCCCCGACCTTGATCGGAACAGGATTGCAGAACTGCTTCAGCGCAATGATAAGAAGCCCATGCAGACCACATCACTTCGGTTGCGACCTGGTACCCGTCAACTGATTGATGAGCTGTCAGGCAAAATTGGAATTTCTCAGTCAGAGTTGCTGAATATGGTAATTGAAGGCTCTTTTCGCGATATCTTCCTGCCATTCAGTAATACTGCAATCAGCGTTATAGACCGCTTTGAGCTACTGATGCAGTCACACGAGCTTAGCCCGACAGACATCGCAGAACTGCTGTCGTCATGGAATGTTCGGGTTAGTGTGCTACAGGACAGGGAACGTACAATGGACTATCTGTCCACCCCGCTTCTCCAGGCGCTCGCTGACTGGTTTTTCGTTTCTCCTGGCTGGTTGCTTGGAAGCAACGTTCCCCCTGTCGACACAGGCAGCGCGAGTCATCAATGGCCACAAACGGAAGAAACTTTCCGGGAGGTAATTATTCCTTCAGCCGAAAATAATAATGACAGCATTATTTTCTGGAAGACTGAAAATACAACTGAGGATAAAGATCAGGAACGAAACGGCATATTAATTAAGAAGAAAATATCTTCATCTCAGCTGACATATTTTCCGGTGCTATCCATTATTACGCGCACCCTGAATACAGAGCAGGAATGCTGGAAAGAGCGACTCCTCAGGGAACACGCAGCAACAGGTACTATCCGTCCCGTCACCTTAGGTGCAGGGCTGGCAACAGCACTTGAACACGGAACAACGTTACCCGTACTTATATTCAGACAGCTTTAAACCACGCTGAAAATCTGAATTAAAAAAGAAAAAGAAAATTTTGATGCTGCCGCATCAGGACCTTCTTTTGCCCTAAATCCAGACAGGACTACAGGAAATTTACTTATGAAAAAGACTCACATTGCAAAAACACTGATATCTTCCGCCGTCATGATGGCATTTCATGCGGGAGCTGCAACCTCTTATATGGAAGCCCGCAGCGATGCGATGGGCGGGACTGGCGTAGCTTCCGCACATTACGGTACAGCTGCCTTATCCAACCCGGCACTCCTGACGAAATTTGGCGCGAACGATGACTTCAGCCTGGTGCTGCCGTCCGTAGGTGTCCAGGTAGCAGACCCAGATAATGCCATCGATAATACCGATGACGTAAAGGATCTGTGGAACAATTTTGACAATGCAGTTGACCGCCAGAGCGGTGTCAGCGAAAGTGCAGCCGCATTACGCAACAAGCTGGAAGACCTGAAGGACGTAAAAGCAAACGGACAGGTCGGGGCATCTGTCATTGCTACCACTCCTAATAAAGTGCTTCCATTTGCGGTTGTCGTGAAGTCCTGGGGCACCGTTTCCGTAAACGGCAAGGTCAGTGATCACGATCTACAGTATCTCGATAATATCGCCAGCGGCGCCATCCCGTCAGATACGGTAGACAAGGATGCACTAACGTCCCGCGCTTATGGTCGGGCTGCCGTTATCACCGATGTCGGTGTGGCTATGGCGCACGAATTTGAAACAGCGGGACATAGCTGGTCACTGGGGATCACGCCCAAGTATCAACGCATCGATCTTTTCAACTACAGCGCAAAGGTAAACGACTTCGACAAAAATGACCTGAATTCGGATGACTACCGCAATACTAAAACCGGATTTAACGCCGACATCGGTCTGGCAACAAACCTCGGCGACAACTGGATGCTGGGTCTCGGGGTACAGAACATCATCGCCCGCACCGTTGACACTAAAGCAGTGAATGGTGAGAAAGAAACATTCAAAGTAAAACCACAGGCCACTGCAGGCGTGGCATGGAGTAACAGTATCCTGACCACCGCTCTCGATGTGGATCTGACCGAAGCAAGCCGCTTTGAGCGGGATGACAAACGCCAGTTCGCCAGTGTGGGTGCCGAACTGAATGCCTGGAACTGGATGCAGGTACGCGCGGGTTATCGTCAGAACATGGTCTCCAGCGAGGGCAACGCTTTCACTGCGGGTCTGGGCTTCTCTCCTTTCGACGTAGTACATCTGGACCTGACCGGTATTGCAGGAACCGATCGTACCTACGGTGCGGTCGCACAGTTGCAGTTCACGTTCTGATAGTTTAGGGGAAGCCCGCAATGGGCTTCCTCTGCCGTTTCTTTGTGTGTTATCCCCTGTGCACTGGCTGTAATCCCCCCGAAGTTTCTCCCGCTGAGACCGTTGAAGATGAAATCTTTCCGATATGTACATGTATTGCATCAGATCAGCAGTGTTGCTTTCAGCAGCCTGATAACTGCGCCAGCCACCGGTTTTTTTATTCTGTTCATGTTATTTGGATTCAACCACTCGCTCGCCGACACCTTCCTTGAACAGGCCCGATCACTTACCGGTGATGCACCACCAGGCATGGTAAGAGAATGTAAACAATCAAACGATAGCGGCCCGCCATCTCCTCTTGTAATGCCTCAGGTATGCAAAACGGTATTAATTGATGAGGATGACTGGAAAGAGCGTGTTGACGATACCATCAGGCAGTTTTATCTCACTTTCTCTGTATTCGGACTTTTATTCTGGATGACCGCAAATAATCAACCATCTGAATTAATTGGCTGGATACGCAGGAAAAGTAAACATCAAAATTAACGGCATCATAAGCCTCGCCCACTGAATCTTCTGGCTTTAATCTCCGTCGCCCCCCGGCAAGGTAACTACCATGAATTATTTAATGCTTCCCGGCGTGTTGGCCATCTCCCTGCTCGCCGGCTGCCAGTCCTGGACTACGCCATCAACGTCTCCAGTTTCTCCTTCCCCCGACCGTTACGGCGCGGCCTCATCCGTTGCCGTTACCCGTCACACACAGTATCAGATGTGGAATAACGGTGTCTGGTCCGGTTCGAAAACCGCGCCATCATCCATGGAGATCGTTCGCTCCAACAGCGCTGACGTCTCTTTCGACTGGGAAGGTGATGCTGTGGAGCTACTGGATGAACTGGCGCGGGCACGTGGCCTGCAGTTCAACTACAGCGGCGTTCGCCTGCCCTTGCCCGTAACATTGCACGTTCGTGGCATGACGTTCAGCAATGTGTTGCGCGTTATCGAAGCGCAGACCGCATGGCGCGCAACCCTGAATCAGTACCCTGGGCTGCTCCAGCTCAACTTCATGCAACCGGAGACCAGAAAGAAATGAAATGCTTTCTCTTGTTACTATTCCCTGCTCTGCTCCTGACTGGGTGTGCAGGAGAGCGGCCGGCTTCACCGACAGATACAGGGGCACCACCTCCGGATATGCAGGCCTGGCTCAACCCGGAGCGACAAAGACCAGAAGGTCTGTCCGAAACGCGCTGGCAAATGCTTACTGATGCTGGCAGAACACTGGGATTCCGGGGAGGAAAATCCCAGCGGGCATGGGAGTTAACCCAGGCACTCAACGCCCGCGAATCCACCCTCAATGCCCTTTACGATTTCCGTCCACTTATCAGCCCTGAAGGCTGGCTTCCTCCGGTTATTGATGAAGCGCAGGACGTAGCACACATCACTCCTGATCAAATTCGCACAGCCACAAAAGTCTGGACCATCATCCGACCGGAGCGATTCGTCAGTAACCCGCCCAGCTGGCGCAGCTGGTTACTACGCGGTCTGGCCACCACGGCAACCCCTGGCACAGAAGGTCTGGTTGTGCCGGAAGACAGCGCCCAGAGAAAGGTCTGGGAAGACGCACTGAAAAAAGGCTGGCAGGAAGGTCGCGAAAATGCCGATCTGACCTTTGAGGCCAGCATGAATCAACTCACCCGGGACTATCGCGGCATGATGCTTTATTCCCTGCTCTGGCGACGGGGCATGATTTCCCGGCCGGAAGTCACCGAGCAGCAGCAGACTGTTACTGGCAGTGGTCAGAAGCTCGTTACCGGCGATCGTGTTCGCCGACTCAAATCACATGCATCGTTTGAGCTACAGAAATCACGCTGGCGCCCGTCCGTTACCATCCAGTAAGGAGTTTTCCTTTTGAACATATCAGCTATCCCTGACTCGTTCGGGCTTTTCCCGTTCAGCGGTGCCTATACCGCCGACGAGTTCAGGACATTTTTTGCCTGGTGTTCGGCACATGGAGTCAGTGATGTGGATCTGGTTGGCGGCTCACCAGTTTCAGTGAGTCGTTATGGCCGACGTGAGAGAGTCTCAGACACCATACTGCCGAATATCATGCTGGGAAATATGCTTGACGACCTGCTGGGGCCAGAAGTGCGCCCCCGAGTGCAGGGTGGAAGACCGCTGGACAGAGCCATTCAAATCGACGGCGACATGCATGGGCGATATGGCCTGGAAAGGGGGGAACGCGTGCGGCTACGCGCGCACATCATCCAGGGGACATCTGCCCGGGAAGAAAAGGCTCTCTCCGTCACTCTGCGTGTGATCCCCCACATCATTCCCGATTTTCTGAAGCTGGGTATCGAGCCCGATCTGGCGGCGGCAATGCTGCCAAAAACCGGGCTGGGTCTTATTTGCGGTGAAACGGGTTCGGGTAAATCAACGTTGCAGGCGTCGTTGTATCGCCACTGCCAGGACACACAGCCCGATCGCAAAATTGTGACCTACGAAGATCCAGTAGAGTACATTCTCGGCCGCCCCGACGACCTTCTGCCGCCGCATCAGGCTCAGGTAAGACGTGACGTCGCAAGTTTTGCAGATGGGCTTCGCTCCGCAATGCGCCGAAACCCGGAGGTCATCGGTATCGGGGAAATTCGTGACACGGAAACAGCAGAGGCTTCTGTCCAGGCCGGTGAAAGCGGACATTTAACCATCGGTACACTGCACTCTAAATCACCAGGTGAAACCCTGAACCGACTGCTTGGTCTGTTCCCGCCTCAGATTCGTGATGCACGCGCCTGGGAGATGCTTGGGATGTTACGGTTTATCGTAGTCCAGGTACTTGTCAGAACGACAGACGGCAAACGCCGGGCTCTCCGGGAATACATCGTCTTCGACGATGAGCTACGCGATGCACTACAGAATCTCCCGTCAGAGAAGTGGCCGGCCCACATCGATAACATCCTGAGACTGGAGAAAAGGCGCATTGTCGATCAAGTGCGTGAAGGTTACGTAACGGGTGATATAGACAGACACGAAGCGGCACTCTACCTACCGACACAGGAGCTTAGACATTGAAACGAGAAGGATTCTGGCGCTATGCCACACCGCCTGTCACCTTTTTTGGTATCCCGCTGCCGTTCCTGTTGCTGTATCTGGTCTGGTTTCGCTGGCCGTCCATGAAGACGCTGTATATCTGTTCCGCCATTCTGGGATTCTTTGTTGCCCTGAATTTCTTTGGCTGGAGTGTACGGGCTATCTGCCTGCGCGTAATAAGTACCTTCAGGGGAAAGATTGCCTCCGGTCGCCCCTGGTGGTACCGGCATTTTGTTGAAAAACCACGAGACTGGACTGGTCTCTGAACCCGATGTAACCCGTTCGTTCCCCATAGCGCTCCCGCGCTACTCCCTCAATATCTTCCAGGAATGTGACCATGCAAAAAAGTCACCGCGTATGGCTTGCCGTACCTCACGAAGAGAAGGACGACGCCATCAACGCCCACCCGCGTCTCAGCGATGGGCAGAAAGCCCTTAAATGGGACGATGAGCACCGCCTCTGGTATGCCCGACCAGGAGCCGACCTGACCAGGTTCGAGCGATGGATGCCCCGCCCCCATGAACTGTCGATGAATGCGGACGATCCGGTAACAGAGTTTGCTCAAAAACTTGAAGAAGCAGGGCTGCTGGTTAAGGGGCTCCCCGTGATGGATGGAAGCCTTCAGCGCGTACCGACGAAACAGGACAAGAAAGGTTCGAAAAGCGGAGCTTACAAGGCTTACCTGGACGGGCGCCCTGCCGGATGGTACCGCGATTATCGCAGCGCCGACGCTAAACCGACGCAGTGGGTGTTTTCAGGTGGTGGCGAGATGGATCCGCTTGCGCGTCTTCATCTCCGTGCACACGCCCAGCAAACGCGTGAAGACAATGCCCGTGCTCTGGAGCAACAGTACAACCGGCAGGCGGAGTACGCCGCCCGATATGTTGACCGCTACCCGCAGGCTACAACGAACGCCTATCTGACCCGTAAGGGTGTGGAGGCTGCGCCGGGTATAAGAATCAACGATAAGCAAGAACTTGTGATCCCCTTCAGCAATGCGCATGGCGACATACGCTCTTACCAGCGTATTCCGCTCACCGGCGGAAAAGACGCCCGCATCCTTAAAGACAGTGAAAAAACAGGTAACTGGTTTGCACTGGGGACGCCACAGAATGGCCTGCCTTTGCTGTTTGCTGAAGGATATGCCACAGCAGCCTCTCTGCATGAGGCATCAGGTCTGCCGGTACTGATGACGGTTGATGCGGGAAACATGATTGCCGTTGGCCAGAATGCTCGTGCCGTCTGGCCTGACAGTCCTTTTATTTTCTGTGCAGACAATGATCATCAGCTGAAGAATGCGCAGACAGGACAACCTGAAAATAAGGGCATCCTGAGCGCTGAGAAAGCGGCAGAACTCACGGGCGGCAGAGTCATCGTCCCTGATTTCACCGAAGAAGAAAAAGCACGCTTGCTGACGGACTTCAACGATCTCGATATCAGCAGGGGCAGAGAAGCCTTCCGTGAGCACATCAGCGACCGCCTCAGGTCTGCCGGCATCGATATCCGGACAGACTACGCACCCAACGATGCACAATTTCTCTCACAACAGGACCCAAAAATGGAAAATCTGGAAAGCCAGGAATCCGGCCAGTCTTCGATTGCCCCGGATGAACCTGTCGTTATTCCGTCTGAAAGCCACAGGCAGGATGAGTCAGTAAACCCAGCGCCTCCCGCCCCGCCTGAACCTGAAATAATCTCTCCGGCAGCGGTGATGCCGCCCGATGAAGCCAGTATCAGTGCGGCACCGGTTGAGAATAAGGCTGAACACGATGAACCCGCCCCCACGTCCCTGCGAGACGCTGATGTTTTAATTCCTGATACGCAGAGCACCACGGACGTGACGATCGCGACATCTTCTGCGGATGCCGGTCAGCGTAGTCATAGTGCCATCGAATCAGGATCGAATATACCGGTCCCTGGCCTCGATGATTATGCAGACATACGCGCGCAGATGGACGACCCACAATTTGCTGAATGGGTGAACAGTCAGTCTGATGACATTCCCCATATGCCTGCTCAGGAACGACAGACAGACCATGAACTGTCAGAAACGGGCAAACAAACCCTGAAGCCTGAGGCAGCGTCACATGAAACAGACGCTGAGTCTCCGGAGCCGATCGTTCCTGAATTACCAATCCCTCCACAGTCCCACGAAGCAACATCAACCGGGCAAAAACAGGAGCAGACGCAAACTGCCGATGTGGATCCAAACACGTCAGAGCCCTCCCCGGGCAGGAAGGAAACGGCAGAGAGTGAGATGCATGAAGCGGATGGGCTTGTCTACGGGCCGCGAAGGCCGGAACCGCTTCAGCGAGAAGATCTCGATGAAATCATTAAAGCCCTGTCAACGGAAGAACAGCGTGACAATAAGGTGCTTTACCGTCTCGGCGGGGAAGATGCGTTTCACGATCTCGGCAACCGTCTCGAAATGTGTAACGGTGCGAGTGAGGACAAGCGCAAGGTGCTCGCCGCGCTGGCCGTGGCATCACGCTATTACGGCGGTGTGGTGGAGCTCACCGGCAGTACGCAGTTTAAAGAGCAGGCCATGCGGCTCATTATTGAATATGACCTCGATATCCGAATGAAGCTGCCTGCGCAGCGCGCGCAGCTTGAGGCTATGCGGCAACAGTTTGGGGCAACCAGGGATTCAGTCACAACACATATTCCTACGCCGGACCTGAACCGACAGACTCCATCACCTGATGCCGCATCGCCAGTGTCACCGGCAACAGCCGCCCCCGAAGCTGTTACCCCTGACGCTCCGGGCATACCCGAGCCCCCCGTATCACCCACGCCGTCAGCACAGGCAACTGCCGCAAAGCAGCCTGCCGTTTCACCCTCAACAGAGCCTGTAGCGCCTAAGCAGGCCGACAGCATCCGGGTCCCTGATATGCCCGCTGAGCCCGCCCCCTCTGCACTGAAACCAGGCCAGAGCGTCACGGCGGTCCTCAAGAACTTTGGTGAAGCGATGTACGAAAATAAAGAGCAAAAGGGCAAGAGCTTCTTTATCGAGCTACAGAACCGCGGTGGAAGTCATACCTACTGGGGGCAGGATTTACGGGAGTTGATCGCGCACCACAAAACCGGCGATGTGGTCACGCTGACGCTCAATTCCCGTGACAGCTGGCAGGTACCTGGTGAGGAAAAAGAGCGCGTAAAAAATAACTGGTCATTGACGTCCGCCTCAACAGGTCTTGCCGTGGCACATGATCGACCGGAGCAGGGACAGCCTCTTCGGGCTTTCCCGGTCGATACGTTTGGCCGCCTCACACAGCAAATCCGACAGGCTTGGCCTGAGTACACCACAGACCTGAAGCTGCCACCTCGCCTGGAAGAGCGTCAGTTTTATCTGGGCGAAGACAGGCATCCTGTAAAGTCACCGGTAGCCGCGGCCAGCATTTCGCCACCGTCCACGGAAGCACCAGACAGGCTGGTACCCGTCATGGCCTCTATGGACACACAGTCAAACCAGTTAGATCTGCTGCTTGTCCAGTCTGCGGGGGAACACCTGCAGGGGATGGTTCGTCTGGATGGCACGCTGTATCCGGCACTGGCCACGCCAACCACAGACAACAGTCAGCTGGTTATTAATGCCATCACCGATGACGGTCCCCGCTTTGTAGGCTACGGACAGGCGGTGAATTTCGAACCCGACGGCACCACCCGTGCCGCACCTCAGCTGATGACGTTCCACCTGAAAGGTCGGGAAGAGGATACACCGCTTCCCGCCCGGCTCTACACACCGGAAAAACAGGCAGATACCTTGTTCCAGCGCCTCGGTTTTGAACAGACCTGGAAACAATGGGATGACGCCCGAAAGCCGGAGGGCAGACAGGAAAAAGCGCTTCATCAGGAACACTCCCACAGCCCCGGCCGCTAAGCCGATAAGGAGAGAGAATGCGATATCACATGCTTAAAGCCGGACTTTTGTCCGGCTTCATGCTTTTTTCTGCCGCCGCTGCGGCGGCAACCTGCCGAGCAGGAAGTGCTGCTGAAGCGGGTAGCCAGGCTGGTTATGAGCGAGCCAGGGCAGCCGCAACAGCCTGGGAACAGCGCGAAAGCAATGTCTCATCCTCCCTGCAGTCCTGTCTGTCCCGTATCAAGAACGTCAAGGTGACCCTGCCGCAATTCCCCGGGCTCGATGAAATCATTTCGCAACTGGAAAATAAGGTCTGCGAAGCGGCCCTGGATAAAGTCAACGAACAGATCCCAGACAACATCGATCCCTGGAAAAACTTCAACTCCTGAAACCTATGACAAAACAGACACAATCAGCCCCCCCTGCAAAGGGGCGGGCCCCCTCCCCTGCGGAGGATCCGCTGAAAAACGCCGTGAACATGATGAAAACGGCAGAAAAACGCCAGAAAATGGCACCAGAGCTGATGAAGAGTAACCTCCTGCTGGGGAGTGGCCTGCTTATCAGCATCATCCTCAATGCTGGCCTGACCTGGGCTCTGATACAACAGCCACGGGATTACTTTGCCACCGACAGTGGGCGCCTGGTTCGCCTGGCTCCCACTTCCGAACCAGCATGGAGCCAGGACGATGCCATCGCCTTTGGCAGCAAGGCTCTGATGCGGGCCTTCAACCTGGACTTCGTTCATTATCGTGAACAGGTATCCTCTACAGCATCGCTGTTCTCTGAAGCAGGACACGCCAGTTACATCCAGGCGCTAACCAACTCCAATATCTACGATGCCCTGAAACGCGAGCGTATGAATCTTACCGGTTCCGTAGGGGCTGGTGTCGTCATCCGGCGTGGGCGTCTGTCTGACGGAACCTGGTTCTGGACAATGCAGTATCCGGTACGTTTGCGCCTGGTTGGGCAGACGACCAGCAAGCCTGAACAACCGTTTGTTTTCGAAATTACCATCCAGCGCGTAGATCCACGACAGAAACCCGTCGGGATGGAAATCCGCCAGATGATCTCACGCAACGCTCCCCGCAACCTCTGAGGCTCCCGCCATGAAACTTCGTTATCTCATGACCACACTACTGCTGTGTGGTCCGGCCCTCGTAGCCGCCGCTGACAATACTGGCTGGCAGGATGCCAGGACGCCTGGTGCAACAACTGCCGCCGCTCCTCAGGGGGCAGAAGCGCAAACAACAGGTGTACCGGCAACCCGGATTAGTGGAGAGCTCCCGCCCCCGGAACAAAGCTCGCCGCTGGTAGATGAGGCAGCAGGTTTAGACTCGCCTCTGTCAGCGGATGAGATACGCGAATTGAGGCTTCGACTGACCGACAACGAGCGTTCTGTAAATGCCCCAATGATAAGCGTGGTTCCGCGTATCAGTTCATTAACCCTCAATCTTTCTCCAGGCGCCAGTATCCCGCTGGTACGCACGGCCATGAATAACCAGAGCGTCGTCACCCTGACGGACATCAGTGGCGCACCGTGGCCACAGTCAGATCCGCCAATTAATGCCAGCCCGAAGAGTTTTGATGTGAAGTTCAATGCTGGAACCAACATGCTGGCCATAACACCACTGCGCCCGTGGGCTGCGGGGAATATTTCCGTATATCTGAAAGGGCTTGATGTTCCAATCATGATCAATGTGACAAGTGGTGAGACAGACACCCGTACTGCCAGTCAGGAGATCGACAGTCGGCTGGATTTACGCGTCCCGCGTCTGGGTCCTGGCTCAGCAGCCCCGGGCGTACCCGTCGATAAAATCGCACTCCACAGCGCCACGTTGCAGGCTTTTCTGGATGGCACACCACCAGAAGATGCCCGTCGCCTTAAATTCCAGGGCAACGTCCCTGACACTGCGATCTGGCAAAGCGGTGATGATCTGATGGTCCGTTCCCGCGCAATGCTGCGCGACGAGTTTGAACAGACACTCTCTTCAGCGGATGGTACGCATCTCTGGAAACTCCCCGTCACCCCGTTACTGACCTTCTCAGTAAACGGGAAATCCGTTCACGTCACGCCGGAGCTTCAGTAATGAGCGCAGAACAGGATGCCGGTAAGAACGGCAAAAAACTTTTTTCAATAATTGGATTTAGTGCCCTGGTTTTAGTGACCGCGGGTTATCTGGCCATGTCGTGGCTGACACATGACCCTTCAGGAACAGATTCTGCCGTCAACCTTAACGGTACGGCCTCAAGTGCCGTAACCACCACGACGGAGAGCCCGCGTTACCGTGAACTGCTTAAAGCCTCAAACGATTTAGGCGCGCAGGAAGCCGCACGGACCGATTCATCCTTCATCGCCAGTCTCCCGGTCGGCCTTGAAGTCACGGAACCCCCTCCGGATAAGGTGCCAGAAACAAAACCGGTGGACCTGCCACCTCCGCCGCCAGCAGCATCACGCCATGCGGAAAACCCGGCCGGAGAAGAGCAGGCAAACGAAAAGCGCCAGGCTCAACTGCAAAAACTGCTTAAGCGGATCAGTGACGCACAGACTGGCGGCGATGCACCGGTGCTGGCAACTGCCCTGGCAAGTGTTACGCAGACATCGCCAGCGACTGGCACAAGAAACCTGGCAGAGACAAAAACTGAAACAGAGAGTGCACAGGTCTTCATCCACGCACTTACGCGTGCGGCCGGTTATATGGAGACTGCCGTGGATTCAGATAACCCCAACTCAGAGGTTGTTGCGGTTATTCCTGCCGGGCCGCTGGCTGGCGCAAGACTTCACAGTTCGTCAGTAAAACTTGCCGGCAATGGACTGGATATCAGATTTACCAGTATGAGTTGGAACGGCATGGAGCTGAACGTCAATGCAAGCGCACAGAGTGAGAAAAACCTGATGTCTTCTGTGGCCTCCGATGTTAACCATCGATGGGGAACACACATCGTTCTGCCCGCTGTACTGGGAGGTCTTGGTGATCTTGGCGGTCTGTACAAGGATGCTAACACTCAGGTTATGCAGTCCAGTGTCGGTACCGTCACCGGACGAGTGGGTAAACCTGATGGCAGCACAGTGGCTGGCGTAATGGTTGGCGGCACAGCCCAGACCGGGGCGGAAGTCATCAAACAGGAGATGGCCCGTGAGCCGTTCCGCCAGGTCACCGTGAAGCAGAAAGAAGTTATCTCCATTCTCTTCGTTGACTCGGTTACTTCTGACGACATTGTCAGCAGTAATAAAGCGGCTCGTCCCGCAATCAATAGCACCTTATCAGCACCCGCTGCCGCAGAGCAGCAAACCGAAACCCGCCTGCAGGAAGCCATCGCGCGCCGCCAGGCTGAAATCCGTCGTCAGTATGGCGATACCGTACCCGTGAGGAACAATGATGAACCAGAAAATTGATATGCCTGAAGAAGAAACACTGGAAAGCGAGGATGATTTTGGCACGCCAGATCCTCGCGAGAAACCGCCCTTCTGGAAGCGAGACCTGCTGTTTGGCTATTCTCTGCCGTGGCTTCTCGGGATAACGCTTCTGGCAGTGGCCAGCCTCTGGTACCTGTTCGGTCCATCACTGTCATTGACGAATAATACGCCGTCTGAAACCAGCTTCAGTGAAGTTGAAAATACACTCGACGGTGCACAGCATAGTACGGTTGAGTCTGTTCCGCAGCAGGCTGTCTCGCCAGCCGCGGCGCAACCGGCGGCACATACGTCCCTGCCAATGGCTCAGGACGACAGGGCGAGCATGATGACGGATATCCGTGACGAGCTGAACGATCGTGACCGCAAGATAAATGACTCTCTGACGTCGCTTAAAGACAGCGTTACGCGCCTGTCTGATGCTATCAAAAGGGATGAGGCTTACGCAGTAGAAACGCGTGCACAGCTTAATGAGCTGACACAGAAGCTGGCTGTTCTGGAAACCCGCGTAAGCACCTCTGATGCCTCAAAAACAGCTTCCCGGCCCCAAAAACGGCAGACAACCAGTGCTGTTGCAGGCATGAAAATCATGTCGCTGGAAGCAGGAATGGCGTGGATCAAATGGCAGGGCAGTACCTGGTCAGTCCGGGAGGGGGATACGCTGGGTAAAGTCACTATTCGTCAGATTGATCCTGCCACGCGCTCTGTGGTGACAACCGGAGGAACCCTGCGCTAATGGCACTGGATGCCGTCACGCTAATAGAGAATCTTGCTTCGGGCATCTTCACCGCTGGGCTGGATTTATTATTCAGCTGGTCCGAGATGATTGGTTTTTTTGGCCTCATCGCACTTCTGACCCGGCAACGTTCCAGTCGAAGTCCATTGTCCCCGGGCAAGTTTGCTATTGGCCTTTTTTCCTGCGCCGCGCTGGTATCTCTCCCCTCCATCATTAATGCCAGTGGTGCGCAGCTTGGCTTTGGCGCCACATCTTTTGATGCAATCGCGTATGTGCAACCCGCCACCTACGGCGTTGCTGCCGGGGCTGCTAACGCCGTACTTTCTCTGGTCCGGCTAGCAGGAGTGGGGTTTGTCTATGCGGCACTCGATATGTTTCGACGATCAGAGCTTGAGGGGCACACCGCACTCAGTTCAAGTGAAAGCATTCGCGCTGCGACAGTAAAACTGTTTGCAGGGACCGGTATGGTCTTTTCACCTCAGCTCATCGATGCCGCACTTGCCACTCTCGGCCTCTCTTTTTAACACACTTCGTTTTTTTATAACCCAAGGAGACACTATGTCACTTTTCCGTGCTATTTCCGCGCGTCTTTATGCCGTCGTTATTTTCTGCCAGCTGACCATGATGCAGTGCCGCGAGCGCATGATTCAGGGGCTGTGTGCTCTGGTCACGTTCCTGTTACCCGGCATGGCCTTCGCTGATGGCGATCTCGCCGATATGTTTGGTAGCGCCGCCTCTGGTGCCAAAAGCGGTAAAACTTCCGGTCTGGAAATTGCCCAGGCGATCGGTGTGTTCATCTTCATCGGTTCCCTGCTGTCCTTCAAAAAAGTGGGCACCAATCCGCAGATCACTGTGGGCCGCTGCTGTGCAGGTCTGGCCATCGGCGCACTACTGGCCGTAGTCCCTGAAATTATGGGACGAACCCAGAAACAGCTCGGTACCAGCTCTGTCAATATCAGCTAACCACAGGAAAGGGTCGGTGTTTACCGACCCTTTCAGGAGAAAACGATGAGCAAAAAGAAAAAGACACCTGACTGTCCATGGCTACATCCGCTTCCGGTTCCTGATGTTGTCCATTCCACAGCCCCTTTACTTCCTCCCCCCGAGAGCGTTTCTGGAGGGCGGTGTTATTGCTGTAGTGCTGACATGAAACATCTGTTTGTGTTACCGGAATCCCTGCCATTATCCCGACTTGCGGAAGACGCGCAGGATGCCAGGACCCGACTCGTCAGAGCGAAAGACACGCTGGCTCAGCTGGAGTCACGTCCCACCCCGCAGGTACCGGTTGAATATGAGAAACACGCCCGGGCTCTGAAAGCTGCCCGGACCGGGATGCAGCACGCATCACTCGCCGCCCGCCGGATTGCTTTGCGACAAATCCCCAAAACACTGCTGACCGACACCAGTCTGCTGTCTGACATCGAACATGCTGAATTAGAACGGCTCACGACACCGTTTCACCTCTGTTACCTATGCCATTCCTGGCATGCCCTCAACGGATTTGCTGCTGCTCAGGGGGTCATGGTCTGGCTACCGGACCTGCACCCACGTAATGTTGTTGCCCTGAACCGAAAAGCCCTGCAGGCCGTCTTCAGCACCAGACCAGGCGAGGTTCGGGAAGGCCGCCGGGTACTGTCGGAACTGACCCGCCATCGTCTTCCTCTGGAAGAACGTTTCGGGGGATGGCGACCAGCTGACTATGCAGATGCGCTTAAACGTTTCCCGCCAGTCATGCGCGATGAAATGCGACAAAAAATGAACGGAGTGGCGTTGATCCTGACACCTGATTCAGTGACGGACAGTGACGTTCTGTCAGGAGCCTCGCAGACAACAATATTATCCTCACAGTCATCTGGTACCACTGTCACGTAAACCTAACGCAAGCCTTATCCCGCAGATGCGCCCACAGAAGCGCCTCGCCCATCAATACACGCCATTCCGGTGGAGTCTTCGCAGCTATGAATATCAACCGCCTTGTCTTCACTATTGAAGACGTTATGAATACCTGTTCCCGTTTCGCCGTCTCTGCTGACTTTGTCGACTACTGCGACATTCGTACGGTGATCGGACTGGACAAACAAGATCTGGAGCTCAGACCCTGGCTGGAAGCGCCTTATATAGGTGTCACCCATCATGGCTATTTCCTTTCTGTATTCGAAATATCCGGGGCATTGCGTGAAATGTCGGAAACAGCCTCAGACGATCATCCGGATGCGTTTGAAGGAATGATCGCGCACCTCGCGTCCACGCTCAGCACCACCTGGAAAAATATCGGCCATAAACTGGCCTTCATTTTCGAACGTGACCCGGAAAAAGGGCGTGACGAAGTCAGCGCCATGATCGCCCCGCAAATGCGTTCAATTCAGCACATCGGCGTCCAGCTGGATGACCTGCTTAATGAGAAGATCAATGTCATTTCTCCGTGGCTTGTTCGTGAGCGCTGCTGGCTTGCCGTCTGGAGCTCTCCGACACTGGTGAGTCATCAGGAAAGAACCGATTTTAACGCCACCGTTCGGGCCATTCAGGATAAAGCACCTGTCGCGCGCTTTGGTCAGGAGCCCTGGCGCTGGCAAATGTCTGGTCTGAAGATCCGGCACGACAGCTTTATCACCACTCTTGAAAAAGCACTCGTACGCGGTGGAGACGGCTTGCTTGTCCGCCTGCTTGATGTGCCTGAGTTCTGTAATGAAATCAGACGTGAAACAGCACGCAACAGCACATCGGCCGCATGGCGCCCGGCATTACCGGGGAAGGCTGCGCCAGCGGGTGCGCTTCAGGAGGGCGACACTACAGCACTGCTAGCTCCCTTCCTGAATCTTCAGGTATTTGGTTGTTCGCCAGAAACAGAAGGTAATCTGGTGCATGCAGGGGGGCTGTGGCACGGCATGGTGGCCATAACACTTCCGCCTCAGCATCCCCGCCCATTCAATGAGCTTGTGAAATTGGTTCCACGTTCCGTTCCCTGGCGCATACGAATCGACATCATGCCTGGCGGGATGAAAGCGCTGGGCTGGAAAAAGACTATTTCATCATTTGGACAATTTATTCCCTCTATTCGCCCACTTTACGACGCTTTCACACAGCTGGCTGCAACGGATGAACGCGATCCGGTCTGCGTGATGACCATTGTGGCGTCCACCTGGGGGCATACCCGGGAAATATGCTCCCGTAATCAGATGCTGCTTGAATCAGCGTTGCAGGGCTGGGGAGTCTGTAACACGACCACCACATTCGGTGATCCTCGCAGGGGATGGGTCAACAGTATGCTGGCCGCGTCAGCGGGCTCCGGCCCTGTTCCGCTTTACCCGCCACTCTCCCATGCGCTATCGATGTTGCCCTTCAACCGACCAGGTACCGTCTGGCGAGGGGAAGGCAACCTGATGCTGCACACGGAAGACGGATGCGCCTGGGAAGTCGGGCTGGGGTCTTCTCGCCAGAACAAGCATACCGAACTGGCCCCTGGCGATTCGGGTCTGGGTAAATCGGTACTGATTAATACCCTGACGGAAATACAGGTATCTTCCGCCCAGGTTTCGCTTCCTTATGTGGCTCACATTGATAAAGGATTCAGCGCGATGGGGTTAATCCAGCTGATACGTGACAGTCTGCCAGAAGAGCGAAAGGACGAAGCAGTCGGCATTATACTCAGCAACGACCCATCTAAGTCACGCAATGTCTTCGACATCCTGTACGGCGCTCGTAAGCCAGTGACACCAGAGAAGCAATTTATCGCGTCCATGTTGACAGCCTTCTGTATCGAACCGGATAAAGGGACCCCGCCTAACCCTACAGATACCCGGCAAATAGTGAACCGCCTGATTGATCTAGCGTATGACATGCGTAGTGGTATTGAGCCAAACATGTTCCGTTCAAACGTAGAGCCAGAAGTGGATGCGGCACTGGAGTCATCCGGTTTGTGGGGTGAGCACGATCCGGAGTGGTGGACCGCGACACCATGGTACGAAGTACGTGACCTCCTGCATGAACGTGGACAGTTATCTGCAGCTCAGCGGGCACACTACCAGGCGGTACCAGAACTTGCTGATATGCCCGCGCTACTACGCAGTGAGGTCATTCAGGAGACTTTTGGCCGAATACAGCGTAACGGCTCACAGGAGCCCCTGGTGGAGTACATTGAGCGCTGCATGATTCAGGCCCGACAGGACTACCCAATGATGGCCAGTCGGACTCGTTTTGCGCTGAACCCGAACACACGCATTATTGCCGTAGACTTAAACAACGTCGCCGGCGATAAGACCCCGGCAGGCAGACTGAAAACCGGCATCATGTTCCTCTTTGCTGGCCACATCACTGCGGGTGATTTTTTGCTGCCGCAGTATCAGGATGAGGTAATGCAAATACTGCCGGAAGCCTACCTCCCGGGCATTATGCGACGCATCAACCAGCTCGATAGTGAAATGAAAACCAAAATCTATGACGAACTGCACAACGTCAAAGGCATTGATTTCATCTTCGAAGCACTGGATACGCAGGATCGTGAACAACGTAAGTTTGGTATCCGCACGGTGCTGAGTACCCAGTTCCTTACCGACTATCCGAAAAGCCTGCTCGACTCTGCCAACACCCTCTGGCTGCTGCGCTTCCGCCAGGAAGATATTCCACTTTTACGGGACAGTTTTAAGATCCCCGAACACAATCTTCATGCATTCCTGCGTATGCCAGCTGGTCCGGCTGCAGACGGTAGTGGCGTACCGATGCTATGTATGATGCGCACAACCCAGGGGACGCTGGCACGAATTGTCCGGTTTACGCTCGGACCGCTGGAGTTGTGGTCGCTTAACTCAGACAAAAAAGACGGCGCGCTACGCAGAAATCTCTCGGATACGATCGGTACTGCCCGTGCCCGTCAGTTACTGGCGGAGAAGTTCCCTCGCGGATCCGCAAAAAAACTCATTGAGTACAGGGAGCGTAACAGTGGCGCCCGTGGTGATAAGGGCGTCATCGAATTGATGGCAGACGAAATGATAAATGAGCTGGGGTATGACCTTTGATGTGTTCCATCCACCTGACGCCACGCTGTCGCCGCCCGGTAAAGGGCCAGGTCAGTCTTTCCCGCCTGGTGATCGATGCCGACGGCGTGGAGTTCGTCCTGCCGTCCCGGCACTTCCGTACAGACAGTGCAGTGAACTCCCGGGCGGTATACGCGACCGATCGCCGGGCAACGCAAGAGGCCTGTGGCGTGCTTCTTTCACTCAAAGCGCGACCACGCCAGCTGGTCACAACAGCCATCTGGCAGGTCAATGAGCCAGGCGAACCGGTGCGGGAATCGCGTCATGTGGTCCAGTGGTTGCTACCTGAAAATACAGGGGCGGTGTTAACTGATGATACCTGGTTATGGCCGGAGGGGGCAGATACCCCACAACTCAGCCCGGGAGACTGGCCGGTACTGGATATCACCCCTCCAGCTCATGCAAGAATCACGCGTCGTGGGCTGACAATCATAGACACCCGCAGCCGGGAAGGACGTATCAGCAGACGCTTTCAGACCTTCCCTCTGGTCGCCCTCGCCCCCGGCACACAGTCACCCCGCCTTCCCGACGTGTTTACCCCGCTCAAATAAACGGAGAATTTCATGATACAACGTCACCTCCCCGCGCTGGCGCTGGCCATCGCGTCCAGCCTTCCCACTGTTGCCAGTGCTTTAACGGTCAACGTGAACTCCAGCGTTCCGATCACGACTCAGGTTCTGCCTGAGATGGCCACCATCCAGGCAACTCTGGTCGAAATACTACAGATGCAACAGGCCACCGGCACAGCCATCACACAGAACGCCGACAAGCTCGGCGCCCTGATTAATCAGGATGGGCAGGCTACTCGTCAGCAAATGATTTTCAATAATGAAACCCAACGTCTGGAGGAGGCACGGCAGAGTTTTTCGGTACCGGATTCGATCTGTAGTGATTCCGCATCCGGTGTGGCAGCACAAAGTAAAAGAGCATCAGGCAGCGCCGCGTCAAAACTCTCATCAGGCAAAGGTGTTTCCAGTTCAGCGGTGCGGAAGAGGATTTCTACAGCATCGGAAGAACAGGCCCGCGACGCTTATGACGGTGCGAACGTACATGCCGCGTACTGTACGGCAGCAGAATATGAACGCTTTGGCGGAACCGGTATCTGCCCTGCCGTCAGTAATTTGCCCGGAGGTGACAGTCAGGTACGCTCCATCTATGGCGGCGCGGGACCTGAAGGGCAGGCACCGGCACTTTCCTGGTCACAGGAACAGATTGATGCCGCTATGGCCTACATGAAAAACACGGCTCGCCCTTCAGCAGGCCGCACGCCTGGCAAAGGTGAAGTCAACACTGTTACCGGTCGTACGTATGTAGGGTTGCTCAACGAATACAACGGTATCATCGATGCCGCGTCTGAACCTCAGCTCTCGCTTATTGCCGACAGTAAGACCAGTGAAACTACCCGTGATGCCCTGAAAGAAGCACTGCAGTCACCTTCCGCAGCGCAGTATTTTGACAATGTGGCTTCGCCGGAGGCGAAGGCGAAGGGCTACATGAGCCAGCGGGAATTTGAATCGTTTGAGGCCGGACGTCGATATGCCAACACAGCCTATCTCTCTGACCTGCAGCAAATGGACGGAGATAACCTTATGCGCGAACTCATCCGAACTACGGCACAGATGAACTGGCAACTTAACGACATTAAAGAGTTGCTGCGCAAAGGGAACGTGATCGACGGCCAGCTGCTCGCCGCCTTTGCCCGTCAGTCCTACGCCCCACGACTGAAACAACTCGAATCAGCCATGAACCAGGGAGCTGCCAAATGACACTGGAAAAAACAGTCACACGGAAAAAAGGACTACCTGGACGAATTACCCGGGGACTGCTGAGCATATTTCTGCCATTGCAGGAAACGAAGTGGTATTTGCGGGCTGCCCGGCACATGACCTCACGAAATATTGAGCGAATGCGTGATGCTTTTCCGGAGTTCATTACTGACGACAAACCGCCGGCTTCTCCTGACTGGGAAAAAGCCGTTGCGGAATCAGGTTGTACCCCCGCACAGCTGGATAAGGGGTATGTGAGCCAGCGCAGGCGCTGGCGAGTGCTGTTCTGGCTTATGGCCATACCGGTTCCGCTTGCAGCACTGACACCATTCATTATTGGCGGGAGTATCTCCGCACACCAGATCAGCACCTGTGTGGTGCTGTTTTCCGGCGCTGGCGTGGCATGGTCAAAAGCGCTAATCGTAACCTACCGACTGTGGCAGTTACGCAACCGTCGCGTGAGTCTTGCTGAAAGAGGCACCTTTCAGCATTTCATGGCAGAAACACATGCCGTACGAGATGCCATTCTCGGGAAATAGCTGCCCTTCTCTGCCTCCTGCCGACATCCCGGCATTCATGCATTATCCGGAGTTACCGTGAAAAATCTCATTCGTGCGCTTTGTGCAGGGCTGCTTATCTCTGTTACCCCGGCACGCGCAGGTGTCACTTACGATGACATAGTCTCTGCTGCAACCAATGCACAGGATCTCTCCCGACAGGCACTGGTCACTATCTTCGGCGATGTGGTGCTGGACCCTCTCGCAGCCGGCAATACCACGATGATCGGGAATCTGTTTGCTCTGTTTAACGGAATTATCGCCGTCCTTGCCGTCGTCTGGTTTGTATTTATTGGTCTGAAGCACATTAATAAAACGGGGCATCAGGGCAAGGTATTCAGCGGGGATCGCGATATCACCAGCACACTGAGCACAGTGTCAGGATTTTTGATGATTATCCCGACCGCCAATGGCTGGAGCATGTCCCAGCTAATCATCCTCTGGGGCGCGTCGATTATGGGCGTAGGTTCTGCCAACCTGATGGTGTCCAAAGCTGCCAGTGATATTGCCAGCGGCTACTCCCTGACTGTCCAGCCCACACAGGCTTCGACCCGCACTTCTGCACGCGGTATTTTTGAGATGCAGCTTTGTAAACATGCCATCAATACTGCGCTGGACGATTACAACAGCACGGCAAGCTCGACCACAGCCAGAATGGCAGGGGTATCCGGTTCTTCTGGAGGGAATTATACCTACCGGGTCACTAATGGCAGCGGTGTGTGCGGCACGGCGACGATACCGGAGCAACAGAAATCGGACTCCTCGTCTAGTTCCCAAAGCTTCTTTAACCCCTTCAGTAACCGCGATACAAGTGAAGTGGTGGATGCGCAAAACAAAGCTATGGAAGCAATGATCCAGGATATGGACAGCGCGGCCAGCGAGTTTATGGCTGGGTTTATGAATAAACGAACAACCGGCAACGGCACACTCCCGGATATTGAAACCCGCATTCAGAGAGCAGCCAGTACGTACGAACAAACTGTTCAGCGCGCATTACCGGCGCAGAGTGAACAAAATGGCATACAGGACGCTGTCAGGAATTATCTCGACACATATGGCTGGGCGGCTCTCGGTGCATGGTACCAGACTTTTGCAACGGCCAATCAACGCCTGACAGAAGTTGCCAGTCGCGCGCCTGCAACCAGTGGAATGTCATCTCTTGGGGAAATTGGCAGCGGAGACCTGTTCAGTGCGGTAATGAGCGCCTACCGTACCCAGTTACAAAACTCTAATTATGCACCTCCAGCAGGTACAACAACATCACAAAACGAGTTAAGTGCTTCTGAAGGTAATGACCCAAATAGCATATTAATGAACTCGTTCGCTCCATTTTTCGTAAGTTTAACCAGCAACATCGCAACAAATTATAGTGGGACAGGAACCTCAACGGGGCAGGTAAACCCATTAGTTAAAATGAAAAATGTTGGAGATTACACGCTGGTTGCAGCGGAGGGAACTTTAACAGCATACACAGTCATACGGGCTGCTGTTGCGGGTGGAGAGTCATCCCTTCTCGGGAAGGTTGTCAATATGACAGGAGCAATTAGCGCTGTAGATAAAGGGCTTGATGCCATTTCGCCAGCAGTATATTTCTTGTTACTACTTATGTTTAGCGCGGGATTTACACTTTCAATCTATTTGCCATTTATTCCGTTTATCTTCTGGATGACTGGTATTGGTAACTGGATTGTCAGTGTTCTAGTAGGTTGCGCAGCGGGACCTCTATGGGGGGCAACTCACCTAGGTACGTCTCAGGATCGAGGCAGTCGTGCGGCTTATGGTTACATTTACTTTATAGATACCATGATTCGTCCCGCACTCATGGTTTTTGGATTTTTCTTTGCATCTGTTGCGATTGTTGCTACTGGAACTATCCTTCATGCACTTTTTGGTGTCGCACTGGTCAATGTTCAAGCCAACTCGTTAACAGGTTTATTCAGCATGGCTGGTTTTTTAATGATCTATGCTCGAATTTGCACGACACTGGTATCCAGCATATTTGCCTTACAGGCATATTTACCTGACTACGTCATTTCGTTCCTTGGCGGTAGAGATGCAGCAAATACTCTTGGAAGCATGGCTGGTTCTGTCAAAGATATGTTCGTAGCCGGTGGGAGGAATATACGGCATACCCCTGGCGTTAATACGAAGGGTATGAATGGTCCTGGGGAAACAAATAATGATGGAATAAAAAGTTGAGATGTGGACATCTATCCAGTAGTGCTATAACATTGAGTGAAATACCTAAGGAGGGTTTACTGTGAAAGATAGATTCCCTAAGTGGTGGGTTTTATACTCTGTTGCAAAGTCTTTATTTTTAAAGTTCGGTATAATCTCTTTCATGCTGATTTTTTTTCTATGCTCCATTTCAATCATCATGGATGAGTACGTACGCCCGGAGGCATATCTATACGCCATAACAAGTTGCTTACTGTTATTCGGTCCATTTGCCATCAATTATGTTATAGCCAAGAAACGCAAAAAAAAGATCCTTGCTGTTGTTGAGAAAATCAAGGAGACAGGGCATTTCAACCCGGAAAGCACTTCTGAGGGCTGGCTCTTCTGGAAAAGTACCTACCTGGGTTTTGACTTTCAGCAAGGAACCTTTTTGTACGTCCGAATCTACCCGGGCAATGTCATGGATGTCATTGGCTTCGATGCTTACAGCCTGACACGTACAGAGGTTGAAGATTCAAAGTTGCGTCTCTTTACAAGGTTCACATCATTGCCGATGATTCCTATCGATACCGGTGCTGCATCCAGTATTGCTAACCATCTGCATGCAATGAACAACAAAGGATACACCTATAACTTCAACTTCCACGATGTCGTGAATAAAAAACGTGCCGAGATCGAATCTCTGACAGGACTACCTGTTCCCATTCTGGCCTGAAACACATCCAATACCCTCCAATAAATAGCCGGTTTAATTGCCGGCTATTTTCATTGATTTCATTAACGCAGATCATCGCTCTGAAAATTCACTTTAAAACAGATGATGATAATAAAAACCACAACCCATCTTATTAATGCCACTCACTAAAACAAAGGAGATCCGTATCAGATCCTCAACAATCTAATATTTGACCAATCAATATAATTTCACCTGCCGTTATTACCAGTAAATACGCTTGCTAACTTTTCGTAAGCTCGGGCTCTGCTGCCCTCTTTTATTCAGTTAGTCTTCATCGTTTTTATTTAGGGAGCTTTTCCATGACATCCGCTCGCGCGGGAACGACTGACCCGCTTGAATTTCTTGGAGCCCTCGCCATCCTGGGCATTATGCTTCTGCTTGTTGCATGGCTGTTCTTGCCTGAGTTTGTGTACTGGTCATGTTTCATTTTGCATACCCTGTGGGGCATGGCTGATTTTGGCCCCTTCCACACCTGGGCCGCACCGCGTTATAACCTGCTGGCCGTCACCGCCAACAATGCCGAAAACATCACTTACGATCAGTGGATCAACGTGATGAAGCAAACGACGGTGATCCTGATGATATTCCTCATTCCCCTGTCTACCGCTTCGCTGTGGAGCTGGTTATGCCATCCTGCACGAAACTGGCAAACGCGACGGGTACTCAATATCAGCACGCTGCCCTTCGCTATGGAAACCATTTCTCCTGCAATTGCCCCCATTCTTAATGAGGGGGATTCCAGTCGCCTGTTGCTTGATAAACGTCGTCCAGAAAGACGTCCGGCACAAAGCCCTGAGGGTTTCGCTGAAGAGCATGAACTCATCAGTAATATGCAGCTCGATGTTGCCCGCTGCCGGGCTGTTTTTATGGCCCAACTGGGGCGTCCACTTAATGGATGGAAAAGTCTCGCCCCTCATGAAAAGGCATTATTCGCAATATTCGGCCTTCAGTTTTTCCTGGACGACCGACCGGCCGCACGTCAATTAATGGATGCCCTGAACCGCTCCTGTCGGATAAAAAGCCGCCGTGATAAGGGGAATTTCTCAGTTCCGGTCTATGCGCTGGCGAGAACCGCTTTTAAGCGCGTCATCCAGAGCGAAGGCGCGAAACAGTGGTTGCGTGAGCACCGTTACGTCAGAAGTGGTCTGGTCTGGCTGTACGCGCATGATTTACGGCTGACACCACCTAACTGGCTATGGCTAAAGGGGGTAGACCGCCCACTCTTCTATGCCCTGCACCGGGCAAACACCACCAAAGGATTTATTGAAGGTGCAGGTATCGTCGCCGTCGCCCGCACCGAGAGCGAGGCTATCCGACTTGGCCTCCCCTGCCCGCAAGCCTGCGTCGATGAAGCCATTGAGGGATTGCGCATCGATATGCTGTCCCTGGGTCTAATCTGGAACGAACCTCAGCCAGACCGCGACCGCAGGCGTCGCATCCGGACCAACTGGTCACTCACGGAAGACGTCATCACTCGCCCGGGTGACGATGACGATCTCATCTTCTGAAATTTCGCTCATTTCTGACGCTAATTATCTTACTGTCTACTGGAGTCTCATTATGTCGCTGGAAAGCACCTACACCACCTTTCGTTGTAACGACACCATTGTGGTTTTACATCAACACGGACATGGTGTTCCTCAGGCTCTGTTCACCTTTCGTGAGCCTCAGCATATGGCCATCCACGATAAAAAGCTCATCGCTTTTTATCCATATTCAGCAGAAGCCGTGACACTTCTTGATGACCCGATGCACGATGCAGCGGAAGTCTTAAACACCATAGCGCGACACCTCAAAACCCAGAGTAAGGCAATAATGAAACGCCGTATTAAGTCCCTTGCCCTGTTTGTGAGCGGCGCGCTGATAGCATCTTCGTTATGGCTCCTGGGTACGGACAACCATTTCTCACTCAATGTGGGAAACCAGACACTGACTATCCCGGCAGAACCAGGCGCAATCGCACCGGCCCGGTCGCGGCAGACTGTTGCTGTTCAGGAGCCAGCCAACCCAGCGGCAGGCAATACAGTCATTCAGGCTGCCCAGGCTGAATCCGACAACATGCAGAATATTATGAAGGAAAGTCATAAATCCTTACCGGCTTCGCCTTCTGAAGCCCTGAAAACAGCACCGGCAGCGGTAACGTCAACCACATCAGTAAAAAAAGAAGCGACGGAACAGCCAGCGCGACAGAAGATGGTGGAAATACTGAAGCGCAGTACCGATCGCGGTCTGTTCACCATCCAGCTCTCAACCGGGCATGAGCGTACGCTGTATGCATTCCTCGATCCAACCTGTGCGGTCTGCAGAAGTATGGAGCCGGCAATCGAACAGCTGGCGCAGCGTTACAACGTTGTTGTATTCCCTGTATCAGTCGTGAATGACGGCGGCGATGCTGTAGAGAAGATCATTCCGGTTTTATGCGAGAAGGACCAGACAGCTCGTGCTGTTGCATGGAGTGATCTTTTCCGACCGGACGCAGGTATGCTGGTTCCGGGACAGACAACACCTCCACAGATGAGCTCAGACTGTTCCGCGTCGGCTCAGGCCGTAGTAGCCGTTAACGATACTGGCTTCCGCACCTTTGGTTTTTCAGGTACGCCGACAGTGCTGACTGACACGGGCATTCGCCTGGCAACGGGCATGCTGACCGCGCCGGATAAAATTGATCACTTCCTGAAAATTACAGATCCAATGTCACCAGAACAGGTCGACCGCTTTGTGAGTTCCCTCAGTATCCAGGAGTAAACCATGAATTATACGCCCGTTAACCAGGCGCTCATGAAGCGCAATGCCTGGAACTCCCCTGTTCTTGAGCTTTTACGCGACCACCTGCTGTATGCCGGCATTATGGCAGGAAGTGTGGTGGCGGGGTTTATCTGGCCACTCGCCATACCGCTTTTGCTTTTGCTGGCCATCGTGGCCAGCATCAGCTTTGGAACACACCGCTGGCGTATGCCCATGCGAATGCCTGTCCACCTGAATAAAGTAGACCCCTCTGAAGATCGGAAGGTACGGCGCAGCCTGTTCAGAAGGTTCCCCTCACTGTTTCAGTATGAAACAACGCAGGAAAGTAAAGGTAAGGGAATATTCTATCTCGGCTACAGGCGAATGAATGATATCGGGCGCGAACTCTGGCTCACCATTGATGACCTGACCCGTCATGTAATGTTCTTTGCCTCGACCGGTGGAGGGAAAACCGAAACCATCTATGCGTGGATGCTCAATTCATTTTGCTGGGGTCGGGGCTTCACCTTTGTTGACGGCAAGGCGCAGAACGACACGGCGCGCACCTGCTACTACCTGGCCCGCCGCTTTGGGCGTGAGGATGATGTGGAGTACATCAACTTCATGAATAGCGGCATGTCCCGCAGTGAGATGATCCACAACGGTGATAAAAGTCGGCCACAGTCTCACCAGTGGAACCCCTTCTGCTATAGCACTGAGGCCTTTGTTGCTGAGACGATGCAATCAATGCTGCCGACCAACGTACAGGGGGGAGAATGGCAGTCCAGAGCAATTGCAATGAACAAGGCGCTGGTTTTTGGCACGAAGTTCTATTGCGTCCGTGAAAACAAAACCATGTCGTTGCAGCTGCTGCGCGAGTTTATGCCACTGGAGAAACTGGCAGAGCTTTACTGCCGTGCCATAGACGATCAATGGCCAGAGGAAGCTGTCTCTCCGCTCTATAATTATCTGGTAGACGTACCGGGTTTCGATATGGCCACCGTTCGCCAGCCTTCAGCCTGGACAGAAGAGCCGCGCAAGCAGCACAGCTACCTGACTGGGCAGTTTCTGGAAACCTTCAACACATTTACGGAAACGTTCGGTAATATCTTCGCTGAGGATGCCGGTGACATTGATATTCGCGACAGCATTCACAGCGACCGGATACTCCTGGTCCTTATCCCGGCAATGAACACCTCTCAGCACACAACCTCTGCACTGGGGAGAATGTTTGTTACCCAGCAGAGCATGATACTGGCCCGGGACCTGGGACATCGTCTGGAAGGGCTAGATTCCGAAGCTCTCGAAATCACCAAATACAAAGGCCCCTTCCCCTACATGAACTATCTCGACGAGGTGGGAGCCTATTATACCGAGCGTATTGCCGTTCAGGCCACACAGGTACGTTCCCTGGACTTTTCTATCGTCATGATGAGCCAGGACCAGGAGCGCATTGAAAGCCAGACCTCAGCCACAAACGTTGCCACCCTGATGCAAAACGCCGGCACTAAGGTTGCGGGTAAAATCGTAAGTGATGATAAAACGGCAAAGACAATCACTAATGCCGCAGGACAGGAAGCCCGGGCGAACATGGTCAGCCTGCAACGGCGTGACGGTATCATTGGTACCTCCTGGATCGATGGCGACCACATCAATATTCAGATGGAGAACAAAATCAATGTGCAGGATCTGATTAAATTGCAGCCAGGTGAGAACTACACGGTGTTTCAGGGCGATCCGGTTCCGGGAGCATCCTTCTACATCGAGCCGCAGGACAAAACGTGCAATGCACCCGTCATTATCAACCGATACATCACGATTAACCCACCGAACCTTAAGCAACTACGTAAACTTGTTCCACGAACAGCGCAGCGCCGTCTTCCTGCTCCGGAGAACGTCAGCAAAATCATTGGTGTTCTGACAGAAAAGCCCTCGCGTCGGCGTAAAGCGGCAAAAGCTGAACCCTGGAAGATAATCGATACCTTTCAGCAGCGTCTGGCCAATCGCCAGGAAGCGCATAATCTGATGACTGAATATGATACGGACCACCGTGGACGGGAAGAAAACCTCTGGGAAGAAGCGCTGGAGGTAATCAGAACAACCACTATGGCAGAACGTACAATACGGTACATCACGCTTAATAAGCCTGAATCGGAACCGACGCAAGTAAGCGCTGAAGAAATTCAGCTCGCACCAGATGCGATACTGAGAACGCTGACACTCCCGCAGCCGGCTTATATTCCTCCTTCCAGATATCGAAACGAGCCATTTATCTCCCCGAAACTGCCTGATTCACCACATCCGGATATGGAGTGGCCAGAGTGATAGTTCAAAAAAATTGTCTTGTTTCAGGAACAGCTGCCGATAAACAAAATGATATAGAAATGAAGGAAATGAAATGAAGAAACTACTATTTGCCGCCCTCTTTGGTATTTCATGCGTTGCCGCTGCAGCGCCCCAGCCCGTTATCGACACCGATGCCGTGGCGCAGCTGACTGAAATCCGTAACATCCTCCTCACGAACCAGCAGAAGGTGTACGCCTGCTCCGATGGCGAGAAGCTTTATACTGTTGGGTTGCAGATAAAACACGATGGTTCTGAATACAAATGTGTTTTAAAGAAAGACCATGCTGAATGGGAATTAGTCCCACGCATCGCATTCAACTAAATAAGGCCGCGAAAGCGGCCTTTTTTTTGACCTGATTATGCTACCCTCCGGATTGGGCACAGATTCACACTATCCCGTTCTGCTGGCAGTACGAGAAATTGATAAGTATGATTGATAAAACAGGGGGCAGAGAATGAACATTCCTAAACAGACACTGGTTTTATCTATTGCAGGTTGCTCACTTCAGTTATTCTTTATTTTCGCTTCTTTCATAGGTGCTGATGATAGTTTTGCTGTCTTCTGGACATCATGCGGCTTTGCCTATGTATTGCTTGCGTTCCATGTAGTCACGGGCGTTGTCGCTTGTTATGACATAAAACATCCTCTAAAAGTTTAAAAGGCCGCATTTGCGGCCTTTTTTATTTCTTATCTGCGGGCTAAATTCCATCTGGTCCCCGAATGCTTATAACGGTGAAGGTGGTTTCCAGTTTGGTCCTGACTCATTGCGCACAGCTTCTGTATTACTCCCCTGATTCGTCATTTCAGCAAAGCGCATCTCGCTTTCAACACGCACCTGGTCGACCTCCGGTCGCGAGATCTGGTATTCACCTTCATCACGGTGGTTCACATTGTGCCATGCCACCATTTTGGCAAAAGCTGTATTGAACTGTTCATTATTCCCTTCCGGAGCCATCGCGACGCTCGGAGAACGGCTGAAGAGAACCGGCGCGACTTTGACCATATCCCGCTTAAGCGCATCGTAATCGCCACTGTTCCGGAAAATAACCCTGTCGCCATAGTCGGTACAAATATGGCGGCCTGTCTCCGGATCGCGGAACTGGACGCGACCGTTCTTCTTCAGTGAAGCCCGCAGGCCAGGAACACCGGAATACATCGGCGTTCCGCCTGGCTCACAGATAACGACACATCGGTTGTCTGTTGTGGATTTCACCGCATTACCACGACGATCCCTGTAATCCCATCCTCTCAGCTGCGATATCGCAGCCTTGTCACCTTTCACCGCTTCAGCTTCAACCCACTGCCGGTAAGACGGCGGATACCATTTCCCCTGCCCGATAAGCTCAGCTCGTTCAGCCTTCATGGTTTCTTTCAGCGCAATCAGTGCCTGCATGCGCTGAAGCTCTGCAATATGATAATGCAGCTTCCTCACCAGAGGGTCACGATGTTCGATACGGATGCGCGCTTTACGTATCCTGCATTCGCCATGAATCGCCTGGTAACGTTCACGGCCATGCAAATCAGGGCGCTGCCAGTTAGCCCGCCAGGCTGCATAACGGGCTTTCAGATCTTCTCGCGCAGCTGCGCGCGCTTCGCGACGCTGGCGACGCAATTCAGGATCACGCTTCATACCCGGAATATCGCGGTCGCTCACGGCCAGTTCCGGATTGTAACGGCTGGCCGGCTTAACACGTTCAAAGATGTCTGCCGGCACCGAAACAAACGAACCAGCATGGGGTTCCGCACGCGCAAGCGTCAGATCAGGATGAACGTGGCTGGCCTTTACAGGGGTCTGTTCGTGATTGTAAGCGTCCATCACAACCAGGCCCTGCTGCTCGCGCATCAGCAACAGCCCCTGACGCGCCAGTAGCTCATGACAGCGTTCCCAGGTAAATTCACCACTACCGATAAGCGACTCAATGTCCTGACGGCAGTGTGAAACCGCATAGCCCCAGAGGCTTTCCTTATCAGAGAAAATCTCACGTTTCAGCGCCCCCTGCGGGCCCGAACCTGTTCGCAGTTTTCGCCATTCCCGGTCGGATACTGGGGTGGCTTCCAGACTGCCGCCGGTGAACTGTTCCGCAGGGGGAACCTGCTGGAAAATGTCTTTCGGTACCGGCTGCCAGCCTCCTTTATACGAGTCCAGAATAGCCTTCGTTAGCGCAGGCCACACACGTTCCGCCCTGACAGGTGTACGCGTTGAGTCATACCCGTCACAGATAACCAGACGGTCATGCTGTTCTTTCAGATACAGTCCAGACTGTGCCAGAAGCGTATGCACTGACTGTATGGTTCGCTGCGTTGGATCCTGATCAAGTGCAATCAGCGGCGCCCGTAAACGTGCGATCGCATAGTCCGATAAGGATTCTTTCTCTGTCATCCGTTCAGGGCGAGACGGCATAATAATCTTGTCTGGTTCATAGCGGCCGACAGCCGGAACTTGCGAGAAAATGTCCTGTACAGGAGGAACAAACTCACCCAGTTTACGAATAAGTTTATCGGTATCAAAGGCGTGTCCAAACGCAGAAAGCGTAACGCCAGGACGTTCACTGTCCCAGCCATCCTTCACTTTTAGCTCGCCGCTCTCCTTTGTCAGGAACAGGCCTTCTTTCGCAAAACGCTGATGGAGAGAAGACCAGTCGGTCACCGGTGACTCCCGTAAACCAGCTATTGCCGTGTCAGCGATATATTCTCTCAGGCTCTGATTACGGCCACGTTTCCAGGCACTTTGACGATCGCGTTCAACAGAGGTACGACGAACAATACGATTATCAGGGGCAATCACATAGCAGCCATTGTCAGGTGAAAACCCATGTTTGAGCTCCAGTTCACGACAGGCCTTACTCAGTTTTTCCTGGCTGTAAGCAAGACGGTTAAGATAACCAGTCTCCGGATGTACGCGATTTACAGCGATGTGAACGTGGAGGTTATCCGTGTCAGTGTGAACGGCAGCAACGAACTGATGACCCGCTAAACCGAGACGGGAAAGTGTATGGCTGACCGAATCGTAAATCTGTTCAGGGCGCGGACTTTCGTGCGACTGCCAGCTCAGAATATAGTGGAATACAGGGTCGCTTTTGTTATGGGCAAACTTCGCTTTACGTGCGGAGAACTCCATTTCTTCAGCTGCACTTTCAATTGATGTGCAATTGTGGAAACAGGTCACACCGTAAAAATTCACCCATTCCCCGCCGTCAGGCATCACGTCAACCAGCGAGATAAACGACTCATCACGCAGTTTAGTAGCGTAGTCAACCAGACGGGAAAAGCGGCTGCTGTGCGGCATTTCTGGCTTTGTTCCGGAAGCTTTAACGGCTTCCATTAAATCATCATCGCGCGGCTCATCACGAACAGAAACGTACGAAACCAGGTCCCCAAAGGAGGACTTGCCGTCTTGTCGTTTCGGTGGAATAACCGGGATCATGATGTTGTTCTTCTCTCCGTGCTAATCGTTGTTCATGAGTTTATTTCTGAGCGTGGTCGACAGTTCTGTTATTGCGACAAGGACCGTGGAGTATTCCTTATCACCCACTCGTTTCCCTTCAACAAAGAGATGCTTTTGCAGTCTCCCCAGCCTTAAAAGCTCGGTCATAAAGCTGTCGTCGATGAGTGAAATCATCTTTCTGTTCATCGCTGCGTTACGGATATAAGCCGATACGCTTTGCCCCACTGCTTCCGCTTTCTGTTCAATCTCTTCGATTTCATCCGGCGTGAATCTCAGGGTCTTGATTACGGTTTTCTGCCGTTTATCACTTCCCCTTCGGGATGCTTTGTCGCTCATGTGTGCTCCTTACTCGGGTGTCGGGGCGGAGCCCTGACCAGGTGGCATTTGTAATATCGTGCGTGCGCGGTATTACAAATGCACATCCTGTCCCGTCTTTCGAGCCATTATACGCTTCGCTGGCTGTTTCGCCTAGTGGCGATTTGACGGCATAGGCAGTGCGGAGCACTGCCACTTTTGAGTGGTCAATGTTATGATTTGGATGACAATATTCTGAAAGGGGTAAGAAGATGAGTAAGAAGGCGTTTTATTCAGATGAAGATATCGAGCTGGCAAAGGTTGCTCTGGCTGGTTTACCGGATCTGACACCTCAGCGCAAATCACAAAAGGAATTTCTGGATGCAATCCGTGATGACCTGTTAGCACTGGTAAAAACCAAAGGTTACACGGTCTCAGACATTAAAGAGACACTAAAAACCACGGGGTATGAAATCAGTGAGAGAGCACTTCGTGAAATCGTTCGTGATGCTGATAAAAACAAACCAGCCCGTAAAAATCGCAGGTCGACGGCAGGAAATTCGTCATCACCAACGAAATAATTCCTGCATCCTGAAGATGTGATGTACTGAAATTTTTCTTACCAGGATGAAATATTTTTTCAGCCTGGTAAGAAGGGAGATGATGTAGAAATTACCATTCAAAGGTCGGAACGTCTGCCAGCATTTCTCCCCATGAAGTAAAATGAACCATGCTGATGTCAGCCTTTATCATGGCAGTGTAAATCACTATTCTCGCCGCTTTTGAAATACCATGATGTTTCAGAATGAGAAGCGGATAACTGACGGCATCAACACGAATGATGTAACCCAGATCGGATTCATGGATCCATTCGCTTTCATACTCGGCGTGACATAGTTCGCTCAGAATCTCGCTATCCCTCCGCGTAATATGGCTCAGACTACATTCCAGAACAGAACGCAAAACTTTGTGATTAAGTTCAGTACGCTGTCCCCATCCGAGCGATGCAGTAACATCCTCCCATGTCCATTTAGGGTTATCAGGAACCTGAGCAGTAAGCTGTTTAAATGGCAAGCTAAGTACCGTCGACAGGTTCAACCCTGATGCAATAATACGCGGATAAAGTTCACTGGCTGTACATGAGGAAATCAGTTCTCCATTCACAAAGAGAGCTTCATCACCGTTATCAAGACGGATACAGGTGACGCCATGAGGCGCACGGGATATGTAGTGTGGCATGTTCCATTTCTTCCAAAAATGTGCCGGATAATACTCCGGCACTGTGTTATTAAATTACCGCCCCGTTGCAGGGCGGTGGTTATCAGGCGTACGCGCGGGAAAGCTCAAGCGTACTCAGGATGTGATCCCATTCAGCCCCGTTAAGTGCTGGAATATGGATCGGTTTATGAATACGCCCGCAACGGACAAGTGATGTCCCCAGTTGTTTCAGATGTGGCGCGATAGCGTCTGGTTTCAACGTTTCGCGGATTTTCCGTGGATGACGGGTTTTAACCCGCTCCTTTACAAAGTATTCGCGACATGCGACGATGAACTGGTCTTTCATAGTGCCTCCTCAGAGTCATTGTGATAACGAGCTGTTACAGCAGCCCGTGTAAACAGGCAGGGCACCCGCCCTGCTTTTTTATTGCCAGTCTTCCGGCAATATCCTGCGCGTCTTACGACGCAAATCTTGCAGGCCATCCGGCCTTTTCTGCCGTCGTCCTTTTCCGTTTTCTTGCAATGAGGGAAATGCCTTCATTACGCTAATGCCCTGACAGGGTGACGATGGAAAGCAGGGGTGAAGGACAGATTATTTGGAGCCTGCGAGAAAAAATCTGGACGGAAAGCGTCAGCGTCCCTTGCTGAACAGAGGCGCTCTGTCAGAGTGCATAAGTAATGAAAGGCTTTCACGGCAGAAACGGACAGGACGGCAGAAGGCGCCGGTTAATCCGGCGTTCCCTTGCGGCCGCCGTGGCGGTCAGTGGGAGCGGCGCTGCCGGAACGGCAGCTGCAAGCGGGATGGGTTCAGGTATCGCTTGCTATCCGTCAGGACGGAGACGCGTGCGGCTCCGCGTAGCGCGGTGGGCGTACGGCCACCACGCGAAGTGCAGGCGACGACCCGGCAGCGACGGGGAGCCGAAGGTACCCAGATGTCAGTCCTGACAACATGCTTTTCGTCGTCATTTAGCATCAAATTAATCCACAAAAAAAAACCAATAAAAGTGCAGAATCTGCACTTTATTCATATGTACTTTCCCACAAAAAAAACACTAAAATAAGTGCAGAATCTGCACTTATTTAGGTATCAGAAAATGACGGGTTACGAACTTCGTTTATGGCGAAAAGGTATGAACTGGAGCAGTGACAGGGCGGCCGAAGAGCTTGGAGTCAGCCTGCGAACATGGAAAGTTTACGAGAAGTCGGAAAAGGTATCGCGGGTAGTAGAGCTGGCAACCGTAACGCTTTCTATCGCTGCTGCTGTTCCTTCCTTCGGACACCGGAAAACCACCAAAGAAAAGATAATTACCATGATCCAGACTCTAACCGGAGCAGCTGGACTCATCGGGAGGCGCTGAGCACCTCCCCTGCCCTTATCAGGCGGCTTTCGATAAATCGCGCATAAAGTCCATCATGGCTTTAAGTCTGCGCTGAGTGTTCAGCTTCGCTTCAAAGTCGTTGAGATAGTAAACAGGCGTATACCGTACACGATTGAACTGCATCGTGAGCGTGTTCCCTGTCACCACCTCCGCCGCAATCCCCAAAAGAGACAACTGGATAAATGCCATATCGGCAGCAACCGGATCAATATCGATGCAACTGGCGAACAGGTGCGCGGACGGATTGATATCAGCCTCAAGCAGACATTCAGCATAGGCAATAATCATTCCTGCCGAACCGCAGGCCGGATCGCTTATCGTCGCGATACCCTCCCGCGTGACCGTCTCTTTGATGCCGGAAACCAGCATTCTGGCCATCATTGACTGGACAGAATAGGGGGTAAAATATTGCCCCATACATCCCGACCCCAGCTCAAGCTCCATAAAAATTGAGCCGATGAAGTCATGGAATTTAGCCTCCAGCGCGCAAACCATCAGACGGAACAACTCATGAAAATTGCGGATATCGTCCGCATCGTATCGCGCGCAGATCTTCCGGCAGTTTTCCGCGTTCTCTGGCGTTCTCACCCGCGCAATATCCAGTTCGCTCGCGGCAAGTCTGACAAAATCGCTGAATACATCCCAGCGGTGAAGGTGGCGGGCAGTCTGGTTAAACAGACTGATAAACTGCTTACGCGCGGTGTCGATGCTGATAAGACGCGGGGGGACTTGCTCTGACTGGACAGCCGGAGCCGTCTGCACGACAGGGCGGGCGGCTCCGCGCCTTTTTGTCTCATTGAAGAAATCGGCAAAGCAAATCTGGGTCATGTTTTTTCTCCTGCCGCCCCGTCAGGGGCGGCGTTGTTGTCAGTTACAGGCGCGGCTCAGTTCAAGCGTGCGCAGCACATGACCCCACTCGCTCCCGCGCATGGCGGGAATACGTACGGATCGCCCCTTTTTCCGGCAGTGCGCAATATGACGCCCCAGTGCCCGCATTTCCGGACTGAGGGCATTGCAGGCGATTTCACCGCGTTTGATACGCACCTGCTTTTTCACGGGCGCGTTTTGAGCCTCCTGCATCTGGACATAGAGGGCGGTTGGTGTAACAATCGAAACTTCACTGAATTGCATGGGTTTGTTCCTTTTAGTGAAAGCCGGATTTTTTCGTTGGAATCGCTCAAATCCGGCGTGGATGGAGCAGGCGTAAGCCTGCTTTTTTCATTTCTGGCTCTGGCTCTCAGGGCTGAATGCTGCTTTCACCTTCGCCACGATATCGGCGTGATTCAGGTTGCTGTAATCACGTACGCGGAAATAACGCTTTCCAATACGGACAAAAATGTCCGTCACGTTCATACAGATCATCTCTGCCAGCATGAAGGTTTCAGTGTCCTGCGCGGTGTCACAACGCCAGTTGATCATCGGTGGGTGCATTCCTGCCGCATCGTGGAATTTGTTCACATCGATTTCCACGGGGGCGATCAGTGCGGACTTTTCACGGCTCAGCCAGTAGGCCATTTCCGATTCGGCGCTGGCGCTGGAATCAAGAGAAGCGAAAGAATCAGTCGTGTGTAAATGCATGGTTTATCTCCTTTTATCAGTACATGCCGGATATCCGGCGTGGGGTTACAGCTGTACGTATTGCAGGTTGCGTTTCAGTTCAAAAAGAAAATCAGGTTGAAACGACCAGGCGCGCCAGTTAAGCGTTCCGTTGGTGCGGATCTCCACCTGCACATCGCCGTATCGGGACACATCGGACACGGTAACAGTGACGCCCTCTTTCAGCGCAGTGGCCTGAGCCACCCACTCCTTCGCGACAGAAACAGGGTTTTGTTCTTCCTCCATCTTCCTGGAAGATTCTTGAGCGGCGGTTTTGACGTTGACGTTTCGTGTGTGCATCCTGGTTTTCTCCTGTGGTGATGGTTGCCCATCTCCCTGGTGAGTTCTCTCGCGGCAAAGGGCAAAGGAGCGACGGCGGGGCGGCAGGAAAAGGGCGCAGACAAAAGTTTTTGCAGTCCCCTGCAAAAAGTTTTGGCGGCGTTCATTTAACCCTTTGGATGACGACCTGACGGTGCTACGACCAGCCCTCCGCGTGAGGACACACGGGGGATGGACTCACGCGGGTGAACAGGATTGCACACACCCGACACGTCGGAACGGCGTGTCGCCATTAGAGCGACGGCTTTGCCGGCGCGGTGAAGGCGTTCCGGACGGTACGGCCGGAGAAGCCGCAGTTGTTGACCTTTGCCATCAGACCCTAGCGATAGCCCGAAACCGCTTGCGGGTTCGGCGGAGACTGGCTGGTGCGTAAGCAGCTGCCTGGCGGAGTGGGGCTCGACGACTGGACCGCCACGCGGGCCAGGAGCCGAAGGTGGCCATTGCCCTGCCCGTCTTTCTGGTTCTGGCCATCACGGAACTGCTGCTGAGAAAATTAACCGGCAGGAAATAGTTCAAAACGGTAAGGGTGAGGCACACGGTGAAGCCCTGCCTGAAGAAAAGCTTCAGCAGACTAATCACAACAGCGTGTATTAACAGGACTAACCGGAGGGAGCAGAGGGGCAGCGCCGGAGGCGCGTCCCCCTTCCCCCGTTCCCCGCAGGGGAACAGCCCTTCCCGGAGGTTCAGGCGTGCGGTCGCGTCAGGAAGGAAAAAGGGGCTGACGGCGAACCGGCAACCCCTTCATAAAGGCGCTTCAGGTATGTCAGAGCAACTCAGCCCTGAAAAGGCGGGGTTTCCCCCGCCTCCAGGTAGCTTACTTACCGGATTCGTAGGCCATAAAAGCCGCCACCTCCCTGTTCGTGTCCCTGTACCGGATTTCGCAGAGCGATTTCCGTGTCAGGTAAGTGAATATCAGCAGTGTGAGACACACTATCAACACACACCAGAGCAGGGTACTTCGTGGCAGTTTCATAGCTTACTTCTCCTTGCCTTTCGGCAGGTAAGCGGCTAATCTGATGTTGTTCAGGCATACAGATTAAGCCTCGTGGTTAATGAGAATTAACTTCGGGGCTTTCTGCTTTCTGCCACACAACACGGCAACAAACCACCTTCACGTCATGAGGCAAAAAGCCTCAAGCGCCATCGCCATTATATCCCGACGAGCCGATTCTGCCCAGGAATAACAGCCTGATTACTGGATAAATCTTCACCTTTGTCTGATTTACTCAGGCTCACTTTTGCCGGTAGACCAGGCGTATATCTGTTCGTCGAGCGCCTCAAGATGCTGATCAATGCTTTCTGCGAGTCGCTCACTTTCTGTTTCCAGCCAGCCGCTTAACCCGTCCCACTCACAGCACATGTCTTTCAGCTTTTCCGACATGGTTTTCAGCTTATTACGCTGGCTGCGGGCTACCTTCAGCTCTGTTTTCCACGGGTTGTTTCTTACGGCCATACCGACCTCAGCGTAATTTTGTTTGGTACCATCCACCGTTCAAGCTCTTTTTCCGCCGGTGTCGAAGACTCCGCCACATCATGTACATCAAGTACAATCTCATGCGCACGGTCGTAGTAAGCCTTCACCAGATGAGATAGTGACGGGCTGCGTTCCGTCCACGCCCACAACATTCGCTGGATGTCATAGTCCCGTATATCCTGCTGGGACCAGAACTCATACCATGCACGCAGTGTCTCCGGTGTCTGAAATGCCAGGTCGATTTCAGCCTGCCCCACGCGGTTCTGGTACTTCTCTTCCTTTTCACGGTGTCGCCGTGATTCCTGACGGGAATAAAGATTATCCTCGCGCACTTCCCGCTGCGTGTGGCGCTCTCTGATGCTGAACGCCTGCTCCGGAAACAGGTTCTGCACCATGTCCCTACCGAGCGGAGGGTAACACAGGCGACCGCGGCTACTGATCAGTATGTCAAACGCCTCTTCATATCGGGCCAGAGAAATTTTATCGCCCTTCAGCCAGTACGCCCCGCGCACCTGGTTGATCGCCTTTCCGCTAATTTTACTGCTACCAGTCAGGAACCGGAAAAATGTTCTGGCATAGGGATACGGCTGCGGGTGTCGGCTTCCGTACTGCCCGCCCCCCTCTTCTACGGCAATAATGGCTCGTAATGCTGCCTCACGCTCCGGCAGTTGCGTGACAAGAGAAAGGTGACGAGGAATCATCAGGCCACCTCCATGCGCAGCGTTGAGAGAATATCGAATATTGAGTACCCATCACTGTCCAGCCTGCTGGTCAGGCTCAGCACATGGTTTATCACAGCAGCGTCAAATTGTGGGCATGAGCGGATACAGGATACTTCCTGCCCTTTTCTCCATACCAACAGCATGATCCAGTCCTGACTAAACTCACCAGGACTACACAGAACCACTTCAAATCGGCCATGAGTGGGCGAAAAACGGATCTGCACGGGAAATAGGCCCCCGAACTCGCTACGATACTCTCCGTTAACATCCCAGTTTGCAGGCGCACTCAGTGCCCCCATAACAGCGTGTGTCATCTCGCGGCGGTAGGAGTAACCAGCGGCGCGGCAGGTTTCGAAATCTTCACCGATCATGGAGGAAAGCTTAAAGTTTGGCATATTCATCAGATATCTCCTTATTGCCGCCCCGCAGGGCGGCTATCCTTATCAGGCGGCAATTGCCGCGTTGTCAGTGTCGGTATCGGTGCTGTCTTTTGCATCAGGCTGCGGTGACTGTAACCATGCAGGAACCCAACGGTTCTGCTTCATAAAGAACTCCGCATGCACTGCCGCGTCGCCTTTCTTCATTTTTTCTGCGTCAGCAGCGGCACCAGTCAGACCTGCATCTTTAAGTGAAGTGACTATCTGTGAATGTTTCAGGCTACCGAAGTAGTTCTCTTTTGTAGGCTGCCACCAGTCGCGAAGGTGAAAACCTATCGCGGCCTCAACCGTATCGAGAGGGCTGCGTGATGTGTGTCCATTATCACGCGTCTGTACACCATCTACGGAACAAGCCGCACAGAAGGCCAGCAATGACATCAGTACCTCTCCGTTCAGGGCGAAGAAGGTCGTGAAGTCCTTCTCCCATCCTGTCGGCAGCAGGGTTTTCAGGCGCTCTTTTTCGGTCATCAGGGCTTCAAACGCTGCGCCCTCTTTACCGGACGGGGCGTTCTCAGTGAGGCTGCTGTGAGAAACGGTCAGGTTGATACGGAACGGATGCGGCGTGGTCACACATCCAGCAAAAACGCAGGTACACATACGCCAGACCATAAGCGCCACAGCCTTTTCAGGTTGCTGCATCAGCGCGGCCTGTACCGCCAGAGTGCGCTCGGATGACATTTTGGTGAGCAGCGGGATGCTGATCCCTTCTGCTGCATCAGGTCGATGCATATGAGTCACGGCAGGAGACTGCGCGGAATCCTCTCCGTTACTGTCATGGTCAGGTAAATCAGACATGCGGCATATACCACGCTGAATACGAAGCGCACCGTGCATGAAGCTCACCACCACGCCTGATTTTGCTTTCAGATCTTCTGTCCACCCACGAAGCTCAGCGGCATGTTCAATGAGGGATATTTCGCTGCTAATGGCCTCGGCTTCATCACTGTCAGGATCCAGAGCGTTAAATTTGTCGGACAGTTCATCGATACGGCGGCTGTCATCTTCGCTGTAGATTGCATCTGGCTCCGGCAGAATGCGGTAGTCCTTTCCGTCAGGTCCGTAAAGGTTAATTGCAGCCAGACGTCCGGTACCCCACATCCAGCCCTCTTTTTGATGGATTTCCTGAGCGATCAATTCAAGTTTTTCCAGTACCAGACGTTCAACAAGCAGACTGTCTACTGTTCCGTCCCCTTCCTGCTCACTGAACAGATCTTCACGGACAATTCCGCCTGCGGCTTCATAAACTTCCCGCCCGATAAATGCGAAACGTGGATGCGAGACAGAAATTTCACTTTCCGTAATACGATTTTTAAGTGCGTTTACGGTAGTGCGTCCCCATTCCTCCTTTACGCTTTCGTAAACAGCAACCTGACGCTCAGGATCGCTTTCAAGACACAACACCTGACACTGTTCAACATCAAGCTGACCTTCTGCCAGAAGTGCAAGCAGTGACGGGGCAAGACTGGCAAGTTTGAGCATGCGCTGGACGTGGCGGGAACCGTACCCAAGCACCTCACCAATCTGCGCGGGAGTTTTTCCCTGCGCCGCCAGCGTACCAAACGCTGTGATCTGCTCGGCAGGGTGCATGGTTTCAAGCTCGTTGTTCTCGGCGTAAGAAGCCTCAACAGCAAGCTCGTCGCTGACACGTTTAACCGGAACCTGATAATCCGGTTTGATACGCCCCATTTCAGACATGAGCGTCAGCGCAGTCAGACGCCGACCACCTGCTGCCACACCGTATTTTCCCTCGGGCAGGGCATGGACAACCAGATTGTGAAGCAGTCCGAGGCTTTCAATGGAGTTAGCCAGTCGCTTAACGCTCTCGGTGGTGTAGGGAATCGTGCGCACGTTCAGCGGTGATTTAATGAGATCGGTCAGCGGAACATACTCAATGACTGCCGCATCGAGGGCAGTTTTCAGCGCCTCGTTTCCGGCAGTTTTATTCTTACTGGTTTTTTTTGGTGCTTTTGATTTAACATCTGCAACTGTCATGATTTAGTACCTCTCAGTATTAATGATTGTCTTGCCCTGCGGAGTGACAGCTCCGACAGGGCACCTTCTTACTGCTGTTTTCTGGCTCTGTAACTGGCAAGAGCGCGGTTAAGCAATGCCCCCACGTCGTTCTCAAAGTTCCACGCGCACTTCGTCAAAAACCCTTCTTCACCCCGCACAACAAGCTGAAAATAAGTACCCTGATCGTTCTCAATACTGACGTTGGTGTACTGCGCCACCAGAGCGGTCGCCTCTTCACGGGTAAACGGCCCCTGAGGCAGCACCACGGGTGCAGTGACGGTACTGCCATTCAACAGAGCCGCCAGTTCGTTTTCTTCGGCGGTGGGTTCGCGCAGCAGCACTGGCTGATTCAGAAATTTCTGTAATGTTTTTCCCACTGAATACTTCCTTTAAAAAAGTGGCTGGTTTTAAAACCCATCACCCGTTGAGTTACGGGAGCCGCGGTTTTGACGTTTCGCGGGAACCTGCTGAACTTTCCCGGGGGATAAAACATCACCCGTTTGAGAACCTTCGCCGCAGGTGCGTAAACGACACCGGCCGAGGCAGATGTCCGGGGCGGACGCAAAAAGTTTTTGCCTGCAAAAAGTTTTGGTGGCCGTGCGTCAGCATTCACCCTGGACAGCCACGAGGACTGTGGCGGTCTCAGCACCCGGAGGAGGGACTCAAAGGGGTGTAAAAGGACCGGATGGAATGGGCAGGGACACGCCGCAATGACGGGAAGCCGCGCGCGGCGAAACGACATTGCCCCCTACATCACGACGGGGTATTTACGGCGTGATGCAGGGAGCGCAGGAAACGGCGCGACTGAGCGGCGCAGCCGGAACGGCTGCTGCAAGCGATGGGGGTTGCGTCATGGGATGGACACCCGCTGCCCCGCAGGGGCCGGGCAGAGACAGCTTTGCTGGCTCTGTGCGAAGCATGACAGCCCGCCCGGACGCCCACTGCAACAAAGGCAATGAGTTTGATTTACAGCATATCTTACTGAAAAAATTACTTTTTATTTGCCTCGGCCATTTCTGAATATTGTGGGTCGCTGGCTTTCGGCAACTGCTGGCTAAGCTGGCGGTAATGGCGCAACCTTTCCAGAAAATATTCGCGAAGCTCTTCGGGCACCTCTCGTGCCACAATTTCCGGCACCACTGGCTGATTTAGCCGCTCTTTAAATGCCACACCTGACGCGGCCAGGTCTACGGCGATCCTGTCCTGATCCTCTTTTGAACGTACCGAAAGATTAAATTCGCTCATGTTTTTCCTCTCTTTCACGCGCCTGCAACGAGATCGTTGCTGACTTTTTCTGCCGGGGCCGTTTGTAGCTGCGCCGCAGGCGCGGTAACAACCGCCGGCAGGCAAAGCCTGCCAGGGTTTTTCGCGCGGGCTAACAGGCGGATGATACCGCCTGCCAGGTTATCAGTTACCTTTTCCACCCTGCAAAATGAAATGACCGCCGATATACACCGCACGCTGGCAGGTCATGTAATAGCATATTTCGTCGATCACCTGCTCCGTTCTTAATTCCCGTTGACCATTTTCACGTCGACGGGCGTTAATTATATTTTTGTACTGACGCAGGATGTCACGGGTCTGTGGATCAAGTTTCATTTTTATTCTCCTTTGTGGCGGGGCCCTGCCCCGCCTCTGACATCAACCGTTGAACACGTAGCCATCCAGAAATACCAGACCATCCAGGAACAAATCCCGCGCCCAGGCTCCCATATCGAAATAGCAACGCAGCGATTCCGGAATGTCATTGAGAAGGCCGCACTCTTCTGCCATAGTCCAGGCGTAGTCCTCTTCGCTCTCAGCTTCTCCGCAATAAGCATCCTCGAAGGCGTCATAATCACACTCTCCGGAGTATTCCACCCAGGCAATAAATGCAGCATCCATACCGTCTTCTACTGCGCGCTTGTAGGCTTCAATGAAATTCCAGTCAACGGAAGATTCGGATGCAAATGCTGACGGGATCCCTTCCCAGTCCTGGAACATGAGTTCCGGGTCGGATTCATTGGCGTGCAGCTCGTTGCAGGCTTCCAGAAACTCTGCTTTATCATCAAAGTCGGTGAGGTCAAACCATTTACCGTAGAGGCTACCGCAGTTGTATTTGTGGTATGTACCTACATAAATCGCCGGGGTGGTAGTGTTCATAAAACTCCTCCAGTGTCTGTGTCGTCTGAGTTCCGGCTTACGCCGTGCCGACACGACAGCCCGACTTCGAGCGGAAGATGCAGGGGCGACACCGGAGGCCGCAGCGCAGATAAAAAGCGATGACGGTCTGGACGGTTCTCCCGCGAATATTGAGCGGGAGAACGACGGGAAGAACGGCATCAGGCGTAAAAATCTGCGACCGGGCGAGGATGGCGGCGGAGCGAACCCTTGCATCTGAAGCGATCGGGCTAAAGTGAAGGCACGGCGTTAGCCGCAGACCGCACGGACGTTTTCACCTGCGTCCCGGTAACATCGTGGAGGGGGCGCCGGTAAAGCGGAGCGTGCGACATCCTTTTCGCAATAAGGCGGGGCGCACTGCCCCGCCCAAAATCAGGCGGCAATCCGGATGCCGGAGAAGGATTTCATCATCGCGTCAATCTCGGTTCGTGCGCTGCTGACCACATCCCGCAGCCAGTGTCTGTCAAACCAGTCGCGGGATGGGCTGTCAGGGTGACGAAGGGCATAAGGCACGTGGGTCTGCCCGACTGTACGGCCATTGCATTCCAGACGGATTTGCAGACGGCGAAAGGTTTCCTTCCCGTCGAGTACCGCTTTAAGACGGGCGTCGAGCGTCTCATTATCCCACTGCGCATCATCCTGCACCTGCTCCACTTCCGTTACTGTCAGGAGGAAATTACGGGTTCGGCGGGTAAATACCAGCGGTTCAGCGGCGGGGCGCAAGGCTTCCATCAGGCGGTATCCGGCGGATGCCACGCAGCTACAGACGTGGTTAATCTCATCACGCAGGGCTTTCAGCAGACAGAGGATATGTTTCGTGGACATACCTTCAGGGCAATTATCATATTCAAGCGAAATGGTTCCGGCATGAGCCTTACGATGCCCCAGCGAATTACGATAAAGGCGGACAATCAGTTCACTTCCTGCCAGTAATGGCAGCAGCACCTTCATTGCCTGATCGGACATCAAACCACGCAGTGCAATCTCAGGTAACAGACGCTGCAACTGTAAAGCATCGAGCTGGCCATAGAACGCAACGCCTTCTCCTCTGGAGTAATTCAGGCTTGTATCGATATCCATGTTGGCTGGCCAGCCGCGGGCTACAAGCGTGTTTCGGGTATGACGGTGCATAAAGCGGTAAGCAATGGTCATGATATTCTCCTCTTCTGAATGCGGCGACGTCTTCGCCGTGCCGACACGACAGCCCGACATCGAGCGGAAAATGCAGGGGCGACACCGGAGGCCGCAGCGCAGATAAAAAGCGATGACGGTCTGGACGGTTCTCCCGCGAATATTGAGCGGGAGAACGACGGGAAGAACGGCATGAAGCAATAAATCACTGCGACCGGGCGAGGATGGCGGCGTAGCGAACCCTTGCATTTGCAGCGTTCGGGCTAAAGTGAAGGCACGGCGCTCACTTCCGCCGCGCCAGCGCGGCATAAAAAGCGGAGTTAACGACATCCTCTTTCGCTGTGAATTGTCACCGGTTGCCGGGGACGCTCCCCCGGCCCGTTCTCAGGCTACCAGCGCGTCTTTCAGTGCGTAGACGTCATTCCTTGCTTCCTTTACGGAATCGGGTTCAGGCCGCCCGGCCTCCCAGGCCATTCCGGCGCGATGCTCCAGCTCACACTCATAGTCGCGCAGGACGCGTGCAAGTAAAGCTGCCGGTACACTCACCTGACGGTTTGCCGCTTCCCGCTGATGGGTCAGGAGATCGCTGATAGTCAGATTATTTACCCCCTCCTGGCGGTATTGCGTCATTTTCATTTCACCAAGCGCCTTCATCACCGCCCGGATTTCAGCCTCGTCCGGTTCTGGCTGGGTTTCACGGCAGGCCACGCTAATCCCCTCTTCCGTCCAGACCAGCAGGACCAGGGGTTCGTCAGACGTGAACATGGTTTCAAGCTGTACACAAAGTTCTTTGCGGGTTCCGTACATCTTTTTATCTCTTTCGTAAGTGGTTACAGGCCGGGCATCAGCCCGGCAGGGTCAGTCAGTCCTGAAAGGTTTCGTCCAGCACCAGGGCTTCGCGGTAGGCTTCCAGAAGCAGGGTGTTGATCCGGCGCAGGGTCTGGGCGGCCATACGTTCAGCCAGCGTTGCCGCGTCGTGCCGGTGCTGAGATTCGAGGCGGTTCAGCAGCATCCGCACGTCACACATGGCATTGCTGAGCGCGGCCACGTCCGCGCGCAGGGATTCAAGGCCCGAGTAGTTCATGCCGCCTCCGGATAATCAGGGTAAAACGTACCGTCATTGGCCGCCGGCATCCTTCTCGCCCGTTCAACCTGTGCCAGACGGCGAACGCCGGCGGCGTGGTACTGCTCAAGCATCTCGATCCCGATATAGCGGCGGCTGGCTTCGGCGGCGGCCACGCAGGTAGAGCCGCTGCCGGCGAACGGGTCAAGGACAATGGCCCCCGGACGCGTGAGCGATTCAATCAGTGGCCGCAGGCTCTGCACCGGCTTCTCCGTCGGATGGTGTCGGTTGCCCGTGTATTTCCAGGGGATCACGTCCGGGATGGGGCGGTCCGGGGTTTGCGGTCGCCCCTTCGCGAGCAGGTAAGCGTTCTCATGGGTGTAGCCCACGAACGTTGATTTGGAGGCATAACTCTTCGCAAAAACGATATGGCCAACAACACGGAACCCGGCCGATTTCCACGCATTGAGAAACAGATCTGCGCGGTTCCATGCGTAAAAGCTCACCATCAGACTGTCGTTTTTGAGTACGCGGTACATTTCGTGGCACGCTGGCTGAAGCCATTCCGACGAATTGTCCCCGGCCAGAGTGCGGCCGGTACGGTCCTTAAAGCCAACCAGATACGGGGGATCGGTAAGAATAAAATCAACGGCACGTGCCGGAAAACGGGACATCACCTGCACGCAGTCACCCAGGATATAACGGGACATAGACACACTCCTCTCTGATATGCGGCACCCTGTTGCGCCGTGCCGCCACAAAAACCCGGCTCTGAGCGGAGGGCGCAGGGGCGACGCCGCAAGCCGCAGCGCAAGCCTTTCACGGGCTGAATGCGCCGTGAAAGGTGCGAACGGGTGAGGACGGAGACAACGTGAACCCTTGCGACCGCAGCGGCCGGGTTAGCGTGAAGGCACGGCGTTGAACACGCCGCCGACTGGCGGCAGAAAGGCGGAGGGCACCGACATCCTTTGGTACTGATTCTGGTAGCTGAAGGCGCCTCCCGTGTATGACAGAATGACCATAAGTGCGTGTCAGTACACCACTTTGTAGGATCATAAGCCTGGTATATTTTGGGACGCCTCCGGCCGGTGGCGCCCTTTCTTCTGTCAGCGCCCCTTTACCTGGTCGATAGCGAACTGCAATGTGTCCCAGTTAAAACCTATGCAGGCATCATGGCTGTGGTAACAGACACGCATAGCATCAGCAATCTCCCCCTCTGTCAGGCTGTCATTAAGGGACAGAAAGTCATCAGCCAGCCAGAACGTTCCCATACACAGTGCATCCGGCGGATACTGCTGTAATCGCGCGATGAGAGCTGCCACGGTTACACCCTCGCGGCTGGCAAATAGCGGCGGCAGCACGCGATCGGCAATGTCATTCCAGCACCACTCTTCGTCCTCCGGAACTGCCTCTTGAATAGTGCAGGTTTCCACACCCGGCATCAGGGAAAGCTGCTCCAGCACCTCACCCATGTAGAGTCGTTCCCCGCTGGCATCCTCACTCCACAGATAATGGTTGTTGATATACACGGCAAATTCGCCGTTATTGAGTTCAATACAGGTCAGTCTGAACATGGTTGTATCCTCAGCATCCGGCACCCAGTTGCGCCGTGCCGACACGACAGCCTGACTGCGAGCGGAGAATGCAGGGGCGACACCGCAGGCGGCAGCGCAGATAAACAGCGATGACGGTCTGGACGGTTCTCCCGCGAATATTGAGCGGGAGAACGACGGGAAGAACGGCATGAAGCAATAAATCACTGCGACCGGGCGAAGATGGAGGCGTAGCGAACCCTTGCATTTGCAGCGTTCGGGCTAAAGTGAAGGCACGGCGGGGAACTTCTTTAAGCAACAGAGAGTTAAAAAAATGGGCAAAGCAAAAACTTGAAAGTACACTCAATAAAGCAATAATACTGTATATAAATACAGTCCTGAGGTGCCTATGTTTGAATTATTGCGTGTCGATTGCGAGCCAGAAATTATCCCCATCCCTCTTTATAGCGAGAGGTGTCCGGCGGGGTTCCCGTCCCCGGCCCAGGACTATGTCGAAGCCGAACTTGACCTCAACGATTACTGTATATCCCGGCCCAGTTCGACATATTTTGTGCGAGCTATTGGTAATTCCATGACTGATATAGGGCTACATTCTGGCGATCTGATGATCGTTGATAAAGCCGAAAAGGCACACCACGGCGATATCGTTATTGCTGAGATTGAAGGTGAATTTACTGTCAAGCGATTACTGTTGAAACCGAGGCCAGGGTTGCAGGCAATGAATCCAGCCTACCCTACTCTGTGGCCAGAACCTGAGCAGCTACAAATTTTCGGTGTTGTAACTGCCTTTGTACACAAAACCCGGGGACATGACTAATGTTCGCCCTCGCAGATGTGAACAGCTTCTATGCGAGTTGTGAGAAAGTCTTTCGTCCTGACTTGCGTGATAAACCAGTGGTCGTTCTTAGCAATAACGATGGTTGTGTAATAGCCAGATCGAAGGAAGCGAAGCGGCTTGGGATCAAAATGGGGATCCCCTGGTTCCAGCTGAAGGCAATGCAGTTCCCGGAGAAAATTATTACGTTTTCCAGCAATTATGAGCTTTACGCGAGTCTGAGCAACCGGGTCATGGCACATCTGGAAGAACTGGCGCCCCGCGTTGAGCAGTATAGTATCGACGAGATGTTCCTGGACATTCGCGGCATCGATGGCTGTACCGACTTTGAAGATTTCGGACGGCAGCTGCGCGAGCATGTCCTCATCGGAACCGGACTGACAATTGGCGTCGGGATGGGCCCAACAAAAACTCTAGCAAAATCAGCGCAATGGGCTTCTAAGGAGTGGCCTCAATTCGGGGGCGTACTGGCCCTTACCACTGGCAACCTCCGTAGGACGGAGAAACTGCTCTCATTGCAGCCAGTGGAGGAAATCTGGGGGGTTGGTCGACGCATAGGCAAAAAGCTGAATACATACGGCGTGACGACTGCGCTACAGCTGGCGCGCATGAATCCTTCCTTTATACGCAAGAACTTTACCGTGGTGCTAGAGCGAACCGTACGCGAGCTGAACGGTGAGGCCTGTATATCTCTCGAAGAGGCACCACCCGCGAAGCAGCAGATTGTCTGCAGCCGATCATTCGGGGAGCGCATCACGACTTACGAAGCGTTGCGGCAGGCTATCTGCCAGTACGCCGAACGCGCTGCTGAAAAATTGCGGGGAGAGCATCAGTTCTGCCGGCACATATCGGTCTTTATCAAAACCTCCCCTTTCGCAGTCAACGAAGCGTATTACGGCAACGTGGCCAGTGAAAAGCTTCTCGTGCCTACCCGTGACACCCGGGACATCATTAATGCCTCAGTAAAGGCCCTGGACCGTATCTGGCTCGACGGGCATCGATATGCAAAGGCTGGCGTAATGCTGAATGATTTCACCCCTACGGGAGTAGCACAGTTAAATCTTTTCGATGACGTTAAGCCGCAGGAACGAAGCGAGGATCTAATGAAAGCCCTGGATGGTATAAACCATTCAGGGCTCGGGAAGGTATGGTTTGCTGGCCGCGGAATTGCACCAGAATGGCAAATGAAAAGAGAGATGCTTTCTCCGGCATACACGACCAGGTGGTCCGATATCCCCAAAGCCTCAATTTGAGTATCAGAAGAGGTCTTTCATTTTGACCCGGGCCTCTTCCAGTCGGCGCTGCTCATCATCTTCAGCAATTTCAGGCTTGATTGCAGAATCAAATTTACCCGCGCCCAGTACAGCAAGCACATCACGGATATTGGCCTGGGATGGCTTCCATCCCGTTGTCTGACTGATTAAACCTACCAGGCTATCAGCCGTGAAACTCTTATCCAACAACTGTGCTAGTAAGCCAGGAAGCCGCGGGTCGAGGTGGTGAAGTGCTAAGCCGGAGATAAGTGCCCTCCTATATAAATCCCCTCTATCGTTCCGTGGGACAGAATCAATAATGTCTAAAGACACATTATCCGCCACCTGGTCCGGATGAAGATAAACCGTTAACTTCTTCCGTTCATCGCTCACAGTCTTATTCCCCTTTAAATGCAGCGATGGCTTCAACGAGTGATGTTTGCGGCGAATCCATCATGACAACCTTCGAGCCCAGATGATGCCATGCAGCTTTAACAGCATCCTCGATCAGAGGGGCACCGCCACCAACAATATAAACCCGGTTAACGTCCTTGAATCCTGCCAGCTCATCGACAACCTGGGCACCCAGTGTAGCGATCGCGCTATCGATGGTATCCAATACCAGTGCTGTCTTGCTTTCATCGTTAATAACCTGACGGACGAAGTCAGCGTTTGTACGCTGTTTGATAAGTTCATCGGCGACCATAGCGCTCGTGTTGCTGGATGCCATTTTTAACGCCGTGAGTGCAGCCTTCGTTACCAGCGATACGCCGATATCAGAGTTTCCGTGTATCGCGCTGACAGAGTCGAACTGTCCAACGATAACGCCAACGTCGAGAGTTGTACCACCGAGGTCAATCACCAGAGACTTTTCGAACTGCCCTACATTGTCTTTCACCAGACGTTCAAATACGGCAGGCAAGGATTCTGGCATGACTTCGACGTGCTCGATGGTAAACACCTCGCCTTTGTTCAACTTGACTGGACGCATCAGGTTGTCGATTTTCCTCTGAATATTCAGCTCATTCTTCTGACAATCCCTCGTGTAGAACTCGCTGATAGGCAAGGTCACAGTCAGTGAGACAGGCTGAGGTTTCAGACCGCTGTTCAGAAGTGCATGATGAACCGCCAGAACGTTTACATCGGTATACTGATACTCAATATGAGTAGTAAGAATGGATTCATTACTGACTTCGTCATAGGTGTATTTTTTACCATCAAGCTCATAGTTGAAGGTCTGACGTACGCCCATCCCTTCCACCTTCCAACCCTGACGAAAAGAGTTAGATGACAATGACTTATAAAGTTTTTTATTGTTGAGCCATGCAAGTTTTACAGTTGTAGAACCATCATCACAATACACTTTCATCCTGAACCCCTTGATACTCAAATTGAGAAAAATGATTGAGCTTAAGTGCCTAAGCACTCAGATTGAGTATTAAATCATAAATATGAAATATTAAAACACAAGTAATATTTATGATTTATTAAAAAATAATTCATACATCATACTTCACATTTCATATTTTTGATTACAGTTGTTGACTATAACTACGTATGTGACAAAATAAATCATACTTCACACATCATATTTATGAGGCAGAAATGATTACTGTCGTAGGTGGAAACAAAGGCGGTTCAGGTAAAACTACAACGGCATCAAACTTAGCAATAGCTCTAGCCCATGAGGGCCAAGACGTATGCCTGTTAAATGGAGACTTACAACGGACTGCCGCTAAGCACCATGCTGAGCGTGAAGCATCGGGGATAGAGCCAACTTTCACGCTCATCGAAAAATTCGATAATCTGACACAAACCCTTCGAGCATTAGACGAAAAATATGATCATGTAATAGTGGATGTGGCAGGCAGAAACTCAAGAGAGTTCATTACTAGTGGAGTGGTCGCACATCAGATCATTGCACCATTACAATGCTCACAGCCCGACCTTGATACATTGACGGAACTTGCTCAGCAGATTGAAGCTATGCGTGATCTCAACCCTGAACTGAAGGTCTATTGCTTACAAAGCATGGCCACAACAAACCCAGTGCTTAGAGGAAATGAGCGGAAGGAGTTTCTGGAATACCTTGAAGAGTTTCCAACTATTGAAACGCTGCAAACAGTAATCTGTTTCCGCAAGGTCTATCGAGATTGCATGAGCAATGGAACTGGTGTCGTAGAAACGAATAATGAAGCGGCTAAAGCAGAAATTATGCAGTTAATGAAAGAGGTATTCGGATAATGGTTAAAAAGCCGAGCCAGCAAGCGACAAGCAGAACAGGTGTCACAGCAGAACAAGCTGAAGCCCTCGCGCAGCGCCTTGCCGATAAACCCTACGGAGCACCAGAAAAACCGGAACCTGAAAAACAGTGCCGCACGACAATCTCATTAGGGGAGTCTATGTTAGTGAAGGTCGAAGATATAGCACTGCGGAACAAGCGTAACGGGAAAGATCCTAAAAACGTCAGTGCAATAGTCAGAGAAGCCCTTGAACTTTACTTTCAGAAAACTGGCGAGTAAGAACGATATTACATCATAAGTATGATGTGTGAAGTATGACTTAGGCCGCATTAGCGGCCTTTCCAATATCATGCAGATCCTCATAGCTTACTGAGAAGTTAAATGGTTCCTTTGAGTAATGCCACAGCTTCAGTCTCCGGCATCTGGAACTGCACGCGGTGACGCGCCGCCACATCGAGCGCAAACACCTTCGTATACACCTCCGTCGAGCTGATGCTCTTATGCCCCATTAAACTCTGAAGCACCTTGAGAGGAATACCGGCATATAGCATGTGCATGGCATAGCTGTGACGGAATGTGTGCGGTGTCACCGGCACGGAGAACGTCACCCCGTCAGCCGCTGCTGCTTCAACCGCTTCGCTGAGCCAGGTGCGGACCGTCCGGTCGGTAATTTCCCAGATGCGCGCCTTCTCGGTTCTGCCGCCTCGCTTGTTACGTCGTTCAAGAGGTATTTTAAGCGTGGCCACCATCATCTCCAGCTGGCTGACATAGCTCGCATCGGAAAGCGGTACCAGCCGGTGAGCCTGACTGCCGGCGGGTGCCCGGCCTGCCGTTCTGGCGGCTTTTTCAGTCCTTTGTTTGAGTGTGGCCAGCTGCACGAAAGGGTAGGGTGGCACCAGGGAAAAATCACTCCGGGTCAGCGCCAGCGCCTCGTTAATGCGCGCACCAGTGTTCCAGAGGGTGGCCAGCAACATCTTGCGGTGTAGATCAGGCACATAGTGGAGCAGGGCGCTCACTTCCGGCGCCAGCAAATATTTCGGCAGTTCGTCCTGAACGAGGGCCATCTGGCGCAGTGCCAGTGCGGCAGGATAGTCGATGGCCACCGGCAGCTGTGCGGCAGAAAAGGAAACGCCCTGGCCTGGGATTGCCGGCATCATTGCTTGTTGTCCCTGCCGGACAGGTATTGCTCAGTAAGTCGTGCCAGTGCTTTCTGCGCGTAATCCTCGCCCGCGAGCACACTGATTTCTCCCCGGCGTTCCATCTCGGCGCCGATGGCGCTCATGGTCGTCATCACAGGCAGTATCCGGCGCAGCAGCAGGGCGTGCCCGCATGCGGAACGGATGCGATCGGCAAATTCATCCTCATCGCGGGAATAAGCCCCGGGCTCCGGCCGTACCCTGCCGTCCTTTTCTGACTGCAACTGCTGGCACAGTTTCAGTAAGGCGATGACGTCATCGGCGCCCTCGTTTGCATGTGGAGTTTTCAGATAATCTGTTTTCATTGATTTTCCTTTATTCCTCATTATCGCCTTCAACGGCGTGAGGACATTTCCTCTTGTCATCACGCAGCTGATTCACAATTCTGAACGTCGCCAGAGACTGAGCCATCAGCACCGCATGCGCATGTCGCCGCTTTCTTTCAAGACGCCACTCCTTCCAGAGCACATTCTGCGCCGACCAGGGAGAAGCATCGAGGCGAGTATCAGGTAAGCCTGCGAACTGTCGCAAACGGCGCGACTGGATGATGGCTTTGAGGCCGAGGCGGGTGTACTGGTACTGCCGTGCCTCAAAAAATTCGTCGTAATCAGGAGGGTAAGCTTCAGCAGCGGCGATGGCGCGATCGGCCTCTCCCTGAATAACCGGCAATTCCCGGATGTGGTACATCAGCTTCGCCGGTAAAACCCGCCAGTCGCCTGTGACTGCGGAGTAACTGAGATTCGGAACAGTGGTTTCCGGTACGGTAATCCTGTCCTGATTTAAGTAGCCATGATCGGTTGCGACCCCGGCGCAGGCTTCGGCAAATTGCTCAAGCAAAAAAACCAGCTCTGTGGCTATAAATAGTCGTTCACTGGCCAGCCTGGTTTCTGCCGCTCTTTCCTCGCGCTTACGGGTGTAATGATGCGTGAGACTGACACCGCCCAGAGCTGCACCAATGGATGAAACCGCCGTGATGATCTGCGGCCACAGGCTGGCGCTGTCCTTCACCACCTTCACGCCCTCAGTTGCAATAAACCAGTCAGCCATATTTGTTCCCTTACTGAAAAATTCCGCCGGTCATACTGACGCCGCGGTACCACGGAACGACTCAAAGGCCCGCATGGCGTCCGCCCTGGAGGGCAGCTCGATGCAGTCCCCGCGCTGCGGGTCTATCTCTTCGTCAGTGGCCTCGTTATACCGCATGCGCAGCCGCCATCCCGTCACGGGAGGCGCGTTCTGTATGGCCAGCACCATCCCTTCCGGCGACAGCAGCTCACGGAGGGTGTAGCAGGCGCCGATCCGGGTCGAGTCCCGCAGCCACATCACGGGATACTCACTGGCCAGCTGGTCGTACACACATTCCGGCGTATGGAAGTAATTCCCGTCCGCCCTGCATAAATCACACATAACACTTCCTTTACTGAGAAATACCGCCTTCTATTTCTTTTGATTAGCTGCAGCAGCTTTTACGATGGCGTTTATCGCCTTTTCTATCGAAAACGGTCTCAGCTCACCGTTGCTCAGCTGGACCTTGTAGCAGGGATGCGATACCCAGCGGCCATTGGTAAAACGAGGTTCATTCTGAACCGTGAAATGTTTAATCAGGCGGCCGTTCAGTTCCCATCCCGGACAACTGTCGCAATAGAGGGTGAACAGTTCTTTCAGCTCCTCAAAATAGTCACCTTCTGAAATGATACCTGCAGCCTTCACATCTGTACGTTGATTCATGTAGTGGCTGACAGCTGCAGTTTTGGATTCATATTCCTTCTGACCAATCTTCACCGGTACTGAACGTCCCATCCTGATCTCCTTTCTGGTTTGCTGGCAAATAGTCACTCAGAGTAATTATGACGCGCAGCACAACCCACTGCGCACAACCCTGAGTCTGTCACCCGGATGATTTTTCCCTGCTGTCATCATTTTCAGGCTGATAATAAGCAGACATATAACCACGCCGTTAAATTACCGGAGAGCCGTTTCCGGCAGATCCGGTTTTATGGCGTATCACAACTTTCCGGAAGTGTACCACGGTCAGGGAATAAACAAAGCGGCAATATCGGCCGCCGGGCAGCAGGTCACGATCAGGGGGCGGAATACAACATATAGCGTCATCGTCAGCTGAAAAGGACACTACATGTTGTGTGGCGGGGCCGGTGAACAGCCAGTGACGATCAGCAGATCCGGAACATGCTTTTTTCGGATCTCAGTGGAGAAAACTGAAAGAAAACCAAAATGCACACATCAATTAAAATATCAATACCAAAAACAACGAATAGCACTTTTTGTATTCACGGATAGCACTAATTGCTAAAACGGGGTATATTTGCGTCATCGGCTGCTTCAGGTGGCCTCATGACCATCTTTAAGGAGAATATTGTGGACACAAGTCTGATTGGACCGATCCTTACGGCGCTGCTTGCCGCTGCGGGGTTCTACTGTAAGTTTTGGTTTACGCGTTATCAGGCCTCCCGTGATCAGGCCCAGAAAGTCAGCCGGACGATCGAGGATGTCCTGAGCAATATGGCCGCGCTGTTCGGACAGAAGAAACCTGCCCGGATACTGAGAGAGGAATTTTCCGCTGTTATTGCGCCGCTTCATCAGGAAATGCGCAGCCTTGACGATATGACGTCCCGTCTGCCGCTGAAATGGCTGCAGCGCGAACAGCGCCACGTTCTTTATCATGCCCGATGGCTGCAGCGGTATCTGGATTCGCGCAGGGGCGGCAGTGACGGGGACTTTTTCCTGCTATTGCACGATGTGGCGATGGGGACCGATTATCAGGTTGCTGACATTCTGGCATCGCAGCATGACTGTAAGCGGCGTCGTGGATCACAGCTGCCGGTTAACCTGAAAACCTGCCCCTGAGAGGGGGCAGTTGAAAGCAGATAACTATCCGGCATCAGTCGGGTGATCCCGACACCACATATGGCATGCGTCTGGCTTCATCAAAGTCCCGCAGCTCCTGCGCCTGCCTCATGATCTCTGCGCTTGGTACCGGGAGTTTACCCAGGAGTTCCTTAAATCGACTGGCAACCGACTGGATTGACACGCTGTTGGTCCTGGCTGTTTTCAGATTGGTATAAACAAGGCGGGAAAGTGGCTTTGTCAGCGCCTTGTCTTCCATGAATCGCTTGAATGTCCAGAGATAAATATCTACCAGCTCCAGACCTGCACTCTTGGTACCGGACTGGAATACAAGTGGTTCAGCCGGCATATTTTTCATGTTCATAACAGGTAACCCGGGGCCCAGTTCCCAGGGCATCTCCCGTATCTGGTAGTAAAACTCGTTAAGTTCACGCTGGGTGGTGTTGAACTGTGACTGCTGGTCAACAATGATACTGGCCTTTCTTTCTGGTGCCCCCAGGCGGGAACAGATCCCGTGCAATACGGACTGAAAGCCAATCATATTGGGCATAATCCGCAGCCTTTCCTTGTTGGTTTTACAGTTATAGCCCAGCTGTTCAAAATTGGCTGACGCCCAGTTCAGGGCATCGGTGATCAGCTGCTTCGACCGGTGGTCCAGCGCGCTGGCTGCCATCCTGCTGATCAGTTCATCACTGACGGTACAAAAAAGTTCCGACGCCCGCTCATCATGCGCCTCCAGCCTTGCCGTCCATGCGTTTGAAGCAAGTTCATCATCAAACAGGCTGGCCAGATTCAGCAGCAGGGGGTAGCGCAGAGGGGTCCAGTATGCAGACCAGGGAACGGCCGGATTCATTCCCTGATCAAATACCTGGTCGAAGAACGAAATAATGGCATGATCGCGCTTTACTACCTGCCAGATGTCAAACCGTATCCGGTGCTTTTTCTGCAGAACCAGCAGCGTATCTACAAGGTCAGAAAGGCGGTGCAAGCCCAGTTCCGCAGCGTGCAGGCGCTGCACGCCAAGCGTTTTGCGTAATACGGCAAGATCCGCTTCAGCAACCTTATCCAGATTAGCATCAGACGACAGCACTCCGTAGGAGAGGACTGGCTGGGTTTTGTCAAAAAGGTTTCGGCCAGTCTGGCCTGTTTCATCCACATAAAAGTGCATTCAGAGATCCTTTACCAGGCAGGAGGAAGGGAAACGGCATAATCAGGGTCAATGTAAAACCTTTCTGCAGCCAGCTGCAAGTGATCCGCTTAAGGCTTTAATGACCTCAATACTGGGTTCACGGCAATGAACAAACGGGCCGGATCACAGACCCGTTTTTTAGGGATTACATCTGCCCGGGCTGCAGAAACTCGATTCTGGCAATGGCCGACCTCGACACAGATTTCCCGTCACAGTCTATGCCGAAAGTTGCGTTTCCGTCCGGCGGGAGGTCACGGACTGATGTATAGGCATATGACAGAGCCGTTTCAAGAACCCCTTTTTCATAAACAATATCCGCCTCGAACCAGACAATACAGGGATGAAGCACGCTCAGATAATGCGGTGTAAGATCGTGGCCGTATTTCTTCTGGTAGGCCTTACAGACATCCTCTACCAGCTCCGGCAGCCAGAGGTAATCATGCAGTCCATTTTCACTGGCGTTAAAATGTAATTCCCGGACTAAATGGCCAAAAGGCCCCCAGTGGATTTTATCGCCGGTTCTGAGCTGAAACATCTCATCCGGGACGCCCCCCGGAACATCCCATTCCTTCAGGTGTGTACGGACCATCTCATTCGGGGCCAGGTCGAGCAGCATTTTCATGGCGAGGGATTCTGACTGATTTAGCGCCAGTAACCCCGCCGGAAAAGTATTACCGGCGAAAGTCCGGGTGCCATGAAACCACAGAGCCCGGGTGAATGGTCCCGGTTCGCCCAGTTCCGCACAGACGTACTCTCTCAGATACTGAGGTGCATCAACCAACTGGCGAGGATTAAGCTCGTAGATACTTTCAAGATCGAGCGAAAGCAGCACTTTTTTCAGCTTTTCAGGGGGACAGCCAAACCCGGCAGATAATGTATGCAACGCCTGAGTTCGTGAGGAGCAATCGAGAATCAACATGGTGTAAATCCCTTACAAATCCAATATGTTAACAGCGGGGGCTCGACGGCGGGCCATATTGTCGAGCAGCAGGGTCGCATAATATTTCAGAAAGGGTAAAAGCTCCGGAGCGCTGAAGCTGGCGTAGACTTCTCCATCTCCCTGAGATTCCCTGAAAACAATCCAGTCTACAAGGTGTGCATCGCTGGCTGACTCTACCTGGACGCAGAAATGAGCAACTGAATTCCGCATCTTATGGATCAACTCCCGCAGGTTCATTTCCGGTCCGGGCAGCTGTGACTCATGTAATCCCATTTCAGCTTTACGTTGCCGCGTTAAACGGTCGGCAGGCAGGAAAGAAAGCGCCCTCTCTTTCGGTAACACGATAAGACCCAGAAGGCAATTCAGGGTCAACGTGTAGTTGTACTGCTCCCTGAAGGGTTTGCCCAGCTCCTCAATCATTTCGTTATATTGATCGATAAGCGCCAGTGTTCGCTGAACAAAATCGGTCTCAAAATCTGAATAATTTCCCATTTAACCCTCCCGTTCCGGTTCGAGGATCCACTATATCATCCGGCCAGCCTGACGGCTCAGGTACGGCATTTCCTACTAAGCATCTTTTCGGATCTGCACGGCGGGAAACACGCAAAGGATATGATAAATAAACCACGCGCATAAAATCATACCGAGTGTGATATTCATCATTATTAGTAACATTATATCTGATATGATATTTACATAATGAGTGGCAAATCATTTGAGATATGATTTTTCACTCAACCGACATTATCAGACGGAGCGTGCAGAATGGATCAGGAAACGACGTTTTCACTCAGCTATGAGCTGCTGACGCAAAAGGCAGAGGAAGAAATCAGGAAATGCGACCTTCGCCTGGACGGCCCGTACTACGTCCAGGAGCTGAACAGGGCCTCAGACATTCTCCGGTTCTGGTTTATCCTCGCAATGAGCGGGTACCCGGGCGTGCCGGACATGGAGCGTATTGACGCTGACAGACTGCGCCTTGAGGGGCTGATCCATGCTCTCAGGGAGATCCGGGCGTGACGGAGAAAAAAAACCGTCGCCCGTCACCGCTTCAGCGGCGGGTGCTGATTGTGCTGGCCGCCCTCGATGCGAAACGTCCGGGACCGGTGGCGACAAAGGATATTGAGCGGGTGCTGGAGCAGGCCGGGGACGCCCCGGTGTACGGGCCGAACCTGCGCGCCTCCTGCCGGCGCATGGAAGCCGCGGGCTGGCTGCATACCCTTCGTGCCCCGAACATGCAGCTGGCCGTTGAGCTGACGGACGCCGGCCGGGCGCTGGCCGCCCCGCTTCTCGCTGACGAACAGGCGCGCGTCCTGGCGGAGCAGCGCGCGACAACGGTCCGGGTTCTGCCCCTGAACCCGCCCGGCCAGGCGGACGAGGCTCACGACCGGCCGGTGGCGCTGGACGGCATCTGGCACCTGGCGTGCCGGGGCGACTACGTTATCCGCCTCGACGGGACCACCTGTCTCCAGCTGTGGAACACGGCCGGGCAGGTGACGCGTCTGACGGGCGATCCCCTTCAGGTGGCGCAGTGGCTCCAGGCCTGCCACGATGCGGGTATTGCGGTCCGGATGCAAATCAATGAGAGCACCACGCCGGAGGCGGGCACGCAGAATGGTACCGCGCCGGAAGACCTGACCGGCACCTGGTACCGCCAGCTGGACGCCGCACTTCAGGCACAGGGGATCACCGGACTGACTGAGGATATTCGCCTGGCCGTGGTCAGGCCTGAAGTATCCCTGCGGCCACTGCCGGCACCGGCACGCCTGCTGCGCGTTCTGCGCGACAGTCCGGAGGCGTTCCCGCTCGCGGCTGCCGGCTGTGAGGATGACACGCAGGCCGCGCTGGCCGACCAGCTGGCGCGCGCAGGGTTCACGGGCGAACAGGCGCAGGAGCTCCTGTGGCACCGCATCCGCTGGCCGCAGATGAGTCAGGAAGACGCTGACCGGCGCGAGCTGAACAGCCTGCTGGACGAACTGGAACAGCGCCAGCTGTACTGCAACCGCGAACCGCTGACGGAGATTGTGTTTTCGCCGGTCCGTAAACCCGGCGAGCGCTGGACTGACCGTCTGCAGTGGCTCCTGATGACGGACGGATTCGGGTTCCGGAGTCCGCTCTCCCGTGACGCAGGCTCCAGGGCGCTGACGATCCTGGCCGGTTACACGGGGCAGGAGGTGGCGGACCATCTGGCCACGGTTATCGTCTGGAACGACGACAGCGCGGGGATGCCGTCATGAGCACAGGCAACGTCAATCTCATCGTCACCTGCACGCGCCGCAAAACCATAACAGCCGGTCAAACCGTCTTTCCATATGAACACGACGCCGGAAATGCTTATGAAGTCTGGCTGGAAAGGCTGGCCAGGGCGCGGAACGACGGCGCTGCCATAACAGCAGGTGAACTGTATACGGGCCAGCACTGGAGCAGGGCAGCAGCAGCAGCGGCGCGTAACGGTGCTGAGATGTGGGTGATTTCAGCGGGTCTGGGGCTGCTGCACGTATCAGACCCGGTGGTCCCTTATGAGGCAACGTTCTCCTCGATGCCGTTCAGTCACAGCAGACTGTGGGAAAGCCTGACAGCTTGCCCGCCTGCTGAACGACGGTATGCTTCCCTGAGGACGCTGATGCAGGCGAGGCCTGACGATCGGTTTGTGGTGGCCGCCTCTCCGGTGTACCTGCGTGCCGTCGATTCAGATCTGTCTGCAGGAAGGGAGGCGCTCTGTACCCCGGAACAGCTTGTTGTGGTGACGTCAAAAGGTTACCAGGGAATCCTGAAGGGCAGCGTCATTTATACCAGTGCAGACATGATAAATGCGCTCAACACGAATATGACTGGCCTCAATATCAGCTATGCCACTCAGTTACTTGTTAACGGCGTATGTAAATAAGCATCCAGGCAAGACGTAAGACAAACACTCACGACTTATTTTTGGTATACGTAGCTGAGAAACGATATCATAAGATATCAGGGAAATATTGCGTGCTCTGCTTCCCGATAGACTGACCACAATCTAAATAACCATAAATATGTAAATGTAAGGTGCCATTATAAAATGGATTTAGTTTTAGATAATCATACTAAAAGCTATGCAGTACAAAATTACCGGCAAGACATAGACGGTCTCCGCGCTGTCGCTGTCCTGCTTGTTATATTATTCCATGCAGGATTATCGTACTTCCCTTCGGGCTTTATTGGTGTTGATATATTTTTCACCATATCAGGATTCCTGATTACCGGAAAAGTCATCAGTGAAATTGAAAGAGGAACATTCTCACTAACTAATTTTATAAAAGGCAGATTATGGCGATTGCAGCCTGCACTGCTGGTGACAATTCTCGGCGCCATCATTGTAGCGACATACTGCTACATTCCTGACGATTACACCGCATTCGCAAAAAGTGCCAAATACACCACTCTTTTCTTATCAAACCAGTATTTTGATAAGCTTAGTGCAGCATACGCATCTCCTGACTCTGATTACTTCCTGCTTTTGCATACATGGTCTTTGGCAATTGAATGGCAGTGGTATTTTTTCTTTGCGCTTTTCGCGACCATTTTGACACTACTTGCCAGTAAATTTAAAAGAAAATTTGCGTATAAACCGTTCCTTTATGGCTGGTTGTTACTTACCTTAACTGCAACAATAATTGTTATTCTTATCAGCCTGTACTCGTCCAGACAGCATTACTACTCATTAAATATGCGCGCTTTTGAGTTTCTGATTGGTGGAAGCGTAGCTTTATTAAAGGACAGAATTCAGATAACCAACAGATGGATAACTAATCCTCTGGCAGTAGTAGCTATCGCTGTACTTATCTGTACTTCAGGTTTAAGCATACCAGTTGAGGCATATCCAAATAGCTGGACACTGCTTGTTTGCCTTGCCTCAGCAATATTACTGATAAACCAGAACACATTCGTAAATCGAACCTTACAATTAGCACCGATAAACTACACAGGTAAAATTTCTTATTCTCTGTACCTCTGGCACTGGCCCATATTTGCAGCGTTCAATTATCTTGAGATCACTCTGTCCGGCAAGACACTGTGCATTGCGCTGGTGATAACTGCAGCACTGGCAGTGCTTACCTATCACGGTATTGAAGAGCGCTTCCGCCGGGTTAAGCTGTCATTTGCAAAGAGTATGATCCTGCTTGTATTGCTCCCCCTTACGGTCTGCACGGGCCTTTACACATTAACCGTGAAAACGAATGGTTTGCCACAGCGCTTCAGCGATGAATACAATCACTCGTTACAGCTGTTGAATTCCGCTTCCGAGAATGCCGCATCGAGGGATGGCTGCCTTAGTGGAAGCCAGGACCTTACGGACTGTCAGTTCGGCGACCATGAAGGTTCGAAGAAAGCCTTTCTGATTGGCGATTCAAATGCTAACCATTTCTGGGGGTTTTATGATGTCTTGGCTAAGAATGCTGGCATAAAAATGTACTCCCTCACCACGTCTTCGTGCCTGGCATTACCGGGAATTTATCAGTATGACTGGTGGAAATATAAAGGCGTCAAATATGAAGAATGTCATGATAACGCTGAGAAATATTATGATTATATAAAATCAAATCACTATGACTATGTTATTTTAGGGCATGTGTGGTCAAATTATTTTTCTGCCCAGTTAATCACTAAAGATGAGGATGAGCGAAGTGAGGCACTCTCAGCCAGTCGATACGAAATGGCGTTACGTACAGCCATACGTACTATCATAGATTCTGGTTCAAAGCCAATAATCATGTTCACCATTGCGAACATGCCACGCAACTATCAAAACTGTATAAATCAGCATGTTATTCATCGACGCCCATTTGACATCAATGAATGTGATATGCAAAACCCGGCAAATACCAACGGGGAAAAAGTCACGCAACTGATGAGTAAAATGAAGGCTGAGTTCCCAACGCTGACCTTTATTGATCCTAAATCAATACAGTGCATTAGTGGTAAATGCATTACAAATATTGATGGCGTAACTGTCTATCGTGACGTGGGACATCTTACCGACTATGCTTCCTATAAATTCGGTCAGCTGTACCTAAATGAATTTGGTAATCCATTAAAGTGAATATGGTGTACTTATAATATCTGATGGTAACTTAAAGGGCACATTGTGCCCTTTTTAACGCACCAGTCCTTCTCTATAAGACACATCCACTATTCACGTCATCGCGATATACTTTGCCGTCTCAAAATGAGACACTCAATGTATAAAAAAACCAGAGATATAGACATGTTTCGGACACTGTACATAATTAGTTTGCTCATCGTGACTTATCCGGTAAGTGCGGATATTAACGGCAGGATTGTTCGTGTGCTCGACGGGGATACCGTTGAGATTCTTGGTGAGGGGAACCAGCTGAAGCGTGTTCGTCTTGCCGGTATCGATGCGCCTGAAAAGAACCAACCCTTTGGCCAGCGTTCCAGACAGAAACTCTCATCGATGGTGACACAGCGCATCGTTACCGTCACTGGCGAGGATGAGGATCGTTACGGCCGGCTGCTTGATTCCTGACACGCAGATGGCTCGCGATACAACATCATTCATTCGTGATACTGAATCGGATTTACTCTTCAACCATTCCAGCAGGGTTTATTACTGGGCAGCCCTGGCTGCTCAGAAACGGGAAATACATGTCGATCATGAACTTCTCTATGTTGGATGTATGTTCCATGATATAGGTTTAACTCATGAGCACTGCAGCTGTGATAAACGTTTCGAAGTGGATGGCGCGAATGCAGCTCGTGATTTTATGAAAAGCTATGGTGTAACAAAGGAAGATATTGATAAAGTGTGGACTGCAATTGCCTTGCACACCACGCCTAGTATACCAGAATTTATGGCCCCAGAAATCGCTTTTTTAACGACCGGGGTTGAGATGGATGTTTTAGGTATTGGTTATGATACATACAGTGATGAGGAGAGAACTGCCGTTGTAAACCAACATCCCCGCACTGAAAACTTCAAGGAGGACATAATTCAGGCCTTTTATGATGGCATTAAGCATCGGCCAGAAACCACATTTGGGAACGTGAAAGCAGATGTCCTTAAGGACAAAGACCCAAGCTTTACACCATTCAATTTCTGTAAAATCATTCGCCAGTCACACTGGAAAGGCTGATTTTTACGTCTTAACCGCCCGGGAACGTTAGTTATTTTCCGGGGGGTTAAGAACTGATTTGCTCCATTCATAGAACGAGCGAACCGAAGGTGGAAGATATCGGTTCTGCGGGTATACCAATGACAAAGGTAAGTCGTAGGAATACTCATTTAAGCAGGGTATAAGAGATCCATTTTTTATAAATGGAATAACCAGATAGCTTGCTACCCGGATTAATCCAATTCCGGCAATACCAGCCTGAATGTAGGCATCAGTGTCATCAACAACGAAATTCTCCTTCATGCGAATCACTCTGTCTTCGCCATCCAGCGAAAATAACCAGTCAGTGGTACGCCCGGTTCTGTGGTTCAGAAATCCAACGGCTCCGTGTCTATCCAGATCGTTCAGGCTCTCAGGTTTGCCATGCGCCTCTATATATTTTGGAGAGGCCATAACAGCCCATTGAAATTTTGCGAGCGGACGGGCCACCAGGGAAGTCGAATCCTCGATCCGACCCGTTCTGATCACACAGTCATACCCTTCCTGGACCAGATCCTCAATGTTATCACTTGAGCAGAGGATCATATCCAGTTCGGGATAAAGATCCAAAAATTCATATATTTTCGGAATAAAGCTATATCTTGCGAGGGTCTGGGGCATGCCAACTTTAAACCGGCCTTTCGGCTGTCCCGCTCTGCCTGGAAATGAAGATTCTATTGTAGCGATATCCGCCAGAATTCTTTTGCATTCTTCGTAGTATCTTCTGCCGTCGGCTGTGACACTGAGTTTTCGGGTGGTACGTTGCAGAAGTTGAAGCCCGAGATAGGTTTCCATTTCTTTTATAACACGTGAAACCGTTGATCGTGGTAAGCCCAGTATTTCTGATGCCCTTGCGAAACTATGCGTATCCACCACATGCACAAAGACCTGCATTGAATTCAGTTTATCCATAGTTATTCCCGGATCGTTAAGCAATTGTACCATTTCAGCTAACAGTCTAACCCGTATTCATATACTTATCGAAACACCTAATCAACAGTAAAATTCCTGTACGTTTAGTAGACAAGCCTCCTGAAGGGGGAAGGAATTAAAATGCAAGTTAAAGATTTCAATACAGCTGAGAGAGTATTGGTGCTGGGAGCGGGACAACTGGGAGACGCTATGCTGAGCGCACTGGTGCCGGCTGTAGAAAAACTCAATGGTTCAGTTACGGTGATCGTTTCTCCCGGCTCATGGGATGAGCAAGGAAAACTCCGGTCGGAAGCGCATAAAAAGCATACAGCTGCAGGTGCGAAATTTATTTCAATGGATGTGGCAGGAGCCACAGCTGAATCATTACAGGAAACCTTCAAATGGTATGACACCATTATAAACTGTATGGGCTTCGTCGCGGGTTCTGGCACGCAACTCAAAATTACAAAGGCTGTCCTGGCAGCAAAAGTGAAACGTTACTTTCCATGGCAGTTCGGTGTTAACTATGATGTCGTGGGTAAAGGAAGCGGCCAACCGGTATGGGATGAGCAGTATGATGTCAGGACCCTGCTGCGCCAACAAAATTCAACGGAATGGGTTATCGTTTCCACGGGCATGTTTACCAGTTTTCTGTTTGAACCTGAGTTTAATGTGGTCAACCTGGCGGCGAAAACAATTAATGCTCTGGGAGGCTGGGATACACAGGTTACAGTTACAACACCTGCAGATATTGGCCGCCTGACGACCGCTATCTATTTGCATCAGCCCCGTATAAAGAATGAAGTTGTATTTATTGCAGGTGAAACAATTTCCTACGGTAAGCTTGCTGAGACAGTCGAAAGGATGACAGAACAAACGTTTACCAAAAACGTATTTGCCCTTCCTGCATTACTGGACGAGCTTCATGCTGACCCAGACAATCAAATGCTTCGTTACCGTACTGCGTTTGCACGGGGAACAGGGGTCTGGTGGCCAATGACTGAAACGTTTAATGTCAAAAATAATATCAAAACAGAAAGTGTTGAAGACTGGTTAAAAGCGGCTCTTTAATATCATAAACAGAGAGAACATAAATGATGAAAACATTAATTTCTGTGCTGTGTATTTTTTTAATATTACCATTTACCGTATCCGCAAAAACAATAACAGCTACTGGCGATTCACTGGAGAATGCAGAAAGCAAAATCCGACAACTCACTAAAGAAGAAGGCGGAGAGTCTTATAAAATAATAGAGGCAAGAATGGGAAATAAAACACATATCACAGCAGTAATCATGCCGTAGAGAAAAAGGAGGAGCATTATGCTCCTCCTGTTATATGGAGTTACTTATTTCTCTCAGAAGCTGTTTTACCGGCAACACCCCAGTTGTCCATATCCACTTCTTCGATAACGATATGAGTTAATTCAGGTTTTTTACCTAATACTCTCTGTAGAGTATCAGTAATTTCCTCAATCACTTTCGCTTTTTGTTCAGGAGTATTTCCTTCGCGTGTGATTCTTACGCTGACGAACGGCATAGCTACCTCGTATCTACTTGAACATTATTACCAATGGCCAGCTGACTGACCGCCATCGACGTGTAATATTTCACCTGTGATAAACTGAGATTTTTCAAGAAAAATTACCGCATCTACAATATCCTGGATCTCCCCCATCCGACGAACTAAGCAGCCTGGCGGCTGCAAATCGAAGTGTGGCAGAATATGACATCCCAGAGTCTTATTGCAGCAGAGTACTCCCATGCCACATTCCCCAGCATCAGTTCGCTCACACCAAAATGGTTAAACAGGCTCTGAAGGCCGTAGCCCGTCAGAATAACTTTTCATATCCATCTGTTTTTGCTGACTTTGTCTCCGGCAATAATCCTTCCTGTACCCAGTGTGTCTGGGAAAATTTTTACCGCCTTTTCCCTGAGTCCCCGTGGCACTATGTGTCGTTTTGCCACTCCTGTCGCCATTTCGATTTGTATGCCACCGAAGCGGAGATGCTGGCGGATGACCCTCACCGCTTCTGACGGTTTTCTGCCCCGTCCGCTCAAAAGACTGTTCACGGCCAACCAGTGCTGGACCTCCTTCCTTGACGCCGGTGGACTGCGCGATATTGAAGTTGAAGCCGTCACCAAAATGCTCGCCTGTGGTACCCGCATTACCGGCGTTAAGGAATATGGCTGCGATAATCCCGGCTGTCCGCATGTAAAATATATCACCAATGCCTGCCACAGCAGGGCCTGTCCGTCCTGCGGGAAAAAGGCCACTGACCTGTGGATTGCCGCCCAGCTTAACCGCCTGCCGGACTGTGACTGGATACACCTGGTCTTCACTCTTCCCGATACGCTCTGGCCCCTTTTTGAGGTCAACCGCTGGCTGCTCAACGACCTCTGCCGTCTGGCGGTCGATAACCTGCTGTACGCCGCCGGTAAACGGGCGCTGGATATCGGCATTTTCTGCGCGATCCACACTTACGGTCGTCGTCTCAACTGGCATCCCCATGTTCACGTCTCCGTCACCTGCGGCGGCATTGATGCGCACGGCAAATGGAAAAAAATCAGCTTCCGGAAGGACGCCATGCGCGCCCGCTGGATGTGGAATATCCGGCAGCTGTTGCTGGGCGTCTGGTATGAAGGCGTTGTGCTGCCGCCTTCCCTGAGTCACATCACCACCGAATCACAGTGGCGCAGCCTGATACTGACCGCCGGCGGCGACTACTGGCATGTGTACATGTCAAAAAAGACGGCGAGGGGTAAAAACACCGTGAAATATCTGGGCCGTTACCTGAAGAAGCCGCCGATAGCGGGCTCCCGGCTGGCGCACTACGCTGGCGGTGCCACACTGAGCTTCCGCTATCACGACCACAATACAGGTGAGCAGGCCACGGAGACGCTGACGCAGCGTGAAATCGTGGCACGTCTGAAACAGCACATCCCGGAGAAGTTCTTCCGCATGGTGAGGTATTTTGGCTTTCTGGCCAACCGGGTGTGCGGGGAAAAACTGCCGCAGGTATACAGCGCGCTGGGGATGGATAAACCGGAGCCGGTGTCAAAGGTGTGTTACGCACAGATGAGCAAACAGTTCCTGCGGCGTGACCCGTTTGAATGTGTGCTGTGTGGCGGGCAAATGGTTTACCGTCGCGCAGTAGCGGGTCTGAATGTACAGGGGCTGAAAATCCACGCGCGGGACATCAGTCTGATGAGGTACATCCCGGCCTGACACAGGGAAGGTCTGCCTTGCGCACACTGGCTGCCTGAAAAATGGCCTGAAAAAGCACAAATCATCACCAGCCTGCGGAGCGCAGACTGTTCCTGCAGCACACGAATCGGATAATGGTTAAATTTCAACTACTTCATTCCAGCGCAAAAATGGTTTCAATTTCCTATACGTGAACCTCTGTGATGGCATTAAAGAAAAATTCCCCGGGTGTCAAATCCGGACGGGCATCGGTTCCTTCTTCTGCCACCGCGAGCAGGAAATCACTCTGCAAAGGGCGGACCATAGCGCGAATTAAATCCGGCAAAGCCTGGACCGGCAGAGAAGACGCAACCGACAGCAGATGTTCAAAATTATTCTTAGCCGTGGTGAGCCTGCTGTACTTTCTGTTCCCTTTCCAGAACACAATTCTTCTCCCGGTATTCACTCAGCCAGCTATGCCAGTCGTCAGATCCGTACTCGATTTTGTCAATAATAGCCACTGCACTGGTATCAAATATCACGGTAGTTGTACCGTGAAGATAGCTGTCCGTAAATATACCTTCCCAGTCATAAACGCCCTGGATACCACAATTCAGGTAAAGGCGGATCATTTCATCTGAATCTACATGCCTGTCACCCACATAAAGCATACTCCCTTTGTAAGTGCTGTATTGAGGCTCGCGCAGGGCATGCCAGTCCCAGCCTTTACTGAGTTGGCTACTGATGCTGACTGGAAGTCCATCTCTCAGACGTGCCGCGATATCGGGCTGCTCTGCGAGCGGCAACCGGTGATTAGCGATAATCGCCCCGGTGTTCAGTTCACACCGGCAAACCAGTGGCAGTCCGGGATTTCTGTTTTTGAATAACGCATGATTGCTGGCTCCTTTAAAATTATCCGTAAACCAGCAGGCAGCGATGTTTCCGGACTCACCAGTTCCTTTGTATGCCACATCAAACTTATCAAAACGCTGTCTGGTTCCGTGAAAAAGCTGCATTGCCGGCACCTTCAGTCAGACCTTATTGAGTAGGAGGATCACATTGTTCTTAAATGTAGGAGCAGTATGCCGCCTGGCTACATGGAGGCGCCAGCGAATGTTAACTATTAAAATGAAGGCCAGTGGCGCCGTAGCCCGGCAAAGCCGGTAACGCAGCTACCAGATTCTGGTGTGAAAATGCCGAGCAGCGCGCAGGCATTCAATAAATGCGCCGAAGGCGCATGAAGGCGCCCTCTGTCGCTGAATACTGCACCTCCGTAAATGGCGCCGTAGCCCGGCGCAGCCGGTATCAGTTCTGATAGGTTCCACCAATCCATCTCTTCGCCCTGCTAAGCCATAACCCGCAGACAGGCGGCACAGGAAATGATGTGCGCCGTCGGAGTGGTCACGACAAGGCTTCGCCGCAGTCGGGGCGTATCTCCGCGTTAGCGGGCCGTTAGGACCGCTTACGGGCGTGTTGCACAGGGTCTGCCGCAGGTGTGAATTAAAGCGGCTCGGGTTCTAGTTACAACATCCATCATTAAAAGCGATGTTGTTCCGGGCCTTCGGCCCGGGCGGCGGCGCTTTTCAGTGGTGGGTTTTTTGTGGGGAGCTGAGGATCCTAGGAGTAAGTGGTCGACTGTTGCTGTTGTAACGTTCTGCACCCTGCCCGCCATTTTTGGCGGGTGCTAACTCTAGGCGCAAAGCGCCTGAACCGAACCGGCGCGGACTTTGTCCGCTGCAAGGGCGGGCGTTATACACATGTCCACAGGACAGGTGGCGAATAGGTTTTATTTTTAAATGTAAGTAATGACTGAAGTTTAAAAGATAGGAGATCAGAAGTTTAAAAGGATCATCGCGGTTTGTAGAAATTCCTTATTGTGGTTTAAAAAGCATCCATCCAGTAGCTTATCACTTTAGCCTCTTGTGGTTTATGTGGATAACTGGATGAAAACCTAAAAGCGGTGAAATATTGGGCGTTCGGTCACAGAAATATGCGGGCAACAAAAGAAGAATTTTGGTTAAGTTTATTAAACTCGGCATCAGCAGGACATGTTTGTCATTCAGGTCCCCGACGGGGGCCTGAAACAGGGGCTGAAGAAGGTGAACACGGCAATAAAAGCCGAAAAGTGGGCAGGCGTAAACCGATGCCAGGGCACCAGATTCAAAAAGGCAGCGTATTAGCTGGCGTTAGGTTGTGACCAGCAACGCATCACCAAGTCGTGCGTAATGGCCACGCGAAAGCTTCATTCGCTCCGAGACACGGCGTTCTATCTCTGCCCGAACCGCATCAAGATTACCGAAGAAGCGGCCTTTCCTGATTTCTTTTTGGATTTGCTGACGAACCAGCAGCTCGATCTCTTTGCGCGTTCGCGGAGCGTCCTTACGCGCCCTGTGACGTTTCATGCCGTGTTCATAGCGTGACTTGTGGTACTGACGGAAGCGTTCACGAACGAATGACCAGGCCGCACTGATAAGTTCATCAGCACCGGCGCGAGGAAGCCCTTTCTTCTCACGCTGCTTATTTTCCCACTCAATACGGCTGCGGCGCGCAGCAGCAACGGCTTCTTCAGACACCCCAAGCACCTGCCACATCAACGGTGTGAAAGTGATGTCTGTGGGGATATTACAGCCAATTTCTTTATCGTATTCGGTGTTATAGGTAATGAGGTTCAGCTGAGCGAGAAACTTCAGGGCACCTGTCAGACGGGTGATCGACAGACGTTTTTTTTCTGTGGCCAGTCCGCAGCGAATGCTCATGGTAGTGAGCGATGAACCAACGCGATTAGCAAGGGGATTAAAATAGTGACACATTGCCTGTACGGATGCTTCCAGTGCCCGTATGCGTAACACTGGCGGGCGCCTTTTGCGCTCACCACGGGCGATCAGCATAGCAACCAGTGCCTGGAACTCTGCACGCTCAGTGAAGCCAACAGCTTTCTCGCGAATTTTTTCACAGAACGGAAGGGTTTTCTTTCCCTTTTCAGGAATGAAAACTGGATTCGGATTTTTTACCTGACGGTAAAGTGTAGTGGTTTCGGAATTCTGCTTACTCAC